>CBDCGI010000027.1:0-52126 GCA_965216725.1 Acidimicrobiia bacterium | reverse complement strand
CATCAACGGCATCGGATTCGGAACAACCGAACTCCACGTGCTCAGACCGATCGGTATCGACGGTCGATACCTCGGCTGGCTAGTCCAGGCGCTACCGGTTCGGCTCGGTGGCGCCGTAGAAATGAGGGGAGCGGCGGGGCAACAGCGAGTGCCAGCCGAGTACCTCGACAACTTTCGGGTGTGGGTCACGGCACGACGTGAACAGGCACTCATTGCGGACTTTTTGGATCGGGAGACGCATCGTATAGACGCGCTCATCGACGCCAAGCGGAGGATGATCGATCTACTGAAGGAGAAGCTACAAGGCGCGATTGATGCTGCCATTCCCGCCACTGCGCCGGTGATGCTGCGGCGGGGTGCAGCATTCTGGAATAGCAACGTCGACAAGGTGATAAAAGAAGGCGAGGAGCCTGCCCTCCTCTGCAATTACACGGACGTGTACTACGGGTCGTACCTCGATTCGACTGAGGGTTTCCAGCATGGGTCCGTCACACCAACGGAACTCGTGCGATACAGCCTCCAGCGCGGCGACGTTCTAATCACAAAGGACAGCGAAACAGCTGATGACATCGGCGTACCGGCATATGTCGCTGCCGACCTCGACGCCGTTTGTGGATACCACCTCACCATGATCCGCTGCGATCGAGAACGATGGAAGGGCGCGTTCCTCTATTGGGCGTTTCGGAGCCAAGCCGTGCGAGATCAGCTCGCCGTCGCGGCCAACGGCGTTACGCGGTTTGGGCTCACTCAAGAGGCCATTGGGAGCTTGAGGCTGCCGATGCCGGACACGAAGAAGCAGGAGGCCGTCGAGGGGCGCCTTCGGCGGCTCTCAGGGACCATCGATGCAGCAGAGGAAGCCCTCACGCGCCAACTCGATCTCCTGGCCGAGTATCGCCAGGCCCTGATCACCCGAGCCGTGACCGGCCAGCTCGATGAGGCAACGCTCAAGGGTCACAAGCCGATCGACGAAGCAGTCGGGGTGATTCCGGAATGAGCAAGGTCAAGGAACTCCACTTCGAAGACCACATCGAGGCAACACTGATCGACGGAGGTTGGTCGAAGGTCAGCTCGAAGCGTGTCGATCTCGGCACCGGCCTTTTCATCGACGAGCTCATCGCGTTTGTCCAGGAAACTCAGCCGAAGACCTGGGCGAAGCTCGCCGGCCTCCATGGATCCGAAGATGCCGCCAGGACGAAGCTCGCCCAACGGGTCTCCAAGGAACTCGACAACCCGTCCCGCAACGGTGCCGTGGACCTGCTCCGCAACGGAGTGGTCGACCACGGACAGCAGGTCGACCTTGCTTACTTCCGCCCCGCCCATTCGCTTACCGAGGAACTCGAGGCTGCTTATCAGGCGAGCCGGCTCAGCGTTGTGCGGCAGCTCGATGTCGGGAAGTGGAAGAAGGCGGACAGTCAGGAGATGGATCTCGTTTTGGTCGTCAACGGGATCCCCATCGCAACCGCAGAACTGAAGAACCCGCAGACTCAGCAGAAGGTCGGTCACGCCGTCAATCAGTACCGTGAGGACAGGGATCCGACCAATGCGATCCTTCGTCGTTGTGTCGTCCACTTCGCCGTTGATCCGGACGAGGTGATGATGACCACGGCGCTCGCCGGAGATGGGACGGTGTTCCTTCCGTTCAACCGGGGCAACGAGGGTGGGAAGGGCAATCCGACGGTCGACGGCAAGCACCGCACCTACTACCTGTGGGAGACGGTGTGGTCCCGAGACGTGTGGATGGACATCCTCGGGCGGTTCGTCCACACCGAGACCGACCCCGACTCGAAAGAACGAAAGACGATCTTCCCCCGGTACCACCAGTGGGACGCTGTCCTGAAGATGGTCGCTGCATCCCAAAAGGACGGACCGGGAAGCAACTATCTGATCCAGCACTCGGCCGGTTCTGGCAAGTCGAACACGATCGCCTGGACGGCCCATCGGCTCTCCAACCTCCACGACGCCGACAACAAGAAGGTGTTCGACAAGGTGATCGTGATCACCGACCGGATCGTCCTCGACAACCAACTCGGGGAGACGGTCAGTCAGTTCGACCGGGTGGCTGGGGTGGTTCGACGTATCGATTCTGGTGGAGGCGCCAAGTCGGCCAATCTCGCCGACGCCCTGACCGACGCCACCTCGAAAATCGTCATCTGCACGTTGCAAACGTTCGGGTTCGTCATCGACAAGCTCCAGGAGGCAGGGGCAGAAATGGCGACCAAGAGCTTCGCCGTGCTGGTCGACGAAGCACACTCGTCGCAGACGGGCTCGTCGGCGACCGCAGCCAAAGTTGCGCTCACCGTGTCGGGCAAGGGCGATGACGCTCTGGAAGCGGCCGAGGAAAAAGATGCGAAGCAGGAGGCAGCGACACCGGATGGCCAGGAGGAGCTGGCCGGCCTGGTCGCCGGTCGTGGACGGCACGACAGTCTCTCGTACTACGCGTTCACCGCGACACCCAAGGCTCGAACCAGGGAGCTGTTCGGGACCCTCGAGACCATCGGCGGAGACGCCAAGTACGCCGCGTTTCACACCTACACGATGCGGCAGGCTATCGAAGAGGGATTCATCCTCGATGTGCTTGCCAACTACACGACCTACAAGACCTACTGGCGGATCGAAAAGACGGTCCGGGACGATCCGTCCTTCGACGAGAAGAAGGCGAAAGCCGCCATCGCCCGGTTCACCTCTCTACATCCGACCCAACTCCGGCAGAAGGCGGAGATCATTGTTGAGCACTTCCGCCAGAAGGTGGCGCACCGTATCGGCGGCCACGCCAAGGCGATGGTTGTCACGTCGTCCCGTCTGCACGCCGTCCGGTACAAGCAGGCTCTCGACTCGTACATCAAGGAAAAGGGATACGCCGATATTAAGGCCCTGGTCGCCTTCTCGGGGAAGGTGATCGACGGAGGCGACGAGTACACCGAGTCGGGGATGAACGCCTTCTCCGACACCCAGACCGCCAAGAAGTTCGACACCGACGAATACCAGGTGATGATCGTCGCTGAGAAGTTCCAGACCGGTTTCGACCAGCCGCTCCTGCACACGATGTACGTCGATAAGACGCTGACTGGCCTCAACGCTGTCCAGACGCTCTCGAGGCTCAACCGGATGCATCCGGGGAAGAGCGAGTGTTTCGTCCTCGACTTCCGGAACGAAGCGGACGAGATCACTAAGGCGTTCGCCCCGTACTACGAGCACGCGTACGCCACGCCAACCGACCCCAACATGATGTACGACGCCCGGACCGACATCCAGCGCCACGACGTCATCAGACCAGACGACCTCGAAGCCTTCGCCAGGGCATTCGCCGCCTCGGATCATCAGACTCACGAGAAGACCGAGGCCGCACTCAACCCCGCGGTCGACCGATTCGGGGACCTAGCCGAGGACGAGCAGGAGGAATTCAAGGAGGCCCTCGAGCGATTCGTCCGTATTTACGGGTTCCTGTCCCAGGTGGTCACGTTCACTGATGTCGACCTGGAGAAGCTATACATCTACGGCCGCGCCCTTCGACTGAAACTGCGGGACGACCGGGGTGGACGTCTCGACATCAGCGACAAGGTCGAACTCACGCATCTCCGCACCGAACTCATGCTCGAGGACGTGGACATCGGAGTGACAGAGCCCGTGTACGACCAGGAGCAGTTCTGGGGTGGGCGGCCCTTGTCAGAGGAAGCCCAGGAGGCTCTGTCGGTGATCGTCCGGGAGATGAACGAGAAGCACGGCACCGAGCTCACCGACGACCACAAGCTGACCCTCAAACAGTATGAGGGTGCGTTCGTTTCCAACCCCGACGTGGTCAAGGCGGCGACCGCCAACGATTTCGAGGCGTTCAAGAAGGTGGCATTCAGCCCGGTCTTCCTCGACACGATCATCAACCAGATGAACGCCAACGAGGAGATCTTCAAACTCATCCTGTCCGATGAACGGATGCGGGGCCTTTTCACCGAGTTCATCGCCCGGTCCGTCTACGACCAGGTACGAAGCCATGCCTGACTTCGAGGCGTTCGAAGCCGTGAAGGTAGAAGGCGACGAGCTCCAGCTCGAACTGCTCGTCGCATCGAGGCGAGCTCTTCTACAGCCTGAACGGAGGGCCAAGCGCCTTGACATCATTGTGAGCTCTCTGCTCGCTGTGCTTGGGGGTAGGGGCTCTCTCACTCGAGACGCGCTTCGACAGGCAGTCGAGTCGCTTTGGAAGACAGGCTCGATCACAGCTCCTGTATTCGATGGCGCCCTCGATGCAGCAGAGATCGCTGGTTTAGTGGTTTTGCAACCCGGACTCGATGAGAAGCCGCGTTATGACATTGCGGCCAGCGTGAAAGCTGAGCTAGAGAGGGACCGTGATTGGGTCACGAACACTTTGGATGACCTTAGGACCGAGGTAGCCGACAGACTGCTTGAGTATCCCGACGAAGACCTAAGAGGTAGGGAAGACAAAGTTACCAGCCTGATCGTTCGAGCAGTAGCCCGGGCTCTCGTTGGGTATGACATCGCAGCACCTGCGGCTGAAGAAGTACTCATGCCGTTGGAGATCGATGAAGGCAGCATTGTTCGATTCGCCAAATCGGTGAATCCCAAGAGTCATCGCGCACCTGTTCGTGATCTGGCGTTCGCCGCCCTTGACCCTGACGACGAGTTCGGCAACGAAATAGTTCATCTGATCGTGTCTGGTCAGGTCCTTCATGGCATCGTTACCCAACGTGGGGGTGACCCCGGCCAGCTGAAAGGGGTGAAGCTGCTAGTCGACACGAGCGTATTAACGAACCTGACCGCGGATGACAGCCCCGAGCGCGACGTCCTCATTAGAGCCATAGAAACCTCGATTGATGTAGGGGCCGAGGTGTACGTTGCGCAACACACAGTCGAAGAGTGGAATCGGCAATGGGAGATTGCCGATGACGAAGCTAGGGCAATCACTGGGAACACGATCCCAATTCTGGCGTCACGCTTTGAGCAGAACCCCTTTCTGAGAAGCTACTTACGCGCTGCCCCAAAACCGGAAGAGCTCCCTTACACAAAGTGGGCTGCACCCAGGCGGAACCTTCCCGAAACACTTCGCGGTTTGGGCGTAGAGGTCATCCGGCATGGGATAACGAGCGAGACGAACGTAGGGCTGGTCGAAACGATTCGCAAAGCGCTCCTCGAGACGGGCCGGAGGACTGAGAGAGCGGCTGAGGCCGACGCGTACTCAGCGATAATGGTGGCTAAGTGGCGTGCCGAACATGGGCCTAATACAGCCTATTTCCTCGCAGCGGAACGATTCACAGGTGAGGCGTTCAGAACTCACGTAGACCCGAAACACTCGCTCGTCGTCTCTCCTCACGCGTGGCTCGTTTATGCGTCGAATCTGGGGATTGATGATCCAGATACAGCGGCAGATCTGGCGGATCTGATCGCGAACACGATGATTAGACGGACGATGTTGGAGTTGGCCTCCACCTACACATTTGAAGAGGTGCTAAGCCTTTCGGAGATCCTGATGGACTCGGGAAATATCACCGCACGAGATGTTCGGGAAATGGGTCTACCCGAGCTGTTCGACCTTGATGAGCTCGCAGAATCTGAGTTGTCTGCCGATCAGAGAGCGGCCAGATTGCTTCGCGAGAAGGCAAAGCGCGAAGCAGCTCGTGCGAGGCGAATGCAGTCGCAAGCTGATCAGGCGACGAAGGTCGCTAGAGCCGACAGTGAAAGAGCAGCCAGAACTGCCGAGGCTGAGAGAAAGAGGAGGGAGGAGCTGGAAACGGAGCTCGCGGTCGCGACCGAGAAGCTGAATGAGGAATCGGCGCGCGCGAATTCCGAGGTCGGCCGGTCCAAGCTGATAGCACGTCGATTCGTGGTTGGCATCCTCATCGCAGTCCTCGCCATTGCCACATGGGCCGGCCATACATTTGGCCGGTGGCCGGGCTGGATAACCCTCCTTTCAGCTGCCGTGATTGTTCTGGTAATCCTCCGCTCGCGTGAGTTTCTGACGAATCCGGACGAAGGAATGTCGGGTGTCGCTTTGGTCATACTCGGCGAGATCGCGCTTATCGGGGTCGGCCTGGCAATCGAATTAATGGGGAACGGATAGTCTGACACTCTCGTTTTCGGCCCTCCGCTCAACTCATCAACTTGAGACGCCGATCACAAACTGTGACCCAAATCAGTGAGATCCTCCGTGGCCGGTCGGACCTCTCGGCGTTTCTTGTCCACTTCACGAGAGGGGCCGATCCCGAGGCAAACGTAAAGAGCATGCTGTCTGACTTCCGGATCGAAGCGCGGTCGGCGCACGGCTGGGATAGCACTCTTCTGGAAGATGCCGGCGTTCACTGCGTCTGCTTCACGGAGACCCCGCTCGAATATCTCTCTCTACTCTGCGGCGAGATTCAGGGACGAACAGTTAAATTGAGTGAATGGGGTTTGGCTTTCACGAAATACAGCGCCAGGTTGCTTGGAGTCAACCCAATCGCGTATGTCCATGGCTTTCCCAATCAGGGTGGTGGGCCTATCCAAATGGCCACCGCCCTCTCAACACTGGCCGGGCTCTTGAGGGCTCACTTGGATGGTCACACAACTCTGAATGAGAATCTGCGACGAACCGCTGAGATCCTGCTCGCGGGGTCATCCAAAATGAGTCGATCAGGGAATCCCAACGAATGGTGGTGGGAAAGAGAGTGGCGAAGAATCGGGCACTTCGACTTCGAGATACAGTCCGTTGCGTTTGGACTTTGTCCTCGGGATCGGGTCCACGAAATGGAAGCTTGGTCAGGTCAGACACTCGGAGATGATCTCCGCTGGATCAGTCCTAGTTGGACCGTCGAAGAAACGATCGGCCATCTCGCTCACGTGCACGAGGATGAAATCTCTTGGCCGAGGCAGCGCTACCTGTGAATCAATAGGCAACCGCTCTTCTCTTTGGACATCTCAGACAGCTTGATCGCGTTTGTGTCTCTCGTGTGCCGCTGTTAGCCCTAGACGTTTGACCCTCGTTTGACGCGAAACCCCCGACCGCCCTAATCCCAAACAATCACAGGCCTCTCCGCGACTACAGCACCTAATCCGGGGCGGCTTATGAGGTCTTACTCTCCGTGGTCGAATCCGGTGTGCTTCGCGCAGGCAGCGCGAATCGCTCGAGCGGTGTCGATGGCTTCGGCCACCTCTGCTTTTCCGAACGACCGCGACCCGTATTCGGACCGGTTGCGGTTTCGTCTGAGTCGGTCGAAGCGGGTCAAGGCCCGCTCACCGGTTCTATCGGAGAGCCAGTCGGCGTACTCGGCCAGGGCTCGATGAGCTCCGGGACGGCTGAGGACTCGATGCCCGGAGATGAGTAGTGCGGCTGCAACCGACTTGCGGGCGGCGTCATAAGCGAGGACGTATGCGCCGGAGGGATCAATGGCCGCGATTTGAATGGCGGCTTTGAGATGTCGTTCTGAATCGTCAAACCACTCAGATGCCATGGCACGATCCGCAGTGACCTTTCCGATGAATCCCCGGTTTCGTAGATCGTCCAGAACGCTCACAAGAGTTCGATCCGTGGTCCGGACTTAACCGACAGCTCAAAGCCTCCGTCGGATTCTGCCCACTCGCTGGTGGAACGCACCGTGACGTTCACCGGACGCCCGACAACTCTTTCGACGGCTGAGGCGGCGTCATAAACGTCACCGACGTCTGGGTCGCCAACTATGAGGACGTCGATGTCCGCTGGAGACCGTTGCGATGGGTCGGCCCATGAACCGTAGATGAAAGCATCGTCGATGCATTCGATGTCAGCCAGAGCCGAACGAAGCAAAGGTTCAGGCCCTAGCGTCTTGAGTAGAAGGCCCTGCACTTCTTGGTAGACGGGTGACGAACGATCTGCCTCGATCAACCGATTGCGTCCGCGTGTCGTCGATCTCACCAAACCCGATGACTCGAGTCGTTCGACCTCCTTATGAGTACCGCCCAAGGACGTACCCGCCCGTGCTGAAAGCTCGCTCAGCGAGATCGGTCCTTCCGCGAACACGAAGAGCTCGCCGAGGAGCCTTTCTTGTTCTGGCGATCTGAATAGCGGAAGACCGGTGCTTACTTTCACAATACATGAAGATATCTTCACGTTGAGTGAAAGTCAATAGGCACGATTTGGAGGCTGACTGCGACCTGGACATGCCTTGAACGATGCCAACCGCACCTATTCCGGGGGCGCGCGTTTGACACGGCCTCGTAAAAGCCCTGGTCAGCGCGCGTTTCACCTATGTCAGAAATGGGTGCGGTGATTCAAGACTGAGCTGGCGCTGGATTGGCTGGCTCAAAGTCCCCATGCAGCACGTCCGGATCTAGATCGGCTCCGTCCGGCCATCCAATGGTTCCGGTGTCGGGATCAGCTCTGACTTGGGCAAACAGGCTGTCGTCGCCAGCGATATCCTCGAACGCTGGACCCCAGAGAAAGGGTGCTAGATCGACGACGCGCGACGAGCCGTCCGAGAAGCGGAGTTGCACAACCCGATCATGTAGAACTTTGACGTCGGTGACATCAACCATCGTGACTCCTACGGCAATGGCTCAATTGTACCGGGGGGCTCGTGGTTGATGGCCCGCTCCCAACACTCCTCTAGCTCAGACGCGTGCAGTCCGGCCCACTCCGCCACGAGTCTTGCCGCCCTTCGTGGGAGGGCCCCGTCGAGAATCTGTCCGTCGAGGGCAACCCTCGCCCTATGTCCCGAGTAGCGGACGGAAGTGGGGCGGATTGTGATCCCCGAAGAACATGAGGACCGTGATCCCATAGAACTTGCTGATCCGTGGCACGTATCCACCGTACGAATCGCGAGTGACATGTTTGACATCACTATTCACCGGTCATCATCCGTGTCATCAGCGGGCACCTCAACCGCACCTATTCCGGGGGCGCGCGTTTGACACGGCTTCGTAAAAGCCCTGGTCAGCGCGCGTTTCACCTATGTCAGAAATGGGTGCGGTGATTCAAGACTGAGCTGGCGCTGGATTGGCTGGCTCAAAGTCCCCATGCAGCACGTCCGGATCTAGATCGGCTCCGTCCGGCCATCCAATGGTTCCGGTGTCGGGATCGCTCTGACTTGGGCAAACAGGCTGTCGTCGCCAGCGATATCCTCGAACGCTGGACCCCAGAGAAAGGGTGCTAGATCGACGACGCGCGACGAGCCGTCCGAGAAGCGGAGTTGCACAACCCGATCATGTAGAACTTTGACGTCGGTGACATCAACCATCGTGACTCCTACGGCAATGGCTCAATTGTACCGGGGGGCTCGTGGTTGATGGCCCGCTCCCAACACTCCTCTAGCTCAGACGCGTGCAGTCCGGCCCACTCCGCCACGAGTCTTGCCGCCCTTCGTGGGAGGGCCCCGTCGAGAATCTGTCCGTCGAGGGCAACCCTCGCCCTATGTCCCGAGTAGCGGACGTGGAAGTGGGGCGGATTGTGATCCCCGAAGAACATGAGGACCGTGATCCCATAGAACTTGCTGATCCGTGGCACGTATCCACCGTACGAATCGCGAGTGACATGTTTGACATCACTATTCACCGGTCATCATCCGTGTCATCAGCGGGCACCTCAACCGCACCTATTCCGGGGCTCGGCGACACGTTGGCGTCTTCTGAATGGCCTAGACCCAATAGGACGAGGGATCGAGTACTCGATTTGGGACTCTGAAAGTGCGCCATCCCTCACCGACAGCGCCGACCTCACTCACGTTTCGAACTGTCGTCATCAACTCGCTCAGATCGGAGTGGCGAAACCACTGACCATGACGTTTCAGGAGGCTGAACGCCTTATCTTCAGAGTCGAATCCACTGTCACCGTAGGTTGAACCCCTAGCGAGGTCTCGGAGCGTCGAGTCGAGAATCGAGCCCGAGTCTGTCAAAAGTGGGGGCCCTGCCTTCACAGCCTTTTCGGCCGCCGTCAATGTTGCGTTCAGGTCACGAGCACGGGCGAATGCAGCCGACCTCAACACATGGGCATCCGGGATCCAAGAAAACCAATCAGCTAGGTTCCCCGTCCACTCCTCGGTTTGCTCGTCGGCCTCACCCTTCTTGTGCAAGGCAAGAGCGGCCAGGGTTGCTCCTATGGGATCACGTCGCTTCCCTGCAAGTAATGCTTTCAGTACCCCGACGTTTGCCGCTTCATCTACTTGTCGGCTCTCAAGGAGACGCGCTGTCAACTCTGCCTCGGGGGAACCAAGAAAGCGGAACGAAGTCTCGACATGTGCTGGGGCGATGGCTAGGTCCAGTTGGCAGACTTCTGCGTCGGTGGCAGGAGCTAATGGGAGTGACACCGCTGTCCGTCCCATGCCCGCGATGTTGATCTCGGCAAAACGAACAACCTCCCTTAAGTCGCCTGGCACGAGGTGAATCCGCATTGAAACTACGAGTTCGAGAGCTGACTTATCGACATCGAGCACCTCGACCGTTGGAATCTGAGCGAGTGGGACCCAACCGTCCTTCCACTCGATAAAACGAAGGTCGAAACTCTGCGCCGCTGTTCCCTTGCCGGATTTGGAAACTGAACGCATCCGCGCCTTGGCAGCTGCCTGCGACTTGGCGGTCTGCTGCCAATGGAGGAGCACAGCAGCAGTGGAGTCGCTCTCCACGTTCACCAGATCGGTGACCCGGCTCCCGTCGGGCATCGTGGCAGCAATCGAGTAGCTGCCCTCCTCCAGCTCGATTGTCTGCCTTGACCTTGCTTTGGTAACCAGCTCTAGGTCCGAGTTGAAAACGTCAACCTCGACCGAAACATCGGCTTCAAAAGGCGCGGCCCCTAAGTGCTCCAGCTCGGAAATCTCGAAACTGACCTTCCCGATACCCATCAGTCCAGCGTTACCGATCTAACCGTCAATGGGGGCACGGCAGCCAACCCGAGCCCCTCCTTGGAGGCGAATCCGTGGTCGTTTTGCTCCAGATGAACCGCCATTGAATACTGCCCGGGCGGGATTTGGGCAATGACCTCGGGCATGAAGGGTCGATCTTTGAGAAGGAACTCACCGATATCGCCGTCGAATACGTCTGCCTTCGCCAATGGGGCCGCCTTTCGTGGCTCGATAGTGATTCGGAGATCAACAGCCGGGGGCTCAGCAAACACGTGGATTGGGGTATCCACGCCCGACCCTCCTGGAGCGGTTGTCTGCTCTGCCTCGTACTCGGCAGCCAGGCGTGACACTTCGCGGTCAAGAGCTGCGGCGAGACTTTCCGAAGTAACACCCCATTTTGCCCCTTCGAGCGGCTCCGCTGCCATTCGCTGAAGGCACGCCTGTAGCGCCATGGAAAACAGGGTCCCTTCTCCGGGTAACCCCAAGGCTGTCGTACCTGATGCGGCACCGAAGAACACCTTGGAGATCCGTGCGTATCCGGCAACGGGCTCGTCGATGCTCAAACCAGGTTTCAAATCCCAATAATCGTCAAACAAATCGGGGTGGACGCGACACGCGTCAACGAAGTAGAACTGCGTTTGCGCGGCATCGCTCCTCGACATCCCTGCACGGACTCCGCCCATGTCGATGGCCCGTTCCAATACATTCAATTGACCCTCGTCGTGGAAATCCTGGAGCAGGACCACACTCCCTTCGCTCGATTTCTGAACCCCGTGGCCGCTTATGTAGATCATGGCGACATCGTCGGGGTCCTCTAAACAGGAGTTCTTCCATTGCAGAAGCGCCGCCTGGACGTTGTCCCTGGTCGGATTGGGAACCGCTGCTTCCGTTTCGGCCAAATCGGTGTCCTCGCGTTCGAGGTCAGACGCCGAAAGTAGAAGCCACAAGTTGGCTAAAGCTCCACTCGGCGGGCTGTAGTCGTCGCGGAGCCAGCGGGCGAAACGATAGGCAGAGGCAGCCGGCGTTTGTGCCTGCTTGATGCCTAGTAACTCCGGATTAGCAAAATCTGGCGGGTCCGGAACGTTGTCGTAACGACTTACGCCTATCACCAAGGCATGTGTCTTGGGGCCGTCGACCGGCATCGCAAACCAAGGCTCCACTATCGGGTCCCGGAGCGAAGTCGATTCACAAAGCGCTGCTCCCTGTCTTCCAGTTCAGACAAAATCGCGTGGGCGCCCCGGTTTTCGGGCTGAGAAGATATGAGGTTTTTGAGATCGTCCAATCCGTGGTCGCGTAAATCGCTCAGAGTTGCATGACTCAAAGCGTCCTCGTAAGCCTCGCGTGCTCCGTCAACGTTGCCGCTGGCCACGCGTGCAAGTCCAATGTTGAATCTGACGTTCGGCAGGTCTTCGTACAACTCCAGGGCCTCAATACTCAGCTGCTCTGCGGTTGAGTAGTCGCCCGCGACATAGTGCGCCCAGGCCATGTTCCCCAGCGCTTCAGCCTCGCCCGGCAGGTTTCCTTGAGCGTTGAAGCCTTGCTTGGCGATCCGCGCGTGTTCAAGCATTTGCTCGGCAGTCAGAGTTGGTATCGATACCGACGCCATGTGGTGCGCCTCGGCATTCATCGGCTCGGCTGCTAGCGCCTCCTCGATGTCGCGTCGCAATGCCTCTCCCTCTCCCAAGTCCTCGTGAGCGTATCCGCGTATCAGATACAGGTCGGCGTCATGTTCTGACTGGTCCAGCAGGCTGTCCACGAAGGTCAGGGCCTCTTCCGGGTCCACTTGAAGCAAACCGCGGCCTAGCGCCTTGGCGATAACGAGATCGTTCGGTTCCAGCTCTCTTGCCACCCTGAGGTTTTCGATGCCTTCGTCTACTCGACCCAGCGCTAGCTGAACTGAACCAAGGTAGAACCATAGGTCCGCGTCCTCGGGAGCGCTGATGGTTGCCGCCCCGTAGTAGTAAGCGGCTTGCTCGAGCTCGCCCAGCCTGTCGTACGAGGCGCCCAACCCGCGCAGACCCTGATAGTTGGTGTAGTCCTCGGAGACCACTTCGCGGAACTTGTCGGCGGCCGCCTCGTAGTCGCCGCGTTCGAACCGCTCAATTCCCTCGTCATTAGCTTTGTCAACGAAGTCCTGCGATAGGACGTCACCTCTTTCACCCAATCGACCTGCGAGCCATGAGCTGCCCTTGTACCCGACTATCTCGGAGGCGTCGCGAAGCCCTTCGCGAATGCCGACGGTGTTAGCCACATACGACTGAAGGAGATAGATCAGACCACGAATCGCCGTCATGCTTCGTGATTGGTTTCGGGGTGCCCGGCGCGCGGTTCAACCGCACGACCGTGGGTGATGGGGCCTGCTTTGTTGGCTCGTTTCCAGTACGCGATGAATTTGTTGATATCGGCTTCAGTCAGGTCCTGGGGGGCGATAGAGGTCAATGTCTTGAGTTTCTTTCGCTTGTAGAGATGAAGTCCCAGGAGATGCCACTCCGCCGAGTCTGCGAACTCCATGATCTCGTCGACTAGGTCGTCGCCGAGCTCATCCTGCAGTTCCATGACACGGTGGATGACCTGAGCGGCCTCCGACGGAAACACGCGCGGATCGCCGAACACGCCAATGTTCTCGAGATCGTGGGGAACGGGAACTAGATATGGCTTTTGGGGACGTCTGTTGAAGTCGCGGTTGAGTCGGGGAACGCTAAGCAGCAAGTAGTCGGAGACTTCTCTCAGCGTGACGGTTTCCGGAGACCGTATCGCATCGGCTAGGCATTTGGAGAAGGAGCTCCGCGCACCGATCTCGGGGTGTTCGATCACGAAAGACTTCTCTTCGGGTAGACAGGAGAACAGAACGGCTACCCCGGTCCTCTCGGTGTCCAACTTTTCGAGGTATGTAGCCGTGTCCTTGCCAATTCCGCGTTTTGGGGAAGAACCACTCTTCTCGGTCGACCCCATTTCATTGCGGCAGGCGTCAAGCATCAAGATCACCTGCCGCGAGCCAGACTCGAGCAGGTAGTCGTTCACTATCTCCTTGACCGTGTAAGCGGTTCGTTCGAGTTTTCTTCTCCGGGCGCCGGGAGGCAACAGATAATCGCCGTCGGCACGCACCCCGTGCCCTGAGAAGTAGAAGAGGACGGTATCGTCTGCATCGAGTTCCATGTCCTTGATCTCGTCGAGCCGGTCAAGAATGTCCTCAAATCTGGGTGGTGCTGATATTCGTTCGTCGTCACCGTGGCAGAGCAACCAGACATTCTCTGAATCGAATTGTCCGGCCACAAGCGCTTCGTATACATCCAATGCGTCGGCCGAACAGGCGGGAAGCGGCGCTTCCTCGTCGTATTCGCTCACGCCTACAAGCAGCGCGTAGTTGTTGCCGCTCATGGAGGCTTCGTCTTTCCGAACCGCGACCTCATCACGGACTCTCCTGTAACGCCTCCCTGACCGCTTCGTAAAAGTCTACCGATCCCCAATACGCGCCATGCGAGTTTGTCACATTGGCTCCGTCTTTGAGCTTGATATCAGTGACTCCCTCGAAAACTGGCTCATATAGGAAGCTGAGGACATCGGCGGGGTCGTAGACATTGATCCATTTCTTCACGTTCTCGGGCCGCGCTAGCCGGTTGTGATCTGGGTCGGATCCGGGGACGTCGTCTGGGTCGGGGCTATTTCTGTAGAACCTCATCTCGGCGAAGAAAGAGACCTGAGCC
This sequence comes from Acidimicrobiia bacterium, assembly GCA_965216725.1. Classification (GTDB taxonomy): domain Bacteria; phylum Actinomycetota; class Acidimicrobiia; order Spongiisociales; family ZC4RG35; genus JACZUI01. The sequence goes on along the minus strand of CBDCGI010000027.1, from coordinate 37,632 downwards.
CCGACGCTGACCCACAGGTCGACAGGCGCGGTAAACCGGCTGGTGGTCAGAAGGTCGTAGAAGACTGATGCGCCAAATGAATGGGTGACTACGACCAGCGGATTGGTTGGACTTCGTTGCTCTGCAACCACTGACAGCGCCCGCTCAACGGTTTCTGAGAGCTCAGCATCCTCGGCGTAGCCCCGGACCGCGTATTCGAGAATGTCTCCCAGAAAGAACTTTGCCTTGTCGAGGATCGGGTCCTTTCCTTTTGAAAGGACCGTCAGGCTCAACGATCGCGCCAGATTCGCTTTTGGCCGCCGCACCAATTCGACTGTCCGTTTTACCCCGTTTCCGAGGGCACTCAGTTTGTCACCGAGCCAATCGCCGACCCCGAGTGCTTCCAGAGGTGCGTCATCCGAGATCCCTTCGTGATGGGCCCGCAACGCCATGTGGACGACATTGATCGCCTCGTCGTCTGAGCCTGCAGATGTAAATGCTGGTACCAGAAGACTGATATCACCGAGTGTCGAGGACATAGACATGAGGAGATCGGCTATTTGGGCACCTTCGGCCTCGGCACTCCTTGAGGCGGTTTCGTCCAGCGCTGCCGTTCCAGGATCATCGTCAACAGCCATTTCGTCGATCAGCGCCCAGCGCTCGGCGTTAACAACCGAGGCGACTGTTCCGGTTCCATCAATTTGGGCGGATTTCACAAGTATTGAGTCCTCGGTACCACCCAAGGTCTCAAGTCGACCTCCTTGGGCACCATCAGATGTAGGTACCTCAGAGAGAAGGCTTAGCAATTCGGCGTGACTTTCTAGCTCAGAGGCGGAAATCGCTGTTGCTTCACCGGCGCCGAGATCTTCGAGGACGCTTATTGAAGGGACTGACCGCAGGCCCCATAGGTACTTAGCTCCGTGGTTGCCCCAGTAGATCTCGTCGGCTACCTGGAGGTCGGGGAAGACGCCTTTGAGAGGTTCCACCACGCGTTTTTCAAACATGCGTTTGCGCAGACCGACGCGAGTCCGATACGTAGGAGAGCGACGGACGTTCACGCCGTGAATGAAAACCAATGGCATGCGCCATCCTTCCTATGGGGTTTCGACTATACGCCTCCAGCCCAAGGCGTAGCTCTACTCGAACACCTCAGGCTGGGTTGTGGTCGGAAACGGCAGTATGAAGATTTCCTCTATTGGGAAGATCGGGAAAGGAAACACGATGAGGATGCGAGGCCCAACCGTCGACTCCACCACGTTCGAGGAGTTGTTTTCTTCGTTGAGCTCACGTACCCCGCAAATCGGGGGAACAAGCTCTTCGGTCGTACACGCGTCAACTACTGCGGAGAAACGGATAAGTGTCCCTGTCGCCAGATTCGGTATTGGAACTCCCAGAGTGCCTTCGATTCGTGTTGGTTGACCAGGCTCGAGATTGTCGATGGCGATCGGCTCACCTTGGGTGTTTAAAAGGGGAATTAGGAGGCCGGTGTCGGAGCCAACATCATCGCCGTCTTCGATTGATGCGAGCACGCCCAGTACTCCTGAGCTCGACGGGAACAATCCCAGATTGGCCACATCGGCCGTCACGCTATAGAAAGGGAAATCGTTGTCGTCGAACCCCTCGACCTCGATGCTGTCCAACTGTACGACCAGATCTGGGAGTGGAATTACCGCTATGCCGGTGACTGGAGCCTCAACTCTTTGGCCACGGTCAGACTCGACGACGAGCGAACCGGAATAGCGCTTTTCGGGAGCTACATACCTGATCTCCGCGATCCCAGTTGTAATGACTTCAAACTCGGCCAACGCTTGATCGACGGTCATAGGCTGGAACTCGATTCGGGCCACACAACCATCGCCGGGCTCAAGAGTTCCCCGACACGAGTGATCCGCAAGAACGAATCTCTCGGAGTCCACCAGTTCAAGGCTAAGGACCGCGTCAGCAGTGCCTGCATTTTGGACGACAGCCTCGAAAGCCTGAGGCTCGTCAACTCTGAACTCGCCAAAGTCGACCGTCGACGGAGAGATCGTGATTTCAGGCTCACCGACTCCGATGCCGATCAGCTCCACAGAAACCGACTCGCCTCCTTGATAGGTCGTTGTGAGTGTGTCGGAATAACTGCCTTCGCGCCCGGGTGCGAATCGGAGAACAGCGGAGCACTGCCGTTGGGGCTCGAGTACCGGACCGCAGTTCGTATCAACAACAACGAAGGATTCGCTTCGATCAAGTCGCAAGGGCTCGAGGATCAAGGCGACATCACCAGAGTTTGCAAAATCAAGCGATCGTTCGGCGGCGAGGCCGGCGTCAACCACGCCAAAATCAACCACGCTGGCAGCCACCTCGAGCCGTGCCGGCGCCAGCGCTTGGCCTCGTATTGGGATTCGGAAATCCTCGATTTCGCCGGTACTTACCACCAATAGAGCGGCCGTGTACTCACCAGGCTCGTCTGGCTCGAAGGCGATTTGCAGCTCACAGGACTCATCAGGGTCAAGCTCGGATCCGGGACCGCATGGGCCCGCGACTCGAAATGCCGTGCTGCCGTCCAGTTCGAGACTCTCAATCATCAAGGCGGCTTCACCGCTATTCCCCAGGAAGACCTGTTGCGTGACCTCAGATCCCGCTACGACGCCAGCCATGTTCAGCTCGTGAGGTTCGACGTCAAGCTTTCCCTGACCCGCTAATAGTGCACTCACACCGAGCCATCCGCCCACGGCGACGGCAGCACCGATAGCCATCGCTACAACCGTCTTAGCGAATGAGGTCGGGCTGGGATCGGGCGGCTCGATCTTCTTGTTGCCACCCGGTGACTGGGGTGGAAGGTTGAGCACTTCCAGGTTGTGTCGGGTCGCCTCGGCAGCTGACTCGAGGCCCATGCGTTTCCTGATTCGGAGAGCGTCGTTGAGAAGGAATTCGGCCCGAGATCTTTGTCCATAGCAGAGGGCCTTGGTGCCAAGCTGATGCAACGTGAACGCGTACGCAGCTTGGCCGTCTGCCAAGTTGAGGGCCGCTCGCTGGACCGACTCCAACACGGATTGCCATGCCCCCCATCTGCCGGAAGTCGCTAGGTGCCCTTCTAACGCAACTCCCAGAGAGAGCACGATTTCGTTGTTTTTGGTCTCATCGGCCCATTCGACCATTTGGATGCCGGTTTGGAGCCACACGGCATGGTCCCGACTGTCCGAATTGACACTCTCGTTCCCCGTAAGCCAGTCTGTGATCATGCCCGCGATCTCGGCTCGCGTGGCGTTCAAATCCCAGAGGTCCTCCGCAGCGCTCTGCAGGCTTGGATTGAGCCGGTGCGTCGGAGATGCCGATACTGCGACGCCGCGCTGGTGGAGGCCCGCTAGTGGTTCCCCGGCAGTGATTTTGGTCGCCAGTGAGAGGATCTGATCCGAGGCCGGTGCCCCGTTGAGGGCGGCTAGGAGTTGAGCGATCCGTTCTTGGCCGTTTGGCAGTTCCGACAAACACCGGTTCGCAAGTGCATTGCAGGGATCTGTTGAGCCCAGCTCGACCGCTAGGGCGGCCGGAGGGGTTCCGACAAGCTTTACCAGCCGTGCCGCGAGGATGACACACTGAGGATGCCCTGCCAACAGGCGGCAAAGCTCGCTCAAATCAGCTTCGTCGAATGACCCTTCAACCTCTCGATTGAATAGCTCGACAGAGTCCTCAATTGGCAGCCCAGACAGACTCATCCCGACCTCGCTTTGGACCGACGGGTCCTCACTGGCAAAGACGAACGCGGAATGAGCCGCTAGATCCAACAGGGTTTCGATCCCTTCGCCGTTTCCAATTTCGTCGATGATGATCGTGGCCTTGACTGACGCCAGCTCACGTTGGATCTGAGCTGGAGGAGCGACAAATGGTGTGGGGAGCAGCGAATCGTGGAACGCGTAGAAGAGCCGTTGGCCGATGTCTTCGAAGGACTCGGATTGGGCGCGCATGTGCACTGTGCCTGAGGCCAAGTCGGAAGCCATGTCAGCATGCGCAAAATGCGACAGCAGCAAAGACTTGCCAATCCCGCGGGGCCCGGACACAACGATGAACGCTCCGCTCCTGATCGAGTCGATCAGTGAACCCATCTCCTCGCGCCGACCGATCAGATCCGGGCCTGCGCGGGGGATAAGTCGTACGGGCTGTTTGACCTTCTGATATGGGGCACGTCCCCCTTCAATGACGTAGACCAGGCCCCCTTCTTCCACGTTTACTTGCTGTTGATAGACGTAGTCACCGGCAGCAACCATGCCGGATACGTCGCCCTCGATTCGAATGGTGTATGTCGCCTGCGCTGACTCAGTAGTCATCAGCCTCGCTCCCCAGTCCGGAGGCGGCGCCGTGTCGCATCGCAGTCACACCAGACTCTGACTAGCCGGGTCGAAGCCTTCCCGATGTAGAAGCCGAGGGGTTGTCTCTTCGTCCAAGGCAGCGAGCTCGATCTCGTTGCACCCGAGGTCGAAAGAAGTCCGAAAGGTCTCCCCGTAGGCCAATCCACGATAGAACCCTCCCGCGAACCTGATGGAAGCTTTGTCCCCTATAGCCAGCGACGTGCCAATCACGCAGTCGACGTGCCGTGAAATCTGTTCTGCTTGGGTCGCCGAATAGCACGCGTTGAGCACAACACATTGCAGGTTTTGTCCGACAGCGCGGAAGAGTCGGGCCAGCCCCGCTGCGGTGACCTCTGTGGAGAGCCCACTCTCGTCCTCGAGGACCAAGGCACCCGCTGTACTCCCGTGGCCGGAGAAATGGAGAACCTGGGGCCGATGCCTCAATAGTGCTTCCGACAGATCCGTTGCACGGACAGCCCAGTGCTGGACCAGTTCGAACGCATCCCGATATTCAGCAGCCCTCAGCCTTTCGTCGATGGTCCGGACCTCTTCACCAAGCCTGAGTTCCGTCGTGTCCACTGGGTTAGCGGCGAGAAAGAGGATCTTGGCTCGCGGACCGCTTTCGCCGCGATCACGTATTTGCATTTGGTGTACGTTCGTCCCGGCGGCCACTTGACCCGAAACGTCACCTTGAATCGAAACCGTGTGATCCTGCTGGCTCACGACTCGCCTTTCTGATTTGGAGGCTACTCAAAGCCCCCGGGCCATGGTTGAGGCTCCATGCCGGCGTTGAGGCACCTTCGCCGGTCAGACCTTCTGGCCTATCTAGGTAGTCGTCCGCTGATGTGGGTGTAGCCGACCCTCACTCGGTCGCCGTCAGTGGTGAGGGTCACGTTGTAGCTCTTGTCGGTTCGGTATGCGACAAATCTCCGGTTGTCGAGTTCCGTGATGATGTCGGGGTGGGGATGACCATGTGGCACAACGTGGCTGCTCATGATGAGACGGGTCTTGTATCTGCTGATGTGGTCGAGAAGTGGGGTTTCGTCGTTGGAGTCGAAGAGCCCGTTTCGGCCGCCGTGGTGGGGAACTTGGATATATGAAGGTGTCTCAGGTAGCCGGTCGACGATGTGCGGCCAATTCTCTGCCTCGGCGTCGCCGGTGAGAACAAACGATCGGTCGCCGAGGGTGACGGCGAGAACCACCGAGTTGTTGTTCTCATTGTCGGTGTCGATCTGGTTCCAGTTGGGCCAGAGGATGTCCAGATCAGCGTGGAACACCACCTGGGGTGCACCCAAGACTTTGGACTCGTCCACCGCCTGATGGTGGATGACATTGTTGGAACGGTTGGCGTAGTCGAGGAGCACACCGTAGGTGGTGGAGGCCACCGACTTCGGGTACCAGAAGTGTTTGGTCCCAAAGGTCTTCATCATCTCTTTTAGGCCACGGGCATGATCAGCGTGGCCATGGGTGAGTAGGACCCATTCGAAGTTGTGGTCCGTGTTTTTCCAGTCGTGACCTTGCCGTTCGAAATATCTCTTTATGAATGCCATGGCAGTGCGTTGCCGCTCGTAGTCGTTGCAGTCAATCAGGCCGTACCGCCGGTCGCCTACATCATCGACCGAGTCGACGAGGATGCTGTCTCCCCAACCGACATCGATCAGGGTTACCGAGAGTTCAGCCATCGCTGGTCCACTCCAACTGGTATGGAGATGGTGCTTCTGCGAAGGCTCGCTTGCTCTTCTCGATCTGATCGTCGGCCCAGTAGCGCAGGGCTGCGGTCTCTCGAGGCGAACGGAAGATTCGCCCTGAGGTATCAGAACCCATCAGGGTTTCGACATTGATGTCGCCCGTTGAGAAGAGAAACGCATTCCTAAAAAGTTCAAGAGCCACCCGGAGCACGTCCCCACGCTGTATCGGCTCGTCATCTCTCGCTTGCTCATAGCCCCAATCTGGAACGTCCCGACACCATGACTGGGGCAGCCAGATGTCTTCGAGCTGGACAGATAAGCCGGCATCGCCGTCCTCCAGGGCAAAAATCGAAGCGATATCCCCTGGATCGGCGAAGACGTCGAACCGAGTCTGATCTCGTCCGTCGGCTCCGACGGGGCGCAATGTGCTGAAAACCACGCCAAGCATTCCAATAGCTCCTAGACCACGCATCTGCGCCAGCGGAGGAAGGTCGATTTCCCACACTGATCCCGGAGAATCTGCGGTGACGATGAAGTAGGTCGCTCTCAGCGTCTCCACCCCGTCCACTAGTCGCGACGCGTCGACCGCTACGGGCACGAAAACCTCCTGGGCTAGATCGATATCGCGCGTCCGACCCGCGCCAGATTTCCCCTCGTTCTCTAATTCAGCTGGCGGCATCTAAGCGGGTTTGAACAAGGTGGCGTAGGTATGCGGACCGACGATTCCGGTGAGCTCTCCGAGCTCGTCGTCAAGGTTGTTGTCGGCTTTGAAGCGTCCCAGCGCCTGGCGCGTCTCGTCTCCCGCTCGGCCGTCAGGACCAAAGCGGGGCAGCTTGTAGCCGCGGTCGATCAGCATGAGTTGTAGGGCTTTGGACCTGTCGCCCGTAACTGAGGCCGAGCCGATTGCTCCGATATCGAATCCGAGAATGTCTTCCTCCTCTATCGCAAAACTTGTCGTCCGGTTACCAATGACCGACTTCACCGTGGCATACGTGAGATTCGTGGCCGACTGACGTGTGAGACCGGCGTGGATGTGGTCGAAATGAGGGTGGGCACCGGTGTATTCACGTCCTCCGGGACTTCGAGCAGACCAGATCTTCTGGTCGTAGATGAGATGGTCGATCCCAAGCCGTCTTCCGTTGGAGCCCAGGGCTTCCGCAACCTGCATGCCTTTTGCAGAATCAGCTTTTGTTGGGGAGAACGTCGGGATCCCAATATCTATCGCACGGCCTTCGGCATGGTGACTGAGACTGGTCGACCCTCGAGCATTGCGACAGTTGAAGATTCCCATCGACGAGGCGAACGACCACTGGTCAAGGCAGAAGGCGAGAATCGCTCGCGCTCCAGCGCCAGCCGCGGCCTCGCAATGATCTGCGGGTTGATAGCGGGCAAAGCTGAAGGATGTCATGCCAGTTGGTCTTCGCTGACAACAGCGCCTGGTTCCCTTCTGACCAGCTCGAGGCCATCGGTGTCGTCACCGCCGTCGAGGGCATTGACGCCAACTCCGTCGTCCAATGTCAGGCGGTCACGAGTGAACACATGCAAATAGCGAAGCGGGTCGTCATATCGGAACCTGAGCGCTCGTATCAGGCGAAGTGTGATTGCTGTCCTCGCTGCCATTGGCCAGCCTTCTCGTTAGCCGGGCTCACGCCGAAGCTACCACCCGCGGATGGCCTTCGGTGCATCCACCCTCTCAACCGATATCCTGGCCCACCCCAACTGGCCAGACCCCAGTTGTTCAAGCTCCATGGGTAGTTGCCAGCAGACCTCCGGTTGGTTCCGGATCCCACGAGAAGTTGGTTTGGTGCTCGTCTGGCTCCCCCACGCCGGCTCACCCCAATCGCTAATGGCCCCAGAACTCGCCGACGCAACCACTCATGATTCTTCACGGTGATAACTCTGAGGATCGGAACGTTTTTCCTCTAAGCGAAGTGTGGTGTCGGGGTGGAGAGTGACCGTTGTGACCGGTTGGCCAGTTTCGGAGGGAGGAGGAGTGGTCTTCGCGTTGACGATGCTTCAGCGGCCCTCGCCACCGCAATCAAGTCAGATCGACATTCGGACTAGCCGGTTTGACCTTCGTTTGACGCCGATCGCCCAACCAACCAAATCCCCAACAACCACAGGCCTCTCCCCCGCTACCGCATCTAATCCGGGCGCGCGTTTGACACGGCTTCGCAAGAGCCCTGCTCAGGGGCGCAGAGCGTAAGGATCGGTCAAACCGACCTCTCCTAATTCATACACCATGATGCTATGATGCAGGTGTGACTAAGACGCGCACAACTCTCACGATTGATGAAGAAATCTTGAAGGCGGTGAAAATTCGCGCCGCTCGGACCGGGAAGCGTGAGAGCGAAGTGATCGAGGAAGCTGTCCGCCGAGACCTGGGTCTGGATCTAATGGAACGACTCTGGGCTCGGAATGACATGTCCGAAGAGGATGCATTGGAACTTGCCCTAGAAGCGCAGACCGCCGCTCGTCGTGAATCCAAGAATTGAGGGCAGTCCTCGACCCCAACGTGGTCATCTCGGCAGCTCTCTCACCAGGAGGTTCACCCGTTCGAGTATTCAAAGCCTGGTTGGAAGGGGCATTTGAGCTCGTTGTCTCCAACAAGCTGCTGGTGGAGCTAGAACGCGCCTTCAGTTATCCGAAGCTTGCTAGTCGAGTCACGCCCGAGGAGGCGAGGGAGCTGTTGGAGCTTCTCGCCAGAGGTGGACCCACGGCTGACGATCCCAACGAGTCGCCTGACGTGCGGTCGGCAGACCCCTACGATGATTATCTGATAGCACTTGCTGCCGGCACCCAGTCGGTACTGGTTTCGGGGGATTCGGATCTTCTGAACCTGTCTGGGCGGATACCCGTTCGTTCTCCGGCCGAGTTTCTGGCGATGATTGAAGCCGGTTAGCCCAACCGCACCTGATCCGGGGGGCGCGCGTTTGAGGCGCCACCGCAAACTGCATGGTCAGCGAGCGTTTCCCCATATATTTGCTGAGTGCACGGAGAGAACCGGTTTTCTTGCGGATTGACTCGCGACTCTGCGCATCAAACCGACGCACGCGCGTGCCATTCCCAACCGCCCCTATACCGGGCCTACGGTCTCAGGCGTGACGTCGTCCTGTTTGGCCGCGCGCTTGTCGAGTCGAGCTTTCACACGTGCCCTTAGGAGGGCTGTTTCGCGATTCTTGGCCCCGAGCCTCCATTGACTCTGAGAGGCACATCGGCAGCAGAGCCGCGGAAACGAACGCGACCGGCGAATGTGTTGCCGGGATCAGCGTGATCGCGGTCGGGCGATGTTGACCGTCAACTGACGGCCACCATGGTCTTTGCCGTTCAAAGCGGATATGGCACTGTCGGCGGCCTCCTTCGAAGCCATCTCCACGAAGCCGAAACCGCGCGAGCGACCTGACTCCCTGTCAGTGATCACATTGGCGGAAGAGACTTCCCCGTATGGGACGAATAGAGACCGGAGTTCGTCGTTGTCCACGTTGAACGTGAGATTGCCTACATAGAGGTTGGCAGACATTTGCAAGCTCCTTTGAGCTGAAGCCGTCGAATGGATGACACCGAGCCGACATGACCAACCTTGCTCCACGAAAAGAAGCAGAAGAGATCTTGCCGCAACATCCGACGGACGAAAGAAGCAAAGCAAGGCGCTAGCGCACAGGCGCTACACCACAACCCTAGGCCGCAGCCGAACCTAACGGCATATGCGCGCCCGAGTTTGTCGTGGCGGGCATGGTGCCCGGATCTGGGCGGGTGGGAGCCCAGCCGACGACTGACTTCCCCGCGAAAGTTCACGCCTGCCCAACCCGATCCGAGGCGGCTCCAGAAGCTCCCACACACCTCACGGCGAACGAACTCGCTCGAGAAATGAAGCCATCCGGCCCCCGGGTAACGACTCGACGCTGGTGGCGAGATAGGAGACTCCAAGTTTCACGCCTCTGCCGCCTTCTGTGATACCGCCGCCGCGCACGACACAGAATTCTCGACCACGCGTCCCACCATCGCCACCACCTCCGGCGGGCCGGTGACATAACCCACCCGCCAGCCGGTCATCGCGGAAGTCTTGGAGGTGCAGAAGACACAACTGTTCGCCCGGCTTGGTCCAGAATCGCGGGGCTCACCCTGTACCTCCGCAGCCCGCCGTCACCGTCACCAGCAGAAGCAGGGCTAGTCCCGAGAGCCGCATTGGGTCGCCACGATGATCGGAGCGGATCATCGCTTGGAGCCTTCTCCTCAGGGCACGCTCAACTCGACCGCACTACCACTGGCTCACGCGACCTATCGGTGGCCAACGCGTAGATGAGCGTTCCTGCTGCTGCGACGGTGGCGATGTTTGCCAGCCAATGGAACCCAGCGGCCTCCTTGATGAAACCCGATCCGAACGCGGCCAATGCGGCCATGGCGCTCATCATGACGTCCGACAAACCCTGCGCCCCGAGGCGGTAATTGGCTGGAAGGCACTCGGTGAGGAGTGCCGACCCTGCGACGAATGCGAAATTCCAACCGACGCCCAGAAGGAATAGGCCGATGAACATCAAAGGAGGGGAATATCCGCCGACCACGGTCACGACCGTCCCAACTCCGAGCACTGCCGCACCCACACGCAGGGCCGTTATCCGGCCTCTGCGGTCTGCCCATGCTCCTATGAGTGGAGCGAATCCAAACATGCCGAAGACGTGAACGGCGACAACCAGAAGCGACATCTCCGCATGGCCATGGTCTCTCATGTGAAGAGGCGTCATGACCATTACCCCAACCATCGCCATTTGGCTGACCACCATCGCCGTGATCGACAGCCGGGCGAGATTGTTGCCGAAGACGACGCGCCAGGCTTCTCGCAATCCAAGGAGCGGGTTCTGGGCCTTCGCGGTTGGATCGACACCTCCCGCGACTTCAAGCGGATCAGGTCTCAAACGGGCTTCGATGATCGTCCACCCGGCCGCGAAGCCAATGACACCTAACGCCATGGGAGCCACCCACTCACGCAAACCCATCCCGATACCAGCGCGGTTGGCGGATCGAGCAAGCACCGGGCCCACGACTGCACCGACAGTCCCCACCCAGACAACAAGGGAGATATCACGGGCCCTGCGGTCTTCGTCCGCAAGATCCGCCGCCGCATACCTGTTCTGGAGCGTCGATGCCTGGCCCACCCCGGCCAGGGCCATCGCAACGGCGAACAGCCAGAACATTGCCAGCTGTCCCGACGCGAAAGCCAAACCAGCGCCGACGATGCCCACGAGGTACCCGCCCCGGACTCCCCGGCGACGCCCCTTTCTCTTAGACCTCAGCGCCAGAGGGGTCGCTGCGACGGCAGTGCCGAGCGTAGTGGTTGCCGCCGGTAGCCCAGCCCAGGTATCCGCGTCCAGCATCGAACCGGCAAGAAGCGTCGTTACCGCGGTCAGGCCCACGAACCCGGCGTACGCGAACACGTTGGCCGCCATCAGCGTCCCAACGGTGCGCCGCTGAACGGTCGAGCGATCCACGCCGACAGCCTATAGACAGCTCGATACCGGAACGGACGCAATCACCAGTCCACTCATTCAGAGCCGACCGGAGCCGGAGACATGACAGCCCACATCTACGTCCTCGTCACCCGTTAGAGCCTCTTTTGATAAGAAGCGCCGAGCCATCAAAACCCTCAACCAACAACAGGCGGGTGATCCGCTTCCACCGCACGTGATCCGGGGTGGCGTTCAGCAGCCCGTGGAATCCCGGAGTACGCGGCAACAATCTGCGAGTCTCGCCGGCGATAGTTGGGTGATTGGTCTTCGAAACGATTCTCGGGGAATCGTATGAATGTTGTCGAAGTTGACCACGCACTCGGTCGGCACGCCGTCGGCATGCGGAGTCAGCTCGAGTTCCGAAACGAGCCCTCGCTGGCTCCTGGTCAAGGAAGCCACGACAACCGACCCTATCCGATCGGCGACCGGATCACGTGTGAGGACAAGAACGGGCCTGTCGCCACCTGGTGTCTTTGCGAACCAGATTTCACCCCGTTTCATTGAGCCAGTCCGTCCAGTCTTCGGCGGGACCCCAGTCCGAGATCTCAGCGAGGCTCTCCTCATCGTCCGTTAGGGGTCGCTCCAACCACGCTTCGATGTCATCTTCTGCCCTGAGTCTCACGAGATATCGATGTAGAGCATCTCGGAGGAGTTCGGACCGGTCGATGCCGAGACGCTGAGCCCATTGAGTGGCTTCCTGCGCCTCCTCGGTTTCTACGCGGAAACTGAACATTGTCATACGGTAAGCATATAGCGTATTACAGTCATCTTTCAAGGGCCCCCCGCTACCGCACCTTTCCGGGGTGCGCGTTTGCCCTTCTGTACAAAAGCCGTGGTCAAGAGACGATTTCACTCATTTGAGAACTAGGTGCAGTGGGTCAGGACTGAGCTGGCGATGGATTGGCCGGCTCAAAGTCCCCATACAGAACGTCCGGTTCTAGATCCGATCCGTTCGGCCATCCAATAGTGCCAGTTTCGGGGTCTGCTTTCACTTGAGCAAACAAGCCGTGGTCCCCCGCAATGTCCTCGAACTCTGGAACCCAGAGAAGGGGCGCCAGCTCCACGACGCGCGATTTGCCGTCCAAGAAGTGGAGTTGCACAACCCGACCATGTAGAACCTTGACGTTTGTCACATCAGCCGGCGTGACTCCTACGGCGATGGCTCGGTTGTACCGGGCGGCTCGTGGTTGATCGCCCGCTCCCACGTAGCGCGAAAGTCAACACGCCTGACTTGCCTACGGTTTTCCACAGACAAAGACGTAGGCGCCGGCTCGGCACCATCTGCTCAGTGCGCCGCTTCGGAAGGGAGGTCCAATAGGACGCTGAGCTGATCGAACAGGTCCTGGACGGCCTCTGGGTTGAGGGTGTGACGGGCCTGCCTTCCCTCTTGTGTCGTAGAGATCAGCCCGGCATCTCGTAGGGTTCGGGCGTGAACGCTGACGGTGGGTCGGGAGACATCCAGGTAGGTGGCGAGCTGGGTGTTGTCGAGCTCAAAGTTCCGGATCATGCGCATGATCTTGAGACGGGTCGGGTCGGCCAAGGCCTTCAGGGCCTGGGCAATCCTGTCCGAGTACTCGTCGAACTGCTCGTAGTTGGGTCCGGCCTCGCCGAACGTGATCAAGAGCTGCGATGGGGTCAGAGTCCAGCCCTGGGACAGGCCGAAGGGCTCCACCCAGAACACGACATCGGTGTTGCCGGCCTCGATGTACGAGCCCAATCCGGGGAACATCAGCACCGGACTGCTCGCCGGTAGCCACTCCAATGGCGGGACGCCGACCCCGCTGACACCACCGAGGTGCTCCTCCGCCTCGACCTCGCTCGCTCTCATGTCGGGCTCGCGTTCCTCCCTCCACCGGCGGTAGGCCTCGTAGTAGAAGCGATCCATCCAATGCCAGAACCGTCCGTGAAGCTCCCCCCCTTTGAGGACACGGAGTGCGGTCTGCACCACTTTGGTGTTCTGGCGCGCCAGCCCGGGTCCTGGCGAGTCCTTAAGCCCGCTGGCGGCGTGGAGTCTGGCATCGGAGCGCTGCTCGATGTCGATCAGCTGCTTGACCGGCTCCAAAGAGTTATTGGGCTCCACTCCTGACGTCGCGGCCACCTGCGCCACGGCCTCTTCGACTGTCGTATCTCTCATCGCCAGGGTGGCGGTGTCGTAATCGTCGCTGATCAGCACTCCAGACCATCTGGCCAAGTACTCGTTCGGATAGAACCACCCGGTGTCTCGTCCCAACAGCTCGGGCAACTCCTCCAGCCATCGTTCGGGGAGGCGAGCTCGGAGGTCGGCAGTTGCCTTGGGCAGCTTGTGGAGCGCCCCCCGGCACATGAAAAGGGCGAAGTCCAGTTCGAGGCTGATGGAACGGCCGATCGTCCAGCCACGGTCACTGGTCGGAGTCATCGTTCTTCTCCCAATCGTTGTTTGACTCAGCGTAATCGATGACCTACGTGTGTGCCAGCCTAAGTCTGGATCTGTGGTGTGTTGCCCGAAGCGGTGCGACCGGGTCGGGGCCACATCGGTCCCAGTCGAATCCGCTTCTCGGTCGAAGACCGGGATGCAGCCGACACCCGATGCAGCAGATGCTCTTTTGTGGACTTGTGCTTGAGTTCTTGCAGTGATTTCTCGGCTGCGTAACTAAACAGTGCGGGGTGCATGACTGTCTTTCCCTTCAATGCGTAGACGCTTCGCTACGCATCATAGGTAGGGTCCTACCTACGTGTCAACCCAATAAGTTCGGAACTGTCGTAGTTCGGACACTAAAGAGCAGCAAGAGCAGGCCCCGTCTCGGCTGTCACCTCACGGCGAACGAACTCGCTCGATATATGAAGCCATCCGGCCCCCGAGTAAGGACTCGACGCTGGCGGCGACGTAAGTGGCACCCAGTTCGAGGGCCTTGACCGCTGCTTCGGCCGAAGCGGCGAACATCCCGAAGGCCTTGTTGGATCGAGAAACGGCACCGGCAACCACCTCTATCGCCTCGGCGACACTCGGATGGTCGATCTGACCGGGAACACCGAAACTCTGGGAAAGGTCGGTGGGACCGACGAAGAGAACATCTACATGGTCGACGGCGCACAGCTCATAAATGTTTTCGACCGCCCGCCTGGTCTCGATTTGGACGACGATCACCAAACTCTCGTTCGCATCGGAACTCCACTCGGGCGTGACCTTCCAGCCGGATGCCCGGTTGCCGGCGAGTCCCCGTCGACCGAGAGGCGGATACAACGCAGACTGGACTGCACCGCGGGCCGCTTCGGCGGTTTCGACCATAGGTACCTGGATCCCCCCCGCCCCGGCATCGAGGCAGCGGAGGATGGTCCCCGGGTCCTGAGCAGGGATCCTCACGATTGGCACCGATCCCCGAACCTCACACGCTCGCGCCAGGTCGGCGACCCGATCCGGGCTGACCAAGCCGTGTTCGCCGTCGAGAACCAAGAAGTCCCAACCGCCAGCTGCGAGAAATTCCACAAAGGTCGCGTCGGTGGAACGTGAGAAGCACCCGACGACCACCTCGCCATCGCGCAGCCGGTCCTTCACGAGGTTGCCCATCGACGCTCCTCTCTCATTGATACCGGAACAAATCCGGCTCCGGGGTCTGGATCACGAACGCGACCCTTTCGAGTGTCGGGCGAGACGTCTGATCCCTTCCTCGATGGTGTCCTCGTCGCTGGCCAGCGAGATGCGGACCATCCCACGTCCTCCGGGCCCGAAAGCTTCGCCCGGGGCCACGGTCACCTTCTCCGTCTCGACAAGACTCGAGGCGAAGGCGACTGTGTCGTCTGCCGGCACTTCGACCATCATGTAGAAGGCACCCGAGGGCTCGATCGCAGCCATGCCTTCCTCCGCCAGACGGCTCATTGCCAGACCACTCCTGAGCCGGTACGCGGCAACCATGTCATCTACACAGCTCTGGTCGCCCCGCAGGGCAGCTTCTGCCGCCTTTTGGGATACCGCCGCCGCGCACGAAACAGAATTCTCGACCACGCGTCCCACCATCGCCACCACCTCCGGAGGGCCGGTGACATAACCCACACGCCAGCCAGTCATTGCATAAGTCTTGGAAACGCTGAAGACACTCACAACTCGCCCGGTTTGGTCAAGAGTGGCAGGGCTGACGTGAGCCTCGTCAAAGGTGATTGCCTCGTAGCACTCGTCGGACACCAGATAAACATCGTGCTCTTCACAAAGCTCGAGCAGTGCGGTGAGCACGCTTTCACCCCACACTGCACCCGTGGGATTGCCCGGGGTGTTGGCAACCAGCATCTTCACATTGGGATTGGACGCCAGCATCGAAGATAGGGCATCGAAATCAGGATCGAATCGCTTGTCTGGGAGAAGCGGGTAGCGCTCGATCTTCAAACCGGTCAGGGCTGCGATGGTTCCGTAGTTCGGCCAACCCGGATCGGGCGCCAATACCACGTCGCCGGGGTTGGCCAGAGCACGGTAGACGGAGAACAGTGCATGGCCCCCACCTGCCGTCACTACGACCTCATCAGCGCCGACCTCGATTCGATTGAAGCCGGTGATCTTGTCGGCCATGGCTGCCCGGACCTCGGGCAGGCCTTGACTCGGCGTGTAGTGCGTGTATCCGTCGCGGGCGGCCTTGGCGGCTGCCTCCACGATGTGCTCCGGCGTCGGGAAGTTGGGATCGCCAACTTCGAGGCGGAGGACACCGGGTGTGCGAAAGGCTATGTCCATCACAGCGCGCACACCCGACCGCTGCAGCGAGGCGATCGATTCTGAGACAGGTTTCATACAGCCATCCTTCAGTATTGGACGGTGATCGCCGCCACTCCGACGAACACGATGATGATCGACAGGATCAAGCTGGCATCGATGCGCTCCTCGCGACGCAACACGATGCTCGCAATCAGGAGGGTCCACAAGACCTGGGTGCCCTGGAGAAGGCTCACAACCCATGCCGGCAGATACTGGAAAGCGAAAAACTGAGAGAGAAGGGCGGCGCTGGTGAACAATCCGGCACCAACGAACAGCCACGGGACGTTCACCAGGTTCTCCGAAACGCGGCGTCCAAGCTGACCCGTGGAAATGTCCATCAGCAGCTGGACGCTCATCCCGGCGACGGCGCCGATGAAGGCTCCCCCCACCGCAGTGGGGTAGAAATCCAGACCCCACTTCCGCACCACGAACGCCAAACCGAAGAGCACCGGAGCCAGCAGTGCGATGGCAAAACCACCCGAAGCCTTCTTCTCGAGGTTGGGTGGCGTGGAAGCAGGTGGGGACGAGGCCAGGGACTGAATCGTTTGCGCTGTGGTGCGGGAGCGGACAATTCGAAAAATCCCAAACAACACCATGGCGCCACCAACGCCACTGAGCAGAGATATCGACTCGTCGAGCACGAACCACCCCCCAATAGCCGCCACGAGTGGTCCACCGGTGAGCAATGCGTTGGCTCGACTGGGCCCGATCAGCCGAATCGCCCGGAGATTGGCCCACCTGCCGCCAAAGGTTCCCAAGACTCCACCCACAGCTAGGGCAGCAACACCGGTGCCGTCCCAGGCAGGCATGTCCACCAGCAACGTCAAGGCACCAAGGATGAGGAGGTTCACCAGGACGCTCATGAACAGACCGTCGTCACGCTCCCGCAAGCGCATCCCGAACCGGGCGAATATCGAGGCGATCGAGAAGCAGACGCCGGCTGTGAGACCGAGGACTATCCCCACCGCTAGAGGCCCCAGCCCCCGTCGACGCGGAAGTGCTGGCCTGTCACGTACGACGAGGCCTCAGAAGCCAGAAACACCGCGATGCCAACAACGTCCTCGGTGGTACCCACTCGGCCGGCAGCGGTCCGCTCCTCCACATAACTCCGGTTCTCGTCCTGACTCAGCCACTCCTGGTTGAGCGAAGTCTCGATGTATCCGGGCCCGATGGCGTTGACCCTGACCTCCGGTCCCAACCTGGATGCAAAGCCGCGAGTCATCTGGATGAGCGCCGCCTTGCTCGCCTGGTAATGAAGGGGCGCCATCGTCACCTCCTCGCCTGCCACCGACGCGATATTGACGATCGAGCCTCTACCTGCATCACGCATGGCCCACCCGAATTCCTGGCTGAGAAGAAAGGGAGCCCGGACGTTGACAGCCATCATCATGTCGAAGTCTTCAGCTGCAACATGGGGAGGGTCGCGACGGATGATGATGCCCGCAGCGTTCACCAGGACGTCGGGATTGGCGCCCAAGTCGAGAGCCGCACCCGTCACTCTCGAGATCCCTTCTGGTGTCGAGAGGTCGCCGGGCAGCGCTAGGCACGAACCGCCTTTGACACCGATTGAATCCGCCAGGTCTTGCAGCTGTCCTTCGGACCGAGCCACGGCCACGATGTCGGCACCGGCGTCGGCGAGACCAACGGCTATGGCTCGGCCAATTCCCCTGCTGGCGCCTGTGACCAGAGCCGTCGATCCGGAAAGGTCGATTTCCCACATGCCTTCACCGACCGTACGTTGTCAGAAAGCTGTCTCGGCAAAGTATCTTGATGTTGAGATGCTAGCGTGGCCAACACGATGACGACCGCCGATTCGCTACGGATTGCTGTCGATATCGGTGGCACTTTCACCGACCTGATCCTCCAGCGCGACTCGAGCCTTGTAGCAACGGCCAAGGTCCTCACCACCTACCCGGATCCTTCGGAAGGAGTCGCCGTGGGCATCAAGGAGTTGCTCGCCGGCTGGGCCCCCGAATCGGTCGTGGAGGTCGTTCACGGGACGACCCTGGTTTCAAATGCGCTGATCGAACGGCGGGGAGCTCGCACCGCGCTTCTCACGACCCAGGGCTTCCGCGACGTATTGACTTCCGGGAAGGAACAGCGTTACGACATGTATGACCTGTTCATTCGGATGCCGGAGCCCCTGGTTCCGAGGCGGCGGAGATACGGCGCCAGAGAGCGGGTCCTCGCCGATGGCACTGTCGAGCAGCCGCTCGAGGACAGCGAGATGACGTCGCTAATCGCTCAGATCAGGTCAGCGGAGGTGGAGTCGGTGGCGGTCTGCTTCCTCCACTCCTATCTGCACCCCGAGCACGAACGCTTTGCTGCCGAAGTGATCAAGCGAGAGCTGCCCGATGTTGCGGTGACCATTTCGAGCGAGGTTTCCCCCGAGGTCGGTGAGTATCACCGCACTTCCACCACTGTGGCCAATGCATACGTGCTTCCCGTATTCGATCGGTACCTGCAGCGACTCGAGGAGAACCTCCGCGACGACGGCATCACCGCGCCTCTGCACATCATGCTGTCAACCGGCGGCCTGGCAACCACCGACGCGGCCCGACGGTTCCCCATCCGTCTTCTCGAATCGGGGCCTGCGGCGGGTGTGCTCGCCGCATCGTTCTTCGGGGCCGGGGAGAGTTCGCCGAACGTCCTCGCCTTCGACATGGGCGGCACCACGGCCAAAGCCGGGTTGGTCGAAGACGCCGAGCCGCTGATCGCGCGAGAGCACGAAGCGGCCCGGGTCTACAGGTTCATCAAGGGAAGCGGGATGCCGATCAGAGTTCCCGTCGTCGACCTGCTCGAGATCGGGGCAGGCGGAGGGAGCATTGCCCGAGTGGGACCATTCGGCTTGCCCAAAGTCGGCCCCGACAGCGCAGCTTCGGACCCGGGACCAGCGTGCTACGGCCTTGGAGGCGACCAGCCAACCGTCACCGACGCCGACCTCGTTCTTGGGTATCTCAACCCGGACTATTTCCTCGGAGGCCGGATGAGCCTCAAGAAGCAGCTCGCTGAGCGTTCAATCAAGACCCTCGGGAACGAGCTCGGCCTCGACATGACCGACACGGCGGCCGCCATCCATCGCGTAGTCAACGAGAGCATGGCCAACGCTTCGCGAATGCATGCCATCGAACGTGGCAGAGACCTCAGATCCTTCACGCTCGTCGCGACAGGTGGGGCCGGGCCGGTCCACGCGTGGGGCGTCGCCAAGGTGCTCGGCATCAACCGGGTCATCTTCCCCCCGCACGCCGGTGTCGGATCAGCCTTCGGGATGCTGACCGCCCCGCCCTCGTTCGAATACGCCAGGAGCCTTCCTTCTACGGTTCCCGAGCTGGATTTCGATGCCGTCGGTGCGGCGCTCGACGAGATGGTTGGATCGGGCAGAGCGGAGCTGGCCGCGGCGGGAGCCGACGCCAGCACGACGACCCTCCACATCTCCGCTGATATCAGATATCAGGGCCAGGGCGACAGCATCACCGTCGAGCTGGCAAATGATCCCGACCTGCTCGATGACGCATTGATCAATGAACGTTTTCTCGAGGAATATTTGAGGCTGTTCGGTTCTCGTCCGCCGGATGTCGAGGCTGAGGTGCTCACCTGGCGGGTGAGGGTCAGCGGCGAGCCACCACGACCACGACTGGGCAGGCTCCATCCTTCCTCGGAATCCGCCCACAAAGGTCGCCGACCGATGTGGTTCGCCGAGGCAGACGG
Organism: Acidimicrobiia bacterium; assembly: GCA_965216725.1. Classification (GTDB taxonomy): domain Bacteria; phylum Actinomycetota; class Acidimicrobiia; order Spongiisociales; family ZC4RG35; genus JACZUI01. The sequence continues at coordinate 17,717 of CBDCGI010000027.1, read as the reverse complement.
CCTTGTCGACGGAGACGTGTACGACCGTTACAGCCTGGAGCCAGGAGCGACCTTGTCAGGTCCTTGCGTCGTGGAGGAACGTGAGTCGACCGTGGTGGTGGGTCCGGGCGGAAGAATCGAGATCGACGAGTTAGGAAACCTGGAGCTGCTGATCGATGCCTGAAATGGACCCGGTGACTTTAGAAATTCTCTGGACTCGTTTGATAACCGTCGCCAACGAGCAGGCGGCCGCGTTACAGAGAACATCCTTCACACCGATCGTGCGGGAGTCGGGCGACCTCTCCGCCGCGGTCTTCGACGCCCAAGGGAGAATGCTGGCACAGGCAGTCACCGGGACTCCTGGTCACATCAACTCGCTGGCGACCTCAATGCACCACTTCCTCGACGCCTACCCGGAAGAGAATCTGAGCCCGGGAGATGTGTTGATAACAAACGATCCCTGGCAGACCTCAGGCCAACTGAACGATCTGTCGGTGGTGACTCCTGTCTTCGCCGACTCCAGGCTGATCGGCTTCTTCGGGAACTGCTGTCATGCAGTTGACATTGGCGGGCGGGGATTGTCTGCAGACGCCAATGAAGTCTTCGAAGAGGGTCTGGCAGTGCCCATCACCAAGCTCTACAACGCCGGCGAGCCCAACGATGAGTTGTTCAAGATCATCGCGGCCAACGTAAGGGCGCCAAGGGAGGTTATCGGCGATTTGCACGCCCAAGTGGCCGGCAACCAGGTTGGCGCAGACCGGCTCATGGAGTATCTGGATGAGTTCGGATTGGAGGACCTGGACAACCTCAGCACCGAGATTCGGAGCCGGTCGGAGAGGGCCACTCGCCAGGCAATCTCTCGAGTGCCCGACGGGACCTACACCAATGAGATATACACCGACGGGATCGACGAGCCGGTGCACATCGTCTGTCGGGTAGATGTGGCCGGCGATGAGGTCATAGTCGACTATGAGGGAAGCTCCGGCCAGGTGAGCAAGGGCATGAATGTGGTTCTCAACTACACCGCTGCATACACCTCCTACGCCCTCAAATGCGCCATCTCTCCAGATGTTCCTCACAACGACGGCAGCTTCCAGCCGGTGACGGTGACCGCCCCCGAAGGGAGCATCCTCAACCCGCGGTTCCCAGCCGCAGTGGCTGCGCGCCACATCGTCGGGCACTTTCTGCCCCATGCCGTCCTGGGAGCACTGGTGGAAGTGATACCTGATCGTGTCATAGCTGAAGGCGCAGGAAACGTCTGGTTGACCACGACCAGGGGGACTGGCTCCGACCGTTTCGTCACCGTTTTCTTCGCGTCGGGCGGCATGGGAGCGCGCCCAAATCAGGATGGACCATCCACCACCAGCTTCCCCAGCGGAATCGCCACCGCCCCCGTCGAGATCACCGAAACCACTTCACCGCTGGTATTTCGTCACAAGGAACTCCGACCCGACTCAGGCGGTCCCGGCAAGTTCCGTGGTGGCCTCGGACAGCGAATCGAGGTCGAGGTGCGGACCGACGAGCCGTTTGTCGTCTCTTCCCTTTCGGACAGGCTCGTGTTCCCGGCGAGGGGCTACGAAGGTGGAGGCACCGGTGCCCCCGGAGGCTTCACAACGTCAATCGGCGAGGCGAGGAGCCCCAAGTTGAGCAACCGGCTTCCTGCTGGAACGAGATACACCCTGGAGCTCCCAGGTGGCGGAGGTTTCTTCGACCCCAGAGAAAGGGATCCTGCGGCAGTGGCGGAGGACGTCGCCGAGGGCATCGTCAGCGCTGAGAGTGCCCTGGCCGACTACGGGGTGAGAGTGGCTGATGACGGAACGTTCGAGAGGGTAGATCAGGGCGACTGAGTCAACTGGCCACTCAATGAAGGAGGTTCGTCTCGTGACCTTCAGTTGGCCGGATCGCGTCGACGGGGTGGCTCTGGTCGTCGAGGGCTATGAGCCATCTGCGCAAGACATCGCCGAGAAGCTCACGTTCCTTGGCCCCGAGGCTCGAGAGCAGCTGTTCCTCATTCTCCAAATGCGCCGCAAGCGCCTCATCGAGCCGGGCCTGACCGGCGCCCGTCAACTGCACCGGAAGACTCCGCCGGTCAGAGTCATCCGAGCCCCTAGTCACCAGGCCCTCGTCGACGAGTCGATCGATTCGATTGGTGATCGCGCCTGACGACACCAGCAGAGAGTTATAGAGCTCGGTAGGTGTCAGTTGGTGGGGCTCACCGGCCCGGACCAAGGCAGCGAGGACATCAAATCTCCCCCCCTGGAGGCCGTGCGCCGCAAAGACACGTTCGATCTGCTTTTCGAGAAGCCGGGAAAGCCGCGAAATACGGCCGATCACACCCATCGTCGACACGTCGATATCGGGACGTTGCCGCCGCCATTGAGCGATCAGCTGCTCGATGTAATCGGCTTCAGCCACAGGCCCCCGATGGTAAAGCACGGGGCCTGTCGAAACTGTTATCTTAACGTTGATACATCGCGATACGGAGAGAGGCCTTCAAATGCAGGGATTCGGATTCGCAACCGGCTACGACCCGAATATGAATGTTCGAGAGATCGCCGATTGGATGAATCGAGCTGAGGAACGCGGGTTTGTCATGGGATTCTTCTCCGAGACCATCGAGCTGAACCGCGATTCGGTCTCCGCGTTGACGGCAGCCGGGCTGGCTACGCAACGCATGATCCTCGGAGCCACTCAAACGGTGCGAATCCGCAACCCGTTGGTGATGGCTCAGACTGCGGCTTCGCTCGACGAGATAACCGGCGGTCGCCTAATCCTCTCCCCCGGCGCGTGCACCAACACTCACGCCAAGCGCTACGGCCTGGAACCCATCTCCCCCCCAACGACTCTCACCGAATGGGTGGAGGCGATGCGACTCGTGTTGAGTGGCCAAAACGCCTCCTACCACGGCGAAGTGGTGAGCTTCGACGACGCCCAACTCGGGTTCGAGCCGGTGCGTGACCACATACCGTTCTTGATTCCGGCCACCAGCACCACAGGACTGAGACTGGCGGGCAAGATTGGCGACGGCGTGATGCTCAATGCAGTTTGCTCACCTGAATATTCGGCCAACGCTTTGAGGATTGTCAGAGAGTCGCTTGAGGCCGAGGGGAGGAGCTGGGACGACTTCATCGTTGCCCAAATCGTCAACTGCTCTATCGAGGACGATCACGAAACGGCTCTGGAACAGGTCCGTTGGGAAGTCGCCACCAAGTTCGACCCGATCCAGCTGCCGTTCATCGCCGGACCAAAGATGCGGGTCGGTGAGCCCTACATCAACGAAGACGACATCCCCAAGTTCAAGGAAGCTTGGGAACGCGGTGGCAAGGAAGCACTCGTCGCCGCGGTCCCAGATAGCTACGTCGAAGGCATGACTGCGTGTGGGACACCCGAGGAGGTGAAGGCCAAAGTCCAGAAATATCGGGAAGTTGGGGTCCAGGTGACCGTGTTACGGCCCGCAGCCAAGCACCAGGCCGAGCGGCTCCTGGAGACATTTGCCGGTTGAACGAAAGACGAACAACGCCGACGGAGAAGAGGGGGGCTCGACGCTGTGACTGGCAGTCCGGCGAGCGATTTTTCCCACTCTGCCGTCATCACTTGAACCGGTCGTGCATAATACACAGTATCGGTGACCAAGCAGGAAAGGAAGTCCGATGAGACAGCACAAAGGCGCTTGGCTGAGTCTGATAACCGTATTCGCCTTGATTCTCGGAGCGTGTGCCGACGACGGGGGGGATACGACAACCACCGGTCCAGGTGACACTCCGACCACCGGCGCCGAAGAGCTTCCGGTGGTCAAGATATCGGCACTGAGCGGTGGCCTCACCGGCATCGCAGCGCAGGTGGTTCAGGAGAACGGCTTCGACGAGGCCAACGGCTTCGACGGGGAATTCTTCTACAACGACCCTGACGCATCCGGCCAATTCTTCTTGCAGCGCGAGTCGGATGTCGCCTTCGACTTCGACGCGATCGGAGCCGCAATCGCTCGTACCGAAGGGCTGAACGTGTCGGTGTTCTATCCGATTCTGAACAACAACAACTGCATCCTCACAGCCCCAGGTGCCTCCTATGAGACACCCGAAGACCTAATTGGTGAGGACGTCGGACACTTCGGAGCGGACTCAGGCACGACTACCAGCTTCACGATCTACATCCAGACGTTGTTCGGATTCAACCTCCTGGACGAATACAACCTCGTAGAGACCGGACCGCCGGCGCTCGTCGAGTTGCTCCAGGACGGCGAAGTCGAGGCGATCTTCGATTTCGTTCCGCACAGCAGCCGGGCCATCGTGCAGGTCGAGGCAGACTGCATGTTCGGTCCTCTGGCCAGCGTTGAGCTCCCCAATGGCGCCATCTCACATCTGTCGCAGATGGCTGCCTACGAGGATTGGCTCGACGAGAACCCAGAACTGGCTCAAGCAGTCACCGCTGCTTGGGACGACGCGATCGATTGGATTCTCGAGGATCCGTCTCGGATCACCGAGGAGCCCTATCGGACCACCCTCGGACAAGACGACCCCGACGTTCTGGCGCTGATCGCCTCCCAGGTGAACGACATCCCGTTGTTCACCAACGATTGGAGTTCAGACGTCCAAGCCGCAACAGAGGCGTGGATCGACCTGGCTGCCGATCAGGATGTGCTCATCGAAGAGAACCCAGGAGGCATCGTCGTTGACGTGAGCGGCTGACCAAGCCCGTAACCTGATGGGAGGATGTCTCCTCCGGCATCCTCCCATCCCAAAGAGGTCACCATGACCACCACGTCAAAAACGGCTTCCAAGCTCTTCACTCTGGGCCGAGGGCGGCCGACCCGCAGCTCCCAATTCGTGCTTTCAGCCGTGGGAGTGGCGATCCTCCTCGGCCTCTGGTTCCTGGTTCACCCCCTCACCCGTTTCCTGCCCTCTCCGTCTGAGGTTTGGGAAGAGGGTCTCGACCTGATCGCACAGCCGGAGACCTATCAGAACATCCTGCGATCGCTCCGGCGCCTAGTGATCGGGCTCACTGCGGGCTACGTCCTCGCTTTCTTGGTCGCCATGGCCGGTCGGTCAAGCCCCTGGTGGCAGCGGTTCTTCAGCCTTCCCGTCTACGTGACGATCACGACGCCGTCCCTGGCGTTCGCCCTGTTCTGCCTCACCGTCTTCGGGCTGACCGACATCTCGGTCTACGTGTCTGTGGCTGCCGTGATCTTCCCCTTCGTGGTGGTGAGCTTGCACGAGGGGTTCGCCTCGCTCGACAACAGGCTCAACGACATGTCGCGCGTATATCGGGTGAGCAGGGTCCAGCACCTTCGCCATGTATCCATTCCTGAGATGGCGCCGTTCCTGTTTGCGGCGTTGCGGAACGCCTACGCCTTGGCTTGGAAGATCGTTGTCGTCACCGAGGTGTTCTCAGCTCAACAGGTCGGGATTGGGGCCGAATACAACCGGGCCTACGACTTCTTCGCCCTGGACACCCTGGTCGTATGGGTGGTGTTCTTCCTGATCGTGGTTTTCGGGGTCGAATTCGGTGTCTTCCGCCCATTCGAGCGAAGAGTGTTCCGCTGGCGAGAAACGCGATCGGGTTAGCCGAACCATGCGTTACGACGACACGGTGAACGGCCAATGAGCCTCCAAACACATCCACCCGAGCTTGCGATGCAGAACCCGGACCTCGGAGAGGAGAAGCCCGAGAGGCTGATCACCAAAATCCTCCCTTACGCAGCCTCGCTAGGAGCAGTGCTGTTGATCTGGTGGCCGCTCACCTTCGTCTTCGAGCCGTTCCTGCCCACACCCTGGGAAGTGGCAACTGCGTTTGTCGATGCCTTCACCAGCGGGGACATCTACGAGCATCTCTTCATCAGCCTTCGTCGGGTCGCCATCGCCTGGATTCTGTCGACAATTGCTGGCGTGGGCATCGGCCTGTGGATGGGACGCTCCTACCTGGTCGAGTCGTTCCTCTCGCCCTGGGTGATGGTCGGGCTTGCGCTCCCAGGACCGGTGATCATCCTGTTCTCGATCCTCCTCCTGGGAGTCCAGGAGTCATCACGCCTGGTGGCTCTGACGATCGCGGTGACCCCTTTCGTGGTCAATATCGTCCACCAAGGCGTCCGCGCCGCGGATCCCGGACTCGAGGAAATGACCCGTGTGTACCGGTGGAACAGGAACAATCGCATAAGGGATTTGCTGCTCCCCCAGATTGCCGGTCCAATCTTCTCCGCAGTCAGGTTCTCGTTCGCATTCTCATGGAAGATCGTGCTCATCGTGGAGGCATTGACGACGTCGGAGGGGATCGGAGGTCAGCTCGGATTCTTCTTCAAGCTTCTCCGACCCGACAAGGTCGTGGCATGGACTTTGGTATTCACTATCATCATGATGCTCGTAGATCAATACGTCTTCCGCAGGGCGGAAGAGCGGATATTCGTGTGGAGGGCGGGCACCACCGACTGAGCGGGCTAGCCGGGCTGGACGCCCGTCATCTCGTCGCTTTGGTCAAAGAAACTGAGCGCCAGCTCCACGGTGTGGTGAAGATGCTCCCTGACCGCTCTCTGAGCCTTGTCGACATCGCCTGCCCGCAGCGCGGCAAGAATCGCTCGGTGCTCGGTTGCAGCCCGACCCGAGTCGACCGCCCGGTCGATAGCGCTGTGCATGTAACCCGCCATGGAATCCCGGAGAGTGACGATCATCGATCGAAGTTTGGGGCGTAACGCATAGGCATACATTTGATCGTGGTAGCGGTTGTTGAGCTGGATCCATTCGTCCCGGTCCTTGCACCGGTCGAGCTTGTCGAGAAGCTCCTCGAGTTCCTCGAGCTCTGACTCTGTCACGGAATCGACCACATGCCGGATGACCAGCATCTCCAACGCCTCTCGGATCTCGTAGGTCTCCTTCACATCGTCGATCGACGGTCTGAAGACAATCACTCCCCGGCCCGGGTCGAGGCGCACCAGACCTTCGACCTCCAGAATTCGGAAAGCTTCGCGCACGGGGGTCGTGCTCACTTCGAGCCGGCCGGCCACCTCTTCTTGTCGAAGACGCTCGCCCGGGCCGAGCTCGGCGCGCAAGATTTCTTCGCGGAGGAGCGCCGCCACTTGGTGGGCCACAGTCTTCCGGCTGACCGATCGCATTGGGTCGTCAGAGCGTATCGATCCCAAAGAGCTTGATCGCGTTATCACCGAGGATCGCCTCTCGTTGCGTGCCTGGCAGGCTCTCGACCGACTCGATAGAGCCTGTAGCGAACTGTAATCCGTCGTCGGGCCCGAAAGGCATGTCGGTGGCGAACAACACGTTGTCAACGCCATAGAAGTCGATGGTGGTGCTCAAAGCGGAGGTTGCGCCCTGAAGGACCGTGTCGACGTAGAACCGGCGCAGATCCTTGGCGATGTCGACCGACTCATCGGTAGGGCCCTGCACTCGGCGCTGACCGGCTTCGTAGTTCACCTCGATCCGGCGATGGAAGAACGGCACCATGCCGCCGCCGTGATGTGCGATCACGTTGAGCTTGGGATGCCGCGCAATGACTCCACTCAGGACAAGGCGTGCCATGGCCACCGACGTCTCGTACGGCCAGCCCAACACCAAAAAGAGACCAAAACGGGATTCGATCTCGTCTGCGTAGTCGGGCGCCGTACGCGGACGGTCCGGATGCAGCCAAACCGGGGCGCCCAGTGCCTCAACGGTGTCCCAGAAGGGTTCGAACTCCGGTTGATCGAGCGACCTCCCGTTGACGTGGGTATAAACCAGGGGGCCGAGAAGGCCGAGCTCGGTGACAGCGTGACGCACCTCCGAAACAGCCCAATCTGGATCGACCAGGGGAACGGTCGCAACGCCGCGCAGGCGTCCTGGGTGTTGGCTCACCAGCTTGGCCATTTCCACATTGGCCACCTCTGCCAGCTCGCACGCGATCTCCGGCTCGAACATGGTCTCCAGGGGAGGTGACGCTGTCGTTACGATTTGGACGTCGATGCCGAGCCGATCCATCAGCGACAGCCGCTCCCCCACGTCGTACAGCCGCTGCAGGGCGCGCCAGTTGACCAACTCTGCGGGATTGTCCGATGCCTCGAGTACCGCTTCACGGAAGCCTGGGGGGAGCCCATGTGCAAACGCATCTATACGCATCTCAACCCTCGGATTCGCTTCATACGATCCCACTCGCGAGGCGGGCTCGAACTGCGTATAATATACGGCGCTCCGTGGCTGGATTCAGGAAAACACCGCAGACCTCTATCACCCCCTTACTCATCGGCATGGACGTTGAGAGCCGTCACCGTTAAGAGCCATGACTACCTCTGACTACATCGACATCCAGAATCTCACGTTCTGGTACCGCGGTGTCGCGGAACCAGCTATCCACGACGTCGACCTGACGGTCACCAAGGGAGAGTTCGCCTGCATCGTCGGCCCCAGCGGTTGCGGGAAGTCCACCCTCCTCAGCATTCTTTCAGGCCTTTTCACACCACAGCGAGGGACTGTCGCAATCGACGGGAAGACCTACTTCGACGACGGCAAGCGAGCCACGAAGGAGCTCCCCCCCTGCGGCTACGTGTTCCAGGACGCCAGGCTGCTCCCGTGGCGAACCGTCAAGCAGAACATCGTCCTCGCCCTCCGCGCCGCCGGCGTGCCTCAAGACACCTGGGATGAGGCCGTCCGCAGCCATCTTCGAATGCTTCGGCTCGAAGAGTATGAGGATGCATGGCCCCTGAACCTCTCCGGCGGTCAACGCGCCAGAATCGCCATCGCCCGGGCCCTGGCCGTGCAACCGGCCTTCATTCTCATGGACGAGCCGTTCAGCACCCTGGACGAAGTCACCGGCAGGTTCTTGCGCAGCGAGCTCCTCGACCTATGGGAGAGGACCGGCGCCACAATCGTCTTTGTAACCCACTCGCTCAGAGAGGCTGTCTACCTGTCGGACCACATCTACCTGATGACCGCGGGTCCTGGGGTGATCTTCGATCAACACACGATCGAGCTTCCGCGCCCACGCAAGTACGAGGACCCCCGCATTACGGAGATCGAAGGAAAGCTCGTCACCACGGTGCTCGAGCGTTGGGGCTTCTACGAGGATTCAACTCCGACGTGACCCCACCATCTCGACTGAAGCCCCTTGTAATCGTCACCTGGCATCCTGCCCGGCCTTCCTGTCCCCGGAAGACGCTCTGAGATGAAGCCGCCACCCTTCGAGTACACCCTTGCGGAGTCGGTGGAACACGCCCTGGAAACCCTCGCTGAGACCGGCGACGACGGCAAGGTCCTCGCCGGGGGCCAGAGCTTGATCCCACTCCTTGCGTTTCGCATGACGCGACCCGCCCACCTCACGGATATCACCAGGTTGACCGAGCTCAAACACCACGAGTTGGCCGACAGCGGGCTTCTAACCATCGGAGCTCTGGCAACCCACCGCCAGCTCGAGATCGACGACGATCGTCGACGTCCGATGTCCGGCAATCCGCGAAGCGGTCTCCCAGATCGGTCACGTGGCGATCCGCAATCGAGGCACCGTTGGAGGCAGCATGGCACACGCCGATCCGGCGGCAGAATGGCCGACGCTTGCTCTTCTGTTGGACGCCACATTCGTCGCGCAAAGCTCTTCTCGACGGCGGGAGATACCGGCGGCGGAGATGTTCACCTCCTACATGACAACGACGCTGTCTCCCGACGAATTGCTCACCGAGATCCGCCTTCAACTACCCGCTTCCCACGCCGGATCGGCATTCGTCGAGGTATCGCGGCGGCATGGCGATTTCGCGCTTGCCGGAGCAGGAAGCGTGGTCTCGATGGCGGACGGGGTCGTCGACACGATCAAAGTGAGCGTGATGTCTGCCGGCATGACACCGCTGCGAGCTGACACGGTCGAACAGATGCTCACCGGCAAGGAGCCCGAGAAGTTATTGCTGGACTCCGCTGCGAAGCTGGTCAACGATTCGATCGAGCCGATGGAAGACGTCCACGGCAACTCAGACTATAAGAGACACCTCGCCGAGGTGGTCACCCGCAGGGCGCTCCACAAGGCCGTCTCTCGTGCCCAAGGAGGAAGCACTTGACGGACAAGATGGCAATACGGTTCATCGTGAACGGCGTAGAGAGGTCGGGCTCGGCCGAGCCCAGGATGACTCTTGCCGATTTCCTCAGGGAAGAGCTCGGCCTAACCGGCACCCACCTTGGCTGCGAACACGGGGTCTGTGGGGCATGCACGATCCTTGTCGATGGAAAGACGGTGAGGTCGTGTCTCATGCTCGCCGTCCAAGCGGACGGGTTGGAGATCGAAACCGTCGAAGGGCTCGAATCGGCTGACGGGACACTGCATCCGGTTCAAGAGGCATTCTCCAAGAACCATGCCCTCCAGTGCGGATTCTGCACGCCAGGGTTTCTCATGAGCGTCGTGGAGTTCCTCGAAGAGGGCGCCACCACCGATGAGGAGGTGATCAGGGAACGTCTTTCTGGAAATCTCTGCCGCTGCACCGGATACCACAACATCGTTCTCGCGGTGCAGGAGCTCGCCCGAATGCAGTCATGACATACGTCGGCCAGAGCGTTCGTCGCAAGGAGGACCACCATCTGATCACCGGACGGGGCGAATACCTGGCCGACGTCCGACTCCCAGGGATGGTGGAAGCCGCCATTCTGAGAAGTCCGATCGCCCACGGCGACATCAGCCGACTCGACACCTCGGCTGCACTCGACATGGAAGGGGTTCGTGCGGTCATCACCGCATCGGATCTCGACGGGAAGATCGGCCCCATCACTCGGCCGTTCTACAAGACCATCCCCGAGCACGTTGCCCGCGAGACCAACCTCGTGGTGCATCCCTATCGAGCCCAGCTTCTCGCCGAACACAGGGTCTTTCGAGTGGGCGAACCCGTGGCCGTTGTTCTCGCAGACAACCGCTATGTCGCCGAGGATGCGCTGGAGGCCATCGAAGTCGAGTATGAACCTCTGGAGGCACTGGTCGACCCGATGGCGGCCATGCGCGAGGACGCCCCTCAGATCCACCCCGAAGTGCCGGGAAACGTTCACTGCTCCTTCCACACCGGCTCCGGCGATGTCGCCACCGCCTTCAAAGACGCCGACCACACTCTGAGCACCCACATCAGGGTGGACCGGTCAATCGGATCTCCCCTCGAGACACGGGGGGTCGTCGTCGAGTTCGACCGCGCCACTGATCATCTCCGGATCTGGGCGACACAGCAAAAGCCTCATCTTCTTCGCAGCTACCTATCCGACATGCTCGCGATGCCAGAGGCGCATATCCGTGTGATATCTCCGGACATGGGCGGAAGCTTCGGTGGGGGGATATACAACGAAGAGATTCTGTTTCCCTTCTTGGCAATCCAGCTTCGACTGCCTATCCGCTGGATCGAGGACCGGCGAGAGAACCTCGGGAACGCTCGCCACACCAGAGACCAATACCACGACGTGGAAGTCGCTTTCGACAACGACGGCACCATCGTGGGACTCAAAGACCGCTTCTTGATCGATGCCGGCGCCTACAACCCCTTCGTCATCACTCTCTCCTACAACACCGCGGCGCACCTGCGCAACGAGTTCAAGATCGACAATTTCGACGTCGAGGGGATTTGCGTTCTCACCAACAAGCGAGACAACACTCCGGTGCGGGGAGCCGGGCGGACTTCGGCCACCTTCGTGATTGACCGGGTGGTGGACATGGTGGCTGCGCGACTGGGCGCGGACTCTGCCGACATAAGGCGCAAGAACCTGATTCCAGCTGATCTGATGCCTTACGACATGGGGATGCTGTACCGCGACGGGGGGCGGATCGTCTACGACTCGGGCGACTATCCCGAGCAATTCGATAGGGCGCTCGCCCTCTCCGGATACGAGCATTTCGAGGAGTCTCGCCGTGCCGCCAGAGAGGAGGGGCGGATCATCGGGATCGGACTCTCCTCACACGTCGAAGGCTCCGGATTCGGGCCCCACGAGGGCGCAACGGTCCGGGTCGACGAGTCGGGACATGTCACTGTCCATTCCGGTAGCAACCCACACGGGCAAAGTCATGAGACGGTGCTGGCTCAGGTGTGCGCCGACGCTCTCGGAGTCTCCCCCGACCAAATCACGGTGAGGGCCGGAGACACCGATCTGATCGCCCACGGTGGAGGAACCTTCGCCAGCCGCTCCGCGGTGACCGCAGGATCCGCAGTCAACGGCGCTGCGCTCAAAGTGAGAGACAAAGTCCTTGCCATCGCTGCGGACATGCTGGAGGTCAGTGTCAAAGATCTGGTCATCGAAGACGGAATCGTCGCGGTCCGAGGCGATCCCGAGAGCTCGCTCACCTTGCGCGACATTGCTCTGGCGTCGGCTCCAGGGCCCGGAAGCCGGCTCCCCGACGGACTCGATCCGGGCTTGGAGGAGACCGACTACTACATCCCCCCCACGGTCACCTATTCATCCGGCACTCATGTGGCAGTAGTGGAAGTGGATCCCGATACCGGGCTCGTCTCGGTATTGGAGTACTACGTGGTCGACGATTGCGGGTTGATCCTCAATCCGATGATTGTCGACGGCCAGCAGCATGGAGGCGTCGCCCACGGGATCGGCAATGCGTTGTTCGAGCAGGTGGTCTATGACTCGTCGGGTCAGCTGCTCAACGCCAGCTTCATGGATTATCTGCTGCCGACTGCGGCCGACGTGCCCTCGGTAACCGTCGAGCACGAGAGCCATCTCTCGCCCTTGAACCCAATGGGTATCAAAGGTGCCGGCGAAGGAGCCGCCGTGTCTCCACCAGCCGCCATAGCGAATGCGGTTGTCGACGCGTTGCGCCCCCTGCAAGTCGAGATCACCGAGATGCCGATGACCCCGATGCGGGTCTGGCAGGCCATTCAGAATGCGAGATCGATTGACGACTGAACCCCTGAGCGGAGGCGGGGCATATGTCGGTCGGTCGGTGCCGAGGCGTGAGGACGCCGGATTGGTCTCCGGAGCGGCCAGGTTCGTGGCAGATATCCGACTCGACGGGATGCTGGAGGCGGCGATGGTCCGCTCGACCGAGGCCCACGCTCGCATCGTCGATATCGATACCACCGCAGCCAGGGCGGTCCCAGGCGTGGTCGCGGTTCTAACCGGAGCAGATCTCGAGGGCCGGGTAGGGCCTTTCACCAGGCATGCAATCACGACCCCGGAACACGTGGCGGAAGCCGCCGGGCTGGTTGTCAAGCCTCACTCGGCAGAGGTCATCGCCTCAAAGGTTGTGCGAAGAGTGGGCGAGCTGGTTGCTGTGGTGGTGGCAGGCGACCGGTATCTCGCCGAAGACGCCGCAGAGAAGGTCGACGTGAGCTACGAGCCGCTCCCGGTCGTCTCTGACCCCGAACACTCTATGTCAGACGACGCCACGGTCCTTCATCCCGATCTTGGAGACAACTTGCATTCCCGGCTTCGCATCCACGTAGGGGACGTCGGATCGGCCCTGGAATCCTCACCACACCGTCTTGTCAAGCGGTTCAAGCTGGGTCGTTCTGTCGGTGCTCCGATCGAGAACCGCGGCGTGGTTGCCGATTACGGAAACGCTCCGAACACGCTGACGGTTTGGGCTACGACACAGCGATCGCATTGGCTCCGGGGTTACATCGCCGAGATGCTCGGGATCCCCCACCACAACATCAGAGTGATCGCACCGGCAATGGGCGGCAGTTTCGGCTCGGGGCTCTATCCCGAGGACATTCTGATCGCTCACCTAGCGCATCGCCTGGAGACGCCGGTGAGATGGATCGAGGACCGCAGGGAAAACCTGTCGAACGCGAGACACGCCAGAGATCAGCTGCACGACGTCGAAATCGGCTTCGACGACGAAGGTCGGGTGATCGCCGTCCGCGATCGGTTTCTAATGGACTGCGGCGCATACAACCCGTACGCGGTCACGATCTCGTACAACGTCGCCTCCAACCTGCGGAGCCAATACCGGATCGATCACATGGATGTCGAAGGTCTATGTGTGTTGACCAACAAGCTGCCCAACACACCGGTGCGCGGCGCAGGACGCCCGGAAGCAGCATTCGTCATCGAGCGGCTGATGGACCTCGTCGCCGAGCAGCTGGGCAAAGACCCCGTCGACGTGCGCCGGATCAATCTCATTCCTGGGGAGCTGATGCCCTACGACATGGGCATGCTCTACCGGGACGGCAACCAAATGGTGTACGACTCAGGTGATTTTCCCGCCCAACTGGAGACGACGCTCAACGGGATCGGCTACGAAGATTTCAGGAGCTGGCAGGAGGAGCAGAGGAGATCGGGACGGCATGTCGGAATCGGCTTTTCATGTCATGTGGAGGGCTCGGGGATCGGGCCGTTCGAAGGAGCAAGAGTTCGAGTCGAGGACGGCGGTCATGTGATCGTCGACTCCGGCTCCAATTCGCACGGCCAGAGCCACGCGACGGTTCTCGCACAGGTGTGTGCCGACACACTTGGCGTTCCCATCGACAGCATCACTGTCAACCATGGTGATACGGGACGTGTGGAATTCGGCGGTGGGACCAACGCGAGCAGGAGCGCGGTCACTGCTGGAATGGCAGTGCAGATCGGAGCCGGGCGGGTCCGTGAAAAGGTCTTGGCCGTCGCGGCGCATCTCCTCGAGGCCAGCGCCGCCGATCTCACAATCCGAGACGGAATCATTTCTCCTGCCGGGGTGCCGACGGTTCAACTCACGCTCGCTGAGGTCGCCGGAGCTGCGAGCCCAGGATCCGGCGCATCTTTACCCGCTGACATCGACCCCAGTTTGGAGTTCTCGGCCTACTACCAGCCTCCGGCGGTCACTTTCGCCTCTTCGACCCACGCTGTCATCGTGGAGGTCGATCCAGAAACAGGGATGATCGAGATCCTTCGCTACCTGGTGGTCGACGACTGTGGCCAGGAGTTGAACCCGATGGTCGTGGACGGCCAGCAGCACGGAGGAGTTGCTCACGGCATCGGCAACGGCATCTTCGAGGAAGTGGTCTACGACCGGGAAGGTCAGATGCTCAACCCGACCTTTATCGACTATCTGCTCCCATCCGCCGCAGATGTGCCTTCCTTCGAGATCGTGCACCAGAATCATCCGACGCCGCTGAACCCGCTGGGGGTGAAGGGAGTCGGCGAGGGTGGAACGACGTCAGCTCCCGCCGCCATCGCCAACGCAGTGGCGGACGCGTTGAGGCCACTCCGTCTCGAGATCGACGAGATCCCTCTCACACCGGCGCGTCTGCGCGCCCTGATCGAACAGGCAGAACCGGTCGCCCCTTGATCAGACCCCGGTCTCTCGGCTGAGTTTCAGGACTCGATCCGCCATCTCGGCGCGAGTCGGCACCCAGACGTCAGGCCGATCGGCGACTTCCGATGCCATCTCTGCCACAGTCCAGGCTCCCTCGGGGCGGCCGAAGACGTGGGCATGGACTGTGACGTCTAGATAAGACCCCTCTTCCCCGGACGAATACATCGCGGCGAAAGCATCGTGGAAGAGGTCAACAAAAGAGCGGGGGCTGTTGCCGTAGCGGACGTGGTGCGGAAGGTCGTTGATGGTCATCTTCAGCGGGATCGCCACGATCGACCCGCCTTCGGTGGGCAGCAGGTAAGGGGTGTCCTCGTCGAAGACATCACCGAACCAGGTGAGCCCATGTTTCGCGGCGAGCCGGGCAGTGGCGGCACTCGGAGTGCCTCGCGGCGACAGCCACCCGCGTGGCCGCGACCCGGTCGCCTCGGCGAGCAGATCCAGACAACGCTCCATCTGGGAAGACTCCTCCTCTACGTCGAGTAGCGCTGGGATCACATGCTGGGAGTAACCGTGGGCTGCCACCTCATGGCCAGCCTCGGATATCGCTCGCAGAGAATCCGGAGCAATTTCGGCGAGACAACCGGACGCGAACACCGTGGCCTTGGTCCCGGTGGACGCGAACACATCCATCAAACGCCAGATGCCCCTCCGATGCCCATACGCGCCCCACGACGATGCTTGATAGTCGAAGGTGCCGGCCGGAAGCGGATTCCCCATCGGCCCGATCGATGGTGCCGCCCCCGTCTCCCATCCCTCGTAGGCAATGTTGAAGAGAACAGCCATTCGCTTGCCCTGGGGCAGGGTGAAGGGCGCTGGCTGTTCGGACGTTTTCATCTGATGATTCTCACCAGACCTCAACCTCTTCTGCCGGTAAAGGCGGCCCTAGAGGTCGGGCCAACCGGCCCTCAATCGTCGGGCTGATTGTGTCTCATCAGCTCGAGGACCGTCAGCGCATACACCTTGGTGCAGACGATCAGGTCCTTCACGCTGATCACCTCGCCGAATTCGGGGTCGTAGGCTGCGTATTCACCGTCATGGACCCGTGACCTTCCGGCGGGACCGTATGTGATTCCTTCTGCCCCGAACTCGCTGAAGATCCAGTTGTCGCTGGAGACGCCGAAGCGTTCGGCTTCGGGCTCGTCAGGATCGCGGTCTGCAACGAAACGGTGTTTCTCCCTGGCGATAGTCGCCACTCGCGAATCGTACGGAACCTCATAGCCCCGGCTCGTCATGT
Organism: Acidimicrobiia bacterium; assembly: GCA_965216725.1. Classification (GTDB taxonomy): domain Bacteria; phylum Actinomycetota; class Acidimicrobiia; order Spongiisociales; family ZC4RG35; genus JACZUI01. Next base: position 1,279 of record CBDCGI010000027.1, on the reverse strand, counting down.
AGATCTCCATGGTGAGGCCGAGCTCAGGGTCCGCCTCGTTCAGCCGGCGCACCAGCTCTTGCATCGCGTGCTTCACCTCGAGGACGTTGGTACCCGGTACCAGCATCACATCCATGTAGGCATGGCAGAAGTTGGCCACGAGCTGGGGATTGTTGGGCACTCCCCCCTCGATCGCCCCCACATTCACCCTGGGAACGACCAGGTCGTGTTTGAACTGAGCCTGGTACTCCGCCTCCCAGTCACGAATTCGGGGCAGAACACTCTCCATCTTCTGAATGGCATCGACGCCGAACTGGCGGTAAGACGCATGCTGAGTCACACCTCGGGTAGTCAGCCGGGCAAAGATGTAGCCACCGTTGGCGATCTGGACTCGAGTCCCGGTTGGCTCACCATTGATCACAAAATCTGGGATGTAGCCGTGGCTGGCTAGATAGCGCGCTCCGTACCCTCCCCCGCGGCAATTCGCTCCCTGATAGGACCCGATGGGTGCACCTTCGATCTCGCCGACAACTCCGGCGAGATGAATGTCACCTCGAGGCTCGAAACCGCTGTCCATGAGCATCTTCGTCGCCATGTAATAGGCGGCGAAGGCCGACTTCATGTTTGAGGATCCGATGCCGGATATCCATTCGTCGTCGACCCATTTCGCCTCGGAGACACCTATGCCCGGTGCGTGGTCCATGTGGCCAAGGAAGAGGAGGCTCTCGTTTTCGACGCCACCTCTCCACGTCCCGATGACGTTGTTGCGCGCTGGCTCTACTTCCTGTTGAGTCACCTCCAAGCCAAGACCCCGGAACTTCCCTGCGAGGTAATCAGAGACCTCCGCTTCGCGACCGGTGAGGCTGGGTATGTTGATCAGGTCCTCGACCATCGACACCAACTCGCCCTCGTCGATGGCGGCAACAACTTCCTCCTGAGATGGGTCACGGCTGGCGGCTGTCATTCTGAAACCTCCTGGTCTAGGTCGTGGTGACAGGAATTCGCTGTCGGCAAAACTATCTTAATCTCTAACTACTCGCCTCGCGTAAGGCCACCCAGAGTCAGAGCCTGACCATCTGCCCCATTGGCATGAACCCGAGCCGTACCTCTGAATCGGCTTCCAACCTCTGCAACCTCGATCGGTTATCTCCGTTACGGGACGGTTCCGTGGATGTTTGACACGCCGTTTGGCGGCGACGCAAGTGGTTACCAAGAAGCTTCTTTCTCGGCGGCACGCAAAAGGGGCCTTAGTGTCCGTCGATCAGAACGTTAAACCTGGGACCAGACGCGCACCCAATAC
>CBDCGI010000026.1:0-30714 GCA_965216725.1 Acidimicrobiia bacterium | reverse complement strand
GGAGAATGGCTACGCCGATCGGGAACTGTGCCCCGGCAAGCATTCCGAACCCGGCGGCCACCCCTACATAGACACCGGCAATCACCATCCACAGCGCGCCGTATACCAAGGAACGACGCACCACCACGTCGATGTCCCAGAGCCTGTACTTGAACAGGGCCATGCCGAATCCGAGCGCAAACAAGAGGAGGGCCGGCCCGGGCATGAACGTTTGGAAGGTGGCCGGCCATCCGGACTCCGGCACGGGAAACCAAAGAGTCCACCAAATCAGGACAGCTGAGCATGCGAGGGCAATCCACTTGAGTTGCTGTCGCCGCTCGCCGTCCGCGGTTCGAATCCGATGCCAGAGCACCCACCCCAATAAGGAGAGGAAGACGACGGCAACAGCTACTGCAGCCACGTCCAGGAATTGCTCGGTACGACTCCGGTCCGCAGTCCCCGCGAAGGACCACCATGTCGATCTAGCGAGCCAAGCGTCGACATCGACGACCTTCACAGCATTGAGAACCTGACCCCAAATCATCAACGGCAGGAAACCCACCAGAAACCAGGCGATCCATCGCCACCGGCGAGAGGGCAGGGTCCCGTCGGGTCCAACGAACAAGAGGAAAACGAAGCTGCCTACCGCGAGGACGAAGACGGAGTCGCCGATCGCGATGAGAGTTCGGACGAGATCGAGGTCGAGAGTCGACAAGGATCCAACCCCGATGTAGGGAAACCCGAAGAAGTGGTAGGCGAAGAGCCCCAAGGCCCAGAAGAACGCAAACCCTGTCAGCAGCCAACCTTGGACCAGACTTCGGCGCCGCCACACCACCAGCGCCCCAAGCGTGGCAATCGCCATCACTCCGACGATCCAGCCCAGTCCGGCCAGCAGCGGTAGTCCCGAGACGTCGCGTAGGCCGGACGCCACCCCCGTGAACAGGATCAGCGCCAAGGACCAGACGACCCAGATCGGCCACCGACGGGACCGCTCGATGACTCGAGGCCCGGCTTGGTCGATCGGACCCGTCGTCTCTGAAACCAACGGCGAACCCATATATCTGACGATTGTCGGTCCCTCACCGAAATCTGTCCAGAGAGGATGACCTCAGTTCGAACCTCTTTGGAGTTGAGGAAATCCTCAGGAAAGATCGTTGACACCCATATACCGCCTCCTCCGTGCAACTCGTACGTTCGTCATCGGAGACCGAGGAGACTTCATGACAACGGGTGTTGGCGACCGCCAGACTTCAACTAGCACACGTGGGAGTGTTCTGATCGCAGGTTGGGCCGCGGTTCTTTGGGGAGTGCTCTCCGTGACAAGGGCCCCCCTGACCGGCGAGGCGGACCTGCCTCTGTGGACAGCTCCGGCCGCGGAGATTGTTGCCTTCTACAACGGCCAGGATTTCGATACGGCTTTCATCGTGGGCATCGCCATGGCGGTCGTCGGCTGGTCACTCTTGATGGTGTTTCTGGCCAAGGTGTCGAGCATGCTCGGAGAGCACCTGCGTTGGGTCGGGTACCTGATTCTTGCGGGCGGTGCAATCGGCATCGCCGGAGCCGTCTACTACCTCAGCGTCGTGGGCGCCGCCGTCTTCTGGGCATCCAACGGAGGGCTGGCTGTTGACAGTTACCTGGTGCTGAACGGGCTCACCTGGAGCTTCATCTGGGTAGACCAGATCTCGGGCAACCTGTGGTTGCTGGCGTTGGCGATCGTCGTGGTCCGAACCGCATTGTTCCCGCGTTGGCTCGGCTGGGTCATGGTTGCAAACGTTGCAGCATCCTTCGCAGCCTTCTTTCTGCCGCCAGAAGTGTCTGTGGTCACTGGAGGACTTCCCTACCTGTGGATCCTGATTGCCGGTGTCTTCATGCTGTCGCGGTCTAGTCGGTACGTCGCCTCGCAGGCCTGAACATGGAGAAGCAAGGCGGACCGAGAGCGACTCGCCGGGGCTGGGGAATCCTGGTGGTGACGGCTGGCCTATTCGCCATCAACGGGATCAGTTGGATCTTGTTCGGACCAGATGCAGTGGTTTCGAACACGGCCGAGAACATGGGACTGTCGCTCACGGAGTTCGAGGATGCATATCCGGCCGCCGTAGACGAGATCACGGTCAACCAGTATCAAGTGGCCACATATTTGATTGCCATCGGAGCCATGGGGCTGTTGGCCGCCCTGGCCGGGTATCGCCGGCGTGAGGGCTGGGCTTGGCGAATCACATGGGTCCTGGTCGCTATCCCGGTGGCGCTAGTTGCGGCTGGGCTCGCCGCAGGCGTTGAATTGGGAGGGTTTCTTGTCATGATGCTGCTGCTGGCACTCGTCGCGCTAGTCGGTCAACTCCTGGCGCGCAGAGATATCGGCAAGCATGAAGGCGGCCCTGTCTCAGCCCCACCGACTGCGACATGACTCTCCCTCCTCCGAGGGAGACCGAGATCTGACGCACATTGGGTTTCGCCGAGCTGGATGTCAGTCGTCTCGTGCCGCGGTCTCGTCGGTGAGACTGGTGGGGTCCCCGGCTCGGTTCCTCCGTGCTGCCAGGGCCGCAAGGGCCCTACTCGATTCTGCGGCTCGATACGTTCGATCCGGCTCGGTCTTCCAGTCGCCCATGGGCGAGGGCGTCGAGTAGATCGGATACCACGGAAGCCGTAGCGTGCAAGAGCTCCGGCTCCGCCTGGGCACGAATGCTCGCTGCTACACCGACAAGGGCAGTAGTGAGAAAGGCGGCTATGCGGTCGAGATCCACACCGGGGCCTATCTCGCCGCTCTCCAATGCATTAGCAAGGGCGTGGCGGAAGGCATTGGTGATGCGGTCGAAATAGGCGGCGACATAGACGGCGCTTCCGGGATCGAGTGCACCACGCTCCACGGCCGTGTTGCACATCAAACAACCCTTGCCGTGAAACCAGCCTTCGCTGGCTGACGCATAATCACTGAAAGCTCTTCGAATCGAGGCCGTGGAGGCATCGGGATGCTCGATGGGAGCGAGCACTCTCGAAAGATGGTTGTCGAAATAGTGTTGGAGGGTGGACTCGAAGAGCTCCTGCTTTGAGCCGAATTCCGCGTACATGCTCTTGCGGTTGATGCCCAACTCATCAACGAGATCGGCGGTACTCGTGCCGTTGAACCCGCTGTTCCGAAACAGCTCCACGGCCTTGTTGAGCAGCTCGGTTCGCTCGTATTGTTTTGCTCTGCCCATGGGATCTCCGAAAGTCTCTTGACATATAGTAATCGATCGTTTACCTTCAAAGCAACTGATCAGTTACTTTAAGTGAGAATCTTGGCAAAGGAGCCAGGAGAAGGAGGAGTTACTGATGAGCAAGGCAATCACAGTCATGTACAAATGGACCGCGAACGAGGGAAAGCTGGCCGAACTGAGGTCCATCTATGCCGATGTCACGGATGCGATGGAGAGGGATGAGCCCGGGGCCGCGGCGGTGCACATCTATGTGTCGGAGCAAGAGAACGCCGTCTACGTTCGAGATGAATTCGAAGACGCCAACGCGATGGGGTTCCATTTGAGCACGACCGCAGCTGCGCACTTCCCGGCCCTCCTGGCCATCGCCACCCCTGGCCCGTTTTTCTTCCTAGGAGACGTCCCTTCGGAGATGAAGGCGGCCACCGAGCAGATGCAACTGGGGGGCGAGTTTGCCGTCCATGACGCCGGGTTCGACAGATAGCCGGCAAGTTCCGGTCGAAGGAGGAGACATGACTGTGAAACGTGTGCCACTGCCGCCGCACCTTGCTGAGCCGTCCCGCAACGGGGAGGAACTGGCAGTGACCGGAAAGTGGGTGCCGAAGACAGCCGGCGGCCGATTTAAGAAATCCCAAGACGCAGACGACATGCTCGACGAGTGGGAAGACATCCATCAGGGAGCGCGGGCGCATCCCGGGGTACTTTCCACCGAGATCAACCACCCAGTGGGAGAGGAAGCTGTCTTAGTCCACCACGTGTTCAGGGACGCCGAGGCGCTCGAGAACTACTTCTCGACCACTGCTGCGGAGCATGTCTCGGCTTTGACCTCGGTTGCCAAGCCTGAGCTTCACATGGTGCGCGGTGTCCAGGTACCCGATTCGATAAAGGGTGTGTTCGGTCGCCTCGGGGTGCCTGTGGTCTTCGGTGAGCATCTGTTCGGGTTCGTCAAAGAGGACTACGCGCGCCCCGACCTTGCGAGCGCAATCATGGTCACGGCGAAATGGACATGTCATTCTGATGATGAGGCACTGCTCGACGAACTCGAGCATTGGTGGCAAACCGTAGGGACGGAAGCCTTCACCCTCGAAGAAGGCATGGTTCGATTCGAGACCTATCGGGCCGTCAATGAGAAGGCACTGGTGATCCACGAGACATTCGCCGATACCAGTGAGCTCAAATTCCATCTGACCAAGGGCACGGCCGAGAAATACAAGGCCAACATCGACAAGGTGGCGGCGCCTGAGGCGTATTACTTCCGGGGACCTGTGTCCTGGACTATTCGCACCTACTCGAAATTCATGCACCTTCCCGCCACGTATTCGAGTTTGGGCAGCCATCACACGATGCCTGGAGGAAGCATGATCGAGGGCTTGGTGCGCTGATCCTCACAGGCCGCGCCGCCCGGTCAACAAGGCGATTGCCCGGGTTGGAGGGGATCAGCCTGAGTCGATACCCCCGTAGCTGATGCCTGTGAGGTGGGCCATTTCCCGTTTGAAGGTCGTGAGGTCGTCGATCGAGAACTGGTTGAGATGGGAGTGGCCCATGGCTCGGGCCAAGACCTGCATCAATGCGACCGTCGCTTCGAAATACCGAGCGAGTCGCTCCGCGGCCTCGTCGACCGGGAGTCGGGCCCTCAGGTGTTCTTTCTGTGTGGCGATGCCGACTGGGCAGTTGTTGGTTGAGCACGCCCGCATCCCGATGCATCCGATCGCCTGCATGGCCGAATTGGAGACGGCCACGGCGTCGGCGCCCAGCGCCAACGCCTTCACAAAGTCGGTGTGAGTTCTCAGACCGCCAGTGACGACGAGGGTGACCTGTTTGTATCCAGAGCGATCGGTGTGGCGCCTCGCCCGGACCAGCGCAGGGATCGTCGGCACTGAGATGTGATCCCGGAAGAGCACCGGAGCCGCCCCGGTGCCACCGCCCCGCCCGTCCAGAATCACGTAGTCGACACCAATCTCGAAGGCCGCGTTCAGGTCGGCCTCGATGTGCTGAGCGGACATCTTCACGCCTATCGGGATCCCGCCGGTACGGGCCTTCACCTCGGTGGCGAAATCCTTGAAGTCTTGGATGCTATTGAAGTCTTCGAAGGTCGATGGGGAGATGGCGTCTTGTCCAGGCTCCAGCCCGCGGACTTGAGCGATCTTCTCCGTAACTTTTGCCGCTGGGAGGTGACCGCCCGTCCCGGTCTTGGCGCCTTGTCCGAGCTTGAAGTGAAAGGCCTGGACCATGTCGAGCTTGTCCCAGCTGAAGCCGAACTTGCCCGACGCATACTCATAGAAGTACCTGGAGTTCTCTGCCTGCTCCTCGGGGAGCATTCCTCCCTCACCTGAGGCGATTCCGGTTCCGGCCAACTCCGCTCCGCGGGCCAGCGCAACCTTTGCCTCCAGCGACAGAGCGCCGAAGCTCATGTCGGAAACGAAGAGAGGGATTTCGAGAGCGAGGGGTTTGCGAGCCTCGGTCCCGATCACCACGCCGGTCCCCACAGGAGCGCCGTCGAGCAGAGGTCGCTTGGCGAGCTGCGCTGTCAGGAACTGAATGTCATCCCAGTGAGGGAGCTCGTCTCGGGGCACGCCCATCGACGCGATCGGCCCGTGGTGACCCAGATACTCGAGACCCTCATTGGCAAGGCGCCGGATCAGACCGACGTGTGGCTCTTCTGGCGTGCCGTGGGGGTCCTGGTAGGCGCCCTGATAGGCGAGCCTCTGGTAGGGCTGAGGGTGCTCCTTTTCCCAGAGGTCGATCTCGTCGGCATCGACCATCAGAGAATCCCCATCTACCCAAGAGGAGAACTTCTTGAGTCGCTCCTCGTTGTTGTACGAGGAAACGCCCGTCATGAACACGTAGTCCCAATTGTGGACACCACAAATCAGGTTGATGCCGTCGATGTGGCCGTCGGCGAGAAGAGCCCCGCGATGGAGACAGCGGCCGTAGAGCACTGAATGATTGTCGTCCCACCTGATGATCACGAGATCGACGTTTCCAACCAACGCCCCGACTGGTTTTCGCTCTTCGACCTCACTCCACCTGGCGATTTCCACTGCGTTCATGGTGAAAACGTTATCGGAGATCGCGATTTGACCCGGATGCACCCACCTCAGCGGGCCGGCCCGGAACGCGATACCAGCAGATCCTTTTGGGACCAAAGTCCCTATTCCTTAGCTGTTGACTAAGTGACTCTGGGCATGCGAAGGGCTCCGGTGGTTTATGCGTCTCGAAATGACCCGACGAACCGATCTCGCGTTGAAGGCGCTGGGCGGGTTACGCGGCGGGGACAAGGCAAAAGGCAGTGTTCTCGCCAGCGAGATAGGAACAACGATCAACTACCTCCCCCAGATTCTCGAACCCTTGACGGCGAAGGGCTGGATCGTGGGGATACCCGGACCCGGAGGCGGATATCGGCTGGCCGGCGATCTGGGTCAGATCTCGGTTCTCGATGTGATCGAAGCTGTGGAAGGCCCGCCGGACCAGACCAAATGTGTATTGAGGGGCGCCCCCTGCCCCGTTTTGGAGTCATGCGCAATGCATAACTCCTGGGTGAGGGCAAGGGGCGCTCTTTTGGCAGAGCTCGGCGCGACGTCGGTGGAATCGACGTTTGCGCCGGCTCCTAGGAAAGGAGAATAGGGATGGCACGAGATTCGGTGACGCCACGACGGCGAAATCGGGTCATTTTCGTCGGTGTGGCACTGCTGGCGGTCTTTGCCTTGATACTGAGCAGCTGCACTTCCGGTGACAGCAACTCATATGGGGACGTCATCGAGGACAGGGGACTTACGGATGATGACGTCGTTGCCGCTCTGATGACCTACAAGCCATCGGGAGAGCATGACGATTACGTCATCTTCTCCTCGGGAGGTCATTCGGGGCAACTTCACATAATTGGTGTGCCCTCGATGCGTCTGTTGAAGACGGTCGGTGTCTTCACCCCCGAACCATGGCAAGGATGGGGCTACGGCAACGAGGCGACCATGGAAGTCCTCGCCGCCGGGGATGTAGACGGGCGAGAGGTCCGCTGGGCCGATACCCACCATCCGGCTCTGTCCGAGACGGAAGGTGAGTACGACGGGCAGTTCGTCTTCATCAATGACAAGGCCAACGCCCGGGTCGCGGTGATTGACCTACGGGACTTCGAAACGAAGCAGATAGTGAAGAACCCAGTCGCAATCAATGACCACGGTGGGACCATGGTCACCCCGAACACGGATTGGATCATCGAAGGCGGCCAGTACGCCACTCCGAACGGGTGGGAGTACGCCCCGATCTCGGACTACGAGTCCGACTACAAGGGGATGGTCACGTTCTGGAAGTTCGATCGCGATAGCGGTCGCATCGACGAGGACGCCTCCTTCGCAATGGAAATGCCGCCCTACTGGCAGGACCTCTGCGACGCAGGGAAGCTGGTGTCAGAGGGATGGGTCTTCTGCAACTCGTTCAACACCGAGTTGGCCACCGGGGAAGGGCTGGACAAGAGCGGCGAGCCGTTCGAGGCCGGGGCTTCAGCACGTGAGAACGATTACATGCACGTGATCGATCTCGACGCGGCTGCCGAGGTGGCGGCTTCGGGAGCAACCGAGGAAGTGAACGGGTTCACGATGATCCCATTGCAGACCTCAATTGACGAGGGCCTGCTCTACTTCATTCCCGAGCCCAAGAGCCCCCACGGCGTGGATGTGGCGCCTGGCGGCGACTATTTGGTCGTCTCCGGCAAGCTCGACCCGCATGTGACGGTCTACTCGTTCGCCAAGATCCAGCAGGCGATCGCCGACCAGAATTGGGAGCCGGACCAATACGGAGTCCCGGTTCTCGACTTTGACGCGACGCTGGAAGCGCAGGTGGAAGTGGGCCTAGGCCCATTGCATACCCAGTTCGATGACGAGGGCTACGCCTACACGTCATTGTTCTTGGACTCCGCCGTGGCTCGCTGGAGTCTTGGACCCCCATATCAGGATGAGTGGAAGCTCGATGGGACGATTGGCGTCCATTACAACATCGGTCACTTGCTGACCGCGGAAGGTGACACGGTCAGCCCTGACGGTGACTGGCTGGTGGCGCTCAACAAGTGGTCAATCGATCGATTCCTGCCGCCGGGGCCGCTGCTCCCGCAGAATTTCCAGTTGATCGACATCAGCAAGCCTGTCGACGCCAATGAGAACGCCGGCATGCAGCTGCTCTACGATATGCCGATCGGTTGGGGAGAGCCCCACTACGCGCAGATGATCAAGGCAGACAAGCTGGCGCCGTGGGAGGTGTATCCCGAGATCGGCTTCGACCCGGCGACGATGACGGTTGATCCGGATGCGCCGCAGGTCGGCAATGAGCGAGTGGAGCGGAACGGAGACACTGTTGAGATCTGGATGACCGCGGTCCGGTCGCACTACACACCTGACCGCGTCGAGATTCAACAGGGCGACCACGTGATCTGGCACATCACCAACGTGGACACGTCGTTCGACGCGACGCATGGGTTCGCGCTGCCTGGATACAACATCAACATCAGCCTGGAGCCAGGCGAGACCGGGACCGTCGAGTTCGATGCGACACAGAGCGGGGTGTACCCGTTCTACTGCTCCGAGTTCTGCTCGGCGCTGCATCTAGAGATGGCCGGGTACTTCCTGGTCGAGCCGAGCTCCTAGGGGAAGTCGGCAGCGTGTCAGTCCTGAACCGGGTACTGGGGCCGAGGGTCTCGAAGGAGGAGATGGCGGAGCACGCCGAGCTATATCGGAGGCCGACCCGGCTTCTGATCGTATCGGCGGCTCTGCTCCTCGCCTCGCTCTTGCTCCCGTACTGGGTGTTGAACCTGGATGCACCCCAGTTCCCGGACGGGCTGACCGTGACCGCGTATGTGAACCGTCTCGAAGGCGATGTCGGCGAATTGGAAGGTCTGAACCACTACGTGGGGCTGGGATCTTTCGATGACGCCGCCGTCTTCGAGCGGTCCATCGCCATCGTGGGGATCGTCGGGCTCGCCGCGCTGCTCGTGGCCGCGGTGGTGATCCATAGCCGTTGGGTCTTGGTGATGACACTTCCCGCCCTCCTATTCCCATTGATCTTTCTCATCGACATGCAGTACTGGCTCTACGACTTCGGCCACAACCTGGACCCGTTGGCTCCATTGGCGGCTGCTGTCGGGGAGTTCACTCCGCCGATCTTCGGGCCGGCCAAGATCGCCCAGTTCGAAACGTTGGCGCTTCCCGGCCTTGGACTGCTACTGGCCATCGCCGCGTCGGGGGTGATCGCATGGGCACTGGTGCTGCACCGTCGGGCATACAAGCCGTTGATCGACTCGATGCAGGAGCCCGACTGATATGGGTCTTCTCAGATCCACCGTCTTTCTCTCGCTGGTCGTGGCGCTGCTGGCCGTTCCATCGCCAGTCAGGGCCGACGTCGGGCTGCAGGAGTTGATCGATGCCACGGAGGCGGGCGGTGTTCTCTCTTTGGAGTCCGGCACGTACTTGGGGCCAGTGGTAATAGATAAGCCGATGGAGATCCGTGGGGAGGGTTGGCCAGTAGTCGATGGCCAAGGAGTCGGCAACGTGATCACCATCAACGCACCGGACGTGACCATCACGGGGCTGAGAGTGATCAACACAGGTGACTCACTCGACCAGGAAAACGCAGGGATATCAGGGAACGCTCCCAGAGCGACGATCGTCGGCAACCAGCTCGAGAACGTCTTGTTTGGGATATTCCTCCGACGTGGCGAGGACTCCGTGGTGGCCGACAATCTCGTTGGGGCGATGGACCTCGAGTTGGGCCGCAGAGGTGATGGGATACGCCTTTGGGAGAGCTCGCGGACCTTGATCGAGGGCAACACCGTCGAGGGTGGCCGGGACACGGTGATCTGGTTCTCCAACGACGTGGTGATGCGCGACAACCGGATTTCAGACGGGCGGTACGGCATCCACTCGATGTACTCCGATGGGATCCTCATGGAGCGGAACCACCTTTCTGGGAACAGTGTCGGCGGGTTCCTCATGTACAGCTTCAACCTGACCATGAGGGACAACTTGATCGCCGGGAGTCAGGGGCCATCTGGCTACGGGATCGGGCTCAAGGACATGGACCATGTGGAGGCCATTGGCAACAGGTTCATCGGCAACCGAATTGGCGTCTATTTCGACAACTCCCCGGCCACTCCTGGGGTTGAGCACCTGTTCGCCGACAATCTCTTCGCTTACAACGACGTGGGCGCCGGCTTCCTCCCATCCGTGAACGGCAACGTGTTCACCAACAACGCCTTTGTCGACAATGGTGAACAAGTTGGAGTCCAGGGCAAAGGGGTCTTCGAAGGCAACATCTGGACCGTCGGGGGACGGGGAAACTACTGGAGTGACTTCGCCGGCTACGACGCCGACAGAGACGGTGTCGGCGACATTCCGTATCGACTCGTCGATCTCTACTCGACGCTGACCGACAACAACCCCAATCTTCAATTCTTCGACGAGACGCCTGCGTCGAAGGCGGTGGACCTGGCGGCGCACATGTTTCCGGTCTTCCGTCCTCGGCCGAAAGTGGTGGACACCGCTCCATTGATGAGTACTCCCGATGTTCCGACCGCCGTCCAGGTCGATGCCGGAGGATCCGTGGTGCCGACGGCCCTGGCTGCCTCGACAATGCTTCTTATGGCGGCGGCGATTCTCAAATCCTCCCGAATCCCAAGTCGGAGGCTCAGCACATGATCGAAGTGACGAATCTGACCAAGGCCTACCGCCGGGCCATAGTGGTCGATGACTTCTCGATGACCGTGGAGCGCGGCGCATCCGTGGCGCTCTGGGGGCCGAACGGGGCCGGCAAGACCACAGTCATTCGGTGCCTGTTGGGTCTGGTGTCATATAAGGGGGTGATCGAGGTTGAGGGTCTCGACGCTCATCGCAACGGCAAGGCGGCCAGAAGTCTCATGGGTTACGTTCCACAGGAGCTCTCGTTCTACGACGACATGAAAGTCGTCGATCTCCTCGACTACTCCGCATCGCTCCGCGGCGTCACCACTGAGCGCGTCGACGAGGTCGCTGAGATGATTGGAATCGCACCGCATGGCGACAAACTGGTGAGGGAGCTCTCAGGAGGGCTGAAGCAACGGCTGGGCATCGCTGCCGCCTTGCTCCCAGATCCTCCGATTCTTCTGCTGGACGAGCCGACCTCCAACCTCGATGCGGCTGCACGTGATGCAGCGGTTCGCCTCCTCGAAGGACTTCGACACGAGGGCCGCACGCTTCTCGTCACGTCCCACCACATGGAGGAAGTGGGGATGCTGGTTGATCGCGTCATAGCCATGGAAGACGGAAAGAAGGTCACCGAATGTGCGCCCACGGAGCTGGCGGAGAACCTCGGGCTCAGGGCTTGGCTGCATCTGATCACCGATCGGCTGAGTGTCCCTCGCGCAATCGCCGCCCTGGAGGATGCCGGCTTCAAGGCACAACAGAACTCCAGAGGGGTTCTGGTTGAGGTGTCGGCGCAGCAGAAAGGCAAAGCCGTCTCAGTGCTTCAGGAGGCCGGCATCTCCATCGAGGACCTGGAGGTCTGGCGTTGACCGCCCTTGTCACCCAAGTCACTGAGCGCCCCGATGCCGGGATCATCTGGACCATCGCCCGGCGCGAGCTCAAAGCCACGGTGGGGAGTCGATGGTTCTGGATGTGGGCGGTCGCCTTCATGGGCCTGGCCGCAGTGCTGGTGATGGTTGCTTTGCCCGACAGCTCAATCGACGGACATTCTGGCTTCGGTCGAACGGCGGCGTCCCTTGTCACTCTGGTCCAGATCGTCGTGCCCCTGATGGGTCTCACGTTGGGTGCGTTGGCCATCGCAGGTCCACGAGAGACGGGGGCGCTCCGATTTCTGATGAGCCATCCTGTCAGCAGGACAGAGGCGTTCTGGGGCACTTATCTAGGCCTGGCAGCGTCGCTGGCGATCGCCACTGGAGCCGGGTTCGGGCTGGCCGGGATTCTAACCGCCACGCGGGGGGTCTCTTCCGGTGCCGGAACGTTCACATGGATCGCCCTGGTTTCCTGGCTTCTGGCCATCGCAATGCTCGGCCTGGGCATGCTCATCTCGACATATACACAAAAGACTGGCGCGGCGCTCGGAGTGGCCGTCTTCGTCTGGCTGGTTCTGGTGTTCATAGGCGATCTGGGGCTGATGGGCACGGCAGCCGCGACCAACATGTCGCCCAACCTGCTGTTGGGCGTGGCATTGCTGAACCCCGTTGAGGCTTTTCGTCTGACAGCTCTCACCGCTTTCTCCGGCTCTCTCGACACGCTGGGGCCGGCCGGGATCTATGCGGTTGACACGCTCGGCGATTCCCTGCTGCCAACCCTCACCGGGCTGCTTCTGCTCTGGATCGCGTTGCCAGTTACGGCTGCGTGGTGGCGTTTCAAATCAGGGAGTGATGTATGAGGAGGCTGGTTGCCGTTTTGCTCTGGTTCGCCCTCCTTTCGGCCTGCGGAGGCGACGGCGTCTCCAGCCCACCTGAGATCAACTACGGAAGAGACATCTGCATCGAGTGCGGGATGGTCATCGACGACCCTCGGTTCGCAGCCGCCTATGCCCTCGACGACGGCACTGAGAAGACTTTCGACGACCTCGGCGGCCTCATCATCCACGGTCGGGAGACCGGTGAGCTAGACGACGCCAGGGTGTGGGTGCACGACTTCGAGACAGAAGAGTGGCTCGATGCTCCAGACGCCTTCTATGTCCCGACGCTGGGAGTGGCCTCACCCATGGGTCACGGAATCCTCGCTTTCGGCGACGAGACTCGGGCACAATCGATGGCCGAATCTCTCGGCGGTGAGGTGATCGATTGGGTGACCGCTGTGCAGCTCCCGGTGAACGAGGGTTTGCTGGGTCACCATCACGACGAGGAGATGGACCATGACGAGGAGATGGACCAGGGCCAGGAGATGGATCACGACCACGGAACCGAGACCACGATGGACCACGAATGAAAGGAAGGTGAGATGAGAAGAGGCATGGCTTGGGTGGCGGTCCTCGCATTAGCGATGGCAGCCTGCGGGGGTGGCGACTCCGACGGGGGTGATGGCGGGGGCACTGAGGCCCCACCTGCGGGAGATGCAACGGCCGGAGAGCAAGTCTTCACCAGCACCTGCTCGTCGTGTCACGGCCCGGAAGCGGAAGGACTCGAGGGATTGGGCCCGGCACTCGTCGACAACACATTCATCGCAGGGCTGACCGATGCCGAGCTCGTCGCGTTCCTCGAAGTGGGACGTTCGGCCGGAGATCCCGACAACACGACAGGGGTTGATATGCCGCCCAAAGGTGGCAATCCGGCTCTGACCGAAGAGGACCTTCTCGACGTCACCGCGTATTTGAGAACAATCAACTGACGGCACCGGCTTGGTGGGCGGTTAGAAGCCCTTCCGAGCCGGCGAGGTCAGTATTTGGCGGGCACGAAGGTCTGTTCGGTGATGGGCGGCCGAATGTAGGGGATGTCCTCGCGTTCCGGCAGCACGACTGGATTGGGGACCATGTCGGCGTATTCGAACTGCCCCAGAATGTGGCTCATGCAGTTGAGACGCGCAGTTCTCTTGTCGTCCGACGGCACGACATACCAGGGCGCTTGCTTGGTGTCGGTGTATTGAAAAGTGATGTCCTTGGCCTCGGAGTAGCGGACATAGAGTCGGTGCTCTTCGAGATCCATATCCGATAGCTTCCACCGTTTCAACGGCTCTTGGTTTCGAGACTCGAATCGTCGACGTTGCTCGCTCCAGCTCACCGAGAACCAGTACTTGAGAAGCCGGATTCCCGACCTCACCAGCATTCTCTCGAACTCGGAGCAGGTGCGAAGGAACTCCTGGTGCTCGGCCTCGGTGCAGAAGCCCATTACCCATTCGACGTTGGATCTGTTGTACCAACTGCGATCGAACAGGACTATCTCACCGGCCGCCGGTAGATGAGCCACGTAACGCTGGAAGTACCACTGCGTCTTCTCACGCTCGGTTGGCTTGGGCAGGGCGACGACTTTGACGTGTCGGGGGCTGGTCCGCTCCGTGATTCTCTTGATCACGCCGCCCTTCCCCGCCGACCCGCGGCCCTCGAAAATGATCAAAGCTCGGGTCCCGGTCTCCACAACCCAGTACTGGAGCTTGACCAACTCCTCCTGGATACGGGCGAGCTCGGACTCGTAGTATTTCTTCTTCAAACGTCCCTTCGAGTTGTAGTTGTCCGCGCCCGCCGGGGTGCCAAGTCGGGTGGGGTCATCGGCCCCGTGGGGCAGCTGCGCTGCCTCTTCTTGCGCCATGTCTTCCATCACCACAGACCCTAAAGGATTCGCTAGGAGTTGGTGCCTCGTAGCGGGACGATGGCGACCGCGCCATCAGGGATATCGGTCGTCTGCCGATAACCTGACCAGCCCATGCTCCGTCGTCTCATCCCACTCTGTTTGTTTCTGCTGCTAATTGCGGCGTGTGTCGGGAGTAGCGAATCCACCACGACCACCGCGGGTGGGACGTCGACGACGGAAGCGCACCGGTCAACATCCACTACTGCAGGCGATCCGGGCTGGACCGAGCTGCCTGGGGTTGAAGACCTCCCGGCTTCGGTCCAAATCGAGCTCCTCGAACTGATTCGGCTCACGGAGGAGATCAGGGAGCTTCGGTTCGAGGAGCCCCCGCTGATAACTCTCGTCACCGAAGCCGAGTTGGACCAGCGCATCAACGAGTTGATCGCCGAGGAGGCGGAGGATTTTCCGGCCGATGACGCCTTGTACAAATTGCTCGGCCTGCTCGAGCCCACCGATGACCTGACCGAGATGCTCGAGGCGCTGTACACCGAGCAGGCCCTTGGGTTCTATGACGGAGAGACGGGGGAGATGGTGGTTCCCGTCTCGACTCAGGGGTTCACTGCAACACAAAGGGCGACGATGGTGCACGAGCTGACCCACGCTCTCACCGACGCCCATTTCGAGTACCACGGCGTCATGACTCGGCTGATCGAGGAGTCTGAGTTCGACCAGCTCGCCGCCTATCGGGCGTTGATCGAGGGCGATGCCCAGCACGTTGAGTTCAAGTACCTGCAGACACTCTCGTTCGAAGAGCTGGGAACGTTGATTGGGGAGATGTTGAGCTCGAGACTCCCGCGCTGAATGCGGCACCGCCCTTCATGCAGGACTCGCTTCTCTTTCCTTACGACTCCGGCCTGGGTTTTGTGGACAGACTCGAATCGGTCTCAGGATGGGAGGCCGTCAACCAGGCATATGCGGAATTCCCCGATTTCCCTGCGTCGACCGAGCAGATCATGACTCCCAGCGACTACGGCCGCGATCTCCCCGTCGAGGTTGCTCTTCCCGAGATCGAGCTACCGGGATACAGCCTGGAGTACAACTCGGTATGGGGGGAATTTGGTTTTCGCGCGATGCTGGACCAAGTTCTCGGCGAGGAGACCGGTTTGGAAGCGGCCAACGGCTGGGGTGGTGACTCCTACTACCAATGGTTTGATGGAACTAACGCAGCCCTCCTCATTGGCTACCAGGGTGATACCGAAGAGGACTTGCTGGAACTGGAACAGGCTCTCCTGAGTTTCGCTCGAACCTCGGTCCCCGACGAAGATTGGGTGTGGGTGGAAGCGTTCGACGGCACACTGTTCTTCATCGCCGCTGATGAGACTGGGGTGGGTGAGAGCCTCCTCGCCGCGGTCGAGGGCCTTTAGCCCGCTTCCCAACGGCGCCGTCTTCACATATCGTCGCGATGTGGTTCCTGTGGTGATATCAGGTGATGGGTTCGGCCCTGTACCAGCGATGCATGCCCGGCGCTTCCGGGATCGTCTCGTCGGGATGAGGTCCGACGCGGTGGGTCGTGCCCTGCTCATCGATGCGGCCTCGATCCACACGCTCGGCATGGGGAGGTCGATTGCTGTAGTAGGCCTCGACGGTGTTGGACGCGTGCTCGAAAGCCGGGTTGTAAAGCCCAACCGGGTTGTCTGGCTGCGCCGCGCCAAGCGCATTTTGGAGCTGGCTGCCGAAAGCGAACGGCCCGCCACAGGCTCGGTGCTTCGGGTGCGAAATGATTGACGCCGGCCTGGTGGTGTGCGCAACACCAATCGGGAACCTGGGTGACACCAGTGATCGGCTCCGGTCCGCGCTTGGCGCAGCCGACATCATCTATTGCGAGGACACACGCAGAACGAGGAAGCTTCTTTCGCATCTCGGTTTGAGCACGCCGACTCGTTCCTTGTTTGTTGGCAACGAGCGATCACGCACTGAGGAGTTGCTTCGGGATCTCGCCGACGGTCGGGTTGTGGCACTGGTCTCCGACGCGGGAATGCCCACCGTCTCGGACCCGGGAAGCCTTGCTATTCAATCGGCGCGAGCCGAGGGGTACCCGATTCATGTCGTTCCAGGGCCCTCGGCCGTCACGGCGGCGCTCGCTCTCGCCGGGTACGGGGCCGACAGATTCGTGTTCGAGGGGTTCCTGCCGCGCAAGGGCGCCGAGAGGGTTGTCCGGCTCGCCGCGATCGCCCGGGATCCGCGGGTGACCGTGGTCTTTGCCAGCCCCAATCGAATTGCGGCGGACCTTGCCGATCTGGCCGCTGATCAGGCGGACCGCCCGGTGACGATTCTCCGAGAGTTGACCAAGCTCCACGAGGACTCGTGGTCGGGACCGCTTGCGGGGGCGGCAGAGCACTTTGCCGGTACCGAAGTCAAAGGCGAGATCACCGTGGTCCTTGGCCCTGGCTCGGAGGAGCGAGTTGACACCGGAGAGGCGGTGGAGATGGCACGGCGGTTGGTCGCGGACGGAGAAACGATATCGCGGGCCGCGCGCACGGTCGCTGAGCTGACCGGTGCCTCGCGGCGAGATGTCTACAACGAGCTCATCGGTCAGGGTTGAAGCTGACCTTGGCAAGAGGCACAGACACCTTTTCCTTTGAAGACCGTGACTTGAGCCGTCGAGCCACAGAACGTGCAGGTGTCAGTCATTTTCCGGATCACGATGGCCCCCGACTCCACCGAGATGAGCAGGTGGTCGCCTTCCCTGATGTTGAAGAGCCGCCGCGTCTCCGCGGGAATGACGATCCTTCCCAGGTCGTCGATCTTTCTGGCGATTCCTGAATCCATGGTCTTAGGGCCTGCCGGCGACACTACCCGTGATGTCAACGGCCATGTCGGGCACGCCAGGCCGTTAGCGTCCACCAGAGATGTGGGTTGACACTCATTGCCATCTTCAGCTCGACGACCGTGACCCGGCGCAGCTTCTGGACAGGGCAGCTGAGGTGTCGTGGGTCGTGGTGCCTGGTGTTGACGCTCGATCCTCCCGGAGAGCGCTCGAACTCGCCTCCAGCCACCGCGACCAGGTATTGGCAACCGTGGGCCTCCATCCACACGAGGCCGACTCATGGGAGCAGCAAAAGGCGGAGATTGCCCGGCTGGCCGAGAGCGCGGCGGCCATTGGCGAGACGGGACTGGACTTCTATCGGAATCTCGCGGATCGCGACGCTCAGATGGGCTCATTCCGGGACCAGATCGAGCTGGCAAAGCAGCTAAAAAAGCCGGCCGTCGTTCATTGCAGGGACGCGTTTGCTGCAGTGTTCGAGGTCCTGTCCGAAATGAACGCAGGTGATTTGGCGGTTCTGCATTGCTGGACCGGCGGGACCAAGTGGACGCGACGTTTTCTCGACTTGGGTGTGACTTTTTCGTACGCCGGGCCCGTTGCTTTCGAAACCGGTGAGACAGTGAGGCTCGGTGCAAAGCTGGTCCCTCCCGAACGCGCTTTGGTCGAAACCGACACGCCCTACCTGGCTCCGCCGCCACATCGTGGTTCCCGGAACGAGCCGGCCTGGGTGGCTTACAACGGGGCCGCGCTGGCCGAGGTGTGGAGCATGGATCCGCAGGATGTCGCTCGGGTGACCACGGAAAACGCAACGCGAGTCTTCCGCCGATGACTGCCCAAACTCGGTCGGAGATCCTGGCATTGCTCCAGGCCCATGGTCTGAGTCCCCGCCAGCATCTGGGTCAGCACTTCCTGGCCGATCCCAATATCACCAGAAAAATTGTCCGTATTGCCGGCGTGAGCGCCGGATCCCAGGTCGTGGAAGTAGGAGCCGGTACCGGTACGCTCACGAGGGCTCTTGTCGAGGCTGGTGCGCACGTCGTCGCTTTCGAAGTGGACCGAGGGCTCGAGCCGGTGCTCGAAGAGGCGACGGCAGGTCTGACGGTGGAGTTGCGGTTCGAGGACGCGTCCGCCTCGGATCTCGATCGTGATCTGGGCGAAGGACCGTGGGTTCTCGTGTCCAACCTTCCTTACAACATCGGCACCCGGCTGGTCCTCGACATTCTTCGCAAAGTGCAACGGATCGAGCTTCTCGTGGTGATGGTGCAGAAGGAGGTGGCTGAACGGCTGGTCGCCGGTGTGGGTGCTCCGGCGTACGGCCTCCCGTCAGTGATCGCCGGGATTCATTCGCGAGCCAAGCTCGAATTCGAGGTCCCCCCACAGGTCTTTGTGCCGCCCCCGAAGGTGGGATCGGCCGTGGTGAGCATGGTTCGGGTTCCGGCTCCGCCCCTGGCGGACCGCGCAGTCGGAATCGCGGCAGCTGCGTTCAATCAGCGCCGCAAGATGGTCCGTAGATCATTGGCAGATCGATTCGACGATCCATTGGGGGTTCTCAGGCATGCCGGCATCGACCCGACGCGGCGTGCCGAGGAGCTATCACCCGCCGACTACCTGCGGATTGCGGCGGGATGAGAGTCTTCAGCGCACCGGCCAAAGTGAACCTCGCCCTCCACGTGAGCCATCGCGCCGAAGATGGTTTTCACCCACTCCAGTCGCTGGTGCAGACGGTGGAATGGTGCGATCGGCTCGAGGTGGAGGCCGCCGACTTGTGGAGTCTGGAGATCGAGGGTGCCGACCTCGACCTAGCGGACAATCTCGTCGACCGAGCATTCGAAGCCATGGGAGTCAGGCGGGTCAAAGTGTTGTTGGAGAAGGTGATACCGATCGAGGCGGGCCTAGGTGGCGGAAGTTCAGACGCGGCAGCCGCTCTGACGGCGGCTTCCAAGTTTGGTGGAGATCGGCGGAAGGTAGCGAGCAACGCTGTTGGCCTCGGAGCCGATGTTCCGTTCTTTCTCGACGGTGGCACCCAACTCATGTCCGGACGGGGCGAGCAGCTGGCGAGGGTCTCGCCGCTCGACGGCTTTTCCTTGGCCGTAGTTGTCCCCGATATCCATCTCTCGACACACAACGTATATGCCCGCTGGGACGACATGGATGGTCCCGAGGGGGAGGTTGTGTCCACGGGGTACCTGCCACCCCCGCTACGCGACTCGATGCCGGTCCGCAACGACTTGCTGCCGGCGTCATTGGGTCTTTCGCCCTCGCTGGGCGACTTCATGGCTGATGTCCGCGAGTTGTGGGGTCAGCCGGTGTTGATGACCGGTTCCGGACCCGCCTGCTTTGGGTTCTTTGCTGACGTGGGCGAGGCTGAGGACGCAGCACAAGCGGTTCCCGGAGTGCGCGCTGCGATCGGTGTTGAGCTCCGTCCCCGTGGCGTGGCTGAGGAGCCCGCGGATTCTGAATCAGACTGAGGGTGCCTCCGGGGGAGGGGAGGGATGCGGTGGATTCGTGGAGTGACCATCGACCCTGCACCTGGTCTCATTGTTCGTGGCGCGGTTCCGTGGCAGGACCCCGCAACGCTGGTGTGCCTACCCATCACACCACACCACAATGGAGACGGCATGTAAGCCGGGCCAGAGCGGTGTTCAACACTCCAACCGTTAACCTGTGTTTGGCGCGCAACCCGCCATTTTGGGGGGTGGTGTAATAGGTAGCACTGCAGGTTTTGGTCCTGCCAGAGCGGGTTCGAATCCTGCCCCCCCAGCGTCGTCCAGCGAAGGGCATCAACTTGTCGACTCACGCCATTGTCCTGGCCGCGGGCCAAGGGAAGAGGATGTTGTCTGCCCTTCCCAAGGTCGCCCATTCGGCTGCGGGCAGGCCGCTTCTCAATTGGGTCCTTGACGCGGTGAACGCAGCTTCTGTCGACTCGGTGGTGGTCGTCGTGGGCCACGGGGCCGAGACCATTGAGGATCTTCTTCCACCCGGGACTGGCGTGGCTCTGCAAGAGCAACAGTTGGGCACCGGCCACGCAGTCTCAGTGGCCTTGGAGGTGCTGGGGAGTGTCCCGGCATCGGACACGATTCTGGTCCTGTACGGCGACATGCCCCTGGTGACGCCCGGGCTCATCGGTCGCCTCGCCATGAGGCCAGACGATGTCGCCGCCATGTTGGTGACCGCCGATTTCGAAGATCCCACCGGCTACGGGCGTGTCATTCGTAATGAGTCCGGAGCCGTTGTCTCGATCGTCGAGGAAAAGGACTGCACCGAGGAGCAGCGGGGTGTCACCGAGATCAACGCCGGCGCCTACGCGTTCGCTGCAGGCGAGCTGATGGGGGCCTTGGCCGAGTTGACGCCGGCCAACGCTCAAGGCGAGTTCTATCTCACGGACGTTGTTGGCATACTCGTGGGGCGCGGGGATCGTGTTGAGCCCGTGCCGGCTTCACCCGAGGAGGTGGTTGGCATCAATTCTCAGGATCAGCTTGCCGAGGCAGAGCGGCTTCTGCAGAGGCGTACCGCGGCCGAACTCATTGATTCCGGTGTCTGGATCCTCGACCCCGAGTGCACCTACATCGAGCCGGGGGTCGTGGTGGAGCCTGGAGCGAGGATCTACCCGGGCTCACATCTTCAGGGTGGAACTGTCATCAGGGCAGGCGCCAGGGTTGGCCCCGACGTGACCATCGTGGATTCGACGGTCGGAGCGGGCTCGACCGTTTGGTATGCAGTTTTGAGGGAGGCCACCATCGGGGAGGGGTGCGAGGTTGGGCCTTATGCCTCGTTGCGACCCGGATCCGTTCTCGAAGACGGCGCCAAGCTCGGCACTTTTGTGGAGACCAAGAACGCCTTGATGGGGGAGGGGAGCAAGGCCAACCATCTCGCCTATCTAGGTGACGTGAGTGTTGGGCCGCGTTCGAATATCGGAGCAGGCGCGGTCACCGTCAACTACGACGGTGTCGAAAAACACAAGACCGAGATCGGTGAAGAGGCTTTCGTGGGTTCGGACACGATGTTGGTGGCGCCGGTGAGGATCGGCGATCGCGCCACTACCGGAGCCGGGAGTGTGATCACCCGCGACGTCGGTGATGATGCCTTGGCTCTCGAGCGTTCGGAGCAGAGGGAAATACCCGGCTACTCTGAACGTCGCGAAAGACGCCGGGCCGCGAAACGGGAAGCGGAAGACTGACGTGGACATCGTCTCAAGGAATCGGATGATGCTCTTCACCGGTGGGGCCAATGAGCCTCTTGCCGGTGAGGTTGCTGAAGTCCTCGGGATACAACTCGGCAACCTCGACCGATCCGCGTTCGCCAACGGGGAGATCTATGTCCGACCACGTGAGAGTGTGCGCGGTTCGGATTGCTTCGTGATGCAGAGTCATTGCGCTCCCATGAATGACAACATCATGGAACAGCTGATCACCATCGATGCCCTCAAACGGGCCTCGGCGCGGAGGATCACGGCGGTTATGCCTTTCTTCGGCTACTCGAGACAGGACAAGAAGGTGCTTCCCCGCGAGCCAATCACGGCACGTCTCGTGGGTGACCTGTTCATGACCGCAGGTGCGGACAGGCTCGTTTCAGTCGATCTACACACTGGCCAGCTTCAGGGTTTTATCTCCAAGCCCTTCGACCATCTCACCGCTCTCCCCATCATCATCGACTACCTGTCGGAGCGAATCAGTGGCCGGGTTGCTGTGCTGTCTCCCGACTCGGGAGGTGTGAAGCGAGCCGAACGCTATGCCAAGCATTTGGACGCATCAGTTGCCTTCATCTACAAACGCCGGGACCCAACGGAGCACAACGTGTCGTCGGCGTTGTCGATGGCGGGGAAGGTTCGCGACAAGCATGTCGTGATAGTCGACGACATCATCGACACCGCCGGCACAGTGGTGCAGGCGTCAGAGATGGTTCGTGAATACGGGGCCCTGAGTGTCAGAGTGGCGGCAACCCACGGTGTCTTCTCAGATCCGGCGATTGATCGCATCAAGAACGCACCCATCGACGAAGTGATCGTCACCAACACGCTTCCTGTGCCGGAGGACGCCCTTCACCTTGACAACGTTCAAGTGCTCAGCATCGCTCCTGTGCTGGCTGAGGCCCTCCAAGCCATCTTCATGGACTCGTCGGTGTCCGACATCTTCCTGGGTGAGAACACTTAGCTAACAGGTGGGGACTTAATACACTCACCGCTTCGTGTCGGCCCGCCATCGTCAAGACGTCTCACCTGCCCAATATCGGCTCCGCCTCCTTGTGGTCGGCCTAACTGTCGTGTTTGGGATCGTCTTTCTGTTCGTTCGTGACAGTGGCGCCGGCGAGGGAAGTGACGGATCCGCGCCCCCCGAGGCCGGAGCGACTACCACCACCACTGAGCCAGGGGGGAATGGCTCCGAGGGTCCGGACACGACGGAAGGCGGAGACGGAGGCGTCGCGACTTCCTCCACAGTCGGAAGCACGCAGCCCGATCTTCCGCCGCTACAAGGGCTGGCGTTAGAAACCGTTTTCGAGGGTTTCCGCCAACCCACGGTGCTGACCGCACCGGCAGGCGACGATCGCATCTTTGTTGCGCAGCGGATCGGAGTGATCCGCATTCTCGATAGTGGGCGCGAGATGCTGGAGCCTGCCTTTCTCGATATCACCGACCGGGTGCTTGCAGGTGGGATCGAGCAAGGACTCCTCGGGCTGGCCTTCCATCCAGAGTATGGGACCAACGGGCGATTCTTCGTGTACTACACCGACAAGGGAGGCCGACGCCAGCTTTCGGAGTTCGCCGTATCAGCCTCGGACCCCAATATCGCCCGCGCCGATTCGGAAAAGGTCCTGATCGAGCTGGAACAACCCGAGGACGCCACCGACATTCGCCATTACGGGGGTCAGCTCAACTTCGGGCCCGACGGATACCTGTGGGTTTCCATGGGAGATGGAGCAGATTCCAGGGACCAAGGTCAGGACCCCAACACGATGTTCGCCGCCGTGTCCAGAATCGACGTCGACGGCGGAGATCCCTACGCGATCCCTGCCACAAATCCTTTTGTCGACGGCGGAGGCGCCGGTGAGGTCTGGGCATATGGCCTGCGGAACCCGTGGAGATTCACCATCGATCATGTCGAACGCCTGGTCTACATCGCCGACGTCGGTCATGCCGACCAGGAGGAGGTCGATGTCGTCTCCATCGATCCCGGCGGCTACAACTTCGGGTGGTCGGACATGGAAGGCACCCGTTGCTTTCACAAGCAAGATTGCGATCCCGCCGATTATACCGCTCCGGTTATCACCTACACCCATGAAGAGGGGTGTTCGATCACCGGTGGCCAGGTGTATAGGGGATCAGAAATCCCCGAGCTCCGTGGCACCTATTTCTACAGCGACTGGTGCTCACAATGGATTCGGTCTTTCCGGTTTGTCGACGGCCAGGTGACCGAGGAGGCCGATCTCACTCCGGAGCTGGGGACCATCGGTCAGATCAACAGCTTCGGCGTCGACGGCTTCGGCGAGATCTACGCCATCACCCACGACGGTGCCGTGGCTAAGTTTGTTGCGGTTCGCTAACCGTTGGACGGGATTGCCGGAAGCTTGATCTCTTCTCCCGGGTAGATCAGATCGGGGTTCTGAGATTTCAATTGTGCGGTGTTGACCTCGACGACCAATCGCCAATAGGGCGAGATGTCTGCATTGGACGCCGGCCCAGGCCGCGACTCGGTTAGATGGCGAGCGGAGATGCTCCAGAGATGGTCGCCCTTTTCGACTATCACTATGGCGGAGCCCGTGGCGGTCGGGAGGTGACCCACCTTGATCGGCAGGGGGCTCCCCTTTCCCGCGGGCTCGGCTGTCGCCACCGCGCCCAGCAGCGCAATCGCGGTTAGCGCGATGAGGGTCACCAATTTGGCCGATTCCCTCCACATGCCACCAAACATATGACGTAATGGGTGCCGGTTGAAGAGAGTTACGATCGACCAGGTTCGATTAGGGAGTCAGCATGAAAGTGAAGATCGGCGTAGCCGAGTCGACGAAAGTCGTCGAGCTCGAGATCGACAGTCTCGAGGATCTCAAGAAAGAGCTCCAGGAACTGGCGACCGAGGGTGGCATGGCGTGGTTCATCGACACCAAGGGACGCGAGGTGGGGATCCCGTCAGGGAAGGTCGCCTTTGTGGAGGTCGAGGCGGACGAAGGCGGGCCCGCGGTCGGGTTTGCGCCTGCTGTCTAGAGGGTGCGGCGCCGGCGTTCGGCGAGCCAACGCTTGCGCAAACGGCGACGGTCATCCTCGGCGTATCCGCCCCACACCCCGGACTCTTGGTTGGTCTCGAGGGCGTACTGGAGACAGTCTTCGGCGACAGGGCATGTCGAGCAGATGGCGATAGCTGCGTCGATCTGCTTGACGGCGGGGCCGGTGGTTCCGATTGGGAAGAACAGAGCGGCGTCAGAATCGCGGCATGCGGCGATGTCGCGCCAGTCGGTGGTGATGGTGGTCAGCAAAAGGGAGTCCTCACTTTGTGATCTTTTTCACAAGGGTCCCCGGAGCGAAGAGAACCGGGGTCTTGGGGGGTTTCCGGCGGGAAGGGTAACGGCACTGCGGGCGGTTGTAAACAGTTTTCTGTCGTGAGCCGAAGACCTGTCATATATGGGCATCAGGGCTGGCCGGCTCGGTTTCCGGGCAACAGTCTCGCGGGTTTCTTCGCGGTGGCGCCTCATGTTGACGGAGTGGAGCTCGACGTCCGGCGTAGCGCTGACGGAAAGCTCGTGTGCGCTCATGATCCGGACCTGGGAGGCGTGCTGATTTCCGCACACACTTGGGCCGAACTCGCCGAAGTTGATCTGGGTGGGGGGCATCGACCGGCCCTCCTCGACGAGGCAATCGCCGCTTTGCCAGGCAAGCCAGTCCAGATAGAGGTCAAGAACGATCCATCTCAACCGGGCTTCGAGCCCGACCATCGCCTTGCTCTCGAGGCGGCGGAACGGGCAAGGCCCGGTGACGTTGTCACGTCCTTCAACTGGGCGTCGGTCGGCAGGGTTCGATCTTCGTTCGAGGACGTGAGGACTGGGATAGTCCTCACCCGACACCACGACCTGATCGACTCTTATCGACACTGTCTCGACGCGGGGCACGACACCTTGGTGGCCAACCACGCCGGTGTCCACCAAGTGATCGAGGACTACGAGGTCGACGTGTTCGTTTGGACAGTCAATGAGGTCGCCGAGGCCGAGAGGTTGGTCTCGCTTGGAGTGTCGGGCATCATTACCGACGACCCAGTCCTACTTACCGAGATTCGGAGATGAAATGTCCATAGCCGACGAGCTCGCAAACGAATTGACCTCAGCCATCAAAGCCGGCGACGCTCGACGCCGCGATGCGATCCGCCAGATCCAAACAGAGGTGGCGACCGCCAAAGCCGACCCTGGGTTCACCGGCAACAGCGGGGATCCGCTTTATCAGAAAGTCATCGGTTCCTATGTGAAGAAGATGGACAAGGCCCGGATCGAATATGAGAGCTACGGAGACCGTGGCGCAGAGATGGCCGATCGGCTCGCGTTCGAAGTCGATTATCTCTCGCGATGGCTGCCGAAGAAGCTCGACGAGGGCGCGACTCGGAGATTGGTCGAAGACGCCATCGCCGAGTTGAACGTTGCGGGTGACGAGAAGGCAGCGGGACGGGTCACTGGTCAGCTGATGAAGACAATGGGCGGCGATCTTGACGGTGCTTTGGTCAATCGGCTGGTCAAAGAGGCACTGAGCCGCAGCTGATGGTCCCGGCCTATGAGCCGATGCTGGCAACGAGATGGGACCGTGCCTTCGAAGATCCCGAGTGGTGGTTCGAGGTCAAATGGGACGGGTATCGAGCGGTCGTCACCAGCGACTCACGAGGTATCAGAGCCCGATCTCGGCGGGGCCTCGATCTGACGGATATGTTTCCCGAGTTGAGGTTGCTGCCGCTTCCCGATGGCGTCGCTGTGGATGGTGAAATCGTCGCCTTCGACGAGGAGGGTCGACCATCTTTCTCCCTCCTCCAGCGCCGAACCGGCTTGGGATCTGAGGCCCCCGGATCGCGGGTTGGTACCAATCTGGTCGTCTTCGATCTGCTGTTCGAAGAGGAGCCGCTCATCGATCTGCCCTACGAAGAGAGGAGGCAGCGGCTGGAGCGTCTTGAACTACCTCACCCCATCATCGTGCCGGCTCCAACGGCGGAGCATGGAAAGGCCTTGTTCGAGGTTGTCGAGGAGCAGGGGATCGAAGGCATAGTGGCCAAACGCCTGGGATCCCGCTACATGCCTGGGCGGCGATCACCTGACTGGAGAAAGATCTCGGTGAGGCGAACGATGCGGGCGGTGGTGGGCGGCTACCTCCGCGGAGAGGGTGGACGCAGCCAGACATTCGGGTCCCTTCTCGTTGGCCTCTATCACGAGGAGGGGCTGCGGTGGGTGGCAGCCGTCGGATCTGGTTTTGACGATCCCACTCTCCACGCGTTCAAAGGCGCGCTGGAAGAGCTGGAGCGTCCCGAGAGTCCTTTCGTCACCGACGTAGTTGTCCCGGGTGAGCCGGTCTGGGTGGAACCCTCGGTGGTGGTCAACGTCGAGTTCAAGGAGTGGACTGCGGACGACCACCTCCGCGCCCCTGTTTACAAAGGTGTGGAGATGATCGACCCGGAATCGGTCACATGGGAGGACGAAGGCCCTTAACCGGCTTTGGCTTGCTTCGACTTGGTCGCCTCCACCGAGGCCTTGAGGGCGTCGAGCAGGTCGACCACCTTGGTCGGCTCGGGGGACTCGGGCATGACGATTTCCTCGCCGGCGACCTTCTTTGCCGCCAGCTCCTCGACGGTTTCTCGGGTGCGATCGGTGAACTGGGAAGCCTCGAACGGGCGGGTGAGGTTGTCGATGAGAGATGCGGCCATCTCAACCTCTTCGGGCCGAATCTCGATGTTGTCTGCTTCCAGCTCCTCGAACTCGGCCTGGCGAATCTCGTCGGGCCAGAACATCGTTTCCATCACGATCACGCCGTCTGCCGAGCGAATGGTGGCGAGCTGCTGCTTCTCGCGTATGGAAACCTTGGCGATTCCGACACGACCTTTCTCCTCGAGGGCTTCGAGGAGGATTCGGTATGCCTTGATCCCGGTCTTCTCCGGCGCAAGGAAATAGGTCGACTTGTACATCATCGGGTCGATTTCGGACTCATCGACGAATTGGACGACGTCCACCAGTTTGTTCCCTTCGGGGTTGGCGGCGGCCAACTCCTCATCGGTGAACACGACATATCGCCCCTTCTCGAATTCGTAGCCCTTGACGATGTCATCCCACTGGACTTCTTCACCGTCGGCCTCTGCCACCCTGCGGTAGCGAATGGGTGAGTGGTCTGTCTTGCGAAGTTGTTTGAACTTGGGGGTCTTGTTCTCGGTCGCGGTGTACAGACCGACGGGGATGGTGACCAGCCCGAAGTTGATTGCGCCCTTCCAGATGGCTCTTGGCATGTGGATAAGTCTATGCCGAGGTTACGACACGAATGTCGACAACAATCTGGGCATGGCTGAACCCGATCGTGAGCGGCCCTCCGACCTGGACAAGCTGCTCGGGCCCGACAGGAGACAGCTGCCGAGGCCAAGGGGCCTCGCTGCAGTGGTCGCGGTCATCGCAATCGTGCTCCTAGCGGGTCTGGTTTCTCTGTATCCCAGAGACCAGGTGTCGTTCGACCCGGCATTCTTTGGTTTTGTCGACGATGTAGTCATCGCCGAGGTCACCGGAGTCGAGTCGGCGCCGTGCGAGTTCGCCCCCGAGATCGAGTGCAGGCTGGTGACCTTTTCTTTTGAGGTCCCAGGGGAGACGGGGACTGCCAGCTTCAGCCAGGAGTTCACCGACGACCTGGGTCAGGCCTCATTGGAGGCCGGCGATCGTGTCTTTCTCGGAGTGCTGGAAGAGGAAGACGGCTCGACCACCTACCAGTATTACGACCGGGACCGGCGAGTGGTGCTCTTGGTCGTCGGGATCGTGTTCGCGCTTGCGGTCATCGGTTTGGGCCGCCTTCGTGGAGTCGCAGCCCTCGGTGGTCTTGTCATCAGCCTGTTGGTGCTGTTCTGGTTCGTGATCCCGGCGATAGCCGGAGGTCGCGATGCGGTGGCGGTTGCGGTGGTGGGTGGAGGGCTCATTGTCCTGGTGGCGCTGTACCTCGCTCACGGATACACCCCGCTGACGCACGTAGCGGCCATAGGAGCCTTTTCGGCACTCTCGCTCACAGCGCTGCTCTCCTGGATTGCGGTGGCCGCCGCCGAATTCACCGGTCTCACCACGGAAGAGTCGTTCTTCCTCACGGGGCTCGAAGGGGTGGAGATTGGAGGGCTTTTGCTTGCCGGGATTGTGCTCGGCGCGATCGGTGCCCTGGATGACGTGACCGTCACCCAGGCGTCGGCGGTTTGGGAAGTCAGCTCGGCCAACGCCGACCTAGGTAGTCGCGAGCTATACGCCTCGGGTCTACGCGTCGGGCGTGACCACATCGCGTCGACCGTCAACACCTTGGTGTTGGCTTATGCCGGAGCCGCCCTGCCCCTGCTGATTCTGTTCAGTCTCTCCGGCCTGCCGTTTGGGGTCGTGGCCAGCTCTGAGGTGATCGCCGTCGAGATAGTCCGCACCCTGGTGGGGTCAATGGGCTTGGTTGCGGCCGTGCCCATCACCACCTGGCTGGCGGCCAGACAGGCCTCGAGCCGGCAGTAGTGGGTGGGTGGGTAGCCGTTTCTTTCCCGTCGAGTGTGCTTGTCCTCCCGCTTTTTGGGTAGGACAAGCACACTCGACGTGACGGGCGAAGGGGATAGCGGCGCTAAGTGTGCCCCCGGCAGGACTCGAACCTGCGCACCCGGTTCCGGAGACCGGTGCTCTATCCCCTGAGCTACGGGGGCGCGTCGAGAAGCGTAGAGCCTGGTCGGGACAACCGCTCACCTCGATCTCGCCCGTCGAGGCTGCGGGTAATACCCTCCCGTCGTGCGTTACCACTCCACCCGTCACGGCGCGCCTCCGGCCGACTTCAACGAGGTGCTTCTTGGTGGGCTCGCCCCAGATGGCGGGCTATACCAGCCCGACCACATCCCGGTTTTGCCTAACGGATGGAATGACTGGGGCTACGTCGATTCACTGGCCTGGTCGCTGGGCGTGTTCGGAGCCGAAGATTCCGCCGCCCTGGTCGAACAGGCGGCCACCGAGTATCTGCACCCTGACATTGCTCCGATCGTCCAGGTTGGCGACAAGTTGGTCTTCGAGCTCTTCTGGGGGCCAACCCTTTCTTTCAAAGACCACGCTCTTCAGGTGCTGGGCAGGCTTCTTGGTCGAGCCGCTGCCGAACCCCGAACCGTTCTCGGCGCGACGTCCGGTGACACCGGATCGGCGGCCATCGCAGGCTGCAAAGGGTCGCCCAATCTGACCACGGTCATCCTCTACCCGGCCGGGATGGTCACGGATTTCCAGAGGCGGCAGATGACCACAGTCCCCGACGACAACGTCGTGGCCGTAGCAGTGCGAGGGAACTTCGACGATTGCCAACGCCTGGTGAAGGAGGCGTTCGCCGTCTACTCCGGCCTTCTGGCCGTGAACTCGATCAACTGGGCGAGGATTGCCGCACAAGCCGGCTATTACGTGTTTCTCGGGGCCCAGCTCGGAGACGAATTCGACGTGGTGATTCCCACCGGCAACTTCGGCAACGCCTACGCAAGCTGGGTGGCCAAGCAGATGGGCGTTCCGATCGATTCCATCATCATCGCCAACAATGCCAATCATCGGTTGGCCGACGTGATCAACGGGGAACCAGAGACACAGCTCCCGGTCACCGCCACGGTTGCGCCTGCCATGGACATCGCGGCACCGTCCAACTTCGAACGATTTCCCCACGACCCAACTGTCGAGTTCGTCGCGGGATGGGTCGGCGACGAGATCATCTTGGAGACCATCGCCAACGTCCAGAACCGGTTCGACTACCTGGTCGACCCCCACACGGCAACCGCTTGGAGCGTCGGGGACTCCCATCTGGGCCACCGGCCGCAAGTTGTGGTGTCCACGGCTCATCCGGCGAAGTTCGCCGACGCGGTGATGAAGGCAACCGGTCACCAGCCTGCGCTCCCAACCGGTTACCCATCGCCCGTGTCTCTTCCCGAGCGGATCGTCACCATCGAGCCCGACCTCGACGCTCTGGCCCGCCTGATCCAGTAGATCGCCCCGCTGCTTTGCGCAGCGCGGGGGAGGGGCTAGGATGAGACTTGCATCCGGCGCCAAGGGACGCCGGAGCGATCCACCCCCTGCCATTCCTCGTGGCATGCCTTATGTCACGCGGAGGCAACGAATCCCGAAGCCATTGAGCCTTTAGGCACTGTCGCGAAGGATCACATGACCACTCGAGCTCAACTACAGAGCAAACCGATCGACGAACTACGTGAGATAGCCACAGCTGTGGGTATCGAGACCGACGGTCTCCAAAAATCGAAGCTGATCACAGCCCTCATGGAAGCCGGCCAGGTCAAAGAGAGCTCCCCAAC
>CBDCGI010000025.1:0-47722 GCA_965216725.1 Acidimicrobiia bacterium | reverse complement strand
GGGAGAAGGATTTGAACCTCCGAAGGCGTAAGCCGGCAGATTTACAGTCTGCTCCCTTTGGCCGCTCGGGCATCCCGGCAAACCACACCGCAGCGTCGGGACGTGCGGCCGGAAAATCTTAGCGAGGGCGGGAGATACTCAGTACTTGGCTAACGGCTGATGCCCATCGCCATGTCGGTGAGACGCTGAATTCGCTCTTCGGTAGGCGGGTGGGTGCTGAAGAGCCGTGCCGCTCCCCGTCCTTTGAATGCCTTGAGTGGGTTATCGATGAACAGCTGGCTGGTGGATTCGTTGACCTGCATCGGGATCCTGGCGGTCCCGGCGGAGATCTTCTCCAGGGCCCGCGCCAGTTGTAGAGGCTGGCCGGTGATTTCGGCGCCGGAGCGATCGGCCTGAAACTCCCTGGTTCGAGAGATGGCGAACCGAATCAACATCGCCGCCAGCGGAGCGACGATGAGAGTCACCAGGGCACCAATGACTCCAAGCGGGTTGTCTCTCCGCCCGCCTCCGAACCAGAAAACCGATCCGGGCGAGCATGGCAATGGCCGCGCCGAGCATGGCGGCGATGGAACTGATCAGGATGTCCCGGTTCTTCCACATGCGCCAGCTCGTGGCCCAGCACGCCTTCCAGCTCTTCGGCGGTGAGAATGTCGAGAATCCCAGTCGTCACGGCGACCGCCGCTTTGTTCGGACTTCTCCCTGTGGCGAACGCGTTGGGTTGTGGAGAGTCGATGACGTGGATCGAGGGCATGGGCATTTCGGTCTTCATGGTCAGCCGGCGCACCGTGCCATAGACCTCTGGAAGCTCTGCTTCGGTCACAGGACGGGCCCGAGCCGAGGCCAGTGCCATACGATCGGAGAAGAAGTACATGAGGGCGTTGAACACCCCGGCGAATATCAGCGCCATCCAGGGGTTGAACCCGATCCAGGTGGCGACAAGCACCACAAACACGGTCAGGAAAGCGAGTAGCCCGGCCGTTTTGATGTTGTTCATACCCCGATTTTAGGAATCGGCCCCGGATAACTGAGAGGGGACGACCTGGAGGTCGTCCCCTCAATCGATGCGATCTGTGTGCTCTGTCAGCTGCTCATGAACCCGTAGATGAAGTCCTGGACGTTCTGACGGTCTACCCGGAAGACGCCACCGGTTCCGCCGCACGAGCCGTTGAGCCCGAACGAGGTGACTCCGGCGATCACATTGGAATCTCCCAGGAAGTTGGGGCCACCCGAGTCACCGAAACATGTTCCACCGGTGTTGGCGTTGTTTGACAACAGCAACGAATAGTCGCCCGTGAAGCCAGGCGTGTTGATCTGGATCAGATGCGGATTGGCAACCATACGAACTCTCTCGCCGGTGAAGAATGCACCATTGACCTGTTGCAGGCCGTATCCGACGGAAGTGAACCGTGTCGTCCGACGCTTCTTCAACGAATCGAGTGAATCGACGCTGGGCAGCTCGCCGTAGGTGTCGAGGACGATTGGCTCCGCGAGCTCGATCATGCCCACATCGTTGAAGAAGAAGGCTGCGGTCTCGTACAGCGGGTGCGCGGCCCACCGCACCGCCTCAACCGAATTGGGGCCGGCAAGGGGATAGTTGTTGTTGCCACCATCCACATCAGACTCGGTGAACACCCGCATCCCCGTGTAGGGGTCGTCGGGGAAGTTGTTGGTGCAATGACCGGCGGTAAGCACATAAGTCGGCGAAATCAGCGTCCCCGAACAGCGGAATGCAGGCTCTCCGCCGACCTCCATCAAGATCAGGACCACATGCGGATGACCATCACCATCCAGCTCGCCATGGGTTACGGCTGAGGCGGGTGCCACTGCGAGCAATGTCATGGCAAAACCACGGCAAGCGTCAGCAGCCGCGAAACGCGTGTTCTCACTCTTCCTCCCTGTACGAACAACGTTGCCCGGACACGGTAACTCCGGAGAACGATCAGCAATACCGGCAAAGTCAGGGATCTGTCAATTGACTAGTCCCGGCCCTATTCCGAATCGAATCCAGTGATCGCGAAAACCGCTGCTCCCCGGGACACGGCATCGGGCAGTGGTGTATGGTCACACTCGGTGTGGGAGCTGCTCCTCCCCGGAGGTTGCGTCCCATGGCAAGCGAAGCAACAGGGAGGAATTGAATTGAGAAGGAAGCTTCTCATTATCGTGGCCGTGCTGGCCACGGCATTCGCGTCTGCGGTCCCCGCAATCGGAGCCGCCGACGACACGCCCGAACTGTCTAACGAGCGGACAGTCGAGCAAGGAAAGTACGACAGCTACATCGTGGTGATGAAGGCTGACCCGTTGGTGATCACCCAAGGGAGAGAGAAACTCGACACCAAGAAGGCGCGTAAGCAAGCCAGGGCTCTGAAGAGAGGCCATCGAGACGCGCTGAAAGAGTCAGGGATCAGCAGCGACGAGATCGTCAACAATTACGTCAACGCGTTGAACGGCTTCTCGGCGACGATATCCCACGACGAAGCCCTCGAGCTGGCCCAGCACCCCGACGTCGCGGTCGTGTTGCCCGACGAGCTTCAGCAAAAGCAAACCGAGTCCAGCCCCACGTTTTTGGGTCTCAACGGCCCGGCCGGAGCGTGGCAAACCGGCCTCGACGGCGAGGGCGTCATCGTTGGGGTCATCGACAGCGGGATATGGCCCGAGCATCCCTCGTTCGCCGATGACGGCAGCTTCGCAAATCCCGGCGTGAGTGTGCCCTGTGAATTCGGCAACACGGCACACAATCCGGACGACGCTCCGTTCACCTGCAACAACAAGCTGCTTGGTG
The DNA here is from genome assembly GCA_965216725.1 of Acidimicrobiia bacterium. Taxonomy (GTDB): domain Bacteria; phylum Actinomycetota; class Acidimicrobiia; order Spongiisociales; family ZC4RG35; genus JACZUI01. The sequence goes on along the minus strand of CBDCGI010000025.1, from coordinate 44,943 downwards.
CTCGGCAGATGCTTGAGACCTATAGGTTCTTCATAGGCGCAGACGCCGACGAGTTCGACTCTGCACGTGACGATGACGGACACGGCACCCACACCGCCTCTACAGCCGCAGGCAATGCGAATGTCGAGGCCACCGTGTTCGGCAAGTCTTATGGCGAGATCAGCGGAATCGCACCACGAGCCCACGTGATCGCATACAAGGGCCTGGGCAACCTTGGAGGTTTCACGTCGGACCTGGCAGCAGCGATCGACCAGGCCGTCGCCGACGGAGTTGACGTGATCAACTACTCGATTGGCGGTGGTGCCGGACTTCCGAGTGCGGACGAGATTTCTTTCCTCTTCGCAGCCACCGCAGGCGTATACGTAGCCACCTCCGCCGGGAACAACGGATCGAGCCCTGCGACGCTTGGCAACCCCGGAACCATGCCCTGGCTGACAACCGTCGGCGCCAGCACCCAACCCCGATTCATTCAAGGAACTATCGAGTTGGGCAACGGCATGACCTATGAGGGCGCCTCGATCACGCCGTCGCTGAGCGGGATGTACCCCCTCGTTGATGGTGAGGACGTCGGTGGGGACCTTTGTATCCCCGGCACCCTCGATCCTGGAGAAGTCAGCGGCGCGATCGTGCTCTGCCGTCGAGGTGGCATCGCACGTGCTGCCAAGAGCTTGGCGGTCCAGCAGGCTGGTGGAGTCGGGATGATCCACTACGAGAACAGCGACGTGAACAACCTGTTCACAGATAGCCACTGGGTCCCGACCGTTCACATCGACAACACGCCTGGCCTCGAGATCAAGTCGTACATCGACATCGAAGGCCCGAGCGCGATGGCAACAATTCGGGACACTGGTGAGATCTCCACATGGGATTCGGCACCGTCGATGGCGATCTTCTCGTCACGTGGCCCGAACCCAGTGACACCCGACATCATCAAACCCGACATCACCGCACCCGGGTTCCAGATCCTGGCCGGGAACTCACCGTTCCCCGATCCCAGCAGCACGCCTCCCGGTGAGCTGTTCCAGGCGATCGCCGGGACATCCATGTCCAGCCCGCATATTGCTGGGCTATTCGCTCTGATCAAGCAGGCCCATCCCGATTGGAGCGCGGCCGCAGCGAGATCGGCGTTGATGACCACGGCCTACCAGGACGTGGTGGACAACGATCGTGTCAGCCCCGCTGACCCGTTCGATTTCGGAGCAGGACATGCAGATCCGGGCAACGCCGTCCACAAGGGCTCAGCCTTCCAACCTGGGCTGGTCTACGACCTCGACCAGACAGGCAGCGACGGTCTGTTCGAGTACGCCGCCTTCACGTGCGGTGCCGACTTTGGAGTCTTCACCTCGGGGTCCTGTGACTTCCTCGAATCCATCGGCGTTCCCACCGATCCCAGCGACCTCAACCTGCCTTCGATTGCAGTGAACCAGTTGGTAAGCAGCCAGACGGTCACCAGGACGGTGAAGAGCGTCGCTCAAGAGAGTGGTTGGCGGACATACACGGCAAGTGTCGACGCACCGGCCGGCTACGACGTCGAAGTGAGCCCATCCACACTGAGGCTCAAGAAGGGTCAGTCAGCGACCTTCGAGGTGACCATCACCAACGTCAGCGCACCTGCTGACGTTTGGCGATTCGGCTCGGTCACCTGGGAAGACGCGACCGGGAACTACGAGGTATACAGCCCGATCGCGGTCAACGCCGCTCCGATCGGAGTGCCCGCTGAGCTCTCGTTCACCGGCACAGACGGAACGGCGAGTTTCGATGTCGTCTTCGGATACACCGGTGATTACACCGCAGCGCCTCACGGCCTGAGTGCCGACACTGGAGAAAGCGGGACGGTCCTCCAGGATCCTGATCAGACCTGGCCCAGCGGAGACGACGGAGCAGGCGGGGTCACCGAGCACACGTTCACCCTCACCGGCTCCGCTTTCCTGAGAATCTCGATGGAGAGCACTGACCTCACCGGAGTCGACCCGGACAACACCGACATCGACCTGTTCCTATACAAGGACGGCAACCCGTCCAACGTGGTGGCCCAGTCGACGTCGGGAGGGACTCACGAGTTGATCGAGATTCTGTTCCCCGCAGACGGTGACTACACGCTCGTAGTGCACGGCTGGGGTGTCGTTCCCGACACAGCCACCGCCGGTTACACGTATCACCTCTGGGACATCCCAGCAACGCCAGGAGGAGGTTCGCTGTCCGTTGACTCTGCTCCGGCAAGTGCCGCGATCGGAGCCAGCGGAACAGTTGAGATCTCCTGGGGTGGGCTCGCCGGAGGTACCAGCTACCTAGGCGCTGTCTCCCACAGTGAAGGCTCGACGCTTCATGGGATCACACTCATCGGAGTGGACACGAACTAGGTAACCGATCCAGACCGAGAGAAGAGGGGGCGCTTCAAGCGCCCCCTCTTCGCGTAGTCAATCGTCGAACCTGGGTGGAGGCACGGTCTCGCCCGGATAATCGTCCTTCCGGTCTTCGAGCTCGAGTGGAGTCCCATCCAGCGGCGACTCGTCTCGTGCCGGCTCTTCGCAGAAGAATGGCTCGGTGAGGTCTCCACCGGTGTGATATCTGTAGACGACACCATCGACGACCAACTCGATCACCGAGCCGTCGGTCACCACGGGGAGATATGCCTCATCAGCCTCGGGGCAACCCAGCGAGCTGTCTGGGAAAGTCACCAGATAGGCGTTCAACACCCGTATCTGATCACGCTCGATCCGCTCTCGTTTCGACAGGTCATCAGCCGCCATGGAAACCATTGGGTCAAGCCCCCGGTCGATCGGATACCGAGTCTCTTCGGCTGCTGACTGTGAGTCTTGTTTAGATGTGGAATCGGGGCCTTTCGGCACCACTTGGCTTGTAGTAGACGCGTCGTCACCGCTCGCGGTGCATCCGGCGAGTACCAGACCCAGAGCGGCAATCAACAGCATTGGCTTCACGACGTGAAATCCTAGAGGTCTCCTCATCAACTCTCTTTGGACGTTCGCAACGGCGGGCCGGTTCCGCCCGCCCGCTCCACTCGACGTCGACTCTCCGGGTGGTGTAGGCTCACGCTAAGTGTGGGAGTCCTCCCCAGGGGGAGCTTCGGCCCACACGCGAGCGAAGGTACAGGGAGGAATAACTTTGAGAGGGAAACTTCTCGGGCTTGTGGTCGCGCTCGCCACCGCTTTTGCGTTGGCGCTACCTGCGGGGGCCGCAAGACAAATCGGAAACGGGGAATCACCCGACCCGGCTCCGGCCGCGGCTTCAGTGAACGCCCCGACGGCTTTGCCCTCATCGCAGGGTTACGACGTCGACGACATTCCGAGCCCAATGGCGCAGGAGCAACGGGCCCAGCGCCAGGAGGCCTTGGAAGCTGTCGTTGCCGGCAAGGCAACGCCAAACGGTAAGGGTGTGGTCAAGCTGGCTCCCGGCCAGTACGTCGAGCTCGAACGCGAAGACACCGACGAGATTTGGACGGTGCTCGGAGAGTTCGGTGAGCTTGACTCGCCGTTCGGGATCCTGCAGAGCGGAATCCCCGGGCCACTGCACAACGAGATCGCAGAGCCAGATCGAAACGTGGACAACACGACGATTTGGGTCGACGACTTCAACAGGGATTATTTCGAAGGCGTCATGTTCGACAATGACGTCTCCGTTCGTGCCTTGTATGAGGAGATGTCATCGAACCGGTACTCCGTCGATGGAATCGTCGAGGACTGGGTCGGCGTTCCTTATAACGCCGCCCACTACGGGCGCGACTGGTGCGGGAGCATCGTCTGCAGCACTACCTGGTGGTTCGTCGACGACACCGTTGGCTCTTGGTACAACACCCAGTTGGCCGCCGGCATGTCAGCTGCTGAGATCGACGACTATCTGAGTCGTTTCGACACGTGGGATCGTTACGACCACGACGGCGACGGGAACTTCGATGAGCCCGACGGCTACATCGACCATTTCCAGATCGTCCACTCCGGAGAGGGACAGGAAGCCGGTGGAGGGGCCCAGGGCTCCGACGCCATCTGGTCACACCGCTGGTACGTCCAGCTGGTCGGAATCGGAACTGGCGGTCCAACTCTCGACGATGGAACTGTTGTCCCATTTGGTGGCACGCCGATCGGCGACTCGAAGTACTGGATCGGCGATTACACGATCGAGCCGGAGAACGGCGGCGTAGGGGTCTTTGCCCACGAGTACGCCCACGACCTCGGCCTGCCCGATCTGTACGACACCTCGGGCAACACCTGCGGGTCCACCTGCGAGAACTCCACCGGGTTCTGGACGCTGATGTCATCAGGCTCGTGGATGAACGATGGTGGCGAGGACATCGGGTCCCGCCCCAACCACATGGGTGCTTGGGAGAAGTTCCAGCTCGGCTGGCTCGACTATGAGGTCGCTTTTGCCGACACCAAGTCGTCACACAAGCTGGGACCATCGACCACGACCACGAAGCAGGCCCAAGCCCTGATCGTGGTTTTGCCGGACAAGCAGGTCACCACCGTGATCGCCGACCCGCCACAAGGAGACAAGTTCTTCTATAGCGGCCAGGGCAACGACCTCGACAACACAATGACGAGGGAGATCACACCAGGCACCAACCTGACGGCTCAGGCCAACTTCGATATCGAAGTGGACTGGGACTATGCCTATCTCGTTGGTTCAACCGACGGCACAACCTGGACCGAAATCGAAACCAACGTCTCGACGACGACTGATCCCAACGGTCAGAACTTCGGCTTCGGCATCACCGGAAGCTCCGGTGGCTGGGTGAACCTGACGGCAGACGTCAGCGGCTACTCCTACATCGGATTCCGCTATTGGACCGATGTCGCTGTGGTCAACCCCGGCTTCATGGTCGACGACATCCAGATCGACGGTGTCTCTGTAGGCGATGCCGAAGATGACGGTGCGAGCTGGACCCTCGACGGGTTCAAAGCCACGACCGGAACCGAGGAATCCTCACACTTCAACGCGTACATCGCCGAGTATCGGCAGTACCGGGGTGAGGACGCCGGCCTAGCCAGCGGACCTTACAACTTCGGGTTCCTCGACGACCCGACGTTGGGCAACTGGGTCGAGCGCTTCCCGTATCAGGACGGGCTGCTGATCAGCTACTGGGACACGTCCCAGTCGGACAACAGTGTCAGTGCCCATCCCGGTGAGGGTTTGATCCTGCCCATCGACGCCCACCCGGCGACGATGTACCGGGGCGACGGAGGTATCTGGAGAAGTCGAATCCAGAGCTACGACTCGACGTTCTCACTCGAGCCGACGGATGCAATCACGCTCCACTGGCTGAGTCAGCCGTCGTATCACCCCAGCCAGCCTGCGGTGAAGAAGTTCAACGACAATCTCCAGTACTACAACCCGGAGACACCAACAGCCGGCGTGATCAACCCGCACACTGGAACACAGATCATCATCAAGAATGTGAGCCAGGGTGGGAACTTCATGCAGGTTCTGGTGAAGTGACCGAACTCGACTGATGCAAGTGAGCCCCGGGAAAACCCGGGGCTCACTTCTTTGGGACGCTTCCTACTCGCGGGGTGGGGGAACGGACGGCTGGGGAACGGTCTTGTCGGGCAGGAAACCGTCGCCCGCCGGAATCTGGCATAGGAACACCGGCTCTGTGCCTCCCTGGTGATAGACGTAGATCGTTCCGTCGACCTGGAGCTCGAACCGGTATCCCTGGACCACCATCTGCGCGTATGCGACCCCGTCTTCGGGGCAGCCGACGCTGAGGTCGTTCCAGTAGCCGCCTTCCGCCTTCACCACCTCGACGTCTTCTGCGGTGACTTGGAGTCTTCGGGAAAGGTCCTTGATCGCAGCGGTCAACGGATCCTCATCCTGTGTCGATCCGAGTGTTGAATCCACGACTGTCTCCTGGATGGTCGTATCGGGAACGTTTGAGGTCTCGGCAACCTCTGGCTGCGGAATGGTCGTATCCGCTCCCGTGTCGGATTCGACGCCACAGGCGGCCAATACCAAAGCTACGACGAGGCCCAATCCGGCTCGTTTCATCACGTCCATGATCATAAGACGAAGTGCCTCAATTGTCGGTTCCCGGTCACTTTGTGGCAATTAGCACTCTGAAGTCGCCCAAGCCCCTGGGGTGAAGCAGTGTTTCCGCCTCAGTTGCCAGGGTCTTCATTTGCAACTGACGCATCGTGTCTCCGGCCCGAGCGGCATCCAACCCCTCTGTTCGCAACTCCGAGAGCCGGTCGCGAAGCCCCAGCCCGGTGAGAAAGTCATCCTGACGCATCAACTCCACGGTGGCACCCCCTTCGGCTGCGGCGGCCAAGAGTGCCGTGAAGTTGACGTCTGCCGTGATGTCGGTGGCGCCCGGCTCATCTAACGGGTGTGGCCCCAAGTGATGGGCGCGATAGGTACGCAGAGTTCCGTCACGGCGACGAGGCAACAGACCCTCCGCCGTATCGCCGTAGTCGATGACGACCAAGGTGCCATCACTCAGCCGATCCAGAACATCCCGGACCCATTCCCGTGCGGTGAGCTGTACCTCCACCCAGCCACCGTCGTCGACCTCTCCCGCGTACGCCACTAGCCAGGAGAGAACCTCTGGTCGCGGCTCGGCGTCAACGAGCTCGAAGCCGTCTTCTCTATTGGCGACCCGTCGCTCACGCCACTCCACCCCCACCCGCTGGGCGACCGCCATGGGCAGATTGTCCACAAGCTCGTTGGCGATAACTACTCCTCGGATGCTCTCCGGAAGGGTGTCGGTGACCGGAACCACGTCGGCCAGAGCCGCTCGTGCTGCCGGTGACGCTTCAACGGCCATTGCCGCTACTTCCACTCGATCGAGGATCGGGCGCAGCAGGGATCCCGAACCTGCGGCCACCTCCACCAACTGAAACGGTTCTCCCAGACGAGCCTTCTCGTTGGCGACGAAGACACCGAGCGTCTCCCCGAACAGGGAACTGACCTCCGGCGAGGTGAGGAAGTCGCCTGACTTCGCCGAACGAAGCTCGCCTGATGTGAAGAACCCGGCCTCCGGGTCGTACAAGGAGATCTCCATGAAACGCTCGAAGGGCATCGGACCGGTCGATGCAATCTCGTCTCGAATGCGTTGATTCAGGCTCATCGTTTAGCGTCACTCCCTATGGAATACGGAGTTTTCATCTTCCCCACCGATTCGGCAATTCGACCCGACCACCTGGCGCGTGAGGTCGAGGACAGGGGGTTCGACTCGTTGTGGTTCCCCGAGCACAGCCATATCCCATCTTCGAGGGAGACACCCTGGGGTGGAGTCAAAGACGCGCCACCTCTACCCGAGCACTATTGGCGGACCAACGATCTCTTCGTCTCTCTCGCCTACGCCGCAGCCGTCACTGAGCGCATCAAACTCGGCACCGGTATCGCGCTGGTGGCTCAGCGTGACCCGATATGGACCGCGAAAGAGGTGGCGTCTCTTGACTCACTGTCGGGAGGCCGGGTCCTATTCGGCGTCGGCTACGGCTGGAACAAGGAGGAGATGAGACAACACGGCGTGGAGTACACCGAACGCAGAGCCCTGATGCGGGAGAAGATTCTCCTCATGAAGACGTTGTGGACTCAGGAAGAAGCGGAATACCAGGGAGAGAGAATCGGCCTGGAGCCGACATGGGCGTGGCCCAAGCCAAGTCAGAAGCCCCACCCACCGATACTCATGGGAGCGGCTGCGGGACCGAAGACGACGGCGGACATGGTCGAATACTGCGACGGCTGGATTCCATTAGGCACCCGCATGGACATCGTGGACCAGGGTAGCGCGGGTGCGGGAAGCGGTCGCCGAGGCAGGCAGAGACCCGCTCGCTTTCGATGTGACCGCCTACTCCGCCAAGCTCGACGTCGTCGACCGTCTCCGCGACGCCGGCGTCGACCGTGACCGTGTTCACGCTTCCACCTCTCGGCCCCGACGTAGTCATTCCCCGTCTCGACAAACTGGCGGCAGCACTAGACCTCTAAAACCGCGTCCTAAGGAGGACAGCGTCGTATCTGGGACGAATGACGCGCAGAACGCGCCTCTCGACCCCCGAGGCAGTTGTCAACGTGAAGGACCCTGACCTTCCTCGTCCGCTGCGACGAGTCCTCAGGACGAGAGCTTCAGATATGCGACGCGTCCTCAGGAGGAGAGCTTCACATTTGGGACAAATCACTCGGAGAACGCGTCTCTTCCATTTAGACACCCTGCATGGCAAGGTCGTGACGTGGGGGAAGCAGATCGGCTCGTGTTCGAGCACGCAGGTAAGAACCACGGTCTCGTTACCCGTGGCGAAGCGATCGCCCTCGGAATGAGCAAGAGCACTCTGGCTCGCCGGGTCGCCGACGGTGCGCTCATCACCCTGGGGCCAGGGATATACGCCACACCAGGAGTGAAATCCAGCGAGGAGACCATGCTGCTCGCGGCAACCCATTCCCTCAACGGTGTCGCCTCACATCGAGTCGGCAGCGCGTCTCCACGGTATCGATGGCTTCATCGAACGGCGTCCAGTGGTGTCGGTGCCGATCAGACGCAGTAATCGATTCAAAGGAGTCGCCGTCCATCAGCTGACCGATCTTTCTCCCGATCACATCACGCTCGTCAACGACATTCCGACCACCATCGGCTCACGAACCATGGTCGATCTGGCAGCTGTGTTGCCATATCGGGCACTGCGTCGAGCGCTTGACGATGCCAACCGCAATCCGCATCGCGAGCATATCGAGCAGACCTGGGAGATGCTGCAGTCTCTGGCTCGGAGCGGCAAGCCAGGAGTCCGTACTCTGCGACTGATTCTGCAAGATCGACTCGACGCCAACCTGGTCACCGATTCGACGATGGAGAGTCGCCTCATCGACCTCCTCACGTCTGGCTGGATTACCGCTGCCCGGAACCCAGTGGACACCGCCCTGGCTGCGTCACATGTACGGCAGAGTGGACATCGTCTATCTTGATTCGAAGCTCATAGTCGAAGCTGACAGCTGGCGTTGGCACAACGATCCTCGCTCTTGGCAGGCAGACCGACGTCGTGACAATCTCGCTCAACTAGCCGGCTGGACGGTGCTCCGGTTCACGTGGGCCGATCTAACCAGGCGGCCCAGCTACGTCGTGGCTGCGGTGAAGGCCGGCCTCGAGGATTCTGAACACGAAACGTCCCACATTTGACGCCCTGCTCCTAAGGACGCTATTTGGCGGGGCCGTCGGCCACGCTCCACGGGGCCGTCGGAACGCAAAAAAGGGGGCCCGAAGGCCCCCTTTTCTCAATATGCGGGTGGGGACTTAGAAGTCCATCCCGTGATCGTGACCGCCGCCTGCGGGCATCGGTGGGGTGTCTTCCTTCTGCTCGGCCACCAAGGCTTCGGTGGTCAGCAGCAAGGCAGCGATTGATGCCGCGTTCTGGATCGTGGAACGGGTCACCTTCGCCGGATCTGGCACGCCCGCCGAGAACAAGTCCTCGTAGACGCCGGTCTGAGCGTTGAACCCGTAGGCCCCTTCGCCGCCACGTACCTGCTCGACGACCACGCCGCCTTCGAAGCCGGCGTTGATCGCAATCTGGCGGAGTGGCTCCTCCATCGAGCGATGGACGATGCGGCGACCGGCCTTCTCGTCGTCGGTGCCACCACGCACCTTCTCCACTGCAGCCTGAGCCCTAAGCAACGCGACACCGCCACCAGGGACGATGCCCTCCTCAACTGCGGCACGGGCCGCAGAAACGGAGTCTTCGATGCGGTGCTTCTTCTCTTTGAGCTCGACCTCGGTGGCAGCGCCGACCTTGATCACGACAACACCGCCCGAGAGCTTGGCGAGACGCTCCTGGAGCTTCTCACGGTCCCAGTCGGAGTCGGTGTTCTCGATCTCGCGCTCGATCTGCTTGATGCGAGCCTTGACGTCGGTCTCGGAGCCGTCGCCGTCCACCACGGTGGTGTTGTCCTTGGAGATGACAACCTTGCGGGCCCGGCCCAGCATCTCGAGAGTGACGTTCTCCAACTTGAGACCGACCTCTTCAGAGATCACTGTGCCACCGGTGAGGGTGGCGATGTCCTGGAGCATGGCCTTGCGCCGCTCGCCGAATCCGGGAGCCTTGACGGCCGCCGAGGCGAACGTGCCACGGATCTTGTTGACGACGAGAGTGGCAAGGGCCTCGCCCTCGACATCTTCGGCCACCACAAGCACCTGCTTGCCCTGCTGCATCACCTTCTCCAACACGGGGACCAGGTCGTTGACCGAGCTGATCTTCTGGTTGGCGATCAGGATGTAGGGCTCGTCGAGCACGGCTTCCTGACGATCGGGATCAGTGATGAAGTAAGGCGAGATGTAGCCCTTGTCGAACTGCATGCCCTCGGTGAACTCGAGCTCGAGCCCGAAGGTCTGGCCTTCCTCGACGGTGATCACACCGTCTTTGCCGACACGGTCGAAGGCGTCGGCGATGACTTGGCCGATCGACATGTCGTTGTTGGCGGAGATGGCGGCGACCCGAGCGATTTCCTCGGTGGTCTGGATCTCACGCGCCTGGTCACCAATGGCCTTTACCGCCGCCTCGACGGCCTGCTCGATTCCCCGCTTGAGCTCCATGGGGTTGGCGCCTGCGGCCACCTGCCGCAGACCCTCACGCACCATCGTCTGGGCGAGAACCGTCGCTGTGGTGGTGCCGTCACCTGCCACGTTGTCGGTCTTGTTGGCGACCTCGTACGCGAGCTTGGCGCCCATGTTCTCGTAGGGGTCTTCGAGCTCGATCTCCTTGGCGATCGTCACGCCGTCGTTGGTGATGGTGGGTGAGCCCCACTTCTTCTCCAAGACGACGTTGCGACCCTTGGGACCGAGCGTCACTTTCACGGTGTCGGCGAGCTGGTCTACGCCCGCCTGCAGGCCTTTGCGAGCCTGCTCATCAAAACGAAGTTCTTTTGCTGGCATTCAAACCTCTCTTCAGTTGACGATGGCCAGGAGGTCGCGCTCAGAGAGCACGAGATACTCGCCGTCGTCGAGCTTGACCTCGGTGCCCGCGAACTTCGAGTAGAGGACCTTGTCCCCCACCGAAACTTCCATCGGGATGCGGTCGCCATCTTCATCGCGCCCACCTGGGCCTACGGCGATGACCTCTCCCACCTGCGGCTTCTCCTTGGCGGTGTCCGGGATGACCAGGCCCGACGGGGTGCGGGCTTCGGCCTCGTCCGTCGGACTGACCACCACTCGGTCGCCGAGTGGCTGCAACTTCATACGTGCTCCTCCTTGAAGCTCGTCCTATCTTGGCCGGGCAACGCCTCTGTCGAAATACTCAACAGGAATATGGCGATTTGCCCAACAATTAGCAGTCGACCTTGTCGTTTGCTAGGGGCAGATTAGCAAAGGGTTCGAGTGAGTGCTAATCAAAATCTGAGCGACTGGCACTCAGGTATCAGGGACTAGTACTCAACACCTTTCCCGGATCCACGTTCTCCGCCCAGTCGGTGATCCGGCCAAGGGACAGCCAATAGGCCCCGGCGACTCCGATCATGGCCGCATTGTCGGTGCAGAGGATCGGATCGGGCAGTGCCAGCGTCACTCCCCGCTTGTCGGCTTCTTCGGCGAATCGGTACCGGAGACGCCGGTTGGCGAGCACACCCCCGCCTCCGCCGACGATCTTGACTCCGGTGTCGTCCACTGCACGGAACGTCTTGTCGACGAGCACATCGACGATCGCCTCCTGGATGGAAGCGGCGACATCAGCCAGAGAGGGCAGGTCGCCCGCCTTACGAGCCTTGTCGATGAACGTGGTCACCGAGGTCTTGAGACCCGAAAAAGAGAAGTGGTAGGGCTGGTCGGGAAGGGCGCGGGGAAAGCCCACAGCCTCTGGATCGCCGCCGTCGGATGCGGTGTCTATGGCGGGCCCTCCCGGGAATCCCAGACCCATGAAACGGGCCAGCTTGTCGAATGCCTCGCCGGCAGCATCGTCGATGGTGTGGCCGAGAGTCTCGTAGTCGCCCCACTGGCCGACATGCACGATCTGAGAATGCCCGCCTGAGGCCAGCAGCGCCACTGCCGGGGGCTCGAACTCATCGAACTGGAGCCTCGGCGCCATCAAATGCCCCTCCATGTGGTCGATGCCGACGAAGGGGAGCTGACGCGCCCAGGCAGTGGCCTTGGCAAATGAGTGGCCAACCAGAAGGGCACCCACCAGGCCGGGGCCGGCCGTAGCCGCCACCCCGTCGAGATCGGCGGGGTGGACCCCGGCCTCCTTCAAGGCTCGATGGGTGAGAGAGCGGATCGACTCCACGTGGGCTCTCGCGGCAACCTCAGGCACAACTCCCCCGAATCGAGCATGCAGCTCGATTTGTGATGAGAGGACGTTGGAGAGGGCTTCGGTTCCCCTGACCACCGCCACCGCGGTCTCATCGCATGAGGACTCGAAGGCCAGGATCGTCGGGTTCATCTCAGCTCCTCGATGCGGGTTTGATAGGTCGCGGAGTCGATGTCGTAAGCCCAGAGAATGAGGGCGTCGTCGTCCCCGTAGTAGCCGGGTCTCGCCCCAACTGGTGCCAGCCCGAACCTGGAGTACAGCTTTCGCGCGGCATCGTTGCGAGAACGGACCTCAAGCGTCAGATTCTTCGCACCGAGATCGATAGCCGCAGCAATGAGACCCACCATCAGCGATGTGCCGACTCCCCGACCTCTGGACTCCGGACGCACCAACAGGTTCGTGACGTGAGCATCCGCACCAGCCACCATGATCCCACCAAACCCGACGATCTGTCCACTGTCCTCCGCCACCAGATAAGCCCTGTTCTCACCGGCCAACTCGTCCCGAAACACCCCAACTGCTCCACGGCATCGGCTGTGCGGAGGCCTCCATTGCTGCGACGACATCAATGTCGTCGAGTGTCATCGGCCGCAACCCGAAGCTCACTTGGACTCCCATGGGCCCTCCTGACGAAGCTTCTCCCAGTTGATGGTCACGTCTGGCTCCCGTAGGTAGACCGGTCTCACATCCTCAGGATCGGGGTACTCGTCACGTTCGAAGCGACCCCGCCCCGCCTCAGCGAGAGCCACTGCATAGGGGTACCTTGGTCTTCCGGTCTTGGCCCGGTGGAGCCCACGCATCACTCGGTCGGGCAGGGCGTTGACATCGCCTACCACCAGACTCTCACCGTGATAAGACTCCAACTGGGCCCGAAGCACGTCGGGCTCGACCAACTCGGTGCTGCTCTCTCTGATCACGCCGCCGGGCACTGGCCGATAGCGGGCCACTGCGAACTCGCCACGACGGACATCGACCACAGTCCAAATGGTGCGGTGGCCGGTTCGGGCCTCGAGGGCCAGTGCGTCCACCGAGGTCGCCGGGACGACGGGGATGCCCATGGCGGCGGCCAGACCTTGAGCGGTGGCAAGGCCGACCCGAATCCCCGTGTAAAGACCTGGACCCACATCGACAATCACGGCATCAAGGTCCTGAGGCGACCAGCCGACCTGGTCGAAACAGAAGTCGATTGCGGGGACCAGGAATGTCGCATGCCCAACCCGGTCGATCCGAGAAGCTGCCGCCAGTGTCGTCTTGTCCTCGACGAGCGCTACCGAAGCGCCAGGAGTGGAGGTCTCGATGGCCAGCAGTTTCACAGGATCTCCTCGAGGTTCCTCTTGTCCCAACCCGTGGTCCCCGTGAGGGTGATTCGGCGCCCCATGTCATCTGCGACCTCGATGCTCACCCGAAGATGCTCCCCAGGGAGCAGGGCGTCAATGGCGTCGCCCCATTCGATGACCAGAACACCGTCTTTGGCCATGTCGACAACGTCGAGATCGTCGAATTCGTTGATCGAGCCCAGGCGATACACGTCAGCGTGCACCAGCGGGAGAAAGCCGGTCCGATACTCCTTGACCAGCACGAATGACGGGCTCGTCACCGGCTCGTCGATCCCGAGGCCCTCGGCGAGGCCTGACGTGAACAGGGTCTTGCCGGACCCGAGCCGTCCGCAGAGCAGCAACACGTCTCCCGGATTCAGAGCCGCTGCCAGTTTGCGGGCGAGGCTCCGGGTGTCGGACTCGGTAGGGCAGTTGACGCCGATCATCCGGAGAGCTCCAAACGGCCCTGCGTCTCCGGCTCCACCTCTTGGGTCGGGATATTCGGCGTTGGCTGATCGAGGACGTCGTGAACCGTGGCGAAATCCTCACGCATCTGGTTGGTAACCCGGTCTCCGCCGCGAAGGGCGGCAGCGGGGTGGAATGTGGGAATCAGCGTTGCCCCCAACCACCAATCGTCGTGGCGGACCCCACGGAGTCGGGTGATCCCGATGTCGGTGTTGAGGAGGAGCTTGGTGGCGAAGTTGCCCAGCGTCACAACGACCATCGGTTGGATCAGTTTGATCTGCGTGCGCAGGTAACCCTTGCATGCATCGATCTCGTCGGGCCGGGGGTCGCGGTTGCCCGGGGGGCGGCACTTGAGGACGTTTGCGATGTACACCTCGGATCGCGCCAGGCCGATCTCACCCAGAAGCTGATCGAGGAGCTGCCCCGCCCGCCCTACAAACGGCTCGCCCTGGAGGTCCTCGTTCTTGCCCGGAGCCTCACCGACGAACATGAGTGCGGCGTCGGGGTCCCCCACACCAAAAACGACTTTGGTCCTCGTATCGGAGAGGCCGCATTCGACACAGCTCATGGCGCGGTCCCGGAGCTGGAGAAGAGAAGAGTGGTCGGTCACGCGTGCCCCATTGTGCCAAACCGCCGGTCAGGTCGCCGACGTTGTAACTGCGTTCTCTATTGCGGCAGCAGTGGCCCCAAATGTGGCCTCGGCAAGTTCTTCGACATCCGCCTCGACCGAGCCACACGAAACGGCAAAGACGATGTCGCCGTCGTAGCGGGTATGCGACGGCCGCAGGGTTGCCGCAAACGCGTCGTGAGCCCGCAGCGTGAGGCGCGACAGCTCAGGACGTGAGAGTCGGGCGTCGGTGCCAATGACTGCCAGCGTGGTGTTGGTCAGCGAGTCACGGAACAACGCCGGTGGCCCCGGCTCAGGATCGCCCCCGGTGAGCGAGGTTCCGTCGAGGCTGAACACGTCACCCACGGCGTTGACAACCGTAAGGACCCCCACGGTCGCCTCGCCCGATGGTCGTACCGCAGAGCCAACCCCTCCGGGACGCATGTGCTCGAAGCCACGCCATTTGGCAACAGAGGTTCCGGTTCCGGCGCCGACCAAGCCAACCTCCACCGGGTCGGAGCTGGCCGCTCGGTAGGCAGCTTCGCCCTGGTCTGGGCCCGGTCGGATCGAAGGGTCGGGAAACAAATCGAAAACCACTGCTGCGGGAACGATCGGCACCTTCACAATCCCGGTGTCGTGGCCGCGGTCGTCAGATTCCAGGCCCCGCATGACACCGTCCGCCGCCGCCAGACCG
Source organism: Acidimicrobiia bacterium (assembly GCA_965216725.1). Classification (GTDB taxonomy): domain Bacteria; phylum Actinomycetota; class Acidimicrobiia; order Spongiisociales; family ZC4RG35; genus JACZUI01. The sequence continues at coordinate 29,631 of CBDCGI010000025.1, read as the reverse complement.
AAGGCGCTACCTCCAGTGAGCAGAATCGCTTGCGCCTGCTCCACTCTCATTCCCGGGGCAAGCAACGCGGTCTCCCGCGAGCCAGGGGCACCGCCTCTGACTTCGACGGCGACCACGTTGGGCTCGGGCAAGACGACCACGGTGCACCCGGTCATACCTTCGCGGTCGGTGTAGTGGCCGACTTCGATTCCTGACACCGCAGTGATCGTCTGGTTCATCCGACATACCTCCTGGGCACCCTGGGGCCGATCTTGGTGACGATTTCATGGGTGATCGTGCCCAATTCGGCGGCCAGCTCATCGGCCGTGATCCGGTCGTCACCTTGAGTGCCCATCAATACCACCTCGTCGCCCACCTCTACGGTTTCGTCGACATCTACGATCACCTGGTCCATGGTCACCATGCCGGCAAATGGGAATCGCTTGCCCCTGATGAGCACCGTGCCGTTGGCGGTGAGTCGTCTCGTGTAACCGTCGGCGTAACCAATGGGAATGGTCGCCACCGGCCCGGCTTCGGGCAGAGCCCGGACCCGCCCATAGCTGGGTCGCGCCTCTCGGGGCAGATCTCGGACATAGGCGACGTGGCTCACCACTCTCATCGCCGGTTTCAGCTCGATGAGATCTCGTGTCGCCTCTGCGGCGTGTAGCCCGTAGAGGCTCAGGCCGACCCGGCACATGTCACGCCGTGCTTCCGGGAACAGAACCGTCCCCGCGGAGTTGGCGAGATGAACCTTCTCGGCGGTGATGCCGGCGGTTGCCTGGTCGAAGAGCTCGATCTGGTGCCGAGTGAAATCCGGATCCTCGTCAGCCACCGGGAAATGAGTGAAGACACCTTCCAGCCTGAGGTTGGGACAGTCCTCGACCTTGTCGACGATCTCAGGTAGGCCATCCGACATGACACCCACACGATGCATCCCGGTGTCGACCTTGATGTGGACAGCAACCTCGGTTCCCGAGCTCGCTAGCGCATCCACAAACTCCGTCGAGTAAACCGTCGTCGTCAGATTCAACGGCTGCAACAGCGGGATCGACTCGACGTCAGGCTCGGAGAGAACGAGGATCGGAGCCTCGATCCCGGCGTCGCGCAGCCTGGCACCTTCTTCAACCAGGGCAACTGCAAGTGAGGTAACACCAGCATCTAGGGCCGCAGTGGCCACCGGCACGTCACCGTGGCCATAGGCATCGGCCTTCACGACAGCGCACAACTCGGATCCGCCGATCATCTCCAGGAACTGTCGGGTGTTGTGTTTGATAGCCGAGAGGTCGATCTCGGCGTAGGTCGGCCTCACCAGGCAAACCTTCTCACGTGGGCCGCAAGACGAGGAGCAGTCACCGCTTCGGTGGCCGAGAGATCCGCAGCCGCCACGCCGTGCCAGTAGGCCCCAGATATGGCGGCCGTCGTCGGGTCCAGGCCCCGCGACCAGAGCGCTGCGATCATCCCGGCGAGCACATCGCCGGTGCCAATGGAGGCCAGCTCAGGTCCCCCGGTGTCGACGAGCACCGGGAGGTCACCGTCGGTGATGAGGGTGGGGTTCCCCTTGAGGAGGACGATGGCGCCGCTCCGGTTGGCGAATGAGCGAGCGGCGAAGGCTCCAGGTGCAACTCCGGCAACACGCTCGAACTCCCCGGCGTGTGGCGTCAGGACAACCTTGCCGTCGCCTTCCAATGCCGCCTCAAGGGCCTCGGGGTTGAGCGCACCGGCGTCGAGAAGGACCTGAGAAGACTTGGCCAATATGGGCAGAACGTCTTGCTGATCGGCTGCATCCAGCCCGGGCCCGGCCACCACGACGTCAAAACGATCGACACGGGACAACGCCTCCGAAGGAGAGAAGGTGGGCAACTCGGGAGCGACGGTGGAGACAGTGTCCCGGTTGGGGGTCGCCACCACGACGGACCCGGCGCCAAATCCCAACGCACTCTGCCCGGCGAAGATCGAAGCTCCAACCAACCCTGTGGACCCACCAACGACGAGAACCGCTCCCGCCGACCACTTGTGGACCTGCCGTTCTCTGGGTGGCCGAGGAGCGTCCGCCTCCTCGGCCACATACATGCATGGCTTCCCGTCGGGGATCCCAATGTCGACAACTGTGACCCGACCGCAGACGTCGGGCCCTTGACCGCGGACATGCCCGGTCTTCAGATTCTGGAAGGTGACTGTCTCAACTGCGACGAACGAGATGTCTTCGACCTTGCCGGTGTTGGGGTCGAGCCCGGTGGGATAGTCGACGGCAACGACCGGAGCGGAGGTGTCGATCCAAGGCAGGACGGCTTCGGGTAGGCCATCTCTCACTCCTCCGCCGAACAGCGCATCGATGATGAGGTCCTCTTCACCCGGTTCGCCGATGGGCTGGATTCGCAAACCAGATGCGCCGGCTTTGGCAGCGGCGTCGGCCGCCTCCGCGGTCTTGGGCTCCCCCAGAGCGTGGACCACTACGTGGCAGCCGCGCTCGGATAGATATCTGGCGGCAACGTATCCGTCGCCACCGTTGTTGCCGGGCCCAGCCAGCACTGACACCCGGGATCCGTAGCCGGCGCCGTTGCGGACGGCGGCCAGGGCGACGGCATAACCGGCACGGTCCATGGCCTGGATCAGATCGCCGGTGAACGCCTTGTCGACGCGGTTGTACTCGTCAGCGGTCAGGACCGGTCTCACCGGGGGCAGGGTAATGGGGGCTCAGTCGTGCTCGCCCACGGCGATTGCCATGACCAGCGCCGAGGTGTCGGTGTGTGTGATGGTGACCAGAACCTCGGTGACCCCCATCATCTCGGCTCGGCGCGCCGCGTTGCCCGTCATCCGGACCGTGGGCTTACCGCCACCGGCGATCTCGATGTCCTGCCAGCGGATACGCCGCCACCCGGTACCCAGCGACTTCATCACGGCCTCTTTGCCGGCGAACCGTGCGGCGAGGCGCCGCGCCGGCTTGGCGAAACGAAATGCGTATTCACGCTCGTGCTCGGTGAAACAGCGCTCTGCGAAGCGGGGGTATTTGTCGAGGACGCGATCGACCCGATCGATATCAGCGAGGTCGACTCCGAGGCCGAGAATGTTCACCGAGTCGATCCTATCGAGAGATAGGTCCTCCGCCGACTCCCTAGCTACTGCGCGTATATCACGAGACCGCCAGCAATCAGAGTCACCGCGACCCAGTGATCCATCGTCAGCTGTTCGTCGAGGATGAAGTAAGAAAGTAGGAGGACCGTCACATGGATTAGGCCGGTACTCATATAGACAAGACCGACGTCCAGGCTGGTCAATGCCCAGAAGAACCCTATTTGGGCTGAGGCAAAGAGACCAAGGGCACGAATAATGATCACACGCGATCTGTCGCGAACTACCCAGATCTTGTAATTGACTTGGGCGAAAGCCGTCGCCAGGAGAGCGGCACCCAACACAACCGCACCCATCAGGAACTCTCCAGCCTCAACGTCAACCACACCGATCCGGAGGTGATCAGAATCGCCCCAAATAGTTGGGCAATTCCGATGTCCTCACCAAATGCCACAGCGACTCCGAGCAGTGCGGGATAGAAGAGGCTCGACATGGGAAATGTAGTCGAGAGAGGGAATCGTCTATGCGCCAGGCCCCACACCCCGAGCCGTGCAAGGTTCACCACCGCCACGGCCCCTATTCCGGCGACGATGAGGCCCAGACCCAAGTCCCGATACGAATCGGCGAGCAGCTTCATAACGACGGCGCCAGCCAATTGGAGCGCCACCGCCAGGAGCATCACCCAGAGTGCCTTGCTGTTTGCCCGGGCGCGAGATCCTGTGCTCACAATCCGACCGGACCTTGGGCACCAGGCAGCAGGCGAATCATGTAGCGAGGAGGCTTTCCAACTGATCCATGACGTCGGGTTCCAGCGTCATTCTCTTGGAAACCTGAAGACTCCTGGGTAGATCCTCCAGGCCAGTCGCCGGGATACCCGCCTCTTCCAAAACGGCCGAGACCGCCGCCCGAGGATCGGAGCAAAGGTCCTCGTAGCCAATGACACTGAGTCGTTGCGGGCCGAGGTGCGACTGCGCCGCTTCGGCGAGCTCCTGGTGAAATCGGACCTGCCGTGCGACATCCCTCACAGGGTCGCCATGAACTCGATCGTCTTGGCGCACCCCATACGGTTCACCGGGGTCATTGTGGATGTATCGGCGGGCGAGCAGGAGGGACTGAGCCAGGTAAACCGGCTCGCGCTCCATGACCACCAATCTGGCGTTTGGCAGGGTCCGGGCAACTTCAGCTGCGATCAGGTTCAATGCGTTGTTCTTGGTCACGACGGGCCGACCGGTCCATCGGCTCAACGTCGAGAAAAATTCCCTCACGTCGGCAGCTGCCAACGCCAGGCGCGACGGATCTGGCTTCGTCCGATCCGGTCCGAGCCATCGGTCCCACAGAGTCAGCCCATCATTAGGAGCTGCAAGGCCGGCCGTTCTCCCATAATGAGACGAGAGAGGAACCGCATTCGGGTTGGGGTAGACACGAAATAGACGACTGGCGGCAATTGGCGAATGAGGAAACATTGACATCAGATTGGTGATGTAGCTGGCCCGCGCCGCGATGGCTAAGAGTTCAGCCATCACTGTCGTTCCAGACCTCGGGGCTCCGCAAACCACGACCATCGGTCCATCGGATCCCCCAAACCGGGTCCGGCTTCGGTGCTCCGCCGACCTGAGCAGGTAGTCAAATGGCTTCGCCCCCAGCGATAGGCCCGCGTACAAGAGTGAGTATCGGCCGTGAACTCCCCCTTGTCGCCAGACTCTCCCCGCGAGTCCTAGCGGATCCTTAAAATGACCTGGTATCACAGTTGCCTCCACCCGTCCGCAGACCGTTCTCCCCGAGGCGCAAGAAACTCCCATCACGGGAGTTCGAGGTTGGCTCTGCCCACCCAGCCCGCCATTGGGGCACTCGCACTGTTCGCTCGCACGGCACACGGTTGCCAACGAGTACCGTCACATTAGGCTTTCGGACGGAGGCAGGAAAGGGTAAGGGGCTCCAATGGGAGAGCCGAGGGGGATTCGTTCGACCGAGCCGTCAAGACGGCCTACTCGGCCGCGAGCCCGACGAACAGGGGAATCATTCTTGAACCAAGAATCTGTGTCAGCGGCTACCGGCGAGAACCTCGAGGGCACTCTCGTATCGCCAGATGCACACGTCGGCGTTGGCACGCGTATCTGGGGTCTCGCTCAGGTGCGAGAGAAAGCGTGGATCGGCGACCACTGCATCATCGGCACCGGCGTGTACATCGATGCAGCCGTACGCATCGGCGATCGATGCAAGATCCAGAATGGCGCCCAGGTGTATGCCCCGGCGACCATCGGGGAAGGCGTGTTCATCGGACCAAACGCTGTCATCACCAACGACGAGTTCCCCCGCGCAGTGACTGCATCGGGCGACCTCAAGCTGGACGGCGACTGGGAGCCGGCAGGAGTCATCATCGAAGATGGAGCCAGCATCGGTGCCGGAGCCGTCGTCCTAGCCGGAGTCACTGTCGGAAATTGGGCGATGCTTGGCGCGGGGGCTGTGGCAGTCGAGGATCTTCCTCCGAGAGCTCTCGCCGTTGGTGTGCCGGCGAGACGAATCGGCTGGCTGGGGAACAGCGGCCGAAGATTGATCCAGGCCGGTGACAGGTTCTTTGATCCGGAGACCCAAGTCGCATTCGTGGAAGTGGACGGTCGGCTGGTGGAGGACAAGTGATCCCGCTATCTCGCCCACTGGTTGGCCCTGAGGAGCTAACCGCCGTCGAGCGGGTGCTCAAGTCGGGTCACCTCACTGCCGGACCCGAGGTCGAGAAGTTTGAACAGAGATTCGCGGAGTACGTTGGTGCCAAAGAAGCGATCGCCGTGGCCAACGGAACACTTGCGCTTGAGCTCTGTCTGCGAACGCTGAATCTGAGCCCCGGAGATGAGGTCATTGTCCCTTCTTTCACCTTCATGGCGACAGCTTCGGCAGTGGTCCTTGCGGGCGGCACTCCGATCTTCGCCGATATCGATCCCCGGTCGTACTGCCTGGCTCCCGCCACCGTTCTGCCCCACATAACCCCTAGAACAGTGGCGATTGTCGTTGTCCATCTCTACGGGCAACCAGCAGACCTCGCAGGTTTGAAGGCGCTCAGCGAGCAAAGCGGTCTTTCACTCATCGAGGACTGTGCGCAGGCAATTGGTTCGAGATACCAGGGGGCCCATGTCGGTAGTTTTGGGCTATTCGGAACTTTCTCGTTTTATCCGACGAAGAACCTCACGACGGGCGAAGGCGGAATGATCACCACCAACGATCCGGGCTTCGGCGAACGGGTCCGACTCTTGCGCAATCAGGGCTCGCAGGTCCGATATCACCACGAGATCATCGGGACCAACGCCCGCATGTCGGACATTTCCGCAGCGATTGGTTCCGCACAACTCGAGCGCTTGGAGGAGCGGAACGAACAGAGGCGACGCAACGCGGCCTATCTGAGTGCCGAACTCAGCAGTGACGTGATTGTTCCAAGACCTACGCCTGAGACCGTCCACAGCTATCACCAATACACCGTCCGCACCGGGAACCGGAACCATTTGATGCGGGAGCTCGATGCCGCGGGTGTCGGTTACGGGATTTACTACGAGACCCCCTGTCACCTGCAGCCTCCCTTCATGGGGGCCACCGACCCACTCCCCGAAACCGAGCTTGCCGCAACGGAAGTCCTTTCGCTGCCGATCCGCCCCGATCTGAGCCAGCACGAACTCGAACATGTGGCGCTGAGCACCAAGGAGTCGTTAACTCATGCCTAAGCCCATCCGTCTGGGAGTGGTGGGGCTCGGCATGATGGGCCGGCATCACGCCCGTGTCGCGGCGCGTCTCAACGACGTGGAGTTTGTCGGTGGCGCCGACCCTCTGGGTGATCCGCACAAGGCACTCGCCGGGTATCCGTTGTTCCATGAGCTCCCAGACCTGTTGGAGGCGGGTGTTGACGCAGTCGTCTTGGCTGTCCCGTCCGAGCGACACGAAAAATGGGGGCTCTACCTGGCGGAGCACGGAGTCCCCACACTGATTGAGAAACCCCTCGCAGCCGACCTCTCAGCGGCCATAAGGATCCGCGATGCCTACAGAGAAGCGGACGTGGTGGCGGCCGTTGGCTACGTCGAGCGCTTCAACCCTGCCCTTCAGGAATTGAAGCGAAGACTTGAGGCCCAGGAGCTGGGCCACGTCTTCTCTCTCACAACTCGCAGGGTCGGTCCCTACCCACTTCGAGTCCGCGACGTCGGAGTTGTCGGTGACCTGGCCACTCACGATATCGACTTGGTTCATTGGCTTTGCGGCGACTTCGAGTCCATTAACGCGCAACTCGCCTTCAAACTGGGGAGACCATTCGAAGATCTGGTCGAGGTTGTGGGACGTCTTGAAGATGGAACCGTTGTCTCCATGTCAGTCAACTGGTTGACGCCCAACAAAGAGCGAAGCGTGACGGTCGTCGGGGAGAAAGGAACCTTTGTGGCCGATCTTCTCAGGTCGGATCTCACCTTCTACTCCAACGCTGCGGTGCCCGTCGAGTGGGAAGAGATGGCCCGCATAAAGGGAGTGGCCGAAGGGGACGTGATTCGTTACGCCCTCCGGAAGCCTGAGCCGCTCCAATCTGAGTTAGAAGGATTCCGGGACAGGATCCTCGGCCGAGGTGGGGCCCAGATCGTTTCTCTCGACGATGGAGTCAAGGCGATGCACATCGTCGATTCAATACTCAACGGAACGGGGCTCTGAGCCAATGACAGTCACGCGGATTGCAGTCGTGGTGGGTGCGCGTCCTGAGTTCGTACAAGCAGGGGCGCTTCTACGAGCCATCCCGGCATGGAATGAGGCACACCCGCATCGAGTGGTTGATGCCCTCCTCATCCACAGCGGACAACACTATGACCGAGGAATGTCGCAGGTCTTTTTCGACGAACTGAACCTTCCCAATCCCGACGCGGTTCTGGATGTCGGGTCCGCAACGCACGGAGTCCAAACCGGGCTGATGATGCAACGACTCGACCCCGTTCTAGCTGATATGAGCCCCGACTTTGTTTTGGTGTTCGGTGACACCAACACGACCCTTGCCGGCGCATTGACAGCCGCCAAGCTCCAAATCCCCGTTGGCCACGTTGAGGCAGGCCTGAGATCGTTCAACATGGCAATGCCCGAGGAGTTGAACCGCAGAATCGTGGACCACGTGGCCAGCCTGCTCTTCTGCCCATCCCCATCCGCTGTTAAGAACCTGGACCTCGAAGGAATAGAGCGTGGCGTCATTGAGACGGGCGACGTGATGCATGAGGCCATGGCATATGCCTTGCCTAGCGAAGCCAAGAGCGAGGCGATGGCGGACAGGTATCAACTTGGTGGGCCTTTTTGCTTGGCAACGGTTCACCGCGCCGAGAACACCGACGACAAACAGCGCATGGGGGAGATCTTGGCCGGCCTGGAGGCAGTCGCCAACGAAGGTGTTGACGTGGTCCTACCACTGCACCCAAGGACGAGAAATCGTGTACCCGATCTGCCCTCGCACCCGGCAGTTCGGATCATCGATCCCTTGGGTCATCCTGAGCTCCTGGCACTGGCGTCGAAGGCCACAGTTGGGCTCACCGACTCAGGCGGCATGCAGAAGGAGCTCTATTGGCTGTCCACTCCGTGCGTGACCCTGAGGGACGAAACCGAGTGGGTGGAGACACTCGACCGCGGATGGAACGTACTCGCCGGCGCCAGCAGCAGAACAATTCTGGCAGCCGTCAAACACTTCATCGCTGATCCACCTGCGTACAGGCCACCGCTCTACGGCGAAGACGGCTCCGCGACCTGGGGCATTCTGTCTGCGTTGACCGCGAATCCGGATAGTGGAGGACTCGGTTGAGCAACAGTGAAACCTCTTGGGCCGTTATTGGAGGTGGCGTTCTCGGTATGACGCTGGCTCTGCGATTGAGGCGCGACGGTCACGAGGTCACCCTCATCGAGGGCGCAAAGGAGCTGGGAGGACTCGCATCCACCTGGCAAATCGGAGACGTTCATTGGGATCGCCATTACCACGTGACCTTGTTTTCGGATCTCCATCTGCGTTCTCTGCTGGACGAGCTCGATCTCACACACAAGATCAGGTGGGCTGAGACAAAGACGGGCGTCTTGGCAGGAGGAAGGCTCTATTCGGTCTCCAACGCTTGGGAGTTTCTGCGATTCCCCGAGCTTCGCATGGTGGACAAGATTCGCCTCGCATGGACCATCCTCTACGCGTCGAGAATCAGCTCTTGGCGAAGACTCGAAGAAATCACAGTCGAGGATTGGCTGACGAATCTCTCAGGAAGGCGAACCTTCGATCGATTCTGGCGCCCCTTACTCAGAGCAAAGCTGGGCGAGAACTACCACCGGACCTCAGCCGCCTTTATTTGGGCCACCATCCAAAGGCTCTTCGCAGCGCGGAAGAACGGGCTGAAGGAAGAGATGTTCGGATACGTGGAGGGCGGATACGCCACGATTCTCGACAGGTTCTCGACCGTTCTTGACGACATGGGTGTGAAGATCCAGACCGACGCGCGAGTGCGGGACGTCGCGGCCGGACCGAATGGCGTCCTCGTTGCAACCGATGGTGGCACCCGGACCTTTGATCGTGCGGTGCTCACGGTCGCTGCCCCTCTTGCCGCGCAAATGATCTCGGGACTGGACCCCCAAATCTCGAGGCGTTTGGAAGAGGTGGAGTACCAGGGGATCGTCTGTCCTTCTGTTCTGACCTCACGTCCGCTCGGACCCTTTTACGTGACGAACATCACCGACGAGGCGCCCTTCACCGGAATCATCGACATGACGGCGTTGGTCGACCGCAATGAGTTTGGCGGAATGGGTTTGGTCTATCTTCCCAAGTACGTGACTGCGGATGACTCTGTCATCCAGATGTCCGACTCCCAGCTCGAAGAGCATTTTCTTGCCTCGCTGCGCGGCATGCACCCAGGCCTGGAGGACAACAACGTCCTCGCATTCCGCGTCTCGAGAGTCCGTTACGTCATGCCCCTACCGACCCTCAGATACTCCGAGCGCGTCCCATCGTTCTCAACGAATGTGGCTGGCGTGTACACGGTGAATTCAGCTCAAATCCTCAATGGAACTCTGAACGTCAACGAAACTCTCCAATTGGCGGCAAGGGCGTTCCCGGTTTTGGTCGGTACGAGAGTCGACTCAAGAGATGCCCTGGAGGTCGAGGTGGAACCGTTGCTGGCAGGGACAACGGTGCGATGACGAAGACGGCGGCTGTCTCGCTTGATCTCGACAACAAGTGGTCATATCTAAAGACTCACGGCGACCCGCAGTGGGTAGACCTTCCGTCGTATCTGCCAAAGGTGATTCCCCGCATCCTGTCGACAGCCTCCGACTTCGAGCTGCAGCTGACTGTGATGGTGGTGGGACTCGATGCTGCTCAACCGGAGAACGGAGAGGGCCTCATTTCGATCGTTGAGGGCGGCCACTCCCTGGGTAACCACAGCTACCACCACGAGCCATGGCTTCACCTTTACGACGAGAAGAAGCTGCGCGATGACTTCGATCGCGCAGAGGATGCGATACACCGTGCCACCGCTCAGCGGCCTCTCGGATTTCGCGGGCCGGGATTCAGCCTGTCAATGTCGACTCTCCGCGAGCTGGAGAAACGCGGCTATATCTACGACGCAACCGTGTTCCCCAACGCTCTCAACCCGGTTGGACGCATGTACTACTTCTCCAAGGCGAATCTGACGCCGGAGGAAAAGGAGAAACGAAAGGCACTATTCGGCACTCTTGGAGATGCCCTGCGGCCGAACGCGCCCTTCTGGTGGGACTTTGGCGACAAGACACGGCTCCTCGAGATTCCCGTGACCACGATGCCACTATTCCGTGTCCCGATCCACATGAGCTACATCCTTTACGCCGCCTCGATTTCGCCGACTTTGGCTCGGTTCTATCTCAGGACGGGCCTCAGCCTCTGCTCGTTGACCGGGAATCCGCCGTCGATTCTGCTCCATCCTCTGGATTTTCTCGGAGCAGACGACGAGCCCGATTTGTCGTTCTTCCCTGGCATGTCGATGCAGTCAGCTCAGAAGCTGTCACTGCTCGAGACATTCCTCGCTGAGATCGCCTCCAGTCACAGCATGATCAGCCTGGACAACCACGCGTTGACACTCGATCCTTCCAAGTCGCGGCAACCCAAATTCAGCCACGACAGCCTGGTTGCCGATTGACCTGGAACTAGATCCCAGCTTCCTCGGGAGGATTGATCGATTGCCTCTCGCCTTCGTCCAAACGTTCTATCTGATGCCGATAGATAGACGTCCCGAGATGGAACATGTCGTCGAAGTACCTCTTGTTCTGTGCGGAGAGGATCCCGAGGCTGACCAATTGGATCGAGACCAGCATGCCGATGCCGCCCACGACGAAAGAATGCGGAGAGAGTTCAAATGCCGCCGCCACCGCGGCTGAGAACGTGGCGACGGAGTCCTGGGCCCACGCAGCGAATGTGTGATAGGCAGCCCATCCCAGGGCGTACAGAGAAAGCAGGCCGAGAATCATGCCTGGTACCACAAAGTAGAGAAACGGCCGGAAGAGGAAACTCGAGAAGACCTGGGCAAGAATCGCCCTACCGATCTTGATGCTCGAGCTGCGCTGATCTCCGAGCTCGCGCTGCTTGCTCCAGTCGAGGTGCGCTGGGATCTCGACTATCCGTGCTCTCAGAAGCTGAGCCTTGTAGATGATCTCGGTGTTGATTTCGAAGTCCAATGCCTTTAGATCGAGAGAATCAAGGAAACGACGGTCGTAGACACGAACCATTCCAGTCACCGTGGTCAGATTCCCCTTTGCAGTGAGTGACAGCAGCCAGTTGGCGGCCCTACTCAAAAATTCACGGAATCTGGGCACGGCGGTCACTTGACCTCCGGAGACATATGGGGAAGCGATCACGATCTTCGCTCTCGTTTCGGTGATTGCGTCCAGGAGCCTCTCTATGTGGTCGGGCGAATAGCTCAGGTCGCTATCAAGCGTCACGACATAGTCTCCTCGGGCGTTCCGAAATGCATAGCGGAGTGCCTGGCCAAGGTTGAAGTTGGTTCGATGGCGGAGCAGACGGACCCGTGGCTGGGTCTCGGCATATCGCGCGACGATCTCACCTGTGGAGTCGGTGCTCCCATCGTCCACAACAAGAACTTCCCACTCGTATCGGCCCTCAATCTCCTCGAGATACCCGCAAACACTGTCGAGGCTTTCAAGGATCAATGCTTCCTCGTTGTAGGCGGGAAGGACAATCGTGGCGGTGGTCCGTTCCGCTATATCCATGCCTCACCCATCTCGCGTATTACTGGGGGGACGGCCGACACTTCGGTGCGCCGCAGGCGGGCCAAACTCTGATGCATGCTCGCTCCCTTTCCCTCGAATGGTACCGCCCGCGACAGGACGCCTGTTCTGAATGACTGAGGGCTTCGATGCCCACGTAAAGTGGCAGTCCGCCCACTCTAAGCGACAGACTAAGCGGCTCGGCCATTCAAGCAACAGCCAAATCCTCGTGCGGTTGGCCGATGCGCAGGCACCTACGGTCTTTAGAGATGCCCCGTGAAAGCGACCCTCAGTGGCCGCGCTGGGTGAACATCGCCACGGGAGTGCGGGCCAGAATGCGTAGGTCCATGAGGAATCTGACGTTCTCCACGTAATCGACGTCCATGTCGATGCAGTCCTTCATGAGGCGCTGTCGGTCTGAGATCTGCCAGATACCTGTGACTCCGGGCTTGACCGCATGCCGCTGGTGCTGCCATTGCTCATATTCCTCGACGATCTCCGGTAGTTCGGGTCGCGGGCCTACGAGGCTCATATCGCCGGCGACAACGTTGACGAACTGTGGGAGCTCGTCGAGACTCAGCGAGCGAAGCTTGGCGCCCAGAGTTGTCACCCGAGGATCGTTTTCTGATTTGTGCACGCGTCGCCGATCCTGACCTACAAAGTCGATGTCCGACCTCCGCCGATCCGGCGCCATGGTCCGAAACTTGTAGAGGGTGAAGTGGTGGCCATTGCGGCCGACGCGCTCCTGCTTGAAGAAGACGGGAGACCCAATCCTGAGCCTGACGGTCAAGGCAATAAAGGCCATAGGTAGCAAGGCGGCCGCTAGGAATACCAGGCCGACAAAGCGATCGAATGCAGGCTTCCCGATCGAAACGTAGAACGATCGGGAACCAATTGGATGAACGGTCTGATCGGGCGTCAGTGACTCAGAGTGGTTGTGTGAGAGATCACGTGCCCCCCATGTTGACATTTTCCCAGCCCCCCAGTAGTTAGCTTCCTCTTGCCTCCCTCGGCAGACATGAGCCTACACCCCCGCCCCCCGTCGCTGTCAAGAGAGCGTGTCACCACGGCGCGTGACGGCATGAGTAGACATGACTCAGTCGCGATGAGTCCAATGTCTCAGTTTCAAACCAGCTAGAAGCGATTACGCTGAATACCTCGCATAGGGGTCGCGAGGGGCAATCTTGGAAACATCGATTTCATTACTGACCGCGGTACGCAAATACCCTTGGGTGGTTGCGTTGGCTGTTGCCGTTTTTGCTCTGATCGGGATCTTCATCAGTTCGCGCTCTGACGACTGGGAAGCAGAGAGCTCGCTAGTGGTTCAGGACCCCGCAGCGGCTCAAATCTACGGCGCAGGCGGCTCACTGCGCCCACTCGCTACGTCTCCAGCCAGCTCGCACTATTGGAATCGACCAGTTTGGCGGTGAGAGTGCTCGATGAAGTGAGCGTCCCCAACAACCTGTCGGTACAGGAGGTCCTCAACTCCCGGAAGGTTGTTGGGTTGGGTGATACAGACCTGATAACCCTCTCGTTCCGCAGCGGCGATCCCGAGATCGCGATTGCCTTCGCCAACGGTTACCTCGACGTATACACCGCAGACCGCCAAGAAGCAGCAGAAGCTTCATTTCAGGCGGCGCTGACTCAACTCGACGAGTCGATATCGGACGTGGATTCAGAACTCACCACCGTTGAGAATGCAATACTCGACGAACTCACCTCTCAGGGAGCCGAGTCGCCATTCGTCGACCAGCTAAACAGTGAGATCGAGGCCTACTTGGCCATCCCAAACCCCACTCCGGAGCAGCTCGAGCAGGTGATCCGGCAATTGGATGCTCTCCGACTGGCACAAACCGTTGAACAACAGGACACTGATCTTGTACTTCTCCTCGAGCAGAGAACTGAGATCGCCGATCGCAAGAATCAGCTAGTCATACGCAGAGACCAGGTCGAGATCGACTCGGCCCTTGCCCTTTCTGGTGTTCAAAGCTCTTCCCCAGCGATAGCGGCGGTTCCGGTCAGCAGTGGCATACAGATCCTTGCGATAGCGATAATCCTCGGGGCCTTTGCTGGTGTCGCAATCGCCTATGCCCGGTATTTGCGCAACGAGAGTTTCGGAAATCGCCGCGATCCTGAGACGGTTCTCAACGCTCCTCTGCTCGGCGAGGTGCCACGTTTTCAGCCAAGAAACCCCGATGACATCCTCCCGGTCTACAGCAGTCCCTCGTCGCCAGCCGCGGAAGCGTTCCGATTCACCAGCGCAGCAATGGACGCACGAATCGAGAACTTGGCTAATGATCGAGCGCTGAGAAGCGTTGCTTTCACTTCTGCATACCTGGGTGATGGCAAGACAGTCGTCACCCTGAACACTGCCCTCGCTGCGGCCTCCATTGGAAAGTCGGTACTAATCATCGATGGAGACTTCGGTGACCCGGCCCTCACTCGATTCATCCTCAGCCGCAACAAAGACATACCGAAGACCGCATACGGAATGACGAACATAATCCAAGACCGGATCGCACTATCGGAGGCGATCACACCGATCAACCTCAAACCCGGGATACGGATCAATCTGCTGGCACGTGGGAACGCCAACATTCCCGCTCTTGATTTCTTCAGGTCGGGTGCCACGGTCGACCTATTCCGGAAGATCGCTCAAGAATACGATCAGGTGATCATCGACTGTCCTCCGCTTCTTCAGGTTTCGTACGCAACCTCATTGGTGCGCATGGCTGACGCGGTCGTTGCAATCGTCCCACACGAGTCTCCAGTTGCCGCTCAACGGGAGCTTGTAGACAGGCTAGAGGTGGCTGGTGCCCGACTCCTCGGGTATGTGTACAACAAGGCGCCTCTTCGCCCGGAAATGGCTCAGAGTAGAGGTTCTCTCAAAAACCCAATTGGGTCACCGCTCGCACCACGCCGACCGTGACCGAAGGCACCGAGGGCACCATTCCACCACTCCTAGTGGTCAAGAGTGAATTGGCGGTTTAGGATGGGAGCAGAGCTTTGGAGGGGCATTCTGAAGGGGCAGGGATCGGCTGACCGAGCCGCAGGATTATCAGCGCCTAATCACGACTCCTGCGCGTCCGCGCTTAGGGCAGTGCGAAAATGAGAATCGCAGTCTTTGGCCTGGGCTACGTGGGATCGATAACCGCAGCTTGCCTGGCTTCTGAAGACCACACGGTCGTCGGAGTCGACCTCAACCGGGACAAGGTGAAGCTAATCAACTCCGGGGAACCTCCGGTCCGGGAGCCTGGGCTCGCCGATCTTTTGGCATCGGTGGTCAGCTCGGGGAGCCTCACCGCCACAACCGAAGCGGAAAAGGCGGTCCAAGTCTCAGACTTGGCACTCGTCTGCGTCGGGACACCTAGCAACCCCGACGGCTCTCTCAATCTTGCTCATGTCGCCGCCGTCATGCGGACCATCGGACATGCCTTGAGAGAGCGGGAGGGTGTCTACACCATCGTTCTGCGCTCGACAGCGCTGCCCGGTACGACCAGGGATTTGGTCATTCCCATCCTGGAGAAGGCCTCGGGCAAATCGCACATGGTCGACTTCGAGGTGTGCTTCAATCCCGAGTTCTTACGGGAGGGGACCTCACTTTACGACTACGCAAATCCGCCAAAGATCGTGGTTGGCACTCACGACGGAAAACCAAACTCCAACGTTGCGGGACTCTATTCGGGCTTGGATGCCCCCCTCATCGAAACCACGTATGAGGTGGCCGAGCTGGCCAAGTACGTGGACAACACTTGGCATGCGCTCAAGGTAACTTTCGCCAACGACGTCGCCAGATTCGCACGAGCGCACGACATCGACTCGCGTGAGGTCATGGACATCATGACCGGCGATACCAAGCTCAACATGTCGCCCAAATACCTGCGCCCCGGCTATGCCTACGGAGGATCGTGTCTTCCTAAAGATGTCTCAGCATTGGTCGACCGCTCCTCGAAACTCGCACTAGAAACCCCGGTGTTCGATGCCATACAGGAAAGCAATAGGGCTCATATCCAATACTCCCTCGACCTGATCAGCGGAATCGAAGGAGAAATCGTTGGCTGCCTTGGGCTCAGCTTCAAGGCGGACACGGACGACGTCCGCAACAGCCCGGTTGTCGACCTGTTGGTGGGTCTCGCGGCGCAGGGAAGGACTGTTCTCGCCTACGACCCCAACATCGATCCCGAAAGCATGCTCGGGGCCAACCGCGACTATCTCTTGGGCCATCTGCCCGACATCGACCGGGTTCTGGTGGGATCACCCGAGGAACTGTTCAAGCACGCCGACGTGCTGGTCCTGACCAAGAGTGAGCCGGCGCTGGTACAAGCCCTGCGCAACACCGGCGAGCATCAAACCGTTGTCGACCTGGTGGGGCTTTCGAATCGTCCGGAGCGGGGGAGTTACGTTGGCATCGGCTGGTAGACGAGTTCTCATAATCGTCCAGAATCTTCCAGTCCCCTTCGACAGGAGAGTCTGGCTCGAGGCGACGACCCTCGCCGCCCACGGCTACGAGGTTTCGGTGATCTGCCCCAAGCTGAAGGGTTTCAACCGAAGCTACGAGCGGCTCGAAGATGTCGACATCTACCGGTATCGACTTCCCATTGACCCGTCGACCAAACTCGGATTCATTCTCGAATTCGCATGGGCGTGGATCGCGACAGCTGCCCTTTCGCTCAAGGTGCACTGGCGAGGTCGCGGATTTGACGTGATCCAGGCGTGCAATCCTCCAGATACCTACTGGCTACTCGCCAGGCTCTGGCGCCTGGCTGGGCGACGATTCATCTTCGATCACCACGACTTGTCCCCAGAGATGTATCAGGCGAAGTTCGGCTCGTCGAAGAGTTTCCTAGGGAGATTACTTCTGTGGCTGGAGCGGATGACCTTCGCTGCAGCAGACATTTCATTGGCCACCAACCAAAGCCACCGCGATCTCGCGGTCCTGCGCGGCGGCATGCACCCGGATAATGTGTTCATTGTCCGATCCGGCCCGGATATCAAGAGACTGACGGTCTATCAACCGGACGACTCGTACAAGAACGGCAAGAAGCACCTCATTGCCTACCTGGGCGATATCTCACGCCAAGACGGCTTGGATGGTCTCATAGGGGCCGTCGGTCATCTCGCGTCCATGCGCGACGATTTCCACGTCATTGTTATTGGCGGCGGCTCGGCGTGGGAGGAGGTGAAGGAGCTCGCTGTGGCAACAGGCGTGTCGAGCCTTTTCACTTTCGCTGGAACGGTTACAGACGAAGAGCTCTGTCGAATCCTCTCCTCGGCGACGCTGGCAACCGACCCCACACCCCGCAACCCGTGGTCGGAGCGGTCGACCATGAACAAGATCATGGAGTACATGTTCTTCGGCCTACCAATAGTTGCTCACGACCTCCAGGAAACTCGGCTATCTGCGCAGCGCGCCGTCTCCGTGACTCACACAGGGCTGGAGGAAGAGTTCGCAATGCTCATGTCTGATTTGCTCGACGACGAGTCACTGAGACGGTCTATGGGCGAGGCCGGCAGACAACGCCTGCATGATCAGCTTTCCTGGCAGCACTCGACCCCTCATCTGCTCGCAGCTTATCGCCGAGTGACACCTGACTGACTTTGGTGACGGCTGTTCCACAGATCGACCAAGGCCCGCTGAACACCCGGACCAGAACAGCGGTCTTTCTGATCGCCATCTTCCTCGCCGCTGTTGCAGTCCGATCCGTCGACCTCGGACACAAAAGCCTCTGGGGTGACGAGGGGGCAACTTGGGCCAACGCTACGGCACCAATCGATGAGATTCTGGAGACGCAAGACCATCGGCATCCACCTGGCTACTACGCCGTCGTGCACGCGTTTATTCAGATAGATGACCGAAGCGAAGCGGTACTCCGACTTCCATCCGTCCTCGCGACAGCCTTGGCAATACCAATTCTGTTTGTCGCCGTGCGGCGCATCTGGAGCGCGGAGGCGGCGATCGCAGCGTCCCTTCTACTCCTCGTCTCTCCGTTGGACTTCTGGTATGCACAGGAGGCCCGACAAGCCGGAATGGCCAGTCTATTCGTGGCCGGGTTCGCCTATGTGTTTGTGCGCAGGGACTGGATTGGAAACGCACTGGGCATTGTTCTACTGCCCTTGGGTCTCTATTACGACTACATCGTATTGGCCGGCTGGCTCGGTCTCCTCGGCGTGTATCTGTACCCATGGAAGCTACGAAGAACCAAGGATATCGGCACGATTCTTGGCATCACCGCTGTAGGTTTCGCGATCTTTCTCCCGATTCAGGGTGCCGAATTCAGCTCCGGGTGGGCAAGCCTATTGACGGGCTCCGGGCCGAGCGTTTGGTACGGAAGGGTCTTTGGGTCCAACCCAATCACATCGAGCGCCTTGGGGATCAGTCTGACCATCGTCGCAGGCGGCACGCTCGCGGCGCTCTTGATTCACAAGGGCCTAACGGCCAAACGCCTCGCTGGCATCATGGCGCAACTGATGCTCCTTGCATTTAGTGTGTACTTGATTGCGCCGGCGATCGACCGCGCTTATTCGGTCAAGCGGATCATCGTCGTCGCCAGCCCTCTCATTGTTGCCACGATCGCGTTCGTGCTCGTCGAGCACAAAAACCGCATTCGCTGGATTTGGGTGGGCGCTATCGGAGCGATCGCAGCGGTTAGCCTGGTCGCCACCTACCAACTACCAAAAGACGATTGGCGCTCTGCCATCTCACACATCGAGGCGGAAGCCGACCTCCAAGATGTGGTGTGGGTCCCCTCCGTACCTTGGCTCACGGGAGTTTATGAGTTCTATGGTGGACATTTGCCGCTCTTTATGAATGAGGATCCTTCGGCAGTCGTGTCGGCCCTACCAAAAGGTTCGGACGTTTGGTTGGTTACGAGAAGGAGACCTCAGGATCCCACGCCAGCGATCGCGGCCGAGAGGTGGTTCGACGACAATGCTGACCTCGGGAGCGAATACCCGGTCCACCGGATGAGCGTGAGGCAATACCGCGACCCCTGACAGGCTCTTGCCGTCAGCCAAACCAACATTCAATCTGTAGCGAAAGCCTCGCCCAAGCCTGACTTCGTCCCTCGGAGAAATCTCCTCAAGGTCGCACGTTCGAGGCCGATACGTCGCTGAATAGGCCTGGAGACCCAATTTGACACGACGACGAGCGCCCAGCAGCGCAACAGGAATCGCAAGACTCTCCGTAGCGCTCACAATGGCGGCGCTCGCTGGGTTGACTGCCGTCGCGGCGACTTCCATTGGTGCCGCCACAACCCCACGCAGCCTTCAAATCGAGGCCGAATCGGGTCAATTGGTGGGCGCCTTCCGTGTAATCGACGACGAGGCTGCCTCAGGATCGGCAGCAGTGGAGATTAGCAAGCGTTACCGGAGTACAAAGAGATTCGACGCAGGCGACGGGGTACTCCTGTGCTTCCACGTGCACAGTGAGGACCAATACACGTTCTCGGCGGACGTACTCGGCCGCAACAGGGGCTCCAATGAATTCGTCGTCCGGGTCGACTATCTCGAACCGTGGGTGTGGGAGTTCGAACCGTCTCGGAGCTACAGACGTCAGACCGTTACTCAAACCGACGGAGCGAGCGCCACCTTTCTTCTAGAGCCAGGTCAGCACGTGGTCGGCTTCTTCCTTCGCGAGTCAGGCACCCGCGTGGACAAAGTCCACGTCTCGGGGCCCGCCGGGGTGAAGCGTCCGGACATGTGCAGCGAGGTCGCACCACAATCCCCTTCCGCCACTCCCACGACGCAAGCCGGTCAAACGGAGACGACACAAACCACCGATGTCGTCCAAACATCGACGACAACACGATCATCCACGACCACCTTCGCTTCGTCGACCTCCACGACCCCGCCCAACAACACAACCACCACAGAGCAGACATCCACGACCGCAGGCGCGCCGACTACCAGCCAGCCCACATCCACAACGGTTCAGCAACCAGCCACCACCACAACTGTCCCTCAACAGACCACCACAACCAACGAGCCCAGCGGCCCAAGCGGCATCCTGTGGGCGTCAAACTTTGAAAGCGGCATGCCTAATGGGCTTGGTTTCTCTTCGGATCCTGACACGATCCACAAGATTGTCGCCGACCCAACGGGACGCGGGGGGAGCGTCCTAAAGATGACCGGGGACACGAGCGACGGAAACAGCTCTGGAAACAGGGCAAGAATTCACTCAAATATATATGCGGGCGACCCCCACAACTTCCCCGGCGATGCCTTCTACTCGGTCTGGTTCTATTTGGAGGACAACCAGACGTCTAACAACATATTCCAATGGAAGCAGGCATGGAGCAACGACCTGAGTGATCCGCTGAACACTTCAAAATGGCAAACCAGGCGTCTGCTGTACTTCATCAGGGTTAACCACACAGGAAACGGAAATCACTCGCTATCCCTCCGCGGCCACATCGATCAGTCGTCAGGCGAATCGGGTAACCCGAATTACACGCTTGCCGAGGCTCCGTTTCAGATCAACTCCGGCGAATGGCATCATCTCGAAGCAAGGTACGTCTGGTCGGAGTCGAAGAATGGGAGGATCCAAGTCTGGTTGGATGGGAAGCTCTGGGCGGACGTAGGCGGACTGCGAACGCAGTATCGGCTGGTTCAAGACAACCGCGATCCGTTGCCCGGCCAGCCGACTTTCATCGAAAAACCGAGGCAATGGACTTTCAACAACTACATGATCACCGGGTCAGGAGGGTGGAACCCATCTAAGACCACCATCTACTTCGATAACCCCCGAATCGCCACTTCTCGACAAGGTCCTTGACCCATCGCTCAACCATGCACCCGAGCTAGACGCTGACCTGCTCTTGCACAGGGATCACGGCCCGGCGGGCGATGAACAGAAGAGCACAAAGCAGCATTATCAGCTGGACCTGAATGCGATTGTGATACAACTCACCAAAAGAATGAACCATCCCGGCTGCCAGCCCCGCCGCTAGTGCTGCTCCTAGCGGAGCCATATCTCTGTCGTTCGTCCGCCATGCCAACCAGCCCGATCTCAAGCCTGCACCAAGCAAGAGAAGCCAGGCCGCCAATCCCAGGATGCCAGTTTCGGACCAAACGAGAAGATACTTATTGTGAACCGTAGAAAGCCAGGCGTCAGAGAATTCTGGAGTCAAGTAGCCGGGGAGGGCGCGAATGAAGTTGTTCGCACCCACGCCGAGCAGCGGATGATCCCCGATCATTCGCCACGCCATGTCCATCAGGGTGAGTCTTACATCCGCTGTTGAACTCCCAGCACTCGAGATTCGAGTGGAAATCGCGGAACCAAATACCGCAAAAGCAAACAAGACAGAGCCGCCCAGCGCTGCCAATGCCGTTCTTGGCAGCCAGCCACGGCGAAGGAGCCCAATAAGGAGCAAGGGCATCGTCAATAGCGCACCGAGCCAGGCGCCGCGAGAGTATGTCAAGGCAAGTGCTACCAAACCGAAGGCAAAAGCAGCGGCAGCAACCAGCCGAAGGGCCCGTGGTGCTCGAGAGGCACTCAATCCTAGGCTTAGCGGGAGAATCATCGTCAGATAAGCCCCGAGGACATTGGGCGAGCCGAAGGTTCCGTCTGAGCGGTTCGAAGAGTCATGCTGGCTGAATGGCCCGTATTCCAAACCTGACAATGGACCGGCCGCACCGGTGACATAGAGGCCTTGCACCAGGAGTCCGAGGGTCAGGAATACGAATACGAAATAGATGTCGGCCCGAGTCTTCATGTTGTACAGGACGTACATCAGAAGGAGGAAACCCTGCAATACGATGACGGCCTCGCTTAGCCAAAGAGATGCGTCCCGAGCAACCAGGAAGGACAGAGCGACCGCAGCCGGATACGCAGAGGCCACGAGAATCAATGACCGGCCTAAGCCCGGTCGCACCCATCGAGCCGCAACGCCCTCCAAACCCCAAAACACGTAGAGCGCTGTCAGGGCGAACGCTCCCAAGGACAGGTTCAATCCGGAAATAGTGCTCGTCGCGCTCAAGGTTGGGTCGAATCCGATGATCAGATCTATCGGAATCGCAAGCTCGAGGACCACCAGAGCCACCAGAACGCGCTTGACAATTGAGACCGGAACGAGGGCTACTGCAACGAGTAAGGGGATGGCCAGGCCGACACTCACGGCCCGTGTGGGAGAGTTCACAAGGAGAACTGCGGTAACCACAAGGATGGGAACGGCTATCAATACGGGCCTCAGCTGGGCCGTCAGCTCTTCGGTCCACGCACTCGATGGGACTTCACAGGGATCGATCGAATTCATCCAAGCTCCCACGTCGCTGGCGGATCTTTGGGGAATCTCCTACCGATGAATCTTCGCGCACGTTTCACGTAATACCACCACGGATAAAGCCCGGTGTGGTTGAAGTCGCGAGAGCTGGACCCCGAGACCGGATTATTGATATCTCGATCATGCAAGCCTTGTAGCACACACTGCACCTGGTCATCAGACCCAATGAGTTCCGAAATCCTTGGCGCTAGCTGCTCGAATTCTCGAGGGAACTGGCGGTCACGCTCAGTCCAACCCGTGCCAGCGCGAATCTGGTCTCTAACACTCCGACTCCCGTAGAGATGATGATGCTCTCTCTCCCAGAAGTGCGACCGCCCGGATGAGTATGGCAAGCCAAGCAAGGTGCAAATACGATCCAATGTCGCATCCGGAGAGTCCGTCAAATCCGCGAGCGAAACTGTCATGGTTGGCAGACCAATTGAGAACATCCTGCCGTAATAGTGCACAAAGGGCGTGCGCCAATCCATCGGATCTCGCCCCCTCTTCCAGTAGGAATATGCAAGCTCAATGGGAGACTTCCAAATCGCCACGTTGAACACGTCGAGGCCCTCCGCGCTCGCCCAGTGTTGATTCTTGAGAACCCAGACGAGTGACTTCGAGTTGTCCACAATCGATTCGACTCCAAGCCGTATGACTGCCTCACTGTGGAACCGCTCCTTGGGAAGACCATCCAGCTTGGGCCACACGGGACAGGGTTCGCTGGTGCAAGGGCACACCCATCGAAAGTGATGTCGCCTCATCGGCCAGTAGAGATCTGAGATTTCGCCGCAAGGAAAGGAATCTGACCCGTTTCCAATCATCAAATGGAGCATTGTGCTTCCGGACCGACCCGTACCCATGACGTTCACCAGCGAAGCCAAGGTCAAACCTCCTCCGACCCAGATTCGTTCTCCGCAAAGGACCTCCCAGCGAACGCCACCTGAGCGCTCTGCGCTATCCATTTGCCATCGTCACCGAGCCAATCTGGCTTGCGGTAGGCAACGACGTAGGGAATTGAAGCGACGAGGCCCACGACTATCAGCGTCGCTACTGCAGACGCTTCGAGAGAGCGAAGAGTCAACGTTGCGGGAATCGTCAGAGCCAAGGTGATGACCGTTAATAGGGCAGGTTCGACGTGGAGCTTGAGAAACTCGGCCCACCTCATCTCTACGAGCCTCACACCCAGTTGCGTCATTAGGAGGAAGTTGACTGCCAGAGCGGCGACTACACCCACAGCGAGCCCATCGAGTCCAGCAGCTTGTTGTCCAAGCCACGCCCCAACCGCGACCGCAATCAGATAGACACCCTGCCGCCAAGAGCGGCGGTACACGGCGCCGGTGGCATGTGCAACTGAGTCACTAACCCGATACGCAGCGCGAAAGTACATGCCAATCGCCAACACTTGAAAAGGCGCAATCGAGTCCGCCCACTGGTTTCCCAAGGCGACCCTGACGATCTCGGGCGCAATCAGAACCGATACGGCCCCGACTGGAAGAAACACAAAGGCAGTGAGGCTAGCGCCCCGACGGTAAGCCTTCCTCAGCTTGGTGGCGGACGATTGCCGCTGCGACATCGCGGCAAACATCACCTGATCCAGCGCGATTCCCACCAGCTGGACCGGGGCAACCAGGAGCTGATACGCCCGGTTGTAGAAACCCAACGCACTCTCACCGAGAGTTCTCCCGGCAATGAGGTAGTCAACGTTTCTGGCCGAGTAGTTGAGGAGGCGCGCAAGAGTGAATCCTCCCCCGAATGAGAGGAGATCCTTTGCAATGCCGGGATTGAACGATGGAATCATTGGATGACGTGCCGCATTGATGGCCAGCGCAGTGGACAACAGCCGAAAGGAGATTGTCGCGACAACGAGGGCCCAAATGCCAAAGCCCATCAGCGCCAGAGCGATAGCAACTGAGACAAACCCCAATCCGTACGAAGAAGCGCGGATGATGGACAGCTGGCGAAAACGCATTTCTCGGCGCAAGGTTGATTCGGCTACGACTCCGAAGCCTTGAATCGGGAAAACTATCGACACTGCCTTAAGAACCGATTCAAGGTCGTCGAAGGAGAACAGTGCGGCGATCCATGGCGCTGCCCAGAAGACGGCTCCACCCAGGACGAAGCCTGAGGCCACGGAATAGCCGAACGCGGTACGCACGTGATGATTCGTCAATGCTTCGCGTTGGACAATTGCTGGCCCCATGCCCATTTCGGAGAACATCATCGAGACTCCGATTACGGTCGTGGCGGCACCCATGACTCCGAACTCGTATGGCGTTAGCAATCTCGCCAGCACCACGATGGAAAGCACGCGAAAAACGCTCTCCACTCCAGAAGCGGAGGACATCCAGATGAATCCTTTGACGGTGCGAGCGGAGAGGGTGTCGTTCACCGAGGCTTCCTAAGGGTATACGACGATGCTCCTGTAATTAGAAGCGTTGGCCCGGGCAAACCCGGTCGGCAGCCCGATGTCTTAGCGTCATCGAATCCGAGTGACATGAATTTAGTGAGGCCTCTCCACACGCCTCGAGCCTCGCCTTCCCCACCATAGGCTGCAATGAACCGCCTCTTAGCCTAGTTCGCAAAATGGCCTCAAAACCAAGAACTGTCGTCCCAAGGATGCCTCTAGTAGGCCTATCTAAAACTAAGTTGCTGACATGAATGTGCTCTGCCTCGCATTCGACACTGAAGAGCTGACCATCCGACTCGCTTCCGAGCTGGCAGCTGAACACGATGTCACTCTGATGTTGGACCGACGCCGCGCTGAGCCTTTCCTGAAATGGTTGGGACACGGCGTCGACTACAGACCGTTTGAACTGCCCCGGATTCGCCAAATGATGAAACAGTTCGGGTTGATGTTTCGCTTGATTCGAGACATCAAGCAACTGGATCCGGACCTGATCCATATGCAGAAGTGGCACTTCTGGTTCTTTCTCAGCCTTCCGTTCCTGTCCGACTACCCGCTCCTGATCGCGGCTCACGACCCGATTCGACACACAGGAGACAGGAACTCGGCCAAGACGCCGGCATGGTTGGTTCGATTCGGGTACCGGCGAGCGGACCGACTCATCGCACATAACAAAGAAATGGCGTCCCTACTGGCCTCGGATCTGAACTACCCCCCCGATCGCATCGACGTCGTTCCGCTGTTGGAACGGGGTGACGCCTCGCTTGCAGAAGACGTAGCACAAGCCACCCGGGAGATCCTCTTCTTCGGGCGCATCTGGCCCTACAAGGGCTTGATCTATCTGATTCAAGCGGCAGAGGCCCTGCGAAATCGCTTCCCTGACCTCAAGGTAGTGATCGCCGGCAGCGGCGAGAGTCTGGACCGTTATCGAAGTGCAATGCGGCATCCTGAAATGTTTGAGATCCACAACCGCTTCTTGCCGGAGCTGGAGGTGGCCCAGCTGTTCAAGCGCTCAACCGTGGTGATCCTGCCTTATGTCGAAGCAACACAAAGTGCAGTCATTCCCACCGCCTACACCTTCGGTCGGCCCGTGGTCGCTACTCGAGTGGGTGGGCTTGCGTCTCAGGTAGAGCACGGTAAGACCGGTCTTTTGGTAGAGCCGAGGAACAGCGAACAGCTGGCTGAAGCCATCACTGCGCTGCTGGAGCAACCCGAGGTGGCTCAAGCCATGGGCAGGGCTGGCAACGCCAAGCTAAGAACAGAATGGAGCGCCGAAGCAGTCGCTGCACAAACGTCCAACGTGTACTCGCGGGTTGTCCGACAGGGCGGCAGGCGGTCCTAGCTCTGGCTCAGCTGTTGAATGAGGAAGCGCTCGACTTCCTCCGCCGACTGACGGCTGTCGAACCGCTCTTCGACCGTGGTCCTTCCGGCGAGACCCATTCTGATACCTAGGGGTGGATCATCCAGCAAAGAGGCCATGGCCGATGCGAGACCATCGGGGTCCGCAGCATCAACTAATAATCCATTCACACCATTCGTCACCAATTCGGGAATCCCCGATACGCGTGTCGAAACTACGGGCAAACCCGAGGCCATCGCTTCCATCAGTGAGACGGGTATCCCATCGCGATCACCATTCGCAGCGACGACCGAGGCCAAAACGAACAAGTCGCTCTCACGATATAGGCCAGACATCTCGGAAGGATTCTTGGCCCCGACCAGCTCGACGAAGCTCTCGAGACCCAAGTCCCCAATCAACCGTTCCAAACCGGGCCGATGGTCAGTTGCGCCGGTGACAATCTTGCATTTGAACTCGTACCCGCGGTTTCTCAATTCTCGGCATGCGGCGATCAGGTACTCGTGACCCTTCTTCTCGACTGCCCGGCCGACGGAGAGTAGAACTGGCCCCTCATTGCGGTCCCCGCCACTTGGTCGAAAGCGATCGGTCTCGACGCCGCAATGGACTACTGCGATCTCCCGGCTTCTCAACACGTTCGAGAGACTTCGGATATGCGTTCGGTTGTATTCGGAAATGGTGACGATGGCGTCTGCGTCTTCCAATTGGGCTCTCACCGACTTCTGGTTCCTGCCGAATAGGCCAAAGGCATGTGGCTCGATCGAATAGGTCGTGCCCAAAAGCTCTCTGATCGCGCTCGCCGAAACGGCCTCCAACCAGACAAAATGGGTGTGGATGTGCCGGATACCCACGTCCCTAGCGGTTCGGGCGATGCCAACCATCCTCGGGTACAAGACCAGTGCACGAACGAGCACGCGTGGCTCTCGGTAGGTAAGTCGAATCACCTTGATAAGGGCATTCATCAGCCGAATCGGCGATTGACTAAGGAAGTACAACAGGGACTTCAACGAATGCGAGGAGATCGCAAGCCCCGATTGAACGGTGGGAGCCAGAGCTTCAATCTGCTCCGATTGAACGTCATCGTGACCCGAGAGAAGTGGGAAGATCGCAATCGACATTCCAAGTCTCGTAAGCCAATACATCTCACCCACGAGGAATGTCTCCGTTCGGTAGGGATACCGATGGACGATGTAGCCGACAGGTATCGTCGTGTCGCCTGGTGGTCTGGTGAGTTCCTCTGGGAATTGATCCATCAGCGACTGCTCGACCTGCGTTTCTCCTCGGAGCAGAGATGCCGCAGCATCATGGAGAGATACCTTGGATAGGAACGACGGTCGGTTAACAATCGGTAGTTGCCCGTTGAGTAATACGGGAATGACCCGTCTTCGGCTTGTAGCCCTACCACCGTGCGGTAGCAACGATCGGCCAGGTCGCCGAAGTCTCCGAATCCGAGTGTTGTCGCCACACGAAGGGCATTGCCGAGGGCTGTGGTGTAGTAGGGCACTTTGATGGTCTCGTCGTAACAGTCGTATCGAGCCCATCCTTGCTCGGTGACCCCACCCGCCAGGTAGCCGGCCAGCGACTGCATCAATGGAACGACGCTCCCATCACCGGTCAAAGCGAGATAATGAGCCAGATCCACAAACTCGAAAGCGTTGTACTGGTAACAGAGGAAGTGGGGCCGGTCGGGATCACCACCGGTCCCGATCAGATAGGGGAGCTCTCCGGAGTCGAGTTGCACGTCTACCAACCAGGACACGAGAGGCTTGGCATATTCGAGGTATTCATCCGATCCTGAAGCATCAGCCAAAGCGGCGATGGTCCAGAGAACGAGGGTGTCGTTGTTGGGCACGGCTCGGTCCCAACCCGCGAAATAGTTGATGGACAACATGTCGGGCCCACCAACGTCGCTGAAGCCGATGTGGTCGATCATGTAGCGATACCAGTTATCGGCTCCGGTGAGAAACCTCGGATCACGAGTCCGGCGGTAGGTTTCGATAAGGGTCAGCGCCCCGAAACATCCCTCGACAGTGGCTACTCGGCCTTTCCATTCCGGGTTGGGGTACTCCCAGTAGCCGGAATCCGTTTGACGATCGAGCACCCTCTCAGACGTCTCCCTGGCGTGTTTGGCGAAAGCCTCCGTACCGGCGAAGTCATAGAGGTCCCAATTGGCAAGCGTCCAATATGACTGTGCCTGTGTATAGACCAATTGCTCCGAGCTGAACAACGACGGGAGATAGCTCTTGAGAAACCTCCCGATTCGAGCATTGAACCTGATGCCAGGATCCGGTCCCAATAGCAGTCCCTCAACGAGGAGGTTCTCCGAAATCCAGGCGTGGAGGAGCGTCGCCTGCTCTCGATACGAACCTGCTGGCCTGTCAGTCACTTGGACGCCCTTGATTGGACTCGAACATGCGCGTCAGGTTATTGGCTCCGTCTAGCGGACCAACCGGTTGATCGCAGCCACACTTGCCGGACCCAGACTCCGCAACTCGATGGCGTCGAGTCTGGCGTCGTCTTCGCGCAGATAGAAACCGACGGTGTGCTCGCCCGCTCCTAAGCTAACCGTTGTCACGATGTGCTCGGTATAGCCACCGTTGACTGGCACATGTGTTGCGAACTCGCTGGAGCCATCGATCTGCACCCAAAAGGAATTGGAGCCCAAATCAGGCGCCGATACCCAGGCCGCAAGCTCGTAGGTGGCTGGTTCAATCACGTCGACGCAGAAGACAACACCGTTAGTCGTCTCGAAAACATAAGAGTTGCCGGTGCCGGGAGGCGCGTGGACCATTTGCCCACCCGACGCCGCCCCATCAGCCGCCACCACAAACCCCCCAAACACCGCACCATCCTCAGCCTCCTGAGCCAAAGGACCACAGGCGGTCGAACCGACAGTTATCAGCTGAGTGTCAACGTCGTCGTCTCCCTGATCATCGGTCACCCGCAACTGGACCAGATAGCTGCCATCACTGTTATAGGTGAACGATGGCGCCACCGCGCTCGAGTCACCAAAGTTGCCGTCGCCATCTAGATCCCAGTCATAAGTCAGCGGGCCCTGCTCCGGATCAGACGAACCCGATCCATCGAATTGGACAAACAACGGCGCTGTACCCGACGTCGGATTCGCCCCAATCACCGCAGTCGGAGGCTGATTCCCACCCGGGCCTCCAGCCAACTCCACCTTGTCCAGTCTGGCGCCGTCCTCCCGGTTGTAGAAGCCAATAGTGTGATCTCCGGTCGTCAAGAACACCGAGGTCACCAGACGATCCGTATAACCACCCCCACTGGGGAAATGCCAGGCAAACTCACCGGAGCCGTCAATCTGCACCCAGAACGAGTTT
>CBDCGI010000024.1:0-109579 GCA_965216725.1 Acidimicrobiia bacterium | reverse complement strand
TCCGCTTTCGACCCGGTCGTCGACTCGGAATGGGAAGTCGGCATCATCCGACTGGCCGGCCCGGTGTTGGTCGCCATCGCTGGGGTGTGGGGCTGGGTGTTCCAAACCCGGGGCCCGGCAGATGGCAGCCTTCAATCGGTGGGTGCTACCTGGTCTCGGCCTGCTCGTCATCTACTTTCTCAGCCGGCAGACCATGTTCCTCATTTTCGGGTTCAGCGTTCTCTTCGCCGGTGCCGCCAACCTCTGGGTTCTCCGCGCCTACCTCGCCTCCGAGTCGCTATGGCAATCACTGGGTGGCCGGCCCAATCGCTGAGACCAACGAGCGGAGCCGTGGACCCAGCTGATAAGTTGTCTAGACAACCAGTTCACGGAGGTGAGACTTGACCGCGCATAACGTCGCCATGCTGGGCACCGGCCTGATCGGCGACTTCTACACCATGACGCTCCACTCCCAGCGAGGCCGCGACCGAGTCACCGTCGCCTACTCCCGCTCTGAAGAGCGAGGCCAGGCATTCGCCGAGCGGTGGGATATTCCCAGCCACACAACCTCGGTTGAAGACGCGATCAACCACGACGAGGTGGACACCGTGGTCATCGCCCTACCCAACTTCCTCCACGAAGAAGTCATCTCCATGGCGGCCGACTCCGGCAAGGCAATCCTCTGCACCAAGCCTCTGGCCCGATCTGGCGAGGAAGCGAAGCGCATCCTGGACAAGGTGGAATCGGCAGGGGTGTTCGCCGGATACCTCGAAGACCTCTGCTACACCCCGAAGACTCTCAAGGCGATAGAAGCCGTCAACAACGGACAGATCGGCGACGTGACCTGGGTCCGCTCACGGGAGACCCATCCTGGGCCCCACAGCGCATGGTTCTGGGACAAGGACAAGGCCGGGGGAGGAGCGATAGTGGACCTCGGCTGTCATTGCATCGAGATCATCCGCAACTTCGTTGGCAAAGGCAACCGTCCCGTCGAGGTGATGGCCTGGGCCGACACCCTGGTGCATCCGATCAAAGCCGAAGACAACGCGGTGGCACTCATCAAGTTCGAGTCGGGCGCTGTCGGCCAGTTCGAGGTGAGCTGGACCTTCAGGGGCGGCATGGATCTGCGTGACGAGGTCGCCGGCACCGAAGGGACGATCTGGCTCAACCATTTCCTCCGCACCGGCTACGAGATGTACACCTCCGGTGGGGGAGAGGGCTATGTGGCCGAGAAGCTGGAGTCAACCGAAGGTTGGCTGTTCCCCGTGGGCGATGAGGTTGCCGAGCTCGGCTACGTCGACATGTTCACCGACATGTTCGACTCCATCGACAACGGCACCGAGCCCCAGGAGACCTTCTACGACGGCTACGTGGTCAACGCCATCATGGACGCCGCCTACAAGTCGGCCGAGACGAAACTCTGGGAGCCGGTGGATGTCGAGTGGCGTGGCGGAACGACACCCCGGATCGCGAAGCAGGCCGGTACTCACGATGGGCATGCCATCGTCAAGGAAGAGACGCTTCCCGACGGGCGGGTGAAGTTGATGCTCAGTCACAAAGACACAGGTGAGATCTTCGACCTGGTCACCGGGGGCTGAAGTCAAACTCGAAGTAATCCCGGATGCCCGCTGGGCGTCCGAAATCGCACGTCGTCTGCTGGTCTTTGTAGCTGCTAATCCGCAGGCCCGGATCTGTTTGCCGACCGGCAAGACGGTGGAGCCGGTTTATGCCGAGCTGGCAGGCTCGCAGGCCATGGCAGGTGCCACGGTCTTCCTCCTCGACGAGTTCGGAGGCTTGCCTGAGGACGATCCGGCCCGTTGCGTCAACATGATCAACCGTCATCTGCTCGACCATCTCGGCGCAAGGCCGGCGATGCACGTGCCTGCGGTCGACCCACCAGACCCCGACGGCTACCAGGCCCTGGTCAGCAGTGGTGGTCTCGATCTCGCCATCCTCGGGTTGGGTGCCAACGGCCACATAGGGATGAACGAACCCGGCTCGACAATCGACAGCCCCACCCGTGTCGTGGAACTTGCCGCTACCACGAGCGAGCATGCGGCGTTGTATGGGGCGACCGCCCCACCCTCATGGGGGGTGACCCTCGGGATGGCGCAGCTGATAGACGCCGCCGAAGTGTGGGTGGTGGTCACCGGTGCCCACAAGAGAGAGATCCTGAGAAAAGCGATCGAGGGGCCCATGGGCCCTGACGTCCCTGCAAGTCTGCTCCGGGAGCATCCCAACCTCACGGTCCTCGCCGACGAGTCGGCGGCAGGCGCCGGATAGGCCCCTAGTTGGCGAGCGTTAGCCACCGGGCCGGGTTGGCCACAAAGTATCGGTCGGTGCCTCCGTCCAGGAGCTCGGTGAAACCGGTGAAGAGGTGGGCGAGGCCCGGCGAACCGCCGAGGGTGGACCACAAGGATCGTCGGGCGCCGTCGGTGCCGAGAACTATCTGGTCACCAAGGCCTTCACTTGCCATCGAATTGGTCAGACGCGCCGTCTGTTCAGGGGTCCGCAGGCCCTGGTCGTAGCAGACGTAGACGCCCGACTTCAGCATGGCGCGGTGGTAGCCGGGATCATCGACCTTGTCGGTGTGGGAGAGGGCGATCCGTTGCGGTGCAAGCCCGAGACCCAGGAGGAATTCGATCTGGGCAAGGCCTCCTCGACCACCTTCGGTGTGAGTGAGGATGGGGGCGCCTGTGGCGCCATGGGCGATGGCCGCGGCTTCGAAGAGACGCCGGTCCCGGTCGGTGAGATCTTCGCCAAGGGCTGCCACCTTGATGAGGCCAGCCCGCATCTCCGTGCGTTCCACCTCTTGCCCGAGATAGTCGTGTGCGTCGATGCCTTGTTCGATGTCGGCGACGAAGCGGGCCGCCAGTTGTTGGGGAGTCTCGGTCGTGGTCCACGGCACTGCCTCGTAGTACCTGTCGGTGTGGAGCCCGGTCGCCGCCACGACACGCATCCCGGTGAGGATGCTGATCCGGGTCAGGGTTTCGATGTTCCTTCCGGCCGCTGCCGGCATGGCGTCGACCATCAGCCTCACTCCGGCGGCCACACAGGTCTCCACCTCCCGTTTCCCCTCCTCGATCGACGGTAGATGGATGTGGGGCATGGTCTCGGCGACGAGCCGAGAGTCGATGACCAGGTGCTCGTGGGCGTAGATCGGGCCCGCCTCGTCGCAGGGAAGGTCACCTCCGAGGGTGCGGATTATCCCGGTCACGGAGCTTCCAGCACGGCGCCGTCTGCCGCCAACCGGGCTCGAACTTCGGCGAACCCGACCCTGCGCACCTGTCCGTCACCTTCCGCAGCCAATGCGGCTGCGGTCCCCGCCGCCTGGCCCATGGCCATGCACTGGGCCATGGAGCGAATCGACGCATGGGCATCATGGGTTGCCGAAAAGCAGCGTCCGGCCACCATCGCATTCACGCCGTCTTTGGGCACCAGGGTGGAAAGTGGGATCCCCACCGTTGTGCCTTCCGGCAAGTACTCCCAGACGGTTCCGGTCCCGGGTACGTGGTCTTCGATGGGCGCCCCGCACAGCCCGATCTGGTCGGCGAATTGCCGCGCCGACAACACGTCGTCCCGGGTGATCCGGTAATCCCCGTAGACCCGTCGGGTCTCCCGGAGGCCGATCTGGCTGCTGAGGGCGATCAGAGATGCGTTCTCGTATCCCGGCACCTTGTCGACCAAGAACCGGGCGTACTCCAGGGCCTGACGTCTTCCGGCCATCTCGGCCTCGCTCAGCACCTCCGGGTCGGAAGCGTTGACGATTTCCCCATCTCGAGTCTCGACGTGGTCCAGCCGTGTCATCACCGTGGCGGTCATGCCCTCGACCGGCGTGATGTGATCCGAGCCCTCGCGGCGGGGCAGGTCGTAGTCGCCCGACTCGGCGGCGTCGGCCATGAGCTGATGCAGTTCGTCTTTGGTCACCCGTGAACGGGCATCTTGGTCGACATTGGCCATCCGGAACGTGGTGGTGAGTGTCTGGGCCGGGTCGATGTCGCCGGCAAGCTCGTAGGAGAACCCGGCATGGTGGGACACGTCGGCGTCACCGGAGGCGTCGATCACGACACGCGCCGACACGGTTCGGAGTCCGGCTTTGGTTGCCACCGTCAGCGCCGAGATCCGCCCGTCGGAAACCGCGACATCCTGGACAAAGGCATGAAGCAGCACCCGGCAGCCGGCGCCGGTGACCAGCGACTCCCAGACCACCTTGAGGTGTTCCGCCAGGTAGGTGAGACCGGTTCCAGCACCATAAGTGTTGGGCCTTTCCAAGACGGGTCCCAACCGACGCAGTGCCGCTACAACCTCGTCACCAACTCCGCCGACGACCTTGTGGGCCTGTTCACCCGGCGTGTAGAAGCCGTAGAAAGTGTCCAGCACCGCGGTCGAGTTGCCCCCGAGAAAGGGGAGCTTCTCCAGAAGAAGCGTGCTCGCACCCGACCTGGCAGCGGCCACCGCCGCACTCGATCCGGCCGCGCCGGAACCGACGACGACGACGTCGAAGCTGCCGATCGACACGGCTGTCATGTCAGGTGGTCAATGGACGTAGGGCTGAAGAACGTCCCGGGCGATGAGAAAGCCCCGCTTGACCAGGTCGGCTGTCTCCTCGAAATCGCGGTCTTCGTGCTCGATGATGATCGGCCCGTCATAACCGACGCGGTGGAGAGCCGAGAAGCAGGCTGCCCAGTCGACGTGACCGAGACCAGGGAGTCTCGGGATCTGCCAGCCGATGCCCGAAGAAAGGGTGCCGTTGTCGTACAGCCCGTCGTAGTCGATCATCACGTCCTTGGCCTGGAAGTGATAGAACCTCTCGCCGAACTCGTAGATGGCGCTTTCCATGTCGATCATCAGCCAGACCAGGTGTGAGGGATCGAAGTTGAGGCCGATCGTCTCTCCGAACTCCTCGAGCATCAGCCGCCACACTTTGGGGTTGTATGCGACGTTGTGCCCCGATGGCCACTCGTCCTTGGAGAAGATCATCGGGCAGTTCTCGATGGCGATCCTCACACCGTTGTCCTGGGCGTGGGAGATGATCTCGGGCCACACCTGCTTCGCCTTGTCCCAGTTCTCGTCCTGGGTGAGGGCACGGTCGGCCCCGATGAAGGTGTTCACCACCGGCACATCCATCTTTCCGGCGGCGGTGATCACCTTCTTCAAGTGATCGATCACCATCCGAGCGTGGTCGGCGTCGGGGTGTAGCGGGTTGGGGTAGTAGCCGAGGCCTGAGATTTCCAGCCCGCGCTCGGTCATCCCCGCTGCGATCTCGGACGCCTGGGAGTCCGAAATGCCGTCGACGTCGATGTGGCTGGTCCCGGCATAGCGGCGGGTGTCTCCGCTGGCCGCAGGCCAGCAGGCGATCTCGATCGTGGTGAACCCGACCTCTGCGGTCCAGTCGGCGACCTCGTCGAGAGCGATCTCCGGGAATGGTGCTGTGAGCAGCCCTAGCTTCATCTCTTCCTCCTTATCGTTGAACTGTGATCCAGGCTTGTTCTTCGTGGCTCTTGGCGATGGCGTCGGTGACGAGGACTGCGTCATGGCCGTCGGCAAAGGTCGGGTAGCTGGGCTCGGAGCCCGGCGAACCCGAGGCCACGTCGGCGTAGACCTCGGAGAACAAGGCGCGGAACGTGTCCGGATAACCCTCGACGTGGCCTCCCGGGTAGCCGACGGTGCGGGCCGCGCTGTCGGCATAGATGCTGGGATCGCGGCTGAGGATCTCGTTGGGCCGGCCTCGGTGGCCGATGAACAGGTCGTCGGGGTTGGCCGAGAACCACCGCAAAGCCGCCTTTGATCCGGCGATCTCATAACGGAGAGCGTTCTTCTGGCCTGCAGAAACCTGGGAGATGGTCACTGCCCCCCGTGCCCCGTCTTCGTAGCGAAGGAGGATCGACGCCGCGTCGTCGCTGCTCATCTCCTCCTCGATGAGTTCTTCATCCTCCCCGACTGAGGCGAATGTCTCGATCGGCCCCGCGGGGTGGCGTCGCACCGGCACCAGCGTGTGGAGATCGGCCATCACCTCGATGACCGTTTTCCCAGTCACAAAGCGGGACAGGTCGAGCCAATGAGAGCCAATGTCGGCCACGGCGCGGAGCTTCCCAGCCTCCTCGGGCTGCAACCTCCAGTTCCAATCGGTCTCGAGGAGAAGCCAATCTTGGTGGTAGGAGCCGGTGATGAACCGGGGATCACCGATCTCTCCGGCAGCGACCATCGAGGCCGCCTGGTGGTTGGTGGGGTAGAAGCGAATGTTGAAACAGACGGCGTTGACCAGCCCTGACGCATCTGCCCGGGCCACGAGGTCGGCTGTGTCTTCGGAG
The DNA here is from genome assembly GCA_965216725.1 of Acidimicrobiia bacterium. Taxonomy (GTDB): domain Bacteria; phylum Actinomycetota; class Acidimicrobiia; order Spongiisociales; family ZC4RG35; genus JACZUI01. The sequence continues at coordinate 103,289 of CBDCGI010000024.1, read as the reverse complement.
TCCAGCGCCAAGGGCTTCTCACAAACAACGTGTTTGCCCGCGGCGAGACACGTTCGCACCTGGTCGGCGTGTGCATAGTTGGGGCTGGTGATGTGGATGACGTCGATGGAGTCGTCTGCGGCCATCGCCTCGACGCTCTCATAGACCTTGCCATAGCCCATTGCCTCCGACTTGGCCTGAGCTCGCTCGGGTGTCGAGCCAGAGACACCCGCAACGTCGACACCGATCCGGCGGAGATTCTCTATGTGAGCTGCGCCAATGAACCCAACTCCGACAACTCCGGCCCGGATGTCGCGAAAGTTCACAATTGCTCCTTTACTGATCTCCCGCCCCGGTGGTCTTGGCGTACAGCCAAGAGAGACCGAGAACGATTGCTCCATAGACGATGAACTGGACCGCCTGGCCCGTCTGAAGGAATCCGAGCATCGAGCCCATAACCGAGAGAATCAGGGCGCCGACGATGGTCCCCGAGTAAGTGCCGATCCCACCGAAGATCGACGTCCCGCCAATGACAGCCGCAGCAACTGAAGGCAGGAGGTCGTTGGCGGCCAGCGAGAGGTCAACAGCACCCGTGCGGCCCACGAGCATGATCCCGGCGAACCCGGAGAGCATGCCGGCGATGGTGTACACCGCGATGTGCACCTGCCATAACCTCACGCCGCTGAGGCGCACCGCCACTGGGTTGTCACCCGATGCGTAGAGGAGACGGCCGAATCCGGTGCGGCGCAGCATGAAGATCAGCCCGATGCCGATAACCGCCCAGGCAAGAGCGGCCCAGGGGAGTCGGTTGCCGAAGATCGATCCGGCGCCGATGGCGGTGATGAGCTCCGGCGGCTTGGAAGAGCCTTTGAAGACGTTCTGGGCCAGCACAGTCAGCACGCCGACGAGGATCGACGACATGGCGAGGGTCATGATCAGGGGGTTGACCTTGAAGACGCCAACTCCGACACCGTTGACCATTCCGATCAGCCCCGCCACTGCCAGCCCGAGGAGGATGCCCACGAGGCCGTTGTCCTGGAAGGCGGCGAAGTAGGCGGCAGCGGTGGCGATCATCCCCACCGACAGGTCGATTCCCCCGGTGAGCATGAGAATCGTCTGTGCGCCGGCCATGATGCCCAGCGGAGCTGCGAGCAGGACCATGTTCCTCATGCCCTGGAACGACAGGTAGCCGGGCTCGATGATCCCCGTGATGAGGATCAGGGCGATCCAAATCCCTCCCAGCATGAGCAGCGGGTGGCGCTGTAACAGGTCTGTGAAGCCGCGTTGCCGCTCGTCGACGTTCGGGATGAGGTCGCTGGCGGTCATTCCAGCCTCCTTCTCCGGACTTCGAGCAGGCCGGCCACCATCATCACAACCACGATCAACACCCCCTGGACCACCTGGGAGGTGTTGGGGTCGAAGCCGATCGCCACCAGCAGGACGTCGAGGAAGAACACGATGATGCCGGCGGCGACCACCCCAACTACCGAGCCGACTCCGCCGACGAGAGCGATACCGCCGATGACTATGGCGGCCACAGACTGCAGGGTGGCCTGTCCGCCGATGGCGAATCTCGGGTCGCCAATGTTGGTGAGTGCAATGATGGCCAGGCCGGAAAGGCCGGAGAGGGCACCGCCCACCCCGTAAGCGATGACCTTGGCTCGTCTCGTGTCGACGCCCGAGAGGTAGGCGGCGTACCGATCGCTTCCGTTTGCATATAGGGAAAGACCGGTCTTGGTCTTCTTCATGAAGTAGGCAACGACGACTGTCACCACGGCCATCAGTATCAGCGGCGGCCAGAAGTTGCTGCCCACACCGGTGTTGGATCCGGTGAACATCCACCGGAAGGCTTCAGAGGTACCACCGCCCGGCCCGGGGAGCACGATCAGAGCGAGCCCGCCGTATATGAAGCCGGTGGCCAGAGTGATGACGATGTCGGGCACCTTCGACACCGAGATCACCAGGCCCACGACACCGTTCATGATCGCCAGTGCGGCGATTACGCCCATACCGATCACGACCGTGGCCCAGAACGGCTGGCCTTCCATGTATGCGGCGGCGGCACTGTTGGCCAGCACCATCATTCCTCCAACGCCGAGGTCGATCCCGCCGGAGATGACGATCACTGCCTGTGCCAACGCCAGGAAAACGAGAGGCAGGGAGTTCTTGACAAGGGAGGTCACCTGGAAGGAACCGAATCTCGGGATCAACGCCGCATACCAGGCGACAAGGACGAAGAGCAACACCCAGACTCCCGCCGTCCAACCGTGCCGGCTGCGCCAGGCGGCTCTTTTCGCCGTCCGTTCCGGGTTCCTGGGCGCTCGTGTGGTGGTGGTCATGCTGAGCTCGCCAAGCCGTGGGCAGCCGTCAGGAGGCCCTCTTCCGTTGCTGTGGCCGCCTCCTGTTCGTGGACGACCCGGCCGTTGTACATGACCAGCACCCGATCGCACACCAGGGGGATTTCTGGCAGCTCTGAGGTATAGAGCAATACAGAGTGGCCCTGGTCGGCGAGCTCCCGTAACAGGTCGTAGATCTGACGTTTGGTCTGGATGTCTATCCCGCGCGTCGGGTCGAAGCAGAGGAGGGTGTTCAGCCCCGATGCCAGCCAACGCCCGAGCACCACTTTCTGCTGGTTGCCTCCCGACAGGCGCCGTACCTGGCTTGCAGCTCGAGTATCAATGTGCAGGCGGTCAACCGCCCCCTGTGCCCGGGTCTTCTCGTCGCCGGCGAGACCAAACCAATGCCCGAACTCGTTGTAGAGGGGGACCGTGAGGTTCTCGCGGACCGACCGCTGAGGGAAGAGGGCCATCAAGCGGTCTGATGGGACGGATACCACTCCTTTGGCGATGGCGTCGTACGGAGACCGGGCGTCCAGGGGTTCTCCGTTGACCAGGACTTCGCCACTCTCGGGTCGTCGGTCGCCGGAAAGGAGCTCGAACAATCGGTCCTGACCTTGTCCTTCGAGGGCGGCGACTCCCAGGATCTCTCCGGACCGGAGCTGAAATGACGCTCCGTTCACTTTGCCTCGCGAGTGGAGGTCGCGTCCTTCGAGAACCACCTCGGCGTCGGCGAAGCTTCGTGGCTCGGGCACTTGTGCGAAAGCCTCGGAGGCCTCCTCGCCGACCATGGCCTCGAGCATTGCTGTCTCACCGCCCTCTTTGGGTGTGACCAGTGCAACGTTGCGCCCGTCGCGAAGGATCGTCGCCCGGTCGCACATTCGGAGGACCTCGGCGAGACGGTGGGTTATGAAGAGCACCGATCGTCCGTCGGCCTTCAGCGTCTCCATGACACCAAACACCTTCTCCGCGTGATCTGCGGGAAGGGCTGCTGTGATCTCATCGAGAAGCAGAAGCTGAGGTTCGTGTGCGAGTGCCCGTGCCAGGTCGAGCATGCGCAGGGCCTCCAGGGGGAGAGCCTTGATGAGGAGATCGAAGTCGATGTTCGGCATCTCCATTTTGGAGAGCCACTCCCTGACTCCGTCGACGTCGACGCCGGTCAATCGGAAGTTCTGCTCGACGGTGAGGTCGGGGATCAGTGCCGGATCCTGGAAGACGGTCGCCAGACCCGACTCCATGGCATCGACCGGCCTCGCCACGTTGGCCTCCTTCCCATTCACCTTGATCGAGCCGGCATCGGCGCCGTGGACGCCGGAGAGGATCTTCACCAGGGTGCTCTTACCAGCACCGTTGGCTCCGAGGAGAGCGTGGATCTCTCCGGGTAGCACCTCGAGCCCGGCGGACCTGAGGGCGACGACCGGCCCGAAACGCTTGGCGATTCCGGTGACCTCGAGGAGGAGGTGGGATGTCTCCATGATCTTGGAGGTTGGGGGGCGCCTTGACGCCCCCCCAACACTTCCTTTCTATCTACTCATCCACTCAGCGACTTGTCGCAGGTTGCGACGTCTGCCGCGGCGTATGTCGTGTAGGGATCGATCTCGACGTAGGTGCTCCACCAGTCCTGCTCGTCGGGGTTGTACAACCCTTCGAGACCAGACGTGTCGGTGTAGTCGAACGTGGCCGGAGTCAGAATGTTCTGATTGTCTGGATCGTCGCCGGTGAGCGCCTGAATCGCGATCGCCGCACCCACACCGCCGATGGCCGGAGGATTGGTCACGGCAACCCCTGGCGCATCGCCGTCGATGAGTCGCTTCACGAACCCGTTGTTGTCTGCACCGACCACCGGAACCGGGTCGACACCGGCAACGGCGAACTGGTCGATGACGACGAGGTCGATGCCGGAGGTCCAGATTCCGTCGACTTCCTGAGTGGTCAAGATGTCGAGTGCCTGCTCGGCCCCTTGGGCCCCGTCCCAGCCGGTGAACACCTCGGTGACCACTTCGATGCCGGGATACTCGGCCAGGGCACGTTGGAAGCCCTCATCGCGGTCGCTGTCGGCGGGGACGCCGTCGATACCGCGCATGTAGGCGACCTTGCCTTCGCCTCCCAGCTCCTCAAAGAGCCACTTGGCGCCGAGATACCCGTATTCGACCTGGTCGTTGGTTGCGACGTAGGCACCTTCGGCGGTCACCGCCTGGTCCACCGCCACCACCACGATGCCCTGATTGATGGCCTCTTCGAGAACATCGTTTAGGGCTTCACGGTCGGTCGGGTTGAGGATGATGGCGTCCACACCTTGGGAGATCAGCGACTCGATGTGCTGGATCTGCTCGGTGGGGCCACCGTTCTCGTTGATGAGGACAACCTCGTCGACCACGCCGCTGGAGTTGGCCTCGGCGTAGATCGCACAGATCATCTGCTCGCGCCATCCGTTTCCGACGAGCGTGTTGCTCACACCGAGCGTGTACGAGTCGTCGGACCCGGAATCACCGCACGCGGCAGCCACGAGGGTGAGGGCACTCAGCAGGACCGCAAATTGCAGCCCTCTTCTTTGCTTCATGTCTTCTCCTTTTCTTTCACTTGCCGCACGTGCGGCCTGCCTGCCATTCCGTCTCGAGGACCTTTGAAATCCCGGTTTGTTCATCCGGATCCTCCGTTGGTAACCAGGGCGGACTCGATCTCCGAGGGTCGCAGCAGCCAGTCGATGACCATTGCTGCGGCACCGGTGACTCCTGCCCGGTCGCCAAGCTTTGAAGTTCGTATCTGCAGATCTGTCGTGGAGAGAGTCGTCGAGCGTTGGTAGACGACCTCGCGGATGCCGGCGAGAAGCTGTTGCTCGGCCGCAGCCAGGTCTCCGCCGATGATGATCAGCGCCGGGTTGAGGAGGTTCACGGTTGTTGCCAGCACTTGTCCGATCAGCCGTCCTGATTCCCGTACCGCCGCTATCGCCTCTTTGTCTCCTCCTGTCACCAGGTCGACGACGTCTCGGCTCCCGGTGACCCCTTCATGCTTGTCAGAGAGGGCGTCGGCCAGGGCGGCTCCACCTGCGGCTGCTTCGAGACACCCGTAGTTGCCGCACCGACACAAGACGTCCTCGGAAGTGGCTTGGACATGCCCTATGTCACCCGCGGCGCCGTGGGCGCCACGATGAATCTGACCGGAGAGGATCAAGCCGGAGCCGATGCCGGTGCCGACTTTCAAGTAGACGAAGTCGTCCACTTGGGGCGTCATGACCCACTGTTCACCGAGGGCCATGATGTTGACGTCGTTGTCTATGAGCACGGGCACCGAAAAGTGTGAGCGAAGCCGCTCGGCGACCGGATACTCGTGCCACCCGGCCATGATCGGTGGGTGAACGGCCACACCACGGTCGAAATCGACGGGTCCGGGAAGGCCAACTCCGATGCCTCGAAGATCTGACATCGGCCGGCCGGTATCAGCCAGCAGCTTTTCGAGTGACTCCTCGAGCCAGGTGAGTACTTCGTCGGGACCGAGGTTGATGTCGATGTCGGCGGTAGTCTCGGCGAGAGTCTCTGCGTCGAGATCGGTCACGGCGATCCTGGAGTGTGTCGCTCCCAGGTCGGCGGAGAAGATCACACCGGCGTCTTTGTTGAACCCGAGGACAGTGGGCCGGCGCCCGCCGGTGGATTCTGCTTCGCCTGCTTCGATCACCAGGCCGGAGGCGAGTAGGGCGTCGACTCTCTGGGCGACTGTTGATCGTGCGAGTCCGCTGGCCTCCACCAGTTGGCCTCGGGTAGTGGCCTCACCGGAGCGGATCATGGACAAGAGGTGACCCGCGGAGTCGATTCCGGTCTCAGGGCTGGTGTCTGATCTCGCCACAGTTTTGCCACCATGCCAGAAACTTTTGTATGCGTCAAGTGCATAAGTAGCCAACTTGTGCATATGTATAGCTCAAAGATCGGCGGAAGAAGGGTGGTCGCTTTCAAGCGGCTTGCTGAGGTTGCGGGCGAGACGACGACCGTGTTCGGCATATGCACGTTGGAACAGCTCACGGGACATTTGGGCGCCTACCAGTGAGGCGGCGGTGAGCACTGGCAGCATGGCATCACGTTCCACCAACAGCTCGGCGGTTCTCACCTTGATCTCATTCACCACGGCGACGTTGGCCAGAGTGGACCCGGGCCCCACCGGGGACTCCAGGCCGTCGAGGGTTATCAGAGCATCTCCGGGAGGCGTCCCGATGTCGATCACCAGATCGGCTACATCGAGCAGACGCATGCCTGATGCATGGGCGGGTTCGACAGCCATGCTCTCCTGCTTCGAGGTGACCCCGACAACACGCAGCCCGCGTTCGCTGGCGCCGATCGCCATCTCCAAGGGGACTGCGGATCGACCCGAGGCGCTGAAGACGATCATCACGTCGTGCGCTCCGAACTCGAAGCCACTCAGGATGACCTCCGCCAGGCCCTCGACCCTCTCGATGTGCATGGCTGCGGGCTGGCTGTTGGCGCCGACAATCTGAGTATGGAAGGTCATCGACAATTCGACCATGGGGTGGAACCCAGGGAACGATCCGTAGCGGGGGAACATCTCCTCCACTGGTATGCGGGAGTGGCCCGCTCCGAACAGATGGACCATGCCCCCAGCCGCGATCGCATCGGCGCTCCACTGTGCCGCCCGGTCGATGTTTGCCATCTGTGTGGACTCGATGTGGTCGAGCAGTTCGCGGGCCGCGGCGATCCAACGGCCTGAGCTAGTTCGTTCTTCGGAGAGCACGGAGATCCAAATGTATATACATTTGGTGGCAGATGTCGACCATGTACGAGCAGATAGCCGACTACGTCCGGGGACTCGTTGCCGAGGCCTCGCCCGGTGATCGGCTGCCTTCAGACGCAGAGTTATGCGAGATGTTCGGCGTCAGCCGCATGACCGCCCGCCAGGCAATGCAGGTCGTTGCATCCGACGGCACCGTCGAACGCCGTCGAGGAGCCGGAACCTTCGTCAAGTCGCCCCTGATACCCCGGGATCTGGGATCTCCACTGTCCTTCTCCGAGTCGATGCGCATGAGGGGCATGACCGCCTCTTCCAAGACACTGGAATGGGGTGAGGTTGTGCCTACCGCGGAGGAGCGGAAGGAGCTGAGCCTTGCCGCCGATGGAACTGCATGGGTTCTGGAGCGGCTTCGCCTCGCTGACTCGGAGCCGATGGCCATCGAGCGTGTCGTGATGCCCGGTGTGCTTGCACGTCAGCTCGCGGAAGGATTCGCCACCGGATCACTACACGCTGCCTTTCGGGTCCTCGGTCGGGTCCCCACCGAATCTCACGCCGTCGTTTCGGCGCACAAGGCCACCAAGCGGCAGCAGAGCCTGTTGTCGCTGTCGACCAGCGGGATCGTGCTAACGGAGTTGCGCACCATCTACGACCAGGGCGGAGTGCCGCTGGAGCGCACCGAGACTGCATACGCCGCATCCCGGTACTCGTTTCGAGCCGTCCTCCGCGATCGCCGATGAGCCGGCATCTCGGCCTGGATCTCGGCGGGACCAATATCAAGGTCGCCGTCTTGAGCCAAGAAGACGACGATTTCGATGTGATCCTGACCACGTCGGTGGACACCGAAGCGGCTGACGGCCCTGAAGGGGTGACGTCCAATCTCATCGAAGTGGGCCGAGAGGCCATGACGACAGCCTCCATCGACACCTTGGGACTTGGCGTTCCCGGTCACTTCGACACCGAGACGGGCCAGGTGTTGCTGTTTCCCAACTTGCCGGGTGACTGGCATGGGTTCCCGCTGCGGGATCGAGTTGCCCAGGCTCTTGGCGTGTCGACGACGATGATCAACGACGCCCGCGCATTTGCCGTGGCGGAAGGAATCCTCGGATCGGGGAGAGGCCACAACACGGTGGTGTGTGTCACTCTGGGGACCGGGGTTGGTGGCGGGATCATGATCGACGGCAAACTCCACAGGGGTGCCTTCGGCGTCGCCGGCGAGCTCGGCCATCAGACGATCGTCCCCGATGGTCCGGAGTGCGGATGCGGCAACCGGGGCTGCGTCGAAGTGATGGCGAGGGCCGACGCCTTGACGGAGATGGCGGGCAAGACGACGGTCGAAGAGGTCTTCGAGTCTGCAGCAGCCGGCGAGTCAGGGAGCGTCGAAGCCGTGGCTCGGGTTGCCGGATACCTCGGGATAGGTCTGGCGAACGTGGTTACGGTGCTCGGGCCAGACCGAATTGTGGTTGGCGGTGGCATCGCCGAGGCCGGAGATCAGGTGCTTGGTCCGATAAGGGAGGCAGTCAGGTCCAGAGTCACTCTGGTACCGACCGATCAGATCGAGATCGTGCCGGCGAGATTCGGGCGGTTCTCGGGGGCCGTGGGAGCGGCGCTTGCCGGGGTGCTCAGACCTTGACTCGCTCCCGGTAGTCGTCGAGCATTGCCGCGGTCGCGGTGGCGCCACAACGGTCCGCTCCGGCTTCGATCACGGCCAATAGTGCGTCGAGGGTCCGTACACCGTGGGCCGCCTTGACCTTCACGTGCGGCCCAACGTTGGCCCGCATCAGGCGCAAATCCTCGATAGTCGCTCCGGTGGGGGCGTAGCCGGTCGACGTTTTCACGTAGTGAGCGCCGGCAGCCTCGCTGAGCTGGCAGGCCCTGATCTTCTGCTGCTCATCGAGGTAGGCGTTCTCAAAGATGACTTTGACGATGGCGTCGTTGCTTGCCACGTCGACCACCGCGGCGATGTCCGCCTGTACATCCTCATCTCGACCCGAGAGAAGCCAGCCGATGTTGAGCACCATGTCGAGCTCGGTCGCTCCGTCGGCCATTGCACGCCGGGCCTCTTCTGCCTTGATGCTTGTTGTGGAGTCGCCGTGGGGAAAGGCAACCACCGTGCCTACGGCAACCGCGGTGCCCTCCAGCTGCTTCTTCGCCAGTGCCACATCAGCGGGTCGGACACACACCGATGCCACCTCGTACTCGGCGGCGAGCCGGCAGCCGGCCTCAATGTCGTCGATGGTGAGCGTCGGCTTTAGAAGGGAATGGTCGATGGTGCCCGCCACCTGGGCGTAAGTGAGGTCGCGGGCGGTGAGAGATACGGATTCCATGCGCCGAGTTTGCCCGCTCGGCCCACAAATGTCTAGACAACTTGGCGAAGCTGCGCAGCTCGCTCCGTGACGATCCCCATGTCCTGGTGCTTGGTCAGCCAACCGCCGATACCCACGGCTACTGCGCCTGCCATCAGGTAGCTCGAGGCAGATTCGCCGTCGATGCCACCTGTGGGGATGAGCGCCAGCCCGGGGTAAGGAGCCAGCAAGGATCTGATCAGCCCGGGACCCCCGATGGATGCGGGGAAGACCTTCACCGCCGGAACCTGAAAGCTCCAGGCGTTCATGATTTCGGTTGGAGTCATCCCGCCCGGGATGAGCGTCACACTCGAGTCCACCGACCATTCGATGAGCTGCCGGTCGGTGTGGGGAGAGACCAGAAAACGGGCCCCCGCCTCCACCGCGGCCTCGGCTTTGTCGACTGAAGTGACAGTCCCTGCGCCGACGAGCAGCTTCGAGTCCCGGAGCGACCGGATCGCGTCCAATCCGCCTTTTCCTTCGATCGTGATCTCGATGACGCTGATCCCACCGTCCAGCAGCGCTGCAGCGAGGTCGGGGGCGCTATCGGCGTCGAGCCCGCGGGCGACGGGAATGATCCTTTCGTCCAGGATGGGTTGCGGGAGGGTCGGTCTCAAGGGCCGACCTCGGTGACACCCCAGCCGCCGTCGACCTCTATCACCTGACCCGTGACCCGGCTCGCGTCGTCCGAGATGAGGAAGGCTGCCGTATTGGCGATGTCCGCAGGGTCGAGGAATCCGCCGGCGAGAGGTTGCTTCTTCTCGGCGTAAGCCGCTGTCGGCGGATCGGTGGCGGCACGCTCGGACATGGGCGTCCGCACCAGACCGGCAGCGATGGCATTGACCCGGATCAGGCTCGGGGCGTAATACGCGGCCATGGTTCGGGTGAGGGCGTTGGTGGCGCCTTTGGCGGCCGCGTAGGCATGGGTGGCGAACAGAGACGGGACGGGGTGTTCGGCGAGAACACTGCTGACGATCACGATGGAGCCTCGAGATCCAGACGAGTCTGGCTCCTGGGCAGCCATTACCCGCACCGCCTCTCGAGCGGCGAGAAAGGCTGGCCGGCCATTGATCTCGAGTGTCTTGTCCCAGCCTTCCAAAGGCGTCTCGTGGGCGGGACCGTCACCGAACTGTCGGCCACTGGCACCGGCGACGGCAAACAGTCCGTCGATTCTGTCCAACGTTTCGGCGGCATTCCGGAAGGCGGCCTCCGTTTCCTTCTCATCAGTGAGGTCGGCGACGGCCCAGGACACTCCGAGACGTTTGGCGAGAGCCTTGCATTGGTCTCTGTCCCGGTCGATGACGAAGACTGAGGCGCCTTCGTGGACCATCTTTTCCGCCCCAAGCCCCGGCAATGCCGGTGGCTCCAGTGATGACAACAGACTTGCCGGGGAGACGCATGGGCGTTGTTCTAGCAGGGCGGCGGCTGGGCGAGTGTTCTCCGTCGCCGTTGTCAGACGTCGGCGAAGAAGCGTCGGATCTCGTCGACCACAGGTGCCGGGTCGGTGTAGAGCCCGAGGCTGTGATCTCGCCCCTCGAAACGGACTTGCGAGGCCCAAGGGTATTTCGCCATGTTGTAGTGGGCCGCTCGCGGGGTGACCATTGACCCTGCCTCCGGGTCTCCGTCGATGAACATGACTGGACCCCGGTACCCGCCGGGCCAGACTTGAAGTTCGGGCACCAGGATGAACTCTTCGAGGCTCCTGTCTGCCCAGGCGCCCAAGATTTCGGGGTCATGCTCCTTCATCTCCTCGGCCTCCTCCCTGATCTCCTCTGCCGTCAGATGGTCGGCCCAGGTTCCCCCTGAGGAGGCCGGGAGTTCGCCGAACAAATCCGCGAGATGATCGACGTTGCGCGCCTGTCGCATCGCAGCGACCATGGCGGTGATCGTCGGTTGACGACCCTCGTGGTAGATGAGATGGTCCTCTGGGTCGAGAGGCTGATCGAGGCTAGCGAATCCAGAGAACAACTCGGGAGCTCTGGCTGCGGCCGCCAGTCCAAACCATGCTCCCGCCGAGTGGCCGACGCCGTATACCGGCGGCCTGCAGGCATGGCGTATGAAAGCTTCGACGTCGTCGATCCAGCCCGACATCGTGTAGGTCGGAGCACGACTGCTCTTCCCCATTCCACGCAAGGTTGGGGCGAGCACATGGAAGCCGTCCACCAACAAGGGATAAACGGCCCGATATCCGTCCCATGCGCCGGGGAAACCGTGGAGAAAGACAAGTGGCGGGCCGTTGTCGGGGCCTTCGCCGAAGTCGATGGACCGTCCGTCGACACGGATCGAGTGCCTATCCAGCACAGGTTGCATGTCGTCTCAAACTACGCAGGGTCAGGTGTCGTTGTGGGTCCCTTTTCTCGGCGGTCTCGAAGCGGTCTGGCCCAGCGTTGGCGACTCGGGGTCACGCGGCGCCGGAGGGCACCTCGTCCAACTCCTTGGTCATTTCGACCAGGTTCTCCATGCTGTACTCGTAACCGGCATTCACCATCTCTTTGGCCATAGCCAGGTCTTCGTCGCTCAGAGGGTCGCCGGTTTCGGGTTCGAAAGGCGGTGCGACGTAGCTGATGATCCTGGTTCCGGTGCCGCTCGCCACCAGATAATCGGTGTAGCGCACTGCGATCTCCGGTTCCGGCGTCATCAGAATCGTCATGTAGTCGAGAGGCTTGGCATCGGTCACGGCCATCACCGTGACCGCGTCTCCGTGGGCGCAGTGGAACACGACACCCGTCTCGATCCGGCCTCGCTCCACTCCCTCGACCAAGGTCTCGTCGCCGCCTAGCCATTTGTTCCGTTTCACCGGGTCGATCATGTGATCCCAGACCACCGCCACCGGAGCGGGAATGTGATTGTTGTACTCGAGCCAGGCGTCACGCTGCAGCACCTTGTCCTGGTTCTGCTCTCTCAAGAACTGCCAAATGTCCGCCAGGGAATTGACATAACCTGCGACCTCGCCGACGTCCTCGTATGTCTCTTGGTGGGGGACCCAAGAGGAGACCATCCGCTCCAAGGCCAGCTCGTCGACACACTCCTGGGTGACGAACATGTAGTCCGAGATCCCGGTCGACTCGAGTATCTGATTCTTCAACAACCGGTGGGTGGCCACCACCGCCGGGCCGGTGACGGTTTCACGTCCGCCGATTTCGCTCACCACGAAGTCGCCGCAGTGCATGACGATCTTCAGTCCGAGGGTGTGGATGTTGGCGCAGGCGTTGCATTGGCAAGTGGTATTCAAAACCATCGATTCCAATGTCGACGCGAAGGCGTAATAGAGAGACTCCACGCTCTCGACAACGGTCTGACCGATCATTCCCTCAGGGACGACGCCATACATGAACACCGCGTCTCCCTCGATGTTGGAGACCTGAAGCGGAGCCTGGATCGAACTGATGATCGCGTTGAGCAGATCACTGAGGATGCCGTTGGAGTGCTCCAACTCGGTCTCGGTGAGAAAACGGGTGTAACCCGAGATGTCGGCGATGACCAGGTGTCCGTGCATGGCTGCCGGCGAGACTAATCGTCGGATATGTGAGAAACGCCGGCGGGCCTTTCGACCCGCCGGCATTGGTCGTCGAATTAGGCGACAGGAACCAGTTCCGCCTCGACGACGTCGGGTTCCTCGAATCCGCCCTCGATGTCGATTGTGGGGAGGATTCGGTCGAGCCAGGCCGGGATCCACCAGTTGGCGTCACCCATCAGCTTCATCGTTGCCGGAACCAGGATCATTCTCACCACCGTGGCATCGATGAAGATTGCAGTTGCCAGACCGAGACCCATCATCTTGATCGAGGGGTCGTCACCCAGCACGAACCCGAGGAACACTGAGATCATTATCAAGGCCGCCGATGTGATCACACGGGCCGTTGTCGAGATCCCTCGCACCACGGAGACCTCATTGTCTCCAGTGGCCCGATACTCCTCCCTCACCCGTGACAGGAGGAACACTTCGTAATCCATGGAGAGCCCAAAGAGCACGGCGAACATGAACATCGGAATGAAACTGATGATGGGCACGGTCGTCTCCAGCCCGATCAGATCCTTCGCCCAACCCCATTGGAACACCATCACCAGCACCCCGTAGGCGGCGCCGATGCTCAGCAGATTCAACAACGCTGCTTTCAGTGGCACGAGGATCGAACGGAACAGCACCACCAGCAAAAGGAAGGACAGGAGAAGAACGGCTCCGATGAACAACGGGAGTCGGTCCCTCACCTGATTGCCCATGTCCGAGAAGGAGGCAGTTGTCCCTCCAACGTGGACGCTGGTCGCATCGCCGATCGTGGCTGGTATCACCTCGGTCCGGATTCGGTCGATGGTTTGCACCGTTTCCTGGTCCTGGGGCGAGGTGGTGGCGAAGGCGACGACGGCTGTCACGCCAGATTCGACACCAATCTCGGGCGGCAGCACTGCTGCAACGCCTGGGTCCTTGCTGATGGCACCCACCAGGGGGTCGATGACAGTCGGGTCGGCGGAGTCGACCGCGACGACCAGTGGCCCATTGATTCCGGGCCCAAAGCCCTCAGCAACCAGCTCGTAGGCTCGCCGTTCGGTTCTCGACTCGGGAAGAGTTCCGTCGTCGGGGAAGCCGAGCCGGAGGCTAAGCACCGGTGCCGTGAGGGCGAGGAGAGCAGCGGTCACTCCTATCGCATACTTCCAGGCGTGACGGGAGGCATGGGCTCCCCAACGGTTCCATCCGGTTCCGGCCGACTTCACGACCACCCGGTTGCGTCGGCGCCGGCTGAGCCCGTTGACCCGCTCCCCAGCCAGCCCGAGAAAGGCAGGAAGCAATGTCACCGAAGCCACGACCATGATTCCCACCACGATCGACGTGGCAACCCCTGCGGCCGTGAGGAACGGTATCCCGGCCACGGCCAGGCCGAGAATGGCAATGACCACCGTGCCACCTGCAAATACCACCGCCTGGCCGGCGGTGGCGACCGCCCGACCCGCTGCCTCTACCACTGGGAGCCCTTGTGCCAGGAACTCGCGGTGTCGTGTCACCAGGAACAGGGCGTAGTCGATTCCGACGCCGAGACCGATCATCGAAGCCATCTGTGGCGCCCAACTGGGGATATCGATCAGGTAATTGACCAGCCCCATCGATGCGACGCCCAGCGCAAGTCCAAACAACGCCTGCCCGATGGGGAGGCCCATGGCGATTACCGAGCCAAAGGCGACCAGCAAGACGATGACTGCGGCGAGAAGCCCGATCATCTCGCCCGCCCCGGTCTCTGCTTCTTCAAAGGAGTTGAAGAGGTCGCCATTCATCTCGATCTGCAACGACGACGTGGCCTCGGCTTCGGCGCGCAGGTCCTTCAGGTTGGCGAGGTCGGCGGCGCTGAGACTCTCCAACACCGGGTACTGGACCCTGATCAGCGCGATCCGGCCATCGCCAGAAATCGTCGGTTCTGGCACCCCAACCACGTTGGGCAATGCAGTGAGGTCTTGACGTAGAACCTCGAGTTCTTGTTGTGCGGCTGCACTATCGAGGAAGGTGGCATCGGCGTCGGTTGGGGTGGCCACCACCTGAGAGGTCAGACCGGCCGAGTCGGACTCAGCAGAGCTCAGCAGATCGAGAGCCGCCTGGGAGTCGAGCCCCGGCACTTCGAAGGAGTCCTCGAGCTCGCTACCGAAAGTCGAGGAGGCTCCCATGACTAGGGCGGCAACAACTACCCAAATCCCTATGACCGTCCAGGGGCGACGGGCAGCAAACCGGCCCAATTCGTAGAGACGATGTGACATGTGGTTCCTTTCTGGAGTACCCACACATCGTCTCCAGACAAGGAGCCCGGCACATCAGGCAAAGAGCCAAAGATGCCCGGCCGATCAGCTATTTGGAAATCAGACTTTCGGCCGATTCGAATCCGGGCGGCTTTCTCTAACGTGATCAGGGTGCGATCTGCATTGAAGGCCTGGTGGGATCTGCCGCGGGCTCCCGACAACCCGGGGAGGGCTTGGTGGGACCGGTGGCTGGTGGCGGCCGTGGTAGTGGCGATCGTCCTCGAAACGATCCTGAGGCCCGACATGCCCTGGCGCCCGGTGGGGCTGGTGGTGAGCCTCATCTTTGGCGTCGCTCTGTTCTGGCGCAGAACTCATCCGATGCAATCCACCGTGCTCGTGTTCGGCATCGCGGGCTTCTTCAACGTTCTCACCTTGATCAATGCCGATTGGACATGGGAGATCTTCAGTGCCGTCTTCGTGCTGATATTCCCTTATGCGCTCATGCGCTGGGGTTCGGGAAGAGAGGAGATGGTGGGGCTGGCCGCAGTGTGGGCCACTTACCTTCTCTCCATCCCCGAAGCCGAGGACTTCTCCGAGATCATCGGGGGTGCAGTGGTCCTGGCCCTGCCGGCGATCATCGGGGCCGAGGTTCGCGCCCGAAGCACTCGGCGGAGGCGGCAGATCGAACAGGTGAAGCTTCTCGAGCGAAGTCAGTTGGCTCGTGAGCTTCACGACACCGTGGCACATCACGTCTCAGCGATCGCGGTCCAGGCTCAGGCTGGTCGTGAGCTGGCAAAGTCGGACCCGGACGCTGCTCTCGAGACCCTCGGTGTTATCGAGGGCGAGGCCACGAAAACCCTTCAGGAGATGCGAGCCATGGTGGGCGCCTTGCGAGACGGGGAAGATCCCGAACTCGCCCCGTCACGAGGGCTCGGAGATCTCGAGACTCTCGCTTCCGGTGCCGGCGACTCCCCCCCGATCCAGGTTGAGGCAATTGGCGAGCTGAACGATTTGGCACCCTCAGTGGATGCAGCGGTGTACCGGCTGGCTCAGGAGTCGATCACAAACGCGGTACGGCATTCTCGTTCCGCCACCAAGATCTCGGTCAAGGTTGCCGATCTGGGGTCTGCGGTTGAGCTTGTCGTCGAAGACGATGGCGACCTCGCCGCGGTCGTCTCCGACGCCGGGTACGGCCTCATCGGCATGGAAGAGAGGGCAAAGCTCCTCGGTGGCACCTTTGCAGCCGGACCCAGGCCAGGAGGCGGGTGGCGGGTGACGGCTGTGCTCCCCAAGGGTGGTGGTGGCAGGTGACTGTCAAAGTGCTGATTGCCGACGATCAGGACCTGGTCAGGACCGGGCTGGCGATGATTCTCCGCGCCCAAGCTGATATCGAGGTCGTCGGTGAGGCGGCCGACGGCAATGAGGCCGTCTCGATGGCCCGCCGCTTGAAGCCCGACGTCTGTCTCTTCGACATCAGGATGCCAGGGGTCGATGGGCTCGAGGCCACCAGGCAATTGGCAGGGCCAGACGTAGCCGACCCGATGGCGATCGTGATCATCACGACCTTCGATCTCGATGAGTATGTCCACGGAGCCCTCAAGGCGGGGGCACGAGGTTTCCTGCTCAAAGACGCCGGTCCCGAGTTGCTGGTGCAAGCGATCCATGCTGCGGCCGAAGGTGACGCGCTGATCGCCCCGAACGTGACGGCCCGGTTGCTCGAGACGTTCGCCAAATCCACAGACCAGTCGCCGCCACCGCAGCCGAGGTTCCCTCTCACCGAGCGTGAGGAGGAGGTGCTCATGACGGTGGCCCGTGGTCTCACGAACACCGAGGTCGCGGAGCACTTGCACATCAGCCTGAGCACCGTCAAAGCCCACCTCTCGAGCCTGATGACCAAGCTTGACGCCCGCAATCGAGTGGAGTTGGCGATTTGGGCCTACGAGACCGGACGGGCACAGGCGGACCAATCTGACTGATCCTCAGGCGTAACGTTTCAGTAACGCCTGCATACGACTCTCAGCTACAACACCACATGAATACCGTGTCCAAACCCATCGTTTACAAACGTGTGTTCCCCGCTCAGTTGGAAGGGCGATGGCTGCTTGGTGCCCGACTTGCCTGGCTGAGTCTCTACGTCGCGTTGGTGGCAATTGTCGCAGGTGGCTTCTTTCGGGTCTTTCAGAACCCGGAGCTGGTGGTCCTGGAACCGGTGGTCGACATCCTCGACCGGCTACCCCTATCGCACGCGGCCACTATCACGATCGCCCTTGTCATTCCCACCTCGGTCGTATTTGCGATATGCCTGTTTGTGTTCGTTCGCAGTTCCAGTGACCCCATGGCGCTGGTGTTCTCGGCACAGTTGGTCACCTTGTATGCATACACCTCCCGGACACTTCTCACTTATGAAGACGTCGCGGTCTTGGAACATGCGTTGTCGTTCACCTTTGCTGTCGGGTCGGTTCTGCTGGCCCTGGTGTTGGCCGTGTTCCCCAATGGGAGCGCCGTACCAACATGGTCGTTGTGGCTGGCAGCGCCGACTGTGGCGGTCTTCTCACTAGTGCCTAACCTCGGTGCAGTTTTGATGGCCGCGGTCGATGGCCCGATCGACAGCACTCTCCGAACCCAAATTGGCTTTCTCTCCTGGTCGTCGATGTTTGGCATCGGGCTCGGATGTCAGATCTATCGCTACAGAAGAGTGTCGAGCCTGACCGAGCAACTGCAGGCCAAGTGGGTCTTTGCCCCCTTGGGGCTGTTCTTTGTGGTCCTGATCATCACAATGTCGGTGTTCATTCTCTTTCCTGAGACGGCAGGCCCGTGGCTGGGCGGGGTGGTGATTCTGACGATTCCTCTGGCGATCCTCTTCCCGTTGGGCGTAGCCAACGCCGTGCTCCGGCACCGCCTGTATGAGATCGACAGGGTGATCAGCCGAACGGTCACCTATGGCGTGGTCATAACGGTCCTCGGCCTCGTTTATGCAGCGCTTGTGTTGGGTGTGGGCTCTCTCTTGTCGAACACGACCCAGGTGGAGAACGACTTGATGATCTCGCTTTCGGTGGTGCTGGTCGTCATCCTTTTTCGACCTTTGCGAAATCGGGTCCAGGACGCCGTCGGCCGAAGGTTCAACAGGACCCACTACGAGCACCAGGTGGTGCTCGACGAGTTCACGACCCGAACCCGCAAGTTGGCGAGTGTCGAGGACCTCGCGGCCGATCTCGAGGAGACAGCCAGTGATGCTTTCGGGCCGAGCGGCATCGGAGTCTGGACGAGGCCCTAGGCGCTGACGCTCGTTTGGCTTATGAAACCGCTTTCGCGGCCATGTCGACCTGGCCTCTGATGAGGAGGCTCAGAGAAATGTGGATCGTTGGTTTCGCCACGACCGGTGCGAAACCGTCGGACCGCGCCACGCCCCGGTGAGAAGAGGCCGGCTCAGCGTCTCGGCGGCCGGGGAACCAGCACGGGAGTGGACTCCTGGTATCTCTCGTAGTCCTCTGTCCCGCCCCAGCGTTCGTCGGCTCGTCTCTCGAGCATCGGAATGCCGCTGATTCTCGTCAGCAGCAGAGTCACGAATATCGGTGAGATGAGAACCACCCATCGCCACCCGCTGAGTATTGGAATGGCCATGACGGCGACACCGGTCCAGAGGACGATCTCGCCGAAGTAGTTGGGATGTCGGGACCAGGCCCAGAGTCCTGAGCTGATGAAGCGCCCACGGTTCTTGGGGTCCCGTCTGAACGCCGACTTCTGGCGGTCGGCCACCACTTCGATGCTGAATCCGGATAGCCAGACCGCGATCCCGACGAACCCAAGCCAGGAAAGCTCTTTTCGTTCGGTTGTGGTGATAATGGCCAGCGCCGCGGCTGCGGTCAGGAGAACCCACAGGCCCTGCACGGTCCACGCCATGAGGAATCGGAGGCGGTCAGTCTTGATTTCATCGAACCGTCGGTCGTTGCCCGCCCGGCTGATTCTTCTGAACAAGAAAGTGCCGAGTCGCAATGCCCAGACAACGACCATGGCGGCTGCGATCCAGGCCCGCGTATCGAGGTCGCTGCTGAGCCAGACGGCGACCAGTATCACCGTGACGTAGGTGGCGCTGCCCGTCAGGTCGTAGTACTTCTCGGTCTGTCTGAGGCTGGAAGGGACGAACACGATCCAGTTGATCAGAAACGCGACAAGCCCGCACCAGGCGAACACCGGAATCGAGCCCGCTTGAGCTCCACCGTCACCGCCGGCCCAGGACACCAGGGCTCCAACCGCGACCGCAGTCAGAATCCCGAGAAGTGATTTATTGGTCTGGTTGTCCACGAGGACACCCTATGCCACTGGATCCCAAACCACAGCATCCATGGTCGGACCCATCATCCGGCATCCCGGCCGGCGCCGAATCATGTGTATGTGGGTCGTTTCTTGCGTCGAGCGACATTATCGAGGCCGAGGCTTTCGGTTCAGAAACCGCTGAATGAGGTCTAGATGACGAGAAGTATGAGGTCTAGATGACGAGAAGTGCCACGTTGGTAATCACATGCGTCATGCTGTTGATGGCAGCTTGTGGCGCCTCCGACCCGATCCAGTCGGCGTCGTCATGTGACGATTTGACTGCGGCGATGTCCGAAGCACTCGACTCGCTCACCGACGGCGGAACCCCCGAAGCCGTGGACGAGGTCTACGCAGTCGCTGCCGAGCGAGCCGAAGAGATCCTGCGAGCCACCCCCGACGATTCCAACGCCGAGGCCTGTGAGCGCATCATGAGGGCGGTGCGAGACAGCGAGACCGATAAGTTGTTTGGCGAATAGAGAGCTCCCGGATCAGTCCCGTGTGCGATCTCTCACCATCGAGACGATGGCCCCGAAGTTGGGAGCCCAGCCGACACCGAACACCTTGCCGCTGATGATGGGCCCGCCCGGGTTCCAGTAGGTCGTCTGGAAGCGTTCAGCTGTCGGCATTCGGAAATCGTATGGCACAAAACTGAGCACCTTGCCGTGCCAAGTCCTCTGGTCACGAGGCTTGCGCAGCTCCTGGATGACTGCCAGCAACGCGAGGACGGCTGCGAGAACTCGCCAAACGTCACGGGGATCGGTTCTCTTCGCCTTGGGTGATTGAGCCTGGTCCTCCATCTTGGTCAACGCTACACGTCGAACAATTGGGGCGAGCCTGGTGGAGTTCGCTCCGCGAGTCTGGCAGTCGGTGGGATCGTGGCCGAAGGACCCGGCCGAAGAGCACGCTGCCTTGGGAATGGGGTCGACTTCAGCATCGAATGTGGCCACCCTTATGGTGGGTCGGACTCGGTTCTCGTAGATTCTGAGCAGAACCATGAGCACCCAGATCTTGACTGCTGAATCGCTGGGAGGTGGACGTTCCGAGGCCGCAGCCGCTTTGTTGGGCCGGGCCTTCGCCGACGACCCGCTGATGAAGTTCCTGGTTGCAGAGCGCAGCTCGGTGCCTGACGGGGCACGTCGCTTCTTCGAAGCTTCGCTAAAACTCGGATTGCGCCAGGGTGAAGTTCATGTGCTCGCAGACATGGAGGGAGCAGCAGTCTGGTTGAGACCGGATCACACCAAGGTTGGCCTCTCCGCGATGCTTGGTTCCGGGATGCTGGCCGCGACCCTGGGTATGGGAGTGAAGAGTCTCGGCCGTTTCGCATCGATCTATCGCTACGTAGAGCCTCTGGAGGAACTGACCGTCCCCGGGCCGCATTGGCTCCTGATGCTGCTCGGGATAGATCCTCCCCATCAAGGCAAAGGGTTGGGTGGCAGGCTCCTGGCTCCGGTTCTGGAGCGGGCCGACGCCGATGGTGTGGCCTGTTATCTCGATTCAGGCAACGAGCGAAACCTGGCGTTCTATCACCGCCACGGGTTCGAAGTAGCTCGGGAGGTGCAAATCCCCAAAGGGCCGAAAGTTTGGGCCATGGTCCGAGAGCCAATACCGGCTCAGATGTGATCGGGGCTGGGGGTAGCCGAACGATCCAAGGCTCCTGAGCGCATCCGAGTCCGTAGGCTTGCGATCGTGGCGTACGACCAGCGACTTGCCGACGAGATCAGATCCCATATCGGGGCGCATCCAGGTCTCACCGAACGGGAGATGTTTGGCGGGCTCGCCTTCATGATCCACGGCAACATGGCGGTGGGCGTTAGCGGCGACGAGCTGATGGTCCGCGTCGGCAAAGAAGCGCACGATGAGATGGTGGCCCGACCCGGAGCCCGGGTCTTTGACATGGGACCACGGCCGATGAAAGGCTGGTTGAGTGTCGGCGGAGAGGCGATAGGCACCGAAAGTGGTCTGGGGGAGTGGGTGTCGATCGGGGTCGGGTACGCGGAGTCCCTTCCCAAGAAGTGAAGGCCGCGTCTTCGGTCGATCCGTGACTCGGGCGGACCCGGTCATCCGGATCAGACCAGGTAGATCCGACTCCGATAGTCGGCGAGCATCCGGGCCGCGGTGACCCGTGGTCCCAGGGTTCTCCAGGCGTGCCGAATCCTGGCGTTGAAGTCGGATCGTGAATCGAAATACTCGGCGCGAGCTGCGGCCAGCGCATCCATCAGACCGACGGCGTCCTCGGCATCACGAAAGAGAGGGTCTTTGGATTCACTCGTCGGGATGGCCCATCCGTTGTCGCCGTCGTACATTTCCGCCCACCATCCGTCCAGTACCGAGACGTTGAGCGCTCCGTTGAGCGCCGCCTTCTCACCGCTGGTGCCGGACGCCTCTTGGGGCCGGACCGGGTTGTTGAGCCAAATGTCAACACCCTGCACCATGAGCGATCCGATTTCCATGTCGTAATCGGGGAGGAAACTGAAGCGGCCCGCCGACTCCGGCGAGCCAGAGAAACCAACAACGTCCGCGAGCAGCGCCTTCCCCGACTCGTTGGCTGGGTGTGCCTTGCCCGCAAAGACGAAGTGAACCGGTAGATCGTCATCAGCCAGCATCTCAATTAGGCGTGAACGGTCCGCCAGAACCAAGGTGGCTCTCTTGTAGGGGGCGAACCTCCGGGCAAAACCTATGACCAACGAGTCGGGGTCGAGGTTGATCCCGTGCTCCTTGGCCCGTCTCGACAGCTTCTCGGTGCCTTCCCGGCGTGCCGCCTCCAGGCTCGCGTCGTCGATGCGCGACACTCGGTCCCAAGATCCGGGATCCCCGCGGTCCCACTCCGAACCGAGGGATTCGTCGAACAAATCCTGCATGGGACGTGCCGTCCAAGTTCGGGCGTGGACCCCGTTGGTTACGTGCGTGATCGCCCTGCCTTCGGGCAGCGCCGAGAAGAGGTCTCGACTGACCTCTCCGTGGAGTCGGGAGACGCCATTTGCAGTACGTGACAGGCGCAGGCAGAACATGGCCATGTTGAACTCGTCACCGTTGTCGGGATCGGAGCCCAAATTCCACAGGCGCTCGGGGTCGACGCCCCATCGCTCCGCCCACCACTCCAGATAGGGGAGGAGGAGATCACGACGCAGTCGGGTGATGCCGGCGGGGACCGGAGTGTGAGTGGTGAAAACCACGTCGGCTTTCACCTTGGCGATGGCCGACTCGAGGTCTCCCTCCTCGATCACGTCATCGATCAGAGCCAGTGTCGCGAAACCGGCGTGACCTTCATTGAGGTGGTACACCGAAGGGGCCCAGCCCATCGCTTGCAGGGCACGGATCCCACCGACTCCGAGAGTCATCTCCTGCGACGTCCGTTTCGTAGCCGATCCGAGGTAGAGGCTGTCGGTGATGGTCCGATCGTCTGGTGAGTTCGCGGGGTGATCGGTGTCCAGCAGAAGCAGCGACCCACGACCCACCTCCACCTGATGCACCTTGGCCGTGACGGTACGGCCCGGGAATGGCACCTCGACGACAACCCCGGTGTCGATGGCAGCAATCTCTGGGGGCTCGACCCGCTCCAGCCTTTCGACCTGGGTGCCGTCTTTGATCACCTGGCGGAAGGCGCCCAAGTGATAGAACAGGCCTACCCCAATCAGCGGAAGTCCTGCGTCGCTCGCCGCTTTGAGGTGGTCGCCTGCCAGTACACCGAGCCCCCCGGCGTACTGATGGGCATGGTGGCTGATCCCGAACTCGGCCGAGAAGTAGCCGACTCTCGGTGGCCCGACGCTTTTCAGGCGGTCGAGCTGCTCGGCGTGGATCCCGACCTGCGTCACCAAGGCCTCATCCTCGACTAAGGCCCTCAATTGATCGTTGCTCAGGTCTCGAACCGTCTCCACCGGGTGAGTCGACCTGGCGGCCCCGGGAAGCGCTCGCAGCAGTTCCTCGCAGGCAGGGGCCCACGTCCACCTGTAGTTGGTGGCGAGGCGCAGCAGAATCTCACGCAGGGTTTGGGGTTGCACCGATCCTCTTTGTCAGTGGGAGGTCGCCGACCGAACGCGGCGGTTGATCATCAGGCTAGGTCGGGGCATGTTACGTCCCCTGAATCGATTTGTTCGACTGTCGGAGTGTCAAACGTGGCGGTCGGCTGAACGGTTCAGGTCGGCCAGGCTCGAGGCCAGAGATTCATCCAAACCCGACGCCGGCATGCGCCACTCCCAATTGGAGACGACAGTGCCTGGAACGTTCATCCGGTGGTCCGAGCCCAAACCGAGGAGGTCCTGCAGCGGAGCGATGGCGATAACTGGTCTCGACTCCCAGGCCTTCGACACCAGATCCCAGGCGAAGGTCCTCTCGGTCCCGCCAGTGAAGGCGCGGGCTCGGCTCCGGTAGCCCTCGTTTTCTCCTTGGAAGCGGCCTTGGGCAGTGTCGTTGTCGTGGGTGCCGGTGTACACCACTGACCATTCTGGGTAGAGGCTCGGCGTTCGGGTCGGCCCGGGATCGACGTCGAACGACTCCTGGAGCACTCGCATCCCGGGAAACCCGAGCTCGGCTCGAAGTCGCTCGACCTCTTCGCCCAGTGGTCCCAGGTCCTCGACGACCATCTGAACCGTGCCGAGATGCTCGTGCAGAGCCTCGAAGAGCGCCATGCCTGGGCCGGGGAACCACTTTCCGGCCAATGGGTCGGGATTATCGGCTGTCACCGCATAGAAACTGACGAACCCCGTGAAATGGTCGAGACGCAGAACGTCGGCGTGGCGGAGGAAAGAGCGGACGCGGTCCACCCACCAGGAAAACCCGTCTGCGGCGTGGACGTCCCAGCGGTAGGTGGGAGTGCCCCACACCTGGCCTATGGGGGAGAAGCGGTCAGGGGGAACCCCGGCTATCAGTGTTGGCCGGCCTGAGCCGGCATCGACGCTGAAGAGCTCGGGGTGAAGCCAGACGTCGACGCTGTCCGGGGCCACGTACAGCGGCACGTCTCCCACGACTTCCACACCCTTCTCGGTAGCGTGCCGGCGGAGACCCTCGAGTTGGCGGTAGAACAGAAATTGCCCAAATGCGTGGCGGTCGATCTCATCTGAAAGCTCCCTCGAAGCCGCCTGCAATGCCTGCGGTTCCCGCAACCGAAGTGCCTGATCCCATGTGGTCCAGGACGTTTCGTCGTGGGCGTCTCTCAACGCCATGAACAGCGTGTAGGGCTCCAGCCAATATGCCTCGGCCTCCCTGAACGTAGTGAAATCCACTCTGATGGATGGGGTCTGACGGTCGTATGCCTCCTCAATGATGCGGCTCTTGAATTGGGCAACTGCCTCGAAATCGACCCTGGCGGGGTCTCCCCATGTTCGTGGCTTTTCGATGAGGCCCTCCTGATGCAGGTGATCCGGCGAGATCAGGTTGACGTTGCCCGCGAACGAAGATGGGGAGGAATACGGTGAGTTGCCGAATCCAGTAGGACCCAAAGGGAGGATCTGCCAATAGCGGCACCCGGCTGCCGCCAGCCAGTCGATCCAGTCCTCGGCCGCGGGTCCCAGATCACCGATACCGTAGGGGGAAGCAAGGCTCGACACGTGCAAAAGAACACCTGACGAACGACGGAACATCGGGCCATATTGTCAGAATCGTGGGGTCGATCGTGGTTGGCCGCGGGTCTGGGGTGTCACGGGGCCAAGCCTTGACTAAGTTCGGCAGATGAGCGTGGGACGTGTTCGGGCGATCGGAATGGTGCTCGCCGGAGGGGTAGGGGCGCGGCTGATGCCGCTCACTCGAGACCGGGCCAAACCGGCTGTCCCTTTTGGAGGTCAATACCGCCTCGTGGACTTTGCACTGTCGAACCTCGTCAATGGCGGTTATCGCCGGATCGTCGTGCTCACTCAATACAAGAGCGACAGTCTCAATCGTCATGTGTCACAGACCTGGAGGATGTCTCCTCTCCTGGGCAACTATGTGACTTCGGTTCCAGCGCAGATGAGGGTGGGGGAGCGGTGGTTTCTCGGCTCGGCCGATGCCATCTTTCAGAACCTGAACATCATTGGCGACGAGCGGCCCGATCATGTCTTTGTCTTCGGAGCAGACCACATATATCGGATGGATCCTGCCCAGATGCTGGAACAGCACATCGAGACCGGGGCCGGAGTCACGGTGGCAGGTATCAGAAGTCCGATTGAGGAAGCGTCATCGTTCGGAGTGATCGAGAAGGGCGGCACCACCTTGATCGATGCCTTCCGCGAGAAGCCCTCTGATCCCCGCCCCCTTCCCGACGATCCGACGATGGTGCTGGCATCGATGGGCAACTACGTCTTCGAGACTGATTACTTGGTAGACCTGGTTCGACAGGATGCAGCCGACGATGGCTCGAAACATGACATCGGCGGCAATCTGATTCCCAAGGCTGTCGAGGCCGGGTCCGCCCACGTCTACGACTTCGCCGACAACGAGATACCTGGAGCCCATGGACGCGACCGCGCCTACTGGAGAGACGTCGGGACCATCGATGCGTACTTCGAGGCCAACATGGATCTCGTCGATCCCGAACCCGTTTTCAACCTCTACAACGAGGATTGGCCGATCTACACCTTCACCGACAACCTGCCCCCGGCCAAGATCGTCGGTGAGAATGGTGAGGAACGAACTGTGAACTCGATCCTCTGTAGCGGCGTGATCATCTCCGGATCGGACGTCTATCAGTCAGTGCTATCGAAACGGGTGAGAGTCGATGGTGGGTCCACCATCGAAAGATGCATCCTCCTCGCCGATGTTCACGTGGGAAGAGGATCGGTCATCCGCAATGCCGTAATCGACAAAAACGTCGTGGTCCCGCCCGGAACCCGGATCGGTGTCGACCCGGAGAGAGACCGGGCGAGATTTCACGTATCAGACGGAGGCGTGGTGGTGATTGGCAAGAAGGATGTGATCACCGAGCCGACGTGATCTCGTTATAGAGGTCGAGATACGCCAGTGCCGGCTTGCGCCACGACCAATCCGCTTCCATGCCCTTCTTCACGATGGCAACGCGGCGTGCGGGTTCGGCCCATGCGGAAATGGCGCGTGCCAACGCTTTCCTCACTGCTCTGACCGAGACTTTGGGGGCGACGAACCCGTTGCCCTCCGCAGGGTCGGAGTCTGCGTCCACCACCGTGTCGCGGAGGCCTCCGACGCCGGTAACCACCGGTATCGCTCCGTATCGCATGGCCTGCATTTGGGTCAATCCGGCGGGCTCGAAGCGGCTGGGCATGAGGTAGAGATCGGAGGCGGCAAAGATCCGGTGGCTCAGCCTCTCGTCGTAGCCGTCCCTGAAGACGAACCGGCCGGGTTGGCGCGCCTCCATCTTGCGGGCGGCATCTGCCAGACGCCGTTCACCCGACCCCAGCAGCAGCATTACGCCGCCGCGGGCAAACAGCGAGTCGAGGCTGCCAAGCCCGATGTCAACGCCTTTTTGCTCGGTGAGTCGAGTCACCATCCCCACCAGCGGGCCGGCGCCCAGCTCAAGGCCTACTTCGGCGGCCAACTCCCTCTTGATCGTCTCCTTGGTTTCGACCGACGCCGGTCCGTAGTTGTGGGGGAGATGGGGATCGGTCATTGGGTCCCAGTCGTCAGTGTCGATGCCGTTGAGGATTCCGCCGTAAGCGTTGCCTTTGGAAGCGAGAAGCTTGGCCAGGCCGAATCCCTTGTTTGGGGGCAGGGTCTCCCGGACCATGGTGGGACTCACGGCGACGACCCGATCTGCAAGGGATATGCCACCTGCCAGCAGGTTGGTCTCGCCGAGGACCTCGTATGAGGTGCGCTGGTTGGGTAGTCGGGTCAGCCAGCGCTCCTCGCTGATGCCCTGGTACGCGAGGTTGTGGATCGTGACGATCGCCGGCGGTGGGTCGTCGAGAAAGGCAAGGGTTGCCGCCACGTGCCAGTCGTTGAGGTGAAGCACGTCTGGGTTGGTGCGTCTCGCCCAAGCGGCGACCGCCGCTGAAAACCCGATGAAACGCTGGTCGTTGTCAGACCAGGACTCGCCTTCGGAATCGACGTAGGGGTTCGGTCGGACGATGTGAGGCACCGAGAGAAGAGTCAAAGGCGCCCCCTCAAAAGTGACGGTCCTGGCCGTCGCCGGTGAGCACCACTCGGGCAAATCGAGTTCGTGCTCCGTGAGGGATTCGAGTTCGAAGGGGCCGTAGTCGGGGAGGGCAATGTCGAGATCGACGCCGGTGGCGCGGATCTCCCTCGCGAAGCCGGACGAGAAATCGCCGAGGCCGCCCACCTTGACCAGGGAGGCGAGCTCGGCCGTGGCAAACAGAGCTCTCACCGGGCGTTTTCTAGCATGGATGATCTCGATTGATTCTTCGTAAGGATGTGGAGACGGCCGTATCCTTTTTCACCCCCCGAGCGTTTACAGGGGTGAGGCGCGGGCCGGGAGCGATGGAACGGAGGAACATGTCATCGTTCACTGCTCGGCTACAGCTACCCGGCCAGACCCGGCTACCCCTCAACGTCGAGGTCGACATCGCCGACGAGTTGATGACCCTCAGCACCGGTGGTCGAACCGTGGCCACTTGGCCGCTGGACCAATTGCAGGTTTCGGCCGTTACCGACGGTTTCCACATCAGGATCGACGGCGAGGAGCTCATACTCAGCCCGGACGACTCGGGCTCGCTGGCGCGAGCTCTTGGGATGGATGAACAGGCAGTCGATCGAGGAAAGGCCGGCGTCGAGCGGCCACCTTCTGCCGCGAAGTTGAATGGGGCGGCCTTTGCCGAGCTCCGGTTCGAGGACCTGCGGTCAAAGGTGCGGGAGGTCGAGGAGGCTCTGGCATCGGACGTGGTTCCGCCTCCCGAGGCATTTCGACGGTGGCTCCGACTGCTCAAAGAGATGAACGATCGACACGGTCACGGGTCACTCCCCACTCACATGTTCTGCGAGTTGAATGCGCGGCTTCTGGAGCTGATCCCCGAACCGGCGCGTCAGTTGGAAGCCGTCTAGGGAGGGCCTCCCCAGCCTCCCTTCTCGCAATCCTTAGGAGCAGGGAGTCAGATATGAGACGATTCACGTCCAGAATGGGCACGGACGCTGACATCGTCCCGATAAGGGTGCAGACAAGAAACGCTGCGTCCTACAACCCACCCTCCCACGCGATACGCTCAGGTCATCGCTGACGAAAGGTGCCCATGCCAACAGTCGTTGCCGGATACATCGACAACCCCGAAGGCCGGCAAGCCCTCCATCTCGCCATCGAGGAGGCCGAAAGACGCCAGGCGCGTCTCATCGTGGTCCACTCGCTGAAAGGGGGCTCCAAGACCAAAGACGAGGAGTACTACCAATACCAGGACGCCCTGGAGAAGGTGACCTCGGGTTTGACCGAACGGGGAATTGCTCACGAGGTGCACGAATACGTCAGGGGTCAGGATCCGGCCGAGGATCTCGTCCAGGCCTGCAAGGACTTTGAGGCCGATCTGCTTGTGATCGGGTATAAGAGGCGCAGTGCGACCGGTAAAGCGCTGCTGGGGAGTCACGCCCACGATGTCCTCATGAATGCGACTGTCCCTGTGCTGGCCGTGATGGCGCCCGAGTCAGGCTGACACCAGCCTCTGCTCGACCCTCAGATCAGTTGGGCCCGCCTCCAGGCACGCCGTCCGGCGGGCCGTTGCCGTTGCCGTTCCCCTCGTTGCCCTGACGACCCTCGGATTGCCCTGGGGGATTTGGCTTGTCCTTCGCTTGGCCTAGCTGACGGGCTCGCTCTGCTATGCCCTGGCCGAAGTCACGTCCGGTGACTTCGGTGGTCGCCATCCACTCCAACATGTCTGCGACACCGTTCCGCACGTCGATTGCGTTGTCGCTTCCGTTGGGATTGGCCCTCAACGTCTCAGCCGTAGCCAACAGTGCCGATGCTGATGCTTGATCGCCTGAGTCTTCGTACGCCTCGGCTGCATGTTCCAGCCCCGCCACCGGTTCTCCTCCGTCCACCAGCTCCTGGGCTTCGGCGAGACGTTCCGACACTCCGCCGTCTGCGATACCGATGTTCTCCAGTGCCCTGTCGATGCCATACAGGGCGTCTCCCGGTGCCGAAGAATTGGCGGCGAACGCCAGCCCGCTGGTGCCAACAAGGAGAGCCATCACGAGAGCGGTAGTAGTGAGAACGGGGGTGAATCTCCTCCGGCGCCGAGCCGAAGGTGCCGCGCTCGTCGGAGCCGGGGAAGGTCGGGTCTCGAGGGCGAGTGCGGCCGATGAAGCGACGATCTGGCTGCCGTACCCATCCTCGAACTGGTACTCGGCGAGCCGACCCACCTCTGCCAGGAGGTTTGCAAGCGTGGCGTAGGCGTCATCGACCACGCCTCCGGTGAGAAGGCGCTCGATCTCGACGTCGGTAAAGCCTGCTTTGCCCATTACATCTACGTAATCGTCGAATTTCGCGATTTGGATACTTCCTCGCCGAGCTTCTTGCGGAGTGTCTCCAGCGCCCGTCGCTGCATGGCCTTTACCGCACCGACGCTTTTCCCGACGACCTTTGCCGTCTCGTCCAGGCTCAGGTCGGCGATCACACGCAGCACCAGGACCTCGCGCTGCTCGTCGGTCAGCACTCGGAGGGCTTTGATCGTCTCCGCTGTGCTGAGCTGACGCAGGGCTTCCTCCTCGACGTCGCCGCCGGAGGGCTCCTCCGATTGTGCTTTGGGGACAGTGACGACGTTGCGTGATGCCGACCTCCGGGCGTCGATCATCCTCCGGTGTGCGATGACAAAAGCCCAGGATCGGAACGAACCGGCGTCACCTTCGAAAGAATGGATGCCACGGGCCAAATGGAGAAATGTCTCCGAAGTCAGATCCTCCGGATCTGGTGCTCCCCGAGAAGCGAAATACCCGCGTATGGGGCCTGCTAGGTCGAGGAAAAGGCGCTCCCACGCCCAATCGGCACCGGCTTTGGCCGCGTCGAGCACAGACTCGAAGGGATCACTCATCACTGCCCGCTACTGGGTTCCGTGTCGAGCCATCATGTGCCTGCCAGGTTGGCCATTACCCGTTGTATATCGGACGGGCGGCGAGTTTTCTTATGGAAACGCGCATAAGCCGTATCCCGGACAGAGGTTTGAGCGATTACTTGGGTGCTAGGGCCGGGCGGGTGGACGGATCGGAGAGTGAATGACGGGAACGGGACGCAGGTGGACGGTGGTGCTCACCGTCGTGAGCCTGCTTGCGATCTCGGGGGCCGCCCTTGGCGTGCCCACCGAGAGCGACGACGCCGACACGGTGTTCAACGTCGGCTACGACGAGGACTTTCACGTCTTGTTTTGGAGTGTCTCCCCCAATGACGGGGAGACTCAGTGCGAGATGGAGAACGGTGACGTAACTGTCGACTTCGGAGCAGAAGGTGCCGTCGAAGCCGTCGGGTTCGAAGATTGTTCACTGAGTGCCGCCGAGGTGTCTGGACCCAACGGCCAGATCAACCACGGCATGTTCATGAAGCTGTTCAACTCGCTCTACGAAGGCCAGGGCAGAGGGTGCCTCAACCGCCACCTTGCTCAGCTCGGTCTGGGCAAAGATGACACCAAGGTCAAGGTGAGCGAAGTCGATCCAGAGTTCGTTTCCGCCACCGAGGGCGACTCCGCCGACGTTGCGTTCCATACCTTCCTCACATCTTGTGAGAAGGGCAAGAAGAACCATTCGGAAGATGCGGACCAGTCGTCCCGGGGCAAAGGCAGACCGGAATCGCCGGGTAAATCGGGTAACGCCCCCGGCCATAACAAGTCCACCGGCGAGTAGATCCCACCGTTCTGCCTGTAGTCGCCCGTCCGGCATTCTGGTCGCTGGACGGGCGACATCTTTTGTGGCACCCGGCACTGAGTTCAGTCGCTATAGAAGTACTGAGATGGTGGGCACCCTCCGCAGTCCCCGAGAGTGGTTGGAGTTGGCACCGGATCTTCTCCGCAGTCGCCATCTTCGACGACCTCGGTCACCAACAGTGTGAAGGAAACGTCGGATTCCAGAGTGGTGACGACCAAGGTCTGCTCACCCTCCAGGAAGGGCGGATCGTCTCCCGACCAATCGCCGGGTTCGCCTGGCGGTCCAGCGCGCCAAGAAGACCGGAGATCACCGCTCGCAGAAGTCTCGAAGCAAGCGAGTTTCCCGTCGGCCACCTCGACTCGAATCCGACGCACGCCGAACGCGGGTACGGCGAATGTCGCTTCCACCGGGACAAAGACGTTCAGGTCCCAAGAGCGGGGTTCGTAGGGAACGGTGCCCGGCCCGAGATCACTGACGTTGGAGTCGGTGAGGGCCAGCTCGAACCCATGGAATTGGTCCGGCGTGTCGGAGTAGGCGGCGAGTGCAGCCAGGTGATTCCCACCAGGTGGAAAACCGCTGATTGTTGCCAGATTCCCCTCCACTCCTAGCTCGGAGTGCAGATACTCGAAGAACACCCAGTTGGTCACGCTGCGATCGCCCAGAGTGGACGACAGTTCGATTTTGGCGAGACCCGCCGGCAAGTTGACGTGCTCAGCGTTTGCAGCCGGATACACGTGGCCACTCAGATAGGTGGCCATCCCCTTCACCCACCACGAGGCGGCGGCTGGGTCTGGCGCTATCAGGGCCCTGAACTCGGTCGCCAGGAAGCAATAGGCCATTTCGCGTGCCACGAGTTGTTGGAACTGCTGGCCGTCACCCGCGAGCTGCTCTGCAATGTTCTCGTACATATGGACCTTGCAGTCGTTTCGGCCCGAGTCGACGTGAAGCAGGCCGAATCCGGCTTCGAGGTGTACGGCGACTGTCGGCATTTCACCGAGAGGTTCGTATTTACGGGCAGTCTCGATGATTGCCCTCTTGACTATCTCAACGTGACGTCCACTCCACTCGCTGTCATCGAGTGGCGAATAAAGCACGTACTTCTCGTCAGGGACGCCGGGAATCGGGGGCAGAGGCTGAATCTCCAGACAGCCTGCCTCCGGGTCGGCGCAGGGATCTTCCTCAGCGAATGTCATCAGCGAAAGCAGAAGGCCGGTGCCAGAACCTGCGCTGGTGCGGTCGGCGAGCTCCTCATCTGAAATGGTCAGCTCATCGAGCAGGTCGGCTATCTCGGTCTGCAGCTCTGGATCGTCACCGTTCTGTATGTAGGACCGGGCCATCATGATCAACAGGGAACCAGACTCCTCGACCAGGTCCACGCCACCGAGTGTCGAAGCCAGTTTGTTCTCGTCGCTCATCGCATCGAGCATCGCAATCAGGCCCTCGCCTCTGGTCCAGACACCACTCGCCTCGCCAGCGAGCAGGAAAGAATCGAGCCCGAGGCTCGACGTGTCAGCAGGCTCCTCTGTGAATCTGACAATCTCGGGAACCGGCACGGCTGGTGTCTCCACCTCCACGCCAGGGAAACGGGGAACGGCCATGAGGGCCAAATCAATCGCTTTGGCCAGTTGCTCGGCGGACTGGAGGTCGGGTCTGCCCAGGAAAATCCTGAAATAGATGCGACCGTGTTGGCTGGCCTGTTTGACAGCCAGGACTCCCCAGGCGCCTCTTCCGTCGGCCTCCTCGCCCCCGAACCAGCGCGCCTCATCTCCCGCCTCGGTGACGGGCTCTCCCACCACACCCAACAGTGTGGAGTTCGGCTCGAAATCGACCGGACCACCTGGACTTATCTCGACAAACCAATCCTCTCCTTTCGCCAGTGTTTGGCGGCAGATCTCACCCCGCGTCGATCCCGAAGCGCCGTCGACGATGCTCGGATCCTCGTCGGCCCCGAGCGCCGAAAACATCTCCTCAGTCGTGATCAACTCGGTGCAATCGAGTGGTGGGACCTGAGACGAGGCCTCGACCAACGGAACGCCGTTGGTGGTAGCGACTTGGTGGGGCAGGGTGGTGTCTGCAGCGATCGGGGCATTCGAGTCCCGGCTCATGACAAAGGCGATTACGGCGATGAGCCCAGCGATCACGCCGATTCCGACGACAAGATTGCGATTACTCAAGAGGTTCCTTTGCGGCCCGCGCTGACGGTGGTACCCGGTCGAAAGCTAGCCCGCTTCCTCGGCTCAGTACGCCTCTGGCCGCCCCTCGCTAAGACTCGTAGCCGGCAACGTTCTCGTGGGCAACGATCCGCTCGAACGCCATCCGGATCAGAAGCTCACCGGCGACACCGTTCCTCCGGCCGAACTCCTCCGCACGATTGTCGCCCATGTACCGGGCGCCGATGAGGGTCGCCACCCTCACCACTTCCGTCAGATCCTCGGAGATGGTCACCCCACCCTCCACCATGACGTATGCGAACGGTGGTCGGTCGTCGTCGACCACCATTGCGGCTCGACCCTCTCGGATCAGGTTGCGCGCCTTCACCGAGGTGTGCCACGTGTTGAAGACGATGCCACCGTCGTCGACGACGAACCAGACCGGCGTCACGTGTGGCCGGCGATCGTCGCGCACCGTGCTCAGTTTCCCGGTTCGAGTGCCGACCTGGAGGAACTCGATCGCCCTGTCACGGGCCATTTTCCGCATCGTCTGACTGTAGGGAGGCTGGACGCTGTGCGTGTCTCATCCGCGAGCAGGAGGGCCCGATCCTCCCTGCGGCCGACGTGATCGCGCTTGTGCGGTCGTAAAATCCTCTTTGTGAAACCCTGGGAGAAGCTCACAAACCGCCAGCTGCTGTTTGATGCGCTGGTCGCTGCCGTCGTGCTGGTATTGGGCCTGATAGGCAGGATTGACTTGGTCGAATCCTCGGAGGTCATCTTCAGTAGAGAAGAAGACGCTCTCCACTTCCTCCTCATCGTTTCGATGGCCGCGCCCTTAGTGTTGCGACGGGTCTATCCGATTCCTGTGTTCGTAGTGGTTCTCGGATCCTGGATCGTCGATCGTGGTCTCGATTACCCGGATACACCGGCGGCTTTCGCGGTCGGGGTGGTCTTCTACACCATCGGGGTCGAGCTGGACAGGAGGACCTCCCTGCTTATCGGAGGCGTTAGCTCGGCCATTCTCGTGGGCTGGACTGCTGTCGGCATCGCCGTATTGGACTCGGTCCATACTGGCGCCATCTTCTACACCCTCATCGCCACACTCACTCCCTTGTTGCTGGGCCGTGAGATTCACGAAAGAAGGCTTCGCGTTGAAGAGCTCGAGAGGCGAGCCGAGCGAGCGGAAAAGGAGCGAGAAGAGAGAGCCCAGCGTGCGGTAACGGAGGAGCGGGCCAGAATCGCCAGAGAGCTCCATGATGTCGTCGCCCACCAGATGACGGTGATGACCATCCAGGCTGAAGGTGCCCGCCGCGTTGCCGACGGCTCGGACGCCCGAATCGTCGAGGCGCTCGACACCATCAAGGAGGCCGGGCATTCCGCCCTCGCAGAGATGCGCCGCCTCGTAGGTTTGCTCCGAGACGAGAACCAGGATGGGTCCGACCTCACGCCGCTGCCCAACCTCGGTGACCTGTCGGTCCTCGTCGATCAGATGGAGGCGGCGGGGCTCGCGGTTGACGTCGAAATGAGCGGGTCTGTGCGGCCTTTGCCCGAGAGTGTCGAGCTCTCGGCCTTCCGGTTGATTCAAGAATCCCTGACCAACACCGCTCGTCACGGTGGTCCCGACGTCAGCGCTCAAGTGAAGGTGACCTACGGGGACGATTCGCTTGACCTGCTGGTGGTGGACGACGGGCGAGGCAGCGCTGCCAATTCGAGCAATGGGGGTGGTCACGGTTTGGTGGGAATGAAGGAGCGGGTGGCAGTTCTCGGCGGGACGCTCGCGGCCGGTCCAGGCCCTGGCGGCGGCTACAGAGTTCACGCCGTGATCCCCTACGAGTCGTGATCACGGTT
The DNA here is from genome assembly GCA_965216725.1 of Acidimicrobiia bacterium. Lineage (GTDB taxonomy): Bacteria > Actinomycetota > Acidimicrobiia > Spongiisociales > ZC4RG35 > JACZUI01. Next base: position 68,135 of record CBDCGI010000024.1, on the reverse strand, counting down.
CTCATCGCCGACGACCAGTCGATGGTCCGGTCTGGGCTTCGTCTGATTCTGGAATCTGAAGTCGACATCCAGGTGGTGGGAGAGGCGGCCGACGGTACCGAAGCGGTCCGGGTGGCCGGCCGGGAGAAACCCGATGTCGTGCTCATGGACGTTCGCATGCCTGTTATGGACGGCCTCGCCGCGACCCACGAGCTCACCACCAAGAATCCGGAGTCGAAGGTCATCGTCCTCACCACGTTCGACCTCGACGACTACGTCTACGGGGCCCTTCGGGCAGGCGCAAGTGGGTTCCTGCTCAAGGACGCCGGGGCCGAGCAGCTGGTTCAGGCGATTCGAGTGGTCGCCTCCGGTGAGGCCCTCATCGCACCGTCGGTGACGAAGCGGCTCATCGGCGAATTCGCCAAGAGGCCCGAAGAGACAAAGGTCAGGGGTCTTGACGACTTGACGGAACGGGAACTGGAGGTGTTGTCTCAGGTTGCCCGCGGGTTGTCCAATGCCGAGATCGCTGAAGAGTTGTTTGTCTCCGAAACCACGGTCAAAACACATGTCTCCCACGTCTTGACCAAGCTTCATCTGCGTGATCGGGTGCAAGCCGTCGTGGTTGCCTACGAGTCGGGGTTGGTGAAACCAGGGTCCTGACACCACCTCAGAGTGTCACGGACTCCATAGCTCCCCGCCGTTCGGGTCCGATGCCCCTCATCCCTGAGTATGAGACGGCCCCAAGTGGTGTCGTCACTTCGGCCGACCCGGGAACCTTCTCCCGCCCGATGCGTGAAGCGGCCTCTTCGCCGACGATGTCACCAGCGAGACACAAGGAGAAGAAACATGACGCTGGCACCGGAAAAGGTCGCCCTGGGTGTAGAAGCCCGAATGGAAGGCGGAGTAAAGGTTTACGGAGTTGGTGAGGCCTCAGTGAGGGCGCTCGACGGAGTCGACGTGGGGTTCGAAATGGGCCGGTTCACGGCGATCATGGGCCCGTCGGGCTCAGGCAAGTCGACATTGCTCCACACGCTGGCTGGGCTCGACAGCCTCGACGGCGGTCAGGCTTTCATTGGCGATGTCGAACTTGGAACCCTGAGCGATCGCAAACTGACGATGCTCCGCCGGGAGAAGGTCGGCTTCGTGTTCCAAGCCTTCAATCTGATACCGACTCTCAGCGCGGAGGAGAACATCCTCCTTCCGATCTCAATCGCCGGTGGCGAGCCGGACCGAGAGTGGTTTGACCGCGTAGTGGAGACGGTGGGCCTGGCCGATCGTCTCTCTCATCGGCCTTCAGAGCTCTCGGGCGGCCAGCAGCAACGCGTAGCTGCAGCCAGAGCGTTGGTCTCTCGACCCGAGATCATCTTTGCCGATGAGCCCTCGGGAAACCTCGACTCCAAGTCAGGCGACGAGCTTCTCTCTTTCATGCGCCGTGCGGTGAGGGAAATGGATCAAACGATCGTCATGGTCACCCACGACCCGACTGCAGCTGGATACGCCGACCGCGTCGTGTTCCTCGCCGACGGGAAGGTGGTGGATCAAATGGACGACCCAACTGCGGACAAGGTCATCGACCACATGAAAGTGTTGGGGGGCTGACATGTTTCGCACTGCATTGAATGGCCTGAGGGCCAACAAGCTCCGCTTCACCCTCACTGCGTTGTCAGTGGTTTTGGGCGTGGCGTTTGTAGCCGGTTCGTTTGTGTTCACTGACACGATCAACTCCCGATTCGAGACGCTCTTCACTGATGTGTATGCCGGTGTCGATGCAACGGTGAGGCCCGATTCCGGTGCCTTCGGCGCCGAAGATCCCTATCTCGACGAGGCGCTCCTAGGAGAAATCGAGGCTGCCGACGAGGTCGGCCAGGCTTCAGGAGCCGTCGATGGCTTTGCCCAGCTGATCGACGCCGAAGGAGAGCCGATCGGGGGCCAGGGCCCGCCGACGCTCGGCTTCTCCTGGATCGAAGAGCCCGCCTTGAACGTGCTCCGCATCGAAGAGACGAACGGCAGATCACCCTCCTCGCAAGGCGAGGTGGCAATCGACATCGCGACCGCCGAGGCGAATGGATTTGCGGTCGGTGACCCGGTCGACGTGCAGACGATCGGGGGCACTGAGACCTTCACAATTGTCGGTCTGGCCTCGTTTGGCACCGAGGACAACCTCGCTGGCGCCACATTGACCGTCTTCGAGCTTTCGGAGGCACAACGGCTTTTCGACTTGGAGGGCAAGCTCACCACCATCGATGTGATAGCCGACGAGAACGTGGGCGACGAGGAGCTGATAGCGGCTCTGGAGGCTGTGGTACCTGCCGAGGCCGAAGTGGTGACCGGTGAGCAGCAGACTCAGGAGCAGCTCGACGAGTTCACCGAAGCCCTGGGGTTCCTCAGCACGGCGCTTCTGGCGTTCGCCGGCGTTGCGGTGTTCGTAGGAGCGTTCGTGATTCAGAACACCTTCCGAATCACGGTGGCTCAGCGAGTTCGTGAGCTGGCTCTCTTGCGAGCCGTTGGTGCGACCGGCACCCAGGTGACAAGGCTCGTTCTCATAGAAGCCGCAATTTTGGGGCTCGTGGCATCAGCGATTGGCGTCGTTGCTGGGATAGGTGTCGCAGGGTTGCTCAAACAGGGTCTCGATCTGATCGGCGTCGGCACTCCCGACGGCCCGCTCACAATCGAGCTGCGCACCGTCGTGGTGGCAATGAGTGTCGGATTCGTTGTCACTCTGGTTTCGGCCCTGCTGCCGGCCCGGCGAGCGGCAGCGATTCCGCCGGTTGCGGCCATGTCGGAGCCGATGGCGAGAACCACCCGCAAGTCGCTCCGAACCCGAGCCATAGTCGGTGCCGTGCTCGCCGTGGTGGGAGCGGGCATGCTCACCGCCGGGCTCATTTTTGAGTCGGGCGCATCTCTGGCTCTCGTGGCCGGCGGGGCCGTGGGCGCTTTCCTCGGCATGTCTGTGCTGGCTCCCTTGGTGGCATCTCCGGCGGCAAGAGTGCTCGCGGCTCCTTTCCGCGGGATCACCGGGAAATTGGCCCGGGAAAACACCATCAGACAGCCCCGCAGGACGGCATCAACCGCCTCAGCTCTGATGATCGGTGTTGCGTTGGTGGCATTTGTTTCGATCTTTGCCGCCTCGATCCAGGCTTCGGTCGCCGACAGCATCGAGGGCTCGTTCCCCGCTGACCTTTCGATGACGTCGACCAACTTCGTGGCTGGGATCAGCCCGAACGCCGTTGACGAGCTGTCCGAAGTAGAGGAGTTCTCGGCGGTGTCCGCCGTCAGCGGCGGAGTCTTCGAGATCGAAGGTCAGGAGCAAAACGTTGCGGGAGTGGATCCGGCGACGGTGGCGGCCGTCTACGACGCGGAGGCTTCGATCCCCATCGAGGAATTGGGATCCGGAATGCTGGTCAACCCGGACGTTCTCGAAGACCGCGACTGGGAGGTCGGCGATGTGGTCACTGTGGTCTACGAAGCAACCGGCGAAGTGGACACCCTGATCGAAGGCACATTTGAAGATCAGACCTTTGGCAATTACCTCATATCGGAGCAGACGTTCGAGTCGAACATCGGTGACGACCAGATCGCCATCGCCTTCATACGTCTCGACGATGGGGTCACCATCGAAGAGGGAAGGGCCGCTTCTGAGGAAGCGCTGGCGAGTTTCCCGAACATCGAAGTCGAGACCAAGTCTGAGTTCATCGCCGATGCCGAGGCCCAGATCGACCAGCTGGTGTCTCTGTTCTCGGGACTCCTCGGCCTGGCGCTCGTGATTGCACTTCTGGGTATCGCCAACACCCTGGCGTTGTCGATCGTTGAGCGGACCCGCGAAATCGGATTGCTCCGGGCAATTGGCATGTCGAGGCGTCAGGTACGGTCGATGATTCGCTGGGAGGCGGTCGTCGTTGCCCTGTTCGGCGCCTTGATGGGCGTAGCGATCGGCTCGGCGATCGGATTTGGCGTGGTTGCCTCACTCGCAGACGACGGCCTTGGCAGCTTCGCTCTTCCGGGCGGGCAACTAGTCATGTGGTTGGTGGTGGCGGGCCTGGCCGGTGTCATCGCTTCAGTGGGGCCGGCTCGCAAAGCCGCTCGCCTGGACGTGCTGCGGGCCATTTCGTACCAGTGACTCGATCGAGAGGTCAGACTTGGAGGGGGGGCCGACAGGCCCCTCCTCCGCGTTTCTGATGCGATCTGCCGGGCTTGGAGGTAAGCCGAACCTAAATTGACCCAGGGCCGATGAACGATTCAAAGCGATCCGATGCGGGTCTGGTTGCGGCGGCTCAGGGCGGCGATCATGCCGCCTTTCGTGTGCTGCAAGCCAAGCACGTCGACGGGGCCTATGACTTTCTGGCGCGAGTCACCGGCAGTGAAGAAATTGCCAGAGATCTCACCGCAAAAACCTTTCTCCACTCCGCTCGCCATCTGGCCGATGTCGAGCCTCGCAGTTTCCGGCCCTGGCTCTACGCAGTGGCCATGGCCCATGCGATCGTCACTCTGCGCGACGCCAAGCGTCTACATGGTGTATCGGACGATCCCCTGATGGCGGCATTCCACTCTGTGGAGCCGAAGTCGCGCGCTGTCCTCGACTTGAGCGTCCGACAAGGGCTGACTCCGTCTGAACTGGGCAGGTTGTTGGGTCTCGGCGAGTCGGAGACGGCAGATCTGATTGAGGGGGCCCGGCTTCAACTCAACCGGGCATACGCTGACGTGGCCAGCTCCGGGCAACAAGGCGACGAGGCTCTTGCCGGGCTGGTCCCCCTTGTGGCCCCCGATGACTTGGATGACTCCGTCTGGGAGGAGGTCTCAGCCGAGTTGCCGAAAGCTGAGACCTCTGAGCCCCGTCCCATTTGGCCTCGGATAGCTGGGATGGTGGCTGTCGTCGTTGCCGTGGCCGCGCTTGGATTGGCCGCGGCCGGTTTGATTGGAGACGACACCGGCGAGGACTCGATCTCCTCAGGTCCACTTCCCGCGTCGGCTTCGTCTTCGACCACGATCGCAACCCCGGTGTCGCCCGATTCGGAGACGACGACCACTCGGGCCTCTACCACCACTTCCGTCAGCGTGACGCTGACATCGGTCACGAGCACAACCATCAACTCGGACAACACGGCTCCAACGGTCGTAGTGATCGCTCCAGTGTCGAATCAAAGATTTGCCAGCGCTTCCGCATTCCACTTTGTCGATCTGGTGGCCGCCGTGAGCGACGACTTCGACTCGGGTCTCGCAGTGGAGTGGTATCAGGGTTCGACATACCTCACATCAGGAAACGGCGCCGTTTTCGCGTTTCCTACGGCGTGCCCCGATTCCATCTCTCACACGGTCACAGCTGAGGCGATGGATTCGGGTGGCCTGGTCGGTTCGGCAACCGTGACCTTCTTCGTTGACTGCTCGCGTTGAGCTGCCCCTTGGTGCTAGTTGAAGTGGCGGACGTCGTCCCAAATCTCTTCCAGCTGACCCGTTGGCTGCATACAGAGCCACAGGGGCGCTCCTAGCGTCTCGTTTTCGATCTGCCAGGGGTTGCCCAGCTCCCCGACCTGGAAGATGTCGGGGCATATGGGCCCCAGGGCTCCTCCGACGGCGCCGACACCGATGATGGGCCCATGATTCTCAGGGGGACCCCACAACCAATAGTTGTTGTGCCCGCTGGATGCGGCCGGAAGTCCTACTTCAGGGCCCAACACGTCTACAGCTCCCGCCTCCCCATAGGCCACCGCGAAGACGGTGGCATTGTCACGTTCCTCTTCGGGGATGATCTCGTAGGCGGCCCGAATCTGATCAACGACCTCGGGCCATCCGACGGTCTCTCCCAACTCTCCGGTGACATCTAGGGCGCCTGCCCGGTCGAGTGGCAAGACGGGGAGGGCAATCAACGTCCCGACGGCAACGCCCGTGCCGGCCAGAGCGACCATGACCCGACGGCCGATCCGACCTAGGGCTTCGAACCAAAGCGATCCGGCAGCCAGTAGCACGGGATAGGTGGGGGAGATGTAGTAGGGCTTGCCTCCGGTGAGGAGGAAGGCGACGAATAGAAGGCCGACCGCAATCGGGATAGGACGCCATCGACGCGCTTCTGGGGACCTTGCCAGCCACCAGACGCCCAATGCCGCGGGTATCGCAAGTGACACCGAAAGCAGCAGCGGTTGGAAGAGGACAAACGCCAGCGGCCCTTCACTGCGCGCTCTCAGCGCCTCGGCCATTTCGAGCTGCGGCCAGCCGTTGGCCGCCTGCCACACGAGGTTGGGGGCCGCGATCAAGGCAGCAATACCGACGCCAACCCATGGGTATGGCGAGGCGAGGAGCTGCCGCCTCGGGGTCATGAGGATTGCCACCAAGACGGCTGCGGCGAGGAAACCGATCAGATGTTTGTTTACCAGCCCGACGCCGACAACGGCACCCATTGCCCACCACCAGCGGGGGTCGGCGTTGTCGAGAATGAGCACCAGCATCCAGATAGCAACCACCCAGAGCAAGTAATCGAAAACCGCTGTGGAGAGGAGGTGACCCTCGCCGAGAAGGACACCGGTCAAACCCGCTGAAGCCGCGGTGAAGATCTGAGCCACCCTCCCCCCTCCGAATCGGCGCGCGATCAAGGCAGCGACGACGGCAACGACCCCTACCGCGAAGGCTGGAAGAACTCGGATTGCCGTTGGATTGGTCCCACCCAAGGTTTCCGAGATTCGCGCGAGCAATGGCACCAGGGGCGGCTGGTCGACGTAACCCCAGTCGAGCCTGCGTCCGGCGACGATGAAGTAGAGCTCGTCCCTGTGGAATCCGTATCGAGCTGAGACTGTGAGAAGAAGTGCTACCGGGGCCGCGGCTGCGATCCAAACGCCCAGAGGGAGACTGACTGGACGGCGTGTTTCTCGCTGCACCACGACAGTCAACCATCCGGCAGGTCAGCAGGAGGCGGCACAGCCGTGCGTCTTTCTGTCTACACGGCCGGCGATCTTCAGTCGTCGGCGAGCTCGACCGGGACGCAAACCACCGATCGCAGGGATCCGGCCCTTATGTATTGCACCTTGAAGTCGGTGCCCACACGGTCACCGGTCATCAGTGCTTGCAGATCTTTGGCATTGACCAGTGGTTGATGATCCCCGGTGACGAGGATGTCGCCCGGTTTCAGGCCGGCACGTTGAGCAGGACTGCGGTCTACTACCTCCACAATCTCGATCCCGTGTTCTTGGCCGACAACTCCGACGAGTCTCGGCGGAATGGGTCTGGTGCCTCCGGCGACACCCAGATATGCCCTTTGCACCCTGCCCTCGTTGATGAGAGTGGCAACGATCCTCTTGGTGACTTCGTCCACCGGCACCGCCAGCCCCAGTCCCTGGCCCACCATCGGTCCGACGAGGGCAGTATTGATTCCCACGACCTCCCCTGCGGCATTGGCGAGTGCTCCTCCTGAGTTGCCGGGATGCAACGCAGCATCGGTCTGGATCACGTTCTCGACCAACCGCGATGATCGGGAATTCCCGGCGGTGATCGACCGTCCCAGGGCGCTTACCACCCCGGCGGTAACCGTGCCTGAAAATCCGAGTGGGTTGCCCACGGCCACGACCAGCTGACCGACGACGAGCCCGGAAGCGTTCCCGAGATGCGCCGGTTCCGCTTCACCGCTGCTGAGTTTGAGCACGGCGAGATCAGAGAGGCGGTCCCGTCCGACAACATCGAACCCGGTCTCCCAGCCATCCACGAAGGTGGCTCCACCGCGATCAGCGCCTTCGACCACATGAGCTGAGGTGAGCATGAAGCCGTCTGCGCTGATGACCACGCCCGAGCCGGCACCCTCCCTCCAGTTGCCCCGGCGGCCCCTGCTCCTCGTGGTCAAGGCAACCACGGAGGGCAGCAGGCTGGAGGCGACGGTGCTCACCACCTGCGAGTAGGCGTCCAGTGGGTCTTGGCCAGTATCTGGCTGATAGCCGATGGGGTGGATCACATTCCCACCAAGGTGCACATCGGCGGATTATGGCCCCGGGATCTGGCTATTTGGTCGTGACTTAGGTCCTTGCGGAAAGGTGCGATTGCCCGGTGTGCCCGGTACCTGTTTCGGCTATTTGTGGAAGGGAAAGGAGACTCAATGATTCATTCGGCCGACTATCGAGTCGAGTTGCATGGTTCGGGCCCAAAGTCAGGGAAACTGGAATCGATATCTGACGGCCTACCCGCACTCGAGGTTGCGTCGCCGCCGGAGTTCGGTGGACCGGAGGGCGTATGGAGCCCCGAGCATCTCTTGGTGGCGTCCGTGTCGTCGTGTCTCATGACCACTTTCCACGCCATGGCCGCGATGTCAGGAGTCGAGGTGATCGACTACCAGGACGAAGCCGTGGGTCGTTTGGAACGAGGCGAAGAAGGCCTCTATCGCATTGAGACGATCTTCCTTCGGCCCAGGGTGGTCATCAAGGATGAAACCCGCGTCGATCGCGCCCGACGCCTGCTGTCGAAGGCGGAGAGCGTTTGTCTGATCGGCAGGTCGGTCAGCTCTGAAACTGTCCTGGAGCCGGTGGTTACCGCACTTGGCGACTAGGACCGAGGATGGTGGCGTGGGCCTTTGGGGGCGCGCTGCGGCGAAGCACTGCCGAGGTCTAGGTGCGGATGTCGCAGCCAAAGGGGAGGGTCTGCGCCACCACGTCGGTCGCCTGACGCGTGGCCATCATGATCCTGCGCTTCTCTCGCTGAGGTCGACGACAACGGCCCAGTGATCCGAGCCCGTGATCCGTGCCACGCAGACATTGATCGCCGTGACTCCGCGACCAAAGACATGATCGATGCGGAGCAATCGCGGCCACCCCGGCCGCCACGACCACGTTCGCTCCGCGCTGCGATGTTGGTCTGCTGCAAGATGGGCTACGAGATCGTCCCAGCTTCGGGCCATTCTCCTGTACGCCGGCCATCGGGGGCTGGCGTTGAAATCGCCCACCACGACGCCTGGCTCGGAGATACGTTCTCCCCAGCCTTCGATAGCTTCTAGCTGGCGACCACGCTCCCTCACCATCGTCCAGTGGGGGAACATCACGGGGTTGAGGAGATGGATTCCGAGAAACTGCCACGTCGTGTTCCCTATCTCGATCAGGGCCGAGGTACCGGGCCGACCCGGCATGGGGACGTCGTCGAACTCGGCGTTGAACTTGGTAGCTATTCCCCGCCCGTGAAATTCTTCGGCGGGCAGCAGATGGTGATGGTCAAAACGGGCAGCGAGGACTTCTGCCTGGGCATGACCGAGCTCCTGGGTGACAACCAGGTCGGGATCGAACCTGCCCAGCAGATTTCGGTATGCGTCGGCGTCGGCAAGCCCACCGCGAAGGTTGGTGGACATGACTCGAAGTGTGGCTGTCATGGTGGCGGCACCCTAGACCTGAGCCAGCGTGACCTGTCTCCAACCGCCGGAGTTAGAGGTCGATGATGGTCCCGACGCGACCAGGCACGATTTCTATGGAGGTTGCGGAATCGATCTCGTGGTGAAGCTGGTCGAGGAACGGGTCGTCGTGGGCCGGATCATGGTGGTAGGGGACAAGCCGGCCCACGCCACAAGCATCGGCGACCAGTCCGGCTTGGGTGATGGACGTGTGCCCCCACCCAACCCGCGATTCGTATTCGGCTTCCGTGTATTGAGCGTCGTGGATCAGGACCGAGGCATCCTCCATGAGGTCATAGCCCGAGATCCATTCTCGTGAAGTCGGGAAGCCCCTGGCGCCCAAAGCCGGTTCGTGGTCGGGGAGAAAGGCGACCGAGGTGTCATCGGCCGTGATCCGATATCCCAGTGTTGCGCCGGGATGGATCACCAGGTCTGCCGTCACTCGGAAAGGGCCCAGGTCGAAGGTGCCAGGTGTCACATCATGGAAGAACACGTTGTCCAGATCGCGAATCCGCACCGGGAACAGGGGCGGAGAGAGATACGAGGCGAGCCTGTCCTTCAGTGAGTGAGTGGTGGAAATGGGTCCCCACACGTGGACCTCCTTCTCAGAATCCAGCATGGGCACGAAGAAGGGCAAGCCCTGGATGTGATCCATATGGAGGTGGGTGAGCAAGATGTCGTATCGAGTGTCTTCTCGGTCGTTGCCCAAGGGGCGGATACCTGTCCCGGCGTCGAGTATCAACCGATGGTCGTCCTCGCTGATTTCGACACAGCTGGTGTCTCCGCCGTATGTGACGGTCGCGGGTCCGGCAGCGGCGATAGAGCCCCGGGTTCCCCAAAGCTCGATCCTCAAGGGTCAATCTCCCAGAACGTCACCATCACTCCGAGAAAGCGATCGCCCTGGCCCGTGATGGGTATAGCCGTCACCTCCACATCGCGCGCCACCTGGTTCAGGCCCCAGAATCGAAGGGCGCCGTGTGCCGGCGATTTTGTGGCGAGAGCTCGCGCCACCGACAGATCCGAGGAATCGATTGGGTTGCCCTCGAAGTCAGTCGTCTTGAACACCTGGGGGAGAGCCTCGGCGTTGATGACACCCACCTCGTCAAAGCTGGCTCCCACCAAGCGCTCTGCCGGCGGGTTGTAGTAGACCAGATTGCCATCGGCATCGGTGACCCAGATAGGAACAGCCAGATAGCTGGCAAGCTGCTTGACCAGGATCATCTCCATGGGCTGGGCGGCCATGGGGCAAACCTAGGTGAATGATGCTCTGGCTGAGAGGTCTTCGACCGCATCCCGGTGAAAACAACACATCTAGGATATTATTTGTCTGAATGACAAGTAAGTTTGTCGATTTGAGATGAGTTCCTATCCGTGTTTTGGGATAGCAGCCGACGTTGCCTTCTTCACCATTCGTGGGGGCGAGCTCCGCTTGCTGCTAATCGAGCGCCATTACCCACCTCACCAGGGCAAATGGGCGTTACCTGGAGGTTTCATCGAGTTGGACGAAGACCTGCCAGACGCCGCGGTGAGGGAGCTCGCTGAGGAAACTGGGCTCATCCAGAGGACCGAGGATCTCCATGAGGTGGGGGTATATGGCCGCCCCGGACGGGACCCAAGGCGCCGCGTGGTGAGCGTCGTCTATTTGACAGTTGGGTTCGGCCGCGAGCCGGCTGCGGGTGACGACGCGGCTGACGCACGGTTTGTTCCTCTCGCTGAGGTGATGGATCATCCCGACTCCCTCGCGTTTGATCACGGAGACATCCTGGCTCCCGCTCTGGAGACTCTGCGCAGATTGGTGCGAACCTCTCCGCTTGCCACGCGACTTTGCCCCCCGGAGTTCACTATCTCCGAGCTGCGTCAGGCTTATGAAGCAATCTGGGATACGACCATCGACCCCGGCAACTTCACCAGGAGCGTGTTGGGCACGTCAGGCTTGGTGCATGCAACCGGTGCCCGACGAACGGGCGCCCGGGGACGTCCCCCACGTCTCTACCGCGCCGGGGCTGCGACCGTCATCGAACCGCCGATCGGTCCTCCATGAGCCAGTCCCGTCGGGTTCAACCTCCCTCTGTATGCAATAGCCCTCATACCTTGACCCTGACTGCCACTGGAGACCGGTATTCGTGGCCCCGGTAAACGGTGGGCTCGTCGTCGGCGTAGGCGAGAGCCGGGAACCGGTTGATCAAACGGGCCACAGCCTCACGGAGAAGGGCACGTGCGAAATGGTGGCCGATGCAGTAGTGGGGGCCGGTAGCGAATGAGAGGTGAGCTCTCTTTGGTCTGAAGATGTCGAACTCGTCGGCTGTCGAGCCCCAGATCGAGACGTCCCTGTTCGCGGACGCAACGACCAGGATCAGCCTTTCGCCTTCAGGGATGGTCACACCCGCCAGCTCGGAGATGCCTGCCGAGCTACGAAGGAGATTTCCGATGGGTGCGGTCCACCGGAGACCCTCTTCCACCGCGGCGGGGACCAGGGAGGGGTCCGACCTCACTGCACCGAGTTGAGTCGGATGGGCCAAGAGGCAGTCGGCGATGGTTGCACCGGCGTGGGCCGGCTCCTGAAGGCCACCGAGAAGGACGAGTTTCAGTGACGGCAGCCCCCATCGCAGCCGCTCCGCGAGGCTCCCTGGCGCGGCGTGAATCAAGTTCGACAGCATGCTCCCATCGCGGTCCTCGAAGACTTTCCGGAACTCGGGCTCCAGTCGCTCGTCGATCTCGTCTGATACCGCCCGGCACGCCTCCCACTTTGTTGGGTTGTCCTCATAGTTGGACACTCCGGCGGCCAGGCCCGCGTACCAGCGGCGTAGGGTCGGCACATCTGCCAGGTGTTCGATTCCGATCAGATGGGCCAGTGACATCAGTGCCACAGGCTCGAAGTAGTCGCCCACAAGGTCGCCGCCGCCGGCGGCTTGTAGGCAATCAAGCCTCTCGTCACACAACCGGGCGAACACCTCGGGCATCGACGCTTCGACCGACCGGGGCCGTAATGAGGCATCAAAGGGCCGCCGGCGCTGCTTGGCCTCCTCACCGTCGACGGTCATCATCGAGATGCCACCCAAGGCGCGATCGGTGGGCGAGTCCGCAACCGATGCTGGGAAGCCTGTTGGATCCAGGCAGGCGTTGTAGACGTCGTTCCATCTGGTGACCATCCACACATCGAGAGCCGCCACATGGGCCACCGGGGCCTCAGCCCTCATCCGAGCGTAAATCGGATAGGGGTCTCTCTCGAGGTCAGACACTGTGATGGAGGTCGGATCAATCAAATCTGATCTCCAGGCCGGTGCCTGTTTCCCGGACTGGGAAGGTCCGCAACGGCGCAACTGCGGGGAAGCGAAGAACCTCCCCGGTGCGCATGTCGAATTCAGACCCGTGGCAATCGCATATGGCGATGATTCCGTCGATTTCACCGTCGTCCACGAAAGAACACCCTGCATGTGTGCAGCGATCTTCAACACCCCACCACTTTTCCTGGGCGCGGACCAACAGGATTTCAACATCGCCGACCGTGGCGACAAAAGGTTCGGAGGACGTGGGTTGCCCGACGCGGTGCCAGCTCACCCTGGTCACGGTAGGAGCCTCGCACGCTCGACGTCACACGGCGTTGGCTGGTAGACCTTGGCGGAATGACCGGCACCGAGACCCAACGGGCGGGCTCAGCCAGCCGACTGGCCAGGCTCGGCGTGCGGCAATCGGAGCGCTCCCTGGTGCTCTGGCTGTCTCTGACCTTCGCTGTCATTCAGTCGACTCACGCGTTTGGCGCCAACGCAGCAGACGCTCTCTTCTTCTCACGTTTTGGGGTGGAGGAGCTTCCCTCGATGATCGTTTGGTCGGGTTTCGCCGTCATGGTGGTTGTCATCGGTCATGCAATCGGCTTGGCCTCGGCTGGTAGCCGGCAGTGGCTCTGGCTCGTCACTGCCGTTGGCGCCACGTTGGTATTGGCCGAGCGGGCGTTGATCCCCCTGGAGCTCGCCGCCATCTATCCCGTCATCTGGATCTCGACTCAGGCCTTGATCATCCTCACCTACACCGTGATGTGGAACGCCGCCGGTTCGGCGTGTACGACGACTCAGGCAAAAAGACTCTTCCCCCTGTTTGCCAGCGCCGGAGTTGCCGGAGCAATTGTCGGCAATCTGGCCACCGGTCCGCTTGCTACCTGGATGGGGACCGAGAACCTGCTGCTCATTCAGGGTTCCATTTTGGGGGCCGGCGCCTTTCTGCTGCGGCGGATTCGTGAGCTGTTTCGCGAGGATGAGGACCAGAGCGGTCCAATTGTTCGCCAGTTTTCCGATGCCATGGGCGCTGTCAGGGCGAGCCAATTGCTGCGTCTTACGGCGGTAGCCGGATTCGCCCTGTCGGTCTTGGCTTTCCTGGTCGTGTTCCCTTTCAACGAGGCGGTGGCCGACGCCTTCGACAGCGAGGCCGAGATCGCCTCATTCCTGGGGGTGTTCTCCACCGTCGCCACCGCAGGAACCTTCCTGGTCTCCCTCCTGGCGACAAACCGTCTCTTTTCCCGATTTGGCCTCGTGGTTTCTCTGATGCTTGTCCCAATCGTTTACATCGCCGGGTTCACGACCTGGCTGGTCGGCTTTGGGCTCGCTACGGCAGCTGTGGTCCGGTTGTTGCAATGGGTGGCCGTGAACGCGGTCCAAGGCACTGCGTATCCGGCTCTTTTCAACGTGCTTTCCGGACGTCGCCGGGGGCAGGTGCTGGCGTTTGTCACCGCGGTCCCGATTCAGCTGGGGACCGTGACCGCCGGCTTGATCCTCGTGGCGGGATCCAATCTCTCTCGAAATGCCCAATTCGGGATGGCCATGTTGGTCGCGGTAGCTGCACTGCTGGCCGTGGTGGCGATGCGGCCGGCGTACATCGCTGCGGTGGTTGCGGCCGTCAGGCGTGGGTTGGTTGGTGTGTTCGATACTCCTCAAGCCGGTTTGATAACGCCGGTCGACGGAGACCTGCGTCGGGCCTTGGTGGGTGGTCTCGACGACGACCGTCCCGAGGCCCGTGCGGTTGCCCTCAGCACCCTGACCCGAGTTGGAGGCGAAGAGGCGTCCACTAGAGCCAAGCCACTACTCGACGATTCCAGCCCAATGGTGCGGGCCGCGGCGTTCGACACCATGTGCGTGGTCGAACCTCAGGGAATCGACAGCCATGTGGCACGGGCGCTGGACGACGAGTCTGCCGAAGTCCGTCTGAGGGCCGTTCGATATGTGTCTGCGTTCGGATCCCCAGCCAACCTCGAGACGATCAGGAGCGCCCTCGACGACCAGGATCCGCGAATTCGGGCTTCGGCCGCCGCGGCATTGGGCGGCGTTGAGGGAGAGAAGGTCCTCGCAGACGTCTTGGGAGACGACGACCCCTTGATCGTGGCCTCGGCCCTGCATGAGTTGGCACAGAGCTCGCTGGACACCGAGGTTGACCGGTTCCTCGCTCACGACCATCCCAAGGTGCGGGCGGCTGCAGTAAGGGTTTACGCGACCAGGCCGGGGAGCCTCGGCATCATCACGAGGCAGTTGGACGACTCCTCGCCCAGCGTGCGAACAACCGCGGCGCAAGAGCTGGCGGGCACTCCCGAAGGTCGTGAGGCTCTACTCCAGGTACTCGAGACCGGTTCGGTTTCCGCCTCCGAGGCGGCCCTGAGCGCCCTTACCCCCGTGGATCGATTCGTCCCAGAGTTCACAACTTGGGCGAGGCGAGAGGCAGAGAGGGCCGCAATGCTCTGGGAGCAGGGTCAGGCGATCTCGAGCGGTCCGGACACTCCCGCAGCGGCCGCGCTGGTGGAGACGCTTTCCCTGCGGTCGCAGCGGTTGATGGGTTGGGTGATCATGGCGATGACCACAACCGAGACTGCGGCCATCATGCCCATTGTCGAAAGAGGGGTGAGGTCGGCCGACGACGAGATCAGATCGCAGGCGGTGGAGGCTCTGGAGACGGCGGGAGCCAGGACGGTGATGTCAGTGTTGACGCCTTTGCTCGATCCCGACGCCCGCCATGACTTGCCGGATTCACGTGACGCGCTCTACCGGCTGGCGGGAGATCCCGATCGCTGGTTGCGCGCTCTCGCCATTCGGAGCCTGACTGAGGCCGCAGTGGACGATCTCGGTCAGCTTCGTCAATTGGCCGCCAACGATTCATCCGTCCTCGTCAGAGAGGCGGGACCTAACGTTGATCATGTGACTGCACGCCCTTCCGACACTCTGAGCATCATGGACAAGGTCCTGGCTCTGCAACGAGTGCCAATGTTCTCCGGGCTCGATCCCGAAGATCTCGAGCTGCTTGCAGGGTCCGTGACCGAGGTTCATTTTGAGGGCGATGTGAGGATCTACTCCGACGGCGAGGAGGGCGACGAGATGCTCGTTGTGATCGCAGGAAGCGCGGTGGTGACAAAGGAGACCGGAAACGCGAGGCAGACTCTCACGGTGGTGGAGTCAGGTGAGCACGTAGGTGAGCTGGCCCTGCTCTCCTCAGAGCGCCGTATCGCCGATGTCGATGCGGGGGATGGTGGGCTGCGCGGTCTCGTGATTACCAAGGCAGACCTGATTTCCACATTGGAGGAGCGTCCGGGGGTGGCGCTGGAGATGCTCCGCACGTTGTCGGTGAGGCTTGCTGAGACCACGTCTCATCTTTCCCATGTCTCTGCGTTCCATTATTAGGGTCGACGCCTCGATGAGGAACCGTTATGGCTGGTGACGCGCTTGTTTCAGCTCGCGAGGCGACCGAAGCCCACGATTGGACGTCGGCTCTGGAAGCCTTTAAGTCTCACGAGATGCAGGGGGCACCACTCACTCCGGCCGACCTGGTGCGGAAAGGAGATGCTCTCTGGTGGACGGGCCGGCCGGATGAGGCACTGGCCGTGTTCGAGCGCGCCTACAACGCCTTTGAGCGAGAGGGTGACCGGGTTGAAGCGGCTCGTGTCGCGGCCCTGCTCGCCTACCTTGCATACCGTCGCCAGGCGTTTGCCGTCGCCAACGGTTGGGAGGCGCGGGCCAACCGTCTGATCGAGGACCTTCCTGAATCCGCAGCGCACGCCTGGGTTGCGTTCCTGAGTTTTGCCGAGACCATGGTTGTGCAACGCGATTTCGCACGAGCAATCCTGGAGGCCGACGACGTCATTGCCCTCGCACAAAGGGTGGGTCTGCCTGGAATCCAGGCGATGGTGATGGGTTTCAAGGGAACGGCCCTGATCCTGACCGGCGAGTGGCGCATGGGAATGGAGCTGGTCGACGAGGCCACAGCGATCGCGATGTCGGCAGACGCCGATCTTCGAACAGCCAGCGACGTCTATTGCAACACGATCGCCGCCTGCCGGAATCTCGCCGATTTCCGGCGCGCAGGTGAATGGACCGAAGAGGCCGAACGTTGGATGAAGGCCCGCGGGGTGGGTGGCTACACCGGTGTGTGCCAGGTTCACCGCGCCGAGCTGAAGCGGCTTCACGGATCATGGGCCGAAGCTGAGCGGGAGGCACGAAAGGCCTGCGTCGAACTCGAGAGGTTCCACATCATGGACGGTTTGGGCTTCGCCTATTACGAGATAGGGGAAGTGCGAAGGCGCATGGGAGATCTCGATGCTGCCGAAGAGTCATTTGCCAAGGCCTACGAGCATGGGGTATCGGCGCAGCCCGGCTTGGCGCTTCTCGCCAAAGACAGGGGAGACTTGGAAAAGGCGGCCCGGTCGATCGGGCGCGCATTGGAACGCCGGCATCCCGAAGGATCAGAAGGGCCACCACCTTTGTCGATTGGCTGGCTACTGCCGGCTCAGGTCGAGATCGCCCTCGCCAACGGGGACATCGACACTGCCAAAGATGCCCTGACGCAGCTCGACGAGTTTGTGGCCCACTACGAGAACCGAACGTGGAAAGCGGCCGCGCTGACCTCCCGCGGCTCGGTGGACGTGGCCTCGGGGCGGCACGAGGACGCGATCGACGCGTTGTCCCAAGCACGAGACCTGTGGAGGGAGTCGGAGTTCCCGTACGAGGTAGCCAAGACACGCGTCCTGCTCGGGCGAGCCCACGCCGGCCTCGGAGAGGATCACGAGGCGGAGATGGAGTATCGGGCGGCTCGCTCGACGCTCCAGAAGCTAGGTGCAAGGGCAGATCTTCGGGAACTGGAGAAGTGGTCCGGCCCGCCTTCGATTGTCGAGCCGGGAGACCGCATCACCAAGACTTTCATGTTCACGGACATCGTCACCTCCACCGACCTGATCGGCGTGATTGGCGACTCGGCATGGGAGAACCTTTTGCAATGGCACGATCGCGTCTTTCGTGAAGTCCTGGCCGAACACGATGGCGAGGAGGTGCGACACACCGGGGACGGGTTCTTTGTCGCCTTCGACGACGCCGGGAAGGCCATCGAATTCGCGGTGACGATGCAGCGGCGACTGGAGGCGAATCGGAGAGATCACGGCTTTGCGCCAAGAGTTCGGATCGGCATCCATACTGCAGAGGCGACCAAGAAGGGCAGCGACTATGGCGGACACGGTGTTCACGCTGCTGCACGCGTGGGCGACCTTGCCGAAGGGGAGGAGATCCTCGCTACATCAGAGGTGATCACCGCGGCGGGGCGAATACCCAACGCCCTCTCTGAGCCAGAGAAGGTGACATTGAAAGGCATTTCCGAAGCCGTCGACGTGCATCGCATCGAGTGGAGAGCTTCTCCTACCTAGCGGCCTTTGGTCCTTCTTACACCGTAAGGTAAGGTGGGTGCCGATTCTGGAGGTGTTCGATGCTGCTGCCGAGGTGGCTCGCCAAAGTGAACAAACGAGTCTTCAATCCCCGTGAGGTGAAGAAAGGCAAATATCCCGTTCTCACCCACTTGGGTCGGACCTCGGGTCGTGAATACAGGACACCTATGGACGCGTTTCGGATCGACGGCGGCTTCATCCTCGCCGTGCGATACGGTCCGGGCTCAGACTGGGTCCAGAACACCCTTCGTTCAGGGTCCGGGAGGCTCTCACTCGATGGCACCGAACATCAACTGCATTCGCCACGGCTCATGACCGAGTCCGAGGCAGTGGAGGCCGGGTTCGTCCCGCCCCCCAAGTACACCCGAACCGACACTTTCCTCTTCCTAAAGGCGGACTGAAACCCAGTTGTGCGCCGCCGGTGTCCGTCGCGCGGTCAGAGCTCATCCGACTGATCTGCCGGCCGGTCAAGTATTCGTCGCGGGATCCGGTTGGATCCCTAGTTCGGCAAAGAGCGTTTCCGCCTGTTGCAGGTGGAGGAGTGCGTCGTCGCCACGACCATTTGCCTCGAGGGCCTGGCCGTAGGCGTTGTGAGCCCGCGCCAGGTTGGGGAGCCCTCCATAGTCGGCGAACAGCTCGATGGCGCGTTCGAAATCGGCCACCGCATCGCCTAACTCACCGGAGTCGGCCAGGGCTATGGCTCGCTGTAAACGGATCAGCCCCTCACCACTACGTGTGCCGGCTTCGATGGCACTTGCCAATGGCTCATCGAACCTGTCGATCTCGACATCGCCCATTTGCGACCTCGCCTTCACCAGCCACGCTTTGGCGAGCGCCTCGTAGCTCCCGGCGTTGCAATAGGCGGCCAGCCCTGTGCTCCGTTCCAGGTGATCGATGGCGGTTTGCACGTTGCCGAGCCGTAGCTGTTGGTCCGCCAGCTTGAAGTTCCCTGCCAGGTCACAGAACGTGTTCCCTACCTGCTCGGCCATTTCGATCCCGCGGCGTGTGACACGCTCGGCTTCGACGAGGTCTCCTCGATCGGAGGCAATGCTGCCCCTGATGATGTCGGCATCGAGTACCGAGTTCGGGTCGCCGCCCAGCTCGCCGAGCTGTGTTGCTCTATCGATGGCCAGCTCTGCCTCATCAAACCTTCCCAGGGCCGAAAGCGAGTCGGCGAGCATCGAGGCGTTGAACGACGCCTCGGCATGCTTCCCCAACTCCTCCAGGGCTTCAACAGCGCGCTGCAAAGGCTCGACGGAGAGCGCGTAGTCGTCGCTCGAGCGGTGTACGGAGCCGGCCGTCGCCTCGAGGCTGGCGACGACGGCGGGATCGTCGACTCGAGAGACGAGTTCATGCGCCTTGTCCAGCTCGGCTAGGTACTCCGGGTGACCATGAGGTTGGCCAAGCATCCCCCGGATCCAGATTGACTTGTCGTAGAGCGTTCCCAGGCGATTGGCCTCGCCGAGCTCTTCGGCCACGGGCAAGATCTCCCGGATCCAACCAAGGCTCTCTTCGAACGGTGTGAAACTCATGGCCGCGGTTAGCCGCCCGATGGCGGCGTCTACTTTGTCGACGGGGTCGGCGTTGGGGTCCGCAGCCAGAAGCCTCTGTGCGCTGGCGTAAAAACGGCTTGCCTCGAGCCGAGCCCCTCGCGAGGCCGCGTCGCGGCCGGCGATGAATAGGTACTCGATGGCTTTGCCCGACCGGCGGCCCTCGCCGTGATGCCGGGCCAAAGCAGGCGCCAATTCCTGAAGGCGATCGGGATGGGCGGCCTCGATGGCGTCGGCCACTGCTCCGTGCAGCTCAACTCGCTCCTTGCGGAGGAGGCCCCGATACATCACGTCGTGGATCAGGGCGTGGCGGAACTCATACTCGATCTCAGGCTCGGTAGCGACCAGCCGAACCATCCCGTGCGACTCCAGCGCGGCCACGTGGGGGTGAATCGGGAGCGCCTCGTCGTGTCCGACATGGACAGCGTTGAACAGTCGCGAGCTGAAGTTGCGACCGATGACCGCCGCCAGGCGTCCTGCTGCACGTTCATCGGCGTTGAGCAGGTCGATGCGGGAGGCGAGAAGACCTTGAATCGTCTCCGGCACCTCGAGCTCTTCGACGCCTTGGCTGGCTCCCCAATGCCCCCCTTGCTCTTCTACGAGTCCCCGGTCGATGAGCATCCTGACCACCTCCTCCAGGAAGAAGGGATTCCCACTGGCCTTGTCCACGATGAGCCGGCGCATCGTGGGCGGCAACGATTCGATACTGAGCAGATTGGCCACCAGAGTGCGGCTGACGTCGGCGTCCAGAGCAGCGAGGTCGACTTCGGTCAAGGATGCGCCGATCTCGCGCCGGGCCGACTCCAACAGAGCCCACCCCGGTGTCTGCCGCTCCGGGCGCATCACGATCAACAGCAGTACAGGTTGTGTGGGGACCCGCGTCAAGATGGTGGACATGACGTCGACCGATGATTGGTCGGCCCAGTGGGTGTCCTCGCACACCAGCACGATCGGACGCTCAGACTCGCCTAATCCGGCCAGCAGTTCGGTGATGGCATCTGCGTATGCGTCAGTCAGCTCTTCCGTTGAGATCTCTGGCGAGTCGTCATCGATGCCGACCAACCGCTTGAGGATTGGAGCCCGGTGGGCAGAACCTGCCGTGTCGAGCATGTCGTCAATGGACTTGGCGATGACGTCCGGTGCGGCTGTCGGCGCTATTCCCGCCGCGGAGAGGACCAGAGACGAGAGAAGGTGATAAGGAGAATCCTGCTCGTAGGGAACACAGTGACCGAAGGCCCACAGAGCGGAGTGGTCGTCTGAGTGGAGCTGGAGCTCGCGGATCAACCGACTCTTTCCGACGCCGGGCTCTCCGAGGATCGCAGCCACCCTGCCGCTTCCGGCGGCAGCAAGTCGCGCCAGGTTCTGCAGGGTCTCCAATTGTTGGTCTCTGCCGACCATGGGGCTGCTGTGGCCGGGAACCCCACGTCGCCGGTCCGGTGCGTCGGCCAGGTGAACGACCTCGTACGCCTCAACCGGAGCTTTTCGCCCCTTCAGCTCCACTGGGCCTAGCTCCCTGACTTCGACATCGGTACCAAGGAGATGGCGGGTTTCAGACGACATCACGACGGTTTTGGGCTCAGCGATGGTCTGGAGACGCGCCGCCACGTTGAGGGTGTCACCCAAGGCCGAATAGGTGTTCAAAGCACCGGCCTCGATGTCACCAACAACCACCAGACCTGTGTTCACGCCTGCCCTCACCGCCAGATCGGCAGCATCACCACCGTCCACCGTGCTGACGATCTCCAATGCCGCCTTCACTGCCCGGTACGGGTCGTCCTCGTGGGCAGTGGGCGCTCCGAAGATGGCAAAAACCGAGTCGCCTCCGAATTCGGAGATCGTTCCTCCATACCGAGCCACGACGCGGCCCATCTGGGAGATCGTCTCTCCAATCAGCTCGCCCCAATCCTCTGGGTCCATCGTCTCGGCCAGCGCCGTGGAGCCCACCACGTCGCAGAACAGCGCGGTGACGACGCGGCGTTCTCCGCTGAGAGGATTCGACGACATCGTCAGAATTTACCAGTTGCGGGTTGCATGGCCTGGCCGACGGGCGGGACGTTGGCGTGCCTGTTCCGGTCGAGTGTGCTTGTCCTCTCGCTATTTGGGTAGGACAAGCACACTCGATGCAAAGGCCGCATGTTCTAGACAGGCCCCAATTGGGCGTTGTCACCCAAAACGATGTTTCAAGCGTCAGTTGGACAGTGATGAAAGGAGAAATCGTCGAAGAGCGAATCATTCGTGAGGTGGGAGTCGGAGTCCCGCCTTGGGGTCAGACGATCCTTTTTGGGATAGGAGCCGCCGGGATTGCCGGTCTCGTCGTCCTGGCTCCGGGTTTCAGACTCGCGATGAGAATCGTCGCCATCCAGGACCCTTTTCGCCAAACCGAATTCTCGGTGCCAGGGACGATATTCATCATGATCTTCATTGGACTGATCGTCGCCGTTCCGCTCGGCCTGATCGGCGCCGTTCTGAACAGACTCTTGCCCCGGCCCGTGACAATTTTGATCATGACCGTGCTCGGCATGGCGCTTGTAGCGGCCGACTCGGTGATCCTCGAGGAGCTCACCAACCTCGGTTGGGGTCCCTTGATGAACGTATCGATGTTCGCCGGCGTCTTTCTTCTCTATGCGATCGTTGATTTGCGACTCCTCTCTCGATTCATGAGAGAGGTAGCTTCTGCGGAGGCCGGTCTTGCTCAAGAGGAGGTGTCGATTTGAGCTGGTGGGTAATCGAACTGATCACAAACCTCGTCCTGGTGGCGATCGTGGTCGTATTGGGCCCAATCATCAAGCGGTTCGGCCGAGCGTATGCCGGTGACATCTTCCGGGGAAACCCGCGCACCGGCAAGAGCTACCTGGTTTTGATGGATGTCGCCTACTACCTCATCTTCACCGCCTACATCCTGTTCACTCTCACTCTCGAGCAGAGCATCGAGTGGGAGGCATCGACGGCGACCCAGGTGCAGGATGAGATCGTCCGGGTGGGGGGGATGCTCCTTCTCATGGGCATCCTCCACGGTCTGAACGTGCTCAGCCTTCCCATCGTGGGCAGATTGCTGGGTCTAGGACGCCAGCTCGAAGAGGACACCCCCAACTAGGCCTTGCTGTGGCTAAATGTCGTCGCGGCCGGGAAGACGGTCTGGACCTCCGAGGAGTTGGAGCGTCGCGCCTTCGTGGAGCGGATGTACCACGCCGAGTCGGCCAATCTCGTTCGGCTGGCGCGTTTGTTCACCGACGATCGAACCGGGGCCGAGGACATCGTGCAGGAGGCTTTCATCCGGCTCTACCGATCAGCCGATCGCATCAAGGACACCTCAAAAAGTGCTGCATACCTGAGATCGATCGTGCTCAACCTCGCTCGTGACACCAACCGACGCGGGCTCCTTTCCTTGCGCCACCAAGACGCCATGATCGACGATCGCCAGCCGGTTCGGCCCGACGACGCCGTGGTTCGCAGCGCGGATGAGGAAGAGGTCATGCAGGCCCTTTCCCTGCTCTCGGCGCGCCAGAGAGATTGCCTTGTGCTGCGGTTCTACATGGAGCTCAGCGAACGGGAGATTGCCGAGACGCTGGCCATTTCGCAGAACTCTGTGAAGACGCACTGCAGGAGAGGAATGGCAGCACTTGCGGAGCAGTTGGAGCCTGCGCAATGACCGTCGAGCAGAGGCTGGTAGATGCCCTCAGCCGCTTCGACGAGTACGAGCCCTCGGTTGACCTGTTCGCCCGGACCAACCGGAGTATCGAGGAGGACAAAGCCCACCGTCGTCGTCTCATCGTTGCAGTGGCCTCGGTGACCGTCGCCCTGACCGCGATTGCCGGCTTCCTCGTCGGAGTCGCGGGGCGCAATCAGGCCGGCCAAATCATCGTCCCCAAGTGGTCGGTAGTCCTCGTCCAGATTGCTGTGATGGTGCCGATGCTGTTGGTGGTCGGCCCTTTGATTCGCCGATTCGGTCAGCCCTTCATCGATGGCGCCTTCCACCTCAACCCCGAAACCGGCCGTCGTTTCTCCCGACTGCTCGACATCGCCTATTACCTGTTCTTCGGCGGATTGATCGTTGCGGTTGCGGGGATCGAAGAGACCGGCCTTGACGTGATGCTCATGCTGTCGGAGCTCAAAGATCCCTACGTCGATCAGGTTGCAGGCTTCATGTTGATTCTGGGGGTGGCCCACGCGGTGAATCTCCTTGCGATACCGGTGGTTGGGCTGATATACGGCGCAGTCACCAGACGTGCTCGACGCCACGCTGCAGGCCTGAGCAAGTCGTCGGAGTCTCAACGAGCACGCACCGCCGATCGAGTCGCATCGTGGATCACCTACGCTGTTGCCGCCTGGGTGATATTGCAGCTCGTGGGAGTTGTCATGGGCCTCGTCGGGGGCGTTGCGCCATGAGGAAGGCACGGCTCACCCTTGCGCTGGCTCTAGTGGTGTCGGCATGCACCGGATCGTCTCGGTCGACAACCAGCACCTCCGAGTTGCCCGTCTCCACCCCGAGCACCACAGTCGCGCCGGTCCCCGTTGAGCCTGTGGCCGGGGTCCAGACCCGGGTCGTCGTCGACTACAGCCCAACGGTGTCCGACGTTGGCGCCCTGATGTACCTGATTGCCCACCCCGACGTTGACGTGATAGCGGTTTCGCTGCCGGTAGCAGGTGAAGCCGGCTGTGACCTCGGTTTGCGCGTGACCCTTGGCGTGCTCGACCTCATGGACCGGTCGGATATCCCCGTTGCGTGCGATCCCGAGCTCCCCGACGAGTACAACCTCTGGCCCGAGGAGTTTTTGGCAGGGGCCGAGAACCTGGCCTTCGGGCTCGCGGAAGACCTGGATCCGAATTACGAGGGCACCGGACCGGAGCTGATCGCTGAGGCCGTTGCGGGATCTGACGTTCCTGTGATGATTTACGCGGTGGCGCCGCTGACCAACGTGGCGAGGGCGATAGTCGAGTTTCCGGACACGGCTCGTGGCATCTCCAGAATTGTGATCATGGGTGGGGCGGTCGACGTCCCAGGCAACGTGTTCGACAGCAGCGCCGAGTGGAACCTCCACATCGACCCTGAAGCGAGCGACGTTGTTTTCTCGTCCGGGATACCCATCACGCTGGTTCCTTTGGATGCCACCAATGATGTGATCGTGGAATCCTGGTACCCGACTGCTCTGAGTAGGGCAGCTTCCTCTGCGTCCATTACCTATCTCGGCCAGATGGTCCGTGTGTTTCCTGCGGTCACATCGGGCTTTTACTACTTCTGGGACGAGCTGGCCGCTGCCGTAGTCACCGACGCGGTGGTCGTCACCACTGATGAGGCACGGCTCTCGATCAGTGCCGATGGGACGACCTCGCGCGATCCTGGTGGCGATCCCGTGACAGTTGCCACAGGTGTGCCTGACCCGTTGGGGTTCTACAACGAGTTCATCTCTACGCTCGCCGGCGAGGACCTGGAGATGGGAGAGGCGACACCCGAAGAGATGGGGTACTTCTCTGCCATGGCCGATTCGCTAGGAGACCTGGTCCAGGCTGCGGACGAGGTGGGCCCATTCTTCTCCGATTCGGCGGTCTACGACGCTGACGGACTTGCCGCAGCTGTGAACGGCGTCTTCGACGCGCTGGCGACTGTGCTGGTGGCGGCCCAGGATGCCGTGGTGCCCGCGCGCTTGGAGGACGTGCACTCGCTATTCGTCGCCGAGCTCGAATCCGACTTGGGCCAACGCGACACAATCGTATCGGCCATTCGCACATCGACGTCTCTGGACGAAGCCTTCCTTTCTTTCTCAGGATTGAGCGCAAATGAGGCTTGCCAGGCGCTCGCCGCCGAGGCCATGTTTGGTGGCTTCGAAGGGGAGTTCTTTTGCATTTTTGCGTGACCCTTAGTCAGGTCATCTTGCGCCTTGCCAGGTAGATCGTGATCAGAATCATGGCGACGGAAGTAGAAGCGAGCGCAACCGCAACTCCAGCGTCGGTGTCGAACAGCTCAGAGGCCACCTGCTGCGCCCAGAAGAAGAACCCGACTGCCGAGAGTCCGAGCAACGGGATCCAACGCCGGTAGATGCCAAGTCCGCCGATCACGCCGATGGTGACGGCAGTCAACACCACACCTCCGAGGGCATGCGGGTCCTCCATTGTCATCGAGGCACCGATCAGCGCCACAAGAGAGCCCCCGATGGTTGCCGGCGTTTCCGGATCGAGCACACGCCGGGTCGATCCGACGACCCAGAGGACACCAACTCCCCAGATCATGATTCCGGTTGCACCCTGGGAGGGGTCGTCGAGGGGTGTCAGGGCAATCACCGCCGCAGCCGTTGCACCGGCCAAGAAGGCGAGAATCAGCAGACCGGTCCTGTGTGCCGTCCAGGTGATCCCCGACACCACCAATGCAGTCCCGGCTGTCAGATACAAACCAGGATCCTCGGTCGTGAACATGCTCTCGGAGGCGACGCCAGTAGTAGTCGCTGCGCCGATGGTGGTTGCGGTCCACAGCACCGAACGAAGACGGCGGCCTGGCGCCGTCTCGGTTCTCACCAGCAACCCACCGACACCCGCTACCAACGTGAGGACCGCCACGAACGCGATTCTCTGGCCGTCGCTGAGGCTGTCATAGAAATCAGGGATCAGATACCCGGTGGCGGCCAGGAATAGCGCGCCGCCAAGGTAACCCAGGGCCTCAACCGCGACGGGGACTGCGGGTCCCTTCTTGTTGACCTGCGCATACGACTCTCGTTGTTGTATGGCGGCTGCCTGGTCGTCAGCGATTAGACCTTCGCCAACCCATTCCGCGAGCTTCTCATCAAGCTTCATCATTCACCTCCGTTTCAAGGCGTACAGGCACAGCTTCGCTCTCCGTGGCGCATGGGGCTATGGGGAATCACCCCTATCGCTGGTCATGGGGGCTGTTCCCCATAGACGGCCAGGAAGCCGCCAGATACGTTGCGATGGAAAGCCAGAAAGGGAGGAAGAGTGAGAAAGAGAAACCTGACAACCCTGGCTGTCTTCCTGGTGGTGTCTTTGCTGCCGGTGACAGCGGCGGCGAAAGCCCCGGAGGAAAGCATCTACCTATCGCTGGGCACATCTTTGGCCGCCGGCTCTCAGGCCGATGCCGTGGGCAACACCACCTTCTCGTCGGAAGACTCCTATACCGACCAGCTGTACCAAAGGGCCAAAGGTCGGATCGGTGCCAACCTCGAACATGCCAAGCTTGGGTGCCCGGGAGAGACGACCGACCAGTTCGTCGGCGGCTCGAATGCTTTCGGCCAACCGTCTGCCTGTTCCGGTAACTACGCCACCGGCTCGCAGATGGGAGACGCCTTAGCCGCCATATCCGGTAGTGATGTGGTCCTGATCTCTATCGACATCGGAGCCAACGACATCCTTCAGGCACAGGCAGTTTGCGCCGGCGATCCAGCATGCATCGCGGCCCAGGTTCCCGTCATCGCTGGCAAGATCGCACAAATTGTGGGCACGCTACGGGCAGCCGGGTACACCGGCCCAATCGTCGCCATGAACTATTACAACCCACAGGCTGCGGCTGCGGCTGGCTTTTTTGCCGGTATTCCCGGACAGCACGCCCCGGATCCGGCTCTGGCTCATGCCAGTGACGCTCTGGCACAGGGATTCAACGGTGCGTTGGCGGCGGCGTATGGAGCGGTCGGCGCGGACGTGGCCGATGTCTACTCCGCCTTCAATGCAGGAGACTTTGGCGACGACTCGCCGGTCAACGGGGTGCCCGACAATGTCGACGTGCTGTGTCATCTCAGCTACATGTGTCCTGACGACCCCGACGTGAAGCCAAACATCCATCTCAACAAGCATGGTTATCGGGTTGTCGCCAAGACGATGCTCGCCGTGGTCGCCGGTTACGACTTCGATAAGTAGAGGTTGGGGAGGGCGGATGTCAGGCGCCATTAGGCGCCCGATATCCGCGTGTACCGTGCGTTGACATGACGGCTGCGTCATCAACCGAGCGGCCTGTTCCGCCGGTCACCGACACTCTCCGGTGGGTGGTGGTGGGCTTTCGTCTTCTCTCCTGGATCTGGATCCTGGTGCTGGTCTTGGTGACGGTGGGCGACGATCAGCCGGGAGATCGCGGGATCCTGATTGGCGTTGTGGTCTTGGCCACGTTCTGGACTGGCGTGACCTTGTGGGCGGCTCGATTGCCTGATCGGCTGGGAAGCGTTTGGTTCGTAGTCGCGGACGGCGTGGTAGTCATAGCGCTTGGCTTCGCCGGCCTGTGGGCGGGCACCGATCACATCATCTCCGCCAGTTGGCCCAACTCGTGGCTGTTCGTGGTTGCGTTCGCCTCCAATCTGCGGTGGACCATGGCGGCGGCTCTGCTGCTGACTTTTCAGCACGCATGGCTGCACTTGCTTCACGACCTCGACTCGGTAAGGACCGCGGGTGTCATTCAGTTCATGGTTTTCGGCCTGATCGCCGGCTGGGCGTTCGACTCCCTTCGGCATCGTGAGGAGCTGAGGCTCGAAGCCGAAGCCAAGCTGGCGACCAAGCACCAGGAGGTCGCCCGCCACGAAGAGCGTGCTGAGCTCGCCCGCCATCTCCACGACTCATATCTTCAAACTCTGGTCTCGACCCGGAACGCGGCCGAGGACCCAGATGAGGTGCGCTACCTCACCCGTCGTCAGGAGCGGGAGGTGAGGCGAACCATCGAGCGTTTTCGCTCACCACACAAGCGGAGCTTTCGGGCAGAGCTGCTGCGCTGTCGTGACGAGGTCGAGGATCTCTACAGGACCGTGGACATCAAAGATGTGATCCGCGATGACGCCGAGTTGAGCGACGCTTTGGAGGCGGTTCTGACCGCATCTCGGGAAGCGATGCTCAACGCCGCCAAGCATGGCGCCGGTGCGACCGTGGACCTGTACAGCGAGATGAGGGACGGTCACGTCTGGGTTCACGTTCGAGATCGGGGACCCGGATTCGAACAGCGAGACGAACCTCGGGGCGGAATGACAATGTCGATGGTCGAACCGATAAGGGCCGTCGGAGGTGAGGTGGTCATCGACTCAGCACCCGGTTCTGGAACCGAGGTGACGATAAGTGCTCCTCTCACATGACCAAGCGTCCCAGAGTCTTCGTCGTTGAAGATCATCCGGTGTTCCGCCGCGGGATCGAGGCGCTGATCGGGGACGGCTACGAGTTGGCCGGCTCCGCAGACAGCGTCGGACCTGCGGTCGACATGATCATGGAGCGCTCACCGGACCTTGTCTTGCTGGACGTCAACCTGAAGGGAGGTGGGGGAGCCCTGGTTGCCGAGGGCATACGCGCCGAGGGCAGTCTTGCGAGGATCCTGGTTCTGTCTGTGGTCACCTCGCGGGCCGACGTTGTCAGGATGTTCAAGGCCGGCATCGACGGCTACATAACCAAGAGCAGCGGCGAAGAACACCTGCTCGAGGCCATTAGACAGACCCTGGAGGGCGGACGGCCCGTCTCCAGGGAGATTGCCGGCTACTTGCTCGATATCGATGAGGACATACCGGCCGCAACCGGTATCGAACGACTCACCAGCCGGGAGCGGGAGGTGACAACCCTCATCGCTCGTGGATATACCTATCGAGAGACTGCGGCCGCGTTGGATCCACCAATCAGCGTCAAGACGCTGGAGAACCACATGGCCCACATCTTCGGAAAACTTGGCCTCGCCAGCCGTCACGAGCTTTCTTCACTCGCCTACGAAACAGGTTTCCTGGATCCGGATCGCGGACGATCCGAGCCCTGAGCCGTTTACCGATTGCAGTCTCGGTGGCCTGGTTCCGTGGGGCCCGAAGACCGGGCCCCACGGAGTGTCTGTTTAGGTGCCGGGAATGATCATCAGGAGAAGCTGGCCGTCTTCTCGTTTGAGCAGTGTTCCGTCAGGCTGCAGGGCCTCATCGACGTTGGTTCCGTGCGCCTGCACGTCGAGGATCCAGGCTCCGGGCCCGAACCAGTTGGAGGCGTCGACGATGCCGCTCGACTCGCCGTCTGGGTCGTTGACCGTCGCCACGATCTCCCAATCGTCGGCGCCCAGGTCGTAACGCCAGATCTTGGCGTTGTCGGCATCCTCCTGGACCATGAGGCTATGTGCGCTCGTGTCGATGTTGTCAGGGCTCACGAAGGGGACAAACAGGTCCTTGGCGGCATCGTCACCTTGGGCCATGAGCGTCAGCGATGTGACTTTCCGCGGATTGTCCTCGTCAAAGACCATCTTGAACATGGCCCCGTTGTCGGCCTGGCCCACGGTGCCGCTCGGCCCTCGGGTCAGCCTCCCGGTCTCGGGATCAGGGACGACACGTGATCGGCCCGTGTCGGCGATGTACACGACGTTCGGGTCGTTCTTGTCGTAGGCAACATCCTCGAGTCTGATGAACTGGAAGATGTTGTTTTCGTTCGACCAGTCTTCCAGCGCTTGCTGCGGCGGCACCCCGGTCTTGCCTTTGGCAATCGCCTTGGGAACCGGGATGAACCGGCCCCGGAACTCCTCGCCTGGAGCCAGGTCGAGATAGTCGTTGGCACCGTTGAACGAGTCGTATCGGTCTACCTTCCCGTCGCTGTCGTGAGTGACCTGGAAGGCGAAGAGCCTGCCCTGGTCGTTGAACAGCTTGTCCTGATCGGCCGCGATGTAGAGGTAGAGCTGAGCCGAAGGACCGTCGAACGTGTCATCGGTGGTCAGCAGAGCGAGCTGGTTGTATCCGGGGAGAGCGATCGTGTTCTCGTGGTTCAACCTGCCCATGCCGGGCACTGGAGTCGACTCACCGGTCTCGGTATTCAGAACCACCGCATAGCCGGCCTGGCGTTGCGGTGCGATCGAAGAGTCCGCTCCATAAGGGGCCCCCGCCGGGACATCGGTGATGTCGTTTGCCTCCTCACCAGTGAGGAAGACCGGCACATCGAATCCTTCAGCGACGGTGCCTATCGAGGCCGAACAGAATCGCTTGTAGCCGTGATCAGGCGATATGGCCTCGTGTGCATCCAATACTTCTCCCTCGTGACCGGCAGCAGTGCTGAGCGTCCACTTGGTTACGGAGGCATCCTGGAAGTCCGCCGACCCGAAGAAGGGAATTGTGGTCTGCTCGTGATTTACGTAGACGTCCACCGTTCCCGGTTCGGCGCCATCGGTCATGCCAATCCCGTCAGGAAGACCCTCCAACATGACGCCACCGACCGATTCCCCAACGGAGATGATCGGTAGCACCGACGACCCGGAGGGGACTCCTGGGTCGAGCGTGATGTACGCCGATTTGGCGGTCAGGAATCCGTGGCCGGCACTGGACACCGACACCGGAAGTAGGGCAAAGGCGAGAGCCATGGATATGGCCAGCACGCCGATGCGTCTCGAATGTGTTCTCAAAGGAACCCTCCCTTTCTGTTTGCGACCCTTTCCCGGGTCCTCTTTCCATTGATCAAGAAAGTTGCGATTGACTGATTACCTCCCGGGAACGTTCACGTCGATCCACACCAGCCTGTGGTCGCTGCTGGGGAAGGGGAAAGTTCCCGTCAGGTCGAAGAAAGGCTCACCCTCAGCGGGCCAGAAAACGCCTGCGTCGGTAATGCGCAGGTTCTTCGACGGCAGCACATAGTCAGCCCGCAGGTTTCCGGGAGCGAAGTCCGAGAAATCAGCAGTGTCCTCTGCTGGGTCTGACAAATGGGTGTCGTTGGCGCCGCCTTGAGTGGCCGAGGCCCAGACGCCTCCCGTGGAGGTGGGGGTCACCTTGTCGTTGACACGCGGATGGTCGAGCAGCTGCTGAATTGACCCAGGAATCGAATCTCCATCCAGGGGGTCGGAGTTTTGGTCGCCGGCGATCACAAACGGCTCCCCGAGGTCTATCCCACCCCAGACACCGGAGTCGTCATAGATGTATCCGCTCCTCGACGGAATGGTGTAGTCGGCCCAGAACCTGATCTCGTCGTGGTTACGGGTCCCGTTCCGATCTTCGGGTCCGTCGAAGACGGGCGGTGTCGGGTGGCTGACCAGGAAATGGACCTGCTTCCTCCCGATTTCGATCTCCACGTCCCAGTGGCTCTTGGAGCTGAGACGGAACACTTCCAGAGCCTCGTCTGAGTACCAAGACTCTCCTGTCGTCGGGTCCACCGGAAGCAGGGCACCGGGCATGTCGTTCCAAAGGAAGTTCTGGAAGGTTCGAGTGCTCACGATGGGATGCTTCGAGTACACCACCATTCCGAATTGGCCGGGGAAGAAGCCAAAGCCGAAAGCGTCGCCTGGTCCGCCAATGCTCCCCGAGTTGTCCAGGTCGACCCCGGACGGGATGCCGGTGTTGGAGGGTGCGACAAATGAGTAGGGATACGAAACCGAGCCCGCTCCGTTTTGGGATATTTCCAGATAGTTGGTCCGGAAGAGGTCGACGGCGACCGGGTCGTAGTCGAACTCGTTGATCAAGATCACGTCGGCATCAGTGCGTTGGATGATCTCAGCGATCACCTTTGCTTGGGGGTTGTCGGGCGTGGACAGGTCGTTGGCCAGATCTCCAAGGTTGAAGCGGTTGAGACTGGCGTTGAATGTGGCAAATCGCACCGGCTCTGGTGGGCCGCCCCCACTCGCCACCACGGGTACCAGAGCCAGCCCTGTTACCAACGCGACCAGGACTGTCAGTCTTCGCATAATGCTCCTCTTCGCTGACTTCGGACCCTACACCAATGCCACCGTGCGTGGTCGTCCGGATCGGCGGGTCACCGTCTAGCGTGATCAGAGGTGACCCGTCTGTTTGTCACGATCGCGCTGTTGGGGGTGATTGCAGTCGCCCTGGCCCTCCTTGCACCGTCTCTGCCCGACGGCAACCCGATCAGAGAAGTCGGTGAGGCGATCCGGGAGTTTGGAGGCAGCATCGGCCGTGGTTTCGGGGGCGGATACGGCGAGCTGCCGGCCAACCCTTGAGTGTTTTCGCCGCCCCGGAAGGCTCCCGTTGGTGCAGGTCGCAGACAATCCGACCCAGGAGGCGAAACGGATGACTAGTCAGTTGGTGTCAAGCCAAAACCGTCATAACCGGCAATAGGTCTCCCGACCTAGCTTGACTCCTGGCGGAGGAGAGATCTGATCCGCGCTGTCCTTCATCGCGGAGGCAAGGGAAATAAGTGGGAGGGATGATGGTCCAACGGACTAAGGCCGCGGCGGCGGCGATTCGTCACGCGCGCTGGTCGACACCACTCGCCGTGATTGCAGTTCTGGTGTTGGTGCTCGGGGCGGTGGCATCGGCGGGACACTCTCTCGCCAGTCTGCCCACCAGCGACTTTGAGGTCGATGTCGATGCCAACCTGGTTGTGGACGATGCCGGGAAGGACGACTGGGCGAGTGTCACAGAGCTGAGACGCAGCGACGTCGAGACTGGCAAGAACGACGACTCCTATGCCGGAGGGTCGAAGGAAAACGACGTTTGTCCGGGAACTACCACGGGAAGCATCCCTAATAACAAGAGCGACCTCTTGGACTTTGGTGTTTACACCGAGCCAGGCGACCCCGGCTTCCTCCACCTCTTCTGGTCGAGGGTGAAGGAGCCCAGCGGCACCACGTTGATGGACTTCGAGCTCAACCAGTCGAGTGTCGATTGCGGCAACGGCGTCAACAAACTGCGCACGGTCGGGGACCTCCTGATCGAGTACAAAATCGAGCAAGGTGGAGCCTCGGCGACCATCGTCGTCCGCGAGTGGGAAGGGACCCAATGGGGTCCCGAGCAAGACTTGACCGCCATTGGCGCAGCCACGGGGACGATCAACGACTCCGCGATCGCCGCCGCGGATTCCGACGGACTGGGAGATCTGGACCCGCGCACCTTCGGCGAAGCGTCTCTTGACCTCGACTTCATCTTCGATGAGACCAGCTGCACCTCCTTTGGCAGTGCGTTCCTCAAGAGTCGTGCCTCGGACAGCTTCACCTCGCAGATGAAGGACTACATCGCCCCACAGCCGATCAACATCACCAACTGTGGGACGGTCATCATCCGCAAGCAGACCAATCCGGATGAGGACCCCAACACCACCGAGTTCGATTTCACGAAGGCTTTCGCGACGGACCCGGTTTCGGTGAACTCCTTCAAGTTGAAGGACGACGGCTCCATCACATTCAACAATGTGTTGTTCGGTGAGAACTACACGGTGAGTGAGGGCACTCTGCCCACTGGATGGCAGTTCGACAACGTGGACTGCTCAGCAAGCAGCGGCGTTTCGCCGTCCATCTCGGGCGCCACCGTGACCTTCGACATCGACGCCGCGACTGACGTCCTCGACTGCACCTATAACAACGACGCCTTTGGTCAGATCATTGTGGAGAAGCAGACGGTTCCTGATGGTTCGTCGCAGTCGTTTGTGTTTGCGGCTGACTATGACAATGACGGGTTCTCGTTGAGTGATGGCCAGTCGGACACTTCGGTGTTGTTGGCGCCTGGTTCTTATGACGTCACTGAGACGGTTCCTGCTGGTTGGGATCTGACTAATCGGAGCTGTGCGCTCCAATCGGGTCCGACCCCGTTGTCGGCTTCTAACAAGGGGGACGACGCGGTGACGGTGAATCTGGCTGCTGGCCAGACCGTGAAATGCACTTTCACCAACACCCAACGCGGTCAGATCATTGTGGAGAAGCAGACGGTTCCTGATGGTTCGTCGCAGTCGTTTGTGTTTGCGGCTGACTATGACAATGACGGGTTCTCGTTGAGTGATGGCCAGTCGGACACTTCGGTGTTGTTGGCGCCTGGTTCTTATGACGTCACTGAGACGGTTCCTGCTGGTTGGGATCTGACTAATCGGAGCTGTGCGCTCCAATCGGGTCCGACCCCGTTGTCGGCTTCTAACAAGGGGGACGACGCGGTGACGGTGAATCTGGCTGCTGGCCAGACCGTGAAATGCACTTTCACCAACACCCAACGCGGTCAGATCATTGTGGAGAAGCAGACGGTTCCTGATGGTTCGTCGCAGTCGTTTGTGTTTGCGGCTGACTATGACAATGACGGGTTCTCGTTGAGTGATGGCCAGTCGGACACTTCGGTGTTGTTGGCGCCTGGTTCTTATGACGTCACTGAGACGGTTCCTGCTGGTTGGGATCTGACTAATCGGAGCTGTGCGCTCCAATCGGGTCCGACCCCGTTGTCGGCTTCTAACAAGGGGGACGACGCGGTGACGGTGAATCTGGCTGCTGGCCAGACCGTGAAATGCACTTTCACCAACACCCAACGCGGTCAGATCATTGTGGAGAAGCAGACGGTTCCTGATGGTTCGTCGCAGTCGTTTGTGTTTGCGGCTGACTATGACAATGACGGGTTCTCGTTGAGTGATGGCCAGTCGGACACTTCGGTGTTGTTGGCGCCTGGTTCTTATGACGTCACTGAGACGGTTCCTGCTGGTTGGGATCTGACTAATCGGAGCTGTGCGCTCCAATCGGGTCCGACCCCGTTGTCGGCTTCTAACAAGGGGGACGACGCGGTGACGGTGAATCTGGCTGCTGGCCAGACCGTGAAATGCACTTTCACCAACACCCAACGCGGTCAGATCACAGTGATCAAGACCGACGACGCCGGCAACCGCCTTGGTGGTGTGACTTTCAGCCTCTGGGTTGACGACGGCACCGACGACACCACCTTCGACGACCAGGAGGACACCGACACCGGACAGGACTGCACCACCGAAGCAGACGAGCAGGAGCCCGACTTCGGAGAGTGCGAGTTCACCAATCTCCTGCCCGGAGCGATCTACTGGGTCGTGGAGGACTCGGCACCTGACGGGTACGAGGGTGACGACCCGATTCGGGTTGACCTCGCCGCTGGCGGATCACCCGAGATCACGTTCGAAAATCCGCGGCTCCACAAGGTGATACTCCTGGTGTGCCACATGGGAACCAACGATCTCGCACCCAGTGACTGGGATTTGGGCGACTCGCTTGGTGCCGAGGCGATCACCACGATGGGTCCCAGTGAGCTGACGACGCTGGCGAACCTCCTTTCTGTCGATGAGGACGATCTCCAGGCGGCCCTCTGTGGCCTCGAAGGGTTCGAAGACCTCAGCCACGGCACCCACGAGTTTGTGGTCGACATCCACAATCTGGAGGAGTGACCCGAGTGGTCTAGCCGACTGAAGAGGGGGTGGGCGTGCCCACCCCCTCTTCTGCATGACAAACCCGCTCGACCACGGATCACTGCTCCAGGATTGTCGCGGTCACTCTCTGAGTTTGCCAACGACAATCCGCGGTTTCGGGGCGTGATTGGGCCAGACTGGGAGTGTCGTCTCAGGAGGATTGGTGAGAAGGTTCTGGAACAGGCTCTGGCAAAGGGAATGCCCGCACGCACACGTCCTGATCGTGACCTCGGTGGGGGTGAGACGCTCCATATGTGAAGACTGTGGCAATGTCAGTTTCTCGATACGCCAGCCGATGCAACTCACGACCCCTCTGTCCGAAGCGGCTGCGGAAAGAGACCTACCGCAGGCTGGAGGGTTCTAGAGAGGGGCGAAGAGGTCTACGGCGTTCCCGTCGAAGTCAAAGACGGTGGCGTAACGCTGGCCCCAGGGGGCATCGAAAGGTTCCAGCATTGCTGTGGCGCCCGCTGCGAGCATCTTCTCGAACATGGCGTCGACCTCAATGGCTCTATCGCACAGGAAGGCCAGTGCCACCCGGTGATCACCAGTCGGAGCCTTCCAATCGGAGAACGATTTCACGCTCGCCTCGCTGTCGAGCATGATGCGTAGCCCACCAGGGCCCACGGCCTCGCAGTGACCGTCGTCGGGGTCGATATCGCCGAAGTCGAGTCCTAGCTGACCGTAGAAGACCACGGCGCGTGAAAGGTCCGACACGATGATCCCGATGGCGTCAAGTAGAGGCACGTCTTGATTATCGCACCGCTCGAACGGGTGGCGTCAGAAGTCGATCAACTCGCCGCCGCCGCCGGCCTCCATCGCCTTCGCCACTGTGACAAGGTTCTTCTTCCAGAGACGTTCCGGCAGTGGCGGCAAGATGTCATCCCAAACGGCGGCGAAGCTGCCGACCAGCTGAGGGATACGGGCGGGGCGAGCGAGGAACCACCAGTGGAGATGAGCGCTGCCGTCCCCCCATCGACCGATGTGCACCCTTCCGATGTCTCCCACAGATCGCACCGCAGATTCGACCCGCTTCAGCATGGATCCGAGATCGTTCGTCAGATGGTCCGGGAGGTCGTGGATGTCACAGTGAACCCGGGGGAACAGGATCGTCACAACCGGGAGCCCAGAAGGTTTGCCCAGGTGCGTCAGCACCCATTGATCATCCGCCCAGATCGCTGCCTCCAATGCGTTCTGACACCTCCAACACTGAGCTGGGTCCTCGCCCCTGCGTTGGACGTCGGTTTCGGATGGGGCCAGAAAGGGTCGTACTCGCATATCACCCTCGAAGGGGAAGGTGTCCCACTCAGCTACGGGTGGCATCTTCAGATTGGAGGGTGAACCGACTTCGCCGACTACTCGCTCGAAGAATTCCTCAGGTGTCTCCGACATAGGGGCAACCTACATCGAGGCCGCTCCATGAAGGCGCGAGTCTTAACTCAAGAGGAGCCGTTGGCTTCCGATGGAATGCCGATCGCCCGGCCGTCTGCTCCCACCACGAACCACACTCCGTTGATCCCCTGACCATTGGCTTGGCCAGGTTCCGAGTCGCCGGCGAAGGTGTACAGAGGTTGTCCTCTCACCGTCATCTGCAACGTGCCGTCCGATCGCTCGATATCCGTGAAGAACGTTTGCTCGAGTCCGTCGTAGACGCCGACAGGTATCACCGGTGGCCAGGAGGCCGCGCAGGAGTCGTAACAGGTGCTTTCGGAATCCGAATCGTTGGTGAAGACGTAGAGAGTGCGACCAGATTGATCCACGAGGACACTGCCCAACGGCGTTTCCCCGAGGGAGATGGTCCCGAACCGCGCCCCGGTGGTAATGGTTGCGATGGCTGTGGTGGAGGTGGTCGATGAAGTGGTCGACTCGCCATCGTCCGACCCTTCGCCGCAGGCGCCAAGCACCAGCGGCAGGCAAACAATCAAGACCGACACTCTCACCATCAACATCTTCTCTCGTCTTCGGGTGAGAATCGGGTGTTTCAGCCTCGGACCAAAGGGGCAACCTCTTTGCCCAGTAGCTCGATGCTCGTGAGGACTTTGTCGTGAGGGAGGCTTCCCACCGACACGTGAAGCTCAAAGCGATTGACTCCGAGGATCTCCTTCCATCGAAGGATCTTGGCGGCAACCGTCTCGACATCGCCCAAAACCAGCGAGCCCTCCGGCGATCGCATGATGTCGAACTGGTCACGTGTCATCGGCCCCCATCCACGCTCCCGACCTATCCGAGTCATGGCTGCCGCATATGACCCGTAGTACTCATCGGCCGCCTGCTCGGTGCTCTCGGAGATGTAGCCGTGGCCATGGACTGAAAGTGGAACGTCCGCGGGGTCGAAGCCAGATTCTTCGAGAGTGCGTCGGTGCAGGTCCGCCAGGACGCGAAAACGATCGGGGCTGCCCCCGATGATGGCAAGGGCAACCGGCAGGCCCCTGGAAGCGGCACGCACTATCGACTCGGGTGTGCCTCCGACCGCAACGCGTATCGGTAGCCGCTCCTGTTCAGGGCGGGGATAGATTCCCTGTCCCTGGATGGGGGGTCGAAACTGTCCGGACCACTCGACTTTCTCCTGGTTTCGAATCTCGAGCAAGAGATCGAGCTTCTCGGCGAACAACTCGTTGTAGTCCCCGAGTGAAAAGCCAAACAGTGGGAAAGACTCGATGAACGAGCCCCGCCCGACGAGGAGCTCCGCCCGGCCGCCGGAGACCGCGTCGAGTGTGGCGTATTGCTGAAAGACTCTCACCGGGTCGTCCGTGCTCAGAATCGAAACTGCCGGAAACAGCCTTATCCGTTCGGTCTTCCCCGCCGCCGCGGCGAGAGCAACCGCAGGAGCTGACGACGCGAAATCGGGACGGTGGTGCTCGCCGAGGCCGTAGACGTCGAGCCCCACCGACTCGGCGGTCACGATCTCCTCGACGACCTGGCGAAGCCTTTCGGCGTGGGTCACGGTCCGGCCGCCAAGGGCGGGTATGACCTCTGCGAAGCTGGTGATGCCTAGTTCCATGGTGGTTCTCGCTGGTGAGAGTGCAACGTGAGTCGGGGCCGATTATTCCCTGATGGACGTCTCAGTCCGAACCGCTGGCAGAATCACGGGGTGGACTCAGAGGTTCTGGCCCGATTCGTGAACGGTGATCGTGGAGCCGTTGATGAGTTGTACGCCGAATACAAGGGACCGGTTTACACCGTTGCCGTCAGCATTCTCAGAGATAGGGAGCTGGCCGCAGACGCCACCCAGCAGACCTTTCTCAAGGCGTGGCGGGCCGCTGAGAACTTCGACCTCACACGTCCGTTCGCCCCTTGGATCTACTCCATCGCCCGTCGAACGGCGATCGACATCTGGCGGTCCGAGTCGAGGCGTGTCCAGACACCTCTTGATCAGGGTGCTGAGATCGTGGATCTGCCCCCGGGTCTCGAACACGCATGGGAGCGTTTCGAAGTGCGGCGAGCCCTCGCCTCTTTGTCAGAAGAGGAGCGAGAGGTTGTTCGCATGGCCCATTTCAACGGCTACACGCACAGCCAAATCGCCGAACTCCTCGAGGTCTCCATCGGCACCGTCAAATCTCGTTCCCATCGCGCTCACCGCAAGCTTGCCGCCTCGCTGATCCATCTGATACAGCAATGAGAACCGAACCAGACCACGTGTTCGTACAGTGAGTGACTTGTGATGGGCTCAGACGACACCTTCGCCGACTATTTGGAAAACGGATCCGGAGATGAGCTCCAGCCGGACCATGCCGCACGTCTCGAGCGGCTGCGATCGATGCTGAATGAGGAGGCCATGTGGGAAGAGCCACCCCCTGGGATTGGGGAGCTAGTCGCCCAAGAAAGGGCTACGGGAGGTCGTCCCGGCTGGTGGGGATGGGCCGCCGCCGTCGCTGCTCTGGTGGTGACAACTATTGGGCTCGCGAATCTGCCAACTGATGAATCGGAGGCATCCGTAGTGGCCAGCATCTCGATGAGCGGCACTGATCTGGCGCCGGACGCAGTCGGAACCGCAGGTCTGATCCCTCTTTCCAACGGCTGGGCTATCGACTTCGACGTCGAGGGTCTGCCGCCGGCGGAGGAAGGGACCTATTACCAGGCCTGGGTCAACAACGGAGAGGACGCCGTGTCCGTTGGCACCTTCCATATGAGGGGCGACGAGGCGACACCAATTGCCCTGTGGTCGGGCGTTGATCTGGAGGAATACCGAACCCTGAATGTCACCATCCAGGAGGAAGGCGGGGGACAGCTGTCGTCTGGGATTCTGGTCGTCACCGGGACCGCGGCCGACTTCGAGTAGGGACTCTGCGCCTCATCATGGGCTAGTCCCGTGGTTCATCGTCGACGATATTCAGTTGGCTGTCGATGTAGCTCCCGCCGACTGACTGTCCGCCGGCTCCGAGGCACGAACTCCTGGGTCAACACGGCCACCTCGCCGGGCTTTCGCGAAATAGGATGATCGGGAAGCCAAACGGAGGACAACGGGTGAACGAGCCCAGCCACGAATTCGAGTCGCCGATGTATTCAGAGGTAGTCGGTCAGTTCGACCGAGTGTCGGCTCTCATCGGTCTCGATGACAACATCTCTGATCGTCTTCGCAGGCCGCAGAAGGCCACGGTCGTCAGCTTCCCATTCCGACACGACAACTACTCGGAAGTGGAAACCCTCATGGGTTACCGCGTACAGCATCTGACCACGATGGGGCCCACCAAAGGCGGAATCCGCTTCGCTCCCGACGTGGACCTCGGGGAAGTGGCGGCCCTGGCGATGATGATGACTTGGAAATGCGCCATCGTCGGTGTCCCGTTTGGCGGCGCCAAGGGTGGGGTGAGGGTCAACCCTCTGGAGCTGTCACGTGCCGAGCTGCAGAGGGTCACCCGTCGCTACACGATGGAGATCATCAACGTCATCGGCCCCGACACCGACATCCCAGCTCCCGATCTCGGTACCAACGAGCAGGTGATGGCTTGGCTGATGGACACATACTCCCAGCACGTGGGACATGCCGTGC
Source organism: Acidimicrobiia bacterium (assembly GCA_965216725.1). GTDB lineage: Bacteria > Actinomycetota > Acidimicrobiia > Spongiisociales > ZC4RG35 > JACZUI01. The sequence continues at coordinate 27,552 of CBDCGI010000024.1, read as the reverse complement.
CCGCAGTTGTAACTGGCAAGCCGCCAGCCCTGGGCGGCAGCGTCGCTCGTCGCGAGGCCACCGGTCGCGGTCTGATGTTTCTGCTCCCTCAGGCAGCGAGAGTGGCCGAAATCGACCCCAAAGCGGCGAAGGTCGCCGTTCACGGTTTCGGGAACGTAGGCCGATATGCCGCGATCGCCGGCCAACAGCAAGGCGCAACAGTTGTTGCCGTCTCCGACATATCAGGAGCCGTGTACAACCCAGATGGGCTCGACGTGATGGCCGCGGCCAAGTGGGTCGACGAGAATCGGTTCCTCGAGGGCTACCCCGATGCTGACTTCATCGGCGGGGACGAGTTGTTCGTTCTTCCGGTGGATGTTCTGGTCCCCGCGGCCGTCCAGAACGTCATCACCGAGAAAAACGCAAACGAGATTCAGGCCAAGGTGATCATCGAGGGGGCAAACAACCCGACAACTCTCGTCGCCGACGACATGTTGCGCGAGAACGGGGTGTTCATCGTCCCTGACATCCTCGCCAACGCCGGTGGTGTGACCGTTTCATATTTCGAGTGGGTTCAGGACGTCCAGAAGTACTTCTGGACCGAGAACGAGACGGTGGCGAGACTGCGGGAGATCATGACTCGGGCCTTCGAAGACGTCCACTCGATCTCCAACAGCGAGACGGTCGATATGCGAACCGCAGCGCTGATCAAAGGCATAAGGAAAGTGGCCGACGCCAAGCTGGTCCGGGGGATCTTCCCCTAGAGCCCCTCATCCGCACCCGCGGACCATGCCGGACAGATCTCCTGATAGGAGCACCAGTCGCAGAGCCTTCCCGGACGTGGTGGGTACTGGTCACGAGCGATGGCTCTCTCGATCGCATTCCACAGAGCGTGGAGCTGTGACTCCATTGCGTCGAGTTGGCGATCGTCGATCTCGTGCCGATACAAGGTGGGGCCATTGAGGTACATGAGGCGCACTTCTTTGGGAGTCTCGCCGGTTCGCTTTCGGATCAGCAGCGCGTAGATCTTCAGCGCAAAGAACGCAGGAAGGGCATACCGCTCCGGAGGGGCCTTCCCGGTCTTGTAGTCGAGAATCACGAGTCGCCCATCGCCAGGGTCACGGTCCATGCGATCGAGGATTCCCCGGATGGTGATCTCGCCGAGATCCTCGAGCATGTCCAGCTCGCGATCGAGGGGATCGAAAGCAGCAGGATCCTCCACGTTGAAGTAGTTGGCGAGCAAGGCCATCGACTCGATCCCCCACTGCCGTTCCTCTTCGATGTCGGAGAACAAGTCGGAGAACTCGTCGGCGTCTCGAAGCTCGGTCCAGGCCTCGCGGAACAAATCGTAGAGCCGCTCTGGCGTGCGATTGGCCGGCGACTCATCGAAGATCCGCTGGAGGGCGAGGTGTGCCGTGGTGCCGCGTGCTTGGTAGACGCTTGGCGGCTCGGCGATCTTGTCGATGGCGCGGAACTTGAAGAGTTGGGGGCAGGTTTTGAAGTCACCGGCCCGGCTTGGAGAGAGCGTCTCCAGCTTCGGTTCGGCAAGTTCGACAGTCATGACAGCCGATCTTAGGAATGGCCTACGACAGAATTGGGTAGTCCCCAACACCAGCGCGAAAACTATGTCTACCTCGCGAAAACAAACCAGCGTTTGGGGTTGACCCGAGACAAGTCGGGGTCGTACTTTCATGTGACCGATCGGGGGCAACCCCGGACGGGGAAGAGGGAACCTCGGTTTCCTTGGATCGTCGCCCGGCTGGGGGCCCGCTTTCCCGGCCGAGTGGCAGGAGAACCCCGAGAGGGCAGAGACTTCGGTCAAAGCTCCCTCGGGGTTTCTCGCGTCCTGAGGTTTCGTTGCAGCCAGAGTTTCAAGGCTTTTTCTGATTGCCGGAAGGTTCGCGAAAAGTGAACTGGGGGTCGCGAAAAACAAAACGCCTTTCAGCTTGCCTGCCCGCGGCCCATGGTCTACCTTCCCGTTCACGCCGATGGGGAGACCCACCGGTGGACGGACTCAGCGGTTCGCCGCAGAGACCGGAACCGGTCCAGGAGGTTCGCCGAATGGCCCGGAGTTCGCAGGCCTCGGTTTGCGAACAACCGTCAGGCGGTTCGCCGCAAGACGGAGGAAGGCGTAGGCGGGAGACCACAGACGCCGGAGGCCGGAAGCCCGGACGGGGATCCCTCGGGATCGTCGAGCGGGCCTCCACGGCCGACGAGTCATCACGACTCGTCTCTCCCGTAAAAAGGAGAGAGCGGACCGGAAGGCCGCAACAGCCGCAAGGCTGAGGCGGAAAGAAGGCTCGCAACGCTGACGGCTTCGGCCGACAGCACTCCCGACCGGAGTTGGGTCCCCGGCCCGATTCCAACTGGGAAAGAGAACCCCGAGAGGGTTGAGGCTTCGGCCAAGGCTCCCTCGGGGTTTCTCGCGTCTCGGCGACTTCCGACGCCGTGACTTCTTCCGCGTGGGCAGGGGGCCTTGCGGATTCGGTAGCCTGCGTCCATGGGATACCCGAAGAAATACCTGAGCGACGACGAGGTCATCGTCCGCGAGTTCCGACCCCACTGGTCATCGATCCTCAGAGAGCTGTTGTTGATCATCCTCACTCTGGTCCTCATGGGATTCGTGCAGGCAAACGACTGGTCGGGATGGCTGCAACTAGTCCTGGCGATGGGCCTGATCGTGCTCGTGGCCAGGGGTTTGACCCGCTACTTCACAACCCAACACGTGATCACCAACGAGCGAGTGATATTCCGTACCGGATTCATCTCCAAGAGAGGCAAGGAGATACCTCTGGAGGTCGTCAACGACGTCGCATTCAGCCAGACCGTTTTCGAACGTCTTCTCGGGTCCGGAGACCTGCTGATCGAGTCGGCCGGGACCCATGGCCAGTCCCGCTATCGGGACATACCCTCGCCTGAGGAGATCCAGAAGCTGATCTACGAAGTCAGAGAGAAGCGGATGGACCTCGGCCGCGTATCCAGCGGGGATCAGGCTGAGGGCGAATCGGCTGCATCCCAGTTGCACAAGCTGTCCGAGCTACACGACGCCGGCAAGCTGACCGACGAAGAGTTCGAAGCTCAAAAGGAAAAGCTACTCGGGGACGGCTGATGCCCGATTCTTCAGCCGATCGACAACAGACCATGGCCATAGACGCGACTATCGGCCCTTTCCACAGACTGTGAAGCATCAGTCATGAAACACAATGAAGTCCAACTTTGGCTGGACCGTTACGTAAGTGCTTGGGAATCCAATGAACCCGCTGAGATCGGCGCCTTGTTCAGCGAAGATGCGGTCTACAGCTATCGGCCGTGGGAGAACGAAAAAGTCACGGCGCGGGGTCGGGAGGCGATTGTGGCCAGCTGGCTGGAAGACCCTGATGATCCCTCCAATTGGGAGGCGCACTATGAGCCCTACGTCGTGGAGGGAAACAAGGCTGTCGCCCTTGGTTGGAGCAAATACCGGCCCCAAAAGGATGGAAAGGACAGGATCTTCCACAACGCATATTTCCTCGCCTTTGACGACGACGGACGATGCAAGTCCTTCCACGAGTTCTATTTCCTCGAGGGTGACTAAGGGCAATGGGCACGCAAGCCATAGCCAATGCCAGAAACCGGGACCAGAGGGCCGAGGTGAAATGACCGATCCGCAATACGTTCAGGGCCGCTACCACATGCAGGATGACTTCCCGCTGAACCTGGCGACGCTCTATGACCGCGCCGTCTGGCTCTATCCCGACCAGGAGATCGTGTCGGTGGAGCAAGACGGCACCCGCGCTCGAAGCACGTACGGGGAGACCGACATCAGGATCCGCAAGCTCGCTTCGGCGCTTAACGCATTGGGTATGGGAAAAGGCGACGCCGTCGGCACGTTTGCCTGGAACAACCAGCGGCATCATGAGCTCTACTGGGCAACTGCCAACACGGGCCGTGTCTGCCACACCCTCAACATCCGCCTCTTCGCCGACCAACTGGTGTACATCGTCAACCACGCTCAGGATCGGATCTTGTTCGTGGATCCGAGCCTCATTCCATTGATGGAGCCTCTCGTCGGGCGATTCGAGTCCGTGGAGCGTTATGTGGTGATGGGCGAAAGCTCCGACGACCGGCTGCCCAACTCGATCGCCTACGAAGACCTGATCGCCGATCAGGCTCCTCACGGTCCATGGGAAGAGCTCGACGAGCGGTCACCGATGATGTTCTGCTACACCTCAGGAACCACCGGCGACCCCAAGGGAGTCGCCTATACCCAGAGGTCGACTTACCTCCACACGATCTCCAATCTGGCCTTCCTGCCGATGTTTCCAACCGACAATGTCCTGCCCGTGGTGCCCATGTTCCATGCCGCGGCCTGGGGATATCCGTTCATGGCAGTGACCGTCGGGGCCAAACTCACCTACCCCGGCCCCGATTTGAGCCCTGAGGGCCTCGTCTCTCTCTTCGAAGAGGAGCGTGTCACCTACAGCGCTGGAGTCCCCACCGTGTGGATGGGGATACGTCAGTACCTGTCAGCAAACCCCAGTGCCGACACCTCGTCCATCCGATCGTTCCTGTGTGGCGGATCGGCCGTCCCTCGGTCGATGATCGAGTGGTTCAAGGTCGAGCGCGATATCGATGTCCTTCAAGGATGGGGAATGACCGAGACCAACCCGGTGGCCTCGATAGCTCTTCTCAAGCCGGGAATGGAGGACTGGGACCTGCAACGCAAGCTCGATGTTCAGGAAACAGCGGGTCTCCTCGCTCCGGGGCTCAAGGTGAAGATCGTGGACGACGCGGGAGCCGAGCTGCCACACGACGGTGTCGCATTTGGCGAACTACTGATTCGCGGCCCTTGGATCGCAGCCGAGTATTACAACGATCCTCGATCTCCGGAGTCGTTCGTCGACGGCTGGCTGCGCACTGGCGACGTGTGCTCGATCCTGCCCAACGGCTACATCAAGATCACCGACCGCGCCAAAGACCTGATCAAGTCGGGAGGGGAGTGGGTGAGCTCACTTGCAGTGGAGAACGAGATCATGTCCCACCCAGACGTTTTGGAGGCCGCAGTCGTGGGTCTGAAGCATCTCAAATGGCAGGAGAGACCCGTGGCGTTTGTCGTTGTCGCCGAAGGGTCAGATCTCAGCGAAGACTCCGTCAAGGAGTATCTCGTTGGCCGGATGGCCAAGTGGTGGGTTCCGGATCGAATGGTCTTCATCGATTCTTTGCCCAAGACGGGAACCGGCAAATTCGACAAGAAGGTAGTGAGAGACCAGTACGCGGATCTCCTCCTCGGAAACGACGACGGCTAAGCCGTCACGCCTGCGGCAACCCTCAATCCGTGGTCATCAACGACACCCGCTGCTGCAGCGTCCTCCACGGCTCGAGACTGCTGTCGGGTGAGATCATCGACGAGGCAGAACTCGTTGCCGAACGGGTCACGCATGACGGCCCAGTCGATCACCGGACGTTTGCCTTCAAAGGTGCCCGGTCGCGGGTAGATGCTCGGGGTTTTCCGTACCGATCCTCCAGCCGCGATGATCCGAACGATGGCGTCGTCGATGCCGTTGGCCGGTGTGATGTCGACATGGGAGCGGTTCGGCGTTTCAGATTTGGCGCCTTCACGAAGCTGGAGGATCACCTCGTGCTTCCAGGGCTTGGGTTGGCCGAGGTAGGAGAACCGGCCGTTGTAACCGCTGGTGATCACCGGTAAGCCGGTCACTTCGGACCAGAACTCTTCTGCAATTGCCAGATCGCCAACGTCGATGACGTGGCACCGCAGTTCTCCTATTGCCAAGAATCGCCCCCTAACCCAGCCATCTCGACCTCTGTTGTTTTGTCAGGTTGGCTCCCGTGATGATGGTTGCCACACGTCGGTCGGCAAAGCGTTGTGGATGGTCGAGGATGGCCCCGATCCCCACGGCGGCTGCAGGCTCCACGGCGAGCCCGGTATGGGCATGAATGACCCGCATCGCCTCGATGGTCACCTCGTCGTCTACCAGAAGCACATCATCGACCAGGCCGTACATGTCTTCAACAGCTGCCGGGACGGGTACCCGCACCGCGATCCCTTCCGAGATTGTCTCGACAGTGACACCGTCGACAATCGACCGGTTTCGCCAGGATTTCTCCATGGCGTCTGCCCCGGAAGCGCAGACACCGATCACCTCGGTTGCGGGTGCCGCCTCCTTGATCCATCGCGCATTCCCATTGAGCAGGGCGCCGTTGCCAAGAGGAATCAGAACCGCCGAAAATGGCCCGTCCCGCAGCAACTCGACGGAGATTGTGCCCGCGCCTTCTGAGATCTCGGGCTCGAGGCCGTCTTCGACCATCCAAGCACCGGTTTCCAGGCAGAAGTTCTTGGCTGCCGCCTTGGCTTCGTCGAAATCATCGCCTTCGAGCCGGACTTCGGCACCAAGCTCAGAGATGCGGGCCTTCTTGACCTCGTTGGCGTTCCTATCGGCGTAGACCACCAGGCCCAGTCTGTTCTTACGGCAGGCGTAGGCCATTGCTTGCCCGAAGTTGCCAGTGCTGGCACATACCATCAGCCGGCCGTCGCCTCTCGCCATCACCTTTGAGACGAAGTAGTCGGCGCCGCGACCCTTGAAGTTCCGGATTGGGTTCTGAGTCTCGTCTTTGAGGGTCAGCGCACACCCGAGCGCAGCAGCCAGGGTCTCGGCTTCCCATTGGGGGCTGTCGAGGAACGTGGGGTCGACGATCCGAGAAGCCTCTTCGATCGCCGCGGCCGACAGCCTGTGTTCCATGGGACGACGCTACCTGTGTCGCCGGGCGCAACCTGCGCTTACTCCCTCCTGCCACCTGTCGAGTGTGCTTGTCCTACCCAAAAAGCGAGAGGACAAGCACACTCGACGGGAGGATACGGAGGCGTTAGCTGGCAGCGGCGTCAGCCAACTCTCGCAACGTGAAGAACGTGTAGTCGGGGACCGGAGGGTCGTCGACGACGGCGGTGGCTCCCCAATCGCCACCCTCCGACAGTCTCTGTCTGTCGATCCAGGCGGTGCTCAGCCCGGCCGCCTTGGCCGGGACGTGGTCGTGGAACATGCTCTGGGCGACGTGGAGAAGCCCCTCGGCGCCGACGCCGAAATCGGCCGAAACGTGCTCCAGCAGGTAATCGAAATTCGCCGGATCCGGTTTGTAGGTGCCAATGTCTTCAGCGGTGTAGATGGCGTCGAATCGGGCTCCGAGCTGGCGTTGCGACCCGGCGAAACTCCGCTGGTCGACATTGGAGAGAATGACCAGCTTGTAACGGCTGCCGAGAGCCTGCAACGCCTCTCGAGAGTCGGGAAAGGGAGGCCACGAGCCCACCGATTCGCCAAACCTTTCGGAATGGCCTTCCGACTCAGGAACACCAAGCTCCTCCATCAGCCGGGCATGAACCAGGGAGAGGATCCGCCGATAAGGAAGAGACGGGTGCTCATGCTCCAACTGGGACTCGAGCCTGGCGTAGGCGGAAAGGGCCTGGGATCGGCTGACTCCGGCCGTGGCCGCCGGACCTTCGAGTTGGCTCCAGATGCCTGTCTCCCAATCGATCAGGGTTCCGTAGCAGTCGAAGGACAGAACTTCGAAGGAGGACAGGGGAGGGGCCAAACCCGGAATCAGACCTCGACGAGTTGGCCGGTGGTGAGGTCGAGGACGAACTCCTTGTCACTCTTCGAGTCGGCTATGAATTGTGCCAATCGGGCGCCGGACTTGCGAACGACCCACCACGCGTAGTCCTCGGACCCCGATTCGCGGAATGCGTCCCTCGCCGAGCGAGCCATCTCGACCGCGTCCATCTCTTCAGCGTATTGGCCCAACAGCCGTTCCACCGGCTCGGGATGCTCGTCCGTTTCGATGAACTCCACCGCTTCGAACATGACCGCCTCCTCGCACGTCATCTTAATGGACGACGGAGCCGGCCAGGGAGTTCCCTATGCTCGCCTGCGGTGAGCGGGTTTCATCAATTCTGGGGTTATGTGAGTGTCGCGTTGAGTGGTGTGGTCGGCCTCTGGGGGATCGCCATGCGCCAGCGGCAGGACGCACCAAAGTCTTTCGTTTGGGCCGTCACGGCCGCCATATCGGCCCTGGTCCTGCAAGTTCTGGTCGGCGTATATGTCGCCAACACCGGTATAGACCCTGGTAACCAGCATGTCTTCTACGGTGTCGTAATCGCAGTGACTTTCACATTCGCCTACATCTATCGGCCCCAGTTTCGTAAACGTCCCACTCTCTACCTTGGGCTGTTGCTTCTGTTCACGATGGGGCTCGGCATCCGGGGAATCATGACGTTTGGGCAGAGCTTCTAGGAGGAAAGATGTTGCTCGAAGGCAAGAGACTGGTCATAACCGGAGTGCTCACCGACGATTCGATCGCGTGGCACGCGGCGCGGATCGCTCAGGAAGAAGGGGCAGAGATCGTTGTCACGGGGTTCGGACGTGGGATGCGTCTCACCGAGCGAGTCGTGAAGCGGCTTCCGGTCGAGTGTCCGGTTCTGGAACTCGACATCAACAGTCCGGACCAGGTCTCAGCGGTCACATTGGACCTCGAGGAGCGCTGGGGGAGTGTCGACGGTGCGCTTCACGCCATTGCCTTTGCCCCAGATGATGCGCTTGGGGGGAAGTTCCTCGATACGCCCGTCGAGTCTGCCCAGACTGCGTTCGTGACTTCGGCCTTCTCCTACAAGACGCTGGCAGTTGCCCTGCTCCCGCTGATGCAAAAGGCCGGCGGCGGGTCGTTGGTGGCCATGGATTTCGACAACACCCAGGCATGGCCCGCATACGACTGGATGGGTGTCGCCAAGAGCGCACTACAAAGTGTCACCCGCTACCTGGCGCGAGATCTCGGCGCCCACAACGTCAGAGTCAATGCGGTGTCGGCGGGGCCGCTCGGCACCGTGGCGGCGAAGTCGATTCCCGGCTTCGAGGCATTCGACCGTGTCTGGGCCGAGCGCTCGCCTCTGAAATGGGACACGTCAAACCCCGATCCTGTGGCACGGATGGTTTGCGTCCTGCTCAGCGATTGGGCTCCGATGACGACGGGAGAGATCATCCACGTTGACGGTGGCTTTCACGCTGTCGCCGCCGGTGTGGGTGACGATTAACCGGCCCGTTCAGCGACCGGTAGCTCCACGACGAAGGTGGCGCCTCCGCCTTCGGTGTCCTCGACTCGGGCCGACCCGCTCATGACTTCGGCAAGGCTCTTGACGATGTTCAATCCAAGCCCGGTCCCTCCCTTGGACCTGGTATCGGATTGGTCTACCTGTGTGAACCTCTCGAAGACCGTTTCCCGCATGTCCGAAGGGATTCCCGGGCCATGGTCCACCACTGCGAGGTAGCCACGGGTCCCTCGTTCCCAGCCGTAGATCTCCACGGGGCTGCCGGCCGCGTACTTGGCGGCGTTTTCGACGAGGTTGATGAGTATTCGTGACAAGTGGTCGCGGTCGGCGCGCAGGCTCAGGTCGGCTGGTTCGATCAGGATCTTGGGGTCGATGGACACCACCTGGGCGACCTCCTCGCAAAGCCTTGCCAAGGGCACAGACTCGAGGTGCACCGGTATCGCACTGCGGTCGATTCGGGATACGACAAGGAGATCGTCGATCATCCTCTGCAGGCGGCGAGCTGAAGCCCGGGCGGTCGATAAGAGCTGCTGAGCAGTCTCGGCTTCCGGCTGAAGCTCCGGTCGGTTGACCGTGTCCAACGATCCGATGATCGAGGTGAGCGGCGTCCTCAGCTCATGGCTCACCGTCGAAACGAAGTCCGTCTTCATCTGTGCCACTTCCTCGAGGCGCTTGGTGGTTTCCGTCTGAGCCTCGTAACGCCCGATTTGTGACAACACCAGCCCGGCTGGTGCAGAGAGCGACCCCAGCTGCTCCAATTGCGCTTCCTGAAACTCGCCTTCGTAAGGGTCGCCGATGATGATGACTCCAACCCTGAGGCCCTCAACCTTGAGTGGTGATACCAAGGCCTGGTTGAGACCCAGCTCTTTGAGCAGATAGTGGGCGTCGGTTTTGTGGTCTACCTCCTTCACCAGCAATGGCTTGGCCGCTCTGAACGTTTGGGCGACTACCCCTTGTGAGGCCACGTCGAGGTCGATCGGATCTGTCTCGAGCGGATAGCCGTTGACCCAGATCGGGCTCATGACGCCGAGACGGTTCTGATCGGGATCGAAGAGCAGAACTACTCCGACTTGGGCGTTGAGGTACTTGCAGATCGTTCCCACCAGATGCGGCACCACCTCGGCCAGGCTCTCGGCTCTAGCCAGAGTGGCGCTGACGGCATACAGACGTTCGAAATCGCGGCGCTGCTGGTCGATCTGAGTCTCGCGGTCGGTGGAACGCCTCGCCTCACGTTCGAACTCCATGCCTACGAGAGCAGTGGCTGCCGCCACCGTGAACATCGCGATCAGAGGTGCAAGGACGTCTGGGATTGCATCGACGATCGCGTCGACTTCGTTGACCCGAGAGCCGATGAAGACGATCGCCAGCCCGATGAAGACAGTCATGAAGGCGTGGGCCCACCAGGTCAGGAGGAGACCTGAAACCGCCGCAATCCCGAAGAGGAGCGGCTCGGCAGTGCCCTCGAGTCCGGGGACGAGCGAGATCGCGGTGATACCTGCCACAAAGATCGATAGCCAGCCTGCCGCTATCCATGGCGCTGCGCTCGAAGCCATCAGCGAGTCCCACGGTGCGGCGAGTGAGTAGATGAGGAGCCCGATCAGAACCGCAGCAGGGATATAGAAGGCGGGATTGGAGATCTCCTCGATTCGCACCGCCTGGGCACCGATGATCAAAAGCACGACCCACGCCACAGCCGAGGCGCGGCGCAGCAGCGAGCTGCGGAAGCGCGACATGCCCTTCTCGGTGACGTTGGTTGGTTCTACCATGTCCTCGGGTCTGGTTCTTTCCCCTGTATTCTCGGCACTTCTGCCGGAATGATCGAGGATTGAGTTTGGCTTTGCGCGCCTTCTGCGATGGCCGGGTGTTTGGCGAGGTCGTCGGGACGGATGCACCGAGGATCCTGGCCTTGCACGGATGGGGAAGACGAAATGCCGATTTTTCTCAGCTTTTGCAAGGGTTCAACGCCATTTCACTCGACCTCCCAGGGTTTGGGGCCTCTCCCGCACCGTCCACGGTGATTGGTGCAAGAGGCTACGCGGCGATGATTCGGCCGATACTCGATGAGTTCGAGGAAGCACCGGTGGTCGTCGGCCATTCGTTCGGGGGGAGAGTGGCGGTGTGCCTGGCAGCGACCGAAGGCCCTGGTGTGCGATCTCTGGTCCTGACCGGGGTCCCGTTGGTGCGTCGTGGGAGTTCGGCAAAACCGGCAGCAGCCTTTCGACTGGCCAAGTATCTCAACCGTCTTGGCCTGCTCAGCGACGAGAGGATGGAAACCGAGAAACGCAAGAGGGGGTCGGCCGACTACCGGGCCGCGACGGGAATCATGCGGGACATTCTCGTCAAGGTGGTCAACGAGTCCTACGAATCAGAGCTTGCCGGACTTGGTGTTCCCGTTGCGATGGTGTGGGGTAGCGAAGATCACGAAGTACCGGCCCAAGTGGGACGGGAAGCTCTCGACATCATCCTCTCTTCCGGGGGGTCGGCCACGCTCGACCTCGTCGATGGTGTGGGCCATCACACCCCGGTCGAGGCCGTCTCGCCACTCCGGGATTTGATAGCGGAGGCACTTGATTCGTGACCTGGGCACTGGTAACAGCTTGCGCCCTGAGCTCTGTGCCTGCAGGTTTGCGATGGCTTCGGGTTGCGCAGAGGGAGCACTACCTGCCACCTGCGACGACAAGGTTTGCGCTGCGGTGGTGGGGCCACGGTCCGGTCAACCGGGGTCTTGTCTTGTTGGCCGCCGTCGGAGTCGTCGGGACGTTCTGGTCACCTTGGTACGGCTTTCTGGTGGCCGCAGCCCAATTCGGGCCGGTCGGGCTCGCTGTTCGGGGCCGAACCTCTTCGCTCGCCTGGACCAGCCGGCTGCGGAGACTCGCTGGTCTCACCGCGATTCTGATCCTCCTCGCGTACGTCGTGGGCGGATTCATGTCGGCGCCGCTAGTGGTGGTGGTGGCCCTGTTCAGTCTTCCGTCGATCGTCGATCTCAGTTTGTTGATCCTCAATCCATGGGAGCACCGCCTAGGGACGAAATGGGTTGAGAGGGCCGCAACCCGACTCCGAGGTTCGGGGGCCGATGTGGTTGCCATCACCGGCTCATACGGCAAGACATCCACCAAGGCCTATCTGGCGCACCTCCTGGGGAAGTCGCGGCGGGTCGTGGCCAGTCCCGCATCGTTCAACAACCGCATGGGGCTGGCGCGGGCGATCAACGAGCAGCTCGTGCCGGGCACCGAGGTCTTCATCGCCGAGATGGGCACCTATGGCCCGGGCGAGATAGCGGAGCTTTGCAACTGGATCCCTCCCAAGGTGGGGGCCATTGTCTCAATCGGCCCGGTGCACCTCGAGAGGTTTCGCACCGAGGAGCGAATCGTCGAAGCCAAATCGGAGATCCTCGACCGGGCGGACCTCGGGGTGATCGCCGTTGACAACCCGTTGCTAGCCGAGCTTGCCGAGCGGCGGAGCGTTGAACTTGATCTCATCGAGGTAGCCACGCCCACGACGCGGGTCTATGTCGACGGTGGGCGACTGATGGTCGATGACCAAGAAGTCGCGGAGATCCCTGCGGAGGCCCTCGCCACGAATCTATGTGTAGCCGTCGGGATCTGTCTTGCGTTGGGTTTGGAGCCGGTTGAGTTTGCGCCTGGGCTTGGAGAGCTGCCGGTCACCGCCCATCGCCAGGCCGTGGCCAAGAACGAGAGGGGTGTCACCATCATCGATGACACCTACAACTCAAACCCCGTCGGCGCACAATCGGCGTTGAAAAGGCTGTCACAGCTGGCCGGGGACTCTCGGACCGCAGTTGTCACCCCGGGGATGGTCGAATTGGGTCCGCGGCAGGATACGGAAAACGAGGAATTCGCCAGGCGGGCGGCCGCCGTGGCCGACGACTTGCTGATAGTGGGTGGCACCAATCGAACGGCGTTGCTCAGAGGCGCCGCAGGCGGGAACGCGTCAATTACCGTCGTCGGTTCGCGGGACCAAGCCGTGGCCTGGGTGAGGGAACACCTGGGCGAGGGGGACGTGGTCTTGTATGAAAACGACCTACCCGATCATTATCCATGAGGTGTGAATGTCAAAGCCAGCAGTGATTTTCGGTGGGCCTTCTGATGAACACGACATTTCCATTCTCACCGGCCTCCAAGTGACCCGTGCCCTCGGAGATGTCTACCCCGTCTTCTGGTCCAAATCGGGCGACTGGTACCTGGTGGATTCCGGTTTGGAGGCCGCCGATTTCGTAGACGGAGCGCCGAGAAGATCAACTGAGCTGTCATTCGTGGCCGCGCCGGGCCAAGGCCTCCTGGCCAAGAAGAAGCCTCTGGCGTTGTCAGCGGTTGTCATCGCATGTCACGGTGGTCCCGGCGAGGACGGGACGCTTCAGGGATTGTGTGATCTCTCCGGACTTCGATACACCGGTCCCGGACAGGCTGCCTCTGCGTTGGGAATGGACAAACTGGCCTTTGCGGCAGCGATGTCGGCGGCCGGGCTCCCAACTCTTCCCCGCACGCTGGTGTCCACCGGCGAAGAGACGGCTCCGAGTTTTGACGCCCCATACATAGTCAAACCCCGCTTTGGGGGTTCCTCGATAGGAATCGAGATCGCCGATGACTGGAACACGGTCCTTGCTTTGAACAAGGCCTCCTCCTATTTCGATCAAGGTGCCGTTGTGGAGCCGTTCCTCGCCGGGAGCCGTGACCTACAGGTGGCTGTGCGCACCTTCCCCGAGTGGCAGATGTCTGCCGTGGAGGCTCCCGTCAGGGCACCCCACGGGATCTACTCCTACGACCAGAAGTATTTGGCGTGGGGAGGCGAGGTGAGTGGCGGCCGGGAGTTGCCGGCCGAGATGAGTGAATCTGTGGCCGAGTCGGTCGCCAGCTTGGCGCGTGGGGTAACCGATGTCGCTGGGTTGCGTGGCATCGCTCGCATCGACTTTTTGGAAAGAGACGGTGAAGTGTTTGTCAACGAGGTGAACACCATTCCCGGTTCGATGGCTGCCTATCTGTGGATAGATCCACCCCTCACAAGAGAACAATTGTTTTCGGACATGGTGGCTGAGGCCGATGGGAAGCCAGTCCGCGTCTTCTCGGTCGCGGGCTCCGACGGGACGGCCCTGCGGAGCGCGGGCACAATCGCCTCCAAACTGGGGTAGCGGCTCGCAAACGAAGAAGGACCGGCGGCGCCGGCCCTACTTCAAGATCAGGCCGGTCGGATCAGAGGTGCACTACCGGGCAGGTGAGTGTGCGGGTGATGCCTTCGATACCCTGGATCTTCGCCACCACCAGTTTGCCCAAGGAATCGACGTCTTCGGCGCTCGCCTTGACAACTACGTCGTAGGGTCCGGTCACGTCGTCGGCGGCTTCGACCCCGGGGATTTCTCTAACTGCTTCTGCGACGAGGGCTGCTTTGCCCACCTCGGTTTGGATCAGGACGTAGGCCTGGACCAATTGGTTTCCTCCTGCGGTTGGGGCCGCAACCCTAGTCGGATGTGGGCATGCTTGGTTTGGCGGCGGCTAATAGCCGTCCTGGCCGACGCCGACGTCTGACACGTAGAGCATGCCCTCGTCCTCGACAGTCTCGAATACGAGCCGCTGGCCCTGGCGCAGGGAGCGAAAGATTGACCCGGACAGCGAGCCGGGACGGAGGAAGACTTCACTTTGGTCGTCGTCGCGAACCACGATGCCGACACCGGTCACAGGGTCGTAGGTCTTGACAACCCCCTGGAGCATTATCCGGCCTTGACGACCTTCCCGGCACGGATGCAGGAAGTGCACACCCGGGCCCGACGAGTGTTCGAACCGTGCTGTATACGGATCTTCTGGATGTTTGGCAGCCAGCGCCGGTTGTTGCGCTTGTGGGAGAAGCTCACGGTTTTGCCGTAGCTGGGCTCCTTGCCGCATATCTCACATCTATAAGACATTTGAAGACTCCTGGAACGAATCAGAAGGCCCAGCGGGCTCGACCGCTTGACCGGAGCGAAAGGATAGCCGTGTCCCCGGCCAAGTCCCAGCCGGGTTGTACCGTGGGCTGTCGTGGCCACTTTGACTCGCCTAACCGAGATCGACACGTCGGAAGTGAAACTGATCGGTCCCCGCCGTGCTCGCGACCTGGAAGAGGCTGGCATCCGCCATGTTGCCGATCTTCTCCATCACGTTCCTCGCCGCTACATCGATCGTTCGCTCAGGACGCCCATCTCCAAGACACCGCTTGGATCGGAGGTGACGGTCATCGGCGAGGTTTCAGGGGTTAAATCGCGACGTCCCCGTCGAAATCTCCAGATCATCGAAGCGTTCATCAGCGACGATACAGCGCGGATCAAGGCCGTCTGGTTCAACCAGTCTTTCCGGATCAATCAGCTGACAGACGGCACTCAAGTGGCGGCGTCGGGGGTGGTTGAGTCATACAGGGGCAGCCTCCAGATGCGATCTCCAGAGATCGATGTTCTCAGCTCGCCGGCGGAGTCTCTGAGCACCGGTCGGGTGGTTCCAATCCACCCCTCGGTTGCGAAACTCTCGCCCGGGGTCTTGCGGAGGTCGCTGCACAATGCGTTGCAACGTGCCCGTCCGATCGAGGATCCTCTTCCTTCCGACCTGCTCGAGGCGAGGTTCTTGATCCCGCGTGATCAGGCATTCGCTGACATCCATTTCCCCGAGTCTCTCGAAGATGTGGCACGGGCGCGGCGGCGCCTGGTTTACGACGAGCTCTTTCGACTGGAGTTGGCCCTGGCCTTGCAGAAACGAAGGCAAATGCAGGATGCGACAGGAATTGCCCATGAGCCAACAGGCCTTTTGACGAAGAGATTCTTCAACGGCCTTCCTTATCAGCTGACGGATGCCCAACGTCGGGTTCTCTCCGAGATAGGCGAAGACCTCGCAGGTAAGCACCCGATGCATCGCCTTCTCCAGGGAGAAGTCGGGTCGGGGAAGACGGTGGTTGCGGTGGCTGCCCTTCTCGCCGCCGTTGAAGGGGGCTGGCAAGGGGCAGTCATGGCGCCGACAGAGGTTCTTGCCGAACAACATTTCCTGGCGGTGTCGATTCTGTTGTCTGATGCTGAGATGTCGCCGGATCTGCTGGCAATTGGGTCGGAGCTGGGTATGGAGAGCCTTTTCGGGGGACAGGGGCCGGCGGTTCATCTAGCGCTGCTCACCGGTTCAAAGGCGAAGGCCAACTACAACCCGGAAATCACGCGCCAGGAGTTGTTGACCGACGTGCTTGCAGGCCAGGTCGACGTGCTCGTCGGCACTCACGCCCTGATCCAGGAGGGAGTCGAGTTTGGAAGGCTGGGCTTGGCAGTGATCGACGAGCAGCATCGCTTCGGCGTGGCCCAGCGGGTGAAGCTGAAGGAGAAAGCCACCGAGGTCGATCCCGACCTGCTCATCATGACGGCCACTCCTATTCCGAGGACGCTTTCGATGACGCTGTATGGAGATCTCGACGTTTCGACCATCGATCAGATGCCGCCCGGTCGGAATCCAGTCGACACGCGGGTTCTTACCATGGCCGACCAACAGGTGGCCTGGGACATGGTTCAAACCCAGGTCATGGAGGGTCGACAGGCTTTCGTTGTTTGCCCGCTCGTCGAGGACAGTGCCAAGGTCGAGGCTGCATCGGCGACTGCCGAACACCAGCGGCTGTCGAGCCTGATGCCTCACTTGCGTGTCGGCCTCATCCACGGCCAACTCAAATCCGAGGAAAAGGAACAGGTGATGGGGCGATTCCGCGCCGCAGAGATCGATGTCCTCGTTTCGACCACGGTCATCGAAGTGGGGATCGACGTGCCCAACGCGACGGTCATGGTGATAGAGGACGCGGATCGCTTCGGACTGAGCCAACTCCACCAGCTCCGGGGCAGAGTGGGTCGTGGTGAGCACCCTGGTGTGTGTGTTCTCCTTGCCGACCCTTCAACTCCCGAGGGCACTGAACGGATCGACGCAATGGTGGCCACAAACGACGGGTTCCGGCTTGCCGAGGAGGATCTTCGCATCAGGGGTCAGGGGACGGTTTTCGACAACCGTCAAAGCGGGATGACCGACCTTCGTCTCGCCAACATCCTCGAGGATTTCGACGTGCTGGTGGAAGCCCGACGGGACGCTTTCGCCATGGTGGCCGCTGATCCCAGACTCAGCGACCACCCTCAACTCCGTGAGGAGGTCCGCGCCATGCTCGGCGAGCAAGTCGAATGGCTCTTCAGGAGCTAGCGGGCCGATGCGCTCCTGTGGTCCATCCGTCAAGTTGTTCATGAGCCTTCATGGGGAAGGCTCGCTGTCGTGAGAATCATTGCCGGCACGGCGAAAGGCCGACGGATCGAAGCTCCTGACACCCAAGGGACGAGGCCGGCGACTGATCGGGTTCGCGAGGCCGTTTTCTCCATGCTTGGTGACCGAGTTGTCGGCTCCCGAGTGCTCGATCTCTACGCCGGGTCAGGGTCGTTCGGTTTCGAGGCTCTGTCACGAGGTGCCCTGGAGGCGACTTTCGTCGAGTCCGGGCGTCGTGCATTGGGAGCGCTGAGAAAGAACCGCGACCTGCTCGATCTTGGTGGCGAGGTGGTGGCTCGGCCGGTCCGGGCTTTTCTCGCCGGCGCCGAGCCGGGTTATGACATCGTCTTCATCGACCCACCATGGGATCTCCCCAGCGGAGATTTGGGGGAGGAGCTGGCTTGGCTCGAACCCCTGATTGATGGCGATGGCCGGGTGGTGGCCTCCCGACGACACAGTGATGAAGTACCGCCCAAACCCGAAACCTGGCGGGTTGCCACCAATAGGCGCTACGGGGATACAAGAATCCTGATATACGAGACAAGTGACTGAGACCGATGACCACAGCTCTGTGCCCAGGCAGCTTCGATCCGCCGACCAACGGCCATATCGACGTTATCGAGAGGGCTGTGTCTGCCTTTGACCGTGTGCAGGTTGCGGTGATAGCGAACCCCTCAAAAGACACTCTGTTCACAGTCGAGGAGAGGGTCGAATTGTTGCGCAACATTCTCGGCGACACCGCAGAGGTGACGAGTTTCTCCGGCTTGTTGGTCGATTACGTCCGCGATCAGGGAGCCGACGTCGTGGTCAAAGGTCTTCGCACGGCCGACGACTACGACTACGAGCTGCAAATGGCCCAGATGAATTCTCATCTGACGGGTATGGAAACGGTCTTTATGGCCACCCGTCCTGAGTGGAGCTTCGTCTCGTCCTCGTTGGTCAAAGAAGTTGCCAAGCTCGGTGGCCAAATCAGCCGACTCGTGCCGGACATCGTCGAGAATGCGCTCAAGGAGAGAATGCAGTGAGCGAAGAAAGCAAGGTCCCCCAAGAGGAGATCGAGGAACATCTCGTGCCCGACCCCGAGGAGGCGGCACCTGCCCCCGACGTCGCTGACCTGCAGGACCTGGTCGACGATCTGATCGTCCATCTCCACGAGGCCAAGTCGGTGCCACTTTCGGGCAACATCATCGTGGATAGGGACAAATTCTTGGGCAATCTCGAGCAGATTCGGGCTGATCTGCCGGATGAGCTGAGGGCGGCGCGATGGATGGTCAGAGAGCGTGAGGCCTTCATCGCCAGAACCAATGAGAAGGCGCGTGAGATTGTCGACAGGGCTCGCAAGGAAGCAGACGAGCTCGTCTCCGACTCCAACATCGTTGCCGAGGCGGTGGAGGAGGCCAATGTCTTGGTCCGCCGAGCCGAGGGCGAAGCCAGAAGACTCCGCCTCGAAACCGAAGATGACATCGAGAAGAAGCTGCAGCGGATCGAGTCGTTGCTCGGCGAGACGATGGGACAGATTCAGGCGGCACGCAACGAGTTCCACCAGGCCCGGCCCAAGGCGCCCGACGTCCCCATTTGAGGTGACGGCCGCCGCGAGTGACGACAGCCTGATGGTTCCGGTTGGGGACCTCCTCGGCAAACCCGGAACGGAACGTCCTTTTTCCGGTCAACGGCCGGTGAGCCTGCGACTCGGCGAGACCCGAGTCGAAAACCTGATGACCGTTGCCGGAGCGGTTCTAGGGATGTCGGATTCCGTTCGCGCCTCTTTCGAAGTATCGGCCACGGCATCAATGACATGTGTCCGGTGTACCAAGACCTGGCAAGAAGGAGTTGTCGTCGAGGCCCAGCAGTATTTCGGCCTGGTCGCGGACGACGATGGTTATGCGATCGTCGACGCCTTCGTGGATATGGGTCCACCCGCTTTAGACGAGCTGGCGCTGGCGTTGCCTCCGGCCCCGCGGTGCCGGATCGATTGCATGGGACTTTGCCCAGCGTGTGGAAACGACTTGAATACTGACCCTTGCGACGGTCACGGAGAGGATTCCGCCTCGCCTTTCTCCGTCCTTAAAGATCTATTCGATTCCTAGACCAAGGAGTGCGCTCGATGGCGGTGCCCAAGAAAAAGATGTCGCGGTCGCGTACCCGGCAGCGCAAAGCGGCTTGGAAAGTCAGTCGTCCCACCACGGCCGCCTGCGAGCAATGTGGGAGGCCCAAGCTGCCTCATCGCGCGTGCCGTGAATGCGGTACATACCGCGGCCGTGAGGTAATCGAGGCCGACTGACATTGGCCCGTATCGCTCTGGACGCGATGGGGGGCGATCACGCACCTGAGGTGATCGTCGCCGGCGCCGTTGACGCCGCAGCGAAAGGCGTGGAGGTCGTCCTGGTCGGTCGACAAGAGGTCATCGAGTCAGAGCTCGAACGCCACGAGGCGGACCTGCCCGTGGTGGGCGCACCAGACGTGATAGCCATGGGCGACGACCCGACACGGGCTCTCAGGGAAAAGCCGGGGGCATCGATCGTGGTCGCCGCCGGACTGGTGGCAAGAGGCGACGCTTCGGGATTCGTGTCTGCCGGGTCGACGGGGGCCGCGATGGCCGCGGCCGCCATCGTCGTCGGCAGGGTCAGGGGGGTTTCCCGACCCCCGATAGCGTCTGTGATCCCGACTCCTGGCACCCCTACTGTCATGCTCGACATGGGGGCAAACCCCGAAGTCAAGGCGACACAAATGGTCCAGTTCGGAGTCTTGGGATCGGTGATGTCCGAGTTGTTGCTGGGCGTCGAGTCTCCCCGGGTGGGCCTTCTCTCCAACGGCGAGGAGCGAGGCAAAGGCCGCGATCTGGAGCGGGAGTCGTACGATCTCTTTGAGGCGAGCATGATGAACTTCATCGGAAACGTCGAAGGGCGCGACATCGCCGTCGATCGGGCCGACGTCATCGTGACTGACGGATTCACCGGAAACGTACTGCTCAAGGCGATGGAGGGTATGGCCCAGATCGTCACCCGCTACACCCGGGAGGAGATCGGAGCATTGCCTGCAGAGGCACAGGTGGCGGTCGCCCCGGTGCTGCAACGAGTAGGGGAGCGGATGGATTACGAGACCTATGGCGGTGCCCACCTGCTCGGGATCAAAGGGACCGTCGTCATCTGCCATGGCTCCTCAAACCAGACCGCGATCTGCAACGCCCTTTCGCTCGCCGCTGAGGGAGCTGAAAAGGACCTGCCGGGCCAGATGGCGATGCGCATCGCTCAACTGTGAGCATCGAAGAGGCCATCGGCTACGAGTTTCGAGACCGATCCCTTCTGAGAATTGCTCTGACTCACAGGTCGGTGAGCTCTGATGATCCCGCCCGCGCCGACAACGAGCGTCTCGAATTCCTCGGCGACGCGGTGTTGCAGTTGATTGTCACCAGCCGGCTCTACGGGGACTTTCCGCACCTCTCTGAAGGCAAGATGGCGAAGGTCCGCGCAGCCGTGGTGAGCCGTCCCACACTGTCGGGTGTGGCGAGGTCGATAGGTCTGGGGAGTCAACTGGAGTTGTCTCCTTCGGAGGAGCGGTCCGGAGGGCGGGACAAGGACTCGATTCTGGCCGATGCCATGGAGGCGATCATCGGCGCTGTCTTCATCGACGGTGGCCTGCCTCCGGCTCGGGATCTGGTGATCGAGCTTTGGGGAGACCGCATTGTCGAACGGGCCAAGACCCCGGGGATCAAGGACTACAAGACCAGACTGCAAGAGAGCGCGGCGCAAAACGGATCCCGGCCGGTGTATCAGACCGAGGGCTCCGGCCCCGACCACGAGCGGCAATTCGAATCAGAGGTTTTCGTCGATGGGCAAAGCCTCGGAAGAGGAGCCGGCCGCTCCAAGAAGGAAGCCGAGCAGAACGCGGCTAAAGAGGCCTTGGTGTCGCTGGAAACAGATCCTCAGTTGTGATCTGCTCCTTGCGGGCCCGCAGGTCGACGTAGAGGACGGTGATCATCGTGGCGACAGCCGCGGTGACGAAGCCCTGCACCAACACGCCGAACACGTACACCACGCCAAGAGCTGGGCCCGGGGTGCCTACTGCTAGTAGCGGAACAGCAACGAACTGCACCAGTTGCATCGAGACACCGGCGATCAACCCCACAACCAAGACGAACCCGACGGTTGGCCACCAGCGGCCCCTGACGAGATGGAAACTACGCCCAATCGATCTGGCGGGGCCAGTTGGTTCTAGGGCGATCACGGCCATGACGACAGCGACCGATCCTGCTATCCAAATGCCGGGGATGATGAACAGGAACAATCCGCCAACCAGGAGGACCACGATGATGATGTTGGCGACGATCACAGTGGGCAGCCTGGACAGGGCGAATCTGGATGCGTCGCCACCGGTGACCAGAAGACCATTCATGGACGCCGCGATCACAGTGTGAGTTGCGACGCTGATGAAGGAGAAGGAGAGCATTTGCGCCAGGAGGCCGATTGCCCCTGCAATCAAGACCGGATAGAACAAATCGGATAGCTCTTGGTTGGTCAGCCCGTCCAGCGATTCGGGGTCGTTGAAAACCAATTCGAAGAATTCCAGGGATCCCGTGGCGCCCAAGGCAACGATGCTCACGACTCCCAGCACCAAAGAGGCTGCAAGGGCCGGGGTCACCAGGCTTTTCCATGAGGCTACGAGAGAGTTCATCCCGTCCGAGAACATCTCGGCCATGGTCCGAGCTTGTATGTGCATCGGGCCGGTACGGTACCCGCAGTTTCACCGGACCCTCCGACCAAATGCCCGAGCTTCCCGAAGTGGAAATCACCAGACGTCACCTCGCCCCGATCTGGGAGGGCTGGACGATGAGCGAAGTCGAGGTGAGCCACCTTCGGACGGCGCGGCACAACTCGAGCCCGGGCGAGGTCGAGAGTCGACTGCTGGCTCGCAAGGTGAATCGTCTGGAACGGACCGGGAAGTTCCTCCATGCCGGCCTCGATGACGGCCAGGTGCTGGTGGCTCATCTGGGGATGTCGGGAAGGTTCCAGATCGACGGAAACCAGGCCGCTCACACGCATTTCCGCTGCCTTTTGGAGAGCGGCTCAGAAATCCGGTTCGTAGATCCGAGGACTTTCGGGTTTGTGGCCGTATACGAGTCGGCGGAGCTTTCGGAATCCTCCATCGGACGTCTGGGCCCGGACGCATGGGAGTCCCCACCGACGTCCGAGGAGTTAGGCCAAGCCCTCCAGAACAGGACGGCGCCTGTCAAAGCCCTACTACTCGACCAGTCCCTGATCGCGGGCCTGGGCAACATCTACGCAGACGAGGCCCTCTATGTTGCCCGGATTCACCCCCTCAGGGAGGGCCGGTCGCTCGAGATCGCCGAGCTGGACGAGCTTCTGGGTGCGATTCGCGTGGTTCTGTCCGCGGCTCTGACCCATGGCGGCACCAGCCTCGATGATCTCGCCTATCTCCTACCCGACGGAGAGGCCGGGGAGAACCTGGGGCATTTACAGGCATACGGGCGGAAAGACCTGCCCTGTTCACGGTGTGGCACTCCAATCACGCGTGTCACCGTCAGGTCCCGTTCCACCCATTTCTGCCCTTCTTGCCAGGCGGAGCGGCAGTGACGCAGAAGACGGTCAGGGCGCTGGTAGTGGGCCGAGTCCAAGGTGTGGGGTTCCGTCAGTCGTGCCGGCACTCGGCGCGGAGCCTGGACCTTGTGGGTTGGGTTCGCAATCTCTCCGACGGCAGGGTGGAGGTGCTGGCGCAGGGTGAGCCGGAGTCCGTGGACCGGCTGATTGATTGGCTTTGGACCGGCCCTCCTATGGCTCATGTTGCTGGGGTCGAGTCGGACAACGTCGCAGCAGACGAAACGCTCAAAGACTTCTTCATCTATCCGAACCCGTCGAACAACCGCTGATGCGGTCCGTGGTGTTAGCCTTTTCCTGAATCACAACCTTGTCATTCGCCAGGAATCAACTGTGTATCTGAAGTCCTTGAAGCTCGTCGGCTTCAAATCTTTCGCGGATCGAACCCATCTCGAGTTTCGGCCGGGGGTCACCGTGGTGGTGGGCCCCAACGGATCGGGAAAGTCGAATCTCGTGGATGCCCTGTCATGGGTGATGGGGAGCCAGTCCACCAAAGCCCTCCGCACAGGAAAGATGGAGGATGTCGTGTTCGCCGGCACTGCAACCCGGCCTGCCCTGAATCGGGCCGAAGCCACGCTCGTCATCGATAACGAGCAACGGAAGATTCCCTTGGATCTCGACGAGGTCTCGATAACCAGGCGGCTTTATCGAGACGGCTCATCCGACTATGAGATCAACGGAGTCGGGTGTCGCCTGCTCGATGTCCAGGAGCTGTTGAGCGACTCGGGCATAGGTAGAAACCAACACGTCATCATCGGGCAGGGTGAGGTCGACAAGGTGCTCAACGCCTCGCCGGAGGAACACCGATCCATCATCGAGGACGCCGCTGGCATCCTCAAACATCGGCGACGCAAAGAGAAGGCCGAGAGGCGCCTCCACAAGACCGATGATGATTTGATCCGTCTTCAAGATCTCGTGCGAGAGCTCGAGCGGCAGATGCGTCCCCTGAAGCGGCAGGCTCGTGCCGCACAGCGGTACGACGGGATCAAAGCCGAGGTTGCCGACCTCAGGCTGTATCTGGCGAGAGAGGTTTTGCAGGCGCTTGACGGCGAACTGAAAGCGCTAAATGCGGAGAAGGAAGACCTCAGTGCCAAGATCGCGACTGGTGAAGCTCGCGTCGCTTCTCAGTCGTCCCTTCTCGCCGACACAACCACGCAGGCGGAGCGAGTGGGGCGCGACCTGGAGAAAGACACGGCCGCTGCGGCCCGAATCGAGACCTCGATCGAGCGTTTGAGACGTTTGGGCTCGGTCGCCAATGAGCGGGTTCGAGCGGCGACCGGTCGCCGGGAGGCGGTAGTCGAGCGCACGGAGGATCTGGAGCGGGAGAAGGAATCGATAGCCAGTGAGCTGGACAAGATCCACGGACTTGCCTCCGAGGCAACCCGGGTCGCGGCTGTCAGGGAGCGGGAGTTCCGCCAGCTCGAAGACGAAGAGCGGGCCATGGCCACTCAAGCTTCGCTTTCCCCCGAAGGGGCCGCGGCAGCGCTGCGGGGAGAACTGAGCGTTCTCAAAGCTGCCGATATCCGGGACGAACGCGAAGAGGCGGCGATCGGCAAACGTCTCGCAGTTGTCGACGCCCAGGTCCTCGACGAGACCACGGAGGTCGACAGGATCAATGAGGAAGTCAAGACGATCGATGAACGGTTGTCGGAGCTGTCGGTGGCATACGAGTCTGCGACGGATACCAGGCAGCTCGATCAAGAGGTCTGGGATGACGCTGCGGAGGAACTGACAGAGGTGCGTCTCGACCAGGCTGCCGCCAAGGCGCGGGTCGAAGCGATCGAAGCGACTCTCGAGGGTTCAATCGACCCAGAGGCCCTTCGGAAGTTGGAGGGAACAGCCGGTTCTATGGGCTCGGTGATATCTCGATTGGATGTTCCAGGTGGGCTGGAACGTGCCGTCGAGTCGGCGCTTGGAGGCTGGGTCGGAGCGATTGTCTTCGCTCGTGGCGAGGAACTGGCAACGGCCGTTGAAGATGTCAAGTCGGCCGGGCTGGGAGGCGTCGGTGTGGTGACGGGAAGCGAGGACGCCCGAGCCATTGCCACACAGGTCGCCATCGAATCCGGAGTGGATGCCCTGGTCGAGAAGTTAGGGCCCCGGGCCGACCGCGAACTAGCCGCTGTCTTGTTGGGAGACGTTCTTCTTGTCGAGGGCTGGCAATCAGCATGGCGGCTCGTCGGCAAGCACAACAACTTACGAGCGGTGACGCCCGAGGGAGATCTGGTCTCGCCTCATGGCGTCTACCTTGCTCACCCCGAAAGCGCTGGTCCTGCGATGCTCGAGGCGGCAATTGCCTCTCTCGACGAGGTTGCCACGAGCGTGGCCCGCGCCGAGTCTCTACATGCAACGGCAAAACGAGACTTCGAAAAGAGCCGCGAGGCCGAACGTGCCGCCCTGGTGGCCTTGGAGTCTGCGGAGGCTGCCCTATCCGGAAAGAGCGAGGCGATGGCGCGCTTGGTGCAATCAGTCGACGTGCTCCGGGAGGAGCAAGAACGTCTGGCCCAGCGACGGATATCGCTGGCCGAAGGCATTGCCGCCCGCAAACGTCAAAGCGGTTCGTTGGCCGAGCGCCTCGAGGCGCTGGAGGGCGAGGAGGCTGCCCGAATGGAAGCCTGGTCCGAGATGGAGGCGCAACGGATCGATGTCGCGGCTCGGCGCGAAGTTGCCAGGGCGTCATGGCAGGAGGCCGCGACCGAAGCCGAGACCTTGTCTGAGCGAAGACGAATGCTGTCAGAGCGAGTGGGCAGGATCGAAGCCGATTTGGCTACGATCGACGATTCCGGCGTGGGCCAGTTCGACGTTGCTGCTCTCACCGAGGTCGTTCGTCATTCCAAGCGTTCCATCGAGGTCCTGGGACGCCGACTCGAGGAGTTGAGAGAGCGTCAGCACCAGCTGCGTGATGAGAACAGCCGGGTACTGGGAGAACTGACTGCCCTGCGAGAGGAGAACGAGTCGGCGCTGGCTCGCCTCACGGACGCAAGAGAGCGGGTCTCGAGGATCGAGGTTCGACTGACCGAGATCACGTTCCGCCGAGAATCGGTGGTGGAAGAGGTGCGCCGCGATGCGGACGCCGACATTGACGCAGCCGCCCACGCAGAGCGTCCGGACTACGACGACGACACAGACCTGAATCTGGTGCTCGAGGAAAAGCTGGCGACTCTGCGTCGGCTCGGTCCGATCAATCCTCTCGCTGCCAGCGAGTTCGAGGCTCTCGAAGAGAGGCACGAGTTTCTCACGTCACAGCTGGCCGACATCGAGTCGTCACGTAACGAGCTCCGTAAGGTGATTGCCGCTCTCGACCGGGAGATCCAGGAGCGGTTCCAGGAGGCCTTCACCGAGGTTGCTGCCGCCTACGAGACGTATTTCGGCGTTCTGTTCCCTGGCGGGCGCGGCCGGATCCGCGCTGTGGACCCCGATCATCCTGAGACAGGCCTTGTCATCGACGCGCAGCCTCTGGGAAAGAAACTCAGCACGCTGAGCTTGCTGTCAGGCGGCGAGCGTTCCCTGGCCGCCTTGGCGTTTCTCTTTGCCGTCTTCGAGGCGAGGCCAAGCCCCTTCTATGTGCTCGACGAGGTGGAGGCGGCCCTCGACGACTCCAATCTCGCGAGGTTCATCCGCATCGTGGACGAATTCAGGGAGCGGGCCCAGTTGCTGATCGTCACCCATCAACAGCAAACCATGGAATCGGCCGACGTGCTCTACGGAATCACCATGGAGCCAGGCGGGGCGTCGCAGGCGGTGCGCAAAGAGATGTCGTCGACGGTCTCGGCAACTCGAGGCGTGGACCGGGTTGCCTGATCCAACCTCGATCTGACTGATGGATACCACACTTCTGGCAATCGTCCTGGTTGTGGCGGTGGTTGCCCTGGTTCTGGTCGTCTTGCTGCGGCGTAGGCGTGACTCGGTTGGGACAACGGCGCGACCAGAGGTTGCCGGCGATCGCCGAGGTCTCGCCAAAGCCGCACGCTCGCTGGGGTCAGCGCTCAGGAACTCCTGGGGCTCAGGGATCAGCGAACAAACTTGGGAAGGGATCGAGGAGGCGCTGATAGCCTCTGACCTTGGAGCGACGTCAGCCACGAAGATCGTGCGTCGCATCAAAGACGCACAGCCGAGCACCACGGATGAAGCCAGGAGTTTGCTCGCCAACGAGCTTCGCTCAGCCTTCTCCGGCAGGGATCGCCGGCTACATCTCGAAGGTCAGCCTGCGGTTGTTCTGATCGTCGGTGTAAACGGATCGGGCAAGACCACCACCATCGGAAAACTGGGGGCGATGCTGGAGACACAGGGCAAGTCCGTGTTGTTCGCCGGAGCAGACACCTTTCGGGCTGCCGCCGGCGAACAGCTCGCAGAGTGGGGTCGCCGCTCTGGGATCCACGTCGTCTCCGGGCAGGTCGGTGGTGATCCGGCTGCGGTTGTCTACGACGCCCTGGAATCGAGCAGGGCGCGCGCCGACGATGTGGTGATCGTTGACACGGCCGGTCGTCTCCACGCGAAGAGGAATCTGATGGCGGAGTTGGAGAAGATTTATCGTGTTGCCGGTGGGGACCGAGTTGATGAGGTGTTGTTGGTCCTTGATGCCACAACCGGGCAGAACGGGCTGGCGCAAGTCAGTCAGTTCTCAGAT
>CBDCGI010000023.1:0-197641 GCA_965216725.1 Acidimicrobiia bacterium | reverse complement strand
CAAGCGTTAGGAAGGTTCAGTGGAGCAGGCATTTACCGCCGACCAGGCCGCCAGGTTGGCTAATTGCACACATCATCAACTCCGCTATTGGGATCGAGTAGGCCTCGTGATCCCGTCAGTTCAAGAGACTGGAGGACGACCCGGCGTCAGACGTCTCTACTCGTTCCGAGACCTCGTTGCCTTGCGAGTCGTACGCAGCCTTCTAGACAACGGCATGTCTCTACAGCGGGTTCGTCGTGCCTGGGATTATCTGCGTCGAGAAGGCGAGATGGAAAACCATCTGGCGGACGTGAAGCTGGTCACAGATGGCAAGTCGATATTTCGCGTCAGCTCGGACGAAGGCGAGTTGCTCGACGCCTTGCGAGAAGGCCAACTCGCGTTTTTCGTGGCCATTGACGAGATCACTCGTCAGGTCGAAGAGGACGTGACGAAATTCGAGCTCGACCGAGATCAATTCCTGGAGATGTTGCGGAGAGTCGAGGACGACGTCTCGGAGGAGATGACCGGATCGGGCTGAGCCCTAACGGTCGCGGTCCAGAAGAGATCGCGGGTTGAAGATGGCCCGGGCCCGCTGCGAGCCCTCGTATCTCCTTTTGATCCAGTCCTCAGCGACCTCGAGGTCACTCTCGTTGGCGGTGCCGTTCCTACCGCCGTACACCGCTGCCGAGTAGCGGGTCGCCAGCGACACCAGTGAACTGTCGGTTTTGCCGGCGAATTCCAAAGGAGTCTCGTTGTGGGGAACCGGTTGCCCAAGGTCGGACAGCCGGTCGACGATCTCATCCCAAGCTGCGGTGATATCGCCCTCTCGAATCCTGGCCATCCGCCTCCGCCGCCGAAGGCTCTTCATGGTTGGTATCAAAGCCATTGCTGCCACGACCAGCGTGGCCAGCGTCACCGCGATCCAAGGGAACGGACCTGCTGCGGGCCCGGATGTCTCGGTGCCGGGAAGACCTTCTTCAAAACCACGTTCCACGAAGCCGGGCTCTTCGGGTGCTCCGGAAATGGGCGCTTCAGGTTGGTCCAGGTAGGCGCCAGGGTCGAATGCGGCGGTCATGCTGGCCGGTAGAACCCCTCCGCCGCGGGGAGTCGGGTCGAACCGGACCCAACCGAACCCGTCCATCCACATCTCCACCCAAGCGTGAGCGTTGTTGTCTCGCACCTGGATCATGTCTTCGCCGCCAGGTTGAGGAACAATCTGGCCGGGCGTGAACCCCCAAACCACTCGGCTTGGTATGCCGAGCGCCCGGCCCATGACTCCCATCGAAGCGGCAAACTGCTCGCAATAGCCGGTGCGGAAGTTGAGGCTGCCGGAGTCGGTCAGCCATGCCTCCAAGTCCAACGTCGAGTGGCCGGTGCTGACTGTGGCCGAGTACGTGAAATCGCCGCTGTCACGGAACCAATGTTGCAGTAGCCAAGCCCTTTCAAAGTCCGTTGTGGCCCCCTCGGTGCGAACCAGCGCCTCGGCCAGTATTCCCAACGGCGTGTCTTCGGGAAGTTGGAGGTACCTCTCCAGATCGGCCGGTACTTCCCGCGTTGTCGGCTCACGGGTGTCGGGCCCGAGCTGGAACTCTCCGGCTTCGGCTGCTGCGGCGAACAGTGGGGTCAGCTCGCCGTCAGAACCTGTGGCCAAAGCCGCCACGTCGCCGCCGTACATGGGGAGCGAAGCCCGCAGGATTGTGTACTCGTCGTCTTGGCCCAACTCGGGCCCATATACGAGTGCTCCGTCGTACCCGATCTGAAGTGCAGAGGTATTGAAGGCACTCGTGTCAATTTCCTCAGCGACTCCGGGTGTGGGCAGCTGGGCCATCCGCAGAGCTTCGATTCGCACGTTGGCGGCGATGGCAGTCGTCGAGCCCTGGTAGCGATGCGCAGGATCGCCTCCCACTGAACCCGCGAGATCGAAGTCGACGGTGCGACCGGATGATGTCCAGGCTTCGCCGTTGAAGGTGTCCAGAGTCTCCATTCGCCAGTAGATCTGGTTGGCCGGTGGTGAATTTGGCGACAGGACTGCGGAGAACACCACCTCGTTCCTTCGGGTGATGATCCGCTGCTGCAGGTCTGCGAGGCGGTCGAAGGAGATTCCAGACCCGCCCGACCCGTATCCCGTGCCCGATCGCCATCTGAAGTTTCCTCGTGCCGGTACCAGGTCGGCGGCGCTGGTCGCCGTGGCGATGGCGCCGAGTCCGACAATGCCTGCGAGCACGAGAGCAGCCGCCTGTGTCTGGCGGGCGATCGGCCTGCCCTCGGAGTTGCGGACCCTCCCACTCTCCACCCTCCTCTCCAGGGCGACGGCCACAATGCCAAGACCGATGACGATCACCGAACCGACCATCCATGCCAGCCCGGTGGGCTCGCGGTCCATCACGGCGAGCTGGAGGTAGAGGGCGAACCCGGGCAGGACCATCGCCAGCACCGGGCCGCTTGTGGAGCCCCACATGAACAGGCCACCGATGACCCACATCACCACGGCGAGGATTGCAACAACTCCGTTGTCGGGAACGATGGGCGCCAAGCCGAAGCGAATCGTCTCGATCGCGTCGCCCATCAGCACTCTCAGGGTCTCGATGGTGTCGGGAGTCGGCACAAAGCCGGCGAAAAGTGTCTCTGTCACCGAGATCCTCAGGAAGAGAATCGTCCCGGCGAGGGCGAACAGCCCGATGGCCAGCGGACGCTTCGAGACGGTCTGGGAAAGCAGCCACCAGATGACGCCCCCCAAGAAGACGGAAGCCATCATCACCACCGGCCACGCCGCAGCCGGCTCTTCGGTCACCATGAGTCTCCCCAGCCTGGCGAGGACCAAGGCGAAGGCGGCGAAGCCCGCTAGCCGACCGAGGCGTTTGTCCATGTTGACCTCATTGCCTGCATCCAAGCCGGGCTCCACGCACCGTCTTCATCCATCGAGACGGTGACCACGCCCAGGCGTTGAAATCCGACCAGCATCTGGGCTGTAGCTTCCGTGGCGCTCATGAGCACCGTTGTCGGATAGTCGTGAGAAAGAAGCTGTTGGACGTGCAGTAACGGACGGTCGGCGACCCCGGTGATCATGATCAGGGCGCCGCCGCCTCCTTTCTGCTGGATACGACTTGCAACCGCTTCGATGTCGATCGAGGGATCGGGTGTCACCAGAGCGAGGCGCTCCATCGCCGAACCGTATCGGGTTGCGTCGATCGGCTCTGTGTCGCCGGCCCAGAGGTCTGCGTCGAATCCTGACCCGATGAGATGTGTGACCACCGTGGCTGCTCCTGAGACCGCCCGCTCGAAGGCCCACCCCGACTCGTAAGCGCTGGCTCGGACATCGAGGAGGACCAAGGCTCTCGCCTGCCACGGTGTCTCCAGCTGCCTGATCATCAATTGGTCGGTTCGGGCCGAGCTGGGCCAGTGAACCCGTCGCAAGTCGTCACCTCGCTGGTACTCCCTGAGGGTGTAGAAATCCTCGCCGCCGCGCTGACTGTGCTCGGGACGCGAGGCCTGCATCGACGGGTCCTGACCGCGCACGATCGGGAATCCGTTGAGAGTCTCGATCGATGGGTAGACAACGATCCTGTCGATGGGACCTTCGGCTCCGTGAATCTCGGCCAAGCCCAGGGGGTCGGACGCCCGCACCATCGCCGGCCCCACTGCGTATACGCCCCGCGGCCGGCAGGTCACGCGATAGGTTGCCGTAGTCGTTTCGCGGCGCTCAATTGTTGCCACCTCGAAGCTGGCAACGCCGAGCCGTGCCACATCGTCCTCGATGGTCAGATTGTTGGCAGAGTGGCTCCCGACGTTGGTCACGGCGAGAGTGATCGTGGTTGTGTCGCCGTCGTGCACAACGGCTGAGCCCAGCCTTCGGCTGATCGCAACGCTCGGCCGTCGCAGCCGAACCATGCCCACCGAAACCAGCTGGGCAATGAGGACGAAGGCACCAGTGAGGAGGAGCTCGGCCTCTCCCAATGCGTACCACAGAAAGAGAAGGGCGAGACCTGCCCCTGTGGCTGCCCACCCCCGGAGGGTCGGCATCAGGTGGCGATCCGGGAGGTGGTGCCGGGGACTCGGAGTCTGCCGATGATCTCGTCAATCAGGCCTGGTAGCGACTCACCTCGCATCTGAGCTTCGGGCCGTAGCGCCATGCGGTGCTCCAGCACCGGATGGGCCAGGACCTTGATGTCGTCTGGCATCACATACTCCCTTCCCTGCGAAGCTGCCCTAGCTCTGGCCAGCCTCTGTAGGAAGAGTGCAGACCGGGGCGAGGCTCCGAGCATGATGTCGCTGTGGTTTCTGGTGCCCTCCACGAGATCCACGATGTATGACTTGACCGCTTGTGAGACGGTCACAGCGCGCGCCGTGGCGATCATGTCCTGTATCTCCTCGACTGTCGCCACCGGCTGGAGGTCGAGGAAGGTGGAGTGAATGGCGTGGGCGTCGAGGATCTCCAACTCCTTCTCCCTGCTCGGGTAGCCGACCACCACTCTCATCATGAAACGGTCGAGCTGAGCTTCCGGCAGGGGATACGTGCCTTCGTGCTCGAGCGGGTTCTGTGTCGCAACCACCATGAACGGCAGCGGTAGGGCCCGGGTGACACCGTCGGAGGTCACCTGTCGCTCCTCCATTGCCTCCAAAAGAGCCGATTGAGTCTTGGGGCTGGCCCTGTTGATCTCGTCGCCGACGACGATATTGGCGAATATCGGTCCCGGCTTGAATTCGAACTCGTTGCTGTGTCGGTCCCACACCGATACGCCAGTCACGTCGGATGGGAGCAGATCAGGAGTGAACTGGACGCGGTTGAACACGCTGTCGATCGAGCGGGCCAGTGATTTAGCCAGTTGAGTCTTGCCGACACCGGGAACGTCTTCCACCAAGACGTGACCTTCGGCCAGCAGGGCGAGGACCGTCAACTCGACAACATCCCGCTTGCCCTGTATGACCGTTTCGACGTTGCTGGCGATTCGATTGAACCGGCTGGCGAATCGGTCGACCGCCTCCGGCGACAGCTCTGGCAATGGAAGCTCCCGGGATTTGCTGGCTCGCGACTCTACCTTTGGGGCACCGTTTAGTTGGCTAGACTGACCCCCCTGGGGAAGGGCAATCGAATGGTGCACAGCCGTTTGGGTATTGGGAGACATCTGCGGGCTTTCGCCCGTCATCCGGTGTTGCTCGCGGAGTTCATCCGTGTCGCCGTATCTTTTCGAGCTCATCGTGGGGTGTTTCCCTCCTCGGATTACGTCACCTGGAGGGTTCATACCGCCTACGGCGATGCCATGTCGGCGATCGATCCGGAAGACGCCTTGGCCTTTCTGTCATGGCGGCGACGGATGAGGCGCTTGCGATGACCAACCTGGCACCGCGCCTTGAGGATCTCCCCGGGGTGGCCTCTGTCGAAATCGATCTCGACGACATCGATGCTGGTGGGATCAAGGTCAGGCTGGAGCCGGGAGCAGATCAGGTCGAAGTCACCCGGCGCGTCCACTCGCTCTTGGTTGCCTACGGAGTCCGGTCTGCGAAACCCAAACTCCGGTTTCGAGGTGCCCCTGCGGCGAACGATACCGAGGATCTCGATGTCGACGTCCGAATCACGCCGATCCGCGGAGGTGCCCGTGTGGAGGTCATCGGAGAGAAGGTGCGCTCGTTTCGAATCGTGTCCCCAAACGCGGGTGCGATTGCACAGGGCTTGTCGGATGCGTGGTGTCAGGTAGTGGGGAGAATCCCACTCGAAGTTGTGGGATTGGCCAGGGAGGGAGACCGTTTGTCCATCCAGTTGAGCGACGGCGATACCCGGTATTCGGGTTCGGCCGGCACCACCAACGGGCTCGAGTCAGCGTTGGCCCTCGCCGTGGGGCGAGCTCTTGGTTTGGCACCAGACGAGGTGCCGGCGTTCCAGGGGAGGCCGTCTTCGGGGAGTTGAGGCGGCTATATCGAGCCTGCTTGGTAACGTCGAGTCCCTCAGAAGACCAAAGATGGCCAGGGTTCTCGTATTAAACGCCAGTTACGAGCCACTTTCAGTGGTCACGACTCGTCGTGCTGTCGTCCTGATTCTCAGCCAAAAGGCGACCGTCGTCGTCCCCAAAGACGAGACGTGGAATAGCGAGCGGGCCTCGATGCAAGTGCCGTCCATCGTTCGTCTCACCCGCTATGTGAAGGTTCCCTACAGACGGGCGGTGCCTGTCACCCGACGTGCGGTCTTTGGCCGTGATGGCTACCGCTGCCAGTACTGCGGGGCAACGGCAGAGTCGATAGATCACGTTGTTCCCCGGTCCAAAGGAGGCGACCACTCTTGGGAGAACGTGGTTGCTTGCTGTCGAAGCTGCAACATCCGCAAAGGCGACCGTATGCTCCGGGAGACGGGGTTGCGGTTGTCCACGCAGCCGGCTCCGCCGAGACGCTACGCCTGGATCTACGCCTCGGCCGGGTTCCACATGGACCCGGACTGGCGCCCTTATCTGGAAGTCGCCTGACTCCTCCGCGCGAGTGGGCGACATCAGCTGGTCACGGAGCGCCCCCTTTCCCGTCGAGTGTGCTTGTCCTCTCGGTTTCTGGGTAGGACAAGCACACTCGACGGGGGTATCCGCGATGGATGGCTGCCGGCGGAGTCCGGTTCTCAAGAGACAGCCGACCTCAGGGCTTGGTTCAGTGTGGCTGCCAAGAGCGACCCTGCCACCCGGTCCGGGTCCAGATCGGGGTCGTAGATGCAGAAATCGACACCCACCGCCCGACGTTCCTGTAATAGCCCTTCCAGGAGCACCCGCAGGCTCTCGAAACTCAAGCCACCCTTCGAGGGGCTGTCCACCGCCGGCATGACCGACTCGTCGAGGATGTCGACGTCTACATGTACCCAGTACCCACTGAGGTCGGAGGAGGCCAGGTGCTCGATCATTGACTCGCCGACTGTGCCTGGCTCTGCCTCGGCCTTCTCGGCTGTCCACACCGGGATTCCAAGTGCCCGCAGCTCGGCTAGCTCCGAATCGGAATCACGGAGTCCTGCGACCGCGATCGCGGACTCCTCGAAATAGGGCCCCATCGACTCCAGGTTGATGAGACGGTCGTCTCCGCGGCCGGTGACGATCGCCAGGTCTTCTCCTGCCGCCGCGTTGATGTGAGAGCTGTTGGCGGGATGACGGAAGTCGCTGTGACCGTCGAGGAAGGCAAGGCCATACCGGCCGCGTCGGCGGAGAGCCAATGCCTCACCGATGAGGACGCTGCAATCGCCACCAAGCACCACGATCAGGCGTGAGGGGTCGATGAGAGAGGCGATGCGATCGGCGAGGGCGATCGAGTAGCTGGCGATCGCCTCGGCGTTGCGAGAGCCTTGTCCGGGCGACCACTCTGGTTTGTACGCCGGCGGCACGACGGTCCCGGCGTCTTCGGTGCGGAGTCCGGTGAGTATTCCCTTCTCCCGCAACACTCGTCCCGCCTTGTAGCACCCGGGAACCACGCCGGGAGCAGGCGGCCTCAAACCGAGGTTGGATGGCGCGTCAACGACCACCACGCCGCGGGTTGTACCGCCTTGTTGCATGCAGAAAGGCTAAATCCGACCCATCTTTGGTGCCATCGAAGTCGCCCGCCGCAGCCTGAAGTGAAGGGGCGTTGGGATTCTCGAATCTCCGGGGGGCTACTGAGGTCACGCACGTCACTGATAGTGGCAGCAAAAGGTTGACAAGTGGGGGGAAGTGGGTCATAGTGGCGTGCAAGTCGCGGTGCGCGGGTCGCGACGGGTTGCGAAAAGACCGCGAGGTCGTGCAGTGGAGACGGACGGAGACGAGACGAAGTGTTCCTTGGTGAGTACTACCACACCCTGGACAGCAAAGGGAGGGTCGTCATGCCCTCCGGCTTTCGCCGTCGTCTCGAAGAGGGATGTGTCGTCGCCAAGGGTCAGGACGGTCAGCTCACGGTTCATGCGACCGAGGACTTCTTGGAGAAGGCCTCCGAGGTGATGGGCCGTCCGCAGGACAAAGAGGGCCGCCGCTTCTCGAGAACTGTCTTCGCCGGAGCCGACGCCCAGGTTCCGGACAAATCCGGGCGGGTGTTGCTCAAAGAGGACCTTCGCGAATATGCAGGTCTCGAGCTCGCCTCCGAGGTGGCTGTCATCGGGGTCTTCACCCACGTCGAGATTTGGAACAGGGATGGTCACACGGCAGACCGAGCGGCCGGTGACGAGATGTACCTGGAGGAGGACGACTGACCCAACGCCCATGAGAACTGGCTGGCCCATCGTCAGCCCCCCGGAACCAATTGGAAGGCCCCTGACTCCGCCCGCTTACTGATTGGTACCAGCGCCCGGGGGGCTGACAATGAGCCAGGACAGAGCTGGGGACGAGTACGGCTACCACAGGCCCGTCCTGGTCGAAGAGGTTGTTGAGCTGATGGCTCCGGTGATCCCGGGTGTTGTGGTCGACGCAACGTTCGGCGGCGGCGGCCATAGCGGACGGCTGTTGGACGAGTTTGGAGACGAAGTGCAGTTGGTGGCGATCGACCGAGACCCCGATGCCCTGGCCCGGGCGGGGGATCTGGGAATCGAATCAATCCAGGGCAATCTCGGAGATCTGACTTCTCTTCTCGAGGGACGTGTGCAGAAGGTCAATGGCGTGCTGTTCGACTTTGGCGTTTCTTCTCATCAGCTCGACCACGCCGAGCGGGGTTTCTCGTACCGGCATGACGGGCCGCTCGACATGCGCATGGGCC
Source organism: Acidimicrobiia bacterium (assembly GCA_965216725.1). GTDB lineage: Bacteria > Actinomycetota > Acidimicrobiia > Spongiisociales > ZC4RG35 > JACZUI01. The sequence continues at coordinate 188,986 of CBDCGI010000023.1, read as the reverse complement.
CAGATGCTCTCATCTCGGCTGACGATGTGATCAACCGTTGGTCCCAGGCCGACCTCACTCGGATCATCCGCGAATACGGCGAAGAGCCGATGGCGCCTCGGATCGCCCGGGCCCTAGTGGCCGGTCGGCCCCACACTTCCACGCGCCAGGTTGCCACTGTCATCGCAGAGGCACTCCCCGCGGCCAGGCGTCGGGCGGGTCATCCCGCCCGACGCACCTTTCAGGCCATACGGATCGCCGTTAACGGGGAGTTGGAAGCCATCTCCCAAGGATTGGACCACGCAATCGCCATTCTCGAGCCTGCTGGGCGAGTCGTTGCCATCTCTTATCACTCGCTAGAGGATCGAATCGTCAAACGGCGGTTCGCCGATGGCGCACGTGATTGCGTATGTCCTCCGGACTTGCCCGTCTGCGGCTGTGGGCGATCGTCAGAGCTGAAGATCCTCACTCGCAAGCCGGTACGGCCGTCACAACGCGAGATCGATTCCAATAATCGGGCTAGATCTGCCTTGCTCCGAGCAGCGGAGAAGGTTGCCGCATGACGTCTCATCCACTTCGGTCCCCTGCAGATAGCCGGCGGCTTCGAGTGGTCCCTGGGCGCAAGGGGCTGAGGCGTTGGTTGCTGGCACCTTGGAGCATCGTCGTCATTGTTGCCGTCGTTGGATTCCTCGGTCTGGGGTTTGCCCAAACGTCGCTGGACAAGTCGGCGTTCGAGCTAGCGGACCTGGAGAAGGCGATCGCCGAACAGGATGCCCTCAACGAGGAGCTGAAGATGGAGGTCGCCCGTCTCGAAAACCCGGCCCGTATCGCCCCACTTGCAGAAGGGCTGGGCATGGTGCTGCCCCAAGTCTCCAACCAGATAGTTGTCGACCTCTCTCCTGAAGGTCCCGAAGTTGTCGCCAACGGACGGCTTGGCGGCAGCCAATGATCCGCAAGATTTCGACAAGGACCGGTGTCAGCGCTGGAGCCGGGCTCGTGGGGTGGGTGGCAGCACCCGGACCCCGGGAGTCGCGGCGGGAGACCTGAGACCGTGGCAGCGAAGACTGCCCGGATATGGACTTCTCCGCGTTTTCGAATCGGTCTGATCGCCTTCTTCATCTTCGGGGCATGGGTGGCCATGGCTTTCAGATTGGTCCAGGTGCAGGTGGTCCACGCGTCGGACTTGGCCGACCAAGGGTTGGAGCAGAGGCTGGTCACACGCGACCTGGCTCCGCAGCGAGGAAAGATCTTCGACCGCAACGGAGAGCTCCTGGCGCTAACCGTCGAGGCTCAGAGCCTGTACGCGGTGCCGGAGCAGGTGGAGGAGCCGCTTTGGGTGGCCCAACAGGTGGGGTCTCTGCTCGGTGTCGACCCGGACGTCCTCTTCGAGAGACTCACATCCGATCGAGACTTCGTCTATATCGATCGCCAGGTGGAGCCGGTTCTGGCCGAAGAGATATTGGGCATGGCCCTTGCCGGTGTGTATTCGTTGCCGGAGTCGACCCGGGTCTATCCGGCAGGCGAGGTGGCCAGCCATATCACCGGCTTCGTCGACATCGACGGCAACGGCCAGGAAGGCCTCGAGTACGTCTACGACGATGTGCTCAGGGGCACGCCGGGCCACGCTCTGTTCGAACGGGACATCAGCGGGAGGCCGATTCCCCAAGGCATGAGCGACATCGTGCCCGCGGTCCCCGGCGTCGACCTCAACACCACGATCGACTTGCCCCTGCAGTACCAGGCCCAGGAGGCGTGCAAGCAAGCTGTCGACAGGACAGATGCTGCTTCCTGCTGGGTGGTGGCCTTGGACGTGGAGACGGGGGGCATCCTCGCCATGACGGGAGTTCCCGTTTTTGATCCCGAGACGAGGGAGACCGTCGACCCGCGATGCGAGGAGTCAGACGACCCCCTTTGTTCTTCTTTCACCAACTTCGTGGTTCGTGGGATCTATGAGCCTGGTTCAACGGAGAAACTGATCACGTTCGCGGCCGCTCTGGAGGAAGCAGAGGTCGGCGTGGGCACCCTGATTCGAGACGTGGGAGACGAGCTCGAGATCCTCGAAGGTGCATGTGAGACCGGGCAGGGGGATCTGTGGGGCTGCTATCGAGACTTCGACAGCCACGAGACAGAGGACATGACGGTCGCGGAGATCTTCACCAGATCCTCGAACGTCGGGTCGATCATGATTGCCGAGCGCCTCGGGGAGGAGCGACTGGTCTCATACATCGAGAAGTTCGGCCTTGGTTCGAACACCGGCATCGATTATTCGGCGGAGGCGCCTGGAATCCTGAGGTTCGAGGCGGGATGTGGCACCTGCTGGGCATCTGCAGCGATCGGGTATTCGGTTGCCGTCACCCCTCTGCAAATGGCCGCGGCCTACGCTGCCATAGCCAACGACGGCATCTGGAATCAGCCGCACATCGTCTCCGAGACCATCGACGGTGACGGGAATACCGAGGTGGCAGGGATCGAATCTCGCCGGGTCGTATCCGACACCACGGCGCTCCTCATGCGAGAGCTGCTGGCGTCGGTCGTGGAGTCTGGCACGGGAACCGGAGCCCAGGTCGATGGCTACCGGGTTGGAGGCAAGACCGGCACGGCCAACAAGCTCAACGAGGAGGGGCGATACACGGAGCAGACTCGGGCTTCTTTTGTTGGCATGGCGCCGATAGACGCCCCTCGTGTTGTCGTGGCTGTTGTCATCGACTCGCCGTCCAAGGAGTTCCGCACTGGCGGCAGGTCCGCCGCACCGGTTTTCGCCGAGATCATGGAGCAGGCGCTACACCGATTGGGGGTCTCACCGGATGGCTCCTGAAACCATCGAAGCCCTTGCCCGGGAAGTTGGCGGAATCGTCTCGGGGAACGGGGACCTGACCGTCTCCGATGCCACTCACGACTCTCGCCAGGTGGACGAGGAGAGTCTCTATGTGGCGATGGTCGGTGCCAGATACGACGGCCACGACTTCGTTGACCAGGCCGTTGCGGCAGGCGCTCCTGCGGTTTGTGTGAGCAAACCGGTGGAGACGACGGCGACCCGGCTGATGGTTGCTGACACTCGGCGGGCCCTGGGACCGTTGGCCGCAGCCGTGCACGGATGGCCCTCGAATGACGTGTCGGTCGTTGGCGTCACAGGCACCAACGGCAAGACGACCGTGACCCACTTCGTAGAGTCGATCCTCACGGCAACTGGGCGGAGTGCGGGTCTCATCGGCACGATCGCCACCAGACTCGGAGACCGTCATTTCGCAACGACCCGTACCACTCCGGAGGCGACAGATTTCCAACGTCTGCTGGCCACGATGCGAGACAGTGGAGCGGACGCAGTGGCCGCCGAGGTCTCTTCCCATGCGCTGGAGTTGGGCCGGGTCTCGGGCACTCGATTCGCCGTCGCGGCGTTTACCAACCTCACCCAAGACCATCTCGACTTTCACGGCCACATGGAGGCTTATGGAGCAGCCAAGAGGCGGCTCTTCACCGATTACACGGTCGAGAACGCCGTTATCAACATCGATGATGAATTCGGACGATCACTTGCTGATGAGGTTTCTGTCCCGTTGACCAAAGTGGGCGCCGACGGTGACTTCCTCGTCGTTGAGATGAGGACGACGGCCGGGGGAAGCGAGTTCACTCTTGTCGAGAGGGGTCGCCATCACCGCCTGGCGACGAAGGTCATTGGTTCCTTCAACGTTCAGAACGTGGCGATTGCTGTCGGCTGTGGTGACGCACTGGGGCTGGAAATGGATGAGATGCTCGATGCCGTGCCCCGCCTTGCCGGGGTTCCGGGAAGGTTCGAGTTGGTTTCGGAAGGACGCGACCCTCGAGTGATCGTCGACTACGCGCACACGCCGGCCTCGGTCGCCTCCGCGGTCTCCGCAGGGCAGCAGTTCTCCGAAGGGCGGGTGATCGTCGTGGTAGGGGCCGGCGGAGACAGGGACGCTGAGAAGAGAGTGGGCATGGGAAGCGCGGCCGCGTCGGCGGATCTCGTGGTTGTCACCAGCGACAATCCGCGGACGGAGGATCCTGCTGAGATTGCTGCCTCTGTTGCCGAGGGGGTACCGGAGGAGAGACGTCTTGTAGAGCTTGACAGACGGAAGGCGATAGAGCACGCGATCTCAGTTGCGGGCGAAGCCGACGTGATCTTGATTCTCGGCAAAGGCCACGAGACTGGACAGGAGATTGGCGGAAACATCTACCCCTTCGACGACCGGGATGTGGCCCGCGATGTATTGGGACGCGCTGGGTCCGATCCGTCTCCGGCGGGCGAGCAGGGAGCGGCCGGGTGATATCACTTCTCATTGGTGCTGCCGTCGGCTTGCTCGTCTCGATCTTCGGGACTCCGTATGCGATTCGCTACTTCCGGCGTCGCGAGATCGGCCAATTCATCCAAGAGGACATCAAGGGGCACGCTCACAAGCAGGGAACGCCCACGATGGGCGGTGTTGTGTTCGTCCTCGCGGCCATGATCGGCTATGTGGTATCTCATCTCCGCTTCGGGATCGGGGACGGGTTCTCGGTGGAGTTCCGATCGCTGGAGGCTGGAGGGCTTCTGGCGCTCCTCGCCCTCGGCGGCATGGCACTCGTGGGATTCCTCGATGACCTCTCCAAGTACTCGAACCAGCGAAGCCTTGGGCTATCCAAGACCGCCAAGTTCGGGGGCCAACTGGTGATCGCCGGTCTCTTCGCCTGGGGCGCCACAAATGCCGGAGTAGTGACCGAGATTTCTTTCGTCCGACCTCTCGGAATCGATCTCGGAGTCTTCTTCGTAGTTTGGGTACTGGTGATCCTCACCGGGGCTGCCAACGGCGTCAATCTGACCGACGGCATGGACGGCCTCGCCGCAGGGTCATCTGCGCTGGTGGTTGCCTCCTACACCGTGATCGCCTTCTGGCAATTCCGAAACAGCACGATCTATGACGCAGTCGATCCGCTCGAGCTGGCCGTGCTCGCCGCTGCGATGTTCGGCGCGTTGCTCGGCTTCCTTTGGTGGAACGCACCCCCGGCAAAGATCTTCATGGGTGATGTCGGGTCGCAGGGCATCGGAGGCTTACTGGCGGCACTTGCCCTTCTCACCAACACTCACCTTCTGCTGGTGGTGTTGGGTGCTGTATTCGTCGCCGAGACATTGTCGGTGATGATCCAGATCCTGAGCTTTCGCATGAGCGGTCGACGCGTCTTCAGGATGTCCCCACTCCATTTCCATTTCGACCTCGGCGGGTGGCCTGAGACCGTGGTGGTGATCCGTTTCTGGATCCTGACGGGTATCGGCATAGCACTGGGGCTTGGCCTGTTCTATGGCGACTTCCTGCGTCTGGAGGATCTGCTGTGAGTCGGGCACTCGTGCTTGGCGCCGGCGTTTCCGGACTTGCCGCCGCCCGTCTTGCCCGTGCCCGAGGCATGGCAGTAACGCTCTACACCGAGGATCCTCTCCCGGGCCCGGAGGCCCTCGAGTGGGGTGTTGCCGCCGGCGACTGGGATCCTGAGCTCCTGTCTGGGATCGATCTTGTCATCACCAGCCCCGGCTTCCCGGAGCGGTCCGCACCGATCGTCCATTCGTTGGAGTGGGGTCTTCCTGTCTGGAGCGAGGTGGAGTTCGCATATCGAAACCTGGATCTGCCGGTAGTGGCGATCACGGGAACCAACGGAAAGACATCGGTGACTGAGGCCACGGCGTCGATGCTCGGGGCATCCGGGCTCAGGACGCGGGCAGTTGGGAACATCGGCGCCCCGCTTTCGGACTACGTCGATGTGGAAGCGGATCTGCTGGTGGTAGAGGTTTCGAGCTTCCAGCTTCGATTCTGTGAGTCCTTTCACCCGACCACCGCCGGCATCACAAACCTCGCAGCCGACCACCTCGATTGGCACGGATCAGAATTCTCCTATCGCTCCGCGAAGGCAAAGATCTTCGCCAATCAAACCGAGGGCGACGTTCTGGTCTACGACGCCGACGACGAAGGCGCCAGCTCGCTCGCCGAAGAAAGTCCCGGGCCCAGGTACCCGGTGTCGATAACCGGCGTGGCGAACGCCGGCGGAGGTCTCGAACGGGACAGACTGGTCGTCGAGGACACCTCCGTCGCTATTGGCGATCTCGCCGATCAGGACCCGATTCACCTCTCAAACACGATCATGGCCATGGCCCTCGCCCGATTCAGCGGGGCCACTCCACCGGGGATCGTGGAGGCGGCAAAGTCCTTTCGGCCTGGATCTCATCGGCGTCAGGTGGTGCTGGAGGAAGACGGAGTCGTGTGGATCAACGATTCCAAGGCAACCAACCTCCACGCCGCCCGGGCCTCGGTGCGATCGCATTCTCGAGTGATATTGATCGCTGGCGGTCAGGCCAAAGGGCACGACTTGACGCCTCTCGCAACAGAGCCTGCGGTGAAGTTGCTGGTGGGTATCGGGGAGTCCGGTCCCCTCTTGGTCGAAGCAGCCGGAGACCGTGGCCTCTTGGCGGAGACACTCGAAGAGGCCGTTGCAATTGCCCGACGACTCTCCGAGCCCGGGGACACCGTCTTGCTGGCACCGGCTGGTGCCAGTTTCGATCAGTTCAAGTCGTATGAGGAGCGGGGGATGGTGTTCACCGAACTAGTCAGGACCGGGAACGGTCACGCATGACTGTTCTCAACGTGACGTCGATAGCGAGGGCACGGGCCGCGGCCCGAAACAAAGCCGAGGTGCTCCGGTCCAACAACCGGATAGCCACGGCGCTCCTCGTGATTGCCGTCGTCCTGATTGTGATTGGCCTGGGTGCCACGCAGTCCGCGAGTTCGGCAGTTGGGATCGACCAGGCCGCCGATCGCTTCTACTTCTTCAAGCGCCAGCTCATCGGCGTTGGAATCGGAACAGTGGCGCTGCTGATCACCAGCCGCATCCCATATCGCTTCTATCGGAAGCTCGCGGTTCCCGCGTTCTTGGTCTCAGTGGCCCTCCTCGGGGCGGTGCTGGTTTGGGGGAGTGTCGGCGGCGGGGCGCAGCGATGGCTGGAAGTGCCGTTTGTTGGCTCGTTCCAACCCGCAGAGTTGGCCAAGGTCTCGGTGGTTTTCGTGTTGGCATTCATCCTGGAGCGGAAGCACAAGCTCGTATCGCGTTTCGGGCATTTCATCATCCCGGTGGCGGCCGTAGTGGGGACGGTGGGCGTTCTTGTCATGAAACAGCCCGATTTGGGGACCATGATCATCATTGCCGCAGCCGCCATGGCAGTGATCCTGGCCAGCGATGCGCCGCTGCGATACATCGCTCTGCTCGCCGTCGCCGCGATTGCGGTGGCGAGCGTGCTCGCATTCAGCGACCAGTATCGAGTCGACCGGCTGGTGGGATTCCTGGACCCTTGGGGCAACGCTCAGGACGAGGGTTATCAGGTGATCCAGGGTTATTACGCCCTCTCCAATGGGGGTCTGTTCGGAGTTGGGCTCGGCGCGAGTCGGGCTAGATGGTTCTACCTCCCCAACGCTCACACCGACTTCATTTTTGCCATCATCGGCGAGGAGACCGGGCTCATCGGGGCATTGACCGTAGTTCTGCTGTTCATCGCACTCGGCGTTGCGGGGTGGGTCGTCGCGGCCCGAGCGCCTGACCGGTTCGGGAGGTTGATCGCAGTGGGGATAACGGCTTGGCTGTCGTTCCAGGCCCTGGTCAACATCGGAGGAGTCCTCGGGGTCGTCCCCATTACCGGTATTGCCTTGCCGTTCGTCTCGTATGGGAGCACGGCTTTGATCGTGGCGATGGCCGCCTTAGGTGTTCTCGTCAACATTGCGCAGAGCGGTGTTCAGAGGAAAACATGACCTTTCTCATCGCCGCAGCCGGAACCGGCGGGCACGTTTTCCCCGGATTGGCGGTTGGTCGCGGCCTGATTGATATCGGCGTGAACAAAGGCCAGATCGTGTACGTGGGTGGTGACCGGCTGGAGTCTGAGGTATATCCGGCCGCGGGCTTCGATTTCCTGGGACTCGAATTGCAAGGCCTGAAGAGATCGGCCAGCGCGTCGAACCTCCGGCTCCCGGGAGTCGTGCGCAAGGCAACAGCCGCCATCCGACAACTTGTTGCCGACCGACAGGTGCGGGTTGCACTTGGTCTTGGTGGCTACGTAACCATCCCAACTGCGATGGCCGCGAGGCGAGAAGGTATAGCTCTCATGGTCGCCGAACAAAACGCCGGAGCCGGCCTGGCCAACCGGTTGGCGGGTCGATTTGCCAGCCGCCAATTCGTCTCATTTCCCGATACCAAGGGCCTGGCGCGGGGCGAGTGGGTGGGTAACCCGGTGCGGAAGAGCATTCGAGAGTTCGATCGCTCCCGGACCCGCGCTCGTGCCCTGACTCGATACGGGCTCAGCGACGGCGTCCCGGTGCTTGGGGTATTTGGGGGCTCTCTGGGCGCCTCGGCCATCAACGATGCGGTGGCCGCGGGCTTGCTCCACTGGGATGCTGGAGAGATTCAAGTTGTCCACATCGCGGGTGAGCGCGACCAGCAGCGAATGAGCCAGCTTGCGACGCGAGCCCGCCTTAAGTGGATCGTCATGAGCTTCGAAAACGACATGGCCGATTTCTATGCCGTCTCCGACCTGGTGGTGGCCAGAGCTGGAGGTGGCATCGCAGAGCTCACGGCTACCGGCACACCCTCCATCCTCATCCCTGGCGAGTTCGGTTCCTCAGGGCACCAAAGGGCAAACGCCAGGTTCCTCGAGGATGCGGGAGCGTCGTTGGTGATCGACGAGGCTCATGCGGCGGATGTTGGAGCCAGGGCCGCTGAACTGATATTCGACGCCGGTCGCCTCACGGAAATGGCCCAGGCCGCACGTTCGATTGCCAAGCCCAATGCAGCACTCTCCATCGCTGAAGCGATGGTGGAGGCTTCATGAGCGATCCCGGAATGAGAATTCACATCGTGGGGGCCGGAGGCGCAGGGATGAGCGCTATCGCCAAGGTTTTGGTCGGGATTGGTCACCGACTCTCGGGATCCGACCTCCGGGGCGGATCTACCTTGGATCGTCTGACTGATCTTGGTGTCGAGACCCATACGGGCCATCGACCGGAAGTGGCGGCGGGCTCAGATCTGGTTGTTGTCTCTTCAGCGGTTCCTGACTTCGACCCGGAGGTCGCCGCGGCACGGGATGCCGGAGTTCCGGTGTGGGGCCGGCCAGAGATTTTGGCAGCTCTGACTGAGCGCTTTCCTACCGTCGGCGCGACGGGCACCCACGGCAAGACAACGACAACCTCGCTGTTGATAACCGCGCTTCGCGCCACCGGCATGGATCCCTCTTTCATCGTCGGGGGCGACCTCGCCACGCTAGGAACCAACGGTCATTTTGGAAGAGACGACCTCCTGGTCATCGAAGCCGATGAGGCGTTCCGAACATTCGAGAGCCTCAGCCTGGTCGGACTGGTGGTGACCAACGTCGAACCTGAACATGTCGAGCACTTCGGGTCCGAATCAGATCTGTTGCAGAGCTTCGTGGCCGTCGCCGGCCATGTCGAGGGTCCCGTGGTTGCTTGCGCCGACGACCCTGGGGCGTCGCAGGTGGCCAGCAGCATTGGCGCCATCACCTACGGCTCTACCCCCGGAGCGACTTGGAAAATCGAGGGCTATACGCCGGTATCGACAGGCGGCAGGTTCGTTCTCAGAGGCCCCGAAAAGGCTCTCGACGTGAGTCTCACGAGACCGGGGATGCATGTAGCTAGGAACGCAGCAGGTGCACTGGCGTTAGTAGCCGCCCTGGGTCATGACGTGGAGCTGGCTGCAGAGGGCATCGCCTCCTTTCAAGGTGTGGGTCGGCGTTGGGAACACCGCGGGACTGTCGCAGACGTCACTCTCATCGATGACTACGCCCACCATCCAACCGAAGTGGCGGCCACGCTGGATGCGGCGATGAGCGTTGGGGCCGCCAGGGTGTTGGCGGTGTTTCAACCACATCTCTATAGCCGTACCGAGCGATTCCACCGAGAGTTCGGTCTCGCCCTCGCCAAGGCTGACGTGGTGGTCGTGACCGACGTCTACGGGGCTCGTGAGGAACCGGTGCCCGGTGTGACCGGCGCTCTCATCGCCGACGCCGCCCGGCTGGCGGGTGCAGACACCCACTACGTGGCGCACAAGGCACAGTTGGCCGCGTTCTTGGCTGAGAGAGTCGAGCCTGGGGACCTTGTCCTGACGATGGGGGCGGGAGACATCACTCTGCTCCCGTCGGAACTGGCGACAGCACTGTCTGAGCAATGAGCCTCCAACGCCTGATTTCTGAGGGGATGGTTCGGGAGCAAGTGCCCCTAGGGCCGCTCACCACCTACAAGTCGGGTGGACCCGCTCGCTACCTCGCGGAGGTGCACAGCGTCGCTGATCTGGAGGAGATCTTCGCAATGGAGCAATTGAAGCGGCTGCCGACGCTCATCATCGGCAGGGGATCGAACCTCGTTGTATCGGACAGGGGATTCCCGGGTCTTGTGCTCAGACTGGGACCCGAGTTCCGAACGTTTGAGTTCGATGACGAGATGGTGATCGCTGGAGGGGCGTTGCCGCTGCCGGTGCTGGCGAGGGCTTGCGTTGATGCGGGACGGTATGGCCTGGAGTTCTTCGTCGGCATACCGGGATCGGTGGGTGGCGCAGTCCGACAGAACGCCGGCTGTTTCTCCCAGGAGACCAAGGATGTGCTCGTGGAGGCGGTGATCTTTGATCTCGAGGATGCCGATACGACACGCTCCAGCCCGGTCGATCTCGAGATGTCATACCGGGAGACGAATCTGAAAGCCACACAGATAGTGATCTCTGCAGTATTCGCAACCATTGAGGGCGACCTCTCTGTCGCCAAGGACCGATTGCGTGAGATAACCCGTTGGCGCAAGGAACACCAGCCGGGTGGGACTCTGAATGCCGGAAGTGTGTTCAAGAATCCTGATCACATCGCGGCGGGAGAGCTGATCGATCGGCTGGGTCTCAAGGGTTTGCGCCGTGGCGACGTCTCAGTCTCCGATAAGCACGCCAACTTCTTCGTGGCTGGCCCCAAGGCGACGTCGGAGGACATCCGAAGCCTGGTGAGCGAGGTCAAAGACCGTGTTTTCCGGGAAACCGGCACCATGCTGGTGCCCGAAATCCAGTTCGTGGGGTTCGACGAATGGCAATAGATCAAAGGCTCGTCGAGCGGCGGAAGCAGGTTGCCGAATCAAAGGCACGTCGCAATCTCAAGCGTTTGTTGCGTCTCTTCGTGGCGACCGCAGTCATCGGGGCGGGGGTATGGCTGGTGTTGTCACCTCATCTCAGCGTCTCCGAAGTGAGGGTGGCGGGAGTCTCTCTCAGCGAGACCCATCGGATTCTGGTGACGGAGGATGTGATCGCGGGGACTCCGATGGTCTTCATCAACCCGGGCAGTGTTGAGTCGGCACTGGAGGGGGATCCATGGGTCGCGAACGCAGACGTCACCAAGTCTTGGCCCGACGCCGTTCTCGTGAGTGTCGAAGAGCGTGTCGCCGCCGCTTGGGTGGAGACGTCAGGCGGATGGGTGCGCAGAGCCTCGGACGGAGTCGCCGTGCCATCGCCTCGTGACCCTGATACTTCGTTGCCCTGGGTGCAAGTCACCTCCATCGATGACGGGGAAGCGGAAGAGTCCCAGCACGTGCTGGGAGCAATCGAATTCGTGACCGCGCTACCGCAATACCTGGGCCGTGACGCCCTGGTGCGGACAGAAGGGGACGGCGAATTGTGGGCTCAGGTGGCCGGCTATCAAGTGAGGCTGGGAAGACCCGTCGAGATGGCGCAGAAAGCAGCGAGCCTGGTCGCGCTCTTGGCGACGGACCCGCCCTTAGACGGCATCTTGGTCTTGGTCGCTCCCACTCATCCTGCGGTGGCACCGTCCGGCCAGTTGCCGACGTCTGATAAAGCGGACGTGGAACCGACTTCCGAGCAAGATGTCGAGGGATCGAGCGGTCAGACCGGTGGCGACAACCCGGGAACGGAGGGATGAGTCAATGTCTAACCGTCTAGTTGAAGGTTAAGGAAATGGGGTTTACTTACTTTTCAGGTAACGGTAAACCTCTACTTCAAGCTTGGAGATTCTTAGATATGGAGGTCATACCGTGAGCTCGACAAGTGGCGGCTACCTAGCCGTGATCAAGGTCGTCGGAATCGGAGGAGGCGGTGTCAACGCCGTCAACCGGATGGTCGATGCCGGAGTGCGGGGTGTCGAGTTCATAGCTCTCAACACCGACGCTCAGGCGCTTCTGATGAGCGACGCCGACGTCAAATTGGACATCGGCCGCGAGGTCACCAGGGGGCTTGGCGCCGGCGCCAACCCGGAGATCGGCCGGGCGGCTGCCGAGGAGCACAAGGCCGAGCTCGAGGACGTGCTCAAAGGCTCCGACATGGTTTTCATCACTGCAGGCGAAGGCGGGGGGACCGGTACCGGTGGGGCACCGGTGGTCGCCGATGTCGCACGTTCTGTTGGTGCTCTCACCGTTGGCGTGGTCACCAGGCCTTTCGGATTTGAAGGTAGGCGCAGGGCGGTGCATGCCGAGGAAGGGATCGGGGCGCTCAAAGACGCTGTGGACACCCTGATCGTCATCCCCAACGATCGACTCCTCGACGTCGGTGACCCCTCTTCGCCGATGACCGAGACCTTCAGGTTGGCTGACGAAGTCTTGATGAGCGGTGTCACCGGGATCACAGATCTCATCACTACGCCGGGCCTGATCAACGTCGACTTCGCCGACGTCAGGACGATCATGGCTGACGCCGGATCGGCTGTAATGGGGATCGGCCGTGCGACGGGCGAGAATCGGGCGATGCAGGCGGCTGAGCGAGCAATTTCCAGCCCAATGCTCGAGTCGTCGATGGAAGGGGCAAAAGGTGTGCTCCTGACCGTGTCCGGACCGTCGGGGATGACGCTTCATGAGGCGACCGAGGCGGCGAGGGTGGTCGCTGACCATGCCGACCCCGAGGCGGACATCATCTTTGGCGCCATCGTCGATGACGACCTCGGAGAGGAGATGAAGGTCACTGTCATCGCGGCCGGCTTCGATCGCAGACGGCCCAACCGGAACTCCGCAACCCGCTCCGCGACGGGTGGGGCGCCATCGGATGACGACGATCTGGACATACCCAACTTCGTCCAAGGATGATTCGTGTCCCCGGCGTCGACGGGGCCGCATTCACCGAGGCGACTGACGGGGATCAGAAGGACCCCGCAAATCGGATCAGGACATCTGACAAGCTGGGAATCAGCCGCAATTGGGCCACAGTCAGCCAGGTGCACGGCACGCGCGTGGTGCATGCCGAGTCAGTGGGCGGCCAGGGCGAGGCGGACGCGATCTGGACCGAGGTCCCGGGGCTGCCTGTGGCGGTGTTCACAGCAGATTGCTTCGGGGTGGTCCTGGTTTCCGAGTCGGCGATTGGAGTCGCTCATGCTGGCTGGCGGGGAGCGGCCCAGGGAATAGTGGAGTCAATGGTCGAGGAGATGTCGGGCGCCGGGCACGGCCCGACGCGGGCCGTGATCGGGCCCGGAATCGGAGAGTGTTGTTTCGAAGTGGGAGCTGAAGTGGCCGAGCAGTTCCCCGAGCACGGAGCCACCACTACGTGGTCTGCCAAATCGGTGGAACTCGCATCGGCCATTCGTTCTCAACTGCGGACGCTCGACGTGACATCCGTTCCCGGATGCACCCATCATGAGAGCCGATGGTTCTCTCATCGACGCGACCAGACCTCGAGCCGCATGGCGACGATTGCCTGGAGACCATGAGCTACGAGGACACCCTCGCCAGAATCGAAAGTGCCGCCGCCAGAGTCGAGCGTGACCCCAGAAGGGTGACTCTGGTCGCGGTGTCCAAGACCAAGACTGTCGACGAGATCCTCTCGGTCTACGACTTGGGCCATCGCGATTTCGGTGAAAACCGCGCCGATGAGATGGCAGCGAAGGCATCGCAGCTGCCATCAGACATCAGGTGGCATTACGTGGGAGCTCTCCAGTCCAACAAGGCGCGGCAAGTGCGCCCAGTGACTCATCTGCTCCATTCGGTGGATCGGCTTTCCCTGGCGAAGGCATGGCTGAAAGGGCCGGGGCCACCACCGTCGATACTGGTGCAAGTCAATCTGGGTGAGGAGCCCCAGAAGTCGGGGGTTGCGCCGGCCGCGGCCGGGAAGCTCATCGGACAGCTCGTCCTTCTCGGTCTGGATGTATCAGGGCTGATGGCTTTGCCGCCTATCCCAGACGAGCCCGAGGCTTCGCGCCCCCATTTCGCCGCGCTGCGGGGGCTGCGCGAAGAGTTGATAGGTGATCATCCCGGACTCCAACACCTCTCCATGGGGATGACGGACGACTTTGAGGTGGCGGTCGAGGAGGGAGCTTCGATCATACGGGTGGGACGGGCTATCTTTGGCCCCCGCACATGACCGGAGAGAACTGAATGTCGTCTCTTTTTTCCAAGACGCTCGTGTATCTGGGTTTGGTTGACGAGGACCAGCCCGGTGTCGATCCTGATGGGTTGGACCGGCCGTCGACTCCCGCTACCCAACCGAGGTCGGGGGCGGTCGAGCCGGTGCCGCAATCGAGGCGTGTGGAGCCACCGCCAACGTCCCGAGCGGCCAACGTACCCGGAGGCCGGCTGGGTGGATCCGACATTGTGGGTGTGGTCCGGCCGATCGAAGTCCAATCAGACGTGCTCCTCGTTGAGGATTTCGGCGACGCCCGCGTCCTCGCCGACCGGGTGCGAGATCGGGTGCCTGTTGTGCTCGATATGAGGCATGTGGACGGCGACCTGACACGCCGCGTCATCGATTTCTCCTCGGGTCTGATCTATGCGCTCGACGGTTCGATGCGCAAGGTAGGGGACGGTCTCGTGTTGGTCCTCCCACCCCGGGTCGGTCTCAGCCGGGACGAGAAGAGGCGGCTGGCCGGTCTCGGTGCCTACGAACTCGATGACGTAGACGACTGAACCCGTTGTGGCGAGTCTCGTCGTAAGCGCCCTCCAGGTTCTCTTCTATGCGGTATTCATTTGGGTGATCCTCTCTTGGATACCGACCTCAGCGGACCACCCTCTGGGCCGCGTGTCGATATTCCTGGACCGGCTGATCCTTCCGGTCATCACTCCGATCCGCCGGGTCATACCGCCGCTGCGTCTCGGAGGCGGGCTTCTCGACCTATCACCGATAATCCTCCTCATCGGAATCCAGATCCTGATTGGCATCGTCGCCTAATCCTTGGAGACGCCGGTCCGGATTCATAATGTTGCCTCAGGCAAGGGAGCTAGAAGATGGTTTTGACACCTGAAGACGTCGAGAAGCAGACCTTTTCCACCGCGTTGAGGGGCTACGACCTCAATGAGGTCGACGATTTCCTGGACCAAGTGGTCGTGACCCTCCAGGAGTTGCAGGAACGATCCGAAAGAGGAGAGCCCGGGGCCCCGGCGGAGGCCAAAGTGGAGGCGGATACGCCGGCACCGGCTCCGGCACCCGACGAGTCTGCGGTGGGTCGGGCCCTCATCGCCGCCCAGGAGGCCGCCGACCAGATAGTTGCCGACGCCCGAGCAGAATCCGACAAGATCCTGTCCGAAGCACGCGCCGAAGCCGATGATTTCATCGCAAAGAGAGACGAGCATCGAGCAGAAACGGAGGCGGAGATGTCTCAGCTGACGGCTCGTGTCTCGGACGTTCGAGTCAAATTGGCCGTTTTGGCCACCGAGGTCTCGGAGAAACTGGATCAGATGGATTCGACAATCGAGATGTCAGCCGATGAATCAGACGATTCTGGTGGAGGCGGAGACGATGCCGAATCCGTCGATGAGCCAGAGGCCGATTCCGCCGATGCCCCCGACTTCGAGGTTGATGACGATCAAAGCTCGGCTGACGGCGACACCAACGATGACACCTCCCAGTCGGTAGCAGCGGCTATTGCCGACATGTCACGTTCTGGCTCGGCTACGCCGGGAGGCGATGACGCCGAGGAGTGAAGGAGTGGCCGTCGCTGCTTGAGCCGGAACCACGGTTACCCTCCCCAATTCATGAATACCGAGGCAAAACAAGACGTTTTCAGTCGTCTCGAAGGCCGGCCCGATCACGACCACCTCGAACGGGAAGTCCTCGATTGGTGGGCTGAGAACGACACCTTCGGCAAGCTGCGTGAGGCGAATGCCGGAGCGGAGCCTTTCAGTTTCATCGACGGGCCGGTCACGGCCAACAAGACCCTCGGGGTGCACACGGCTTGGGGTCGGACGCTCAAAGACGTCTTCCAGAGATACAAGGCTCTCCGCGGCTATGACCTCCGCTTCCAGAACGGATTCGATTGCCAGGGCCTCTGGATCGAGGTGGGCGTGGAGAAGGAGCTAGGCCTCAATTCGAAACGGGAAATCGAAGAGTTCGGCCTCGAGGAGTTCGCCCGTCGCTGCCGGGAGAAAGTTGCGTGGTCGGTTGACGAGTTGCGCCGCGGTTCGCAGAGGCTCGGCAATTGGATGGATTGGGACAACGACTACCTGACCTTCTCCGACACCAACATCGAGTACATCTGGAAGTTCCTGAAGACCTTGCGCGACTCGGGGATGGCTGTACCTCGGCCATCGATCCACGGAGTGGTGCCCACGGTGCGGGACGTCGATCTCCCAACACGAGATAACTGGTCAATCGGGGGTCTATCAGGAGAAGGCCGACCCGTCGCTGTCCGTGCGACTCCCCCTGATCGATCGAGAGGGTGAGTCGCTGGTCATTTGGACGACCACGCCCTGGACTCTCCCGGCCAATGTCGCCGCTGCGGTTCATCCCGACCGGGACTACGGGCGGAGAGAATCCGGCGAGTGGGTCGCTGTTGAGCGTTTCGAAGATGAGACATTCATCGAGATCCGCCCCGGGCGGGATCTGGTTGGCTGGACTTATGTCGCCCCGTTCGCTGAACTGGGTGCAAGCGCCGGCTTGGAGCACCGCGTCATCCCTTGGGACGAGGTGACCATGGACCAGGGCTCGGGGATCGTCCACATAGCACCCGGAGCGGGTTCGGAAGACTTCGATCTCGCGGGCGTTCACGACCTTGCAGTTCTCACCCCGGTGGACGGTGCTGGGCGTTTCTATGAGAACTATGGCTGGCTTGCCGGCAAGTCCACCGACGAAGCGCGCGATCCAATCATCGACGACCTCGAGAGGAGGGGTCTTCTCGTTGAGTCGGGCGAGTATGTACACGCCTACCCGCATTGCTGGAGATGCGATACGCCGCTGATCTTCAGAGTTGCCGACGATTGGTACATCTCCGTTGACGAGATCAGACAGCCCCTGAAAGACGCAAACGCGGGCGTCAGCTGGACTCCGGCATACATGGGCAAGCTGATGGACGATTGGCTGAACAACATGGGCGACTGGAACATCTCCCGTCGGCGGTACTACGGGCTGCCTCTTCCGATCTATGTCTGCGATTGCGGCGAGGTGACCGTGATCGGCTCGAAAGCCGAGCTTGCGGAAAGAGCCACCGCAGGGATGGACCAGCTCGAAGAGCTGAGACGGCCTTGGATAGACCGGGTAACAATCCGATGCGACAGTTGCCGGAGGGAGGATCTGCAACGCATTCCAGAGGTCGGCGACGTGTGGCTCGATGCCGGCATCGTCCCCTTCTCCACCTTGGGCTGGGAAAACGATGAATGGGTGCCGGGTGGCAACGCCACTGGGGCCGCCAAAGGTCTCACCACTGCCGACCTCCCAGATCACGCCTACTGGGAGAAGTGGTTCCCGGCCGATTGGGTCACGGAGATGCGAGAGCAGGTTCGACTCTGGTTCTACTCCCAGCTCTTCATGTCCGTGGCGCTGGTTGGCAAGTCACCTTTTCAGTCGGTTCTCGGATACGAGAAGATGCTCGCAGAGGACGGGCGAGAAATGCACGGCTCTTGGGGCAACCTCATCAGCGCCGAAGAAGCATTCCAACGGATGGGCGCCGATGTGATGCGCTGGATGTACTGCGCACATCCGCCCGACAGAAACCTCCTATTCGGGTACTCGGGGGCACATGAAGTCCGGCGTCGGTTGCTCACCCTTTGGAACTCGGCGCGTTTTCTCATCGACTACGGAAACATCGAGGGATTCGTGCCCTCCTACAGCGATCTTGAAGCAGGGCCCGATGTCGATCTGGAGACCAACGACGAGTGGCTGTTGTCCCGGGCCGCTCAAGCCATCAACGAAGCGCAGATCAGCCTCGATCGCTATCGAAGCGACGAGTTGATCGATTCGTTCGAGAAGTATCTCGACGACCTGTCGAACTGGTACATCAGGAGAAGCAGAAGGCGCTTCTACGGATTCGATGCAGCCGCCTTTCGCACACTGTGGGTCGGAGTGGTCACCGCCTTGAGAATCATCGCACCGGTGATGCCCTTCCTCGCAGAACACCTGTGGCAGAACCTTGTCGCCGGGCCGTGTCGAGACGCTCCGGAGTCGGTACACCTCGCCGGCTGGCCAACACCGCCGGGTGATCCGCAGAGCCCGTTGCTTTCCGAAGTCGATTCGGTGCGCCGAATCGTGGAGGCGGGCCGACGGGCGAGAATGGAGGCCAATATCAAGCTCCGTCAGCCCCTGCGCCGAGTTGTCGTCCGCGGCGCTGATTCGGCTCAGGCACATGTCGCCGAGATTCGCGACGAGCTTCGCGTCAAAGAGGTGAGCTTCGACGAGGACACCACACTCGACGTGATGGTGAAACCCAATTTCCCTGTTGCCGGGCCCCGCCTCGGACCCAAGATCAAGGACGTAGCTGCCCAGTTAGCGGCGGGAGATTTCGAGACCAGGCCCGACGGAGGTGTCGAGGTAGCCGGCGAGGTGCTGAGCGCAGATGAGATCATCGTCACCGAGAGGGTGCTGATGGAGGGCTGGGCGGTGGCCCAAGATGGGAATCTGAGCGTGGCCATAGATCCCTCCCTCGATGACGAGTTGATCATGGAGGGCAGGGCTCTCGAGCTGATTCGGGCTCTCAATGAGCAGCGAAAGAGCCAAGATCTCCAATTGACCGATCGTATTCACCTCAGATTGCCGCCTCGGTTCGAAGAGGTTCTGGAGCTGCACAGGCAATGGATAGCCAGCGAGGTACTGGCGACCGATGTCGATATCGACTCGGCTCTCACCGATCCGGTGATGAACCCCGTCCCGTTCCCGGAGTGAGACCCGGCACTGCGAGACATCAATTCGCGTCCAGTGGCAGGAATGACGGGACGCCGTTGGGTGTTTGTCGCTGTTGGTTCGGATGTGGAGAATGTCCTCCAAGCCGGGCCTACGTAACTACCGGCCGTTGGTAGGGTTCCGGCCCGTTTCGAGGTGATGGGATGGCCAGACAACTAGCCAAATCGACCGTCGACCGCTTCAAGAAGCGTCTGCTCGAGGAGCGTGAGAGGCTCGAGAGGCTGATAGCCGAATACGAGCAGGAGTTGGAGACCGCCCGCATGACCGAGAGCTCGTCCGACCGCAGTCCCGATCCGGGCAACGCGGAAGCCGGCTCGATGAAGTTCGAGTATGAGAAGGAGCTCTCGTTGGAGCAAAACACCATCGACCTTCTGGGAAAGGTCGATCACGCTCTGGAAAGGATCGCGAAGCGAAAGTACGGGATCTGTGAATCATGCGGCAAGGCAATTCCGATTGAGCGTCTTGACGTCCTTCCCTATGCGACGCTCTGCGTCGAATGCGCCCGGACTCGATAAGGGCCAGATACTCCATCGCTGTTGGCCTGGCCGCAGCGCTGGTCGTCATTGACTTCCTAACCAAACGATGGGCCGAGCGCGAGTTCGCTGACGGCGACCTCGACATTCTCGGCAGCTTTTTCGGCTTCACCTTTGTCGAGAACCCCGGCGGTGCCTTCTCCACTTTCCCCGGCGGGGGCCGGGTGCTCGGAGTCGCGGCAATCATCGTCACCGCAGTCGTTTTGTGGGTCATTCGCTCCGGCGGGGGGCGTCTCGAGTTGGTGATCTACGGGCTGATTCTCACGGGTGCCGTGGGCAATCTCCTCGATCGCATACTGCGAGGACCGGGACTCATCGACGGTGAGGTGATCGACTGGATCAACCTGTGGTGGATACCCACTTTCAACGTGGCAGATATGGCGATCACCTTTGCAATTGCCCTGCTATTGATACAGGCGTGGCAGACGAGGTCCAACTGACGGTGCCCGCCGAATTGGCGGGGGAGCGGCTCGACAAGGCTCTGGCCACCCTTCTCGGAGTCAGCCGTGCCGAAGCCCGGTATCTAGTCGAAGAAGGCGTAACCATCGACGGGGACCGGGGGATTGCCGGCAAGCGGGTCCATCAAGGAAGCGTCATCTCCGCCCCACCACCGCCCCCCAAGGACCGACTGGTGCCAGAGGAGGTGGACTTCGGAGTTCTGAGCGAGTCAGATGAATTCCTGGTTGTTGACAAACCTCCGGGTCTGGTCGTGCACCCGGGTTCTGGAACGACTTCGGTAACGCTGGCGTCGGGTCTCCTCCAGCGTTACCCGGAGTTGGAGGGAGTCGGCGCCGAAGGCCGGTGGGGGCTGGTCCACAGGCTCGATCGAGATACGTCTGGAACCTTGCTGGTGGCGCGGACAGAGTCCGCTCACCGGTTGTTGATCCAGCAACTGAAAAAACGGTTGGTGAAGAGGGAATATGTGGCGCTGGTCGACGGCATCTTCGACATTCCCACCGGGACCGTCGACGCTCCTATTGGACGCGACCCCAGTCGTCCGACGCGTCGAGCCGTGGTGGCTGATGGGAAGCCGGCGACTACGCATTTCCAGGTCGTCACGACGTACCAGGAGCCCGGCGCTTCGCTTCTCGACGTTCAGCTCGAAACGGGTCGCACCCATCAGATTCGCGTCCATATGGCTGCGATCGACCACCCTGTCATCGGTGACCGGACGTACGGCAGGGGCCCCACAACCGCGAAATCCCCAAGGATCTTCCTCCATGCCGCGTCGCTCGAGTTCTCCGATCCCTCGACCGGGGACCTCGTGCGAGTCGAGTCACCCCTTCCCCAGGATCTAGTGGCGGTCCTCGACCGACTTGCTGGACCAGATTTAGCGAGCTTTCAGCCAACTTCGAAAGGATCGGGTTTGTAACCGAGTCGACGGCCCAGCCAGGCAAGTGGGGGCATCAGGAGCCCTGCCAGGCCTGCCTCTCGCGTCGCCTTCGGGGTCTCATACTCGACTACCGCCAGCTGCATGATTGGTGGGAAGCCGGTCAGCCGACTGACTTTGCCTTCTTGCATGAGCCGAGCGACCGTGACGCCTAGAGGCACGGGATCGGTTTCGGGGGTTGGGCCGTCCGGCCCAAACTTGATTTCGACGTCGACCGCGAGTTCGTCGTCACCGACATTCTTGAAGCCGTGGGCGTAGCCAGGTGGAACCTCAATGCGGTCCCCAGGGCGCGCCGTCCCCGTATCTCCTCCGTTCCGGTATTTCATTCTTCCGGCGACGACGTTGAACACCTCCGTGAACCCATCGTGAATGTGAGGGCCGAAACCTCGGACGCCTGGCCCTCCGCCGACTTCGACCGTCATCCGGACCAGGTAACGGTCGCCCGTCTCGACTGGAGTCGCCCGAAACTCCATCTGTTCTTTACCGAGATTCAGAACCGATCCCGGCTCCACCAGAAACTTCATGGTCTGAAACGAGAAGCTAGCCAGCCGTCTCCCGGCCGCGTCGGCGAACGTAGGCGGCGGTATCGTCGACGGTCGAGCTATGTGAGGAGAGAGATGATCGTCGAACTGGAGCATGTCCTGCATCAACCGGTTGACTAGGTCTTTGCCGCAATTGCTGACATCGAACGGCGTCCCAAGTGGTCTACGGCGCCTGTGGAGCGAACGCCAATCACCGACGGCCCGCCTGTCGCGGGAAGTCGGTTTGCGGCAGTCGACCGGATCCCCGGGCGTCAGCTGGAGTTCACTCACGAGATCCCCGGGTATGAGCCCAACCGACTGTTGGTCGAAGCGTGGGATGGCCCTTTGTCGGGGGTCGGAACAACCGCGTTCGAAGCCGACGGCACTCGACGCGGCTGTCTATGAGATTCGAAATCAACCCGACCGGTTTTCTGAAGTATCTCGCACCAATGATGACGAGGTCGATGGTTCGAGGCCTCAAGAAGGATCTGGACGGGCTAGCTGAGACGCTCGCTGGAGAGCAATGAGACCGGTCGCCCGTGACCGAATCTGAGTGGATCGGGGATGTCAGCCGGTTGCTCGGGTGTGTTATTGCCGGCCTGGGTCTAAGTCCGGTGTCGTTCTACCGTTGATTGAATCGTGACCCAGGATCCGACCACGGCGGCCCCGGTTTGTTATCGGCATCCCGACAGGCAGACCCTTCTCCGCTGTAGCCGCTGCGGCAAGCCAATTTGCTATGCGTGCTCCATCGATGCCGCCGTCGGTCAGAGGTGCCCCGATTGCGTCAGAGAGGAAGGAGTGCAGAGGACGGTCCCGACCCGAACCACTCGCAGTCGCGGAAGCACCGGCGCGCCCGCCACGTTCACATTTCTGATCTCCGCAGTCGTCATTTTCTTTCTCACCGGGATGGGCTCGATGAACAGCGACCTGCTGTTGACGCTGGCCCAGGACAACGTGGCTGTGGCGGCCGGCGAATGGTGGCGGTTGTTCACGCCGGTTTTGGTTCATGCCTCGTTTTCCCACCTCCTCTTCAACATGTGGGCGCTGTGGGCCCTCGGGCCGCAAATCGAACGCGGCGTCGGAAGCCTTCCGTTTGTGGGGCTCTACCTCGCATCAGCCGGAGTGGGAGGGGCAGTTGCCTATCACATCGGCGGCTTCCAATTCGCCGTTGGAGCTTCCGGCGCCATATTCGGGCTCTTCGGTGTCTGGCTGAGCTGGGCGTTTCACAGGCGAGGGACAGCAGGGGGCCGGGCGATGCTCAGCCAGCTCGGCTTTCTCTTGCTGATAAACGCGGCTCTGCCCTTCCTGATCCCCAACATCGCCTGGGAAGCGCATCTCGGTGGCTTGATCGCCGGCGTTCTCATTGGCGAGGTATGGAGGCTGATCCGGGGTCCGAACGCGGAGCAAATGAGGGCCCTCGCCGCGTTCGCGGTGGCTTTCCTCGCCGCGCTGTCGGTGCTCATCTGAGAGCCCGGTCGCCGGGGGACGAGCACCTCCGCACCTGCTACATTCAACGAACTACACCTCTGTAACTCAATGTCCTCGTCGAAGTCGTTTGCACACCTACATGTTCACACCGAGTACTCGATGCTCGACGGGGCAGCCAGAATCAATGACGTGGTGGCAGCGGCAGCTGCCGACAACCAGCCTGCGCTAGCAATCACCGACCACGGAGTTCTCTACGGCGTGGTCGACTTCGTCAAGGCATCGAGATCGGCGGGACTCAAACCCGTCATCGGGATCGAGGCCTACTTCACCACCGGGAGCCGTTTCGATCGCCCCACCGGACAGGCCAATCAGCGCTACCACATGAACCTCCTGGCTGAGAACGAAATCGGCTACCGCAATCTGTTGAAGCTCTCCTCCAAGGCTTACCTCGACGGTTACTACTACAAGCCGCGCATGGATTGGGAGTTGCTCCAGGCCCACTCCGAAGGGATCATCGCCACGTCCGGTTGCCTGGGCGGGCTCGTGCCCCAGCTCCTGGCTCCGGATGCCATGAGCGAAGAAGGCAACAAAGGCCAGGTGAGGGACTTCGACGCGGCCGTGGCCTCGGCAGCTCGATTTCAGGACATCTACGGGGCCGACAACTTCTTCATCGAGGTGCAGGATCACGGTTTGGCCGCTCAGAAGTCGATCATGGGTGATCTGGTCGACATCTCTAGACGAGTGGGTGCGCCCCTCCTCGCCACCAACGACGCCCACTACACCTCTCGTGCCGAGTACAACGCGCACGATGCTCTTCTCTGCATACAGACCGGGTCGTTGCGCAGTGACCAGGATCGGCTCAGATTCGAAGGATCGGAGCACTACTTGAAGACGGCGGCGGAGATGCGCTCACTGTTTCCGGAGGCCGACTTCCCCGCTGCGTGCGACAACACGTTGTGGGTGGCGGAGCGGGTCGACGTCAACATCGACTTCGGCAAGATCCTGCTTCCTCACTTCCCCGTTCCGGAAGGGGAGACGGAGGTCAGCTATCTCAGGGCCCTGGTAGATCAGGGCGCCCGGGAGAGATACGGGGCGGCGCCTTCAGCAGAGGTTCACGACCGGATCGAACACGAGCTGAAGATCATCGAGGAGATGGGTTTTCCCGCCTACTTCCTCATCGTCTGGGACCTGATCCGCTACGCACGGGAGAACAAGATCAGGGTCGGGCCTGGCCGTGGGTCAGCGGCGGGATCGATAGTTTCCTATTGCCTTCGGATAACCGACATCGACCCACTCGAGTACGGCCTCATCTTCGAGCGATTCCTCAACCCCGGGCGACGTCAGATGCCGGACATCGATATGGACTTCGATGAGAGATACCGCGCCGACGTCATTCGCTACGCCGCCGAGAAATACGGCGACGACAGAGTCGCCCAAATCGTGACTTTCTCCACCATCAAAGGAAAACAGGCACTTCGCGACGCGGCCAGGGTGCTGGGACATCCCTACGGCGTCGGCGACCGCGTTGCCAAGGCGATGCCTCCGGCGATCTTGGGTCGCGAGGCACGCCTCGACCAGGTGCTGACGCCACCCGACTCCAGCGCCGATCCCATGATCAAAGACTGGTACGCCAACGCCCAAGGGCTTCGAGAGCTCTATGAGAGCGATCCTGCCGTAAAAGAGACGGTTGATGTCGCACGCGGCTTGGAGGGACTCCGTCGGCAGGATTCGATTCACGCGGCAGCTGTTGTCATTGCCCCTGAGCCCATCACCAACATCGTCCCGGTCCAGAGAAAGGGTGACGAGGCGGAGGTCGTCACCCAGTACGAGATGCACGGCGTGGAGGACCTCGGCCTTCTCAAGATGGACTTCCTCGGATTGCGCAACCTCTCGATTATCGAGCGGTGTGTCGAGCTGGTTCACGAGACCAGGGGCGAGATGGTCGACATCGACGCCGTCCCTCTGGACGATCAAAAGACTTTTAGCCTGCTCCAGTCAGGCAACACGATCGGCGTCTTCCAGTTTGAGGGCAACGCCATGAGATCGCTGATCAGGTCGTTGCAACCTGACTCCTTTGAAGATGTGATTGCTTTGGTTGCGCTCTATCGACCCGGTCCCATGGGCGCCAATATGCACACGTTGTACGCCGATCGGAAGAACGGGCGCAAGGAGGTCGAGGAGCTGCACCCAGCGCTCACCGAGATGCTCGCCGACACCTATCAGATCATGGTCTATCAAGAGCAGGTCATGGAGGTCGCACAGCGTCTTGCCGGATACTCCATGGCCGAGGCCGATCAGCTGCGCAGGGCGATGGGCAAGAAGATCAAGTCGCTCATGGTGGCGGAGGAGGAGAAGTTCGTCGCCGGGTGTGTCTCCCAGGGCAACACGGAGGAGGTGGGTCGGGAGATCTTCGGGCTCATCGAGCACTTCGCCGGCTACGGATTCAACCGCTCACACTCCGCCGGTTACGGTCTGGTGGCCTATCAAACCGCCTACCTCAAGGCTCACTTTCCGGCCGAGTACTTAGCGGCTTTGCTCACCGCCACCAAGAACAACAAAGACCGCACCGCCCTCTATCTGAACGAATGCCGGCAGATGGGCATCGAGGTGCTGGTCCCCGATGTCAACGACTCGGCCTCGGACTTCACCGTCAAAGACGGCCGCATTCGATTTGGGCTCTCGGCGGTACGCAACGTGGGTGAGGGTGTCGTCGAGAAGATCGTCGAGGCCAGGACCGACGGCCCGTTTGAATCTTTTCAAGACTTCGTCGATCGTGTGGATATCTCCGCCTTGAACAAGAGGACCGTGGAGTCGTTGGTGAAGGCGGGCGGTTTTGACGGGACGGGCGAGCCGCGCAAAGGCCTGGCCTTGGTTTGTGAGCAGATTCTCGATGCCACCGTGGAACGTCGGCGCAACGAGGAGGCCGGGCAGTTCAGCCTGTTCGCCGGTGACGTGGAGGCAGTCGCCGAATCGCGGATCGACATTCCGCAATTGGAATGGGGCTCGCGGATAAAGCTCGGCTTTGAGAAGGAGATGCTGGGGCTTTACGTCTCAGACCATCCTTTGCTCTCGGTGGGCCCGTCGCTGAGCATCGCTTCCACGCATGTCATCTCGGAGTTGGAAGACCTGGCAGATCGAAGTTCGGTGACCGTGGGAGGACTGGTGGGCGCGATAACCCGGCGCTGGACCCGGGGCGGCGAGCCCATGCTCTTCTTCCAACTCGAAGGTCTCGAGGCCTCGGTCGAGGTCATGGCATTCCCTAGAGCGGTCCGTGACTTCGGTCACCTCGTCGCCGAGGACGCAATCGTCATCGTGAGCGGGCAGCTCGACAACAAGGGGGACGAGGTGAAGGTGATTGCCAGAGAGATCAAAGAGCTGCAGATACGAGACGACTCTGTGGTCCGGCTTCGGGTTCAAGCCCAGCGCCTCACTCCCGAGGTGGTATCTGACATGAAGAAGATCCTGAGCAACCATCCCGGGACCGCGCCCGTGTTCCTCCACATGGTGGGAGACGGGGGAACGAAGGTGCTCAGACTCTCCGACGGTCACCGCGTCGAGGTGAGATCGGCCTTGATCGCGGAGTTGAAGGAGTTGTTAGGCCCCAGGGCGATCGTCTGACCTGAGCCACGGCCGGAAACGAGTCGCTGCTAGCTCGGCGAGAGCTCCCGTGCGACCGTGACGTCTTCCCAGGGCATAAGCCACTGCCGCCGATCCGATTGCGGCGGAAGTCGCGGCGCTCACGGCGGCAGCCCGCTTCGTCTTGCGGGCGAAGATGACGATTGGCCAGCCCCGTTCGTGGGCGGTGTCCTCGAGCTCGCTATCGGGGTTCACTGCCACCGGGTGGCCCACTTCTTCGAGCATGGGCAGATCACTGATCGAATCCGAGTAGGCGTAGCTCAGTCTCAGGTCATATCCCCGATCCGCGGCGAGCTTGGAGATCGCCTCTGCCTTCCCGGCTCCATAGATGAAGGGACCGTCGAGGTTCCCGGTGTACTCGCCATCGACGATCTCTCCTCTGGTGCCGATGGCACCGGTCATCCCTAATGACACTGCCAAAGGCTCCACCAGGACCTGGGGCGACGCGGAGACAATCCATGTGTCGCGCCCGCTTTCCCCATGCATCGTCAATAGCTTTCGCGATTCGGGCCGAACCCGGCTCACCAGCTTGGGGAGGATGGCTGTGCCCAACTCGTTGAGCGCCACTGCCGACTGGCCAGCCACAGCGGTCAAGAAGGCCCCCTGAACGTCTTCCGGGGCCTCTCCTTTGTCACCGGTCAGCCGAAAGGACAGCGCCGATGCGCCCCACTTCATCAGTTGAGAATTCGATACCAGACCTTCACGCCAGGCCTCGGTTCCGAGGAGAATCGCCGAGGCGCCCGAGATCAAGGTGCGGTCGAGGTCGAAGAACGCTGCAGAGCCGGTCATTGGATGAATTCTATTTCGGTGTGGGGATACCAACGCGAGACCAAGGAAACTGCGACGCCGACGCCATCAACCCGGCCAATTCGCCGAGGCTGGTCGGCGGCTTGGCCACCAGAGGGATGGTGGCGACATCGGCTCCGAACCTGGTCTTGAACTCGTGACGCAGCTCTCGGTGGCGGACGGTCTCGGCACCCCATCTCTCGAGGTTGATCACAAGCTCGATTGGTGTGCCGACGGGTGCGCTGGCTGAGGCCCACTCGTCAGGAAGTGTTCTGTTGAAGACCACTGCTGACGGTGTGGAGGCGAGCCCTGGCAGCTCTCTGTAGAAGCGAACCGCCTCACGCACCGGTGCGGGATCGGCTGTCGTCACAACGACGATGGAGGCCGCCTTCAGCACACGTTCGATGTCCCGACCTCGCTTTGCCACACCGTCATATGTAGTCCGCAAGTCCAGGAGGAACTCGGCGACACGCTCCAATAGATCGGATCCGAGGATGGAGTCGGCGATGCGCAGCATGGGCCGGCCCGCTCGATTGAACAGTGCTCGCCGCCCGGGCAGGGGGCCGCCGGTTATCCAACGCAGGAGCCGGCCCCCCACGAGGTCGGCCATCTGGGCGGGGGCAGTGAAGAAGTCAATGCCCCCGCCCGACGGGGGAGTGTCAACCACCACCAGATCCCATGCACGCGCCTGAACGAAAGTTGCAGCCTGATCAGCTGCCGCATAGCTCTGTGATGCAGGGAAGTGCTCCGACGCGGCGATGAAGAATTCGTTGTCCTGCAGCCTTGCTGCCACTTCAGGCTCCGCGTGCCGGGCGGCCACGCTCCTCCACGATGCCGACGCATCGAGCATGGCCGCCCACAGGTTGGGTTCCACCGGGTGGGGTCGAGGATCGTTGCCCAAGTCGCTGGCACCAAGGGCGGACGCCAGTCTTCGCGCCGGGTCGACGGTAACCACCAAAGTCCGCATCCCGCTCACAGCCGCGGTTACCGCCAGTGAAGCCGCAACAGTTGTCTTGCCCACGCCGCCGGCGCCCGTGACGAGAAGAGTCTGGGTCACAGCCGCTCCTCGATCATCTCGCTCATGTGGGCGGCAACTTCTGTGGGCGTGAAGAGACCGAACATGTAGGGGACCGCGATGTCAGGGGGTAGGCGCTTCAGCCAGCCCTGCTGTTCTGAATAGACGGCGCGATGGAGGTCCGCCGCTTCGCCGACAGGCCCTGGTGGTGAGGCTTCGCTGGAGATCTCTTCCAGGACGCGGTTGGCGACAACGGTCGTGGCAATGCCAGGCTGCTCCTTTTCGAGCCAGGTGAGGGCTTCCTCAGTTTCGGTGGTGGGCAGCTCCTCAGCGAGCGTCATGAGAATCAGTTGGGTTCGATCGTGGTCAGTGAGCACGTTCTGCATCTCAGCTGCCTGCGTCTGCACTCTCCCACTTGCCACCAGTTCGGAAATCGTGGTCGGCGCCCGGAGATAAGAGCCGATTTGGCCGGTCGGGGGTGCGTCGGCGACCACCAGATCCCACCGATCCTCTTTGACTTCCCAGATCAGCTTTCCGATGGTGATTATCTCGCGGATGCCGGGAGCCGTCGTGGCCAGCGCGTCGAAGGCGCGAGCCAGAGGCCCAAAGCGGCTGAAGGTCTTTATGCCGAGCTGTATCGCCAAATACTCGAGGAGCGCCTTCGATCGCACCATATGCATCACGTGGAGGCCGGGTCGGGCCTCCACTGGCTCGAATCCGACCTCGCCGAGCCCGAGATGGGCAGAAAGTCCCCCGCCGTCGGTGACCTCCACCGCGAGCACCCGCAAGCCCTTGCGCTGTGCCAACAGCGCAAGCCCAGCGGAAAAAGCGGACTTCCCGGATCCGCCCTTGCCGGACACGATCACCAGCCGTCTTTCGATCATTGGATCAGCGATTCAGCCAAGAGGGATGCGCAGCACCAGCTTTTCGTCCTCGACCGCCCACTCAGCGGTCGATACGAGAGCGAAGTCGGTGTAGTCGGTCTCCGCCTGCTCGATAAACCGTTGACGCTCAGCTCCGGCAACCGGAGGCAGCGGCCGATCTTTCACCGCCTGAGCCCGCTCTCGATAGCGAGTGAGCATGGCGTCGACATCAAATTGAGCCATGGGCACACGCTACCGCCGCCAGTCGGATAGCCCCGTCCCGCCGTGGTCAGCGGTTAGCCCTGGCGGCCTCGCGCTTCTTCTCAGCGCGGCGTTCACTCTCCAGCCGCTCTAGGTCGACGTCGGTGTAGTCGACGAACTTCATCATCTCCGCGACGACCTCGTGCCCGGCCACGTCCCGAATCGCCTTGTGCATCTGATGCGCCACCTCCCGGTAGGCGGGATGGCCAGCCGGTTGGCTACGTAGCTCGATGAGGTGCGAAGCCTGCCGCGGGTTCATCTCCATGACAAACCGGACGTTGAAAGCGAAGGGAACCACATATTGGGCAACATCGAGCCCAACATCGAGCCGCAGCGCCTCATAGAGCTCTCCAGCATCGTCCATGAGCGACATCCACTGGTCCGAGTACCCATGAGCTTCGATTTCGGCGGGAATGTCGTATCCGAGCCGCGTTGAAAAAGGCTGCCATTCCAGGGTCATCATTCGGTGTCGCTGGAGATCTCGAAATGCTCCGATGTCACACTTGACGTCGAATCGGTAGGTGGTTCGTTCCATGGCTCGGCCCGGCTTGTGCCTTCGGTTTTCCCTGCGGCCCTCCATCGCGCGAAGCACCTCGAGACGTTGTGTGACGGAGTCATCTCTCCAGCGATCCGCTGCAGTCGGGAGTCCGCCAACTCCGAGACCGAGTAGAGGGCTGCTGCCACGAGCTTGACCTCCGCCTCAGGATCCCAGTCGGTTAGTTCTACCGACGGTCCGGGATCGTCAGCCCCTTCGAGGTCGGATGCGATTTCGCGCAGGTTCGATGAGACGTCAGCCAGATACCGGGACCAGAGCTGTCCCCGGTCTTCGAGATCGACCCTCGTCAGGAACGACGGGATTATCTTCCGCAACTCGTCAAGCATCATCTTCCCGTAGCTGCGGACTTCGGCCACCGGGCTGGCCTGCATTCGCACCAGTGCCATCTCGTAGGCCTGACCCGTCCCATAGATACCGACGTTCGAGAGGGTGGCACACGGGAAGCATTCCTCTGACGGTGTCGCAAGCCTTGGCTCGGATGGTCGCGTTCCAAATCATCTTCGAGTCGTTCTCGCCCCGGGGATGCCGCTCTTCGAAGACTCGACTCATGGCGGCCACCAGTTCGGTGTAGGTGTCGAACACTCGCTCCATGTGGGCGACGTAGGCGTCGGCATGGGGCGACACCGCGATCTCGTCGGGGATCAGGTAGCGGTATCGGTCGCCGAGCCGGGCGTCGTACTTGATGTATCTCGTCGACTGTTCGAGATAGGCAGCTATCCGACCCCATTCGAGAACCTTGGTCAGGAGGTTCGACGCCTGTTCACATGCCAAATGGGCGCCGCCCAACTGCGCCACCGAGTCGTCTCCATAGTCGAAGAACACCCGCTGGTAGAGCTGTTCCGCACGTCTCGTCGAGACCAGAGGGTCATCGGCGATGTTGGAAGCGATACCGGCGATTCCCGTCTCGGGGTCGGCTATGAACTCATCGAGAAACAGCCGGCGCAGAGATTTGGGCGACCGCGAGTAGCGGGCAAACAGCGCCCCCTTGACGACCTCGGGGAGATTGATCAGGCCGAATACAGGAAGATCGGTGTTGGTGAAGAATCGATTGAGGACGGCGGTCTCGTCAGGGGTGAAAGTCTCGGAGTGATACAAGGGCACGGGTAGCGATTGTATGAGCTTTCGGAACGACCGGCGGTACCGTTTCGTTCAAGTGTCGTTGTTCTTTGTGCGCCTCGGGATCCTGCTGTTCGCGGCGGCCGCGATTGGAGTCGCGGTCGTCCCGATTCTGATTCTCATCGACCTTGTCGATGGGGGCACCGGCATGGGGGTCTGTCCCGGTGGGCTCACTGCGTGTGACAATCCATTCACTGCGATTGGCGAGTTGCTGATACTCCTCACGCTTGGGTTCTTGATATCGGTTCTCGCCATGCGGTTGCTGGTGCGGCTGGCCAGGAGAATCCGCTCAGACGAATACCAGGTCTCTCAATGAGCTGGAGTCACCGATTCAGCGGTGACCGCCGATCTGTCGCGCTGGTTGAGGATCACCACAACCACCGATATCACCATCAGCACCGCGCCTAGCAGCCCGAATAGGTCGAGTCGCTCGTCGAGGACCAGCCACGCCGTGGCCACACCGAAGACCGACTCAGTTGCGACCACAACGGCCGCGGTTGTCGCTCCGACAACCGTCTGAGCCCAGATCTGAAGCAGGAAAGCGCCAACCGTGACCACGAGGCCCGTCAGTAAAAGGGCGCCCCAGATGGAGGCGGGCGGCAACGTGATCCCTCCAGTACCAGCCCCGGTAAGAAAGGCGGCGGCCGCCGTCACCACGATTTGCACAGCCGTGAAAGGGACCACCGGGTGGCGTCTCGCAAAGCGGGATAGGGCGACGATGTGAGCGGCGAAGGCGACAGCGCATCCCAGTGTGAGCAGATCTCCCCGTTGTAGAGACAGACCATCGGCCCCCGTTAGCAAAAGCAGGCCGGCGAATGACATCGCACCCGCACCCACCGACCACCAGCTTGGGGCGACGCGGCTCAGAGCAGAAGCAAGAAAAGGGGTAATCACCACGTAGAGGCCAGTGATGAGAGCCGAGTTGGAGGCGCTCGTCAGCTCAAGCCCCGCGGTCTGCAACGCATAGCCGCCGAAGAGGGCGATCCCCGCGATGGAGCCGTCACGCCATATCGCCCTGCCGCGGGGGATTGCGATCGCAAGCAAAGGGACAGCGCCGAGTAAGAACCGCCATGCCACGAAGCTCAAAGGATCGATTTGCTCAACGGCGTTCTTGATGACTACGAACGTTGCGCCGAACATGAACGCGGCGATGATCAGGGCCGCCAATGCGCGGCGCCGGGCGGTTCCTGGCATGAGTCGAATCGAGGTTAGATGCCGGCCAATACGATGCGGCCATGACCAAGACTCGTTCCGACGGATCAACGCCGACCAACTCAGAGCGTGGCAGGGCCAGGGCGGTGCTCAATCGTCTTGTCAAGCGGTACCCGGAGATCGGGACCGCTCTTGACTACGAGGATCCCTGGCAGCTCCTGGTGGTCACCGTTCTCTCGGCGCAGACCACAGACGAAATGGTGAACCAGGTGGCACCGCAGCTCTTCGACGCATATCCCACACCTGATCGGCTGGCCGACGCACGGCCCGAGGACGTGGAGCGAATCATCTTTAGTACCGGGTTCTACCGCCAAAAGACCAAGTCGATCATCAACCTGGCCAAAGCCGTGGACGAGAGATTCGACGGCATGATCCCCGACGTCCTCGAAGAGCTTGTCGAGCTTCCCGGAGTGGGCAGGAAGACGGCCAGCGTGGTCCTTGCCGAGGCCTGGGGTCATCCCGCCATCGCAGTTGATACCCATGTGAACCGCGTCTCCAATCGGCTCGGTCTCACGGCGAGCGGTGATCCCGTCAAGATCGAGCAGGACCTGAAGGCGCTCTACCCCAAAAAGACTTGGTCGGGAATCTCCATGCGGTTCATCCAATTTGGGCGCGACGTCTGTGACGCCAGGCGCCCCCGTTGTGGGGCATGCGAGATGTTCGGCCTGTGCGAATGGCCGGATCGCATCGAAATCGCGGGGCGCACCTAGCCACTCAGCGTCTCCAAATCGTGGCCTCGTGTCTCAGGAAGGCTGGCTATCAAGAAAAGGGCCACCACAACACCGCCACCGAGCACGGTCACTGTCTCCGCCAATCCGGCGGTGTCGATGGTGAAGACTCCGATGATCAGTCCCAATGCCGAGCCCAGGGTGGACACGTTGTGACTCGCTGTGTTTGACGTTGCGCGGAGCTGTGTTGGGAACAGCTCGGCTCTGAAGCTGCCGAACGACGGCACGTAGGCGAATGTCCCGAATGAGGAGATCATCACCGCGATCACCAGAAGGGTCAGCGAATCTGTCCAGAAGATCGTGAGGCCAACTAGGGCAAGGCACATACTCAATGCCACGGTGCGACGGCGGCCCCAGGAGTCCGCCAGTCGACCGCCCACGAAGAAGCCGAGACCGCCGAGAGTCCCGCCGGCGAGAGAAATGGCCACCGTTTGTCCGGCGCTGAGGCCGAGACCGTCGATCATCCTGGTCGTCGAGAAGGCGAGGGCCACGGACACGAATGCAGATGTGAGGAATCCGGCGCCGCTGAGCCTCCAGAAACGGGGTGCCCATTGCCCGGCCAGCAGGGGTTGCCACTGCCTAAGGGCGCGGGGGGAAGAGTCGAACACGGTGCTCTCGGGTATCTGCTTGTAGAGAAACGGAACGAGGAGGAAGCCGACGGCGACCAGAAGGTGGGGAAGCCGCCAGCCGTCGGGACCTCTCTCGGCAAGAGGCAAAACCATGAGGCCGATACCCGCTCCCAGGGAGCCGGCCGCTCCATAGAAGCTGATTGAATAGGCCCTGATCGGGGGAGACACCTCCTCCGCGAGAAGCACCACGGCCAAGGCCGACAATGCAGCGGTCCCACCCCGGACAAGAGTCTGCCCCATGCCGTACTGCCAGGGGTGTTGGGCTAACCCGGAGAGAGCCCCCGCGCCCAGAACCAATGCCATCGACCATATGAGAGGTCGCTTTCGCCCTACCCGATCGCCGAGCCAACCCAGGGGAAGAGCGAGGAATACTCCGAATCGGGCCAGGCCGAGCAGAAGGCTCATTTCACCCTCGCTGAGACCTAGGCCCTCCCTGGTGAACGGAAGCGTTGCCGATGCCTGGGAGACGGCGAATCCCTGGGCCACCCCGGCGGTCCAGATGACGAAGACGATCCAGCGGTCGCGTCGGGTGAAGCGATCGACCGGGAGAATGGGCGTCAGGAGTCTGCGCAGCCAGCCGGGCATCTTCGGAGGCTAGGAGGGTCGCTTGTGGCCCGTTGACTCTGCCAGCCCAACACCGGTCCGCGGCGGGAAGGGCGATTCGGTCGAAGTGGCTAGCTGTCAGGACATGGGAAGATCAGCCCTGAGTCTGCCGTTGTGGTTTCAACATGTTCGACGACATCGGATCAGCGACATTCATAGTCCAGGTTTTGATCGCCTTCGGGGCGGGGATCATCTCTTTTGTCTCGCCTTGTGTGTTGCCGCTTCTCCCCGGTTATCTCTCGATGATGTCCGGCTACTCGGCGAGCCAGATCGAGGCAGGCGACGTGTCGAACCGGAGGATGACGTCTGTCATATTGCAGTTCATCGCCGGTTTCACGGTCGTTTTCGCCCTGCTCGGGGCCACCGCAACGTCGATCAGCACGTTCTTGGCACAGAACTTGAATACGTTCACCCGAATTGCCGGGCTCCTCATCATCTTGCTTGCAATCCTGATGATCGCGATGGCCGTCTCGGATCGGGGCGTCCTCTCCACCTTCAACCGCGATGTCCGCGTCGATGTCCGGCCATCACGACTGGGCAGGTGGGCGCCACCGGTGATGGGGGCAGCGTTCGGGTTTGCCTGGACGCCCTGTATCGGCCCGGTGTTGGGGGTGATTCTCCTCACGGCGAGCACCACTGAGACGGTGGGCCAGGGCATTCTCCTGCTTGTCGCGTTCTCGCTCGGGTTGGGTATCCCCTTCCTCCTCGCAGGCTTGGGGCTGTTCAAGCTGTTTGGAAGGCTCAAGCCCTATCTGAAGCCGATCAACATCGCGTCGGGGATACTCCTGGCTGCGTTCGGTGTCGTGATGCTGACCGGCAATCTGAGCGTGATCTCGTCCTGGATCTCCAACTTCTTCATAGAGGTTCCCTTTCTCTCTGAGCTTGCCGAGGTTTGAGTTCATGAAGATCATCTCCGCTCGGCCGGAGCTTCTCTGGTTCAGAGGAGACGACGCCGTCCGCTTCCTCAACGACCTCATAAGTCAGGAGATCTCGGCGCTCGCGCCGGGTTCGGTTGTCAGGTCGTTGTTGCTCGGGCCAAGAGGCAAGCTCGATCACCTGCTCTGGGTGCTTCGGGGGGACCGCGAAGTTGGTTTGATCGCCGAGGAGGATCGCGGCGAGGAGCTGGCGGCGACTCTGGGCCGATACCGAATCCGCGTCGACGTCGACATCTCGGAGCCAGTCCCAGGTTGGATTGTGGTGGGTGGCGACCCAGACACTGAGGGATGGCGGAAGGAGGGATCGGAGGTGGTGGCGGTGTTGCCCTGGCGGGGCCCTCCCTTGACCTTTCGAACCAGTGATCCAGCCGACCTCACGCCGATGACCGACGAGGAGTGGGATCGAATTCGTATCGAATCGGGAGAGCCGAGATTCGGCATTGATGTCGATCAGGGGACTATCCCCCAGGAGACCGGTCTCGTTGCCGAGACGGTGGACTTTGCGAAGGGGTGCTACCTGGGTCAGGAGCTGGTCGCCCGCATCGATAGTCGAGGCAGGGTCAATCGGCACCTCCGGAGACTGCAGCTCGAAGCGCCGGCAGCCGTCGGTTCCGAGATCGTCTTCGAAGGCCAAGTGGTGGGGACCCTCTCTTCGGCCTCGGGGTCGGCCGGGCTCGGCTTGGTGCGGAGGGAGGCCGGTCCCAGGTCGCAGGTGGTCGTGGGCGGGGTGCCCGCAGTCATACTCGAATAAACCGCAAAGGCCAGGGATCAGCAGCGTCACGCATGATGACATCCGGTTCACCGTTTCTTAACAAATGTGAGGGCAGACTGTCCGGGTGACCACCTCTAAGCGAGCGGTTCTTCTCGTCGAAGACGACGACGCCATCGCCGAGATGCTGCGTGGCTTCTTCGAGCGTGACGGCTACAGATTCCTCCACGCCCTCACCGGTGAGGAAGCTGTCGAGCGGCTGCGGATTCGCCCGGTCTCCGCGGTGCTGTTGGACGTCAACCTTCCTGGAATCGACGGTATCGAGACCTGTAGGAGAATCCGGGAGTTCTCCCAGGCACCGGTTCTGATGCTCACGGCCCGCGACACCGAGATCGACAAAGTGTTGGGCCTGGAGATCGGGGCCGACGATTACATCACCAAGCCGTTCTCGCCACGAGAATTGATGGCCAGAGTGAAGGCGGTTCTCCGCAGGGCCGAGGAGCCCCCGGCCAAGCCCCGGATTCTCGAGGTCGGCGGCTTTGAAATTGACAACGGGCGACGCCAAGTGACCACGCCGAACGGCGAGTTGGTGGCGCCCACCGCTCGCGAGTTCGACTTGCTCTGGTTTCTGGCTGAGAACTCGGGTCTGGCCATGTCGCGGAGCCAAATACTCGAAGCCGTTTGGGGATATGAGTATTTCGGTGAGACCCGGACAGTGGACGTTCATATCCGCCAACTGCGGAAGAAGCTCGCAGACATCCCGATCGAGACGGTCTGGGGAGTGGGCTACAGGCTCGGCGGCTGATGCGGAGGCGTCTCTTTTGGACGATTGCGCTCACCGCTTTGGCTGTCGGGGCAGTTGTCATGGCTGGAATTCTGATCAGCACCCGACGAGTGTCCGAGGCCGCCACCAAACGAGAGCTCACCCGGTCCTCTCAGGAAATCGTGGCCATCGTCGAGGATTCGCTCACAGGGAATCGCAGATCTGAAGCGGGCCGGGACATCCTCAGGCTCTTGGAGGGAGATCTTGGTGTGGCGTTTGGGCGGGTTCGCCGTGCAGCTGGCGGCTCGGAGCTCGGTTTCGCGGTCGTCACCAGAGATGGAGAAGTCGTCACCAACAACGAGATGTTCGGCCGGATCGACATCGATCCCGACGACTTGGCTCATGACCAAACCTCCTTTGCCAGCTCCGAACAGGACGGACTCGTTGCGCTTACCCCCCTGCAGCTTGGAGGCCAGCCTCAGAGCCCGACGCTGGTGGTGGGCCTGGCCAGGGAGACTCCAGTGCTGGGGGTGTCCGATTTTGGGCCTTGGTGGCTGTGGCTGGGGATGATCTCCATAGCGATGGCGGCGCTACTTGCCCGCCTCCTCTCCGCTCAGCTGGTGGCACGGCTCTCGCCGCTCACGGACGCCACCAAACGCCTTGCCGCCGGTGATGGCGACGTTCGTGTTCCGGAGTTGGGAGACCCCGACCTCGACGGAGTCGGCACGGCATTCAACGAGATGGCGTCTGAGATCCAAGTGACTCGGGAGCGCGAGCGCGAGTTTCTTCTCGGTGTGGGACACGACCTGAGGACCCCGCTGACCACCATCGCGGGGTACGCCGAAGCCCTGGAGGCCGGGGGGCTCGAATCCGACGAGGTAGAGCGCATCGGTGGGATCCTCGGGGTTCAGAGCCGTCAGTTGGGCCGCCTGATCGAAGACCTGACTCTGCTGGCAAGACTCGAGCAACCCGAGTTCACCGTGCGTTGGGAGGAGGTGGACGTCGGGAGCCACGTCGCCGAGGTGGTTGCCGGCTTTCGACAGAGAGCAGAAATCCTGGGCGTCGCACTCGAAGCGGACACGCAGGCCGGGTTGATCGTCCGGACAGATCCCGACCGCCTGGCCCAAATCGCCCGCAATCTCATCGAGAATGCCCTTCGGTTCACGCCGGGGGCAGGCAGTATCGGTGTCGGTGTGACGAAGGTGGGCGGCG
Source organism: Acidimicrobiia bacterium (assembly GCA_965216725.1). Lineage (GTDB taxonomy): Bacteria > Actinomycetota > Acidimicrobiia > Spongiisociales > ZC4RG35 > JACZUI01. Next base: position 151,010 of record CBDCGI010000023.1, on the reverse strand, counting down.
AGGTGGAGATGAGCGTCGCCGACACGGGAATCGGGATCGACCCTGACGATATCCCCCACATCTTCGAGCGCCACTATGTGGGAAGAAGGCAAGGGGTGCGTCGCGAGGGCACGGGGCTCGGGTTGTCGATTGTGGCCGGGCTCGTGGAGCGTCTCGGAGGTCGGGTGAGCGCAGAATCTGCCCCCGGGGTGTCCACGGTGATACGGGTGATGCTGCCGTTGCCGGGCGAGGGGTGAGACTCAGGTCACATCTGCCGGGCCCGGCTTATGCGGTGCCGGAGGTGGGACTCGAACCCACACGCCACTAGGACACAGCATTTTGAGTGCTGCACGTCTGCCAATTCCGTCACTCCGGCCTCATGCGCATAATGCCCAGCAGTGGGAGTGTATGAGCGATGAAACACCTAGGCCAGCGTCGGATCGCCGATGCGAAGAGTTGAACGCCGCCTGTTCCGCATCAACGACCGGCTGCGAAAGCTGGCGGAGGAGGCTGAAGACATCTCCGCCGAGCTCGACTATCACCGGTTGATCGATGATGACGCCCAGCGTGACGCGGCCGTAGGCAACTACATCGATCGTGAAGAGGCCGGCCTCACAGCAGCTGATGTAAGGAGGTTTGAGAAGGCGCTCGAGGCGAATCGGGCGAAACGGGCCGAGCTCGAGGCAAAACGGGAACGGCTCCTCTCCAAACTCGGCTGATCCTGACTCGGGGCAGGGCCGCTACCGTGCGCCTCGTGCCCACTCTTGCCTTGATCGATGGCAACTCTGTCGCTTACCGGGCGTTTTTCGCCCTACCTGAAGACCTGGCAACCAAGAGCGGCCAGGTCACCAACGCCGTCTTCGGCTTCACCAGAATGCTGATTCGCCTGCTCAAGGATCAGAAGCCCGAGGCGATCGCGGTTGCGTGGGACGTCTCGCGCCAGACATTCCGCAGCGACGCCTATCCGGAGTACAAAGCGAACCGGTCCAAGGCACCCGACCACTTCAGGAGTCAGCTCCCTTTGATCGACGAGGTCCTGGAGTCGCTCCAAATAGCTCAGTTCCGCATGGAGGGGTTCGAAGCCGATGACATCATCGCCACGATGTCGAAGGGCGCGGAAAACGCCGGTTGGGACGTGCTCATCGTCACCGGCGACCGAGACTCGTTTCAACTCGTCGGAGGAGACACCAGCGTTCTTTACACCCGACGTGGCATCAGCGACACGGTTCTCGCCGACTCCAGCTACATACAGGACAAATACGGGATCAGCCCGTGCCAGTACGTCGACTATGCGGCACTACGCGGTGACAACTCGGACAATCTCCCTGGCGTCCCCGGCGTGGGAGAGAAGACTGCTTCCCGGCTGGTCGGCGACTACGGAGACCTAGAGGGCATCTACGCCGCTATCTCCGACCTCACGCCGAAGCTCCGGGAGAACCTGAGTGCACACCGGGACCAGGTCTTTCTGAATCGAGATCTCATGCGGCTGGTCGACGACCTCGAGATAGATGTGAGTCCTGACGAGCTCGAGGTGCGTCAGTGGGATCGCACCACAGTCAAAGAGTTGTTCGACAGCCTGGAGTTTCACACCATGTGGAGCGACCTCGAAGGGGCCCTCCCTGCGCTTGAGACCCACCGCCCGGTTCTAGAGGTGGAGATGGCTCCAGCCGGCGCGGGAGTTCTGGAGAGTGTCATCGCCGGAGGCCATGCGGTGCTTGGCCTCGTGGTCGACGCGGGCCAACCATACGGGCTGGCCGTCTCCACCGGGACCGAGTCGGCCGCGGTCTTCACCTTTGAAGAGGCAGAGAGCCTTCTCGATGCCATCGAAGACGGCGAAGTGGCGGTGACCGGCCACGATCTGAAGGACTTGATACGGGTCCTGCTCGACCACGAGCGCGATGTTGCCCGGCTCGAGATGGACACTGCGTTGGCCGCCTACATCCTGAACCCCGCACAACGGGACTATGGGCTTGAGGAGGTGGCCTCCACCCGGCTCGACGTCGATCTGGAACCGGCTGACGAAGATGACTCCGAAGCGGGCACCCTTCCCTTCGACACCGGTCCCGATCCCGAGGCTGAGGGCCGGAGGGTGGAGGCGGTGCGACGGCTGGCCGACCTCATGCGATCTGAACTGGCCGACCGTGGCGAGATCGAACTGTTCGCCGAGTTCGAATTGCCGCTGGTACCGGTTCTTGCACGAATGGAACATGCGGGGATCGGTGTCGACCGCGGCTACCTGGAGGGGCTTGGCGCAGATCTTCGAGGGAGGATCTCGGCTCTCGAGTCGCGTATCCACGAGCTCGCCGGCGAGCCATTCAACGTGAACTCGACCGACCAACTGCGCGTGATCCTGTTCGAAAGGCTCAAACTGCCAGTGCTCAAGAAGACGTCGACGGGCAAACCATCAACGGACGCCTCGGTGCTGAAGAAACTCGACCATCCATTGGTGGAGACGTTGCTCGAGTATCGGGAGTACGAGAAGCTCAGAAGCACCTACGTGGACGGATACCTGCCGCTCATCGATTCTGACGGCAGGATTCGCACCCGTTTCAACCAGATGGCGGCTACCACCGGGCGTCTCTCCTCTGACCGGCCCAATCTGCAAAACATCCCGGTCCGCTCCGAGTCGGGGATGACAATCCGCAAAGCGTTCATCGCCGGTGACGGCCAGAGATTTCTGGTCGCCGACTACTCACAGATCGAGTTGCGGGTGCTGGCACACATGAGTGGAGACCCGTTCCTGATCGAATCGTTCAAGAACGAGGTCGACATTCACGCGGCGACGGCAGGGCGGGTTTGGGGAGTTCCGCCCGAGAAAGTGAGCTCGGAGCAACGGGGCCGGGCGAAGATGATCAACTTCGGGTTGCTCTACGGAATGGAGGCGTTCGGGCTGGCTGATCGTCTAGGGATCAGCCGGGAGGAGGCGCGCGAGCACATGGACGCGTACTTCGACCAGTTCGTGAAAGTGAAGGAGTACATGTCCTCTGTGGTGACCACCGCGAGGAACGAGGGATACACCAAGACCTTGTTTGGACGACGGAGGTATCTACCTGAGCTCAAGTCCGACAACTTCCGGATCCGCCAGATGGGGGAGCGGATGGCTCTCAACGCCCCGGTTCAGGGGACCTCCGCAGACATCATCAAGAAGGCGATGATCGACCTCGACGCCGTTCTCCGTCGACAGGGCCTGGCCTCGACGCTCATCCTCCAGATCCACGACGAGCTGATTCTCGAGTGTCCCCAAGACGAGCTGGTGGAGGTGGGGGACCTGGTGGTCGCGACCATGGAGGGCGTCGTCAAGCTCGACGTCCCCCTCAAAGTCGAGGTGGCAACCGGCACCGACCTCGCCTCGGTCAAAACCTAAACCAGCGTCCTTAGGAGGAGAGCGTCATATCTGGGACTAACGGCGCGCGGAATGACCCCCACATCGGTCCTTGACCAAATCAACCTCCGCTAGTCGACTGTCGCTGATGACCACGCGGACGGCAGTGAGCGACTGGCGGCGATGGCCTCGACTGGCGGCACTGCTGACAGTCGTTGCCATCACTTTGCAAATAGCGGTGCCGGCGATCCGACTCTTCGAATTGGATCGAGACAACCGATACGCCTGGCAGATGTTCGCCGCCCTGGCGATTCCGACGGAATACGTCGTCGTGACACCAGACGGGGAGTCCACATTTGCTCCGTCGGACGTGGTTGCTCACGCCAGAGCCGACATTGACTATGACGAGATAGTCCCCGCATATCTCTGCGATCACGTCACAGGTGCCACCAGCATCGAGTGGGATGGAGGGTCCCTCAAGTGTTGACTTGGCTGGTCGCCGACGCCGACGCGGAGTCGTTTCGGCTCGCCCGCATCGGGGTGGGGCTCGCCGCTCTCCTACAGGCTCCTATCAGCTTGGACACCCTCCTCGCCTTGACCGAACCGGGAGTTCTCACCACACCAGTGATTGGTGGGCTTGGTCTCCAGCACGGGTGGCAAGTGATGGCCCTGATAGTTGTCTGGGGGGTCGCGGGAATCGGTTTCACGGTCGGATACCGGCTTCTGCTATCCGGATCCGCCCTCGGAATATCGCTGGCGCTTCCGCTCCTCCTCGACCATCAGGCTTACAGCAACCATCTGTATCTCATGGCTCTGATGGTGGGCCTTCTGACTTTGGCAGGAGGGCGGAGGAAGCAATCCGAGGACACGCCGAGCAGTGCCGTCTTTTGGCCGGTGCTCCTGGTGATGACCCAGATTTCGGCCGTTTACTTGTTCACCGCGTTTTCCAAGATGAACGAGGACTTCATCGGGGGACAGGTGCTGGCCTCAACCGTGAGGGATGGGGTTGATCGCAGTTCCCGGATCCTTGCTGACACCGGCCAACATGACGGCGCTAGCGATCGTCACGGTCTTTGTGGAGATGTTCATTGCGGCGTTCCTGTGGAGCCCAAGGTTCAGAGGCTTTGCTTTCCTTTTGGGAGGAGCTCTGCATCTGTCGATATTTCTCGTGATGCCTTGGACCGCCGAGTTGGCGGTGTTCGGGATTCTCATGCTGGCGAGCTATCCGCTGTTCGCACGCCGACCGTCGTTCCCATCCAGCGGCCGAGACCCTCGAATCCGCTTGGCTATTGATCAGGGTTCCATTTACACTCCATAGGACTCCTGACCTCGCGTCAAGAGAAATCCCTTTCCGGAGGTAATCCCTTACACATGTCCAACGATGTAGAGAACGCGCCCGAAGCCGCCACTGAAGAGGTGGCGCCCGAGGCGCCCGAGACCCCGACCGAGGAACAAGCCCCGGTCGACTCAGAACCGGCGGCTATCGAAGAGAATGAAGATGCCGACGCCGCGGTCCACCCCGAAGAGGATTCCTCTGCGAAGGTCGATGAATCGGATGAAACCGAACCCGAGCAATCCAGCCGCCCGGAGAAGCCGGTGCTGGTCGCTCCCGACCTCAGCTCACTCCCCGACGACATCGGCGACGACTTCGAAGCTGCGATAGAAGCCACCGTCCTCGAGTTCAAAGAGGGGGACATAGTCGAGGGGACCGTTGTCAGCGTCGACGCCGAAGGAGCCATGATCGACATTGGCTACAAGTCGGAAGGGCTGATCCCTACCCGCGAGCTTTCGATCAGGAACAATGTGGACCCGTCGGAGACGATCGCCGTCGACGAGCGCGTCGAAGCGGTGGTACTGAACAAGGAGGACGACGAGGGTCGTCTCATCCTCTCCAAGAAGCGTGCAATGTACGAGAGGGCCTGGGGTCAGATCGAGCAGGTGGCACGTGAGGAAGGCACGGTCGAAGGCACCGTGATCGAGGTGGTCAAGGGCGGCCTCATCGTGGATATCGGCTTGAGGGGCTTCCTCCCCGCATCGCTCATCGATTTACGCCGGGTACGCGATCTAGACCCCTTCATCGGTGAAACCATCACCGCCAAGGTGATCGAGCTCGACAGGGCAAGGAACAACGTCGTCCTGTCACGACGCGCCTACCTCGAAGAGGCCCAGGCGGAGGAGCGCCAGGCCTTCCTCGACGATCTGAAGGAAGGTGAGATCCGGGAAGGCGTGGTTTCATCGGTCGTGAACTTCGGGGCTTTCGTAGACCTCGGGGGCATGGACGGGCTAGTCCACGTCTCTGAGCTTTCCTGGCAACACGTCAACCATCCCGGAGAGGTGGTCAAGGTCGGCGACAAGGTGAAGGTGAAAGTCCTCGAAGTCGATCTCGATCGAGAGCGGATCTCGCTGTCGATCAGACAGACAAGCGACGATCCCTGGGACGTCTTCTCCGGCGACAATGAAGTCGGCGACATCGTGGAGGGCACTGTCACCAAGACGGTTCCCTTTGGCGCATTTGTATCGGTCGCCGACGGTGTCGAAGGTCTGGTGCACGTTTCCGAAATCGCGATTCACCGGGTGGAATCACCCGAGTTGGAGCTTTCGATAGGCCAGACGGTCAACGTCAAGATCACCGAGAAAGATGACGAACGCCGACGCATTTCGCTCTCAATCAAGCAGGCATTGCCCGATTGGCGGGAGCGCGAGGCGCAGATGGCCGAGCAGCGCTCTGGTGGCAAACGCCGCCAGCCCAGGGAATTCGAGCGAGAGTTCGGGCCCAAGGAAGAGGAGCGGCCACCGATGCCTGTCGATGCGTCGTTGGAGGCAATCCTCCAGGAGCTCAAAGAGCGCGGCATCGGACGACGCTAACTCGCGGGTCGCCTCCTCAAATAGGCGCTGCGACAGCTGTGGGTCGGATTTGTCGAGATACTGGCAACGTGAGCGCCGTTATGGAAACACTCAAGACCATGCCTGTCTAGTCCGAAGTTTTCCTGTGGAAATGGACTTGAAACGCAGGGCGGGTGCCGCACAAGCGGTAGCATGCCCACCAATATGCGCCGTCACGGTGTCGGCGCCCAACCGAGGGGACAAACGAAGGGGACTCAATGGGTAGGAGAGCCATCGTTCTACTTGTGGCCTTGATACTTGCCGGCCTCGCCGGCTGGGCCGTGTGGAATTATCTGACCACTGTTGAAGAAGACATCTTGGACGATCAAGAGTTCGCAGTCGTCTTCCGCGCTGGGCAAACCATTCAGGAAGGCCAGGACGGCAGTGTCCTCTTCAGTGATTACAACAGTGGGGGAGAGCTCATTTTGATGAGCGAAGATCAGGTTGGAGACCTCCCTGTGGATGCAATCAGCACTGAGGAGCAACTCAACCAGGTCCTCAGTGGCAAGGTCGCCGCAGGGCCGATTTCCCAGGGTTCGATCCTCACCAGTTCGCAGTGGGTGGTTGTCGCGGATGAAGAGGTCGACTTCAGCTCGGAGTTGATCCCTTCAGGCAAGCAGGCCATGACCATCTCCATGGACACGGTTCGCGGGGTCAACGGCTTCGTGGAAGCTGGCGACCATGTCAACTTGATCATCACTCTCGACATCGAGTTCCGTTTGATCCCGGACGAATTCTCCGGCATCAACGTAGCGCCGCCTGACCCTGACACCGAAGGCGAGGCAGCAACCGAAGAGGAGTCCCAGGTCGTCACCTACACCAGGTTCGTGATGCAGGACATCCCAGTCATCGCCACCGGGCGTGAGGTCCGGCCCGACGAGGATGCCCCACCCACCGTCGATGCCGGCGGGGAGGCCACCGATGCTCCTGCCGAGGGTGAAGAAGACACGGGCAATGCGACCGTCTTCACCATCGAGGTGACACCCGAGCAGGCCGAGCGGCTCGCTTATGCCTTTGAGAACGGCAGCATGTGGATGACGCTGGTCCCCGACGACTTCGTCGAGGTGGAAACACAGGGTGTCATCATCGATAACCTCTTCGGCGGAGACCTGGTCGAAGACATCTTTGGATGATCTGAGGTTCACAAATGTCATTGGCTGAGCACAACCTGCTGGTCGTAGACAGGGACGATGACTTCGTCGCTGCGGCCAAGGAGCTTTTCGACGGAAGGCTCCCGGTTGCCCGCTCGATCGAAGAGGCGAGCTCAACGATCGAATCGGGGGAGTTGAAAATGCTCTTGCTCGGCCCGTCGTTCTCCAGCGAAGAGTCGATGGACGACATCCGGTCGCTGCACAATCAGGATCCGGCTCTCATCCTGATGTTGGTGGCCGATGAGATCACGACTGACATGCTTCGGTCGGCGATGAGGGCTGGCGTGTCAGACCTTCTGGAGGCACCGCTCGAAGAGTCGAAGATCGAAAGCGCCATCGAACAGTTCGCTCATGACGTGCTCAAGCGGAAATCCGTGACTCAGCCGGCGGAACCGGTAGAGCGCGATCGGGGCCAGATCATCACCATTACCTCGGCGAAAGGTGGCAGTGGCAAGACTGTCCTTGCCACCAACCTCGCCGTTCTCATGTCGAGGTTCGAGGACAAAAAGGTCGTCCTCGTCGACGCCGATCTTCAATTCGGTGACGTCTGCCTGCTGCTTCAGATCGAGCCGCGGTTCACGATGGTGAATGCCGCCCATGAGCTGCATCACCTCGACGGTGAAATGCTCGATTCGCTGTTGACCGAACACCCCAGCGGGCTCAAGGTGCTCGCCGCGCCTCTAGAGCCTGCGTTTGCCGACGACATCACTACCGCCGGGCTGATGCAAATGCTCGACGTCTTGGCCGAGAATTACGACTACGTCATCGTCGACACGGCCTCGATGCTCGACGAGCTGATTCTGTCCCTGATCGAGAAGTCCGACGACGTCTTGATGTTGGTGGACATGGATCTGCCCTCACTGAAGAACGCCAAGCTCGCCTTGGAGACTCTGCGGCTCCTCAAGTTCTCGACGAGCAACGTCAGGCTCGTGATGAATCGGAACAACGCACGCAACAAATTGAACAACAAGGAAATCGAGGGAGCGCTGAAGATGGAGATATCGGCGTCGATTCCTTCCGATGCAAGCGTTCCGAGCAGTGTCAATGAAGGGCGCCCGGTTGTTGACTCGGATCCCAAGGGCAAAGTGGCTAAGGGTTTGCAGGATGTTGCCGAATTGATTGCAGGAGAAGTGCCGTCGGTTCCCGGCAAACGGGGATCGTTCGGAAGGAAGTAGTGGGAAGGGGCGAGCAAAGTGCCATCGTTATCTGAAAGAGTTGCCGCAGCCAGGCAAAGCGAGACCGCGGATCTGAGCGGTTCGCGTACCGACGCCCTGGCCGAGTTGCGCGGCCGTCTCCATTTCAAGGTAGTCGAAGAGTTGGGGCCCACCCTCTACGACCGTCAGATGTCCGACGCCGAGCTGCGTCTGCGAGTCATCGAGATGTTGGAGTGGGCAGTCGACCAGGAGCAGGGGCTCCCTCTCACCTCGGCCGACCGTCGGGCTTTGCTCAACGAGATTGCGTCCGATGTTCTGGGCTACGGGCCGATCGACCCTCTGCTCAACGACCCGGACATTACAGAGGTCATGGCCAATGGGCCGTACGACGTTTATTACGAGAAGAGCGGGCGAATTGCCCTTTCCGACGTCCGCTTCGTGGACGAGGTCCATCTCCGCCGGATCATCGACAAGATCGTGGGCCAGATCGGACGTCGCATAGACGAGGCGACTCCCATGGTGGACGCTCGCCTCCCTGACGGATCCCGTGTGAACGCCGTTGTGCACCCCTTGGCAATCGGCGGCCCCTTTCTGACGATTCGTAAATTCGCCGTTGACCCGTACCAGGAAGCCGATCTGATCAACTTCGGCACCATGACTCAGCGCGTTGCCGATTTCCTGAGGGCCTGCGTTCGGGGTCGCCTCAATGTGCTCATCTCCGGTGGTACCGGTTCAGGCAAGACGACCACTCTCAACGTGGTTTCCTCCTACATCCCCGACGACGAGCGCATCGTGACGGTCGAAGATGCCGCCGAGCTCCAGCTTCACCAGGATCACGTGCTCACCCTGGAGTCGAGACCCTCGAATATCGAGGGCAAAGGCCAGGTGACTATTCGTGACTTGGTGAGAAACACACTTCGCATGCGCCCCGATCGCATCGTCGTCGGTGAGTGTCGTGGAGCCGAGGCTTTGGACATGTTGCAGGCCATGAACACTGGTCACGACGGCTCGCTCACCACCATCCACTCCAACTCACCTCGGGACACACTTTCCCGTCTGGAGACCATGGTCCTTATGGCAGGCTTCGATCTCCCGGTGCGTGCCATTCGGGAACAGGTGGCTTCGGCGGTCGACTTGATCGTGCATGTCTCCAGGCTCAAGGACGGCACCCGCCGTATCTCACATATCACGGAGGTCGAGGGCATGGAGGGTGACATCATCACACTCCAGGACCTCTTCCTCTTCGACTACGGAATGGGCATCGACGATGACGGCCGCTACCTCGGTCGCCTCAAGGCGACTGGCCTGCGGCCGAAGTTCTCGTCCGAACTGGAGGATCGAGGGATCCGTCTTCCCGCCGACCTCTTCGACCCGGAGCCATTCGCCAAGCGATGAAGCGCCTCCTCGTTTTCACGTTCGCCCTGGTCACGGGTCTGAACGCCGTCGCCTGGGCCCAGGCTGGCTCTCCTGAGATCGAGATCGTCGACATCAACGGCTCCCGATACGCAGAGGGTGGGACGACCACCATGGTCATCGAATTCCGCAACCTCGATGAGGCCCCGGATCCGAATCAGGTAGTGGTCACCGTCGATGGGCAACCGGTTTCAGATCAGGAGACTGCCCTGGTCGGCGAGACGTCAGTGCCGGTGGGTGTGGTTCTCGCCATAGATGCGTCGGGCTCCATGTTGGGAGCTCCGCTGGAAGCGGCCAAGACCGCCGCACGCGACTTCGTCGATCAGAAGCGAACCGAAGACGCGATCGCCCTGGTCACCTTTGCCGACGAAGTAGTGGTTGCCTCTGGGTTCACCACCAGTGCCTCGGAGTTGAACGACCGTATCGACGCCATCACTGCTGGCGGAGAAACCGCCTTCAATGACGCCGTTCTCAAGGGCCTGGAGCTGTATGAGGCCGATTCGGCTCAGGATCTGCTGCCAAACATGATCGTTCTCACCGACGGCGAGGACACTGCTTCAGTGGCCACCATCGAAGAAGCGGTGGCCGGCACCGAGACGAGCGGCGTGCGCGTCTTCGGCGTCGCTCTCGAGTCGCCCGATTTCAACCCTGATCCGGTGGAGCAGATCGCCAACGCCGGGAATGGCTTGTTCCTTTCCACGCCAGATCCCGAACAGCTTTCTTCTCTCTATGACCAGATTGTCAGGGAGATTTCCAATACGGTCGTAACCCGATTCACCTCGCCGGTTGCTACTCCCGGTGAAGTGGCCTTCGAGGTGAGCTACCCGGGCGTGTCAAGCGCCACCCAAGTCTTTGCAGTGTCCGGGTTCGCCACCACCACGACAGCATCTCCCGCGGAGTCGACGACGACTACGTTGGCCGCGCCTGCTACGTCGGTCGTGCAGAGCAACGCGGCGTTTGATCGCAATACGTTGGTGCTCATCGCTGCAGGTGGCATCGCTTTGACCCTTTTCTTGTTCATCGTGATCCTGTTCGGCCGTGAAGAGGAAGAGGGCGGCAACCGATTCGCCAAACGGCTCCAGGCTTACGGGCGACGAGCGCGTCCCCAGGAGCAGGAGAAGAGACCGTTCTTGGAACGAATACCGATCCTCAAGCGCTTCAGCCAGGCCGCGGAACAGGAAGTGGCGCGCCGTGGTCTCACCTCCGGCGTCAACGCCGCTCTCGAGCAGGCCAACCTCCCGCTGAGTGCGGGCGAGGCCATAATGGCCATGATCGGCCTGTCCGCGGTGGTCGGGATCCTGCTTGGCCTTTTCTCCGGTCTGATCGCCGGCCTGATTGGCTTCGCTGGCATGCTGCTGCTGTTCGTCGCTTTCGTGAACTTCGCTGGGAGCCGGGAGAAGAAGAAGTTCGAATCCCAGCTACCTGACACTCTGACGCTGCTATCGACCTCTCTTCGAGCCGGCTATTCGCTCCTGCAGGCGATCGAAGCCGTGGCTTCCGAGGCCCCGAACCCGACTGCCCGTGAATTCAGCAGGGCTGTGGCCGAGACCCGTCTGGGAAGATCTGTCCCCGACGCCTTGGACGGCATAGTCGACCGCACCCAGTCCGACGACTTTGCCTGGGCGGTGATGGCCATCGAGATTCAGAGAGAGGTCGGTGGAAACCTGGCCGAGGTGCTGCAAACGGTCGCCGACACCATGCTGGCTAGGAACCGTCTCAAAGGCGAGATCAGGGCGCTCACCGCTGAAGGCCGCCTGTCGGCGATTGTCATCGGAGCATTGCCCCTGTTCATGGCGGGATTCCTCTGGGTCACCAATCGTGAGTATCTGCAGCCACTCCTGGACGAAACCGTGGGTCTTGTCGCATTGGGGGTGGGAGTCCTGCTGATGCTGGCCGGCTTCGTTTGGCTGAAGAAGATCGTGGATATCGAGGTATAACGATGGCCGGAATTGACGGACAACTTCTTGCAGTAGTTTCAGTTGCAGCGTTCATTTTCTTCGCGGTGGTTTGGGCCGGCATCGGTGTCACCAAGGCACGAGAGGACATGAACACTCGCCTCGCGGTCTATGGCCGTCAAACTGGTGTGGGGACCATGCGCGACGAGGAGTTGGCAAAGCCGCTCGCTCAGAGAACGGTCGGTCCCCTCATAATCGGCTTCTCCAACTTCTTGAAGCGCTTCACTCCCGTTGGATACTTGGAGCGGATCGAACAGCAGCTGGTCTACGCCGGTAGTCCGGCCAACCTCGACGCACCATCCTTTGTCGTCATTCAGGCGCTGACTTCGATTGCGGGTGTGATCGCCGGCTTCCTCCTCCGCGACTTCGGCAACGACGGGTTGCAGACCTTCGTGCTGTTCCTCCTCCCGATATTCGTCGGTGTGTTCGGTCCCAACGCATGGCTGCAACGCAAGATCACCGAACGCCGTGAGGAGATGTTGAAAGCATTGCCCGATGTCCTCGACCTCCTGGTCATCTCTGTCGAGGCCGGGTTGGGTTTCGATTCCGCCCTCTCCAGGGTGGTGGCCACCGTGCCGGGCCCGCTCTCCGAGGAGTTCTTCAGAATGCTTCAAGAGACTCGGGTTGGCGTGTCTCGCCGTGAGGCGATGAGGCATCTCATGGATCGCACCGATCTCGACGAGTTGCGCTCTTTCATGCTGGCCATGATCCAGGCGGAGGCTTTTGGAGTGACGATCGCCCGTGTGCTCCGGGTGCAGGCCGACGAGATGCGGGTCAAGCGGCGTCAGCGAGCCCAGGAGAAGGCTTTCGCCGCACCCGTGAAACTCGTGTTCCCTCTGGTGTTCTGCATTTTCCCGTCGCTCTTCATCGTTCTATTGGGACCTGCGGCGATCCAGATCGTCGACGCCTTCGCAACCACGTGACCTCAACGGCTGTCACGCCGTCCAAACCCAGGTTCTCCATCACTCAGCTCATGCTTGGGCTGCCCTGGATAGTGATTGCGATAGCCGCGTTCACTCCGATTCGAGACAACCCTTCCTCTGGCATGTACGCGCCGGCGAACTCCAGGTCGCCGCCAGGGAGGTGCTGACGACGGATCCGTTCTCGTTCACGATGTTTGGCCAGCCGTGGCTGACACAGAGCTGGCTGGCCGAGCTGTTCTATTCATGGGGTGAACAGATCTTCGATTTGGGGTATGTCGGACCCATGATCCTGGTACTTGGGTCGCTGCTGTTCTTGGGCATCGGTTTGATCGCCTATCGCAGGTCGCAGAGCCTCGTCTGGACATTGGTGATGGTGTTCCTGACAGCTGCGATCTTTCTCGGCTTCCTGGTGCCGCGACCCGTGATCTTCTCTTACGTGTTGTCAGTAGCCGTCGTCCTGGCTGGGACCGGACCTCGACTCGCTGGACGCTGCCTTTGCTGTTCTGGGTGTGGGCGGCTGTACATGGCAGTTTCGTCCTGGGCCTGGCTTACATCGGCCTATCGACTCTCGCCCGCCGAGACTGGCGGCTTTGCCCACGGCAGTCGCCTCGGGGCTGGTGACCCTGGCGACAGCCCACGGCTTGGGCGTCATCACCATGCTGACCCGATTTCGCCGCCGCGAGTGACGCTCTTGCTCTCATTACAGAGTGGCGACGCCCGAGCCCGTGGTCGGTGACATTCACCCCCTTCCTCTTGGGGATCGGCCTGCTTGTTGTGGGGGGATACCGCAAAGGGTCAAGCTGGGCGACGCCTGGCTACTGATCCCGTTCCTGGCCCTGGCTCTCGGCTCCCACCCGAGCCATACCTGCCGCGTGGATTGCCCTGGTTCAGCTGATGGCGTTCAGCGTTGAGGGTCTCGACGTCTCAGTTCCTCGTAGGTTCAGCAGAGTCTCAACTGCGATCTTCGCAACGGCAGTCTTTGTCGTGCCACTCCTGGTGGCACCGGGGGCTTTCCTTTCCGAAGATCGGTTCCCGCTCGCTGCCCGGGAGCATCTGCAGGGACGTCAACACCTTTCACGACGACCGGGCGGGGGGATATCTGATCTATGCCGACGGGCCTGAGTTCCGGGTCTTTCTCGACGATCGAGCCGAGCTCTATCGCGATCGGATGGTGGAATACGTCGCCATCAGAGATCTTGAGGCGCCCTGGGAGCCTGTCTTTGCCAGAGACGGAATCGAGCAGGCCCTTCTCCGGTCGGACGAGGATCTGGTGGATGAACTGACGGAAGCGGGTTGGGCCTTGATCCACGAGGATGACGATTTCGTGGTCCTCAGGCCCTGAGCTTTCCCTGAGAAAATGAGAAAGGACCCGCCGAGGCGGGTCCTTGCTCTATAGGTAGTGAATCGTCTTAGGCCTGATCCAGACCCGAGCCGATCTCGCTGAAGGTCTCCGAGACCTGATCGCCGGCGAATGCGACGGCGACAAGAGCGATGATGGCGATGAGCACGACTAGCAACGCGTACTCAACCATCGAGGCGCCCTTCTCGGACTTGACCCACGTGGTTACTTTGGTCCACAGAGCAAGCATGAACCCCTCCTTATATCCAGGTGCACTTGGCTTGCACGGGGCAAGTTAGCCCCTTTGTTTCCCGAAACAATGGGTCTCCGGTCTCATCAAGCCTTGTTGTTGGCCCACTCGAGGCCTGACCCGATGTCCGAATATGTTTCGGAAAGCTCATCGCCGGCGAATTGGACGGCGAGCAAAGCGACGATGGCGATCAGGACCACCAACAGTGCGTATTCCACCATTGACGCTCCCCGGTCGCTCATCTGAATTCTTGTCCATAGTCTGGTCAACATTGCCGATCCCTCGATTCCCACTACGGATCAGCGTATTGCCGCTAAGTGTCATGCGTCATGGGTCGGCAGACCCAATGGCAACCTGAAGCTTTTTGTCAACCGGGTCGGGCGATGCCGAGCCTGATGGCCTCAATGGCGGCCTGGGTCCGGTCACTCACGGCGAGCTTCTGGAATATCGACGCCAGATGGTTCTTGACCGTCTTCTGGGATATGTACAGCCGTTCCGAGAGCTCATCAGTGGCGGAGACCCCACGTGCGAGCAAAGCAAGGATTTCCCGTTCTCGGGTGGTCAGCGAGGCTGCTCCCGGGTCGAGTCTCGCTTCGGTGTAGTCCTCGAGGATCTCGTCCCGCTCGTGGTCGTCGAGGTCGATGAGGTTTTGACCGTCGGCAACTGCGCGTACGGCTGCGGCCAAGGTGTCCAGTGGCACGGCTTTGGAGAAGAAGCCGCTGGCACCTGCCGAATGGGCTCGGGCGCGCTGGTCATCTGACGCATGCATTGAAACCACAATTGAACTGGTTCTCTTGCTCAGATGTTCGATCGCGGCGATGCCGTCACCACCGGGCATTTCGATATCGACGATCGAGACTTCGGCCGGCTGGCTTTGAAGTGCCGTGTCCAGCGCGGGTCCGGAGTCGACGACGCCAACCACTCGGGTGTCGGGGAGGCTGTTCAGGGCCTGGCTGAGACCGTCAGCGAAGAGCTGATGGTCGTCGGCGATCATTACTCGAATCATCGGTTTCCCCATTCAATTGAGACTGTGGTTCCCAGCCCTTGCTGAGAGTCGAATTTGATCGTTGCACCTATCTTTTCGGCACGTTCCCGCATGCCTATAAGCCCATAATGTCCTTCCGGCTGCTGGTCGGTGTCAAACCCGCGACCGTCGTCTCGGATGTTGACGTGTCCCCAGTCACGGTGGATCCGACCCGAGATAAGGACCTTGGTGCCGCCCGAATGATTGTGGGCGTTGCGCGCCGCCTCGGTGACTATTGAGGTCAGTTCGGTGATCAAAGCCGGTCTTGGGGGTCGCCGTTCGTCGATGTCCACGACAACCGGAGGTGGTCCTTCCAAACGCGAAGTGGAATCGAGGAGGCGGGCCGTGAGCGTGGGACCCGGTGTGCTCCTGAGGTCGGCGACCTTGGCCCTGACGTCTTCGACGAGTTTGGTGACGTTGGTCCTCATCACTCTCAAATCGGCGGCGGCGTCGTCGTCTACGGCGTCTTTCAAAGCGGCCATGTCCAGGGCCAATCCGAGGGAGGCAAGGCTGGGACCGATGTCGTCGTGGAGTTCGCGGGCGAGCCGGGTGCGCTCTTCTGCCACCGCCGATCCGGCTATGTCCTGAAGAAGCTGGAGATTGGCGAAAGCAATCCCCAGTGGTCGGAGGTGGGCCGTGACCTCCGCCAGATCATCGTTGTCCAACTCGTGTGGTGTGACTAGCTCCAGGACTCCCAATTCTGTGTCGATCGTGGTGATCGGGAGCTCGTACTCGAAGCCGTCTCGTGGCGGCTGCCCTCGGGAGGCGAGAGTCACGTACCCGTTTTCACCTTCCACGAATAGCTTTCCGGCCGATCCTGGGATTCGGTTCAGGACAGTGTCAAGCGTCTCGGCTCCGACCTCGATGGCGTTGAGCCTCCCTGCCGACACGTCCTCGGAAAGCCTGACCAACACACTGTGTATCTCCTCGAGATTCTCCAGGCGTTTGGTTGCGCTTTCTTTCTCCTGCGCCAACTCCTCGGCCTGTTGGTGAATGTCTTCCAACAGCCTTCGTACCACCGAGATCAACAGGACGAAGACGAGATAGAGGGCGACGGCTGGTGCGGCGTCGGTCAGGTCATGATCTGCGGCCAAGGTGACCAAGACCAGGAGGCCTCCCGAGAGCAGCCCGGTCGTGAGGCCGGTCCGCAAACCTCCGTGCAGGGTTGCCAACACGGGGGGGCCCATCGAAAGCAGCAGGTAGGGGCTGGTGGGGCCTCCGGTCAACGTGATCACGAAGGCGGCGAGCAAAGCGCCGCCGAGAGTGACGCCCTCCGTTCCGAAGCGGACCCGATAGATCTCGATGGGAATCAGGGCCGATCCGAGTGGTGTATGAGGCGGCGATGATCAGGGCGATGATGCCGGAGATGGAGACGTCACTCGCCACGAAATCGATGACGATGCCCGCTGTGAGTGCGACGAATTGTCCCCCGATTACCGCCCGGTGAACTCGTATCTCCCACGGCGCAGGGTCGTGCATCGCAGTGAGGCTACCGTCGCGCTGCATGATCAGTGGTTTGTCGCGATGGGTGTTGAGTGGCCCTATCGGATCGGGAAAGACAGCGGTCCGGCAGATGTTGGAAGAAGCTGGGATCCGAACCATCGACGCCGACAGTGTCGGGCATCAGGTGCTTGCGGGCACAGCATTCGACGCTGTCGCGGAACGCTGGCCGGAAGTAGTCAGCGCAGGTGTGATCGACCGGTCCGCTCTCGGCCAAATTGTCTTTAACGACAGAGCTGCCCTGGCTGAGTTGGAGGCGATCACCCATCCTCTTATCTTCGACGAGATTCGGGCGGACCTAGAAGAATTCAACGATCCCGCCGTCGTGGAGATTCCGCTGCTGAAGACCATTGACGGATGGCGACGGATCGTGGTTGACGCCACAGACGACATCAGATTGGCAAGGCTTCTCGGCCGGGGCATGACTGAAGCCGATGCCAAGGCGCGGATGTCATCGCAACCTTCCCGCGCCCAATGGCTGGCTTCCGCCGACGTTGTCATCCCTAATCACGGGGACCTGGAAGAACTGAGGTCGACTGTGACTCTGATCTTGCCTCAACTCGCCTAGTTCATCGGGGGTGGCTCCGGCGGGGAGCCAGCCTGCAACCCAGCATGAATGCGTTGCATTCTTCGCGGTTCGACCCAAGCGGCGTCTACAAACCCGATCAGATGGCCCGTGGTCGCCGGCGGCTGATCGACGTCGACCACGCAGGCAACCGCTGCCCGAAAGGCATCAAGGTTGGTCGCCTGGATGGGAGGGATGCAGGCAGGTGCCAGACGGTAGGCAAGGAGGATGCTGAATCTCTCTGCGACCGAAGCGTCTGTCCACAACTCCGGCGGGTCATATGCTTGTCCTGTGTAGGAGGATCCATGATCCGCCGCAATCACCATGACAGTCTCCGGGGCGGCAGCTTCAGCGATTGAAGAGAGCCAGCGGTCTACACAGGCCAGTTGGCGTTTGAACTCGGTGAACTCAGCATCCTGAGCTGGCCGCAACGCCTCGTCCAAGAGGATGCATTTCTCATCGACCAGAACTGGAGGGTGGGGAAGGATCAAGTGGACGAAGACGAAATCGTGGCGTCCGTTGCCTTGGATCTCTTCTAAGACGCTGACGGTGTTTTCGACGGCTGATTCGGTCGCTGGCAACGCATAGCTACCCATGGCGCGTTCGATAGCAACACCTGCGAGCGAGGGTTCCAGGAAAGCCGAGACTGCCTCGTCAATGAATGGGCTCTCGTAGCACTCGTCGATCCCCTTCCCACACCGAGTTCCATTCCAGCCGCTCTCGATGTGGATGAGATTGAAGCCTGCGGAACGAAGTGCTGCGTGAGTGAAGCTCTCTCCGCCAACCCGTCGATACAGGGATTGCCGATGTCCCCATTGACCCGTAGGGCCTGCGTCTATCACGGTTTCCAAATCGAGGATGCTCGGCACCGATACTCCCGTGAATGTGTGACGACTGAGTGCAGCCTGCTCGAAAACGACTCCTTTGGCCTCGAGGGCGCGTTGGAGACTGGAGGTGTCGTGTCCGAACCAAGCGTTTGCAATAGACGGCGACGGATACGTATCAGGCACAACCAAAACCAGGTCTTCGGCGTGGCCTGAAGGAACCGCCCGGACCTGGCTGTGGATCGGCCGAGTAGGAAAGGCACCTCTCGTCAACCAGTGGGAGGCCAGGAGGTTGGCGATAGGGAATACCCCCAACACCAACAGACCAGCAAGGGCAATCCAGCGAAGTTGGCGCTCGTGCTCCGATTGCTGTAGCCAGACCGGTATTCCGCCGCCGAGCAGGAGCCACATCCATGGTGTCACCGGAAGGAGGGTCCAGTGATAGAAGACCAGTAGCCCGGTGGCAACGACGAGGGCCCCAGGAATTGCTCGAATACCAGCCCTTCTGAGAACCAGCCAGACCAGCACACCCGTAACAAAGCCGGCGAAGGCCACGAGCATGACTTTTGTCGGGATCTGGACGTCCCAGGCGTTCTGTGCCCAGAATCGAAGTGGTCGATACAAGGCGGCAGCCAACATGACTGCCAACGACAGAACTAAATCGCCTCCCCAAGCGGGCCCGCCCATTCGCCCCATCTACACAGGATGGTGGCGTTTGGTCCGACGTCAAGGCTGAATCGGGGACCTGCACCCAGCCCGGAACGCGCTTCGTATTGCGGCAGTTCTTGTCCCACGCCCTCGGTACCCTCGTTCCGATGCCCGAATTCAAGGTTGTTTCCGACTTCGCTCCTGCAGGTGACCAACCCAAAGCGATTGAGAAGCTGGCCGAAGGGATCAGCCGAGGTGACCGTTTTCAGACCTTGTTGGGCATCACCGGATCCGGGAAGTCGGCTACCATCGCCTGGACCATCGAAGCGGTACAGAAGCCAACTCTTGTTCTGGCTCCGAACAAGGCTCTGGCAGCCCAGCTGGCCAATGAGTTCCGCCAGTTTTTCCCAAACAACCGGGTTGAGTATTTCGTTTCCTACTACGACTACTACCAACCCGAGGCATACCTGCCCCAAACTGACACCTACATCGAAAAGGACGCCACGGTCAACGACGAGATAGACCGTCTTCGTCACTCCGCGACGGCAGGGCTTCTGGTGAGAGACGACGTGATCATCGTGGCCTCGGTATCGGCGATCTACGGTCTCGGGTCGCCGGAGCAATACGAGGGCCAACTGCTGCGTCTGGTGGAGGGTGTCGAGTACCCGATGAAAGACACCATCAAGCGTCTCGTGGATATCCAGTACGAACGTAACGAAGTCAGCCTCACCAGAGGCAAGTTTCGAGTTCGCGGCGACACCTTGGAAGTGTTCCCTTCATACGACGAGACCATCGTCAGGGTCCAGTTTTGGGGCGACGAGGTGGAACGCATCCTCCGACTCAACCCGGTCACCGGCGAAGTGGTCGACGAGATGTCCGAGTTGTTTGTGTTTCCCGCGACCCATTACGTGACCGAGCGCGAGCGCCTTCTCAAGGCGATCAACCGAATCGAGGTCGAGCTAGGTGATCGCCTCTCAGAGCTGGAGGGCGAGGACAAGATGTTGGAGGCGCAGCGCCTCCGGATGCGAACCAACTACGACCTGGAGATGATGCGTGAAGTCGGTTTCTGCTCGGGCATCGAGAATTACTCAGCCCACCTCGATGGTCGGGAGCCAGGGGAGGCTCCCTACACCCTCCTCGACTACTTCCCCGACGACTATCTCACCATCATCGACGAGTCACACGTCACAGTTCCTCAAATCGGCGGCCAGTACGAAGGCGATCGATCACGAAAAGAGGTGCTGGTCGACCATGGCTTCCGCCTTCCGTCGGCCAAGGACAACCGGCCGCTTCGGTTCGACGAGTGGTTGGAACGGGCGAACCAGGTCGTCTTCCTCTCGGCGACACCGTCCGATTTCGAGATCGGTCATTCCACTCAAGTTGTGGAGCAGATCATCCGACCCACCGGTCTTGTCGATCCGGAAGTGATGATCCGGCCCACCAAGGGCCAGATCGACGATCTGCTGGGAGAAATCCGGGAGCGAGCACTACGCGAGCAACGTGTTCTGGTGACCACGCTGACCAAGAAGATGGCTGAGGACCTAACCGAATACCTGTTGGAGATGGGGGTTCGAGCCCGCTACATGCACTCGGAGATCGACACTCTGGAACGCGTCCAGATAATGCGGGACCTGCGGCTCGGCGAATTCGACGTCCTGGTGGGGATAAATCTGCTTCGTGAGGGATTGGACCTTCCCGAGGTCTCGCTTGTTGCGATACTCGACGCTGACAAGGAGGGGTTCCTTCGCTCGGAGACGTCCTTGATTCAGATAATTGGGCGAGCAGCCCGGAACGTGGACGGTCAGGTGGTGATGTATGCGGATGACATCACCGACTCGATGCGGAAGGCGATCCACGAGACCAACCGGAGGCGCCGCTTGCAGCGGGATTGGAACGTCGAGCACGGAATCGACCCACAGACTGTCAGGAAGCGGGTTTCCGACATCCTCGAGCTGGTGCAGACCGAGGCGCCGGCAGCCGACCGGCGCCGGCGCGAGATCGAGCCCCGGAGGGCTCTCGATCTCGAAGGGGACGACCTGACCAGGCTGATTCTGAGCCTGGAGGAAGAGATGCACGAGGCGGCAAAAGAGCTGCGCTTCGAATACGCGGCCAGGCTCCGGGACGAAGTGAACGAGTTGAAGCGGGAGCTTAGGGAGGTGGCCGAGGCGGGCTGAGTCAGATGTCGGCTGATTGACCGCAACGTATTCGGCTCGAGTTGTTTCCTGGTCAAAGGTGGCGTAGGCCGTTCGACCCAATGTCGAGTGGTGGAAGGCAGGTCGAACTACCGTCAGCGACCTTGTTTTGGCGTTTGATTACTGCGAGTACGACTGTGAGGTCGAAGACAGGACTCGTTCAATGACAAGGGCGACGAGATCAATCGCTTCTGCATGGAAAAGACTCAGATCGGTAATGGCTCCGGTTGTTCCGTGGGCGGTTCCTATCGTTTACGTGGAGTGGGCTGTCTGGATGGGTCTGATAATGATCACCCAGATCGGGGGCATACATGCGGATTCCACTGCAGACTGGTTGGTGGCGTCGGCGGCTGCGGACGGACTCGACCCCTATTCCGATTTGCGAGCGCTCTCAGCCAATTATGACGTTGCGTACCTGACACCCGGCTGGTCCGAGGTGGGAGACTCCCGGTGGATCCACCCTCGAACGCCCGCGGCCTTGCTCTTGCTGCAGCCAGCCACTTTGTTGTCACCGGAAGGAGTTCATACCGCAGTCATCGTGCTCAGCCTCATTGTTTTGGCGTTGGTCGGGGTTTTCGCCCTTCCCGCGCTTGGCCGCTTTGGATGGCCCCTTTCGCTATTTGGAATGTCGGTGGCGTTGTTGTCGGGTCCACTCCTTCGCGGACTTCAATTCGGAGCGTGGAGCGTGCTTCTCTTGGGCCTTATGGCCCCCGCTTGGGTCGGGGGCGCGGACAGAGATCGCGCCCTTCCCGGCTTGGCTATTGGGATTGCCGTGGGCCTACGGCTATTCCCGGCCTTGCTGCTTATCCCGCTCATGCTGTTCCGGCGGAAGAAGCTGGTCGGGACGGCTGTGATCACCGCGCTGAGCCTGAATCTTGCGGGGATGGTCATCTTCAATATCAGCTTTTCCGAAGTTCTTGGCGGACTTGGCGACGCGAGTGACACATGGCTTGGTCTCGGCGGAAACGCCTCTCTAATCAAGCCGTTGGCAGAGCTAACCGATGGCGCCCTCGCTCTCGCGATTCTGTTGACGCTATCGACGACTTTGCTCATCTCTTGGGTCGTGTCGAGGTCTGGTGATTATCACTTCGTGATGAGTCTCAGCTTCGTTGCGATGTTGCTGATCTCGCCACTGTCGTGGGAGCACTATGACGTGATCCTCTTCCCTGCTGTGGCCTGGTCACTCGCCCAACGGGAGTCACGTTTCCTGAGGGGGACGGCCAGCGTTTGGATTGTCTTGATGCTATTTGGCTTCTATCTTCGCCAGCCTTGGGAGCAGGCTGAAACCCTTGCCGCCGGTTATCCGAGCCTCGTCGGGCGGCTGGTGTTGCTCTCGGGTCTCGCCGCCGCGGTGGGGTTGTTTACATTCAGCAAAAGGAAGGGCGCGGGACGCGAACACCAGCCCAACGTGGCCACGTAGTGTTTCGCTCTCGCACTGCGAGCCATGTGGCTGCAGCCGCGCTCATAGCTCTTGCTCTTTGGCTTCCCTCGCCTGAGGTGTCATCCCACCAATCGGGATTCATGGCCACGTTGCGGAGTGCTCATGACCTGATCACTGTCATAGCCGTCGCCTTCGGCTCCCTGATGGTCGGTTACGCAGTGTTGGGTCCGAAAAGGACGGGGCGTCTCAACGGCGCGATCGGGGTGACCGCTGCCCTCATAGCGGGAACCCTTCTATTGGGGGGATTCCTCCTATTGATGGGGCTGGCCGGGCTATTCGAGCCCTGGCAGGTCGCCGCGGTGGTGGTCTTCGCCGGGGCAGCTTGCACCACACTGGGAAATCTGACTGCGTTGCGCTCCGACATGTCGTCAACCAGAGCAGATCTCGGAGCAATCTCGCCTAGAGGTCTGCGTTATGGAGCGCTAGTGATCTCGGGGCTCGTGGCTGGTTTCACGCTGTTGCTGGCCCTCGGGCCGACCGTGAGCTGGGACGGGCCGATGTATCACGTCGATCTCCCGCGTGAGTTCTTGGCTGCGGGAGAGATCCACCTCCCAATCGACAATCTTCATTTGTCGTTTGTAGGAACACCACAGATGCTCAACTCGGTTTTTCTTGCTGTCGGAGCTGAGGCTGGGCCGGCGACCATGCAGTGGGTCTGGACGGTCGCACTGTGGTCCTGCGTGGTGGCTGCTCTCAGGCGTTGGGTGTCGCCACTCGCAGCAGGTGTGGGTGCGGTTCTGTTCTGGGCGTTCCCGCTGATCCCACTCATCGGATCCCAAGATCTGGTCGATCTGTCGATGACGACCGCAGTATTCGTGCTGTCACTTGTTGTAGTTGACTGGTTGACTTCCGGCGACCGCGTTGATGCAGTTGTGCTTGGGCTACTTGCTGGGGCCAGCATGGCTGCCAAGTATCAGGGCATCGCCTACACAGCTGGCATCGCGATCGTACTGATGGTAGGAGCTTTTGCCGGTCGTGTACGTGTGGACATTCCCGTGGTGGTTGGTGCAGCGGGCATTGCGCTGGCTGCGGTTGCTCCGGTTCTGATCAAGAACATGATCCATTTTGGTGCGCCGCTCTATCCGGTTTATGCGGATCGGATCTATCCCGATTGGCTGTTGGCTGTGGCACCCGATGCAACCCCGAAACCTTCCCCGTACGGAATTCTGTCCTCGGCGCGACGCGATTTTTCTCCCCTCGCCTGGATAACCGCGCCGGAGTCGCTGACACCCGAAGCCGAGGGCGTTTGGTATGGCTTTCCTCCATTGTTCACCCTTGGTCTCTTGGCGTTCGTCACCCGATACCGGAGAGTTGCTCTATACCTTGCAGCGCCGGTTGTCCTCGGAATGTTGTTCATCCTTGCAATCAGCCCGTCCATCAACCTCCGCTATCTCGCTCCGGTCGCCCCGGTGGCGGTAATCCTGGTTTCTATAGTGGTCGCCGCGATCGCTGAGAGTTCACCGGAGTGGGTCTCGACTGTTGCGATCTCAGCGACGCTCTTACTGGCCGGGCTGGGGATTGCGGATTGGGTGTCGGATCGAGCCGAGAGGGGGCAAGGCGACGTTTCATTGGGCTTCGAGTCCCAAGAAGAGTTCTTTAGACGACCTCCCAATGGCAGCCAGCGCCAGCTGAACAACCTTGGCGATGAATTGGCCACGCTCGGTATCAGCCAGGACCGGAGGGCACTCTTGCTGTGGGAGGGAAGAGGGGATCTCCTGGGTACCGGGCTACTCCAAGACAACGTTTTCACCAACTGGCGTATGTACCAAGATGCCAGCGCTGGGAAGTGTTTCGAAGGCGACTCGATCTCTCATGTAGTGGTCGCCGAGTCGACAGTCGAATACCTAGTTGGTCGGGGGGTAACGGAGCAGGAATTGGGCTTGGAGGATTTTGAACGTTTTGCCGATCGGTGCCTCTTCTTGGCTAGGCAAGTGGACGGATTCCGGATTTACTCGGTGCGCAAATAGATCGTTACCAAAGCCAGCTTCGGTCTGGTGCCAGTATGACGATATACATATGTCGCGTATGAAAACCCTCTCCGTCCTGATGCCCGTCTATGACGAGTCCCGCACCCTGCGGACCATCGTCAAGCGTGTGCTCGATTCACCTGTGGATATGGAGATTGAGTTGGTTGCCGTTGATGACTGCTCCACGGACTCATCTCTCGATGTTCTGAAAGATCTTGCGGCCGCAGACTCCCGTATCAAAGTGGTGGCCCAGCCGGTGAACATGGGCAAAGGCAAGGCGATTCGGACCGCGATCGAGCACATGTCCGGCGACGTCGCCATCATCCAAGATGCCGATCTCGAGTACGACCCCAACGAATATCCCTTGGTTATTGGGCCTATCCAAAAGGGGATGGCTGACGCGGTATATGGGTCAAGGTTTGCCGCCAGCGAGGTGCGACGCGTTCTCTTCTTCTGGCACGCCGCCGGCAACCGGCTGCTGACCATGTTCTCCAACATGGCCAACGACCTCAACCTCACCGATATGGAAACCTGTTACAAGGCCGTTCGGGCCGACGTGCTGAAACGGCTGCGGCTCACCAGCGACCGGTTCGGACTTGAGCCGGAAATCACCGCCCGCCTCGCCCAGTGGGGGGCACGAATCTATGAGGTGCCGATCAGCTACCACGGTCGTACCTACGCCGAAGGAAAGAACATTGGCTGGCGGGACGGGTTGGAGGCGTTGTGGCTCATCTTCAAGTTCCGGTTCCTCGACACCCGGGCCACCGACGACGACGACACGGTGACCCGGCAAAGCATCGGGCGGGCTCCTCGGTTCCGCCGCTGGGTGCTGAGCCGTTTCGACCCCTACCTGAAAGGCAGCATCCTCGAAGTCAACGCCGGACCGGGCCATACCACCACTCACCTGCTCAACGCTGAGAGCCTCACCGCGACAGACCCCGACCAGGTGCATGTCGAAACCCTGCGTAGGAGATTCGGACACCTAGAGAATGTTCACATCGTCGACTCGGCAGGTCTCGGTGGAGTCAGCGAGGTCGACACCGTGGTGATGTTCGACGGCCTGCAGCGGGCCGACGAGCCCAAGCTGCTGCTCAGTGAGATCGCGGGCAAGGTTAGGTCGGGAGGGCACATCCTGATTCAGCTTCCCGCTGACCCCGGGCTCTACGGGACTACAGACCAGGCCTCTGGCCATGTTCGACGCTTCCAGGCGGACGACGTCGAGGATTTGGTTCGGGCAGCAGGCCTGGAGTTGGTGACACTGGAGAGCTTCAACCGCTTGGGACGCCTCGGGTGGAGGTTGAATCACGCCCTCGACGGTGATCGCATCTCCGGGGCCCAGGCCCGGATATTCGACCTGCTGGTACCGGTGGCGGTCCGAATCGATTCCTTCGGTTCCGGTCCCGGGCTCAGCCTGCTGGCTGTCGCCAGAGTTCCGTGACACCCCGCTCCGGCTCAGCTTGGGGCCTGCCGTTGCTGGTGGGCGTGGTGGCGATGGTGGTTTCCGGCCTTTTCCTGTTGAGGGTGGTGGTCGACTCTGGTGGCGACACCACAATCCTCGTCGGGTTCGGTGAGACCGCAACCGAGATCGAGGCTTACGCCGAGGAACGACTTGGTGAGGTCTTCCTCCGGAGAGGTCACGGCCACGACGGAAAGTACTTCTTCGTCCAGGCCAACGACCCCTGGGTGATGGAACCCGAGGAGAATGCAGCAATACTCGACCGGCCCCTCTACCGAAGCCAGCGGATGCTGTATCCGGTGATCGTCGGAGCCGGCGGAACGTTGGGACCGGAAGCCATCACCTGGACCATGATCGTGGTCAACCTGGTGGCGTTGGGGGCGGGCACGGTGGCCGTTGCGCTCATCTCCAACGAGTTGGGTGGGTCGGCCTGGTGGGGCCTGGCCTTCGGGCTCAATCTTGGCTTCATCTCCGAGATGACCATCAGCGGATCGGGGATTCTCGCCGCGGCATTGGCTTTCTGGGCCGTGTTGTTCCTGATGCGCTCCTACCTCACGCCGGCACTGGTTCTCTTGGCTCTGGCGGTGCTTTCCCGGGAAGCGATGTTGATCGTCGCCTTCGGGGCTGGAGCCTGGTACTGGTTTCGGGCGAAAGGCCGCCGCGAGGCGGTCCTGCTGATGTCGGTGCCGGTGGGGGCGGCGCTGGTCTGGGCCGGCTACCTTCGGCTCCGGATCGACACCGGTTCTGCTGTCTCGGAGATTCAGGAGTTCGGCTGGCCCTTCGGCGGGTTCGTCGAGGCGTTCGACGCTTGGAGGGAGCTTCCGTTCAGCATGGTTGCCGGGATAACAATGATGACGTTATTACTGTTGTTCATTCGACGGGTGGTGGTCACCCCCCACCTCTTGGGATGGTCACATGTCGGGTTTGCGGTGATGGCGATTCTGTTTACCGAGCAGGTCTGGGAGAACTACTTCGACATCACCCGGGCGGTGGCGCCGGCGGTGACGGCTTTCCTGTTGCTGGCGTTTGTCGTCACCCGCTCCGAGATCCGTCATCAGAACGAGTCGGCTGGGTCGGCCGCAACTCGGGACCGATCACAAGTCGGCTGATTTGATGCAGTTTCTGAGCCGCCCTCAGCATGTGGCTGTTCTGGGCCTGGCCCTCGCCAGTCTCTTCAGCATCAGGGTCCTCGCCGAGAACAAATGGGATCCATCGGCGCTGGTGGCCTTCGGTGAGGAGTCAGTTGAGATAACCAAATACGCTGAAGACAAACTCGTCAGAGAAGTAGTCAAGCGGGACGGGATCGGCCACGACGGTCGCTTCTTCTTCGTCCAAGCCAACGACCCTCTCCTCGTCGACCCTGACGAGAACGCAGAGATCCTCGACCGCCCTCGGTATCGCAGCCAGCGAATGCTCTATCCGCTGCTTGCGGGTGGCGCCGGCTCTCTGTCGGGTGAAGCAATTTTGTGGAGTCTCTTCGGGATCAACCTCGCGTTCGTCGGCCTCGGAACCTGGGCGGTGTCCCGATTGGCACTCCGATACTCGACACCCGCTCTCCTCGGTTTGGCTTTTGCCCTGAACCCAGGAGTGCTCAATGAGCTGTTCATCGACGGTGCTGGCATCGTCGCCTTTGCTCTTGCTTGTCTGGGCGCATTGGCCCTCGAAGAGGAGAAGAGAGGTCTAGCAACAGCCCTGCTTTGCGGCGCGGTTTTGGCTCGTGAAGTCATGCTGGTTTTCGTGGGCGCGATAGTCCTCGTCTGGTGGATCAAACGAAAGACCATCCCCGTGGGGCTCGCGACAGCACCCGTTGTTGCAGCCGCTGCGTGGTTTCTCTATGTCGTTGTCCGGGTCGAGGAGACAACGGGTGCCACCCAAGTCATCGAGCTGGTGCCGATCCCGTTCTCCGGTTTGTTCGACGGCATCGAGCTAGGTCTGTTCCGGCCAGCTGAGTTCCTCATGGCCGTTGTGGTCCTCGCCCTATGCGTTCTGGTTCCATTTCGAGCGTGGCGGTCGAACCACTATTTGGCCTGGGGCGCCAGCGGGTTTGCCCTCCTGGTTCCCTTTCTGTCCGCGTTCGTCTGGAGTCGGGTATGGGATATCTCACGCGCAGTCGTTCCGATATTCACCGTGTATGTGCTCCAGGTCTTCATCGCTCGACGACAGGAACAAGGCCTGAAGCCAAAGCCCGCCGCTGCCGATTGACTATGAGCCAGCTATTGACATCCATAGGCTTATCGCAATGAATGACCACCGGCTTCAGGTCTCCATCGTGCTCCCCGTCTTCAATGAGGTCGACCATCTCGAGGAGGAGGTGGGTCGGATCCGCAAGTCGATGGACAACGCCGGGATGAGCTACGAGATCCTGGTCGTGGACGATGGGTCAAGCGACGGCTCGGGCGAGCTCGCCGAGTCGATGGACGGCATCACCGTGCTTCGCTTCTCAACAAATCGTGGAGCCGGATCGGCACGCAAGTACGGGACTATGGCGGCCAAAGGTGAGGTGGTGGTGTGGACTGATGTCGACATGACCTATCCGAATGACGAGATCCCGGAACTGGTGGAAGGGCTCGAGGGTTATGACCAGGTGGTCGGGGCCCGTAGAACGGAAGAAGGCTCCGTCCGGTTCTTCAGGCGGCCCGCCAAGTCGCTGGTGCGGCGACTCGCCTCGTACTTGGCACGCACCACCATTCCCGATCTGAACTCAGGTTTCCGAGCCTTCCGGAGAGACGTCGCAGACCAGTTTCTCTATCTGCTACCTCGGGGCTTCTCTTGCGTAACGACGATCACCATGGCGTTCCTCTCCAACGGCTACTCGATCAACTACGTGCCGATCGATTACTCACCTCGGTCCGGTTCTTCGAAGTTTCACTGGTGGAAGGACACCCAGCGCTACATCCTTCAGGTGATCCGCATGGTGCTGATGCATGATCCGATCCGCTTCTTTGGGCCGCCGGCGTTCGTTCTGGGTCTGGTGGGCACGGGGAAGCTCATCTTCGACCTGTTCGACAAGAGCTTCCGAGTCGGTACCAACACCATCGTTGTTCTCGGCCTGGCCTTTGCTTTGGCCATGCTGGCTTTGATCGCCGACCTGATGGTGCAGCTGAACAAAAGGCGTCATGACGTGATGCCCGCAGTGGCTGAGCGGCTTTGAATGTCGGATTCCTGACTACGAGCTACCCGACGGACGAACTAGGAGTCCGGGGTAGCCATATCCATCGGCTCGCTAAAGCCCTCGTAGGGCTCGGAGTAGACGTGACGGTTGTCACACCAGGACCCCGCGATGAGGAACGGGACATGGAGGGGGTACGCGTACTTCAGTTCGGCTGCCGCGCAGGCCGCGTTGGTCACATTGCGCACGGGATCGGCGGGATCGTTTCAAATCTACGCGAGCGGCCGTGGCGAGTCGTTGAATTACCTGGCCTGCTGGGCGGTCTCAGGCGAGGTCTAATAATGCAGCGGAAGCAGTTAGAGGTGGTGCACGCGCACTGGCTATATCCCGCTGGTCGAATCGCGGTGGCCGCACCATACATCGACATACCAGTCGTAGTCACGTCTCACGGAACGGACATGGCTCTTGCCAGGTGGCCTCCTATTGCCATGATCTGTCGGACGGTTGTAAGGCGAGCGGATTATGTCGTGGGAGTGAACAGACAAATCACCGACCAGTTGAGGGAGTTCGGCGCTCAGCCAAGCCGTTCTGCTCACCTTTCGGTAGGGGTCGAGGTGCCTGCGGTCGTGAAACCTCCCGTTGCCAGCGGCGAATTGAGGGTGCTATACGTCGGAGCTCTGCGCCAGAGCAAATCGGTTTCGACCCTTCTCAATTCTCTGAGCGACACGAAGCTAGGCGACCAATGCCTTGTTTCGGTGGTGGGCGACGGTCCAATGATGGAATCGTGTCGGCGCCTGGCCAGGCGTCTCAATTTGAGGAATGTCACCTTCCACGGGGCCAGATCCCCCACCGATGTTGGACGATTCCTCGAGTCGGCAGATGTCCTTGTTCATCCGTCGACATCAGAGGGTACTCCAGCAGTCGTTCTGGAGGCTATGGCGGTTGGCCTTCCAGTAATTGCATCCGACATCGATGCGCACCGGGAGCTGATCACGCATGGATCTAATGGTTTGCTATTTCCCACGGAGGACGCTTCTCGGCTTGCGGACCTCTTGGAACACTCCTACCAGAACCGGGACCACCTTCGAGAGTTAGGCGCCGAAGGGCGGGCGATGGCGCAGCGGCATGACATCCAGAGGATTGCGAGGAGATATTTGGAGATCTACGAAAAGGCTATGTCCTCGTGATCATTCCCACAAGTATCCCAACGCCGATGTATGAGATGCGCAGGAGGTTGGCGGTTCGGTCCCTCAGGTCCATGCAACCCGGTTCTTTCCTTGAAGCCGGTTGTGGCTGGGGAGAGCTCCTTCCCACTCTGGTGGACCTTGGTTTTTCTGGTTTTGGGATCGAGCCGAGTAATGAGGCACGTTCGGTCGCGCTCGCGCGCACCGCGTCGATTCGATCAAGTGTGAATGTTGTCTCGACAATTGACGAGGTTGGAAACAGGCTCTTTGACTATTTGATGGCTTTCGAAGTGCTCGAACATCTGGAACACGATGAAATGGAAATGTCGCGATGGATCAAGCGCCTTCGTCCGGGAGGAATGTGTCTGATCTCGGTGCCTGCCCATCAGGATCGCTGGAGCGGTTCGGACGAAGCGGCCGGGCACGTTAGACGATACAGCCCTGGCTCACTCCGCGAGTTGCATGAGTCGGTGGGTCTCAAGCTGCTTCGATTCTACAGTTACGGATTTCCCGTCTCGTCGGTAACCCGCCGGATACGAGGCTTGTCCACTGGGCGGGCAGGTCTTTCACGTTCTCGGAGGGAAAGGACGCTCGGCTCAGCGGCAAGGTCGCACAGCTTGCTCTACTTTGGGGGGCCCAAAACCAGATCGTTAGCGCGCGGATTGGGTCTTTTGGCTGACACCTTGCAAAGGCCATTCCTGCGGACGGCATGGGGAGATGGTTTCTTTGTCATTTCCCGAAAGTTGTAGCCAGTGCGGTGGATCTCTGATCGGAGACTGCGCACGGCATTGGCCGGCGCTGGGTTGCTCTTTATTGGGTATTCGCTGGTACGTGAGGGTATTCCGATCGAGGAGATGCGAAACCTCTCGTTTGCGCAAGTCCTCAAAAGCGTAATTGCGGTGTTGACTGGCGTCCTTGGGTCCGCCTTGGCGTGGTCCGTCTTGGTCGAGCGCCCATTTCTCGACAGTGGGAAGGCTCTCCTCGAGTCGTTGCCGTCAAAGTATCTGCCCGGCGGGTTCGGTCTACCGCTGTCACAAATGAGCCATCAGTACCGCTCCGGTGATTCGGTAAGTCGTACAGCGGGCAGGTTGGTCCAACACTTCCTAATAAGTGTCGGATCTGGAGGTGCCGCTTTCCTAGCGCTTTCTCAGCAATCGGGCGACGGATTGTGGTGGCAGATTCCTATTGCCGTTCTCTTCCTAGCGGTGGGGTTCATCGCCTTTCCTGTGATCCTCGAGCGATTCCCCCGACCGGCGATCGCGAGAAACCTGGAACTAGCCCAGGCGCCCCGAGTTCTGGTGGCCTCGGCAGTGACTTGGTTCGCACTCATTGTTCTTGCGGTGGGATACGACACCGTTTTGGATGGACTCGTCGTTGGGGATGTCGGGGCTGTTGCGGCTTTCGTCTTGGCGTGGACCATTGGCTACGCGGTAGTTCCGGTGCCGGCCGGTCTCGGGCTGCGCGAATCCGTTCTAGTGGTGAGTCTCCAACCGCTTTCAGGAGCAACCGTCGTCCTTGCAGCGGTGATTTTTCGCGGGCTTGCGGTTCTGGTGGAGATCGGCGTCGCTGGCCTGGCTCGGATCCTTCCAGCTTCGAAGGTCTAACGTCGAACAACTGTTCGTGCCGGACCTGATTACACTGGCGTAGTTCTCAAGCCAGGCAGGATCTTGTCGACCGATTCCATCCTCATTCGAGGAGCCCGTGAGCACAACCTGAAGAACCTCACGGTCGAGCTTCCGCGAGAGAAGCTCATCGTCTTCACCGGTTTGAGCGGTTCGGGTAAGTCTTCGCTGGCCTTCGACACCATCTACGCGGAGGGGCAACGGCGGTACGTCGAGTCTCTGTCGGCTTATGCCCGACAATTCCTGGGTCAGATGGACAAACCCGATGTCGACTTCATCGACGGCCTTTCGCCGGCGATCTCCATCGACCAGAAGACTGCCTCGAGAAACCCCAGGTCCACGGTGGGCACCGTCACCGAGGTCCACGACTACCTGCGGCTTCTTTACGCCAGGATTGGCTTCCCACATTGTCCCAACGACGGGACACCGGTGTCCCGCCAAACTCCACAGCAGATCGTCGACCAGATCCTGGAACTACCCGAAGACACCCGTTTCATGGTCTTGGCGCCTGTGGTCCGAGGCAGAAAAGGAGAGTACGAGGGGCTGATCGACGAGCTCGCTAAACAGGGTTTCTCCCGAGCACGCATCGACGGGGAGATCAGAGAGCTGACAGAAGAAATCAAGCTCGACCGCTACTACCAGCACACCATCGAAGTGATCGTCGACCGCTTGGTGCGCAAAGAAGGAATCGACCAGCGTCTCACCCAATCGCTGGAGACTGCGCTGGCGCTCACCGACGGCGTGGCCGACATCGAGATCCTCGACGGTGACGTGCTCACCTTCTCCCAACACCTGGCGTGCCCTCAATGTGGGCTTTCCTTCGAGGACCTCCAGCCCCGAAACTTCAGCTTCAACAGCCCTTACGGCGCATGTCCCGAATGCTCCGGAATCGGCACTCGTTTCCAGGTCGACCCCGAGCTGGTCATCACCGACCCCGGACTCTCACTCAACGATGGAGCCATCGGGATGTGGTCGTCGAATCGGATGCGTTACTACCACCGTCTCCTCACCGCCCTCAGCGAGGTGTTCGGATTCTCCATGGAGACCCCATGGGAAGACCTCGAAGACGACATCAAAGAGAAGATTCTCTACGGGACCGGCGAGGAGCGGATAACAGTCTCCTACACCAATCGGTTCGGCCGGAAACGGCGGTGGGATGCGACCTTCGAAGGTGCCATTCCCTTCCTCAACCGGCGCCACGAGAGCGCAGACAGCGACTCGGCTCGGG
This sequence comes from Acidimicrobiia bacterium, assembly GCA_965216725.1. Classification (GTDB taxonomy): domain Bacteria; phylum Actinomycetota; class Acidimicrobiia; order Spongiisociales; family ZC4RG35; genus JACZUI01. Next base: position 117,881 of record CBDCGI010000023.1, on the reverse strand, counting down.
AGTACTACCAGGAATACATGGCAACCGTTCCCTGCGACTCCTGTGGGGGAGGACGTCTCAACCCGGTATCACTGGCGGTCACCATCGCCGACAGGAACATCGCCGAAGTCTCCGACCTCAGCCTCGGCGACGCCCGTGGCTTCTTCGAAGGGCTCACCCTCAGCGAGAGAGAGACGACGATCGCGGAGCGTGTTTTGAAGGAAGTCAAGGCCAGGATCCAATTCCTTCTCGACGTGGGCCTCGACTACCTGACCCTCTCCCGTTCCGCTGCGACCTTGGCCGGGGGAGAGGCGCAACGGATCAGACTCGCCACTCAGATCGGCTCCGGGCTGGTCGGCGTTCTCTACATCCTCGACGAGCCCTCGATCGGTCTCCACCAGCGAGATAACCAGCGTCTCATCGAGACCCTTCTACGTCTGCGCGATCTCGGCAACACTCTGATCGTTGTCGAACATGACGAAGACACCATCCGCGTCGCCGACCACATAGTCGACATCGGTCCCGGCGCCGGCGAGCACGGAGGGGAGATCGTCGCCCAGGGGACCGTCGACGACCTGATCAGGATCAAAGACTCGATGACAGGTGACTACCTCTCGGGACGGCGCCAGAACCCGGTGCCGATGATCCGTCGTCCCGGCAACGGGAAGAAGATCACGGTGGTGGGCGCCTCGGAGAACAACCTGGCCGGGATCGACGCCGAGTTCCCACTCGGACTGTTCACTGCCGTTACCGGAGTCTCCGGTTCCGGTAAGTCGACACTGGTCGAGGAGGTCCTGTGGAAGACGCTGGCTCATCGTGTGAACCGGGCGCGATTGGTGCCGGGGCGCCACAAGAAAGTGACCGGAATCGAGGAGATCGACAAGGTCATCGACATAGATCAGTCGCCAATCGGGCGCACACCTCGCTCCAATCCCGCCACCTACACCAAGCTGTTCGATCACATCCGCACCTTGTTTTCCCAGACTCCGGAGGCGAGAGCTCGGGGATACAAGCCGGGGCGCTTCTCCTTCAACGTCAAAGGCGGTCGCTGCGAGGCATGTCGTGGCGACGGGACGATCAAGATCGAGATGCACTTTCTCCCCGACGTCTACGTCCCCTGCGAGGTCTGTGGGGGAAAGAGGTACAACAGGGAGACTCTCGAAATCCATTGGAAAGGCCATTCCATCTCCGATGTGTTGGAGATGTCGGTCGACGAGGCGCTCGGCGTCTTCGAGAATCAGCCGAAGATCGTCCGCATCCTGCAGACCCTCTACGACGTGGGTTTGGGTTATGTGAGGCTCGGCCAACCCGCCACGACGCTCTCCGGAGGAGAGGCACAGCGGATCAAGCTCGCCTCCGAGCTGGGCAAGCGATCCACGGGGCGCACCTTTTACATTCTCGATGAGCCGACCACCGGACTCCACTTCGAGGACATCAGAAAGCTGCTCCAGGTGCTGCAACGACTCGTCGACTCCGGGAACACAGTTGTGGTGATCGAGCACAACCTGGACGTCATCAAGTCGGTAGACCATGTCATCGACCTCGGTCCGGAAGGGGGGAGCGGTGGAGGCCGGATCGTTGCCACCGGCACCCCCGAAGAGATTGCCCAGGTAGGGGAGAGCTATACCGGCAAGTTTCTCCGGGAGCTGGTTGGATCTAGCTGATCAGGAAGCCCGGGGACTATCGAAGGCACATGTCAGAATGCCGGCGTGCGCCCGACCCGGCTTGAGATTCTGCTCATTGTGGGCATCGTGGTTATGACCGCCCTGTTTGCCAGAGAGAGGGCGATACCCGATAGGAGTGATCTCCACCTCGCCGCCGCGGAGGAGAACCTCAATCTCGATGTCGGTAATCCATCCCGATGGTTCAGCGCGTGGAGCGTCGGTGACGGTCAGGCCTTTGCCCTAATTGCCGCCGACCCGCGCGGGCGGAGACTTGCCGATCACATCAGGCACGAGCCCGGATACCGCTTTGCGCGCGCCGGGTACGGATGGTCCGCCGCCGGCCTATCCCTTGGCCAAGAGCCCGCTATTCCCTACGCCCTCGCCCTAGCCGGCCTCTTAGCCTTGATCGGAGTCGCTCTTCTTGCCATCAGGCTCAGGTACGAGTTCGGTTTCCGAGCCTGGCTGTTACTGGCCAACCCTGCCCTTTATCTCGGTTTTGGAGCGGACACTGCAGAGACTCTGGGGATCTTCCTGCTCGTGGGGGCGATGGGATTTGGATGGATTTGGGCTGTTGCTCTGCTTGGGGTGACTCGGCCCACGTTTCTCACCGCCGTCCTTGGCAATCGGTGGTACTTGGCGGCAGGCATCGCCACTGCAGCCCTGCTCGGCCTGTACAGCGTGATCTCCTTCGGTTTCGACGGAGTGATCCCGGATGGCGGCCGACTCGGGATCCCGTTTGCCGCGTATCTAGAGCATCCTTCAGTGTCAGCTCTCCTGCTGGGAGGACTGGCTCTCGCCACGGGCGTCGTTGGTTTGATGAAGCGGGATTGGGCCTGGGTTCTCACTGGACTACTGGTGTTGTCACTTGGCTCGGATGTCACCTTCAACCCGACCAATGCCTGGCGTGCCGCCGGCGCGCTACCGGTTCTTTGGGCCTTCGGTGTCAACTATCGGGTCGTGTCGCGCACACTCCGCGTTCCCGCAGGAGAGGCCCTTCCCGCCTGAGTGAGATGAAGCAGAACGAGAATCAGCATCGGGGCGAACACTCGGGCGGCGTTGTTGCCGTCGACCCAGACCCTCTCGGCGGAAATCAGCCCCAAGGCAACCCAGGCCAGGATCGGCCAGCGCAGCCAGCCGGGTCGAGCTAGGGCGGCAGCCGCTCCAGCTGCCAGGGACACCATGGCGAATGCGAGGTAAAACCACTCGTTGAAGGCGTAATCGCCGAACCAGGTACTCGAGGCGTCGATCATCCCCCCAAACGGATAGGTGAGGTTGTCTTCGGAAGTGAAACCACCGCCGATTCGGTACGACGTCCACGCTGCCCAGACCACCATGACGAAGGCTGGGACCCAAATATATGCGAACCTCCTGGGTTTGAGACCGATACCGAGACCACCCGCCGTAGCTGCAAACGGCTCCTTGGTCAGGACCATGGCGGCGAACGCCGATGTTGCACTGCCACGTCCGGCAAGGGCGAGGGCTAGCCCCAGCATCATCAGGGCCAGCGCCATCGCGTCCGGAGTGAGCAGTGCCGTCGTGAGCCAGACGCCGGGGTTGAGCAATACGGCCAACGCGATCCACTCTGAGCCGCCAGAGCGAGCCGAGATCCAGGCCACGAAGGCAGTGGCCAGTCCGACGGACATCACGGTCGTCACCACCATTCCGTGGAGCAGCGCGTAACCCTCGAAGAGGCCCAAGACCGAGGCCACGGCCGGGTAAGCGATACGGCGATACCTAAAGGCGAGCTCCGACCCAGAGTCGGCCAGATGCTCACCGCTCAGATCGAGACCTACCGCGTAGGCGAACTGGCCGTCATGGCCGAATCCATCGGTTAGAGGTATCGAACCGAGCTCGGATTCGATGATGTCCCGGACCGGGCTCTCCGTTCCTACACGAAGAAGGCCGGCCAGGCCACCAGATGCCTGAGCCTCTGCCCAGGTGAGTGCGGTGGCGGTGAGGACGCCGACCGCGAACCATTTGAGGAGTACCGATCGTTGGGGCATAAGGGGCTGGTGGTGAGTGTCGCAGCCGGTGACCTCAAAGACCGGTAACCGATCCGACGCGACGTTTTGGGTCATTTGTCTCAGTTTCGTGCGAGCGTTGCCGATGTAATGTTGACCCCTGGAGGGAGTTCCGTTTGTTCAACGCACGTCAGTCGACGTTTGGTGGGTTGAGAGATCTAGAAGGTAGGCACGCGGTGGTGCTCGGCGGTGCCGGGTTCCTCGGTTCGCACGTGTGCAAGTGGCTCCTCTACTCGGGCGCCCGAGTGACCTGCATGGACAACATGATCACCGGTAGCGCCTCCAACGTGTCCAATCTGATGGCCGACGAGAAGTTCCGGCTGATCAACTACGACGTCACCGAGTTCATCCACATCCCGGGCCAGGTCGATTTCGTCCTCAACTTCGCCTCACCGGCCTCACCCGTCGACTATCTGCAGTGGCCGATCCACACCCTCAAGGTTGGGGCGTTCGGCACCCACAAAGGGCTCGGGCTGGCTTTGGAGAAGAATGCAGTCTTCTTCCTGGCCTCCACTTCGGAGGTGTATGGCGACCCCCTGGTCAATCCCCAGCCGGAGTCTTACTGGGGCAACGTCAACCCGACCGGCCCCCGAGGGGTCTACGACGAAGCCAAGCGGTTCGCCGAGGCGATGACGCTCGCCTACCACCGCCAACACGGGCTACCGACCCGCATTGTCCGCATCTTCAACACCTACGGCCCGCACATGCGGCCCGACGACGGACGGGCGATACCTGCATTCTTCAAGGCTGCGCTGCAGAACCAGCCGCTTCCAGTGTTTGGTGACGGAAGTCAGACGAGGTCGCTTTGTTACGTCGACGACCAGGTCGAGGGAATCCTCAGGCTGCTGCTCTCAAACGAGGTGGAGCCGGTGAACATCGGCAACCCCGAAGAGGTGACGATGCTGGAACTGGCGCAGGCGGTACAGGACGTCGTGGGCAATCAACCTGGCATCGAGTTTCAGGAGCTCCCCGAAGACGACCCCAAGGTGCGGCGGCCCGACACCACCAAAGCGCTCGAGATCCTCGATTGGAAGGCCCAGATTCCGCTGCGGGAGGGTCTGGAGCGGACACTTCCCTGGTTCCAGGAAGTCTTGGGAGTCGGGTCCTAACTCTCGATCACGTCACGCCGCAATCGAGTGGGCTGCATGGCGCACACCTCCGTCGCATATCTAGCCTTCGTCTGTGGCCTGGTCCGATTTGAGCGAGTGGTGGCTCGAAGAGCTCGAGATCGATCCGGCTTATGAAGAGGTAGTGACGCCGTTGCTCCTCGATCTGCTCCAACCCGATTCCGAGTCTCTCTACCTCGATCTGGGAGCCGGGGAGGGCAGGATCATGCGTGCTGTCGCCAAGGCGGGCTCCCAGGTCCATGGGGTGGACCTCAGTCACGAGCTGGCCCGTTACGCTCTGGACGAGGGGCCTGTGGTTGTCGGGAGGCTGCCTGAGTTGGGCTTCTTCCGTAGAGGCTCTTACGACGGCGCCTACGCGGTTCTGGTGCTGGAACACGTACCAGACCACACAGAGTTCTTCAGGTCAGCCGCCTCGGCGGTGAGATCTGGAGGTGTCCTGGTGGTCGTCATGAACCACCCGGTGTGGACGGCACCGGGGTCGACCCCTATCACGGATGCCGACGGCGAAGTCTTGTGGCGCCCGGGCCAATACTTCGAGCCAGGGTCCAGTTCGGAGCCGGCGGGACCGCTGACAATCGACTTTCACCACCGAAGCGTTTCCTCACTTGTCAATGCAGCAGCTCACGCCGGATGGTCCCTGGAGAGGTCAAACGAGACCGCTCACCACTTCCTCGAAGGGCAGGAGGGGATTCCACGCCTCCTGGCATGTCGGTGGCGGCTCCTACCCTGAAGTTGTGTTCGAACGTCCCAAGCCGTCCGAGATCCCAGATCTCCCCGGCGCCTACCTGTTTCGAGACCGTAATGGGCGGGTCATCTACGTGGGGAAAGCGAAGTCGCTGCGGTCGCGCGTGTCGTCGTATTTCACGACGGGGCTCCATCCCCGTACCCAGGCCATGGTCGACACCGCCAACTCCGTGGAGTGGATCATCACAGAGTCCGATGTCGCCGCGATCATGTTGGAGTATTCCCTCATCAAGCGGCATCGTCCCCGTTTCAACATCAAGCTGGTGGACGACAAGTCCTATCCGTATCTGGCGCTGACCAGGAAAGACGAATGGCCCAGAGCGAGGGTCATGCGAGGTTCGAAGAAGAAGGGCAACGAATACTTCGGGCCTTACGCCCACACCTATGCCATCCGCAAGACGCTGGACCAGCTCCTGCGAACCTTTCCCGTCCGAACCTGTTCCGACGGGCTCTTTGAGCGGCAAGAGGCACAGGGACGTCCGTGTCTCCTGTTCCACATCGAGAAATGCTCCGGTCCCTGCATAGACGCCGTCGAGCCCGAGGCGTACCAAGAGATGGTCGACGGGTTGGCATCGTTTCTCAGCGGTGACACCGAGGACGTCATCACTGACCTCGAAGCGAGGATGTGGGCGGCCTCCGACCTCAAAGACTTCGAAGCTGCCGCCCGGCATCGGGATCGGATCGAAGACGTCCGTCGGGCCACCCTCCGCCAGGAGGTAGTCACCGAGAGACCGGAGAGCTTCGACCTCATCGCATTCCACGGCGACGAGTTGGAGACGGCGTTTCAGGTCCTGTACGTGCGTCGAGGTCGGGTTGTTGGACGCCGGGGCACGGTCGTCGACCGTGTTGAAGAGCTGTCTGATTCCGAGCTCATTGGTCGAGTAATCCGTCAGCTCTACGGCGAAGAGTCGCCACCCCGAGAGCTATTGGTCCTGACCGAGCCCACCGAGAAAGATCTCCTCGAGGAGTGGCTGGCCTCACGTCGCGGTGCGACCGTGACGATGCGGGCGCCGCAGCGGGGCGCCAAACGGAGATTGATGGAGACCACCTCCGCCAACGCTGCCGAGGCGTTCGGACGACACCGCCTCAAAAGGAGTCGGGACCACAACGCTCGGGCCCGCGCCCTCCGATCTCTTCAGGAGGAGTTGGGCCTGGGAGAGGCTCCACTCCGCATCGAGGCGTACGACATCTCCACCCTCCAAGGGACCAACACTGTCGCATCGATGGTGGTGATGGAAGATGGCGTCGCCAAAAAGTCTGACTATCGGCGATTCAAGATCCGTTCGGTGACAGGACAAGACGACTTCGCTTCCATGGAGGAGACGATCAGAAGGCGGTTCGGGGCATACCTCCGCGAAAAGGACAAGCCGGCGAGCGAGCAAGGGAAGTTCTCGTACCCACCGTCATTGATCGTAATCGATGGGGGTCCCGGACAGCTGGGCCGGGCGGTCAAGGTCCTCGACGAGCTCGACCTCGATATCCCCACCATCGGCCTCGCCAAGAGGATGGAGGAGGTATTCATGCCGGGTCGGCCGGAGCCGATCCGGATTCCCCGCGACGCAGAAGCGCTGTATCTTTTGCAGCAGATACGTGACGAGGCTCATCGATTCGCAGTCACCTACCACCGCCAGCTGAGATCGAAGTCGATGGTCGACTCGGCCTTGGACGCGGTTCCCGGAGTTGGTCCCAAACGCAAACGTGATCTCATAAAGAGATTCGGGTCGTTGAAGAAGATCCGGGAGGCCTCGGTCGAAGATCTGGCCGAGGTGGTGCCAGGGAACGTGGCGAGCGACCTGTACGCTTCCCTCCACAGCTGACCGGCGGCGAGAATGGAACTTTCGGCAACCGAGCATCCCCATGTCCTGGTGGTCACCGGTATGTCGGGAGCAGGTCGCTCCACCGCAGCCAAGGTGCTCGAGGACATCGGATACACCGTCATCGACAACCTTCCGCCACGGCTGCTCGTCGAAGTCGCCATGTTCCATGACATCCCGGAACGTCAGGGACGCCTGGCTGTGGTAATCGACTCCAGAGGAGGGCTCAATCTCGATGCCCTCAAGCATGCGATCACAGATCTGGCTCGAGGAGGCGTCACCGCCCGAGTTGTGTTCCTCGACGCCGACGACGACGTCATCGTCATGCGTTACGACGAGAACAAGAGGCCCCATCCCCTGGGCCTGGACACCATCTCGCAGGCGATCGATGCCGAGCGTGACCTGTTGGCGGAACTGAGAGAGATGGCCGACACCGTCATCGACACGTCAAGCCTCAATATCTATGAACTGCGAGACCGGCTCACGGCGTTGTTCTCGTCAGTCGAGACTGCGAGGCCCATGCGGGTCTCGGTTCGATCCTTTGGTTTCAAACATGGCACTCCACGTGACGTGGACATGGTGCTCGATGTGAGATTTCTCCCCAACCCGTTCTGGGTGCCAAAGCTTAGGGGGAAGCGAGGGACCGACGCCGAAGTTGCGTCTTATGTCCTCGGCGATCCCTCCGGCAAAGAGTTCGTCGACAGAGTCGACGAACTGCTTGCGTTCCTCATTCCACGGTACGAGGCCGAGGGTAAGTCGTATCTGTCGGTCGCCATCGGGTGCACTGGGGGCCACCATCGTTCGGTGGCCATCGCCGAGGAGATCGGCGCCAGAGTCAACGAGAGCGGCATCAAAGCTTCGGTGCTGCATCGCGACATCGACCGTTGAGGCCGCAGACAGATATCGATCTGGCGCCTTTGCTGCTCGACCCCGAGGGCCCGAGTGTGGTCGCCATCGGTGGTGGTCATGGGCTTGCCTCGGCCCTGGAGGCGATTCAGACCTATGCCGGGGAGATCTCGGCTCTGGTGTCGGTGGCCGACGACGGCGGGTCGTCGGGAAGGTTGAGCGACCTCGGCCATCCACCGCCCGGTGACGTCCGCCGCTGTCTACTCGCGCTGACCCCAGAGCCTTCGCTGTGGTCGGAGCTTTTCGCCCATCGTTTCGCCCAAGGTGATGTCGCTGATCATTCGCTGGGGAATTTGATCCTTGCCGGTCTTGCCGAGCTCTACGGCGATTTTGGATCGGCAGTGACGGCCGCGGAAAGGATGTTGGGGACCGTGGGCTCAGTAATCCCTATCTCGGACGAACCTGTTTCGCTGACAGCCGTCGTCGATGGTGCTCAAGTTGCCGGGCAGCGTGCTATCACCGCGACGAGGGGACACTTGACGGAACTGTCCATCGATCCACCGGATTCCGAGGCTTCGCTGCGTGCATTGCTGGCTATCGCCGGCGCCGATCAGATCGTCATCGGTCCCGGGAGCCTCTTCACCTCGGTCATTGCCGCCCTCATGATCAGCGGAGTCTCAGACTCGATAGCTGCTGCAGGGGCGTCGCGTGTGCTGGTGCTCAATCTGATGACACAAGACGGCGAGACGTTCGGGCTTGATGGATCGGGCCACCTGCAAGCTGTTGCCGAACTCGGAAACTTGGCTGGGCCGGGATCTCTGGTGGTGAACACCGGTTCGTTTGACGTGCCGGATGGCCATTCACCTCTGGAGATCGACGAGGCGGCGGCGGCCAGCCAGGGGTGGGTGGTGGTCCCAGGCGATGTAGTAGACACCGAATCCGAATGGCCTCAGCACGACCCAATTAAGCTCGGTCTCATATTGGAAAATCTCGTCCAGGCCCGGGGTTGACCCTCTGATCAAGCCGTATCTCACGCTCGACGAGGTCGATGTTGCCGGGTTGCGAGTCCTGGTGAGATCAGATCTCAATGTCCCGCTCAATTCCGGGGAAGTGGCCGACGATTTCAGGCTGCTCTCGGCCCTTCCCACTTTGGAGCGTTTGGTGGCCTCCGGCGCATCTGTGGCGGTCTGTTCCCACCTGGGGCGTCCCAAGGGCCCTGACCCCGAACTCTCGATGCGGCCGGTTGCTGAGCGACTGGACGAGCTGTCGAAGTTCGAGGTCGCCTTCAATCGTCCGGCGGACATCACAGTGATGGAGAACACCCGGTTCGATGCCGGAGAAATGAGCAATGCCGTCGGGTTCGCAGCCAGCCTTGCCGACGGATTCGACCTGTTTGTCCAGGATGCCTTCGGGTCTGTCCACCGTGCCCACGCCTCGACAGTGGGTGTCGCCGAGATCTTGAAATCGGTCGCCGGCCCGTTGCTGGACGCCGAGTTGGCGGCACTCGGTCGGTTCCTCGATGGCTCCGAGCATCCTTATGCAGTTGTCCTCGGGGGTGCCAAAGTGTCGGACAAGCTCGCTGTCATTGAGAATCTGATCGCGAAAGTTGACGCCATGTTGGTCGGCGGCGGGATGTGTTTCACTCTTCTCGCTGCCAAGGGCTTCGAAGTTGGTTCTTCTCTGGTTGAGGCAGAGATGATCGATCGGGTGAGGCCCCTGGTCGAGGGGAGCGACCAGGAGAAGATCATTCTTCCCAGTGACGTTGTCGTGGCTCCGGCCCTGGAATCCGACGCGGTGTCCACCGTGGTGCGGAGCAGGGAGATGCCGACAGATCAGATGGGTCTGGATATCGGTCCGGAGACGAGACGAACATTTGGCGGAGTCATCCGCGACTCGGATTTGATCTTCTGGAACGGGCCGATGGGCGTCTTCGAGCATCCCGCCTTCCGAGCAGGAACGGAATCAATCGCGTCGGCCATGGCGGAGACCGACGGCTTCACGGCCGTTGGTGGAGGGGATTCTGCAGCTGCTCTTCGCCAGCTGGGACTCGCCGACTCGGTCTCCCACCTTTCCACCGGTGGCGGGGCAGGACTCGAGCTGCTCGATGGCTCGGAATTGCCCGGCGTCGCTGTTCTGGAAAGATGGGTGTGACGAGCAGGTGGAGATGACTCGCAAGAGCTTGATAGTCGGCAATTGGAAGATGAACGCTTCTCATCTGGATGCGATCCAGATGGTGCAGAAGCTCTCGTATCGGCTGGACCTCGACGATTACGAGCGAGTGGAGGTGGTGGTGGCGCCACCGTTTACTGCGTTGCGATCGGTGCAGACCGTGATCGAGGCGGATCGGCTCCGTATCGGTCTCGGTGCCCAGAATTGTCACTGGGAGGAGAAGGGAGCCTTTACCGGAGAAGTTTCCCCTGAGATGCTGGCGAAGCTGGCGGTGCGTCATGTGATTGTGGGCCATTCCGAACGCAGAGCTCTCTTCGGTGAGACCGACGGGATCGTGAACAAAAAAGCTCGTGCAGTCTTGAAGCAGGGGATGACGCCGATCATCTGCGTCGGTGAGACTCTGGAAGAGCGTGAGAGTGGCTCGGCTGAGGATGTAGTGACGTCTCAGGTCACCGAGGCTCTACGGCGGGTCGATGGTGCGGACATCGCCGGACTCGCCATCGCCTACGAGCCGGTGTGGGCGATTGGAACAGGTCGCCATGCCCTTCCGGATGACGCCGGGTTGATGTGTTCGGTCATCCGGGAGCTGGTTGCCGATCGGATCTCGAGTGATGGCGCCGAGGGGCTCCGTATTCTCTATGGAGGCTCGGTGAACCCGGCAAACATCAAGGATTACATGGCGAAGAAGGACGTGGATGGAGCGCTCGTCGGAGGTGCTTCTCTCGATCCCGACAAGCTTGCGGCAATTGTGAGGTATTGGATATGAGTCACGTCCTCGTCCTGCTCCGGCACGGCCAATCGACGTGGAATCTGGAGAACCTATTCACCGGATGGACCGATGTTGGCCTGACGGACCGAGGTGTGGCCGAGGCCAAAGAGGCGGGCAGCCTCCTGATGGGTGAGGGCATCGTCCCCGACGTCCTGCACACATCGCTCTTGACCAGGGCGATCAAGACGGCCGAGCTGACATTGGAGGTCATGGACCTGCCATACCTGCCGGTGCGGAGGTCATGGCGGCTGAACGAAAGGCACTACGGCGCTCTGCAAGGCCTGGACAAGAAGCGGACGGCCGCCGAGCATGGAGCCGAACAGGTTCTCGCCTGGAGACGTAGTTATGACGTGCCGCCGCCGCCACTGCATCGTGAGGACGAACGTCACCCGTCTCACGATCCCCGATATCGAGGTTTGGCACCTGACGTGTTGCCGGCGACCGAGTGTTTGGCCGACGTCGTCGACCGGATGCTCCCTTACTGGTACGACTGCATCGTTCCCGATCTCCGGGCAGGTATGACGCCATTGGTCGTGGCCCATGGGAACTCGATGCGGGCTTTGGTCAAACATCTGGACGACGTGGGCGACAAAGAGATCGTCTCACTGAACATTCCCACGGGATTGCCCCTGGTGTATGAGTTGGACGGTGAGATGAGGCCCGTTGGCAGCCGCTATCTCGGCGACCAGGAAGCTGCCAAAGCTGCAGCCGAGGAGGTTGCAAAGCAGGCCGGATAGTGAAACCGGCAGGGTGTTGGTACACTGATTGACCAGCCCGGCGCGGGCTTCCTAACTATTTGAGATCTAACGAATGGCGTTCCTCGAAGCTCTAGCAATTGTGATCCACGTCCTGTTGACGATCGGACTCACCGCACTCGTACTTGTTCACTCAGGAAAGGGTGGGGGCCTGTCCGACGTGTTCGGAGGAGGGATGTCGACCTCCAACCTGGGCGGGTCAACCGTCGTCGAGCGAAACCTCGACCGGCTCACGGTTGTCGTGGGTGTCCTCTTTGGGATCAGCACCATCATCCTCACCTTCGTCTTGGCCTGAGGCCGGCGGTAGAGTTGCGCCCGCTCCCGTCGGAGTGGCGGAATTGGTAGACGCGCTAGGTTGAGGGCCTAGTGGGCAGCTTTGCCCGTGGAGGTTCGAGTCCTCTCTCCGACACTCGTTTCAATTTCGAGCGGAGTCTGCAGTCGCCGACGCGTTTGACCCGGACATTTTCTTGGACCGAGCGCCTCAAGTATGACGGTCGGTCACATTGGCGGAGTTACAGGCGACACTGAACCGGTAACTGAACCGAAGGAATGAACCCTTGAAATGGCTCAGTTGGCGTGACGCCGGACTGCTCGGGGCGGCCGCCTTCTTCTGGCCCACTCAGGTGATGGCTGCGAACTTGGTGGCGATGCCGCGGCCGGGACGTGTCGCCCTCTTGGCGGCGCTGGTGTGGCTGATAGGCGTGCTTTTCGTGCTCGGCCTGACGGGGATTGGAATTGGGCGAGCAACTGCTACGCACATCACATTTGTACTGGTGGTGCTGTTTATGGTGGGCGGTCGAGTCGTCCATGAGCTTGGACCGACCCGCGGGTTCACCGCAGTGGCGCTGGTCGCCATTCTCGCCACCGCGGTCCTGACGAGGCTCGGAGATTGGGTGGGCACCAGGGCCATCATCTTCGGTCTGGCTGTCGCTCTCATGATCGGGCCCGTTGTGGAGCTGGCTATCAGCTGGTCAAAGCTGGGGGAGAACACGAGCGTCCACAATCGAGAGCAACCTGCCGTGCTTGTGGCTGAGCCCGACATTTTCGTTGTCGTTATGGACGGCTATCCCGGTCTCCATGCCTTAAGACAAGAGTCGATGGGCGAACCCGATCAACTCGTTTCGAACCTTGAGGCCGCCGGCTTTCGGGTTCCCCCCACAGTATGGGCGAGCTACCCCACGACGTTGCTCTCAGTTGCCAGCCTATTTGAAATGGATTATCCGGTGGTGCAACCGGGAGGCGGCACTGCGACGGATTCGGGGCTTAGCGGCATGATTGGCGGAGACAGTTACATGGTGGCAACCATGAGACATAACGGCTATCGGACAGTAATGGTGGAGTCGGGGTGGAGTGGTGGAGGCTGTGGCTCCTACTACGACGAGTGCGTTCCTCCGACCTGGTTCGACACCACGACGGCGATCATCCTCAACGACACAGTCCTGGGCTCCTGGTTCGCTCGGAACCTCGGATCCCCGTTCACCTTGAGCACCGAGCACGCTATGAATTGGCTTGAGAGGCATGTTGGCGAGCTGAGTCGGTCCTCCCGATCGCACCTCGTGTACGCACACCTGATCGCACCTCATCCACCTATGTTTCTCGACGGGAGCTGTCAACGCCAGGTGACTGGCCGAAGGTCCGGTCCCGGATTCGCCGCACCCGGGATCCCTATCGAGCTTCGCCGGGAGTTCTTCGAGGAGCAAATGGCTTGTTTGAATCGATTCATGCTCGACCTCGCCGCCAGAATCGAGCCTGATGATGTCATCATCTTCGTGGGTGATCATGGCTCCGACAGCAGACGACAATTTCTGGTGGCATCAGACAAATGGTCGCCGGAGGCAGTCACCGAGCGGATGAACGTGCTTCTTGCGGTCCGCATGGCCAGCGAGTGCCCGCTCTCCGATGAGCTTGTCGTACCAAATGTATTGCGAGAGGTGCTCAGCTGCTACTCCGAGAAGACGCTCCATACAGTCGAACACCGGATGTATGGACGGAAGATGGAAATTCTTGCCTTTCCTGAGGTCTCTGGTCGGTAGTAGGCAGCTCATTGTGTTAACGCCGCCGTCCTTTACGACCGATGTAAGAAGTTGTCGAATCAATAAACATCCATGTCGCAGAAGCTCAATCAACTCGTTGATCTGTCCCGCCTTCGGGACTCAGGGTCGATATCTGAGGACGAATACACCCGTCTCAAAAACGAGGTCATGGCGTCCGGCACCTCCGAACCCACCACGGAAGGATCAGAGGAACCGACGAGGTTTGCCGTGGCTTGGGAGCAAGCGAAGCAAATCGCCGTCGAGTACCCGCGAGTGGTGGGCACGGCAGCCGGGGTGGTGATCGTCCTGTTGATGATGTTCGTCTACATGACCGGGGATCACGGGTCGGGACAAGAAGGCCCGACGCCGGTTGCAGAACCCGCACCCGACCCCGTAACCGGGCTCCCTGAGGATTCCCTGGGAGTGGAATTCTCGGAAATGGCCACCCTGTGGAATGGCTTGGAGCAGCCGCCCATCGTCGACGGTGGAATTGCCCGCTCTCCGGAGACCGGACCGTTCGACAGCTTCTCGCACAAGTTCGACGAGTCTTCGGTGCTGGCCGGTGCCTACGACCCGGCCGACGACGCTGTCTATGCGGTGATGGTCCGGACGAGTTTGACCGATCCCGACATCAACAACATGTATCTCCATGTCTGTTTCATGCTTCACCCATTCTCCCCAGAGTGCATCGCCGACTTCTGGGAGAAGGGGATGGACGAAGCATCCTTCGCCGACTATTTGGAGGAGGACCATTTCTCGACATGGGAATTCGAGGGCAACGAGTGGCGCTTGGAGATCGAAGACGGCGTGCAGACACTGCGGGTGATCAGTCCCGGGTCGGCACGGGTCGTCTCCTAGATCTTCACCACTGCGTCATCCACTGAAACTGATCCTCCGGCCACAACCCGCGCGTAAACACCGCGATACCGCCGCTCCGGCGTGAGGTTGACGAACCGTCGGGCCACTGGTCCGTATCTCGCGGCGAACTTCGCGCATCCTCGATGCGGGGTTGCGGAGATCTCGAGAGTGGCTGATCCGACGTTCAGTTGTGTTCCTGCCGGAAGATTGCTCTCGCTCAAGTCGAAGTCGACCACGAAGTTGTCACCTGCCGGCGCCCACATTTCCCGGTTGCCATCGGAGAGCATGTCGAGGACGCCGGAATTGATGAGCGACACCTGAGTGTCCCTGTTGGCCGCGGCCTCGCCCCACCTGTCGCCGAATACCCCAAGGTCCTCGCTCAATCGGACGGAGAAAGGTGTAGCCCGATTGTCCTCTGACGTTCTGACCACGATCATCGTCACGGTTCCCCGATCCCCGGGCGACGTCGCCGCGTCTTCCATCGTCCGGGCCAGTTCCATCGCAGCAAGCTGATCGGGATGCATGCCCGAATCATGGCCAAATCTCGATTGTCGGTCCAATTTGGCGTCGCGCAGGGTGTCGCCGACCCGTCACGATTGGTTGCATAGGAATAGGGGCATCGGTAGCCTCGCGTGTCGGGTCACTTCTGTGACCTGCCCCGGCGGCGTCAGAACCGCCGGTTAACCCTTGGAAGTACAGGGAGGTACTTTGAATACCAGCAACACGCGATGGCGTTTACTCGCGATCCTTGCTGTGTTGGCCATGATCGTTGCCGCTTGCGGTAGCGATGAGGGCGACGACACAACAACGACGGCGGGTGGCGGAGCCGATACCACTGAGGCATCGGGCCCCGACACCACAGAGCCGAGCGAGTCGCCAGACACCACCGAGGCCGAGTCCATGATGGGCGGCACGGTCAGAGGCTCACTGAGTGAGCCGCCGGCCATTGATGCCCAGTTGGTCTCTGACTCGGAGGGGTTTGAGGTTGCCCGTCTCCTTTGGGACGGTCTGACCCTCTACGACCCCGCAGGTGGCGCCGTCATCCCAGGTGCCGCTGAGAGCTGGGAGCCCAACGAGGACAACACGGTGTGGACGTTCAACCTCCGCGAAGGCATGACCTTCTCGGACGGAACTCCCGTCACCGCTCAGTCTTTCGTTGATGGCTTCAACCGTCTCGCTGACCCAGACCTTGGCTCGTCCGTGGAATACCACGGTGGTAGCCATGGTGCTCACATCCTTGGATGGGACGATGTCAGTGGCGGCGAAGGAACAGGCGTAGTTGGAGACGAGCAGGTCGAAGGTATCGCAGCCGTCGACGATCTCACCTTCCAGCTGACCCTGGACGCTTCGCTGGCCCTCGTGCCGAAGATTGTCGCTCACCCCGCCTTCTCACCCGTCAATGTTGATGCGGTGAATGCGGATGGTTATGCCGACATGCCCATCGGCAACGGTCCCTACAAGATGTCCGAGCCCTGGCAGCACGAGGTGTCGATCACACTCGAGCGCAACGACAGTTACTACGGCAAGCCGGGTAACCCAGACGTCGTCGAGTTCTTGATCATCACCGATCCTGTCGCCTCATACCAGGCTCTGCTCGATGGGCAGATCGATGTTGAGGCAATTGGTGACTCAGCTCTGATCGATCAGGCCAAGGGCGACTACGACAACTTCACCGAGCTGGCCACTGGCTCGTTCGGTTATCTCGGGTTCCCAACGGCGACACCGCCGTACGACAACCCGGAGATGCGTAGAGCTCTCGTCCAGGCTGTGGACCGTGAGGCTATTGCCACACGAATCCTGCAGCGTCAGGTTGCCAATGGCTTCGTCCCGCCGGTCGCTACCGGTGCGGTCGACGGTCTTGACACCTGTCCTGGATGTGTGTTCGACCCGGCAGCAGCGAAGGAAGCTTATGACGCCCTCGGCGGGATCCCCGGCGGCAAGGCGATCATCTCCTTCAACGCTGGTGGTGGACACGAGGACTGGATCGAGGCTGTGGCCAACGACTGGACCAACAACCTCGGTATCGAGGTCGAGTTCATGACTCTTGAGTGGGCTGCCTACCTCGAGTTCTTGGGCCTGACCGGAGGTCCGAAGCCCGTCGAGCCATATCGTCTCGGCTGGGGTTGGGACTACCCGAGCGCCTACAACTTCCTGGCACCGCTGTACTACACCGATTCCGGTGACAACTTCGCTTCGTATTCCAATGCGGACTTCGATGCGTTGATGGATGCTGCAGCGACTTCGCCGACCGAAGAGGAAGCAATTCCGTTCCTCGAGGAGGCACAGGTACTACTCGGCAGTGAAATGCCGGTGATGCCGATCTCCTACGGTCTGGCTCAGTACGTCTGGAACGACACCGTCGAGAACGTCATTTACAACGACTTTGGCTTCTTCCTCTGGGAGGAGATGGTCGTAGTCGGCGGTTGATAAAGATTCCCGTAAGGGATTTCTGAACCGAGTGGGGGCCCCGCAAGGGGCCCCCACTCATTTTGGACCCTGCCGGCCCCGCCCAGGCACGGACGCGAGGGTTGCCCATTTGTCATCGCCCCGACACACGAGGGCAAGGATCAGTTGCAGCACCGTTCATGTCCACTACGATGCCCGCCGTGCTGCGTTACACCCTGCGTCGCCTGCTGCTGATGATCCCAACATTCATCGGAGCGACGTTGCTGGTGTTCCTTGCCGGGTTTGCCCTTCCTGGCGACCCCGTGGCCGCCCTGGGTGGAGAGCGGGCGATGTCGGAGACGGTGCGCCAGAATCTCATCGAGCGTTACCACCTCGACGAGCCCGTGTGGCGACAGTACGTCCTCTATATGGGCGACGTGATGAGGGGTGACCTCGGTGAATCGATCCTGCGTCGCAGGGAGGTCAACGAGATCTTCAGCGAGGTGTTCCCCAGGACTCTTCGCCTTGCCGGTCTCGCCATCATCGTGGAGATCGTCATCGGCCTCACAGCTGGGATCGTTGCCGCTCTCAAGAAGGACAAATTCTTAGATCAACTGGTGCTGGTGTCGACCACTTTCGCGGTGGCCATACCCGTGTTCGTCCTGGGGTTTGCTGCCCAATCTGTGTTTGGGATATGGCTCGACTGGTTCCCGGTGGGGGGCATCCAGGATGGCTGGATGTCGTATGTATTGCCCGCGTTCGTGCTGGCAACCCTTTCCCTCGCATATGTGGCCAGGCTCACCCGAACCACGCTCACTGAATCGCTGCGTGAGGACTACATCCAGACGGCGAAGGCCAAAGGCCTTCCCCAGACCAGAGTTGTTGGGCGTCACGCTCTGCGCAACGCTCTGGTGCCGGTGGTCACCTTCATCGGCCTCGACCTGGCCGCGCTCATGGGCGGCGCTGTGATAACCGAGACAGTGTTCAACATTCCAGGTATGGGGTCGACGATCGTCGGTGCGATAGCGCAGCGAGATCACGCGATCGTTGTCGGTTTCACGATTGCGGCCGTCATCATCTACCTCCTGGCGAGTTTGATCATCGATCTCTTCTACGCAGTTCTCGATCCCAGAATTCGCTATGAGTGACACCGGGCGCCGGGGCCCGGATCAAACCGAAGAGGAGTTTCGCGAGCAGCATGACCCGGTCGCCATGGGCACCGAGGCGATGGTCGAGGCGGCTGTAGCCGGGGACATCGATCCACTGGAGCCGGAACAAAAAGAGGCAGGGCTGTTTGCCGACGCCTGGAAGCAGATTCGGCGCCGGAAGCTGTTCTGGGTGGCTGCCTTTCTCATCGGGACTTTCACACTCATGGCCATCGTCCCCGGCTTGTTCACGGCACCCTCGCCTGCAACTCACGACCCCACCGAGTGCTCGTTACGCAACCCGGAGACCGGCGAGTTCCAGGACTTGCTTCGTCCCTCGTCTGAGCACTGGTTCGGCACCGACATCCAGGGTTGTGACTATTACGCCCGGGTGATTCACGGCGCCCGAGTCTCCATCATCATCGGCATCGGGGGAACCATCGTGATCGCCGCTATCGGCCTGGTTCTTGGCGGCATCGCTGGGTTCTACGGCGGCGGGACCGACATGGTGATATCGAGGTTCGTCGACGTTCTCTTCGCGTTCCCGTTCATCATCGGAGCCATCCTCTTTCTCAACGCTATTGCCCCGAATTCGGGGAGAAACGTCTGGCACGTGCTCATCGTCGTTGGTGTGTTCGGCTGGCCGACGTTGTCCAGAATCTTTCGTGGCGCGGTTCTCCAAGCCAAGGAGAAGGAGTATGTCGAAGCGGCGCGCGCTCTTGGCGCGACCAACAATCGGATCCTCTTTCGCCATGTCTTCCCCAACGCTGTCGCTCCCGCTGTTGTGTATGCAATGACTGGTGTCGGTGGTCTCATCGCCGCGGAGGCAGCGTTGTCGTTCCTCGGGGTGGGTCTGCAGCTGCCGGCCATTTCCTGGGGCTTGATGATCAACAACGCCCAGGACCGAATCCTCCAGACCCCGCATCTACTCCTGTTCCCCGGCCTCTTTCTCTCGTTGACTGTTCTCGGCTTCCTCCTTCTTGGTGACGTCGTCCGCGACGCTCTGGACCCACGCACCAGGTGATGGAGGAAGGCCCAGTGACGGTTACGGACGTCCCGACCCACAAGCAGATAGTCGGGGAGACTCTCCTCGAGGTCGAGAACCTGAGTGTCGAGTTTCGAACCGATGCCGGCATCGTCAGGGCAGTCCAGAGTGTCTCGTTCAACCTCCACGCCGGAGAAACTCTGGCCATCATCGGGGAGTCGGGCTCCGGCAAGAGCGTCACCGCCCAGGCCATCATGGGCATCGTCCCAAGCCCGCCGGGGTTGGTGACCCAGGACTCGATTCGCTTCCGAGGTCAGGACCTGGCCGACCTCTCCGAAGCCGACCGACGCAAGGTTCGAGGCCAGGAGATCGCCATGATCTTCCAGGATCCATTGACGGCTCTCAACCCGGTGTACTCGGTCGGGAACCAGATCGGCGAGATGTTCCGAGTGCATCGCGGAGCGAGCAAGAAGGAGGCCCGGGAGGCTGCGATCGAGCTGATG
The DNA here is from genome assembly GCA_965216725.1 of Acidimicrobiia bacterium. Lineage (GTDB taxonomy): Bacteria > Actinomycetota > Acidimicrobiia > Spongiisociales > ZC4RG35 > JACZUI01. Next base: position 98,084 of record CBDCGI010000023.1, on the reverse strand, counting down.
GAACAGGTTCGCATCCCCGAAGCCAGACGCCGTGTGGGTGATTATCCCCATCAGTTCTCGGGCGGGATGAGGCAACGTGTCATGATCGCCATGGCACTGGCACTCGACCCTGCCGTCCTCATCGCCGACGAGCCGACGACTGCTCTCGACGTGACCGTCCAGGCCCAAATCATGGAGTTGTTGGCAAGGCTCCAAGAAGAGAACAACATGGGTCTGATCCTCATCACCCACGATCTTGGTGTGGTGGCTTCTGTGTCCGACACCGTGCAATTGATGTACGCAGGGAGTGTGGTCGAGAAAGCAGACGCAGACGAGTTCTACGAAGCACACGCTCACCCCTATGCCGAGGGCCTCATGGCATCGATTCCCTCGCTCATCGGCGAAGACGAGCGCCTGCTTCCGATCCAGGGAACGCCACCGAGCTTGATAAAACTACCCACCGGATGCTCGTTCCATCCTCGTTGCCCATACGCCATCGACATCTGCTCGGCTGAGCGGCCAGAGATGAGGTCGATCAACGGCTACGGGGGGCGGGTGTCTTGCCACCGGGCCGAGGAGGTACGGGATATCGCGCTGGAGGAGGTGATTGATGACGCAGTCTGATGACGCCTCGGTGCAGACCGTGGACACCAATTCCGACGCCCTCCTGGTGGTTCAGGACCTGGTCAAGTGGTTTCCCCTCACCCAGGGTGTGGTTTTCAAGAAGCACATCGGAGACGTCAAGGCTGTCGACGGTGTCAGCTTCGAGGTCGCAGCAGGCGAGACTCACGGTCTGGTGGGCGAGTCAGGCTGTGGGAAGTCGACCACCGGACGAGCGATCCTCAGGCTCCACGAACCGACTTCCGGACGGGTCTACTTCGAAGGGGAGGACCTAACTCAGGCGTCCAAGAGGCAGATGAACAAATACCGGCGGGACATGCAGATCATCTTCCAGGATCCCTTCGCCTCTTTGAATCCCCGGATGACGATCCGAGACATAATCACCGAGGCCTTGACCATCCACAAGATCGGCTCCGACGCGGACCGCAAGAAGAAGGCCAAGGAGCTGCTCGAGGTGGTAGGTCTCAACCCCGAGCACGCCAACCGCTACCCCCACCAGTTCTCGGGAGGACAACGTCAACGCATCGGTGTGGCCCGCGCCCTGGCCCTCGATCCCAAGCTCATCATCGCCGACGAGCCAGTCTCTGCTCTCGACGTTTCCATTCAGGCTCAGCTGGTCAACCTGCTCATGGACATCCAGAAGGAATTCGGCATCGCATTCCTCTTCATCGCTCACGACCTCGCCGTGGTCCGGCACATCTCCTCCCGAGTCTCGGTGATGTATCTGGGCCACATCGTGGAGTCGGGCACGCGAGACCAGATCTATGAGTCTCCTCAGCACCCCTATACCCAGGCCCTACTGTCGGCCGTGCCGGTGGCCGACCGTGAGGCGGAGCGGAATCGGGAGCGAATCGTCCTGGAGGGAGATCTGCCGAGCCCCGCCGACCCGCCGTCGGGTTGCGTGTTCCGCACCAGGTGTTGGAAAGCAGAAGAGGTCTGTTCGGCTGAGGTGCCACCACTCAGAGACCTGGGGGCCGGCCAGATGGTCGCCTGTCACTTCCCCGAGCCGAGGTCAGTCCTCTCCATCACCGGGTCCTCCACTGCCTGACACCTCGCGGTTCCCGAACATCAGAAGAAGGCCGATGGCCACAAAGAGACCTGTCACCAGCCAATAACCAGCTGAGCCGCTCGACACAGAATTCAGGGTGAGCGGTGTCACCATTATCTCGGGACCGGCGGACGAGTCGCGAGTCCAGCCAGCGATTACCTCCGTACCTCCAACAACTGCCGGGTTGGTGCCGTCGCCGATCTCCTCAGCTTGAGTCCACCCTCCGTCATGTGTCCTGACCACGATCCGGTCCTGCTGCGACCAGAGAACGAAGAGGGCACCGGAGGCATCGAAGGTGAGCACCGGATCGAGGGAATGGGCCTCGCTGAGCATCGTTGGATCTGTCCAGGCGCCTCCTTCGAACCGCGAGTAGGCGATCCCCACGTCGTCGCCGAGGGTCTGTTCCCACACCATATGTGGAGTCCCATCCGGGCTGACCTCGATGGTGACGCCGGTGGCTGTGCCGTCCCGAGGCGAAACCAACTCCGGCACCTCCCAGACGGAACCGTCGAATTGTGCATGCTGGGCGCCGTAGGTTCCCTGGACGATTTGGAACCATGCGCCATGGAGGTGGGCATTTGCGTCCATGGCCAGGGCAGGATTGAGTGCGTCTTCCGACCCCGAGGACAGAAGCACCGGATCGGTCCAGGCTCGACCGATGAGCTCGCTGTGGAAGATCTCGTAGGCTGAACCGTGATCTCGACTGGTGTCGGGCGGGGCGGCATACCAGAGCAGGCTGGGGCTTCCGTTTCGCAGCACCATTGCGGGGAACCCGGCATACGTATCTCCGGGGGAGATCTTCTCGAATTCGGACCACTGGCCATCAACCCGGCTCGCGTGCCAGACATGGCCAACGCCGACGTAATCGACCCAAGCGGCATCGACCCGTCCCTCTTCGCCGGCCGCGAGGGTGGGGAGATCTGACCAGACACCCGGTTGGGCAAGGACGACGTCGGGCTTCCAGGTCTGGCCCCCGTCGAGCGAGAAGAAGACCTGAGCCTGCTCCACTCCGTCCACCGGGCCTGAGAAGGCAAGGTAGAGAACGCCGTCGGACGCTCTGACCAGCTTGTGCTGCCCGTTGTCAGTGGTGGCGTCGGGGGACACCCCCCGCACGGCGACGGTGGGGGAGGCCTCCACCGATGTGCTACCTCTCGACAGCCCGACCACAGCGGTGACCACCGCCAACGACATGAGCCCGAGCGCAGCAAGTCTTCTTCTCGTCATCGACTACTCCGCCGATTGGGCTGTGGCATCCTGCTTGACGGCGACCGGACCGAAGGTGTCCCTCCACACAACAGTCGTCGCAAGCCAGATCGTCGTCGCAACCAAGAGCAGCGGGAAGACCCTTGCGACGTTTGGGTAGCTATCCGGGGAATTGCCGAGCCAGCCGCCCGCGAGGGCGCCAATCGGAAGCGAAGCCCAGCCGATCGCACGGGATGCCGATATGACCCTTCCCATCATCGCCGGTGCGGAGTAGTGCTGCCTGATCGTCGCCAACGGCACATTGATCAGGGACAACCCGACCATCCATGCCGCCGAAAGCAACAAGGTCGCCAGGCCGTATTCGGTGAACATCCAAGCCAACATCCCGACACCGGCGATGGCCATGCCGACGGTCATCGTTTTCCCCACCCCAAACCGCTTCGCGATGCCCGGCGCGGCCAGTGCTCCGGAGACCCCGCCGACACCCATGGCGAAGAGGATGATGCCCATCTGTGTCTCCGTGGTGGTCCCGAGGACGGTTGTGAAAAGGACGACGAACGTTGCTTCGATGAATCCGGTGACGAAGTTTGGGATCGCGGCAGCCAGTGTCGTGATTCTCAGACGGGGCTCAGACCAGATGTAACGGATCCCGTTGGCGGCCTCTTCGAGGAAAGGGCTTCGCTCATCTTCAGGTGTCCGGTGGTGAGCGACCCTGCCCACCCAATGCAGGCTTATCGCCGACGCGACGAAGGTCAGCCCGTTGACGAAGAGCCCCAACGCCGGCCCCCCGGTCACGGCGGCGATCACACCGGCGACCAGCGGGCCGAGAGCGAAGTTTGCTTGCTGGCTCGCTGCCACCAGTCCGTTGCCATCGTTCAATTGGTCCTTGGAGACGATGGAGGGAATCAGCGCGAACATCGCAGAGTCGAAGAAGGTGGTCATCGAACCGACCAGGAACGCCATCACGAACACGGTTGGCGTGCCGAAGTTGCCGATGTTCGCAGCCAGGTAGAAGAAGGCCGAGGCGCGAGCAAGGTCGGCCGCGATCATCACCGGGCGAAGATGCCACCGGTCTAGCAGAACGCCGCCGAGAAGACCGACCACGAGAGTCGGCGCGGTCTCGAGTGCATAGGCGAGGGAGAAATCGAGGGTGTTGGAGGTGTTTTCGGCCTCCTGGATGTAGGCAACCAGGAGAGGAAGGGTCAGAAATGCGACGTAGGTGCCAAATTGGCTGATCGTCTGTCCAACCCAGAGCGCCGTGTAGCGGGGGCCGAGTGACTTCAGTGTCGCTACGAAGTTCACTGGCTCGGCACGTTAACCCCATCTGGTGTGTTGTCCAGCACTTGTTAGCCTCTATCGCTCAATGCCAGATCCAAGGGAGATTCCGGAGCTCACCACCGAGCTCATCGAGATGTCGCGTGAGTACATGCGACAGGAGACAATCGAGCCGGCGAAGCGTCTCGGCAAACACGCGGGAATGGGGTTCGGAGGCGCTTTCCTCTTCGGATTGGGTTCGATCTTCGTGGTTTGGGGCCTCTACAACGCACTGACGGTCTGGCTTCCCGACGGAGACTGGTGGGTGGTGTTGGCTCGCTTTATCACCTTCCTCGTGGCCGCCGGGGCGACGGGCATTGTGATCGCCGTCATGCAACAGCCGGCAAAGCCGGTTGAACTCGAGCCTCGCCGACAAGAGACCTCAGAAAACGGAGAGCAGTCGTGACCACAATCACCCGAGATGACATCGAGGCCAAAGCCCGGGAGATCTACGGCGCTGTTGAGGAGACCCGCCAGTCGGCGAAGGACACAGCGGTCCTTGCAGGCGTCGTCATTGCTGTGGCGGTGGCCGCCGCATTCCTGATGGGGAGGCGACGTGGGAAGGATTCGCCCAAGAAGACTCTCGTCGAGGTCTACAAGATTTGATGCGCAGTTTCTGGCTGCTACTTCTTGACGCTGATCTTCGGGCCGCCCACCTTGCGATGATGGACGATCACCGCTGAACCTGGCTTGAGAGTCCCGCGATACAGAAGCTCCTTCTTCGGAGAAGACCTATCGAAGAATGCGAGGGCGAGAAGCGCCAACCCGGTGTAGAGCTCGCGTTGGTCACCCGTCCTCAGCCCTCGGAATGAACGTTGCACCCCAACCGTGGTGAAGCTCTTAGTGCCGACTGCCCTGCCCACGAGACGCTTCGTAGTCTTGTTCATTTGGTTACCGTTACCGTCGCTTCAGCTCCATTCAACACCATGAATAACAAGAAGTTCACAAAGATCGTCATCTGGGTCGTAGTCGTGTCCATGGTCTTCGCCCTCGTGGTGTCGGTCTTCGCCTTCCTCTGATGCGTTTTGCCCCGGGTGATGCGGCCCTGTTGATCGACGAAAAGGGCCGGCATTTCCTACTCCGCCTCGACGAGGCGAACACCTTCCAATATCACCTTGGTTCCGTCGCGCACAGCGATCTGATCGGCCGGGAAGACGGAAGCTGGGTTCAGTCGTCGGCCGGCGGAGAGATGCTGCTACTCAGTCCCCGTCTGGCCGATTTCGTTCTGAAGATGAAACGAGGGGCCCAAGTTGTATATCCCAAGGACATTGGGCCAATCCTCGTATACGCGGACATCGCACCCGGGATGACGGTGCTGGAGGCTGGAACGGGGTCCGGGGCCTTGACAGCCGCCTTGGCCCGCGCGGTCGGTGCCACGGGCCGAGTTGTGAGCGTGGAGATGCGAGATGACCATGCTGCCCACGCCCTCAAGACGATAAGGCGCTGGTTTGGCGAGATACCGGACCAGCTGCAACTCCGTGTCGGAGATGTCGCCGACCATGTCGCCGATGTGGAGCCGGACCGGATCGTCCTCGACCTTCCGGACCCTGGGCCGACCATCGTCGCGGCTGCGAAGCACCAACCGGACGGTGGAGTTCTATGCAGTTACCTGCCAACGGTGCCGCAGGTGGAGAGAGCGGTTGAGACGGCTCGGGAGACGGCTCGTTTTGCCGAGATCGAGGTCAAGGAGTTCATCGCTCGAGACTGGAACGTCAGCGGGAGGTCCGTGCGCCCCGAGCATCGAATGGTGGGTCACACCGGCTTTCTGGTATTCATGCGGCGCGTGGCACCTCCCACCGAGGCCTGATTTAGCATCCGACCATGAAGGTGTGGATTGACCAGGACTTGTGCACGGGTGACGGCCTGTGTGAGGAGATCGCACCGGACGTCTTTGTGCTGCTCGACGATGGTCTGGCATATGTTCGGGAAGGGGAGACGATCTACGCATCATCGGAGGGCAATCCCCAGGGCTCGGAGGGCCTTGCGGTCGTCCCTGCCGGCCAGGAGGACCTCACCGTCGAGTCGGCGGAGGAGTGCCCGGGGGAGTGCATCTTCATCGAGCCGTAGCCAGTCTCGCCGGGATCGCTTCTGGCCCATTTTCCCCCCCGTCGAGTGTGCTTATCCTCTCGGTTTTTGGGTAGAACAAGCACACTCGAGCGATGGGGAGCATTCACCGGCACAAGCAACAGGTCTCTTGGGTATCTGTCGATAGACACCTAGTCGGCGGTACTCGCCGCCCCATAAGAACCCGTGGGAGTAAAACCCCTGGTTCGTATACTGGACGTAGGCGACCAAGCCAGGAGGAAGCCTGTGGATGACGCACGGAGAATGGAAGACGCGGCCAAACTCCGGGGGCTGGTGACGGCCCTCGAGGAGGAAGTTTCCAGCCTGCGTCGACGTCTCCGTGAGCAGCCAGGCCGAGTCGACGATCTGGAGAACGAGCTAACCCGGACCCGGGAGCGGCTCGATAGGGCAGCCGCCCAGAACGACAAACTCGCTGCGGTGCTCGAAGAGGCGAGAGAGCAACTGGGCGTCCTCCGCGAAGAGGTCGAGAAACTCACCTCGCCACCCAACAATTTCGGAACGGTTCTCGGCGTCAACGAGGACGGCACCGTTGACATCATCACCGGCAACCGCAAGCTACGAGTGGCCGCGCAGCCCAACGTCGAGGTCAAGAAGCTCAAAGTCGGCCAGGAAGTCATCCTCAACGAGGCCTTCTCGATCATCGACGTTCGCTACTTCGAGCCCTCAGGCGAGGTGGTCCGGGTTCGAGAGACCATGGCCGATGGCCGTGTCGTCGTGATAGCTCACGGCGACGATGAGAAAGTCCTGAGGCGCTCTGAAAAGATGGCCGAGGTCAAGTTGCGAGCCGGAGACTTCGTCAGACTCGACGCGAAATCGGGGCTGGTGCTCGAGAAGATGGAGCGTCCCGAAGTCGAGGAGCTGATCCTCGAGGAAGTTCCGGATATCACCTACAACGAAGTCGGAGGTCTTGCCGATCAGATCGAGCAGATCCGCGACACGGTCGAGCTTCCCTATCTCCATCGCGACTTGTTCCGCGAGTACGACCTGCAGCCGCCCAAGGGGATTCTCCTCTACGGGCCGCCCGGTTGTGGGAAGACGCTCATAGCCAAAGCAGTGGCCAACAGCCTCGCTAAGAAGGTTTCCGAGAGAACCGGCGACCCTGACGTGAGGTCTTACTTCCTCAATGTCAAAGGACCTGAACTCCTGAACAAATGGGTCGGCGAGACCGAGAGGCAGATCCGTCTCATCTTCCAACGAGCCAAGGAAAAGTCAGACGAGGGAGTTCCGGTCATTGTGTTCTTCGACGAGATGGACTCGTTGTTCCGCACTCGGGGAACCGGAATCAGCTCCGACGTCGAATCGACGATCGTCCCCCAGCTTCTTTCCGAGCTGGACGGCGTCGAGTCGTTGAAGAACGTGGTTGTGATCGGCGCCTCGAACCGTGAAGACCTCATCGATCCAGCGATCCTCCGACCAGGGCGACTCGACGTGAAGATAAAGATCAACCGGCCCGACACAGACGCTGCCCGTGAGATCTTCAAGATCTACCTTGGGGAAAACACACCGGTCCACCCCGACGCGCTGGACAAATTCGAAGGCGAACACAAGGAGTATCTCGATCACATCATCTCCGATACCGTGGCCGCCATGTATTCGGAGACCGAGGAAAACGAGTTCCTCGAGGTCACATACGCCTCCGGAGATCGAGAGACGCTCTACTTCAAAGACTTTGCGTCCGGCGCGATGATCGAGAACATCGTGAGTCGTGCGAAGAAAGACGCGATCAAACGTGAGATCGATGGCGGGTCGCGGGGAGTCCGCAAGAAGGATCTGATCGACGCCATCAAGCAAGAGTTCCGTGAGCACGAAGATCTTCCCAACACCACTAACCCGGACGACTGGGCCCGGGTTTCGGGAAAGAAGGGCGAACGCATCGTGTACGTTCGCACTCTCGTCGGGGGCGACGAAGAAAGTCGTTTGATCGAAAAGGTCTCAGGCGGACAGTACCTCTGATGGCAATCCCCAAAGTGCTCGGGACCGAGACCGAGTACGGGATCGTGGTTCGGGGGGAGGCGGGATCAAATCCTGCGGTGTCCTCATCCCTCGTGGTCAACAGCTATCCCGGGCAGCGAGTCAAGGTCCAGTGGTCCTACGAAGAGGAATCACCCGGTCGGGACGCCCGAGGCTTTGGACATGACACCTTCGGGATCGCCGACGCCGAAGGCGCCGTGGTCAACTCGGTTCTGGCCAACGGAGCCAGGCTCTACGTCGACCACGCCCATCCCGAGTATTCGGCTCCGGAGACTCTGGATCCTCTCGAGGCGACGCTGTACGACAAGGCAGGGGAGCGGGTGATGTATCAAGCAGCCCGGGCCGCCTCCGAGATCGGGGGCAAGACCGTCTCGCTCTATAAGAACAACTCGGACGGCAAGGGCAACTCGTATGGAGCCCATGAGAACTATCTCCTCGCCAGGGAAACACCCTTTGGCGACGTGATCCGGTACGCCACGACTTTTCTCGTGACCAGACAGATCTTCACCGGCGCCGGGAAGGTGGGATCCGAGAACGACCGGCCAGAGGTCGAGTTTCAGATCACCCAGCGAGCCGACTTCTTCGAAGAAGAGGTCGGGCTGGAGACGACGCTCAAGCGCCCGATCATCAACACCCGCGACGAACCGCACGGCGATCCTTCGAAATACCGCCGGCTGCACGTGATCATCGGTGACGCCAACCTGTCCGAGGTCCAGAATCTGGTCAAACTCGGTTCAACGGCATTGCTGCTCGCTGCACTCGAGGACGGTGCCCTTCCCGACCCGCTTGATCTGGCCGATCCGGTGACTGCCTGCTGGAACGTGAGTCACGATCTCACACTGGGCAAGAGTCTCGAACTCGACGGTGGCGGTTCGGCTACGGCCCTCGAGCTGCAATGGCGTTATCACGAGTGGCTCACCAAGTATGTGGAGAAAGAGCTGGACGAGGCAGTCTGGCGTCGGGTACTCACCGAATGGGAAGAAATCCTCCGCGGGCTGGAGCAAGACCCCAGGTCTCTTGCTGACCGTCTCGATTGGGTGGCCAAGTTGAGGATTCTCGAGGGTTATCGAGATCGTGATGGGATCGCGCTGGGTAGTGCGAGAGCACGGGCGGTCGACCTTCAGTATCACGACATCGATGTCGACCGGGGCCTCTACAACCGACTGGCGGGCCGGGGCTCGATGCGCCGACTGTTCACGGACGAAGAAGTCGAATCGGCGATGTCAACGCCACCCGAAAACACGCGTGCCTATTTCCGGGGCCGTTGCGTGAGTGACTTCTCCGGGGCGCTGGTTGCCGCCAACTGGGATTCCCTGGTGTTCGACGTTGGTGATCCACATCTGAAACGCGTTCCTATGATGGAGCCCCTGCGTGGTACGAAAGAGATGGTGGCCGATGTGCTCGACAGGGCGGAGACGGCTGCCGATCTCCTTCAGCTCATAGGAGGGTGATGAATGTCTGACCGGGAACGCTCCCAAGCCAAGAGTGAGTCTCAGGACGGAGCTGCTGAGCAAGAAGAAGCGGTTGTCGACAGTGAGGCCGACCTGGAAGGTCTCGACGACCTCCTGGACGAGATAGACGAGGTGCTGGAAGAGAACGCCGAGGAGTTCGTGAAGAACTACGTGCAGAAGGGCGGCGAGTGACCGGTCGTCCCATGGGACCGCTCCCGTTGGACGCTCCCACGCCAGGATCCAGTTTCACCGACCTGCTAGCGAGCTTGGGGTCGTCGCCCGAGTGGGCGGTTCCTGCCGGTTACGTTGCCCCTTCCGCGCCCGAGGGAACAACCGTCCTCGCCCTTCGCTATCTGGGAGGGGTGGTCATCGCCGGTGATAGACGCGCCACCGAAGGAAACCTGGTGGCGCACAAAAGAATCAGAAAGGTGTTCCCGGCCGACACCTACTCAGCAGTCGCCATCGCCGGGACCGCCGGCCTCGCCCTCGAGATGGTCAAGCTCTTTCAGGTCGAATTGGAGCACTACGAGAAGATCGAAGGCGTGAGACTGTCGTTGGAGGGCAAAGCATCGTTCCTTGCCAGGCTGGTGCGGGACCAGCTCCCGTTGGCCTTCCAGGGCCTGGTGGTCGTGCCGCTGTTCGCCGGCTTTGATGCTCGGGAGGGCCGGGGCCGGGTATACACCTTCGACGCGGTCGGCGGACGATACGAGGAGATCGACTTCGGGTCTACGGGCTCTGGATCCCGACTCGCCAAGGCGTTCATGCGCACCGAATACGAGGACGATTTGCCGGCGGACGGTGCTGTGGAGCTGGCCGTGCGCGCTTTGGTCGCGGCTTCACGCGAGGACACCGCCACCGGCGGGCCGGACCTGCGCAACGACATCCTCCCCAACGTGATCCGCATCGATGAGAGTGGTGCCACGGAATTGGCGGATGGAGACGTCCGACCGTTTGCTGAGCGTGCTTTGGAGACCATCCGATGACGATTCCTTTCTATGTGGCTCCAGAGCAGCTGGTCCGAGACAAAGCCGAGTTTGCCCGAAAGGGCATCGCCCGGGGCAAGTCGATCGTGGCTCTCGACTACGAAGACGGTGTGTTGCTGATGGCGGAGAACCCGTCAACGGCTCTGCACAAGATAAGTGAGGTCTACGACAGGATCGCTTTCGCCGGAGTGGGCAAGTACAACGAGTTCGAGACTCTGCGTAAGGCCGGAATTCGCCAGGCCGACCTGATGGGTTACCTCTACTCCCGCCACGACGTGACAGCGATGGGATTGGCGACGGCCTTTGCTCAGACTTTGGGAGTGATCTTCACCCGGGACCCGAAGCCCTTTGAGGTGGAAGTGCTGATCGCCGAGATCAGTGAGGACGGCAGTGAGCATCGGCTGTTCCGGGTCACCTACGACGGGACTCTCTATGACGAGCGCAACTACGTGGCGATCGGAGGAAAGGCCGAAGAGCTCGTAGAGGCGCTCGGAGAGGTTTGGCGTGAAGGTCTGACGCTGGCGGAAGCGATTGAAGCCGGCGAGGAGGTTTTCCGGCGGGCCGAAGGGCGCGACGTCGAAGGGTGGGAGGCGGCCGTGCTCGAGTTGTCGAATGGACGTCGCTCCTTCCGACGTCTTCAAGCTGAGGAGATCGCCTCCGGCTAGTTTGTGCTCCCATGCGCCCGGGTGGCGTTTAGCCTGCTCCCATGGATCGGCGCATCTTCGGCCTCGAAAACGAGTACGGCGTCACCTGCACGCTGCGCGGCCAACGACGACTGAGCCCTGACGAAGTGGCACGTTATCTGTTTCGCCGGGTCGTCTCATGGGGCCGTTCCTCCAACGTTTTCCTGGAGAATGGAGCCCGGCTCTATCTCGACGTCGGATCTCACCCCGAATTCGCCACGCCCGAATGTGACTCGATCGAGGAGGTGGTCGCCCACGACAAGGCTGGCGAGAGAATCCTCGAGGGTTTGGTGGCCGGGGCCGAGGAGCGGCTAGCCGAGGAGGGGATCAGAGGCGAGATATTCGTCTTCAAGAACAACACCGACAGCGCCGGGAATTCGTACGGATGTCACGAGAACTACCTGGTCAGCCGGCACAAGGACTTCCACCGAACCGTTGAAGTCCTGATTCCGTTCCTCGTCACCCGTCAGATCTTCCTCGGCGCCGGCAAACTGGCCCAAACTCCCCGTGGAACGGCGTTTTCTATCGGCCAGCGCGCTGATCACATCTGGGAGGGGGTTTCCTCGGCCACGACCCGGTCCCGCCCGATCATCAATACTCGCGATGAGCCCCACGCCGACGCTGAGAGGTACAGACGTCTCCATGTCATAGCCGGCGATTCCAATATGAGCGAGTACGCGACGTTCGTGAAGGTGGGAACGATGGTCGCCCTTCTCCAGATGATCGAACGCGACGTGGTGTTCCGTGATCTCACTCTGGAAAACCCCATCCGTTCGATTCGAGAGGTATCACACGATCTCACGTGTCGGCGCAAGATAAAGCTGGCTAACGGACGTGAGCTCTCTGCGCTGGACATCCAATGGGAGTATTTGGACCGTGCCATGCGATTCGCCCGCAGCCCGGGATTCCCACCGGAGGTGCAGCGTGCGATCGACCGCTGGGAGCATCTGCTGACCGGTTTGGAGAAGGACCCCATGACGCTCGACCGCGAGGTCGATTGGGTCATCAAGCACAAGCTTCTGGAGTCGTATTCCGAACGTCGGGCGATTCCCATGTCCGACCCGCGTCTGGCCATGATGGACCTGTCATATCACGACGTCGATCGCACCAGGGGTCTCTTCTACCTGATGGAGAGGCGGGGGATGGTGGACAAGATCATCAGCGATGCCACGGTGGCCGAAGCGGTCCGGAACCCGCCGCAAACGACGCGCGCCAGATTGCGAGGCGAGTTCATCAAAGCTGCCAAGGCCAAGAAGAGAGACTTCACTGTGGATTGGGTCCATCTCAAACTGAACGACCAGGCCCAACGGACGGTCATGTGCAAGGACCCCTTTAAAGCTCACGACGAACGGGTTGAGAAGCTCATCGAGAGCTTGTGAACTCACGGGTGAAGGCAGCTCTGCAGTCGATCATTGCGATCCTCCCAGCGCATGACTGGCGGCTGCGGAGTGAGTGCCTTGCGCAGGATGAGGGATATTTCCCTGTAGTGGCCAACGTGACGATCAAGGAGGCGGCCGCCCGGAGCCGAGGCAGCGAGCAGCATGCAGAACGTTGTTGAGCGCGTAATCAATCTCCTCATCTTTCTCTTGGACTCGGCACAGCCAGTGACCGCCGACGAGATTCGCCAAACGGTGGCTGGTTACGACCAGTCGAACGATGATTCGTTCCATCGAATGTTCGAACGCGACAAGGACGTTTTGCGAAGGCTTGGCGTCCCCCTGGAGAGGAGGGCCATGGATGTCTGGGAGGTCGACTACGGATACACGATTGACCCGGACAAGTACGCAATCCCTGATCCCGGGCTGACCGACGAAGAGCGTGCGGCCTTGTCGGTTGCCGCCCGGATGGTCCGTATCGGCGAGGGTGACCCTGGGCTTCAGGGACTCTTCAAGCTTGGCGGAGTAGGTCATGGGCCAGGAGCACAGCCGGTGGGAGCCGACCTCGGCAATGACGCCACGCTGGTTGGAGAGTTGTTTGCGGCCGTCACCGAGCGTCGAACCGTGACGTTCGACTATCGCGACTCGACTCGCAGCCTGAAGCCTTACGGAATCGCCCACAAGAGAGGGCATTGGTACCTAGCGGGGGACACTGCTGAGGGGGCACGCGTCTATCGGGTCGACAGGATCAAGAATCTCACAATCGGCGAACAGCCTGGGGCATTTCAACGTCCTCGCAACTTCAAGGTTCGAGAGGTGCTCAACGCCCAACCCTGGGAGTCAGGTTCGGACGAGTTGTTTCCGGTGGCGGTGCGCTTCGACCCATCTGTCGCCTGGTGGGCTGCGCGTTCTGTGGGTCAAGCTCCGCCTTCCGAAGGTGAGGCCCTGCACCTCGAGCTGCCCGTCGCCAATCGGGACGCGTTCATCGGATGGGTCTTGACCTTTGGAGATGCCTTCGAGGTCGAGTCACCATCCGAGATGAGAGCGGAGCTGGTTAGCCGCGTGTCCGCAGCCTTGGAAGGACTGCCGTGACCAGCGCCCGAACCATTTCTCGCCTGTCCCGAATCCTTGCCTTGATTCCCTATGTCCTGGCGGAGGGTGCGATGGACATCGACGCCATCGTCCAGCGTTTCGGATACACAAGAGACCAGCTGGCCGCCGATTTGAACACCGTCTTCGTCTGTGGGCTACCGGGCTACGGCCCAGGTGAGCTCATGGAGGCGTACATCGATGAGGACGAGGTCGTGATCGACGCGGCCGACTACTTCGCCCGTGCACCGAGACTGACTCCAACCGAGGCTCTGAGTCTGCTCGCTTCCGGGATGGCAATCAGTGGTAGCGGACACGGGAGCCCTGAACTGACCAGCGCAATCGACAAGCTGGCGCGAGTGTTGGTACCCGAAGCAGAAGATGCAGTCGTGGTGGACGTGTCGGGTGAGTCGGAGATGCTTGCGGATTTGAGAAGGGCAGCATCGGAAGGAACCGTGGTCGAGATCACGTATCGGTCGCTCAGCAAAGAGGAAGACACTCGCCGAGCCGTTGAGCCTTGGGCCGTCCACTCCGCAATGGGCAACTGGTATCTCATCGGCCACTGCCGCCTGGTCGACGAGCAACGCACGTTTCGTGTAGATCGGATTCGGGAGCTCGAGCTGACCGCCGAGGTATTCGATCCGCCGACCGAGACACCCGAGACCCGGGTGGGCTATGTCGCTTCGGACGACGACATCGTATGCGATTTCTCACTCGCCGATCAGGCGCGGTGGGTTCTCGACTACTACCCGGTCGAAGTGATAAGAGAGACTACAAATCGCACGCAGATCAGGTTCAGGTCGCCGGACGCCGAGATCCCGGCTCGTCTCCTCCTCCGGCTCGGGGGCCAGGCACGACTGCTGAGAGGGGACGAGGTCGGAAAGCGGGTACGTGAGCTTGGAGAGCAGATATTGGCCAAGCACCAATAGGGTCGAGCGACCTACCCCCCTCACCTTCAGTTGCCACCTCATCCTGCCGATCACCCATCACGTATGGGATACCGGAGAACAGGAATGACCACCATCAAGACAACGTGCGGTCGGTGTGGCGACATCCATCTGACACCCGCAGATGTAGCGCTCGAGCTGTATCCAGGCGGTCGGGAAGGCGACTATCGCTTCAAGTGCCCGACATGCACAGCGGAGCAGCGGCGTCCGGCCAACTCACGTGTCGTGAGCGTCCTTCTTGCCACGGGTGTTGACTTTCAGGTCATCAACCCCGATCCGATCACGGAGAGGGAGATCGAATCGTTCGTAGCCGCCCTCGAGTCAGAAAAGGATCCTTTCCGACTCCTGGCTGGCTGACAATCCCAAGCCACTCGACGGGCATCACGGGCAGGGTGCTCCTCGAACCAGAAGGTGACGACTCTGGAGGGGGTCGTCATCTTCGCGTGCGGTAGACCTATCGTCCCGGTCCTTGGGGGGTGGAAACCGGCCCGGCGCAGGTTCGCCGGCCTGAGGTCTTACCATCCGGACCATGCTTCAGGGCGGAGAGCTCGTAATCATCCTCTTGGTGGCATTGGTCGTATTCGGACCGAAACGTCTGCCCGACCTCGCCCGCCGCGTCGGAGGCTGGGTCACCGAGCTGAGGGCGGCGGCGCGAGAGGTGAGGCGTGGTCTGGAGAATGAGGTCGAAGAGCTGCGGAGTCCCCTCGAAGACCTGAAAGCACCCCTGGAGGAAGTGAAGCGGGAGATCGATGAGGTTGGAGTGAGTCGGCTGGATTGGGACGGCCCGAAACCAGTGTCAGGCCCGACTCCCGAGGACGCAATGGCCGATCTCGACCGAATCGAGACCGAGG
Organism: Acidimicrobiia bacterium; assembly: GCA_965216725.1. Classification (GTDB taxonomy): domain Bacteria; phylum Actinomycetota; class Acidimicrobiia; order Spongiisociales; family ZC4RG35; genus JACZUI01. The sequence continues at coordinate 82,483 of CBDCGI010000023.1, read as the reverse complement.
CAGCGGGCGCCGAAGAGGAATGAGCAAGGACCAGCCGCAATCGATGATCGCCCACCTCGAGGAGCTTCGTTGGCGGGTGGTCAAGATTGCGATCGCCATCGTCGCCGGTGGGATTGTGGCGTTCATCTTCTCGGATCCGATCCGGGAGCTGTTGGAACAGCCATTCCATGACGCCGCCCCCGACGCCATGTTTCAGACCCTGGCGGTGACTGAGAAGTGGGGCGTGCTGATGAGGATCGGGCTTTTCGGGGGGGTGATTCTCGCCAGCCCGGTGGTGCTCTACCAGACGTGGGCCTTCATCAACCCTGCGCTGACCGCCTCCGAACGGCGCTGGGTCTTTCCACTTGTCGGGGCACTCGTAGTCCTATTCGCCGGCGGCGTCGCCTTCGGATACCTGACCTTGCCACGGGGTCTGGAGTTCTTGCTGGGCGTGTTCGAGGACGTCGAGAACAACTTGCGTCTGGGCGAGTACTACTCGTTCACTCTCAGATTCCTTCTCGCCTTCGGAGTCGCATTCCTGTTTCCGGTGTTCCTATTTGCCGCAGCGGGAGCCGGAGTTGTCAGCAGCGAGAATCTGGCGAACGGTCGGAGATGGGCAATCCTGTTGATCGTGATCGGCGCAGCCCTCATCACGCCCAGCGGGGACGCTTTCACTCTCCTGGTGTTGTCGGCGCCGCTCTACCTCCTCTACGAGGCAACCTATTGGATGGTGAGGTTGGTGCTCGACCGGTGAGCGATGTTCTCGACCCGTTCTGGAGCGCCTTGGAGTTTGAGCCCGACCCATTTCAAGTCGACGCGGGCAACGCCATCGCGGCCGGAAACTCCGTGGTGGTCACCGCGCCAACCGGCTCGGGAAAGACCCTTGTGGCGGAGGTCGCGATCTACCTCGCGCTCGAGCGAGGCGAGAGAATCTTCTACACCACACCCATCAAGGCACTGTCCAACCAGAAGTTCACCGACCTTCGTCTGATGCACGGGGACGAACGGGTGGGGTTGTTGACTGGGGACAACGTGATCAACGGGGACGCCGACGTTGTGGTGATGACAACCGAAGTGCTGAGGAACATGATCTATTCCGAGAGCAGCCGTCTTGATCGGGTATCCACTGTGGTCCTCGACGAGGTTCACTATCTCCAAGATCGGGCGCGCGGGGCGGTATGGGAAGAGGTCCTCATCCACTGCCCGAAGCACGTGAGAATGGTCTGTCTCTCAGCAACCGTGTCCAACAACCAGGAGTTCTGTGATTGGGTCGCGGAACGTCGCGGGCCGACGCGCTTGATTGCGACAAGCCACCGTCCTGTGCCACTGCAATCGATGTATCTGATCAAGGACAAGATGGGATCGCGCTCACTCCACCTGATGCCCACGTTCGTGGACGAATCCGGGAAACATCGTCCCAACCAGAAGATCCAGAACCTTATGCAAATGGAGCGGGGGCGGAGGCGGCGCTTCAAGACGCCGAATCGAGTGGAGACCGTTGAGCGGCTGGCCGATGAGGGGATGCTTCCTGCCATCTACTTCATATTCAGCCGGGCGGGGTGTGACGCAGCCGCCCATCGCCTGGCGACCGAAGGCTTACGGCTCACCACACATGAAGAGCGGGCCACGATCCGGAGCATCGCCGAGCAGATCACATCACACCTCACCGATGCCGACCTCTCGGTGCTCGACTACGACCGTTGGCTGGATGGCCTCGAGAGAGGAGTTGGCGCTCATCACGCCGGAATGGTCCCGGCCTTCAAGGAGACGGTCGAAGAGCTGTTCGCGGCGGGCTTGCTCCAGGTGGTATTCGCAACCGAGACCCTCTCTCTCGGGATCAACATGCCGGCGAGGACGGTGGTATTGGAGAGCCTCTCGAAGTTCAACGGAGAGAATCACGAGACTCTCGGGCCGGGCGACTACACGCAACTCACGGGACGGGCCGGCCGACGAGGGATCGACACCGAGGGTTTCGGCGTGGTTCTCCACTCCCCGTATGTGAGATTCGCCACCGTCGCAGGAATCGCGTCGAGCGGGTCCCATCCGCTGCGCTCGTCATTCCGGCCCACCTACAACATGGCAGCCAACCTGGTCGCCAACTACGGAAGGGAGCAGACGGAGACACTATTGGAAGCCTCTTTCGCCTCGTTTCAACTCCAAAGCCATCGGCAGGCCGGCCCGACCACTATCGCTCGGCTCGAGAGCCAGATTGAGAAGGACCTGTTGCGGGCCACATGCGACCGGGGCTCAGTGGAGGAGTATCTGGCCTTGATCGACATTGGGCGCCGGCCGGACCGTGACGATCGTCTCGCATCGACTTTGAAACCGGGTGACGTCATCGATATTCCGGGCGGCGCCAGAGATGGCAGGTATGCCATCCTGAAGAGACTGAGCAAGAAAGACAGAGGTCTCCGGTATCTGGTCATGTCCACATCGGGGAGAGTGTCAACATTGGGCCATCGCGAGATAGTCGTTGGCACTGAGATCGTCGGGGACTTGCCTATGTCGAGAGGGGCGAACCCACGAGATCGCTCCTTCATCGAGCAAACAAAGAGGCAACTACGCAGACTGCCCCCGCCCGATCGGACGAATAAGGGGGGAAGACCGGTGGCGATCGACCACCCGGTGGCTGACTGTCCCGATGCGAGCGCCCATATTGAATCTGCACGCCGAATAGCGCGCAGCAGGCGCAAGATCCGACAACTCACCAGCTCGGGATTGAGGTCCGACCACGGACTGGTGGAGGAGTTTCGGTCTATCTACTCGTTGCTCGAAAGATCCGGATATGTGGCCGATTGGAGACTTACCAGCCGGGGTGACCTGCTCCGCGGAATCTACAACGAGTTGGATCTCTTGATTGCTATGACTGTCGACGGCGGCCTGTTTGACGGCCTGACTCCGGCTGAATTGGTCGCCCTGGCGTCGGTGTATGTGTACGAGCCGCGAAGCGACATGGCCTCGACTCCAGATTGGCCAACCGCTGATCTCAGGGAACGCTGGACCCAGGTGGAGATGAATTGGAAAGATCTCGTGAGCACCGAGGAAAAGATGAAGCTGCCCACGACGCGCCGACCGGATCCCGGGTTCGGGAGGCTCGCCTACCTGTGGGCCGAGGGTGTCGAATTCGAGGAGCTCGCGACGCGAGCCATGGCTCCCGGGGACTTCGTGAGAGTCTCTCGGCAACTCACGGACCTTCTTCGACAGTTCCGGGATCTCGATATCGGCATCTCTAGCCAGGCGAAGTTGGCCCTCAAAGCCATAGATCGGGGCATCGTTGCCGCTCAAGGTGTCGGCTGATGGGGAGGTGGCTGGCGCTCATCAATCGCTCCGCAGGTCGAAAGTCGCCTGACCTCGCGGAAGTGGAAGCACTTCTCGCTGGGACCAACATCGAGTTCGAATTGGTGGCGCCCGACACGAGATCTGCCGCGCAGGCGATGGTTCAGGAAGCGGCCGAACGCGGGATTCGCAACTTCATAGCGGGAGGAGGCGACGGGACGGTCAACGCCGTCGTGAACGCAGTGATGGCGCTCGACATCGGGACTAAGCCGGTTCTGGGTGTTTTGCCCTTGGGAACCGGTTGCGATTTGCTAAGGACGTTTGGCCTGCCAAACGACCCGGAATCCGCGGCCCGGCACCTGGGCTCGCCCGAGACCTACGACATCGATGTGGTTGTGTTGACCGGAGCCTGGGGCACCCATTACTACGCCAACGTGGCCCAGGCCGGTGTGGGCGCTGCCGCTGCGGAGACCGCGCCCAAGCTCATGAGAAGTCTCGGTATAGCGAGATACCCCCTTGCATTCGGGACACGGTTGCCCCGGTTTCCAAGAGCGAAGATTCGACTGAAGACCGAGAGAAGAGAAATCGAGTCCGAGGCACTCGCTGTGATCATGGCCAATGCTCAGTTCTTTGCTGGGGGGTGGAATGTGGCGCCGAAGGCAACGTTGGTCGATGGGGTCATCGACATCCAGATCTTCGACGTCAAGAAGACCGAAGCACCATCTCTGGTTCCGAAGATCATCAAAGGCACCCACCTCCGCAGCCCTGGGGTACGGCGCCTGTCGGCTGCAGAGTTCTCCCTCGAAGTAGACCGAGACTGGCCTCTCGAAGCAGACGGTGATTATCTCGGGAATACGCCGGTCACGGGTCGGGTTGTGCCGGCCGCGATCAGTCTCAAGATTTGAAATGAGACGACTTATACTCCCGCAACCCGCCGGGGACCAGACCTGATGAGCGCAAAGCAAACCAAAGACATAGAAGACATCGAAGAAGCCGAGGAGCTCGAAGATCCCGAGGATCCGGAAGACCTGGACGACATTGACGAGGACTTCGACGACCTCGATGAAGACCTCGACGACGATCTCGACGACGTGGCCGACGATGACGACGACGACGCCAGTGGTGAGGGTGACGGCGAGGACCACGACGAGGAAACGGCTGAAGCACTCGAGGAGCTCGAAACCCAAGAGCTGAAGCTGCTCGACGAGGAAGCCGACGACGCTTTGCTCGTCGACGAAGTGAAGGAGCTGCGTGCCATCCGCCGTGAGGAGCTCACGATGGACGTTGATGCGCAAACGGCCAGGTCAGACGAATTCGTGTGCCAGTCCTGCTTTATGGTGAAGAGGAGCAGTCAACTGGCGAACAAGCGCAAGAAGCTTTGCGCCGACTGTGCCTACTGATCGGGTCACAGTCGTCGTTCCCACATTCAACGAGCGGGAGAATCTGGCTGAGCTTGCCCCCGCCGTCACGGGTCAGGGCTACCGATTGCTCGTAGTCGACGACAATTCGCCCGACGGCACGGGCGAGCTGGCGGACGAACTCGCAGCAGCCGATCCGCTGACCTCTGTGATCCATCGACCAGAGAAGATGGGCTTGGGCCCCGCATACATGGCCGGCTTCGATCGTGCTTTGGTCGAGGGATCGGAGATAGTCATTGAGATGGACGCCGACTTCTCCCACGATCCTTCAGACCTCCCGAGGCTCGTCGCCGCTGTGGACGAGGGCGCCGACTTGGCAATCGGATCACGCTATGTGGCCGGCGGAGCCACACCCGATTGGCCATGGCTCAGAAAGTTCATATCTCGCGGCGGGAACATCTATGCCCGAACCATGCTGGGTGTGCCCACCCGGGACGCTACAGCCGGCTTTCGGGCTTACCGCGAGTCATTGCTGCGGACCTTGCCCTATCGAGATGCGCGTTCGTCGGGCTATTCGTTCCAGGTCGAGATGGCGTGGAGGGCCCACCAAGCCGGAGCCCAAGTCGTGGAGGTCCCGATTGTCTTTCGGGACCGAACTCGGGGCAAATCCAAGATGGGCATGCCGATCGTGGTTGAAGCGATGGGTCTGGTCACCGCTTGGGGGGCGCAGAGGTTCTGGCGCTCATTACCGTTCGTCGGCAGATGAAAGTCGAAGTCCGCCATGCGACGTTGGACGACTTGCACACGCTCGTACGACTGTATCGGGGCCTGGAGTTGGAGATGACGGCTCTGCATGGAATGTGGCCAATAGCCGACGGTCTAGATGAGCCAGCCGCGGCCTCGTTTGAGGCCCTGTTAGCCGCCCCACAAACATATGTCGTCCTCGGAGTGTTGGAAGATGTGCCGTTCGGATTCATGACGGCACAGGTGACGCCGCTACTGGAGCAAGCCGATGGGGAGGCGGTCGGCCTTATTCGGTTCGTCTACGTTGAAGAGGAGGCCAGGCAGGTGGGCATCGGGGAAGCCATGAGGGACGAGATCTTGGGGGCGCTCCGGGAACGGGGCCTCACCAAGTTCGACGCCTTGGTGTTGCCTGGGCATCGCCTCGCCAAGAACTTCTTCGAATCCGGCGGGTTCAGTGCTCGCTCGATTGTGATGCATCACGATGACCGACGCTGATCCTCGCATTGTGGTCGGTGTGGGCGCCGCCGTTGTCTCTGGCCGAGATCTGTTGCTGATCCAACGAGGACGAGAGCCCGCCAAAGGGCTGTGGGCCGTGCCCGGGGGCAAAGTCGAGAAGGGGGAGCGCCTGCGCGACACCGTCGCTCGCGAAGTCAAGGAGGAGACCGGGCTCGAGGTGGAAATCGGTGAAGTGGTGTGGGCCGGAGAGAGCATCGGCGACCACGGACATATCGTCCTGATCGACTATCTCGCGGAGGTGTCAGGAGGCACCCTCAAAGCCGGTGATGACGCTGCCGACGTCGCCTGGGTGGATATCGATGAAGCTTCAGACTGGCCCTTGACGCTGACGATGTACGAGCTGATCGACATTCTGCGAAACCGGCGATGAGCGAGACCATCGAGTTGTTGCAGGCCCTGATCCGGAACAGATGTGTGAACGACGGGAGCCGGGAAAGCGGGTTCGAGTCACGTTCAGTGGAAACCCTCCGAGAATTCTTGGGAGTTCCGGGTGTTGTCTTCGAGCCTTCCGAAGGACGCCAGAGTCTGGTCTATCGGGTGGAGGGGTCGGACCCGGATCACCCCTCTCTAGCGATGGCGCCGCACCTCGACGTGGTTCCAGCCGACCCGTCGGGTTGGAGCGCCGATCCTTGGGCCGCCGAGGTAGTGGGTGGCTGGGTTTATGGCAGGGGTGCGCTGGACATGCTCAACCTCACCGCCGCCATGGCGGAGGCGGTTCGTCCCTACCTGGTCGGCGAAAAGGAGCCTCGTGGCGATCTCGTCTTCTGTGCCACCGCCGACGAGGAAGCCGGAGGGAGGTATGGAGCCAAATACCTGGTCGACGATCATTGGGACCTGGTTGGAACGGACTATCTCCTCACCGAGGTCGCCTATCCCGGCCTTCCCGCCGAAGGACACAATCGAGTCCCAGTCTCTGTCGGTGAGAAGGGGGCGCTGTGGTCGACGCTGAGAACGACGGGATCACCAACTCACGGATCCGCCCCCTACGGGACCGATAACGCAATTGCCAAGCTCGCACAGGCCCTAGTGGGCATCGGGAGCGACCCCTCTCCGGCAGATATCGAGCCACTCTGGCCGAGATTCGTCGAGGCTCTGGGACTCGATGAATCCGTCTCGGGACGGTTGACAGATGTCGAGACCCTGGACGATGCCATCTCCGAGTTGGCGGCCACGGATCCCAACCTGGCGCGGTATGTCCATGCGGCGACGCACCTCACCGTTTCCGCCAACCTCATCGACGGGGGCTCAAAGGCAAACGTCGTTGCCGGCGAAGCGAGTGCCGTTGTCGACATCCGAAGCCTCCCCGGCATGGATCGCTCCTTCGCCGAGAGCTATCTACGAAAGGCCATGGCATCGGCGGCAGATCACGTGCAGATCGAGCCGATCTTCGACGGGGAGCCCAATACGAGCGAGGTGAAAACGCCCCTGTGGGAGGCGATCGCCAGCTCAGTCGAAGAGTTGGAGGGCCATCGCGACCTGGTACCGACGACGATGACTGTATCCACTGACGCCAGGTTCTGGCGGGAGAAGGGGACCGTCGCTTACGGAGTGGGTCTCTTCGGCGATGACCTTGCCTTCAGCGAAATGCTGGCTCTATTTCATGGTCGAGACGAACGAGTGCCGGTCGAAGCCGTGCACCGGACTGCCCAGCTCTACCAGCTCGTCCTGGCGAGTTTCCTCGGCCAGTGAACATCGTCGTCGACCTCGACGGAGTGGTCTATCGGGGCGACGCGTCGATCCCAGGCTCGTCCGATGCGTTACAGAGAGCGCGTGACCACGGCGCCCGAATCTGGTTTGTCACAAACAACAGCACGCGAACTCCGGACGACGTCGTGGCCAAAGTGAGGCGCCTGACGGGTTTCGACTGCGAGTTTGGCTCAGTTGTGACTTCAGCTCAGGCAGCGGCATCGATGCTGGGACTCGCCGATTCCCCGGTATTCGTTCTCGGATCACCTTCCATTGGCGAGGCCCTTGCCAGTGAAGCTCTCGTCACAACTGATGACCCGGATCAAGCAAGGGCGGTTGTGGTGGGCATGGACCGTGCCCTCACGTATGACCGGCTTGCCGGAGCCGTATCCGCGGTTCGCGGGGGAGCCCGGTTCGTGGCAACAAACATCGATCCGACTTACCCGGTGGAGGCCGGATTCCAGCCGGGCTCAGGGGCGATTGTGGCCGCCGTCGCCACTGCAGCTGAAAGGAGCCCGGAGGTGGCCGGGAAGCCGAACGAAGCGACCCGGAGACTGCTCGAAAAGAAAGGCGTGGATGCCGCGTGGGTCGTTGGCGACAGAGTTGATACCGACGTCGCCCTCGCCGAAGGCAACCCAGGTTGGAGATCCGTTTTGGTGCTTACGGGGGTAACCGGACCGGATGACAGCCCCGGTGCCGCCGATCATGTCGTTAGGGATCTTGCGGCGGCAATGGACCTGATACTGGAATAGGGTCGATAATCACGACATGGAGCTGGATCAAACGCTTTCGGTTCGAATTGAGGAACTGCTCGAGCAACTCGAACAGCTGGACCCCGCGGAGGTGCCCCAACCCGCGGCGGAACTAGCGGAGCTTCTCTCGGAGCTACTCGAAGGGACCGGGCCCACCTGACGCGGCTTGACGCCGAGATGCACCGCCGCGGCATGTCCCGAAGTCGGGCGGAGGCTCAGAGCCTCATCCGTGAAGGCAAGGTGAGTGTGGGAGGAGTCGCCAACCCGAAGCCGGCGACGTCGGTTGACCAACAGACTCCTATCAGCATCGACGAATCGCTACGGCGATGGGTGTCGCGAGGAGCGCTCAAGCTCTTGGCGGCCCTAGAGGAATTTGGGATCGACGTTGGCGGTCGGGATGCAATTGATGTTGGAGCCTCCACAGGCGGCTTTACCGAGGTGCTGCTCGATCGTGGAGCGGCGGCTGTTGTCGCTCTCGACGTCGGCCACGGTCAGTTGGACCCCAACCTCTGCGATGACCCTCGAGTCGTGGTGATGGAGAGCACCGACATCAGGTCGCTTGAGTCCTTTGACCTTCCCTTCAAACCGAGCGTCGTGGTGTGCGATGTCTCATTCATCTCGTTGTGCCTCGTAGCGCCTTCGCTTGCGCAAGCCGCCAGCCGCGACGCAGACTTCGTCTTACTGGTCAAGCCTCAGTTCGAAAGTGGGGCTGATGCGCTGAATCGTCGCGGGGTGGTCACAAACCCGGAGACACGACGCCGGGCCGTGACGGAGGTGATGAGCTGTCTGGTCGAAGCCGGCTTGTTTCCCCAAGCGATCCGGGAGTCGCCTCTCAAAGGCGCCAAGGGAAACGTCGAGTACCTACTCTGGCTGCGCATGGATCGCCAACAAGCGGACGTCGAGGTTCCGACATGAGATTCGCGCTGGAGGTACGTCAGGGGCGAGTCCGCCCCACCGAGTTTGCAGCTCGGCTTGAGGAACACATCGTGGCGTTGGGAGGCCAGGTGGTCTCCCCAGAAGAGGTCCCGGAGATGGTGCTTGCGGTCGGCGGTGACGGCACGATGTTGGCAGCGGTGGCCAGGGCCCTCTTCCATGATGTGCCAGTGCTGGGTTTCAACCTCGGGACCGTGGGTTTCCTTGCCGATGCCGAGCCGGAATCGGCACCCGATGTCATCAGGAGGCTGCTCAGTGGCGACTACGACGTGCAGGAGCGACTCACCATCAAGGCGGCTGTGGACGGCGAGGCAGCAAATGGGGTCAACGACGTTGTCGTGGAGAAGGTCGATAGCCAGCGATTGGTCGAGCTGAACGTCGACATCGACGGCAAGGGGTTCGTCACGTACCGCTCTGATGGAGTGATTGTGGCCACCCCCACCGGATCGACCGCCTACTCATTCTCTGCAGGCGGACCCCTGGTGACACCTTCGGTTGATGCCCTCATCCTGACCCCGGTCGCCGCCCACTCTCTCTTTGATCAATCCCTCGTGTTGGACCCCGCGACCAAGATCGAGATCGAAGTCGTGAGAGACCGCGCGGTGAAGGTCTCGGTCGACAAGACGGATCTCGGGCGACTGGGTGAAGGCGGACGTGTAGTGGTCACCGCAGGCGACCGGCGGGCGCAGTTCGTTTCCCTCGGGGAGACTTCTTTCTCTCAACTCGTGAAGACGAAATTCGATCTCGACTGACAGAAGGGTCACCGGGTTTGAACGGGTTATCGAGGTGGTCGTCTGAGGGTGCTACTCTGACCTCCCGTCATGGACGGGCCTTTTCAGACACTGCCAGAACCCACCTCGAGTCCGGTCAACGGTTCCCCGACCAAGTACATTTTCGTAACCGGAGGTGTCGTCTCTAGTCTTGGCAAGGGGATCGCCGCCGCGTCGCTGGGTCGTCTGCTCAAAGCCAGGGGACTGAGGGTCGTCAACCAGAAGCTGGACCCCTACATCAACGTCGATCCCGGCACCATGAACCCGTTCCAGCACGGCGAGGTGTTCGTCACTGACGACGGGGGAGAAACCGATCTGGATCTCGGCCACTACGAACGTTTCACCAGCGAGAACCTGAAGAGACTCTCGAATGTCACATCGGGGTCGGTGTATCTCTCCGTGATTCAAAAAGAGCGCAGGGGCGATTATCTGGGCGACACGGTGCAGGTAATCCCTCACATCACCAACGAGATCAAACACCGCATCCGAAAAGCGGGGGATGAGGACGTCGATGTGGTCATCACCGAGGTGGGAGGCACTGTCGGAGACATCGAAAGCCTTCCGTTTCTGGAAGCAATCCGTCAGTTTGGCAACGAGATCGGCAGACAAAACGCTCTGTTTCTCCATGTGACCTTGGTGCCCTACATCGCTACGTCCGAGGAGTTGAAGACCAAGCCGACCCAGCACTCCGTGGCGGAGCTGCGAAGCAAAGGCATACACCCCGACGTGATCATCGTCAGATCAGATCGCGAAATCGACGAGTCGGTGAGGAAGAAGATAAGTCTCTTCTGTGATGTCGAGCCGCGGGCAGTCATCGCAGCCCCCGACGCCGCGGACATCTACGAGGTGCCGCTCGTGCTTCATGATGGTGGGCTGGATGACGTGGTCTGTGACCGCTTGGCGATGGTCACCGGGCCTCCAAATCTCGAGGGCTGGCGATCGATGGTGGCGAGGGCGGCAGCGGCCACCGAGCCCGTGACGATCGGAATCGTCGGAAAGTACGTCGAGCTCCCCGACGCATATCTCTCTGTTGCCGAAGCTTTGCGACACGGTGCGGCTGGAGCATCGATGGTGCTCGATCTGCGATGGATCCCGAGCGACGAGCTGACCGGCCTTCTCGCCGACTCCTACTTGGAGGATCTCGATGGGATTGTGGTTCCGGGTGGCTTCGGCTATCGAGGCGTGGAGGGGAAGATTCAGGCTGTCAGATTCGCCCGTGAGAATGAGGTCCCCTATCTCGGACTCTGCCTCGGCCTCCAGTGCGCCGTCATCGAGTTCGCGCGAAATGAGCTCGGGTTGGCCGACGCCAACAGCACCGAGTTCGAGCCCTCGACCCCACACCCGGTGATCGACCTCATGTCTTCTCAAGAGGAGGTGGAGGACATGGGTGGCACGATGCGCCTCGGTCTTTATGCAGCGAAGCTGGCCGAAGGCTCCGTTGTCCGTGGGCTTTACGACCAGGAGCTCGTCTACGAGAGACATCGGCATCGCTGGGAAGTGAACAACCGATACCGCAAGGATCTCGAGTCCTCGGGGATGAGGCTGTCCGGCCTCTCACCGGATGACAACCTGGTGGAGTACATCGAGCTGGTCGATCACCCCTTCTTCGTGGCGACCCAAGCCCATCCTGAGTTCCGCTCGCGGCCCGATAATCCTCATCCGCTCTTCTCGGGGCTTGTGAAGGCCGCTTCGACACTCCGGTCGGCGCGCGACTCCGAAGGTGATGTGATTGATCTGTCGGAAGAGGCGCGCCAGTCTGACCCGGTCTAGCCTCCGAACCGGCAAGTAGAGGAGCGAGCGTTGATCGTTGGTGTCCCCAAAGAGATAAAGACGGCCGAGGACCGGGTGGCGATAACCCCTGTGGGGGTGCGCGAGCTGAGCGAGGCAGGTCACGAGGTGCTCATTGAGAAAAGTGCCGGCAAAGGTTCGAGCATCAGCGACGATGAATACTCGGCTCAAGGCGCGACCATCGTTCCCACGGCAGAAGAGGCTTTCGGGGGAGCGGACATGATCTTGAAGGTCAAGGAGCCGCAAGTGTCCGAGGTGGAAATGTTCCGTGAAGGGCAGATCCTCTTCACTTATCTCCACTTGGCAGCCTATCCACGACTCGCGGTCGGCCTCAGGGAGAAAGGGATAGTGGCCGTGGCCTATGAGACGGTGCAGATGCCGGATCGGTCGCTGCCCCTGCTGGCACCGATGTCAGAGGTGGCCGGACGGATGGCCACCCAGGTTGGTGCCTATTTCCTGGAGGCCGCCCAGGGCGGTCGCGGGGTGCTCCTGGGAGGAGTCACGGGTGTTCAGCCGGCAACGGTGGTGATCATCGGTGGAGGCATCTCTGGGTCCAACGCGGCGGCGATTGCCCTGGGCATGCAGGCGAACGTCGTGGTTCTCGACACCGACCTCAACAAGCTGCGAGTCCTCGACTCGCTGTACAGAGGAGGCGTAGTCACCCTGCACTCGAACAAGCTCAACCTGGAGGAGCAGGTCTTGGGCGCTGACCTCGTCATCGGCACGGTCCTCGTTCCAGGAGCATCAGCACCAAAACTTGTCACCGAGGACATGGTCCGAGCCATGAAGCCGGGAGCGGTGCTGGTAGATGTGGCCATCGATCAGGGCGGCTGTTTCGAGACGTCCCGGGAGACGACCCACACCGACCCCGTCTACATGGCGCATGACGTGGTCCACTACGCGGTAGGGAACATTCCGGGAGCGGTGCCCCACACATCGACATATGCCTTGACCAATGCCACGCTTCGTTATGCGGTGGCCATAGCCAACTCAGGGCTGGAGCGTGCCATTGAGCGGCACCCTGAGTTGGAGCACGGGGTCAACATCGCGGGTGATTACATATGCCACCAGGCAGTCGCCGACAGCCTTGGGAACGACTACACGCCTGTGAGTGCTGCTCTCGCCTCGGTTTGACCCAAGCCGGTCTCTCTGAATGTTTGACTGAGTATTTGGTGGCGCTCCGAGTCGAGCGCGGGCTGGCGGCCAATACGCTGGCGGCCTACGAAAGAGACATCCGCCAATACATAGAGGTCCTGGGCACCGACACGCCCGACAGTGAAGACGTCTCGCGCTATGTCAGGCACCTCAGGATGAATGACCTGGCCGATTCGACTGTGACGAGGAAACTGGCCGCGATCAAAGGCTTTCACCGGTTCCTGGTACGGGATGGGCTGCGTTCGGAGGACCCGACGCTGCTTCTGGAAACACCTAGGCGGGGAGACCCGTTGCCCAAAGCCCTCGGCGTCGATGAGGTGTTTCGCCTCATGGACACCCCGAACGTGAGCACGATCAAGGGGCGTCGCGATGCAGCGCTGCTCGAATTCCTGTATGGGTCGGGAGCCCGAGTCAGCGAGACCGTGGGAGTCAACCTCTCCGATCTCGATCTCGATGATCGTGTCGCAGTGGTGACCGGGAAAGGTGACAAGCAGAGAATGATCCCGCTGGGCGGCAAAGCAATAACGGCCTTGCGGGAGTGGTTGCCGGACCGCTTGAGCTTGCTGAGAAGGTCGGAACACGGCGATCCGGTCTTCCTGAATCTCCGGGGGCGGCGACTGTCTCGCCAGGGTGCCTTTGACGTCGTCAAGAAGAACGCTTCGCTTGCGGGCATCGAACCGTCCATGGTGTCGCCGCACGTGTTGCGACATTCGGCTGCGACTCACATGGTGGAGGCCGGGGCGGATCTCAGGACTGTCCAGGAAATCCTGGGTCACGCTACGATTAGCACAACCCAGGTATACACGCGAGTTAGCCCTGCTCATCTCGTGGAGATCTATATCCAGGCCCATCCAAGGAGTAGATGACGTCCGTGGACATCAAAGCCGCTGAGAAAGCTCTCAAAGCCGAGAGGGCCCACCTCGTCCACCAATTGGACGAGCTCGGGGCCGGCGAAACCGGCGACCTGCGTGCCGACCTCGACTTTGGAGTGAGTTTCGCCGACGCTGCCTCGGTCACAGCCGAGCGCACAGAGGTCCTGGGATTGGTCGAGTCGCTGAAGAGCCAAGTCGACGACGTCGACGCCGCATTGGCTCGAATCGAGGCAGGGACATACGGCACGTGCGCAAACTGCGGTGTCGAGATTGCGGCGGCGCGTCTCGAGTTCAGACCTGCTTCGATCCTCTGCATAGATTGCAAGAGCAAAGCCGCGAGCTGACGAATGCCGGGTAGCCCGGCACATCTGGTGAGGAGGTTCTTCGGCGTCCTCACCGCCAGTCCACTTTCGGCCGAGGAATTGGATGACGTGCGCAGCTGGCTGAGCCATTCGGAGTTCGAGTTGTTCGCATCGCAATCAGTGCCCGATCAACGACACGGATATGAAGCGGGGACATTCGTCGTCGAGAGCGGAGTGTCCGACGCCGATGTGATAGCTGCGGGCGCGCTTCACGATATCGGCAAAAGACATTCGGGTCTCGGTGTGGTCGGCCGATCGGTGGCTTCGCTGATGATCATCACCAGGACATCCCGGCTTTGGGGTCGTGCTGCCACCTACCGTGACCATTCCGATATCGGGGCACTAGAGCTCTCATCGGCCGGCTCTTCGGATCTGGTTGTCGAATTCGCGCGGCATCACCATGGAACGCGGCCGAAGCTGATAGACGAAGCGACCTGGACGATTCTCAAGCGTGCCGATGCGCCGCCAAAGGCCCGGTTGCCCCGCAGACCACCGATAACCTGAGGACCTGTGACCTTCAACGTCAAGACAACCGTTTTCGAGGGACCATTGGATCTTCTTCTACAGCTGATCACCAGACATCAGCTCGAAGTGACGGCCATTGGCATTACCGGAGTCGTAGAGGAGTATCTGGCATTCATCGAAGAGATGAAGGATCTCGATTTGGAGGTCACATCAGAATTCATCCTGATCGCCGCCACCCTTGTCCAGCTGAAGGCGCGGTCGCTTCTTCCTACTGGGGGCGACGTCGATATCGACGAGGAATTGGCATTCCTGGAGGAGAGAGATCGGCTGCTATCGCGGCTGCTGGCCTGCGTCACCTTCAAGGACGTCTCGGCGGTGCTGCTCCGACGGCTCCAGCAGACAAATCGTTACGTTCCCCGCATCTCGGGCATTGATCAGAGAATCGAGGTTCGTCCCGTGCTGGTGGAATTGCCGGTCGATGCGGCTGGATTGGCGGATCTTGCCAAAAAAGCCTTCGTGAGCAGAGAACCGGATCTGGATCACCTCGACCTTGACTTGCCCTCGGTTGAGAACGCAATCATCGATATCAGGGCGCGAGTTGAGAGGGACGTGTTTGCCAGCTTCGACGACCTGACGGGCAGATTGGGACGCAGGGTCGAAGTGGCCGCATACTTCCTGGCAATGCTCGAACTGGCTAGATGGGGGCTGATCGAAGTGAGTCAGGCTGGTTGGAACTCTGCCATCGAGATTCGCCACCGCCGAGGCGGACGGGTCGATCTCACATCCGAGTGGGCATCGTGAAAGACTTGGCCGCTTTGGAGGCGGTGCTGTTCGTCACCGAAAGCCCAATTCCCGCCGTCGAGCTCGCCGAGGTGCTCGAACTGCCCAAGGAGAAGGTGATCAGCC
Organism: Acidimicrobiia bacterium; assembly: GCA_965216725.1. Classification (GTDB taxonomy): domain Bacteria; phylum Actinomycetota; class Acidimicrobiia; order Spongiisociales; family ZC4RG35; genus JACZUI01. Next base: position 66,921 of record CBDCGI010000023.1, on the reverse strand, counting down.
TGCTCGAGACCCTCCGGACCGACCTCACCGAACGCGAGTCCGGGCTCGTGTTGCGAGAAGTGGCGGGGGGTTGGCGGCTCTACAGCCATCCCGACGCCTATCCCTACTTGGAGCGCTTCACAAAGTCGGCCACCGCACGGAGACTGTCGCCGGCAGCATTGGAGGCGTTGGCTGTAATCGCTTACAAGCAACCGGTCGCCAGGAGCCAGATCTCGGAGATCAGAGGGGTCGACTCAGAGTCGGCGATAAGAACGCTGGAGCGGTCCGGTCTGGTTGAGGAGGCCGGCAGACTCGATCTTCCCGGCAACCCGGCTGTCTATGTCACCACCGACCTGCTGCTGGAAAGGCTCGGGCTCGGCGGTTTGGACGAGCTGCCGCCGTTGGCCGACCACATTCCACCGCCTTCCGTGGTTGACGCACTCGAGGAGTCCTTTCGACCCGGCGCCCTGTGATAGTGGCCGAGCCGGTGCGAGTTCAGAAGGTCATCGCTGCAGCCGGATTGATGTCGCGGCGAAAGGCCGAAATGGCGATAGCCCGGGGCCGAGTTCTGATTGAGGGCCGAGTCGCCGAGCTCGGAGATCGCGTCGATGTCGACAGGGAAACTGTCCGAGTGGATGGCGCCCTCGTCCCAGTGCATCCCGACCTGGAGACTCACCTCCTCTACAAGCCGGTCGGCGTGGTGTCGACGGCATCCGACCCCCACGGCAGACCAACCGTCGTCGAGCTCGTGCCGAGCGAGAAGCGCCTATATCCGGTCGGGCGTTTGGACATCGAGTCTGAAGGACTGATCCTCGTAAGCAACGACGGCGAGCTGACGAATCTGATCACCCACCCCAGGTATGGGATCACCAAGGTGTACACCGTGCTGGTGCGAGGTGCACTCGGAAATCGGGAGTTGCGCCGACTGCGCGAAGGAGTTGAGCTAGATGACGGCCCGGCTCGGGCGATTGCCGCAAAGATCGTCGACTCGGGATCCGATCGGACATTGATCGAGCTGACGATGGGAGAGGGCCGTAATCGTGAGATCAGGAGAATGATGGCGGCTCTCGGACAAGACGTGGTGCGTCTGGTGCGCACTGCAATAGGCCCTTTGAGCGACAGGGCGCTCCAGCCAGGGTCGAGTCGTCGGCTGGAGCCCTCGGAGGTCCATAGTTTGCACTTGGCCGCCAAAGATCGAGCAGACCGGTGAGAATCACTCCGCCGGGGTCAAAGTCTCTGACGATCAGGGCCCTGGCAGCGGCGGCGCTCGCCGATGGCGTGTCTCAGATCGAGTCTCCTTTGATTGCCGAGGACACTCGGGCAGCTGTCAACGTCTTTCGTAGCTTTGGGGCCAAGATCAGCCAAGGGGAGGAGGTCTGGAGTGTGGCTGGGCGCAACGGCGTGCCCGTCCCGCCCCAGAAGGTCTTGGACGTCAACGAATCGGGGTTGACGGCTCGTATTGCCCTTGCCGTAGCTGGTCTGGTGAGCGGAAGAACCTCGGTTCAAGGCAGAGGAAGACTCCCGAACCGGCCAATGGGGCCCATCGTCGAGGTCATAACCCGTTGCGGAGCTGTGATGGTCTCCGAGCCGGGAGCCTTCCCGATAACGCTCCAAGGGAGTGGAACCCTCGCCGGGGGAGAGCTGAGAGTTGACGTAGGAACCACCACCCAGGCCTTGACTGCAATGTTGCTTGTAGCCCCTTACGCCGAAAGCCAGATGACGCTTACCGCCACGGGTGAGGGAGGAGCGTTGGGCTATGTGGAGCTCACCCGACAGGTGCTGACGCGTTTCGGTGTGGAAACCCGGCGCAATGGCCTTTCGATAGAGGTCACACCCACCCCGATGCAGGCCACGACTTTCCCAATCGAGCCGGACGCATCCTCCGCGGCGTACCCGATGCTGGCTGCAGCCATCACGGGGTCGGAGGTCGTGATCCCGGGGCTGGGAATCGACAGCCGCCAGCCCGACATGGACGTGGCAACGCATTTGGCTGGAATGGGTTGTGCTGTGGCCGCCGACAAGGACACCGTGAGAGTCACAGGTCCGTCGGGACGGCTACAGCCGATACGCGCCGACCTTTCGGCCTGCCCCGACGGTGCATTGGCATTGGCAGTGGCCGCGCTCCGCGCCGACGGATCGTCGCTTTTGACGGGTTTGCAGTCGCTGGAGCACAAGGAGTCGTCGCGGCTCGTTGCGCTTGCAGCCGAGCTGCGGCGAGTCGGAGCCGAAGTCGAGACCGGGCCAGGAAGTATCGAGATATCCCCTGGCAGGTTGCGTCCCGCACAAGTCGACTCCCATGGGGATCACAGGATCGCCATGTCGTTTGGAGTGTTGAGTCTCCTTAGACCTGATGTGACGATTGATCGCCCGGGCGTTGTCGCCAAGACCTGGCCGGGCTACTGGCAGATGCTTTCCGATCTCAGAGAACACTTGGTCTAGCCTCGAATGGTGACCGAGATGGTGGTGACAATCGACGGGCCCAGCGGAACTGGCAAATCGACCGTCACTGGTCTTGTGGCCGAGGCCCTGGGGCTGCCCCACCTCGATACCGGAGCCTTCTACAGAGCTGCAGCGTTGGTAGCTCTCGAATCCGGAGCCGACCTCTCGGATGGGTTGTCTTTGGCCTCCGTATTGGCAGACGTGGACTTGAAACAGGAATCAGGGAGGACCTACCTGGAGGGGAGGGACGTTTCAGATGCCATACGGTCACCAGACGTGTCGGCGAACGCGTCTGCCGTTGCAGCCCATTCCGAAGTCAGGGATTTGCTGGTCGCACGCCAGCGCGACTGGGTCTCTGATCATGGAGGTGAGGCTGTGGTGGAGGGGCGGGATATCGGGAGCGTGGTGTTCCCTGATGCGATTCACAAGGTTTACCTCGATGCCCGACCTGAGGTCAGGGCACGTCGTCGTGCCCTTCAGGAGGGACACAGTGCGGGGGAGGCGCTCGAGGCGATCAGACGCCGGGATCATCGCGACTCCACTCGTGAGGTGTCGCCGCTGAGAGTTCCGGAAGGCGCCCATATCATCGACACGTCTGATATGTCGATTCGGGAAGTGGTCGACGCCATCGTGGGTCTCGTGGAGGGTTGACGAGCGACGAGGCTCGAGGCTCTTGATCGCAACTTCCAAAAGGCCTCGCCTGTGGTCGACTCAGCTTGGCCAGAAGGCTCTCCTACCATTGCCGGATGACAGTCGAGAGGGTGCTTCTCGCCGAGCCACGCGGGTTTTGTGCCGGTGTCGAAATGGCGATCAAGGCTCTGACTTGGATGACGAGGATCTTCGAGGGCCCCGTTTACTGCTACCACGAGATCGTCCACAACGAGTGGGTGGTGAGCGCCTTCGAACGGGTTGGAGTGGTCTTCGTCAACGACATCTCCGATGTCCCCGAGGGAGCGCCCGTAATGCTCTCGGCCCACGGTTCGGCTCCCGAGGTGGTCGCCGGCGCGGCAGAAAGGGCCGCGGTAGTGATCGACGCTGTTTGCCCGTTGGTGACCAAGGTGCACCACGAGGTGAAGACGATGGCAAGAAAGGGCTACGACATCATCTATGTGGGCCACGAGGGCCACGACGAAGCGGTGGGGACAGTGGCTGAGGCGCCGGCTTCGATCACGCTCGTCGAGCCCGAGACCGGGTTGGGAAGCTATGAGCCGGCCGACCCGCAGAAGGTTGCCCTGCTCGCCCAGACCACGTTGGGAGTTCACGAGTGGCGGTCGGTGATGGACGACGCCGAGGATCGCTTTCCAGAGTTGGCCACGGCACGAAAGTCAGACCTCTGTTATGCCACAACCAATCGTCAGGAGGCGGTCAGCCAGTTGGCGAGCCAATGTGACTTGATCCTCGTGGTGGGCTCGGAGAATTCATCCAACACTCAGGCCCTGGTGCGTGTCGCTCACGAGAAAGGCGTCGCCGCATTTCGCATCGACTCCGCCGAGGACATCGACGACGCTTGGCTAACAGGGGCCGGCGTTGTGGGGCTGACCGCCGGGGCATCGGCTCCCGACCATCTGGTACAAGAGGTGATCGACCGCCTAGGCCCTGCAGCAGGATTCGAGCTGTGGTCCTCGACGACCGAGCAAGAGTATTTTCCGCTTCCCCCTCAACTGCGCGCATTTGTGACCGCCCTTGGCACGATGATCGAGGCCGGGGTCACGGCCAAGAGGCCGGTGGAGCCCTATCAGCTCGAACACGACAGGGATTGGACCGCAACCGAAGCCCTTGGATTGATCAGCTCCTGAGATGAGCACGGTTCCCGTCGTTGCCGTCGTCGGCCGACCCAACGTTGGCAAATCGACACTTGTCAATCGAGTGATCGGGTCGAGGTCGGCGGTGGTGGAGGAGAAGCCGGGTGTGACCCGAGATCGCCGTCAGTTCGACGCCGACTGGGCGGGGCGAGACTTCGTGATAGTGGATACCGGAGGCTGGGAGGTGAAGCCCGGTGATGGGCTCGACCTGTCGATCAGAGAGCAGGCCGAGGCGGCCGTAGGTGGTGCCGACCTGGTCATCGTTGTCGTCGACGCCAGGACAAGTCTCACCGACGACGACACCGGGATGATTTCGGTCCTGCGGGAATCTGATGTCCCCATTGTCCTCGCCGCCAACAAGGTCGACGACGGCGCCGAAACCGAAATCGCCGAGTTTTGGGGCCTCGGCCTGGGTCAGCCTCATCCGATAAGTGCCTACCACGGACGCGGAATCGGTGACCTTCTCGACGCAGTCGTGGCGGGGCTGCCAGATGCCGGCACGGAGGACCCGCGCCCGGACCACCCTCACATCGCCATCGTCGGCCGTCCCAACGTCGGGAAGTCGACTCTGCTCAATCGGCTAGTTGGTGAGCAGAGGGTCATCGTCTCAGAAATGCCAGGCACCACCAGAGACCCAATCGACGTCGAAGTTCTCCTCGACGGCCAGCCCTACGTGATCGTGGACACTGCTGGCATCCGGCGGCGTCCGAAAATCACCGAGGACACTGACTACTACGCAGTTCTCCGCGCAAAGGAAGCTCTGGCCAACGCCGACATTGCGCTCCTTCTGGTCGATGCGACATCGGGCGTGACACAACAGGATCAGCGCATTGCCCGGGAGGTCGCGGATGCCGGGGTTGGGCTCGTGGTGCTGCTCAACAAATGGGACATGATCGACGAGGAGCAGAGAGAGATCACCGAGACGTCTCTTCCGGATCGCTTCGGGTTCGTCGGTTGGGCACCAGTGTTGCGCATCTCGGCAAAGACCGGGGCGCGTCTTGGGCGGATCGGCTCGGTGATTCCAGAGGTCCTGCGGGCGCGGGAGACGAGGTTTGCGACCGGGCGACTCAACCGCCTGGTGAGGGAATGGACCGCAGCTCATCCGCCCCCGGTGCGCAAGGGCCGGAGGCCGAAGCTTCACTACGTTGTGCAGGCTGGCGTGGCTCCGCCGACTTTTGTGGTGTTCGTGTCCGGAGGCGACCTCGGAGAGGACTACTTCCGCTTCCTCGAGAACCGGCTACGCGGCGACGAGGACTTTCTTGGCACGCCGATTCGGTTTGTAGCCAGGCAACGAAGGTCGAAATGAGTGAGCGAGACGAATCGCCGGAGCCGGCGCCACTGAGCTTCAAGATCATGCTGGTTCTTGCCGCCGCGTACCTTGGATGGCGCCTGGTGCAGCTCATCGGACGGCTCATAGATTGGATCTTCTGAACGACGTGGGCGCAACGGAGGCAATCGCCGGGCTCGTGATGGTGATCGGGCTGTTGGGCACCATCCTTCCTTTGCTTCCCGGTTTGACCCTCATCTGGGCGGCAGCCATCGGTTATGGGTTGGTTTCAGGCTTCGAGACGACTGGCACTGTCGCCATGATTCTGATCTCCGCCGTGTTCGCACTCGGTCTCTGGCTGAGCGTGCGAATACCCCAAAAGCGGACCGCCGATGCCGGTGTGCCACTGCGTGGCCAGCTCTTTGCCCTTGGCCTGGCGGTGCTTGGGTTCTTTGTTGTTCCCGTGGTCGGGGCCTTCCTTGGGTTCGTGTTGGGGATCTACCTGTCCGAGCGCGTCAGGAGAGGGGAGTCGGGCGTTGCGTGGAAGGCAACCAAGGTGAGTATCGGAGCCATGATCCGGGCTTCGGCTGCTCAGTTTGGTGTCGGAGCAGTGATGATCGCTCTCTGGTTGGTGTGGGCCCTTGTGGCCACTTAAGACACCCGCTGCCTCACTGCCCTTTGATATTTCGCGTCGAGTGTGCCTGTCTTCTCGGTTTTTGGGTAGGACAGGCACACTCGACGGTTGACAACGGCGCGATACGGATGGTGGTGGTCGGGCTGGCCGGATTTGAACCGACGACCTCCTGACCCCCAGTCAGGCGCGCTACCAAGCTACGCCACAGCCCGGATGCCGAAATCGTAGCCAGGTTTGGGTTCGATCAATACTCGGTCAAGCGCTCCTGGCACGATGCCGATCTATGTTCCGGGAGGTGATTCTTGCGGGACAAGACGTTCAGAGCCCTCGGCGCCACGATCATTCTGATCGGAGTCGCCTTGGTCGCGCTGACCCAGAAGGCAGAGGACGAATCCTCGGCGTTGGAAGTCGGAGCGCCTGAGGTCGTCGTCGATGCGCCCACGCAGACCACCATCGACGTCTACGATCCGCCGACGTCGAGCACCTTCGAATACAGAGTCGGCCTCCTTGCTCCACCCTCTACCGACAACTTCTGGGCCTATTACGGAGACCAGCCAACCGCTTGGAACAGCTACGTCCTGGGCGGCACCAAGCCCTCTCTTCTGGCGATCGACCCGCTCACTCTCGAAGTGGTGCCAGACGTAGCGACCGAGGTCGCTGCTCCAGAGAAGCAGAAGGGTAAGTGGGTCGTGGAGGCGGATCTCGATCCCAGCCGAGTGTGGAGCGATGGGGTCCCTATCACCGCTGGAGACGTTGTGTTCACATACTCCACGGTCCGCGACTTGAGGTTGGAAGGGGGCTGGGGCGATGCTTTTCCGGCCAGCGTCTCCGGAGTTGAGGCGGTCTCTTCGCATAGGGTCCGGATTCGTTTCGAAAGCCGGCCCCACCTCGCGACGTGGCCGTACGGCGTGGGTCTGGCACCCATCATGCCTGCCCACATTTGGGCCGAGGCAAGTGAGACGGCCCAAACCGCCTCGGATCTCTATTCCGTAACCGGGGACGGAGATGTCTCGGGTGGACCCCTGGAGATTGTGGATTCTTCCGACGGGATGATCGTGGCCGAAGTGACTGATGTTGCCGGCAACCGGGCCGTCGATCGCGTCCTGTTCTACATCCACTCAGACGAGGAGAGTGCTGTTGACGCCCTGACGTCCGACACTATCGACTTGATTCTGAGCCCATCCGGTCTCAGCCAGGAGGCTGCAGCCCGGCTTCGCGACACACCGGGCATCGAGGTGCGTGACAGCCCGGCAAACGCTCTCCGCTATATAGGCTTCAACCTGGAGCGGGAGCCGATGGCGGATCCCGCCTTTCGGCGGTCACTGAATCTTCTCTTTGACCGAGCCGAAGCCGTAGAGGGCATCGTTCCGCTGGCGGACCCCGCGTATTCAGTTATCCCGGCGTCTAATCCCATCTGGGGGGGATATGCAGCCGACAATGGCGACAATCAGTCCGAATCCGAACGTCTGGCCGCGGCGATCAACACTCTCGAGGAGTCCGGATACTCATGGGCCGAGCCCCCTTCGTTGCACGATGGAACTCGCGTGCTGGGAAAGGGCCTGCGGATAAACGGCCGGGAGCCAGCACCCTTGACAATCCTCACTTCGGGTGACAAGCACGACTCGGCGCGCCCGGCCTATGCCAGCGAGATTGAGGCGACTCTGGAATGGCTTGGCTTCGACGCGCGTCCCGTGGAGACCGATTTCGACACCGTCGTTGACCTCGCCTTCACACCCCAGACGGAGAAGCCTCGCCAATACGACATGTATGTTCTCGGATGGACGCTAGGCAACGGGGCGCATCCCGACTTTTACCGGGAGTTCTTCGTGTCCGACGGGCCGATCAACAGCACCGGCTACCAGAGCCGACGCTTCGAGAACCAGTGGAAGAAATACCGCAACGCGGTGACCATGGACCAAGCGCTGGCGGCGCTCTGGAAGATGGAGGAGATCCTCGCAGACGACCTTCCCTACATGCCCCTTTATCACCCAACGATCACCGAGGCCTACCGGGGCGATCGCGTCCAATTCGACCTGTGGGGAGTTCTGGGCGGCGTGCAGACTCGGCTTGGAGGCATCGGTGACGTGAAACCGGCCGCCTGACAGTACGCTGCCGGTCTTGGCAGAGAGACCACCCGAGAAGCGGGTTTTAACGATCCCCAATCTGATTTCGATGGTGCGACTCGCGTTCGTACCCGTCTTTTGGTGGCTGCTGGCCCAGGATGAGACCGCGATCGCCGGCTGGCTGGTGGCGGCGATTGCTTGGACGGACTGGATTGACGGGTATTTCGCGAGGCGGCTCAATCAGGTCACCGAACTTGGCAAGGCCTTGGACCCGATAGCCGATCGTCTCATGATTGCTTCGGCAGTGATCGGCGGCCTGATTGTCGGAGTGGTGCCCGCCGTCATCGGCTACCCCCTGATTCTCAGGGAGGTGATCATGGGCCTGGTGACGGTTCGACTTGCGGCGCGGGGTGCAGCGCGGCTCGAGGTTCGGAGGCAGGGAAAGATCGCAACCGCCCTGGTCTACTCGTCGATTCCCTCGTTCTACATTGCCGAGGCCGGTCAAATCGAATGGTTCTTCTGGCCGGTGGCGTGGGGTGCCGGTGTTGTCGGATTGGTCTTGTACTACGCCGTCATGTTCCGCTATTTCGGAGACGCCCGCGAGAACCTGTCCGCTGTAGAGTCCCGAGCGAACTCCGAGGAGGCTTGATGAACGTACCCGAAGACCTGCTTTATACCGATGAGCATGAGTGGGTGCGGGAGCTATCGGAGACCAGAGTCCGGATCGGCATCACCGACTACGCCCAGGATCAACTGGGTGACGTGGTTTTCGTCGAGCTGCCCCAGCCCGAGACGAGAGTCGCCAAGGAAGATCTCATCGTCGAGGTCGAGAGCACGAAGTCGGTTGGCGAGGTTTACGCACCTTTTGACGGGACAATCGTGGCAGTTAATCAGGCCGTGGCCGAAAGCCCCGAGCTGGTCAATCAGAGCCCGTATGAAGAGGCATGGTTCGCCGAGATCGAGACCGACGGCCCTTACCCCCGAGACGGCCTTCTCGATGCGACCCAGTATCGGGACCTGACTGAGTGATTTAGCAGACCCGGCTCTTTGGCGAACCCAATCTACAATCCAGGCGAATGACCGACGAGAGCAGCCGACCGCCCGACAACTCGGACCCTAAACCTGAGATTGAGACCGATCCCACGGTGGTGTACGTGCCCCTCCAAGATCGGGTCGAGCATCCTCTCACACCCGAAGAAGCGGCACATGTGGGAGGATTCGCGGGTTTCGCCCTCGTCGTCGAGCGCGGTCCGCGGGCCGGCATGTCATTTGTCCTGCACGAAGGCAATGTGACCGTGGGCAGGCACCCAGAGAGCGACATATTCCTCAATGATGTGACCGTGTCGCGTCACCATTGCCGCTTCTCCGTCAGCTCTGAAAGCCTGACCGTCGAAGACAGCGGGTCGACGAACGGAACCTACGTCAACGACGCACGTGTCGACCGCGCAAACCTCAGCCCGGGGGACGAGCTTCTCATCGGTCGCTTCCATTTTGTGGTGGCCCACGGAGATGCCTGACACAGGCAACCTGACCATCGGCGAAGTGATCAACACGTTGAAGGACGAATTTCCCGACGTGTCGGTCTCAAAGATTCGATTCCTCGAGTCGCAGGGACTGATCGACCCGGACCGCTCTGACTCCGGCTATCGGCAATTCGACACTCAGGACGTTTCGCGCCTGCGTTTCATCCTGCAGCAGCAGCGGGACCATTTCCTTCCGCTCAAGGTGATCAAGTCGAAGCTCACCCTTTGGGAGAGGGGAGAGGAAACGGGTCCGGTCCGGGCAGCTGACCAGAAAACCCAGCCGACGGAGCCGTTGACCCGTGAAGACATGCTCAAACGTTCGGGTCTCGATGATCGCGAACTTCAACGTCTACTCGATGACGGAGTGCTGCATCACATAAAGGACTCGACCTTGTTCAGCGCGGATATGGCCGTTGCCGCGCGAGAGGCAAAGCGGCTTCTCGAGCTTGGGCTCGAATCGCGCCACCTTCGTGTGGCACGCCTGGCCGCGGAGCGCGAAGCCGACTTAGTCCGCCAGCTAGGGGCACCCTTGATGAGGGCGGCGAACCCAGAATCCCAGGCACGGGGGAAAGAGGTCATCGAGGAGGCTCTCGGTTCGATGCAGTCTCTGCACCGGGCCCTGTTGAAGGCCGACCTCGCAGAGACATACTCAAAGTGATGCGAAGGTCGGTCCCTGTGGCCCTTCTCGTCGTGGTCGTCGTGGCCACCGCGTTGCCGGTCCTCGCCGCTCCCCTCAGCCACAGGTCGCCGGCTGGGATGACATTCCCCGACGAAGGGAGTCCGCCTCAGGTCTCCGCCAAGGCTTGGCTGGTATACGACGACTCCTCGGGCACGATGCTTGCCGCTCGCAACGCCAACGAGAGGCGTGCGATGGCATCAGTCACCAAGATCATGACCGGGCTCCTGACACTGGAGCACGCCCGGATGGACGAGTTGGTGACGGTTTCGACTGCTGCTGCCAACACGGGCGAGAAGGAGATCGATCTCGTCGCCGGGGAGGAGCTGGAGATGGGGGCGCTCTTCAAAACCCTCATGGTGCATTCGGCCAACGATTCGGCAACTGCGATTGCTGAGCACATCTCTGGCTCGCTCGGCGAGTTCGTGGACCTCATGAATGAGCGTGCTGCAGAGCTGGGCTTGAACGGTACCTCCTTTGCCAACCCGCACGGGTTGGACGAGCCCGGTCACTACACCACTGCCAACGACCTTCTCAAGCTCACCCAAGTGGCCATGGAGCTCCCCGATTTTGCCAATGCGGTGCGGTCGAAAGTGGTCGTCATACCGCCCGACCCGGAAGGGAACTTTCGTCGGGGCGAGACCACCGATCTCATGCTCCACAGCTACAGCGGATCAATAGGCGTCAAGACCGGGTTCACCAGCCAAGCGTTGCTGACATATGTGGGCGCAGCAGAGCGTGATGGTCGCCGGATCTACGTGGTTGTGCTTGGTTCCGAGGGGCAGCGGGGTCATTTTGCCGACGCAACGGAACTCTTCGATTGGGCCTTCGACGACTTCGCCTACGTGGGCAAGATCTCGGCAGGCGGTCCCTACACGCCTGAACTGGCCTGGATCCAACCCGACCCGATCATGGCGCAAGGTCAAGTCGAGACATTCGTCCACCTCTCGAATGTGGGTATGACGTTCAACGAGCCGAGGCCACCGGAAGAAAGTGACCAGCCCCCGGATCCTCCTCCCGTGGTCGAGACGGTCCGTTCCTCGGAGCCTCCGATGACGGCCGTGGACTCGCTCATGTTCTGGATCACCGGCCTGTTCGGGTGAGTGGCATGTCGGATCTAGCGGTAGAGGCTCTGAGTGAGGAAGAGATTCGGTCGCGGGTCGTCGAGCTCGGCTCCGCCATCTCACATGATTATGAAGGCCGCGACCCGCTGTTTGTGGTCGTGATGACCGGCGCAATCCCTTTCGCTGCGGACCTGGTGCGGGCCGTCTCTGTCCAGTGCGAGATCGACTTCCTGGCATTGAACCGATTCGGGGAGAGTGGTCGAATCAGCATCGCGATGGATCTGGCGACGCCGGTGCTCGATCGCCACGTGATTCTCGTCGAGGACATAATCGACACCGGTTTGTCGCTAACTGCCTTGCGCAGGATGATGGAAGACCGAGGAGCGGCAAGCGTGAGCACCGCGGCACTTACCGACAAAACAAGAAGGCGGGTTGTCGAGGTTCCTATCGAGTATCGAGGTTTCGAGGTCGGTGATGAGTACCTGGTCGGATACGGCCTCGATTGGCAGGGTGCATATCGCAACCTTCGATCGCTCTGGGCCGTCCTCGACATGAATCAATTCGTAGAAAAGCCAGACATTCTCTACGACTGGCTTGGCGCTGAGAGAATGACGGAGGGCCGGTGATAATCTTGGGGCATGGCGGCCAACGGACCGATCGCAATGGAGGTGGTTGGGGTTCGGGTTGAACTCCCGTCCAACCAGCCCATCGTCCTTCTCCGGGAAAAGGACGGCCAGCGCCATCTGCCCATTTGGATCGGGGGCACAGAGGCCACTGCGATCGCCACCGCCATGGAAGGCGTCACCCCGCCCAGGCCATTGACCCACGATCTGATGAGGTCGGTTATCGACGCACTGGGTGCGTTGGCCAAGAAGGTTGTGATCACCGAGATGAGGGATTCGGTTTTCTACGCCGACCTCTCTCTCGATATCGACGGACGCGAGGTCCACGTCTCATCTCGACCCTCGGACGCCATAGCCCTCGCGGTGCGGACCGGCGCGCCGGTTTTTGCTCTCGAGGAGGTTCTCGAAGACTCCGGGGTGGTCTTTGAGGAAGACGGCGATGCCGATCAGGAGCTCGAGCGTTTCCGCCGGTTTCTGGAAGACGTCACCGTCGAAGACTTCCTCGATACCGACCCGGGGAGCGAATGAACCCGTCGCGGCGGGTGAGGCTCGGCCTCCAGATACTCGCCGTGACCGTTTTCGTTGGAGCTTTCGGCTTCATGATCATCGACGGTGCGAGTTTCTTCGATGCCTTCTACATGGTCACTATCACCATCACGACGGTTGGTTTTGGCGAAGTATTCGAGTTGTCGACGCTGGGGCGAATGTGGGCGATTCTCCTGGTCTTCGCCGGTCTCGGGGCCGCTATCTACACTGCCACCGCGCAGGTCGAGTATCTGATCGACCTCGGAGCCGTTCGGCGTAGGAGCAAGATTCTGAAAAAGATCGACGATCTCAACGGTCACGTGATCGTATGCGGATATGGACGGGTGGGGCGAGCAGTTGCCAAGAACCTCGTCGAGGCGGGGACCGACGTCGTAGTCGTCGAACAGGACGAGGACAGATTGCGATGGGCGGAGGAAGCAGGGCATTTGGCCGTGTTCGGAGACGCCACCCACAACGATGTTATGTCGGATGCGGGCGTAGAGCGGGCGGAGGCTGTCATCGCTTGTGTGGACTCGGACTCGGACAACCTGGTGATCGCTCTCTCCACCAAGTCGATCCGGCCCGATCTCAGGGTCATCTGCAGGGCTCACGACGCAGAATCCGAGCGGAAGCTCCGGCTGGCGGGTGCCGATGGCGTGGTGGCGCCGCAGGCGGTTGGTGCCGAGCGATTGGCGGCGATGGCTGTGCAGCCGGAACTGGCGCAGATATTCGACGTGGTCGTCAACGGCCGTCCTGTCGAGTTCCACGTGGAGGAGCTGGACGTCCAACCTGGGTGCAGAGTCGACGGATTGTCAATTCGGGATTCAGGCATCAGGGAGGACACCGGTGCGCTGGTGCTTGCGGTTGAGGACCAGAAGGTGGCCATGACAGTCAATCCTCAGCCCGACCTGGTGTTACATGCCGGGGACCGCCTGGTGCTGGTGGGCACCGAAGAGCAGGTGGAGCGGGCCGCCCGCTATCTGGGACCGAGCTGAGTTATCCACAGCTTTCGTTGACATTGGGACCGTATCCCGGTTAGCTTGCATCCTCGGCGGAGTTACACGCATGTAACCTGGAGTTCTGGATGACCCAACAGTCGAATCTCGGATACCGCGCCCCGCAGGTGTGCAACCTCGTGGGAATCACCTACCGCCAGCTCGACTATTGGGCCCGAACAGAGTTGATCCGACCGTCGTTGCGCCAAGCCAGCGGATCTGGGAGCCAACGCCTGTATTCCTTTGAAGACGTGGTCCAACTCAAAGTCATCAAGCGGCTCCTCGACGCCGGGATGAGTCTCAAGAAGATTCGCTCCGCTGTCGAGATCCTGCGGGAGCAACTCGATTCCGACAGGCCGCTTGCCGACGTCACACTCCTCTCCGACGGCCAGACGATATATGCGGCCCACTCTGAGGAAGAGGTGGTTGACGTCTTCAGAAGAGGTCAGGGAGTCTTCGGGATTGCGATCGGCCCAGTTCAGGACGAGGTCGAGGGAGCCATTCATCAGCTGTTCCCGGAAGGGAACGAGTTCGCCGGGGTCGTCGAGGCAGGAGCCCCCTGATCAACAACCGACCTTCGGCCAAAGAAGTCGAATTTGCACACAACAGCGAGCGGCAGTTCGCCCTCTTGCTCGACTTCTATGGAGTCACCTGGCAGTACGAGCCACGATCGTTCCCAATCGAGTGGGACGACGACGGAGACCCGACGCGGTTCTTCACACCGGATTTCTACATCGAAGACGACGACCTGTACATCGAGATCACGACGATGAGCCAGAAGCTAGTAACCAAGAAGAACAAGAAGGTCCGCCAGCTGCGCCGTCTCTACCCCGACGTGAAGTGCAAGGTCTTCTACCAGCGCGACTACCTCAATCTCGTCGTCAAGTACGGCCTCGAAGACCCGGATCATCTGGAACAGGGAGTGACTCCGACACGAATCCCTGGGACTCCGGACGTGGTCCGCCTAGAGGAGAGGGGGGAGCGTCTGACGGGATGAAGTCACCGCTTCACGATTTGGGGGCGCGCCTCGGGGCGCGCTTTGTTGACTTCGGAGGCTGGCAGATGCCGGTCCAATTCGAGTCTGTCCTTGCGGAGCACCATGCTGTTCGCGACTCTGTGGGGGTCTTCGACGTCTCCCATCTCGGTCGCTTTGCTCTGCGTGGACCGGGTGCAAGGCGAGCTGTCGATTACCTCCTGTGCAATGACCTGGAGCGGATCGAACCCGGCAAGACCCAATACTCGATGATGCTCAACCAAGAGGGTGGCATCGTGGATGACCTGATCGTCTGGTGGTGGGGAGACGGCAGCTTTTGGATTCTCCCGAACGCGGCCAATCACGACTTGGTGATGGGTCGATTCGCCGCCGAGGAAGGGTGCGAGGTCGACGATTTGCGGCCAAAGACAGTTCTGCTGGCTGTGCAAGGACCCGATGCCCCGGCTCTCCTGGAGTCGACGCTTGGCGCCAGCCCGGGTCGGTTCAGGACCCTGGAAGTCGAATTCTTGGGCTCTCCTGTGTATCTGGCCGGTACCGGATACACCGGTGAACGCGGTGGCGAGATATGCACTGACCCGGATACAGGAGAAGCGCTGGTAGATGCCATGGTCGTAGCCGGAGCCCGTCCATGCGGGCTCGGTGCGCGAGACACGCTGCGTCTGGAGGCGGGCCTCGCCCTCTGGGGTGAGGACATCGATGAGACGACGACACCCGTCGAAGCTGGGCTCGATTTCGCGGTGGGCCTGAACCACGAGTTCGTCGGTAGAGGACCGGTTGCGGATCAGATGAAGCGGGGGGCCGGCCGGCGCCTCACGGGTTTCGTGCTCGAGGAAAAAGGCATTCCCAGGAGCGACTATCCGCTGTACTCAGGGGCGAGCGTGGGAACAGTCACTTCGGGCAACCTGAGTCCTGTCCTCAAGTCCGGAATCGGCATTGGGTACATGAGCCCGCCGGTGGGCGTCGATCAGCCGATCGAAGTCGGCATCAGAGACAGGAGAGTCAAAGGCCGAACCGCGGCACCGCCCTTCCACAAATCCCCGTAGACCACGTACGCGAGCAACAGGCTTGTGTCTGAATTCGCAACCAACGTTCAGGATCTAGCATCAGGTCGGATCATCAGGAGAACCAGATTTGCCCAGTGTTGCATTCACCGAAGTCATCCCGAATTACGAAATCGAGTTGATCCGAGAGTGGTCGCCTCTTGCCGAACCCAAGGCGATCATCGTGCTGATTCATGGCATAGCCGAGCACTCGGGGAGGTACGAGCACGTCGGCGACGCGTTCGCCGACGGTGGCTTCATGGTCAGATCATTCGATCTCATCGGAGCCGGGGCCAGCGGCGGCCCGAGGTGGGACATCGATGACTGGTCGACGTATCACGATCAGATCCAACGCCACGTTGAGTGGGCCCGCACGAAGAACGTTCCGGTAGTGCTGATGGGTCACTCAATGGGAGGGAATCTGGCCCTGGGGTACGCGCTCTCGGAACGCCCTCACCTCGATCTCTTGATTCTCTCGACGCCGGCCATCGATGCCAAAGCCGCGTGGCAAAAGGTTGCTGTGCCGGTGCTTGCGCGGATCGCCCCAAGGATATCCATAGCGACACCGGTGAATACCGAAGAGCTGTCGTCCGACCCAGGTGTGGGTGAGGCATACCTCGCCGACCCCCTGGTCATCCTCAAAGCCACTCCACGATTCGGAAATCAGTTTCTTAAATCGATGAAGGAGCTTCAGGCGAGTTTCGGTGACCTGGACGTGCCGACGTTGGTAACCCATGGGGGCTCGGACTCACTCGTGCCGCCCCAAGTCTCAGCCCCATTGGCGGACCTCGATTGCGTGACCCGCAAGCTCTATCCGGGGTTGAGGCATGAGACGATGAATGAGCCGGAAGGTCCCCAGGTAATCGCAGACATGATCAGCTGGCTCGAAGAGCGAATCTGAGCCGAGCGGCTCACCTAAACAGTCAGCCGAGCGAGTCTCCTGCAAACCAATTCAGCAGCACTTTGCCCGAATCGGCAGATGCAGCAGCGGCAAAGGCGGGCTCGAATTCGTGAAAATCAAACCGGTGGGTAATTACCGGCGTGATGTCCAACCCGGAGTCGATCATGACTTTGGCCTTGTACCAGGTCTCGAACATCTCACGTCCGTAGATCCCCTTGATGTTGAGCATGTTGACGATCACGAGCGACCAGTCGATGGCATAAGGCTCTGAGGGAAGGCCGAGCATTGCGATGTTGGCTCCGTGAATGGTGTTGTCGAGGATGTCCTGCATCGCTGCTGGGCTTCCTGACACTTCGAGGGCCACGTCGAAGCCTTCGGACATCCCAAGTTCAGCCTGGACGTCGCCCAGGTCTTCAACCCTGATGTCGACGGCACGAGTCGCTCCCATACGCTTGGCAAGATCCAACCGGAAGGGGTTGAGGTCGGTTGTGACGACGTTCCGCGCCCCGGCGTGCCGCACGATTGCTACTGCCATGAGCCCAATGGGTCCCGCCCCGGTGATCAGCACGTCTTCCCCCAAGACTGGATACTTGAGACTCGTGTGAACTGCATTGCCAAAAGGGTCAAAGAGGGCGGCAATCTCGTGGTCGAGATGATCCGCATGCCTCCACACGTTCCCTTTAGGGACAGTCAGGTATTCAGCGAATGCGCCCGGAAGATTCACGCCGATTCCCTTGGCGTCTTTGCATAGGTGGCGCTTGCCTGCGAGGCAGTTCCTACAGAACCCACAAACAACGTGGCCTTCGGCACTAACCAGGTCTCCGGGGTTGAAACCGAATACGTTGCTCCCAACTTCCTCTATGACGCCAGAGAACTCGTGCCCGACGACCATGGGAGCAGGGACGGTGTACTGGGCCCACTCGTCCCATTGGTAAATGTGGAGATCGGTGCCGCAGATCCCGGTGGTGAGGACCTTGATCAATACGTCGTCCGGGCCGGGCTCCGGCACCGGGACCTGTTCCAGAACGAGACCAGGTCGATCGGCATGTTTGACCAGAGCGTGCATCGTCATCGCCAGGCCAGTCTTACATCTGCGCCGGCTTCTGCGTAGCTGGGTCCGATGACGTTCTCCCAAAGGTGCTTCTTGGTGTCGTCATCACAGAAGGCGGCCTCGAGGCTGTTGCGGGTGACCGTGGCTAGGTCCTCCACAGAGAAGCCATGCTGGCTTTGGGCGAAGTCGAACTCCTTCGACATAGCGGTGCTGCTCATCAGGCGGTTGTCGGTGTTGATGGTCACGTTGAATCCCGCGCGATAGAGGAGCCCGAGGGGATGGCCCATTGCGTCCCAGGATCCGGTTGCCAAATTGGAGGCCGGGCACAACTCCAATGCGGTCCTACGTGACCTGATCCGCTCGGCTACCGGCCCCATGTGAACGATTTCGTTGTCCTCAACCGAACAGTCCTCGATGATTTGCACGCCATGACCGATCCGCTCGGCGCCGCAGCGTTCCACGGCTGAAGCGATGTATTCCACCCCGTGGACGCCGGCGTCCTCACCGGCGTGGATTGTGAGGCGAAGCCCGCTTTCCAGCGCTAGTCGACATGCGGCGGCGTGGTCCTCAGGCGGGTATCCCTCTTCGGGACCGGCGAGGTCGAACGCAACCACGCCATACTCCATCGATTCTGTAGCCAGCTTGGCGATGTCGTATGAGTTGTGAGCATGGCGCAGCGCGTCGATTATGACCCTCCACTCGAGCCCGGTTTCTTCTCGACCCGCCTCAAGGCCTTTGGCTACCGATTGGATTACCTGAGCCGGACTCAGCCCGTCCTCGGTGTGTAGAGGAGGCGAGAATCTGATCTCGGCGTAGACGACACCGTCGGCGGCGAGATCCACGATTGCCTCGTAGGCAACACGTTCTAGTGCGGGAGGCGTTTGCATCACGCCAATGGTGTGGGTGAATGCCTCCAGATAGGCCTTCAGCGACCCGGATTCGGATTGGTCGAACCAGTTGGCGAGGGCATGTGGATCTCGAGTCGGGAGGTCGGAGTATCCGGTCTCGGCGGCGAGGTCGATCACGGTCTGCGGGCGAAGTCCGCCGTCAAGATGGTCGTGGAGTAGGACCGCTGGCAGCCGCATCCGACAAACGGTAGCTGCTTGACGGATACGTGATCGAGGTACGATCCGGCGGTGGACCCCACTCCAGGCAGGCTGCTGGTCGCCACACCGGCGCTCCTCGACCCGAACTTCTGGAGGACGGTGATCTTGGTGATTCATGGTGGCGCCGATGGGCACATCGGACTGATCCTGAACCGACCCACCATGGAGCCATTGCGCAGCCACCTCGATGATTGGGCCGAGCATGTCGTGGGCGACGGCCTCGTCCATTTCGGAGGGCCGGTCGAGCCCGATATCGCGGTCTCGCTAATCAGTGGGAATGACGGTGAGCCAACGGGTCTCGTCGACGTTGTGATCGGTGACATCGAATCACCACCGACGGGACGAGTAACGGCGCGCGTGTTTGCCGGATACTCAGGATGGGGCCCGGGTCAGCTCGAAGACGAAATCGCCGAGGGTGCGTGGTTTGTCGTCGAGGCAAGGCCGGAGGATCCGTTCGCCGAACCAGCGCGCTTATGGGAGACGGTCCTGCGTCGAGAGGGAGGGCGATTAGCCCTGTTGTCGACTTTCCCCATTGATGTAGCGATGAATTGACGGTGCCATCGCAACCAAAGCCGGAGCGCCTACCCTCCTGATCCACATGGCCACGGCCACTGCACCCAAACTGCGACCGAGTCTGCGAAGGAGACCCCCGGGCCTGACCGTCGAGCGTGATCTGTGGTCGGATCCTTCAACGGTTGTCGTCGGAGTTGACGAGGTGGGACGAGGGTCATGGGCAGGGCCAATAACGGTTGGGGCGGCCGTCGTCCCCAAGGACCGGCGGGTGTACAAAATTCGGGATTCGAAGCTCTTGACCGAATCGGAGCGGGAGGCCCTGTTTACCCGCGTCGCGGGATGGGCAGAGAGTTGGGCGGTTGGCCATGCCTCTGCCGAGGAGTGCGACCAACTCGGCATGTCGGATGCCCAGAAGCTTGCTGCCCAGCGAGCGCTGGAAGGCCTAGGCCGAGTTCCGGACCATGTCCTGGTGGACGGCAATTGGGATTTCGTGGGTGGCGCGAGACGGCTGGTAGGGGGAGATCGCACCTCGCTTTCGATCGCGGCCGCCTCGATCCTGGCAAAGGTGACTCGTGATCGGATGATGAGGACATTGGCGCCGATGTATCCGGGTTACAACTTCGAGGGAAACAAGGGTTATCCCTGTCCGATCCACAAAGCTGCGCTTCAGGCGTTGGGCCCGACGACGATTCACAGGCGATCCTGGGTCTTCATGGACCATCTGATGTGGAACGGCCTGAATCGCTCCCGGCGAGACGACCCCCAGTTGAGCCTTCCCCTCTAGGGACGGTTCAGAGGTTCAGGCGACACGATCTAGAATTTTCGTGCTGGAGGAATCGGCCGTCGTGGCCGATAATCACCGGGGGGACCATGTCAGGAACGGATGATCTTCGAGGGGCTCTCGATCGGGTACCGGTAGCTCTGTACCGGACGGCCCCCGACGGGAGTTTGATAGCCGGCAATCAAGCTTTGGCAGACCTGCTCGGATATGAGAGTGTGGACGACGCCAGGGCCGCCATCGCAAACGTGCGGTCGGTTTATGTCGACCCCGATGCGAGGAAGAGCTGGATCGGACAGCTCGAGTCTGACGGAGTCGTATTCGACTTTGACATCGAGCTGATCAGGGCAGACGGGTCGCGCTTTTGGGCCCGGGACTCCGCAAAGGTGATACGGAACGAGACCGGAGATCTCGCGTTTTATGAAGGGGCACTCATCGACGTCACTGACAAGGTGAGGGCCCAGAAGGCGAGAGACGAGTTCATCGCGACGGTCTCCCACGAGTTGAGGAACCCAATCACAGTTCTCGTGGGCATGGGTGCGGAGCTAGCCGACAATTACAGGACTTTCAGCGACGACGACCGGCGTGACATGGCTTACCTCATCCGGCGTCAGGCAGAGGACGCTGCCGGAATCATCGAGGACCTTCTCGTAGCCTCACGCGAAGACCCCCAGCTCCAGGTGGCGTCGGTGAGTTTTGACGTTGCCGACGAGGTGAGTCGTGTGCTGGAGGCCGTGGACCATGAAGTGCGCGTCGTTTCCAACGGTGCACCCTCGGTAGTTCAAGCAGATCCTCACCGGACACGACAGATTCTGCGCAACCTGGTCACCAATGCGATTCGCTACGGCGAGGATCCGTTGCAAGTCCGGATCGGCCGGCAGAATGATCTGGTGGAGCTGTGGGTTTGCGATTCTGGTGCTCCGCTCAGTCTCGAGGACTCGCAGCGAATCTTCGAGCCCTATCAGCGGGGGAGTGGTGACCCACATCCGAAGTCGGTGGGTCTCGGCCTCGGAGTTGCGAGACGTTTGGCCAAACTGATGGGAGGAGATGTCGTCTATCGCCATGACGGCAGGTGGGCGACTTTCGTTCTGACGCTGCCGGCGCACAAGATCTGAGCACATCTAGGCTCTCGGCGGATGCGCGTTCTGGTCACAGGCGGAGCAGGTTTCATTGGCTCGCACACGGTGGTCGCCCTCATCGAGGCGGGCCACGAAGCGGTCGTCATCGACAATCTGGCAAATGCCAGACGGTCCGTCTTAGACCGGATATTTGAGATAACCGGCACACGGCCCGAGTTCTTCGAGGGAGACGTACGTAATCCGGAAGACATGAGAAAGGCCGTCGCCGCAGGAGTTGATGCCTGTATCCACTTTGCTGCCTTGAAGGCGGTGGGGGAGTCGGTGCAACATCCTGTGTCCTATTACCAGAACAACGTCAGCGGAACCGTGACGTTGCTCGAGGTTCTCATCGAGTCGGGAACTCGGACCTTCGTCTTCAGCTCGTCGGCCACCGTCTACGGAGAGCCGAGCTCACTCCCGCTAGTTGAGACGATGCCCATCGGGTCGGCCACAAATCCTTATGGATGGTCCAAGATCATGATGGAGCAGGTTCTCCGCGACCTACAAGCGGCTGATCCAACCTGGTCCATGTCGCTCCTGAGGTACTTCAACCCGGTCGGTGCCCATGAGACCGGCCTCATCGGAGAGGACCCACAAGGCGTCCCAAACAACCTCATGCCCTATGTCGCCCAGGTTGCAGCCGGTCGACGGCCGAAACTCCGAGTTTACGGTGGCGACTACGACACACATGACGGCACTGGCGTACGTGACTACATCCACGTCGTCGACCTTGCGATCGGGCATGTCATGGCTCTCGAGAGCCACCATGCAGACCCGGGTGTTCACATCTACAACTTGGGGACCGGTCGAGGGCACAGTGTTCTGGAGGTGGTTAAGGCCTACGAGGCGGCATCGGGTGAGCCGGTGCCTTACGAAATCGTGGGTAGACGTCCAGGCGACGTCGCTGCGAGCTGGGCTGACCCAGAACGTGCCCGCCACGAATTGGGATGGAGAGCCGAGAGGGATCTCAGTGCGATGTGCGCCGACTCCTGGCGATGGCAGCAGCATGCCCGCTGATTCGAGACGGAATGCCCTGATCGAGCGAGCACAGTCCTGGGCAGCGGGCGATCCAGATCCGGTCACGCGTTCCCAACTCGAAGCGGCAATCGCCAACCGAGATGGCCAGGAGCTGGAGGCAGCAGTGGGGACCACGCTCACTTTCGGCACTGCAGGCATCCGGGGCCGGGTTGGCCCCGGGTCGGGTCGGATGAACGCCGCAACCGTTATCAGGGCAACGGCTGGCCTCGCTTCGCATATCGTCGCCGATGGAAGAGCTGATCGGCCTGTGGTATTGGGATTTGACGCCCGACCGAGTAGCCGTCGGTTTGCAGAATTGGCCGCGGGAGTTCTGGCTGCGGCTGATCTCGAGGTCCGCTACTTCGGCAAGGTGACGCCGACACCAATTGTGGCTTTCGCTGCGCTCGACATTGGGGCGGGGGCCGCCGTGGTGGTAACTGCGAGTCACAATCCGCCGGCTGACAACGGATACAAGGTATACGGCGAGAACGCGGCTCAGATCATTCCTCCTGAAGACAGCCAGATCGCCTCGGCGATCGACGCGGTCGGCCTTGCCAGCGAGGTGGAACTGATCCCAGACGTATTCGATGGATCCGATCCGCGAGTCTCGGAGCTGGGCACCGAGCCATTCGACCGATATCGGGCACAAGTCATGGCCAGCCGACCCTCACCACAGGAGTCCTCCCTCGAGTTCGTGTACACGGCCATGCATGGAGTAGGTGGGCGCTTCGTACAGGAGTTGTTCGTATCGGGAGGTCACAGCGGCTTGAGGCCGGTCTCGGAGCAGTTTTCGCCGGATGGCAGCTTCCCCACGGTTGCCTTCCCGAATCCGGAGGAACCCGGTGCGCTGGATCTTGCACTCGACCACGCTCGCGAGCTCGGCGCTCCCGCGGTGATTGCCAACGACCCAGACGCCGACCGGCTCGCTGCCTCGGTGTTGGTCGGAGACGCCTACCGACAGCTCACGGGGAATGAGCTAGGGGCCCTCCTCGGTGACGTGGTCCTTCGCAACTGGCGGGGAATAGGTCGTCCGATTGTCGCCAACTCGATCGTCTCGAGCCCGATCTTGGAACGAATGGCAATGAGGTACGACGCCAGGCACACCGCAACGCTCACAGGGTTCAAATGGATCATCAACGCGGCTTTGGAGTTGGAGCGGAGCGGCGAAGGGGTCTTCGCCTTCGGATTCGAGGAGGCGCTGGGATACTCCGTCGGACCGGCTGTTCGCGACAAAGACGGGATGTCGGCAGCCCTGGTATTCGCCGATCTCGTGGCGGAAGAGGCATCTGCAGGACGCACGGTTGTCGATCGGCTGCATGAGATTTGGTCGTCGGACGGCCTGTGGGTGAGTTGCCAACGGTCGTTGGTGCGGGAGGGTCCTGCCGGCATGGACGCAATCCGGTCGGCCTTGGCCGCATTGGCCGATGCTCCACCTTCACAGATCCAGGGTCACGATGTGACGGGAGTAACCGACTATCGCACCGGAGCCGAACGCCGACCGCTGTGGCTGGGGGAGCAGGACCTTCTCGAATTGAAGATGGGAGAGTCGGGTCGGATCCTGGCGCGGCCCAGCGGGACAGAGCCCAAGCTGAAGATCTATGTCGACCTTTGTGGCTCCCTCGGAACGTCCCCGGAAACCGAGCGCAAGCGCCTCGTGACCGAAGCCGACAGCTTGGCGGCGGGGGTCGAGGAGTTACTGCTGGCGAGCTAGCCGGCGCTCACTTCCTCGGTGAACTGAGGCGTGATGTTCAGCTCGAGGTTTATTCGCCTTTCCAGGTCCTGTGCAAGCGCCTCCGCCAAGTCCTCGGGCGGCGGGGTCTCCTGGCCGGCCACGATGTCGACGCGCACGTCGTTGCCGTCCACTTCGACGACGGATACCGAAACGTCTTCGGCGCCGTCAAGCCAGGACGTGACTGCGGATCTTGCGGCCCCCGCGTCGTTGATTTCCTCGATGATGTCGCGGCCGATGATCATTAGGGGGAGGGCGATCAACGCGAGTGAGACGAGTACCAACCCCGAGCTTCGCCGGCCGGTTTCGCCGGTTTCGCTGAACCGAGACCATGGGCTGTATCCGGTGACGATGAAGACAAGACCCGCTGAGATGACGATCCCGACGAAGTTCGCCAGAAACAACAGGAACGCACCACCGGCAAAGCCGATCTCACCGGCTTGAAGCGAGACACCTACAACAGCGAGAGGCGGGACCAGGGCCACGGCGATGGCAACGCCGGGAAGAGAATCGCTGACTTGTGGATGGCTCAACGCGTACCCCCCGGCACCTCCGGCGGCGAGTGCGATCAGCAGATCGAGGATCGTGGGTGACGTTCGGGACAGGACCTGGCTGTTGGAGGCGATGTCGATGAAGTCAGGCGAGATGAACGACATCACGAAAGAGGTCAGAATGGCAATGCCCACGCCGAACCAAGCACGGCGGAGCGCCATCAGCGCCTTGTCTACCCAACCCATCAGAATCCCGGCGCTTAGCGCCATTATTGGCGCCATCAGTGGGGCGATCAGCATCGCTCCGATGACAACTGCCGTCGAGTCGGCCTGGATCCCAAAGGTCGCGATCGTGGTGGAGAAAGCCATAAGGGTCACGAATCGGACTGATCCATCCCAAGAGTCGAGCCCGGCGAACAGAGCCCCCGTGACCAACTCCCGGGTCTCGGGGTCCATATCCCGATCCGCGACCAAACCGGCGAGATCTGACGGAGCGGCTTCGGCCCGGTCGGTGAGAACATCATTCATGACGACGAGCACGGCGCTCAGTATCCATACGGCCGCGACCGCCGCGACCACGAACGAAAGGAGAGCTCCCGGCACCAAGAGCAGGGCGACGGCCAGGACCAACGAGAGTGTGCTCTTGATGATCGACCAGAACGGATCTTTCCTGTTCTTGCGCCACTGGCGATAGGCAGCGAGGAGCGACCCGACGGCGCGAACGGCGAGAATCGCCGCCACTCCGGCGCGAACGAGATCCACGGGTTCAGTAGGCGCGATCAACACGAAGGCGCCTCCAAGGATCAGTGCAAGGGCCCGCATCAAATCCCAAGCACTGCGCGGTTTCTCCCCAACCCAAATGACAAGCTCCATCACACCGACCGCCATTGCCCCCAGGCCTATGAGCCAAACAAGCAGGTCCCCGAACAGCTCGGGCCAGGCCAGTACCGCGACCGCGCCGGCGAACCCGAGGATGCCGCGCCATACAGTGGTGCTACGGAGCAGATGCTGGAGATTCATCGCCGGTGGATGTTAGGGAGCCGGCGTTGTCCCACCCGGTCGTTGGGGCCCGGCAGTCTTCTGTTGATAGAGGTATGCCCAGCCAGCACCGTGAATCGCCACCCCAGCCAGTAGAACGAGCGCAGCACCCGAGAATCCGGTGACGAAGGCGACAAAGGCGGCGATGACGGCTGCTACGACCAGGGCGGAGCGAACGCCGTTCAACGGACCAAACACCGGAGATGATCGTAGCTTCGCTCGGATCCCACCTTTGGCCGCCCGTCGTGGCAGAGTGCTGGGGTCCATGTTGCGATTCGGGTCGGCGTTCGTCGTGTTGTTGGTCTTGGTCTTTGGCATGTCGCTCACGACCCAGGACGCTGACAGCGAGATTCCTCCAGAGCTGCGTGCCATCCCGACCACCTCGACGACAACTTCGACCACGGTGCGGGATTCGAGCACAACGACGTCGACATTGGCCGACGTGCCTGAGGCGAGGGCCCTGGTCACGACCACTGGGGTGGTGGTGGCTGTGAGAGATCAGACTTCGCGCGGCTACCACGTACTCGACAACTGTGGATCACCGGTGTTCGTCACCGACGGCATGCCCATAACGGAAGTCGACGTCGTGATCGACCCGGGCCATGGGGGAGAGGTCGACACCGGCGCGGTGGCGCCTACCGGCCTGGTCGAACGCGACCTCAATCTGGACCTGGCACTGGTGACGCTGGCCGAGCTCGAGGCTCGCGGGAT
Organism: Acidimicrobiia bacterium; assembly: GCA_965216725.1. Lineage (GTDB taxonomy): Bacteria > Actinomycetota > Acidimicrobiia > Spongiisociales > ZC4RG35 > JACZUI01. The sequence goes on along the minus strand of CBDCGI010000023.1, from coordinate 40,844 downwards.
ATCGACGATGCTGACGAGGACCTCGAGCTACACGGTCCCACTGTCGGTCCGAGCCAATCTGGCGGACACTGCCCAGGCGCGTCTGATGGTCTCGATCCACCACAACGCACCCACTCCCGGAGTGTCCGATCGTGCCGGGCACCGAAGTCTTCATCCAATCGGAGAGCGAGGAATCGAAACGTTTGGGGGGCCTTCTCTACGAATACGTGGTCTCTTCATTGGCGACGGTGAATGGGGTTGTCTGGCATGCTGCTCCTGACGCCGGTGTCTTGCGGGTTCTCAACACAAGAGGGGAAGACACGTACGGCATGATGCGGCTACCGGAGACTCCGACCGCTCTCATCGAGGTTGCCTACCTGAATAGCAGGGAGGAAGCTGAGTTCTTGGCCACCCAGGAATACCTGGATCTCGCCTCAGTGGCCTTGGCAGACGCCATTGAGGCCTATTTGATCTCAGAGGAGCCGGGATCGGGGTTTGTCGACGAGCCGCGCCGCTTCACCGCGCAGCCAAGCATCGCCCGATCTGTTTGTGAAGGCGTTCCCTTGGGATGAGCGCACCGTTCTGCGTTACCGCGAGCTGCGAGGTGTCCTTAGCTTGAGTTCTATCGGCTCTGTCAAGTCACCCTTGTGAGCCCAAAGACCAAGGCTCACTAAGAAACCGCCAGCGCCGCGTTCATGTTGTTTACGATGCGGCATGCCGGACGACCGAAGGCGCGTACCGGCACAGGACACGTGGCGGGTCGGGCCCTGGCCACTCTTGTTGCGTTGATTTCGATAGTAGTCATTCCGGTTGCACCCCAGGCAAGAGCCGTCCACAACTTCGTCACTTATCCGGACGTGGGCGGAATCGACGACTCACCGAATCAGTCTGACCTAGTGGAGACGAGCGTCGACTATTCACACCTCGACGATCCTTTACGAGCTTTTTGGGTGAGCTGGAGCTGGGATGAAACGGGCTTCAATGGCGCCAACACAGGCGACGCGTGTGCCCTGTTCGACTCGGACCTCGACGGGTTTGTCAATTACGCGATTTGTGTGAGTGTGGGAGGCAATCCGGCTGTACAACAAGCTGGGTCTCCACAGCTCTTTCAGTGCCCTGGCGACAACCTGGCGAATCGCTGCAACCCTGCGAGTCCGATTTCGCTGGGTTCTTCGACCTGTTCGGTCGACCCGATCCTGCCAGGGGACACGGACACCGTGGCCACATGTGAGGTCATCATGGATGACATCGGCGGGGGCCCGGGTACGTCCTACGTCAACACATGCTCGTTCACCTCGATTGTCCCTAATTCAGCCGCCCGCGATTGCATTCTCGACGTTGGGATGGGCATCAACGTCGTCAAGGATGTATCAGATGATGCTTCGGTTGCCAGTGGGTTCACCGTGGACCGTGGATGGCGCAGGAACCATCACCAGGTCGACGACGGGTGACGGGAGCTTCTACATTGCGCTGCCGCCGGGGACCCACGCTGTTTCTGAGTCGACAGTCCCTCCTGGATATGTGCTGGACAGTTCCAGTTGTACGAGCGGCACCCCGTCGTCGTTCACGCTTGCCATTGGAGGGCTCTCAGCCGTCACCTGTACATTCGTGAACGTCCCCGGCGTACCTGGGGTTGAGTTGGTGAAGTCGGCGGATACGTCTGGTGGGGTTGGGGTGGGGGATGTGGTTGTTTATGAGTTTGTGGTGACGAATACGGGTGATGTGACGTTGTCTTCGCTGGTGGTTTCTGACCCGTTGGTGGGGTTGTCGCCGGTGTTGTGTCCGGGTTCGGTGTTGGTGGCTTCGGGGTCGATGACTTGTACTGCGTCGTATGTGATCGGTCAGGCTGATGTTGATGCTGGGTTGATTGTGAATACGGCGACTGTTGAGGGGGTTCCGCCGTCGGGTCCGAACGTGTCGGATACGGCTTCGGAGACGGTGATCCTCCCCCAGAATCCTGGGGTTGAGTTGGTGAAGTCGGCGGATACGTCTGGTGGGGTTGGGGTGGGGGATGTGGTTGTTTATGAGTTTGTGGTGACGAATACGGGTGATGTGACGTTGTCTTCGCTGGTGGTTTCTGACCCGTTGGTGGGGTTGTCGCCGGTGTTGTGTCCGGGTTCGGTGTTGGTGGCTTCGGGGTCGATGACTTGTACTGCGTCGTATGTGATCGGTCAGGCTGATGTTGATGCTGGGTTGATTGTGAATACGGCGACTGTTGAGGGGGTTCCGCCGTCGGGTCCGAACGTGTCGGATACGGCTTCGGAGACGGTGATCCTCCCCCAGAATCCTGGGGTTGAGTTGGTGAAGTCGGCGGATACGTCTGGTGGGGTTGGGGTGGGGGATGTGGTTGTTTATGAGTTTGTGGTGACGAATACGGGTGATGTGACGTTGTCTTCGCTGGTGGTTTCTGACCCGTTGGTGGGGTTGTCGCCGGTGTTGTGTCCGGGTTCGGTGTTGGTGGCTTCGGGGTCGATGACTTGTACTGCGTCGTATGTGATCGGTCAGGCTGATGTTGATGCTGGGTTGATTGTGAATACGGCGACTGTTGAGGGGGTTCCGCCGTCGGGTCCGAACGTGTCGGATACGGCTTCGGAGACGGTGATCCTCCCCCAGAATCCTGGGGTTGAGTTGGTGAAGTCGGCGGATACGTCTGGTGGGGTTGGGGTGGGGGATGTGGTTGTTTATGAGTTTGTGGTGACGAATACGGGTGATGTGACGTTGTCTTCGCTGGTGGTTTCTGACCCGTTGGTGGGGTTGTCGCCGGTGTCGTGTCCGGGTTCGGTGTTGGTGGCTTCGGGGTCGATGACTTGTACTGCGTCGTATGTGATCGGTCAGGCTGATGTTGATGCTGGGCTGATTGTGAATACGGCGACTGTTGAGGGGGTTCCGCCGTCGGGTCCGAACGTGTCGGATACGGCTTCGGAGACGGTGATCCTCCCCCAGAATCCTGATCTGAGCCTGGACAAGGAGTTGCAAGAAAACGCTGACGAGGACGGCTCAGGATCGGTTACCCGCGGCGATACCCTGACTTACCGCTTCACCGCAGAGAACACCGGGAACGTGGTGCTGAGTTCGGTCGAGATCGTCGACACCCGACCCGGTGTATCCGCGTTGGTCTGTGATCAACCGATGCCCGCAAGCTTGGAACCGGGGGAGGGGATCACCTGCGCCGCTACTTATGTTGTCGGCCCCGCTGACGTTTCTGCGGGAGAGATCGCCAACACCGGTGTAGCCACAAGCGAGGACGTTACTGGCGCAAATCCATCAGACAGCGATACCGAAATCGTCGCCGTGGAGCTAGCCGAACCCGTAAGCGATATCGCCGTTGTCAAGACGGTCCGCTCGGCCGGGGGAGCGGCTGTGGTCTGGGAGATCGTGGTCAGCAATCACGGACCGGACGATGCCAATGGCCCCATTACGCTCGTTGACATCGTTCCCGATGAATTGATAATCGACTCCGCCGCCGGGTTGGGTTGGGTTTGCGACATCGAGTCCCAGACCGTCACCTGTACATACCAGCAACCACTCATGTCCGGGTCCTCGGCGTCGATACTCGTTGAGACGACGGCCGTTGCCGAGACCAATTCGGGTTCGGTGGTCACAAACTCGGTCAGTGTGAGCCCGGCAGAAGGAGCTGACGATCCCAATCTCGCCAACAACTCAGCCGAGGCAAGCGCAACTGTCGGCAATCTCCCGTTCACCGGCGCCAGGCTGGTGATGGCGGCATGGTCCGTCCTATGCATCATCGTCGGCACGTTCCTGGTCTGGTTCGGCCGGAGACGACACCCCAACCCCATTTCGACACCCTAGGCACCGCTCGAGCCTCTTCAGCGGCAGACATTTGACGAAGGAGCGAGGTGGGGGCCCGAATTGCCCAATCGCAGCGATCGCTATGGGCTAACTTGACATAACGTGGATTATGGGCGGTACGGGAAAGCGAGCAGGGATCGTCCTTCTCGGGAACAAACCGGTCCCCGGGCGGGTTGTACTCTCGGACTCACTCACCAGGAAAGGTTTGCCATGGCGACTGTTGCCCTGACAAAAGACACGTTTGACCAGACCATCCGCGACAACGATACGGTCCTTGTCGACTTCTGGGCGGAATGGTGCGGCCCGTGTCGGGTCTTCGCACCGACCTTTGAGAAGGCCTCCGAAACCCATGACGACATCGTTTTCGCCAAGGTGGACACCGAAGACCAGCAGGAGCTGGCTGCCATGTTCGGTATCAGGTCGATCCCGACACTGATGGTGTTTCGAGACCAGATCGTGATCTTTGCCCAACCCGGCGCCCTTCCGCCTGACATGCTCGAGGATCTGATCGGGCAGGTCAAAGAGGTCGATATGGACGAGGTGAGGCGTCAAATAGCCGAGCACGAAGCCGAAGGCCACGACCACGATCATGACCACGAGCACGAACACGCTCACTGACATCGCCGACTGAACGCCCTCCCTGACCACAGAGCCCCCAGAAACGGGGGCTCTGGTCATTTATGGCCTGACCGAGAGCCCACTCCGCCGCCTACCGAGAGTGCTCGCTTTTGCGTAAAGAAAACCGCCTTTTGTGCCGAAATCTATAACGGCGGTATAGCCAGAAAATCGCAAGCAACGAAAGCGAAAAATCCAGGTGGTCGCTCCGCTCTCGGGGAAATCGAGAGAACCCCAGCCGAACTCGCGCCAGGGCGGTCCGAGCGCGCCGGTTCTGCCATGGGTCATTGGCATCGTCGGGGTCATGCTGGCCATCACCTACACGGTGGTGAAGTACATCCTCGAATTGCAGTATGCGGATCTACCTTTCGGATACACCGCCGATCGATTCTGGCTCTTGGTTCCCTTTGGGGCAGTCGGCATCATCTCCTGGACCGTCTGGTTCTCGCGGTGGATCATCTCCCGGAGATATGAGCCCCTCTCCCCCGCCTTTGTGGCGCCTTCCTCGGTGCTGGTTCCCGTATTCCGTGAAGATCCACTCGTTCTGGCCCGGTGCCTCAGAAGCTGGCTCGACAACGATCCGACCGAGGTGCTGCTGGTCGTAGATCTCCAAGACAAGGCCGTATTCGAGATGCTCGACCGAGATTTCTCCCACGACTCCAGGGTCAGGGTCATCCCTTTCCGGCACAACGGGAAGAGGTCGGCCCTGGGGGTGGCCATACGCGAGTCGCGATACGACATTCTGGTCTTCACCGATTCGGACACAGCCTGGGAGCCGGGGCTTATGGCTGCCGTACAGGCGCCATTCGACGATCCACGTGTAGGTGGAGTCGGCACGCGGCAAAGCGTTTACATGCGCGAGACAAGCATGTGGAGAGTCATTGCCGATTGGCAGGTCAACACCCGTTATCTGGACTATGTCCCAGCGGAGTCACGCATGGGAGGCGTGGTGTGTCTCTCCGGGCGGACTGCAGCGTATCGGCGTGAAGCCGTGTTGCCCAATGTCGAAGACCTCGAGATGGAGATCTTCATGGGCAAGCAGTGCGTCTCGGGCGACGACGGCCGGCTCACCTGGCTGGTCCTAAAGGACGGGTGGAAGACGGTGCACCAGTCGAACGCGCGTGCCGTTTCGATGTTCCCCAACACGATGCGCGCCTACATCAAACAACGGATCAGATGGAGCCGAAACTCAATTCGGTGTTATCTGACCGCCATTTACCGCGGGTGGTTGTTCAAGACTCCGACGGCAAGTCAGATTCGAGTGTTCCAGATCCTGCTGACACCCGTCACTCAATTCGTGACTCTTTTCTACATTTGGTGGTTCGCCGCCCACAACGCTCCCCTGCTAGCGCTGTTGAGTTTGCTCTGGGTGTTTGCCGGAAGGATCGTTCGCAGCGTCTCCCACCTCAAGGAGCACCCCTGGGATGTTCGCTTCATTCCGGTATATGCCGTTGTGGTGGTGGTGGTTGCCCTCCCGGTGAAGCTCTGGGCCTTCTTCACCATGAACGTTCAAGGGTGGCTGACCAGGGCCGCCGACCGATTCGGCAATGAAGCCCAGACCGAAGCCACTGTGTCCGTGGGACGAGGGGTGGGTTAGGTCGTGGCCACGAAGATCACCATGGCGGTGGCCACCGGGATCCTGCTCTTCGCGGTGGCCCTTCCCGTGGGTGTGGCCAGCCAGGAGCCGTCGGGAGACGTCACCAACGATGAGACGCTGGAGTTGCGTCGACAAGAGTTTGCGGCACTACTTGGGACAGGTCGGAGCGGAGAGGACGTAGGCTCGGGCGCGGCACCGCTGTCTCAGGTCGCATACGAAGTGAAGGATGGGTCGTACGAGGTTGCCGGTGAAGCATTCCACTCACTAGTGAGAGTGCAGACAACCGACGAGCTTGCGGTAGCGCTCGCTTCCGCCATCCCTGGGACGATGATCGAGCTTCTGCCGGGCCAATACCTTGGGAGTTTCCGAATGGTTGTCTCCGGAGAAGAAAATGCTCCAATCGCCATTGTGGGCACCCGCGACTCGGTTCTCACCACCGGGAGAGCTCACGAGGGACCAGCCCTTTCCGTGACCGGGTCAAACGTGCGAATCCACGGAGTGGGATTCAGCCACAGCTGGGTGGGTGTTGAGATCGACGGTGGCGCCGGAGTTTCGCTGCGAAGTCTCGAGTTCTCCGACATCGACGAAAGCGCAGTCGTCGTATTGGGTCGATCCAGCGACGTCATGTTGACTCAGAGCTACTTTCACCGAGTTGGCGGCACTCATGCGGTACAAATCGAGCCCTCAACACCAAGATCGGGCGGATTCGTCGTCTCTTCGAACTTCTTCGGCCCGGACATCACCACCGCGCTGAAGATTGGGCCCAACGCCACAAGTGGGGAGATCACGAATAACTCCTTCATCTCGACCAACTCTCTACACGGCAACATCTGGGTCGAGTTGGGCGGATCCGGCTTCTCGGTTTCCGGGAATCGCGCAGGGCAGCCCAGCCGAGGCGTCGCCGGAGACTACGGCTATCCATCACTCGTGCATGACCAAGGCACAGATAACCATGTAGAAGGAAACCCAACCTATTCCGAGGTAATCACTGCCGCCGATCCTTATTTCATCGACGACGGGATACGAGGCAGAGCAACGTTGTGGCTTCCGAAGCGATCTCTCCCTTATTCGCTGAGCGAGATCCTGGCACGGTTCCCAGAAGTCGGTTTCTCCAGCTCTGAAAACTCGGTCGTGATCCAGACATCTATCTATGCCGGTCCGGGTGCCGAATTGCATTTGACCAACTACGACTCAGACCATGTCCGCCTCCTCAGTGACACGAATACCCATGTCGCTGTCGCCGGGTTTCAGGCAGAACTGCTCATACAGGGCTCTGCCGAGCGGAAGCTCAGAGTGGAGTCATGGGATCTGTCGGAAGGTACGGTCGACGGCGACCTCAGCGACGGACGCTCCTTCGTCGTTGCCTTCTCGGGGGAAATGAACGTGGCCCACGCCGAATTCGTCGATTTGGGTTACGAGGAAGGTGTCGTATCCGGCGTCGCTTGGAAGGGAGTTTCAGTAGGAGGGGAAAAGCAATTCGTAAGCGGAACTGCCAAGTCCTCCCTCTTTGCCGGGAATTTCTTCGGCGCTTACACATTCGAAGCTGAAGGCATGGCGTTTGTAGGAAACGTCTTCCGGGACAACGTCCGCTACGGATTCGATCCTCACGACTTCAGCAACAACTTCGTCGTCGAACACAATGTCGCCTCGAACAATGGGAGCCACGGCATCATCTTCTCCCGAGGTTGTGAAGGCAACATCATCAGGTTCAACACCTCGATCGGCAATGCCGGTCACGGGATCATGATCGACGACGGGAAACACATTCCGGGATCGCCTGACCCTCGCTACGCCCAGCCGGTGCCATCAAGCAACAACGTTATTGCGATGAACACTCTCATCTCCAACAACGACGGCGTTGTCATCGAAGGTGGGACGGGCAATGTGGTGCGAAGCAATCTGATAGCCGAAGGCCACCGTTACGGCATACGTCTCAAGGACGCCGTAAACGGCTCGCTTGTCCAGGGGAACGCCATCGATGATGTGTATCGATCGGCCTTCTACGTCTACAACTCATCTTCAGATAACACCTTCCTGAACAACGCCGTTGCCGGTTCACCAGCCGGAATTGTGGTTGGCGATTCCGACAAGAACCTCTTCGCAGACAACGACTTCGCTCGAATCAGCCGAAGCGCCATCGAGATCCGAGGGGTCTCGATGGAAATCGTCGTCCGAGACAACAGTTTCGCTGGAGTGGGGAGCGACGCCTTCGCCGGCGTCACAGCCTCGGAGGCACGAGCCATGGATGAACGGAATGATCTGTCTGATTGGCGCTTCCCTGCTCCCTCAGCCGTTCAGACACTTGGTGTCACAGTGTGGCTGATCACGCTATTGCTCCCGGTGTTGGTGGCCACCTTCGCAAGGGCGCATTACGACCTGGTGGGAGCTCGTCCCCTGAGAGGACGGCATTCGAAGCCGAGGCGACGGTACGCCCGCTACGCGAGAAAGAGACCCGTCGCCAGGTCGGTGAGTTCGAGCTCTTCCCGCTCAGTCTCTGAGTCGGCCTGAGCCTCAGGGCTTTTTGTAGACGGAGACGTGCTGCTTCGATTGCTCGGTGAACGGGCGCCGGTCGTACCACCCCCAGCGAGCCTCCAGCTCCAAGCCCGCCATCTTCGCCATCAGATCGATTTCCGAGGGCCAGCAGTAACGCACCCTCACGGGAAGCACCACGGTCTCGCCGGTCTCGAGCCGGTGGATTTGATGTGACAGGGTTGTCTGTCCCACCGGGTCGTGAATCGACATCTCGATTGTGTGCGACTGAGCCGACTTGATACTCGACACTCCGAGCCTCGTGTTGAACTGGTCGAATCGGGTGAGATCTGGCACAAATGCCTCGACTACGAACCTCCCCTCTGATTCGAGAGCTCGCTCCACGTTGTGAAAGCATGCGAGTTGTCGATCCTGATCAGGAAGGATGAACAAAGTGTTGAAGGCAATGAAAACCAGGGGGAAGGTGTCATCTCCCACAGGAACGTCGGCAAAGTCACCAATGATGGTCTCAATGGCGTCAGCACCGTCCTTGGCCACCATCAGATCGATCATCTCCTGAGAGATGTCGATCCCGGTCACCCGAACTCCCTTGCGGCTGAGGGGTAGCGCGACTCGGCCTGAGCCGATGGCGAGTTCCAGGGCCCTGGGAGGTTGACCAGCGAGATCCGTCAGACAGTCGATGATGGATTCGTCGGGCTCGCTGTCGAAGATGTCGTCGTAATGGCGGGCCCAAATCCTGCCGTACTCCTTCGGATCGAAGTCTTGCATCCGCCAACTCTGCCACATGCCCTTCCGGGTCGCACTGTGTTTAGGGTGCGCCATGCGATTGCGATTCGATTACGCCTGGCTGGGCGGCTCCGACCTCAGCAAAGATGTCGTGGTCGAGATGGACGGTGCGTTGATCACCGCAGTGAATCCGACGCAGACACGAGACGAAATCGAAACTCACTTTCGAGGGATTGTTGTGCCGGGGCTGGTTTCGACTCACTCCCACGCATTCCACCGGGCACTCCGGGGCCGCGCCACCACTGGAGCCGGTGACTTCTGGTCGTGGCGACAAGAGATGTACCGGGTCGCCTCACGGCTCGAACCCGACCTTTATGAAGAGCTCGCCGTGCTTGTGTTCGCGGAGATGGTGGCCTCTGGCATCACGTCTGTTGGCGAGTTCCACTATCTGCACCACAAGCGAGACGGCTCCGAATACCCGAACCCAAACGCGATGGGCATTGCACTCGCCAAAGCCGCCAGCCGCACGGGCATTCGACTCACTCTGATCGACACGGTGTACTTGCAGTCGGATGTCGACGGCACTCCCCCGCTACCCGAGCAGGCGAGGTTCGCAGACGGCTCGGTGGACCTCTGGGAGTCCAGGGTGCGAGACCTGGCTGTCCAGCTGGAGCAGTATTCGCACACCCGGCTCGGTGTCGCCGCCCACTCGGTACGAGCAGTGAGCCCGACCGATCTGACCCGGGTGGCCGATGTGGCCGCTTCTCTCAGTGCGCCGCTACACATCCATGTGTCCGAACAGCTCGCTGAGAATCAGCGATGCGTCGAAGTGCACGGAATCACTCCGCTCGATCTTCTTGACAGGAGCGACTTCCTAGGCCCGCGCACAACACTGGTTCATGCAACTCACGTCTCTGACGCCGACGTTGGTCTGATCGCTGGCTCTGGTGCCGGGATTTGCCTGTGCCCGGCCACGGAAGCTGACCTCGGCGATGGAATCGCTCCAACAGACGTATTCACGGCCTCGGGCGTCCCCCTCAGTCTGGGCACCGACTCCAACGCCATGACCGATATCTTGGTCGAGGCGCGGCTCCTCGAGCATCATGATCGGCTGCGACTTGGCAGGCGCAGTATTCATCCTCCCGAGTGGTTGCTGCAATCAGCGACGGCAAACGGCGCAGCTGCCCTCGGGTGGACCGACTCGGGCCGACTCGAGGAAGGAGCGAGGGCGGACCTTGTCGTGTTGGACGACTCCACCTTCGAATTGGCTGGCACCGGACCATCCGTGGCCGCAGTCGTCCTAGCGGCCTCCCGGGCGAGCGTCTCCCATGTCATGGTCGATGGCAGCTTTCTGATAGTCGACGGAGAGCCCGTGCAAGCGGTGGGGGTGGAACATGGGCCGGTGTGGGATAGGCTTTACTCATGATCCGCCCCATTCCCCAGGTCGGACACCCTGTGCTGAGAGACCAGACGGTCGACGTGGCTGTAGACCGGATCGGCAGTGCCGACACTCAAAACCTGGTTGACGATCTGATCGACACGATGCGTGCAGCCGACGGAGCCGGAATCGCCGCCAATCAGATCGGAGCACTAGCCAGGATCTGCGTTATTGGCGTTAGCCGGAACCCTCGGTATCCATACAAGCCGCCCATACCCTTGACAGTTCTCATCAACCCGAGGATCTCGATCCTGAACAACGACACTTTCCTTAACAACGAAGGATGTCTGTCGGTGCCTATCCGAGGCGATCTGCACCGCTATATGAACATCAGGGTTTCCGCTTATGACCGGGAAGGCGCACCGTTCACTCAGGACTACCGGGGCCTGAGTGCAGGCACCGTGCAGCACGAGATGGATCATCTCGACGGTGTTCTCATCGTCGACCGGATAGAAGACACGTCGACTATTTCGACGTGGGACATGTTCCATGACCATCGGGAGAAGGAATACCTGGAGCGGATCGCTCCGGTGATTGCCGCGACCGAGCCCCGGATGGGCTGAGTGCCGGCTGATCCCGCTGTTCTCTCCGATCTCGACATGCGTGGGATCCAATACGAGGAGATGGCTTGCGACCCCGACCTTGCCGACACAGCTCAGTTCTGCGAGGCCTACGGCATTCCTCTTGAAAGATCGGCGAATGCCATCCTCGTTTCTTCTCGCAAGCCGGAGGGCCATCACGTCATTTGTCTGGTACTGGCGACTACTCGCCTCGATGTGAACGGGAAGGTGAGGCGAGACCTCGGAGTCAGAAAAGCCTCATTTGCCCAAGCTGACGCCACCAAAGAGCTGACCGGCCAGGAGATCGGGGGCGTCACTGTTTTCGGCATACCGGATGATGTGCCGATCTGGATCGACTCTCGCGTCTTGGATCACGACTGGGTGATTGTCGGCGCTGGAACACGGTCGGCGAAGATCAAAGTCGATCCGCAGGTTTTCGACGACGACCCACGATTCGATGTCGTCGAGGATCTGGCTAAGGAACTCGCTCCGTAATAGCCGGCGCGTCGGACGACCCAGGAAGCCGGCCGATCGCACGCCGGAGTAGAAACCAATAGCCGATGAGACCTATCAGGGCGAACGCAAACCATTGGATTGCGTAGGCAAAATGTGGCCCCTCGTCGTCGAAAGCTGGAGCTTCGACAGGCACGGGAAGATCTTCCCGGCCGTCCGTGAGCTGCACCAGATAAACCTCAGCCAGTGGGTACGGGATCTGCTGTTGAATCCGCTCTATGTCAACGCGGCTCATCGTGTCTAGATCGCCGGTGTCAGGGTCTCTAGGCCCGAAAGCTCCCCGGGTTTGGGTCAGGTGGACCCACGCTTGGACTTCAGTCTCGCCCGTGGGTGGCGGAGCCGAAGTGACTGGCGCCTCGTCCATTGTGAGCGGTACCCATCCCCGGTTGACGAGGACCGCCTCCCCGAGGGCATTAACCAGGGGTGTCAGGACGTGGAAACCAGCGTTGCCCAGGTGGACCTGACTTCTGATGAGCACCTCCTCGGCTGGGTCGAATGTGCCCTTAGCTGTCGCCGCTCTGAATTCGAGGGTCTCGATGTCTGGTCCGGCGGATTCCAACATAACTTCCACCAGGATGGGGTCAGCGAGGTAACGCTCACTGGCGATGGCGTTTTGTTGTTGACGCTCGTCATGCCGGCTCAGTTGCCAAATGCCGAGACCGACAAAGGTGATGCCGAGCACCAGAACCAAGACGTGTGCTGCGATCCAGCGCGGAGTGAAGAGGGCCCTCAATTCATGCCGCTAATGGCAGGTCTTCCCCGTCTCCGAGCCCCTCGAGCAACTCGTCGAGGGTGGCTTCGCGTCGTCGTATGGCGACAGGTCCACCTTCCGCGTCGATTAGCTCCTTCACAAGGACTCGATCGATCTCCGGGAGGGATGCTGCGATGTCGTCGGTCCAGTACCAGGGCAAGGTCGATCTCCACAGGGAAGAGAGGGTGAGCTGACTCGCCCACTGTAACCCTGGTGTCAACCGGACTAACTCCCTGGTCAGGACGGTGTTGACACTGGCTCCAAATCCAGCACGTCCTTGAAGTTGATGGCTTCGGCAACGACCTCGATTCTGCTTCTGCGTCCATCCGGCGACTCCCAGTAGCGCCGCTGCACGGCCCCGCAGACCCAGACACGATGGGCTCGACCGGGTAGCTCCTCGACAAAATCATCGGACGGATCCCAGTATGTGACCGGAATGACATCGGTTCGCCTTCTCGGGGCTTGTGCCCGGACGGTGACGAGTAGACGTACGAGCCTCGATCCGGAGTCGAAGACCCGGATCTCCGGGTCGGTGGCCAGTCGTCCACAGAGGACGACGAGATTGAGATCCAGCACGTTTGAATCCATGGTTCTCCCCCTTGCTAGTTCGGGGAGCGCGGACTGAGTATCAGGGTGCCCGGTGGGTGTGACAGGATTAGTCGAGAAGCGCCCGCAATTCGTCGACACCTTCGAAGTCGACCTCTTGCTCATCGAGCGCTGCGATGATGCGCCGTGCCGCGTCAGGGTCGTCAGCCGCAATTGCGACCCTTGCGGCCACGAACCAGCGGCGTAGCTCACCTGGCGACGGGGACGCAACGAGACGGCCCGGCTTGACAACGTTCCATGCTTCTCGGGGACTCCCCTGATCGAGAAGGAACGAGCCGTAGACGACTCTCGCCTCATGAGAAACGCTCTTCGGCTCCAAATCGTTCAACAGGTTCCACGTCTTGACGACATCCTGTGGCCGGTCCAAAGCCCTCAGACAGTCCATTTCTACAGGCATGTGGATCACATCGCCCGTTATCCGCCGAAACGTCCTCAGCTCTCGTAGGCCCTCATCCCAGTTACCGGTGTTGTATGCGGCGAGGCCCAGTAGCTCACGGACGGTGGACGAACGGGGCGCTAGCTGCTTTGCCTTCCGAAGGTCGGGCAGAGCGGCGGGGTATCTCTCGTCGGCGTAATTCTCGACCGCCTTGGCGAGATGTCTGATGGCCGGCTCTCGGCGGTCCTTTGGTGTGGAGCGCTGGATCTCGTCGCGAACCCATTTCGGTAGCTCGCCTCCAGGGACAGCAGTCAGAGATCGGCGGTTCTGACGCGCCTGGTGCGGCTTTTTGCGCCCGCCGTGGGCCGATCGGCTGTCTGAAGGTGTGTTCATTCCTGTTCCAGAAGAAAGGGTCCAAATAAGAAGGGGCCGCCAACGCTAGCTGGCGGCCCCTCCACGTTTGATGTCCGGCAGTGACCTACTCTCCCGGGGGACTACTCCCCAAGTACCATCGGCGCTGGCAGGTTTCACTTCCGTGTTCGGAATGGGAACGGGTGGTTCCCTGCCGCTATCACCACCGGACAAATCTTCACGTCTCAAGGCCGGCGCCTCGAGCGCTCCATAGCGAGCACAAATCGATCATGGATTCAATTCCAAGCCCTCGGCCTATTAGTACCGGTCCGCTGAACACATTGCTGTGCTTACACGTCCGGCCTATCAACCTGGTCGTCTACCAGGGGCCTTACCCCACAAAGGGTGGGAAGTCTCATCTCGAGGTGGGCTTCGCACTTAGATGCCTTCAGCGCTTATCCCGTCCGTACTTAGCCAACGAGCCGTGCACTTGGCAGTACAACTCGCACACCAGAGGTACGTCCACCCCGGTCCTCTCGTACTAGGGGCAGCTCCTCTCAAACTTCCTGCGCCTGCGGCGGATAGGGACCGAACTGTCTCACGACGTTCTGAACCCAGCTCGCGTGCCGCTTTAACGGGCGAACAGCCCGACCCTTGGGACCTGCTCCAGCCCCAGGATGCGACGAGCCGACATCGAGGTGCCAAACACCCCCGTCGATATGGACTCTTGGGGGGTATAAGCCTGTTATCCCCGGAGTACCTTTTAGCCGATGAACCATGGCACACCCACGTGCCACCATGGGTTCACTAATCCCGACTTTCGTCCCTGCTCGACTTGTAGGTCTCGCAGTCAAGCTCCCTTGTGCATTTACACTCAACGCCTGATTGCCGACCAGGCTGAGGGAACCTTTGGGCGCCTCCGTTACACTTTAGGAGGCCACCGCCCCAGTGAAACTGCCTACCAGACACTGTCCCTGATCCGGATTACGGACCGAAGTTAGATGGCCGTCATGTAAAGGGTGGTATTTCAACGTTGACTCCACGACAGCTAGCGCCGCCGCTTCTCAGTCTCCCACCTATCCTGCACATCACATGCCAGACACCAATGTCAAGCTACAGTAAAGGTTCCGGGGTCTTTCCGTCCTGCCGCAGGTAGTGAGCATCTTTACTCACACTGCAATTTCGCCGAGTCTCTGGTTGAGACAGTACCCAAGTCGTTACGCCATTCGTGCAGGTCGGAACTTCATCTAATTCCACTGTTTCCAGTGGGACAGACTATGCCTTCACCTCGTACTCGCTTTGATCTCCGTCACCGAGTAGCGCCTCGAACCACTTGGGTTCATTTGGCTCGCCAGCTCGGCGATCGCGAGGAGCCCTGCTCCTCGGAGATGATGCTTGTCGACCATCATCCGGCAGACCGTCGCGAGTAGATCGACGTCGTTCTGCTTTCCCGACATCAGCGGATACCGCTCGAAGTGGGGCAGCACCTTCCCGACAAGGTCGTTCAGGCGCCGCGACTCCCATTTCAACGTGTGATCACTGGGATCGGGGCGAATTGAGCCGCAACCGAAGAACTCGGCTACGAGCTCGAGCACCTCAGATCGGTCAGCATTCCGACTGACTGAGATGCTGGGGCGTACCTCCCATCCGACCCTTAGTTTGGATCGGGGGCCAATTGCGACGGAGAAGCATCCTTCGCCGTCGAAGTAGCCCGAGATGTACGAAGCGACATCGGTCTGATAACGAGGGCCCGCGTGTTGCGGCGCTCTTAGATTTGCCATTTCCCAACCGTATGGATGGGTTGTGACAGGAACCGCCGCCTCACCTTTCGGTTCAGTCGTTACGGGGTCAAGCCTGTCGGCCGACTTCCCACGGCATCGCCCACAGCATCTTCTGTTTGGGTTTCGCCGTTATGAGCGGGTGTATTCCATATCTATTGCTAGATAATTGGGCAGGTTATATCAACTACCCGACAAGGAATTTCGCTACCTTAGGACCGTTATAGTTACGGCCGCCGTTTACCGGGGCTTAGTTTCAAAGCTTCGCCGAAGCTAACCTATCCACTTAACCTTCCGGCACCGGGCAGGCGTCACAGGGTATACATCGTCTTGCGACTTAGCACCCTGCTGTGTTTTTGGTAAACAGTCGCTTGGGTCTGGTTTCTGCGGCCCCCTCAAGCTCGAGGACGCGAAGTCCTTTTACTTTACCGGGGCGCTCCTTCTCCCGAAGTTACGGAGCTATTTTGCCGAATTCCTTAACCAGAGTTATCTCGCTCGCCTTGGTATTCTCTACCTGTCCACCTGTGTCGGTTTGGGGTACGGGCACTCTTCGTGCTCGCTAGAAGTTTTTCTCGGAGGCATGGCTTCAACGGCTTCGCCTAAAGCGGCTCGGCATCACGTCTCAGGCATTGTGAGGTCCGGATTTGCCTGGACCTCGCCCTACACGCTTACCCCGGGAACAACCATCGCCCGGGTCCGTCTAGCCTTCCCCGTCACTCCTTCGCTGGCCTACTACTGGCTGGGTCGGTAGGCCCCCGAAGGGGCTTTCCTTAGCAAACCAGATTCGGCCGGGGCGCACGCAGAGTGGTACCGGAATATCAACCGGTTATCCATCGACTACGCCTCGCGGCCTCGCCTTAGGTCCCGACTTACCCTGGGCGGACGAACCTTCCCCAGGAACCCTTGGACATTCGGCGGAAGAGATTCTCACTCTTCTTTCGCTACTCATGCCGGCATTCGCACTCGTGAAGCCTCCACGGCTGGCTTCCGCCGCCGCTTCGCTGGCAACACGACGCTCCCCTACCGATCCCTGTCCACGAATGGACTGGAATCCCGTAGCTTCGGCGGTGTACTTGAGCCCCGTTACATTTTCCGCGCAGAATCACTCGACCAGTGAGCTGTTACGCACTCTTTAAATGGTGGCTGCTTCTAAGCCAACATCCTGGCTGTTTGAGCAACTCCACATCGTTTCCCACTTAGTACACACTTAGGGGCCTTAGCTGACGATCTGGGCTGTTTCCCTTTCGACCACGAAGCTCATCCCACGTAGTCTGACTGCCGCACTTGGCGTAATGGGATTCGGAGTTTGACTGAATTCGGTAAGCTTGTAGGCCCCCTAGTCCAATCAGTGCTCTACCCCCAGTACGAAACGTACGACGCTAGCCCTAAAGCTATTTCGGGGAGAACCAGCTATCGCCGAGTTTGTTTGGCCTTTCACCCCTATCCACAGGTCATCCCCCAAGTTTTCAACCTTGGTGGGTTCGGGCCTCCACGAGGTCTTACCCTCGCTTCACCCTGCCCATGGATAGCTCACTCGGCTTCGGGTCTACGGCATGCGACTATGCGCCCTATTAAGACTCGCTTTCGCTTCGACTACGGCTAACGCCTTAATCTCGCCACATACCGGTAACTCGCCGGCTCATTCTTCAAAAGGCAGGCAGTCAGGGCCATAAAGACCCCTCCTACTGCTTGTAAGTCAACGGTTTCAGGTACTATTTCACTCCCCTCGCCGGGGTTCTTTTCACCTTTCCCTCACGGTACTTGTCCGCTATCGGTCGTTAGAGAGTACTTAGCCTTACGAGGTGGTTCTCGCAGATTCACACGGAATATCCTCCGTGATACTTGGGAACACCAATCTGAAGGGCAGTGGTTTTCGTCTACGGGGCTATTACCCCCTGTGGCCCAGCTTTCCAGCTGTGTTCGACTAACCGCCGCCTTTGTAACTTCAGCTCGATACCGGTGTATCGAGACATGGGTCCCGCAACCCCCACACAGCAACGCCACCGGGCTATCACACTGTGCGGGTTTGGGCTCTTCCCGTTTCGCTCGCCACTACTCAGGGAGTCGCTATTGCTTTCTCTTCCTCAGGGTACTGAGATGTTTCAATTCCCCTGCTTACCTCAACTGGTCCTATGTGTTCAGACCAGAGTGGCCGGGCATGACCCCGGCCGGGTTTCCCCATTCGGAAATCCTCGGATCGACGCTTTCTTGACAGCTTCCCGAGGCTTATCGCAGCCTGACACGTCCTTCATCGGCTTCTAACGCCTAGGCATCCACCGTTAACTCTTAGTAGCTTGGAATATAGAGAATCCAAGACTTTCATTGTGCTCGCTATGCAGTTCTCAAGGTGCCTGAAGCAGTCCTGCCTCAAGCGAGGCGAAGGACTCCTTCACGACTGAACAATGTGCCCGATTCGGGACCGCTTGAAACTTCGAGGCTCATCCGGATAAACCGTTCCACCCCATGGTCTCTCGTTGACCGATCGAATAACCAGCAGATCAACTAAGAGCTGGAATCCGGTCAATCAAGCCGGATTCGTTTCTGCTCCTTAGAAAGGAGGTGATCCAGCCGCACGTTCCCGTACGGCTACCTTGTTACGACTTCGTCCCAGTTACCGACCCCACCTTCGGCAGCTCCCTCCCATAGGGTTGGGCCACTGACTTCGGGTGTTGCCGACTTCCGTGACGTGACGGGCGGTGTGTACAATCCCCGAGAACGCATTCACCGCGGCTTTGCTGATCCGCGATTACTAGCGACTCCGACTTCATGGAGTCGAGTTGCAGACTCCAATCCGAACTGGGGCCGGCTTTGGGGGATTCGCTCACCTTCGCAGGGTCGCTGCCCGTTGTACCGGCCATTGTAGCATGCGTGCAGCCCTGGATATAAGGGGCATGATGACTTGACGTCGTCCTCACCTTCCTCCGAGTTATCCCCGGCAGTCTCCTATGAGTCCCCGGCCGAACCGCTGGCAACATAGGACAAGGGTTGCGCTCGTTGCGGGACTTAACCCAACATCTCACGACACGAGCTGACGACAGCCATGCACCACCTGTCACGGGCCCTAATGGACACTGTATTTCTACAGCTTTTCCCGTGATGTCAAACCCAGGTAAGGTTCTTCGGGTTGCATCGAATTAAGCCGCATGCTCCGCCGCTTGTGCGGGGACCCGTCAATTCCTTTGAGTTTTAGCCTTGCGGCCGTACTCCCCAGGCGGGACACTTAATGCGTTAGCTTCGGCACGGCATTCGTTGATCAGAACGCCACACCTAGTGTCCAACGTTTACGGCGTGGACTACCAGGGTATCTAATCCTGTTTGCTCCCCACGCTTTCGCTCCTCAGCGTCAGTATCGGCCCAGAGAACCGCCTTCGCTACTGGTATTCCTCTCGATATCTGCGCATTCCACCGCTACACCGAGAATTCTATTCTCCTCTACCGAACTCAAGTCACAACAGTATCGACTGCAATTCCGAGGTTGAGCCTCGGACTTTCACAGCCGACTTGCTGAACCGCCTACGAGCTCTTTACGCCCAATGATTCCGGACAACGCTCGCCCCCTACGTATTACCGCGGCTGCTGGCACGTAGTTGGCCGGGGCTTCTTGTGGAGGTACCGTCAATTTCTTCCCTCCTGAAAGGGGTTTACAACCCGAAGGCCTTCATCCCCCACGCGGCGTCGCTGCGTCAGGCTTTCGCCCATTGCGCAAGATTCCCTGCTGCTGCCTCCCGTAGGAGTCTGGGCCGTATCTCAGTCCCAGTGTGGCTGATCGTCCTCTCAGACCAGCTACTCGTCGATGCCTTGGTAGGCCGTTACCCCACCAACTAGCTGATAAGCCGCGAGCCCATCCCACAGCGCAAAGGCCTTTCCTCAATGGACCATGTGGTCCTTCGAGGGTATCCGGTATTAATCCAGGTTTCCCTGGGCTATCCCGGTCTGTGGGGCAGGTTGCTCACGTGTTACTCACCCGTTCGCCGCTCCGTCATTCCAGTGGGTTACCCCTCCGGAGTGCGTCGCTCGACTTGCATGCATTAAGCGCGCCGCCAGCGTTCGTCCTGAGCCAGGATCAAACTCTCCAACGTACATTCACGGCGAACGTCCGAGGACGCTCACCAATCCTGTCAATGAAGGGTTTGCAATTGGGTCCAGGGTTCGTGAAACCCTGGAGCTGATTGCTACTTTGCCCACCTCCGGTCTCCCGGAGGCGTTCATCGTCATAGATGTTCGCTCCATACCTGATCGGCAGCGGGAGCTCACATGCTGGCTTTTGGCACATTGTTCAGTTGTCAAGGAGCCCATTAGCTCCACACCAAACATGTCATGTGTCAGGCGGGCGGGCAATGGTAGCCGTCCCCGATACAGATAACAATCCGGTGCGGCGCGAGAAAAGCGCCCCACCGGTGGTGGGTGGTGAGGAACTGGTCGTTCCTAACCGCGAGTCGGAATCATAACCCGTGTTGAGTGCAACACAAGTCAATCAACCAATCTCGCGAAACGTCGCTTTCCCACCTTGAGAACTGAACCACGTAGTCTGGCTCTCTCGACTTCGAGCCTTTCGAAGACTTCCCCATCGATCGAGACGGCACCTTGGGAGACGAGACGCCTCGCCTCCGACCCAGAGATGCCGAAGATGTCGCGAATCAGTGAGGTCAAGACGACAGGGTCCTCGGATGGCAGTTGGTACTCGTCCATCTCATCGGGTGCTCCCCCCGATTTGAACACCTGGTCGAAAGAAGCCTCCGCACTGACGGCAGCCTCCCTCCCCCAGTAGACACCTACTATCGCCCGGGCAAGGCGCCGCTTGGCGTCACCCGGATGAAGCGCCCCCGATTTGATCTCGGCCTCGACGGCTTCGACCGCGTCGTTGTCGTAGTCGGCGGCGAGGCGAAACCACTCCCCCATCGCCGTGTCCGGAATGGACATTGTCTTGCCAAACATCTCGGCCGGCTCTTCGTCAACTCCTATGTAGTTAGCCAACGATTGCGACATCTTTTGCGTGCCATCGGTGCCAACCAAAAGGGGCATGGTCATCGCCACCTGAGGATCGAGCCCGTAACGCTCTTGAACCACACGACCCATCATGAGGTTCCAGAGTTGGTCGCTCCCACCGAGCTCGACGTCGGCTTCGACGGCAACCGAGTCGTAGCCCTGCAGTAGCGGGTACAGGAATTCCATGATCGAGATCGGATTCCCCGATTCGTAACGTTTGGCGAAATCGGCGCGCTCCAGCATCTGAGCGACGGTGGCAGAGGACGTCAATTCAAGGAGTCCGTACATGTCGAGCGATGACAGCCACTCCGAGTTGCGCCTTATCTCCAGATTCTCCGGGAGCAGAATCTTCTCGAATTGGCCGAGCACATTGTCGGCATAGCCGTTTACCTCTTCGGCGGTCAGCCTCTTACGTTGAGCGTCCTTGTCGGATGGGTCGCCGACCTGGGCGGTGAAATCACCAACTATCAGGACTGCTGTGTGACCCAGTTCCTGAAACTGTCGGAGCTTGCGAAGCACAACTGCCCATCCCAACGTGACGGCTGGGGCCGTCGGGTCGAGGCCCAGCTTCACTCGCAGCGGACGACCGAGTTCCAGTTTGGCCTCGAGGTCGGCGTCCGGGACGACGGCGTCCGTATGTCGTCGGAGAAGCTCAGCTGGTCGGGTGTTCATGAGCCGGTGAGCGTAAACGTTCTCGTTGAAGATCCCCCAACCGATGGGTCAGGCGGACACCTCTGTCGCCTCGACGAAGCGCCAAGGTCGCTCCATCCCTTGGCTGATCCCAACGCGAGGGGTGGCCAGGATGTTGCGAGGGCTCTCGCCATGCTCCAGTCGGATCTCGGAGCTTGCCGACAGCAGGTCGGTGCCGTCGCAGGATCCACCGATCCCTAATGCCTGCGCCAGCTTGCCCGGACCGTTGGCTAGCTGATCGGTACGCCCTCGCCGCCGAGAAACCACCCCCTCACCTTCGACCACTTGAGCACCGCGAAACAAGACCCCCCAACCAACGCCTTCGGGTCCGCAGGCGACGTTGCAGCACCAATGAATCCCATAGCTGCGATAGACGTACAACGTCCCAGGTCGCTCGAACATCGACCCGTTGCGCGGGGTACGTCCTCGGAACGCGTGCGACGCCGGATCATCGGATCCTTTATAAGCCTCGACCTCGGTTATGCGAACGACAACCCTCTCGCCGTCCTGCTCGGAGACGAGACGATTCCCCAGTAAGAGTGGCGCAGCTTCCTCAGGCGATCCTCCGAGGAAATCGAAGGACCCTGCCATCACTGGGCGCCGCGAAGTGTGGCACCTAGCGATTCCGCAGCTTCGATCATCCTGGCACGCACCGGGGACACTTCTTCGGTTGTGAGAGTGCGATCGGACGACCGGAGCCGATACCTGATTGCGACGGCCCTGGTTCCTTTCTCCATGTCGTCGCTGCGGTACTCATCAAATGCGCGCGCCGTCTCTACCAAGTCACCGGCAGCCAAAACCGTCGCTTCGACCAGGTCGACCGCCCGAAACACGTCTGTGATAACGAACGACAAATCGAAATCAACAAAGGGGAAAACTGACGGAGACCGTGCCTCGACGTGGTCGGTGGGAACGGCAAGTGCCGAGAGATCCAGCTCTGCGATGGCCACTTGGCCTGGCAGCTCGAAATGGGCTGCTGCTCTGGGGTGGAGCTCTCCGACGTGACCGATATTCACGCCGGACGCATCGACGACGGCCGACCGGCCCGGGTGAAAGCCGCCGGCAATGCCTGACTCGATGGTGACATCGAGGTTGAGATGCTCAGCGAGAGCCGTGACTATTGCCAGCGATAGGTCGGCACCCCCCTGCAACAGGTGCTCGCCCATGATGGCCGGGCCGAATCCGCCGGCCACCACCCACGCCAACCGATCCGGCTGGGCAGGCAGTCGCGTATCGGAGTCGGCAGGATGATTGAGGAAGACCGAACCGGTCTCATAGAAGGCGACGTCTTGATTTCCGCGGGCCACGTTGAAACGCACGGCTCGCAACAGGTTCACCAGCAAAGTCGGACGAAGGCGCCTTTCTTCATCGCGAAGCGGGTTCTTCACCTCGACCAAACCCTCGAGGTCGGCCCCAACCGCCACCAGGTCCGGCTCCCTGACAAACGGCAAGGTCACAACTTCGTTCAATCCCAAGCCGGTGAGCGTGCGATGGATGCTGCGGACACGCCGTTGCTCGCGTGTCAGACCTCCTGCATGCCCGGTTGGCAACGTGGAGGCGAACTTCTCGTATCCATGGATCCGCGCCACTTCCTCAACGAGATCCACGGGTCGGGTGACGTCAGGGCGGTAGGTGGGAACAACGACGTGAATCGGGTCTTCTCCAGTCGCTTGCATACCGAGTCGCCTCAGGATCGAAACCACATCTCCGGATGAGAATCCGGGACCGAGGATTCGGGCAACGTCATTTAGCCTCAGGTCCAATTCGACCGGGCTCAAGTCGCCGGCCACTACGTCGACATAGCCGGCAAGCGGCTTGCCGCCCGCAAGCTCGGCAACCATCGCGGTGGCCCTGGCGTTGGCGACTTCGGCGAGGTTGGGGTCTACCCCCCTTTCGAAACGATTGGAGGCTTCCGAACGCAGATCGTGGCGCCGCGACATATACATGATGGTTGGCGGATCCCAGGAAGCGGCCTCCATGATCACTCTGGTGGTGTCTGAACTGACCTCGGAGCGGGCGCCGCCCATGGTTCCGGACATAGACGTCGGGCCCGCAGCGTCGTAGATGATCAGGTCGTCGGGCGTAAGCAAACGCTCTTCGCCATCGAGAGTGGCCAACGTCTCTCCTTGAACGGCTCTCTTGACGATCAGCTTTCCGCCTTCGATCGTGTCGGCATCGAAGGCATGTAAAGGGTGACCGAGTTCGAGCATTACGTAATTGGTGATATCCACCACATTCGAGATTGGCCGGACTCCCGCTTTCCGCAGCCGATGACGGACCCGAAACGGCGAGGGTCCAAGCGAGGCATCGACGATCTCACGGGCCACAAATCTGCGACAGCCGTCTGCGTCTTGGACCTCGACAGCCAAGTCGGTGTCACCCGGCGCCGCGTTCAGCGTCACCTCCGGAATCCGATACTGCGTGCCATAGAAAGCGCTGATGTCGCGGGCCACCCCGGCCAGTGACATTGCGTCCGGCCTATTGGAGGTGATCGAGATGTCAAAAACGACGTCTGGAAGCTCGACGAGATCGGACAGCGGAGTTCCAATCTCGGGTTCTCCATCGAGCACCAAGATTCCCTCGTGATCATCACCCAACCCCAACTCGCGTTCCGAGCAGATCATCCCGTGAGAGTCGACTCCGCGAATCCTTCGTGAACCGATCTCAAATCCTCCGGCCAGGACGGCTCCTGGTTTGGCAACGGCCACCATCGCCCCGACTTCGAAATTCCAGGCGCCGCAGATGATTTGGGTTTGGCCGTCGCCAGCCTCGACTCCACAGACTCTGATCTTGTCGGCGTCTGGATGAGCTGAGATTTCTTGGACTCTGCCCACAGAAACTTCAGTCCAATCTGGCTTCAACACCTCATAACCCTCGACCTCATGGCCGATCATCGCCAGTGCGGCGGAAAGCTCGTCTGGATCGGTGGTGGGGAGGTCGATGAATTCCTGAAGCCATCGCAGCGGGATCAGCACGGCTGGAGCCAGTCTCTCATCAGAATTGCCTCAAGAAGCGGATGTCGTTGTCAACGAGGTGGCGGATGTCGTCGATGCCGTGGCGGACCATTGCCGGCCTTTCACCGCCCATGCCAAAGGCAAACCCCGTGACGGCGTCCGGGTCGTATCCGACCGCCTCGAACACATTCGGGTCGACCATGCCGCATCCACCCATCTCCAGCCAGCCGGCGCCTTTGCACACCCGGCAGTCGGCCTCACCGCCGTCGCAGTTGAAGCATGAAACGTCGAGCTCGGCGCTGGGCTCGGTGAACGGGAAGAAGCTTGGACGGAGCCGAACCTCGGTCTGGGCCCCGAAGAACTCACGGGCAAAATGAAGCAAGGTCCCTTTCAGGTCGGAGAATGTGATCCCGTGGTCAACCGCCAGACCTTCTATTTGATGAAACGCGGGGAGATGGGTGGCGTCGATCGTGTCCAATCGGTAGGCCCGCCCCGGAACCACGATGTAGACCGGCGGATCGTGAGTCTCCATCCATCGCACCTGCATTGGAGAGGTATGAGCGCGCATGAGCACTTCATCAGCGGGGTCACCCCAGTCGAGATACATCGTGTCCGATTCGAGACGCGCCGGATGCGTGGGCGGGGTGTTGAGTGCATCGAAGTTGTAATAAGCCAGCTCTGCTTCGGGCCCTTCAGCCATCTGATAGCCGAGAGCCACGAATATGTCGACGATCTCGTCGATGGTTTGCTGGATGAGATGCAACGATCCGGCTTGGAGGGAGATCCTCTCCAGGGTGAGGTCCAGCCGCTCCTGTTCAAGACGCTCCGTCTCTTCGATCACCGACAATGCCGATCGGCGAGTGGCGATCATCTCCTGGATCAGAGTGGACACCCGGTTGACCTCGGCGCCAACGGCGGGTCGCTCTTCCGGGTCCAAGTTGCCGATAGAAGACCGGATGCGGATCATTTCCGAATTCGGACCCAGTAGCTCGCTTTCAATCTTCTCCAACGCGGCAAGGCTCTCTGCAGAGTCGACAGCTGCGGGGGCCTCCCCCAGAATCTCGTTGAGTTTGGCTGTGGTCATCCGGCGGGAGGTTAGACCCCGGCGGCCGGTTTGCCCGAGAAGGCGTGGATCAAGATTCCGGCGGCGACTGCCGCATTGAGACTCTCGGTCGCCCCCGGTGTCTCGATGGTCACTGCATAATCCGCATGCTCCAACACATTGTCTGGGAGGCCCCCGGACTCCGCACCGATCAGGAGCGCAATCGGACCGCCTTCGACATCATCGGGTGAGGAGCCCCCCTGAACTGTTGTCGCCACCGATGTCCACTCTGCCAGTTCGGCGATTGAGCCGATCCGGGCGATGGAAGTTTGGAACTGGCCACCTCCACCGGCGCGGATCGTCTTGGGTGCCCATGGGTCAGCGGTATCTTCGAGGTAGGCGAACCCCCATCCGAACGCCGCCGCCGTTCTGACCATCGTTCCGACATTGCCCGGGTCTGAGACGCCGACGGACACCAGAAGGTTTTTGGTTCTGTCCAGCCACTCGATGGGAATTTCGACGACTGCGACCGGACCTCGAGGGTTCTTGGTGCCTGCCAAACGTGTTAGTGCTCGTTCGTCAACGGCAGTGACGTCTGGGCCACTTGGGCTGGTGTCGAAGATCTCGACGACTTTGGCCCCGGAAGCGACGACATCCCGCAGCAGCTCGGGACCCTCAACGAGGGTCAAGCCTCGCGTGCGACGCTCTCGGGCGCGGTGCAGCTTGGCGGCTTCAACGACACGTTTACTCCGGTGCCCTCTGACCGGGTCCGCCGTTGTCCCGATCGGAATCAGCCCTTCTTTGAGACCTCGACCAAGTGCGAGAACGCGTCTGGGTCGTTCACCGCCATTTCGGCGAGCATCTTCCGATTGACTTCGATCTCGTTGGCCTTGAGCCCGGCAATGAACTGTGAGTACGTTGTCCCGTTCTGCCTCGCTGCCGCGTTGATCCGAGCGATCCAGAGTCGTCGGAAGTCGCCTTTCTTGGCTCGGCGATCCCGATAAGCGTCCTGCATCGCATGCATGACCTGCTCGTTGGCGGTCTTGAAGCGCCGGCTTCGGGCACCTTTGTATCCGCTGGCGCGATCGATGACCTTCTTGTGTGATTTCTTGGCGTGGACCGCCCGTTTCACACGTGCCATTTCAAACCTCCTGTGCTCAGCGACCTAGCTGCTTCTTGATGGTCCGCGTATCACCGGGTGCCAATTCGACGTCGCCTGTGCGACGGCGATAGGTGCTCTTGCCTTTGGCGAGTCTCAGATGACCCCTGCCGGATTGGCGTCTCATGTATTTGCCCGATCCGGTGACTTTGATTCTCTTCTTGGCGCCGCTGTGAGTCTTCATCTTCGGCATGACGTCTCCTAGCTCTCTTTCGGCTCTTCTTCGTTTTGTGTGGTCGGTCGTTGCGTCCTCGAGGGTGCCAACACCATCGTCATGCTCCGGCCTTCGATCTTTGGTGGTTGTTCCACTGTCCCGACTGGGTCAACGGCTTCAGCGAGACGGTCCATCAGGTCCTTGCCGAAGCCGGGGCGCTCCTGTTCCCGGCCCCTGAAGCGAATAGTGACTTTCACCTTGTCGCCGTCTTGCAGAAACTCCTCTGCTTTTCGTGCAGTGATGTCGAAGTCGTGATCGCCGATCCGGACCTTCATTCGAAGCTCTTTGATCGTGGTGCGTGTCTGGTTCTTCCGGGCTTCACGCTGCTTCACCGACTGCTCGTACTTGTACTTTCCGTAGTCCATGAGGCGGCAGACTGGGGGTTTGGCGTTGGGAGCCACTTCCACGAGGTCCAGATCGAGCTGTTCTGCCAGCCACATGGCCTCGTTGAGCTTCTTGACACCTATCTGAGAGCCATCCGGTGCGACGACCCTGACTTCCTTTGCCCGGATTGCACCGTTCACGCGGAGCTCGTTGATGCTGTTACCTCCTGTAGTTCGCAACAAAAAAGCAGCAAGCGAAAGCCTGCTGCGTGCCAGAGATCTGGGGGACCATGCCTCGCTGTTGTCTCGTCGACGATTGCGGGCTGGTGGGGAAGCAGCGGCTTCCTCTCTTGTTATTCACTTGCGATGGAGGCTACCAGGGCACTCCCCGCTATCAACATTCCCGAACGGGAATGAAGGGCGGGCTGAAAGGGTCAGGGACGGAGCTGGCGGAGAGCGTTCGCCGTCACCACGGCCGCCGCCGCCGCCTCAGCACCCTTGTTGGCATCACCCTCGCCGGCACGCTCCAAGGCGTCGGCGATATCGTGGACAGCGAGGATGGCGTTCGCTACTGGGATCCCCGCCTCCAACGCCACGTGAGAGATCCCGGAGGTGGATTGCCTGACGACGATGTCGTAATGATCGGTGTCGCCCTTCACCACTGTGCCGATGGCCACTACCGCATCCACCTCGCCTCTGGCGAGCGCCTGAGCTGCAATCGGCAGTTCCAAGGCCCCCGGAACCCGGAGTACTGTGACATCCTCGACTCCGAGAGAGTCAAGTTTGTCGAGCGCACCCGCCAACAGCTTGTCTGTGACAGTGCGATTCCACTCGGTTACCACAACACCCACCTTCAGCCCAGAGCCGTCGGTGGAGCCGGATAACTCTCGGATCACGCTCCCGCCTCGAGGTCGAGGTCGTGACCAAGACGGCGAGCCTTTGCTGCCAAGTATCCGGCGTTTTCGGGGTTGGCGGCGACGTTCAGCGGAACACGCTCCACGATCGAAAGCCCGAAGCCGGCGATGGCAGCTCGTTTCGTTGGGTTGTTCGTCATAAGACGCATCGAGCGGACGCCGAGGTCGTAGAGAATCTGTGATCCGATTCCGTAGTCACGAGCGTCGATTGGGAGGCCCAGGTTGAGATTGGCGTCGACGGTGTCGAGCCCTTCATCTTGCAGCCGGTAGGCGGCGAGCTTGTGGAGGAGGCCTATGCCCCGCCCTTCGTGGCCGCGGAAGTAGAGCACCACCCCTCGACCTTCGGCAGCAACCATGGCAAGAGCGGCGTCGAGTTGCTGGCCACAGTCACAGCGCATGCTGCCGAAAACATCACCCGTCAGGCACTCCGAGTGGACACGGGTCAGAATGTTCTCGCCGTCTCCGACTTCACCCATGACGAGAGCGATGTGTTGTCTGTCGTCCACCAGCGATTTGTAACCGACTGCGTTGAAGGTTCCGTGGTCGGTGGGGATTCTGGCCTCGACCACCCTCTCGACCAGCTTCTCCTGGCGTCGCCTATACGCGATGAGGTCGGCGATGGTGCCAATCAGGAGGTTGTGTTGGGCGGCGAACTGCTCCAACTCGGGCAGTCGAGCCACCGTGCCGTCGTCGTTCATGACCTCGGCCAAGACCGCCGCGGGATAGAGATCGGCCAGAGCCATGATGTCCACCGCAGCCTCGGTATGACCCGCTCGCTTGAGGACCCCGCCCTCCTGGTATCGCAACGGGTACATATGACCCGGTCTGGCCAGGTCATTCGGCTTGGTATCAGGGTCCACGACCGCCTTGATCGTCTTCCAGCGATCGGATGCTGATATCCCGGTGGTGGTCCCCTCCTTGGCATCGATCGAAACGGTGAAAGCGGTACGTCGAACGTCGGTGTTCTTGCTCACCATCATCGGTAGGTCGAGCTCGTCGAGCCTCTCACCGATCACGGGCAGGCAGATGATTCCGCTGGTGTGCCGGAGCATGAAACCGATCTGTTCTGGCGTCACCTTCTCGGCGGAGACAAACAAGTCGCCCTCGTTCTCTCGATCCTGGTCGTCGACCATGATCACGATTTCCCCGCGCCCGACGGCGTCGATGATCTCGTGAATGGGCGCAAACATCAGCGGAACTCCAGTATTCGCTCGACGTATTTGGCTATGACGTCGACCTCAAGGTTGACTCGGTCGCCTGACTTACGCAACCCAAGCGTGGTCGCCTCCAGGGTGTGGGGGATCAGCGCGACCTCGCATCCGGTCTCGCTGACTGCGGCGATCGTGAGGCTTACGCCATCGATAGAGATCGACCCCTTCTCCGCGACATAACGCCGCAGCTCTTCTGGGACGTCGATAGCCATCCGGCGGCTGCCCTCCTCGTCGTCAACGGCTTGGACCACGCCAACTCCGTCCACGTGCCCCTGAACGATGTGCCCGCCGAACCGCGAGGTCGCCGGCATCGCCCGCTCCAGGTTGACACTCTCGCCCACAACCAGGTCACCCAGAGTCGATCGAGAGAGGGACTCTTCGACTACTTCCACCGCCATCGACTCGGGGGCGACGTCTACAGCGGTGAGGCACACGCCGTTCACGGAAACCGAGTCTCCAACTGCAATCCCATCGAGGGGCCCTAGGTTCACGACCAAGCGGGTCAGCCCTGATTGCGGTGCTATTCGGGTGACCTGGCCCATATGCTCGACGATTCCGGTAAACATCTACTTGAACTCGATTCTCAGATCGTTTCCCAGACGGACGATTTCAGTGATGGCCACGTCCTTCGCCGCACCAATTGTCTCAAACTCTTCTGCGAGGGGCGAAACGCCGCGTCCGCCCCCGATCTTCCCGGCGACGTAGACGACCCCGCGAGCGATCAACCCGGCCTGCCAATAAGCCGTCGCCAGTCTGGGGCCCCCCTCGAGCAGGATGTCGTATAGACCTCGTCTGGCGAGGAGCTTCGCTGTTTCCTCCGGAGAGGGAATCCCGCCGGTCCCTTCGACCACGACCATCTCGCCAGCAGGAATATGGCGATCGAACGCGGAGATGACCAGGGGTTCGCGGTCCCACAGTCGAGCGTCAACAGGCAGGTCCCGCGTTCCGGCCACGATGACGGGCTGCGGCTGGTGGTCCGACCCGACGTGGCGCACGTCTAGTTGTGGATCGTCACGCTGGAAGGTCCCGGCGCCGACCATCACGGCGTCCATTTCACTGCGCAAGCGGTGGGCGTCAGCTCTCGCTTCCGGACCGCTGATCCATTGCGACGATCCGTCTGATGCGGCTACGGAGCCGTCGAGCGTCATGGCGTATTTGAGGGTTATCAAGGGCAGGCCGGTTTCCCGTTGTGTGAAGTAGCCCGGATCAAGGTCTCTCGCCTCTTGGTCCTCAGCAATCTCGACAGCGATGCCTGCTTCCTCCAAAACGGCCGACCCGGCTCCCGAGACGCGATGGTCGGGATCTACGGCCCCAATCACCACCTTTGCCACACCAGCGTCGATGATCGCATCCACGCAGGGAGGGGTGCGACCGGTATGGGAACAAGGTTCGAGGGTCACATACATGGTCGAGCCTCGAGCTCTGGAGCCAGCGAGATTCAACGCCACTATTTCGGCGTGATCCTGGCCGGGACCCGTGTGGAATCCCTCAGCGACAATGTCCCCATGCTGATCGACTATGACGCAGCCGACCCTGGGATTGGGGTGGGGCCTGGCATGCCTCGCGAGGTTGATCGCCCGCCGCAAGGAGGGATGTGCTGCCAACTACCCCGTTCGACGGTCGATGCGGTACGAGGAGCCCGGCTGCTTCTTGGCGAACTCCTTCATCTCCACCGCGATGGCCGACGCCTCCCATTGGGTTGTGATTTCGCGCATGTCCGTGGACGCTACACCCAGGGATAGGGAGACCACAGGGAAGGCAAATCTCTCACCGCGGCGGTCGATGACCTCGATATAGCCACGTAAGGCATCAGCAGTGTCGTATAGGTCGAGGATCCCGTCGTCGAACCGCTCGATCACCTCTTTGCTGAAAGACTCGGCGATGTCGGGAGGGATCACCGCCACGAAATCGTCTCCTCCGATGTGTCCGACGAACGCATCCGTGATACCCAGGTTGTCCGCAGCCTCGCGGAAACAGCTGGCGCAAAACCGGATCACTTCGTCGCCTCTCATGAAGCCGTAGTGGTCGTTGTAGGCCTTGAAGTTGTCCAGATCTCCGTGAACGAGGGCGAACTTCCGTCTTGAAGCGATGCGATCTTCAATCTCGGCGGTGATCTTGAAGTTGCCCGGTAGGCCGGTGAGTGGCGACAGGTCGCGGGCCGCCTGAGTGCGCCTGAGGACCGCCCTGACCCTCGCCGCTAGCTCGGTGATATCGAACGGCTTCGTGATGTAATCGTCGGCCCCGAGCTCGAGGCCACGAACCCGGTCTTCGGGAAGGCCCCGAGCGGTGAGCAGGACGATTGGGATGTTGGCGGTCGATGCCTGACCACGAAGGCGATGGAGTGCGGTCAAGCCGTCCATCCGGGGCATCATGATGTCGAGAACGATGACGTTGGGCGGAGTCGCCGTGGCCTTCTGCAGGGCATCCTCTCCATCCACCGCGGTCTCCACTTCGAAACCTTCGAGCTCGAAGTTGACCTGAACGACGGACAGGATGTCCGGATCGTCGTCTGCCACCAGAACCCGGTCGCTCATCTCTTGGTTACGGCCCTTCTGATCTCGTCCACTGCGGCAGCCGGGTTTTCGGCGCCGAACACGGCGGTACCCGCAACAAACACGTTTGCCCCCGCATCTGCGGCGCTACGCGCGGTATCTGGGTTTATCCCACCGTCGATCTGAATATCGGTTGCCAGACCCCTGTTCTCAACCCAGTTTCTCGCCTTTTCCACCTTGCCCAACACCTCTGGCCGGAACGCTTGACCGCCAAATCCAGGCTCCACCGACATCACCAGGACGACGTCGCACAGCTCGAAGAATGGGACCATGCCGTCCAGAGGTGTGTCGGGATTGCACACCAGCCCGAAGTCGAGACCTTGATCCCGGGCCATCTTGGCACCCTTGGTTGGGTCAGGCAGGGCTTCTATATGCATCGTGACCAAGTCGGCACCGGCCGCAGCCAGATCGGGAAGGTATGCGACAGGATTCGTTGTCATCAAGTGACAATCGAATCGGAGGTTCGAAAGTGGGCGCAGTGAGGAGATCACCGGCAGGCCGAAAGAAATGTTGGGGACGAAGTGTCCGTCCATCACATCGAGATGAAGCCAGTCTGCAGCTTCCTCGATCCGGGCTACCTCCGCCCCGAGATCGGCGAAGTCGGCTGCCAGAAGCGATGGGGCGACCTTTTCCGAATGCACCGACTCAAGTGTAAGTGTCGGGCAGCCTCAACCCCCGACACTTCCCCCCGTACGAGGTCGCCCACGTGCCCAGGCATCAGCGGCCATGGCGGTCTTGCCGGGAGGCTGAACGGTCGTCAGCCTGACCCAGCCTTCGGCAACACCCACCACTGGCCAACCATCGACCAAAACCCAACTCCCTGAACCCGGCCCCACGGGGGATGCTTCGGCGGAGAGAATCTTGACGCGAGACCCATCGATCACGAGATAGGCGCCCGGTGCCGGCGACAAGCCTCGGACATGGTTCACGAACTGGCCGCTCTCGCAGTCGATTGACAGGGCTCGGTCCTCAGCCGCAATCGTGTGGGCATAGGTGACACCTTGGTCTGATTGTGGAACAGGTTGCAGATCGCCCGACGCATACTCCCTGATCACCGAGTTGAGGAGCTTGGCCCCGGCCTGTGAGAGCTTCTGGGTGAGTTCGCCTCGGTTCTCTTCAGGGTGAATGTCGATGGCTTGAGCGGTGAGGACGGGCCCTGTGTCGAGACCCTCATCGAGTTCGATGATGGTGACACCGGTCATGGTGTCTCCCGCCATGAGAGCACGAGCAACGGGTGCCGCGCCCCGCCACCGAGGCAGGAGTGAGAAGTGGACGTTGAGCATTCCAACCCTCGCAGAACCGAGAGCCGACTTGGAGAGGATTCGCCCGTAGGCGACCACCACCGCGACGTCGTACGGGCTGAGCGCGGCGAGCGCATCGTCCAGGGAGCTCCGATCATGGGGCTGCCGAACCCCGATTCCGAGCTCCTGAGAGCGTATCTTGACCGGCGGGAATTTTGGCTTTCGGGAACGCCCCCTCGGGCGGTCCGGTTGAGTCAAGACTCCCTTCAACTCTGTCTGAGTCGCCAGGAGCTCCAAGGTCGGCAAAGCGGCCTCCGGTGTGCCCAAGAAGACTGTCTCTATCACTCGATCACCGGAAGACCGATCTGCTGCTCGCGTATTTCCTTCAGAGCTTTTTTTCGGACCCGCTTCGGGAGATGGTCGAGGAGAAGACCCCCGTTGAGATGGTCCACCTCGTGCTGTAGGACTCTCCCCAAGAGCTCATCGCCGGCGTATTCGACGCTGTTTCCGTTCAAATCCAGCGCACGCACCCTGGCGAACCCCGGTCGCAGAAGCGGCCAGAAATGCCCCGGCACCGAAAGACACCCCTCTTCGTACTCCCACTCACCGTCTGTCTCCACGACTACCGGGTTGATCATCACTCGTGGCCCCAGCTCATCTTGAGCGTCGAAGACGGCCACCTTGAGCGACACACCTATCTGGTTAGCGGCCAGCCCGACGCCTGGAGCGTCATACATTGTGTCGATCATGTCCGTGACCAGAGTCACTATTGATCCGTCGATGTTCGAGACCTCCTTGGTGGGAAGTCTCAGGACTGGGTCCCCAAAGGTCCGAATTGGGTAGATGGCCATGGGAGTCGAGAGAGTAGACGGTCCCAGTCTTCAAAGATCGATGGGGTCGGCGTCGACACGGACTGTCAGACCTGTGTCCCGCCAACGCCCGACCAGCCGCCGCATTTCCGTCCGGGAGCGAGAAAGGTCGCCTTGGAGCAGCCAACGTGCGCCCGTTGTCGTTGTCGCAGGTCCCATGACGGCAACACCCGGGAACTGGAGCTCTGCGGTCATCCCCATAGCGTCGACCTCTCCCCTGGCCTCGATGGCCAGCATGGACGTGACGGGTGGGAGCCGATCCCTGACTCGTTCCGCCAACAGTTGTTCGAGGTAGGGAATCGGATCACCCGACCTGAGCGCACTTGCCAACGGCGAATCGGGCAAGGAGGTCTGCACCATCAATCGGCGCCCAGAACCAGGCGCGATGAGATTGCCCAATCGAGCGATCACCCGCAAAGCCTCTTCGCCAGATCGGTAGTTGTGGCCCAGCAGGATTCCGTCGGCATCGGCGACCACAGCGAGATCGTGTAACCCCGCTTCCGCAAGGTTGCGTTCTGTACCCACCACCACGGGGGCCGTGCTGGACGGGGCCACGGCGACAGCACTCGGTCCCAGTTTGCGGACGAGCTCGGAACGCAACCGTTCGGGAATGGTCCCCATGGCCTCGAATTCCTCTCGACCACAAGTCAGACAGCGGGAGGTTCTCGCACCACAACGGCGACAGGCCTCAGCCGTCAGACCCGACCCGCACCGAGGACAGGCCCTCACCGCTCGGCAGTGGGCGCATCTCATGGACTGGGATCCGACTCGTCGGTGTGTGAACACGAAGGTCTGCCAGCCGTTCTTCAGTGCTCCGCCTATTCCCGCCATTACTCGGTCCGACAGGAACCCAGAGCCTGGCAGCTCAGAGCTTCTGTCGACGATCTCCACAAGGGACCACGACCTGCCCGGTTCGCGAACAATCTCCACGCCGGCTGCCAGTAGCTCGAGACTCGGTGTCGGACCGAAAAAGACCAGTGAAAAGCCTTCGACCCGAGCCCTCTGCAAGAGGAGCTCTCGCACATGGATGGTGGGAGTCTGACGGTCTTTCATGGCGCGCCTCCCCTCGTCAACCACAACGCACATCCCGAGCGAGGGAAGGGTCCACGCTGCGACTCGAGGGGTCCCCACCAAGAGAACTCCCGGCTGCCGGGCCACCGTCCAGGCCTTCGTCACCTCGGCATCGGTGCCGCCGGCCACGGTCACGATCCTCTCGCCAAACGTCCTTCGAGCGGCGCGAGACAGGCCTTCGGCCTCCGCAGCAGTGGCGACCACGACCAGAACGGAATTGCCGCTCGCAAGCACCGGCGTCAGCGAGTCCAGCCAACGACCCTCGCCTCTCCTTCCCACGACAGCCACTGGTCTCCGCTTCCGTGAGGCGGCGACGTCCTGTGCCACGGCTCCGAGGCCATCGCTTCCGCTGGCCTGAGGCACCTCGGGGAATGTCGAAGGTGGGTCGTCTTTGGGCAAGTTCGGAGGCGCGGCTCGGTCGAGGACGGCTGCCAATGGAGCGAAGTAGTGGCTGGCGGCCCACTCCAGACCTCGGAGGGATTCTCTGCTGAATACCGGCCGCGATCCCGACACGGCGATGACATCCTTCAGCCCCGCACGCTCAAGCCCCGAGACTTCCACCACGTAGCCTCTGACCCGCCGACCCGACAACGGGACCCGGACAATTGAACCGATCTCGACGACCTCAGACAGGGCACGGGGGACGGAATACCAAAACCCGTTGTCGACGGAGAATGTTGCGACCGCGGGTATCACCCGCACCGCTGTGCTCAGAGGTTCGCTGCCGCTCGAATCTCCGAGACCTTGTTCAACCGCTCCCAAGTGAACTCCGGTCTCCCGAAATGGCCGTAGGCGGCGCTGGCCGAATAGCCAGGTCGGGCCAGGTCGAGATTGGTGATGATCGCCGACGGTCTGAAGTCGAACACCTCCTCGACAACCGTCTCGATGGCATCGGGCGAGACCCGCTCAGTTCCGAAGGTTTCCACGTGGATGGAGAATGGGTCGGGCTGGCCGATCGCGTACGCAATCTGGATCTCGAGCTTGGAGGCAAGTCCCGCAGCCACCAGGTTCTTGGCAGCCCACCGAGCGGCGTAGGCGCCAGAGCGGTCCACCTTGGTCGGGTCCTTGCCGGAGAATGCCCCACCGCCATGTCTCGCATATCCCCCATAGGTGTCGACGATGATTTTGCGACCCGTCAGCCCGGTGTCGGCAACAGGACCCCCAATGGTGAACACGCCCGTGGGATTGAAGATGAACTCGAGGTCCGGGGACAGCATCGAGGCCGGGATAACGTCATCGACCACAACTTGGCGGACCTGCTCCCGCATCTCCGCCTGGTCCATACCTGTCGAATGGTGGGCCGAGATAAGGACTTTGTCGACCGACACCGGAGTTGGACCGTCGTACCTGACCATTACCTGAGTCTTCCCGTCAGGTCGCAAGAAGTCGAGCTTGCCCGTCTTTCTCACCTCACTCAGGCGCTGTGAGAGGCGATGTGCGAGGTGGATGGGCATTGGCATCATTTCTTCGGTCTCATCGACAGCGAAACCGAACATCATCCCTTGATCGCCAGCACCCAACTTATCGTCGACGCCCGCAGCGATATCCGCGCTCTGGGGCTGGAGACGATCGTCTACGTGAACCGTGTCCGATGCGAACGCCGGATCGAATCCGTCGTAGCCGATGGCATCCACCGTCCGTCGAACCAGGCGGTCGACGTCGACCTCGGAGCCCGAGATCTCGCCGCCGACCACGACAAGCCCCGTCGTGACGAAGACCTCACAGGCAACCCGTGCCAATGAGTTGGACTCGAGCGCAGCGTCGAGCACAGCGTCTGATATGGCATCGGCAACCTTGTCGGGGTGTCCCTCTGTCACGGACTCGGACGTGAAGTAGGTTCTCTTCATGGGGCCGGGCGAGCTTAAACCTGCCGGTCTATATCGGCGGCAATGCGCTCCAGCAATCTTGCGGCCACCTCACGTTTGGTTATCAGGGGCAACTCCTCGATGGTCCCATCTTTGCTGATGATGGTGACACGGTTGGTGTCGGTGCCGAACCCGGAACCCGGTTCGGTGACATCGTTGTAGACCATCAGATCCACTCGCTTGTGCGCGGCCTTGTCTCGGGCGCGATCTAATCCGCCCGTCTCTGCCGCAAATCCCACCACGTAGGGTCGGGATTCCCTCTCCATGACCGAGGCCAGGATGTCCGGTGTCGGTTCCATCTCGACGGACGGGGTACCTTCCCCCCGGGCGAGCTTTTGATCGTGCTGATGGGCGGGCCGAAAATCGGCCACGGCTGCTGCCATGATCGCGACATCCGGTGAAGAACCCGAGACAGCCTCCAGCATCTGCTGGGCGGTCTCCACCGAAACGACTTTCACGGAAGGATGGGCCGGAAGAGTGGAGGTTGTGATCAGTGTGACCTCGTAACCCTGGACTGCGGCCTCGTCGGCGAGAGCGTGACCCATCTTCCCCGAAGACCGGTTTCCCACGTAACGAACCGGGTCTATGGGCTCTCTCGTGCCACCCGCTGTTATCAACAGTTTCCTTCCTCGGCCCGTGCCGCCGAGAATCGTGGTCGCGGCATCGACGATGTCCTCTGGCTCGGCCATTCGACCAATGCCCACATCACCACCTGCGAGCTCGCCTTCCTCGGGTCCAACGAGGTGGCGGCCATCCGCGATCAACGTGCCGATGTTGCGCTCGGTTGACGGGCTTTCCCACATTTCGGTGTGCATCGCGGGCGCGACGAGCACCGGGGATCTGCAAGCCAGAATCGTGGCGCTGATCAACCCGTCAGATATGCCGTTGGCCACCTTTGCGATCGTCGATGCCGTTGCCGGCGCGACGATCAGTAGATCTGCCCATCTCGCGAGCTCGGTATGTGGGGAAACAGACTCGTCTGAGAACAATGAGAGGACCGGGTGATGTCCGGTTATCGAAGCGAAAGTCTGTGCTCCAATGAACTCTCTCGCCGACTGCGACATTGCCACCTTCACGTCGGCGCCCGCTTCCACGAGCCTTCGAGCCAAGTAGGCGGCTTTGTATGCCGCCACGCCACCGGTGACGCACAAGACTACGCGCCGGCCGTGGAGCATCTACTCCTCGGCGGTCTCCACTGCCACCTTGCCCTCCGCTATCTCCTCCATGGCGATGGTGAGTGGCTTGCGTGAGAGGGAGTGAAC
Organism: Acidimicrobiia bacterium; assembly: GCA_965216725.1. Taxonomy (GTDB): domain Bacteria; phylum Actinomycetota; class Acidimicrobiia; order Spongiisociales; family ZC4RG35; genus JACZUI01. Next base: position 2,901 of record CBDCGI010000023.1, on the reverse strand, counting down.
CTGAGGGGGCACGAACTCGCCATATCCGGCTCCGAGCTGATGAAAGTAGCCGTTGATCTGACGTGCCCGGCGGGCCGAGACAACCACCGTTGCGAAGCGGTTGCCAATCTGGTCAATTACGTCTTCGAGTTTCATGAGTCCTCAAGGGGGGATCGAGTGCACCAGGATACCTCATGGGCGGCGTCGTGCCAGATCAGCTGTGCTTCACAAAGTCGAGGATCGACTCGATCACGTCGTCGATGGGCTTGTTGGATGTGTCGATCACGAGGTCGTAGTGGGAATGATCTGTGTAGTCCAGGCCGTAGTACATGAGATAACGCTTGCGTTCTGACTCGGTTCTTCTTCGAATCGCGTCCAATGTGGCCTCGAACCCCACATTCTCGGTTTCTGCTCCCCTGCGGGCCTCGAACACCCGCAATGCGGCGACCTCGGCACGAACCTCGAGGAAGACCTTCAAGGAATTCGGAGCGAAGTGCCATCCGAGCCGTGCGTCCATCACGAACGATCCCCCTTCCGAGGCGAGGCGCTGTGTTCGAGCATCGATCTCGCGGTCGATGGAGCCTCCGTCTTCGGCGGTACGCGAAAGCTCGAGAATCGTCATGCCGCGCTCAGCCGCCATTTGGCGCATGAAGTCGCCCGCCGAAACGTGCGCGACCCCGAGGGCCTCGGCAACTCCCGCCGCGACGACACTCTTGCCGGACCCTGGACGTCCGGAGATCGTGATGATCAAATCAGGAGAACTCTCGGAGCAGATCTTCTCTCTGTCGTGCGCCAAGCCCGCGAATTCGACGGTTCTCTGCAATACCAAGCGAATCCATCATGCGCTTGGCTTTGATCTTTCCCATCCCCGGCATCGATGCGATCAGCTTCTCGACCTTGATGCCGGCGACGATGTCGTCACCATCCGCTTCCTCGAACAGCTCGGACAGTCGAATCGAGCCAGTCTTCAGAAGCTCCTTCTTCTCGGCTCGCACTCGTCGGGCCTCGGCGGCCTTGGCGAGGGCGGCTTTTCGTTGCTCATCTGTGAGCTGAGGCGGTGTGGGCATGCTCCCTCCGGTACTGAGACCGTTTGACCATAACGTGAATCAAGGCCTCAGGCCTGCCGCGCTGCCTGAGATATTCGGTCGGCGGCAGCCTTGGGATCCGCAGCCTTGGTGATGGGCCGGCCCACTACCCAGACATCGGCCCCGGCCTTCTTGGCTTCGTCGAGGTTTCCGACGCGCGCCTGATCATCCTGGGCGACGCCGCCAAAACGAATCCCTGGCGTGACGGTTGCCAGCCCCCGCACAGACTTCTTGATCGCTGCCGAGGCCGCCACTGAGCACACAACGCCTTCCGCTCCCGCGGCCGCAGCACTCTCTGCGAGGGCAATGGAAGTGTCGACCGTGGGGTTGGCGAAACCGATCTTGGCCCACGTAGCTTCACTCAGCGAGGTGAGCGCTGTCACCGCCAAAATACCGCATCCTTCGGGGTCACGTACGCCGCCGACCGCCGCGGCGACCATCTCCGGACCCCCTGTCGCGTGAACGGTGATGTAACGAGCTCCCAGTCCGCTCAACGCCTTTGCGGCGCCTGACACCGTGTTCGGGATGTCGTGCAGTTTGGCGTCGACGAACACAGGAAGTCCGATGTCTGCGATTGACGCGACCACTGCCGGCCCCTCGGACCACATCAACTCCAGACCCACTTTGTAGCCATCCACGCTGTCACGCAGGGTTGCGGCCATGCGAAGGGCGTTTGAAGCGTCCGAGTAGTCGAGCGCAACAAATACTTGCGTCACCATGCCTCCACAGCTCCGACCAGGTCTCCAACGGATCGGACACCCTGTCTCACCAAGAACTTCTCTAGATTCCTGGCGATTCGGCGGCCGGCGTTCGGCTCAGCCAGCAACCGAGTTCCCAGCGCCACCGCGGACGCGCCCGCGAGGAGGTACTCGACGACGTCATCGGCATCAGATGCACCACCGCAACCCACAATCGGGACACCGGGCATGGCCTGGGCCACCTCGAAAACACAGCGCAAGGCGATCGGCTTAAGCCCCGGGCCGCTGTATCCGCCCACTCCCCCGCTGAGCAAGGGCCTTCGCGACAGCGGGTCGACACCGAAACCTTGCGCGGTGTTGGTGAGGGTGAGGAAGCTCGCTCCGGCATCAATGCAGGCGGTGGCGACTTTCACGATGTCGGGCGTGTTCGGAGACAACTTGGCGCCGACAGGCACTGCAGCGTCGCCCGCGCAGGCTTCGATCACTGCGCGCGACCTGGCCGCTGAGAACGAAAACATCTCTCCATCGTCGAGGTTCGGACATGAGAGGTTCAGTTCTATGGCGCTGACCCCGCACTCTGCGAGCCCGAGGCAAACCGACGCGAATTCCGAAGGTTGGCCACCCACCGCCGACCCCCAAAGCGGGACGCCGAGACCCTCCACCCTGGGCGTGACGTCCCCGGCCCAGGCCTCGATACCAGGGTTCTGAATACCAATCCCGTTGAGCATCCCCGCCGACCCGGCGGCGATCCTTGGTGGGGGTCTACCGTCCCAAGGTCGCGACGAGACCGACTTGGCCACGGCAGCGCCGTAGACCGAGACGTCGGCCACCTCGGACCACTCCCAGACTGCCCCCACCGTGCCCGATGCCGCAATCAAAGGCGACCGCAACCGCAGGGGTCCAAGGTCGGTACTCAGGAGGCCGTCAGATGCCATTCTTGAAGACTTCGAGGACGGTGAGTTGCGCCTTTGCCGGCACGAAGGCTGCGGGCGACGGCCAGCCCACCCTGGACAGTTGTGACGCATGGAACTGAGTTGCGGAGCGCAGCCCGGCGGATGGTCTCCCCGTCGGAGCGAGCCCGGCTGCCTCCTGGGGTGTTGATGACAAGGTGCACCTCACCCGACTCCAGTTTCTGGCCG
>CBDCGI010000022.1:0-219695 GCA_965216725.1 Acidimicrobiia bacterium | reverse complement strand
GCGTGATGTCTGCCGGCATGACACCGCTGCGAGCTGACACGGTCGAACAGATGCTCACCGGCAAGGAGCCCGAGAAGTTATTGCTGGACTCCGCTGCGAAGCTGGTCAACGATTCGATCGAGCCGATGGAAGACGTCCACGGCAACTCAGACTATAAGAGACACCTCGCCGAGGTGGTCACCCGCAGGGCGCTCCACAAGGCCGTCTCTCGTGCCCAAGGAGGAAGCACTTGACGGACAAGATGGCAATACGGTTCATCGTGAACGGCGTAGAGAGGTCGGGCTCGGCCGAGCCCAGGATGACTCTTGCCGATTTCCTCAGGGAAGAGCTCGGCCTAACCGGCACCCACCTTGGCTGCGAACACGGGGTCTGTGGGGCATGCACGATCCTTGTCGATGGAAAGACGGTGAGGTCGTGTCTCATGCTCGCCGTCCAAGCGGACGGGTTGGAGATCGAAACCGTCGAAGGGCTCGAATCGGCTGACGGGACACTGCATCCGGTTCAAGAGGCATTCTCCAAGAACCATGCCCTCCAGTGCGGATTCTGCACGCCAGGGTTTCTCATGAGCGTCGTGGAGTTCCTCGAAGAGGGCGCCACCACCGATGAGGAGGTGATCAGGGAACGTCTTTCTGGAAATCTCTGCCGCTGCACCGGATACCACAACATCGTTCTCGCGGTGCAGGAGCTCGCCCGAATGCAGTCATGACATACGTCGGCCAGAGCGTTCGTCGCAAGGAGGACCACCATCTGATCACCGGACGGGGCGAATACCTGGCCGACGTCCGACTCCCAGGGATGGTGGAAGCCGCCATTCTGAGAAGTCCGATCGCCCACGGCGACATCAGCCGACTCGACACCTCGGCTGCACTCGACATGGAAGGGGTTCGTGCGGTCATCACCGCATCGGATCTCGACGGGAAGATCGGCCCCCATCACTCGGCCGTTCTACAAGACCATCCCCGAGCACGTTGCCCGCGAGACCAACCTCGTGGTGCATCCCTATCGAGCCCAGCTTCTCGCCGAACACAGGGTCTTTCGAGTGGGCGAACCCGTGGCCGTTGTTCTCGCAGACAACCGCTATGTCGCCGAGGATGCGCTGGAGGCCATCGAAGTCGAGTATGAACCTCTGGAGGCACTGGTCGACCCGATGGCGGCCATGCGCGAGGACGCCCCTCAGATCCACCCCGAAGTGCCGGGAAACGTTCACTGCTCCTTCCACACCGGCTCCGGCGATGTCGCCACCGCCTTCAAAGACGCCGACCACACTCTGAGCACCCACATCAGGGTGGACCGGTCAATCGGATCTCCCCTCGAGACACGGGGGGTCGTCGTCGAGTTCGACCGCGCCACTGATCATCTCCGGATCTGGGCGACACAGCAAAAGCCTCATCTTCTCCGCAGCTACCTATCCGACATGCTCGCGATGCCAGAGGCGCATATCCGTGTGATATCTCCGGACATGGGCGGAAGCTTCGGTGGGGGGATATACAACGAAGAGATTCTGTTTCCCTTCTTGGCAATCCAGCTTCGACTGCCTATCCGCTGGATCGAGGACCGGCGAGAGAACCTCGGGAACGCTCGCCACACCAGAGACCAATACCACGACGTGGAAGTCGCTTTCGACAACGACGGCACCATCGTGGGACTCAAAGACCGCTTCTTGATCGATGCCGGCGCCTACAACCCCTTCGTCATCACTCTCTCCTACAACACCGCTGCGCACCTGCGCAACGAGTTCAAGATCGACAATTTCGACGTCGAGGGGATTTGCGTTCTCACCAACAAGCGAGACAACACTCCGGTGCGGGGAGCCGGACGGACTTCGGCCACCTTCGTGATTGACCGGGTGGTGGACATGGTGGCTGCGCGACTGGGCGCGGACTCTGCGGAGATAAGACGCAAGAACCTGATTCCAGCTGATCTGATGCCTTACGACATGGGGATGCTGTACCGCGACGGGGGGCGGATCGTTTACGACTCGGGCGACTATCCCGAGCAATTCGATAGGGCGCTCGCCCTCTCCGGATACGAGCATTTCGAGGAGTCTCGCCGTGCCGCCAGAGAGGAGGGGCGGATCATCGGGATCGGACTCTCCTCACACGTCGAAGGCTCCGGATTCGGGCCCCACGAGGGCGCAACGGTCCGGGTCGACGAGTCGGGACATGTCACTGTCCATTCCGGTAGCAACCCACACGGGCAAAGTCATGAGACGGTGCTGGCTCAGGTGTGCGCCGACGCTCTCGGAGTCTCCCCCGACCAAATCACGGTGAGGGCCGGAGACACCGATCTGATCGCCCACGGTGGAGGAACCTTCGCCAGCCGCTCCGCGGTGACCGCAGGATCCGCAGTCAACGGCGCTGCGCTCAAAGTGAGAGACAAAGTCCTTGCCATCGCTGCGGACATGCTGGAGGTCAGTGTCAAAGATCTGGTCATCGAAGACGGAATCGTCGCGGTCCGAGGCGATCCCGAGAGCTCGCTCACCTTGCGCGACATTGCTCTGGCGTCGGCTCCAGGGCCCGGAAGCCGGCTCCCCGACGGACTCGATCCGGGCTTGGAGGAGACCGACTACTACATCCCCCCCACGGTCACCTATTCATCCGGCACTCATGTGGCAGTAGTGGAAGTGGATCCCGATACCGGGCTCGTCTCGGTATTGGAGTACTACGTGGTCGACGATTGCGGGTTGATCCTCAATCCGATGATTGTCGACGGCCAGCAGCATGGAGGCGTCGCCCACGGGATCGGCAATGCGTTGTTCGAGCAGGTGGTCTATGACTCGTCGGGTCAGCTGCTCAACGCCAGCTTCATGGATTATCTGCTGCCGACTGCGGCCGACGTGCCCTCGGTAACCGTCGAGCACGAGAGCCATCTCTCGCCCTTGAACCCAATGGGTATCAAAGGTGCCGGCGAAGGAGCCGCCGTGTCTCCACCAGCCGCCATAGCGAATGCGGTTGTCGACGCGTTGCGCCCCCTGCAAGTCGAGATCACCGAGATGCCGATGACCCCGATGCGGGTCTGGCAGGCCATTCAGAATGCGAGATCGATTGACGACTGAACCCCTGAGCGGAGGCGGGGCATATGTCGGTCGGTCGGTGCCGAGGCGTGAGGACGCCGGATTGGTCTCCGGAGCGGCCAGGTTCGTGGCAGATATCCGACTCGACGGGATGCTGGAGGCGGCGATGGTCCGCTCGACCGAGGCCCACGCTCGCATCGTCGATATCGATACCACCGCAGCCAGGGCGGTCCCAGGCGTGGTCGCGGTTCTAACCGGAGCAGATCTCGAGGGCCGGGTAGGGCCTTTCACCAGGCATGCAATCACGACCCCGGAACACGTGGCGGAAGCCGCCGGGCTGGTTGTCAAGCCTCACTCGGCAGAGGTCATCGCCTCAAAGGTTGTGCGAAGAGTGGGCGAGCTGGTTGCTGTGGTGGTGGCAGGCGACCGGTATCTCGCCGAAGACGCCGCAGAGAAGGTCGACGTGAGCTACGAGCCGCTCCCGGTCGTCTCTGACCCCGAACACTCTATGTCAGACGACGCCACGGTCCTTCATCCCGATCTTGGAGACAACTTGCATTCCCGGCTTCGCATCCACGTAGGGGACGTCGGATCGGCCCTGGAATCCTCACCACACCGTCTTGTCAAGCGGTTCAAGCTGGGTCGTTCTGTCGGTGCTCCGATCGAGAACCGCGGCGTGGTTGCCGATTACGGAAACGCTCCGAACACGCTGACGGTTTGGGCTACGACACAGCGATCGCATTGGCTCCGGGGTTACATCGCCGAGATGCTCGGGATCCCCCACGACAACATCAGAGTGATCGCACCGGCAATGGGCGGCAGTTTCGGCTCGGGGCTCTATCCCGAGGACATTCTGATCGCTCACCTAGCGCATCGCCTGGAGACGCCGGTGAGATGGATCGAGGACCGCAGGGAAAACCTGTCGAACGCGAGACACGCCAGAGATCAGCTGCACGACGTCGAAATCGGCTTCGACGACGAAGGTCGGGTGATCGCCGTCCGCGATCGGTTTCTAATGGACTGCGGCGCATACAACCCGTACGCGGTCACGATCTCGTACAACGTCGCCTCCAACCTGCGGAGCCAATACCGGATCGATCACATGGATGTCGAAGGTCTATGTGTGTTGACCAACAAGCTGCCCAACACACCGGTGCGCGGCGCAGGACGCCCGGAAGCAGCATTCGTCATTGAGCGGCTGATGGACCTCGTCGCCGAGCAGCTGGGCAAAGACCCCGTCGACGTGCGCCGGATCAATCTCATTCCTGGGGAGCTGATGCCCTACGACATGGGCATGCTCTACCGGGACGGCAACCAAATGGTGTACGACTCAGGTGATTTTCCCGCCCAACTGGAGACGACGCTCAACGGGATCGGCTACGAAGATTTCAGGAGCTGGCAGGAGGAGCAGAGGAGATCGGGACGGCATGTCGGAATCGGCTTTTCATGTCATGTGGAGGGCTCGGGGATCGGGCCGTTCGAAGGAGCAAGAGTTCGAGTCGAGGACGGCGGTCATGTGATCGTCGACTCCGGCTCCAATTCGCACGGCCAGAGCCACGCGACGGTTCTCGCACAGGTGTGTGCCGACACACTTGGCGTTCCCATCGACAGCATCACTGTCAACCATGGTGATACGGGACGTGTGGAATTCGGCGGTGGGACCAACGCGAGCAGGAGCGCGGTCACTGCTGGAATGGCAGTGCAGATCGGAGCCGGGCGGGTCCGTGAAAAGGTCTTGGCCGTCGCGGGGCATCTCCTCGAGGCCAGCGCCGCCGATCTCACAATCCGAGACGGAATCATTTCTCCTGCCGGGGTGCCGACGGTTCAACTCACGCTCGCTGAGGTCGCCGGAGCTGCGAGCCCAGGATCCGGCACATCTTTCCCCGCTGACATCGACCCCAGTTTGGAGTTCTCGGCCTACTACCAGCCCCCGGCGGTCACTTTCGCCTCTTCGACCCACGCTGTCATCGTGGAGGTCGATCCAGAAACAGGGACGATCGAGATCCTTCGCTACCTGGTGGTCGACGACTGTGGCCAGGAGTTGAACCCGATGGTCGTGGACGGCCAGCAGCACGGAGGAGTTGCTCACGGCATCGGCAACGGCATCTTCGAGGAAGTGGTCTACGACCGGGAAGGTCAGATGCTGAACCCGACCTTCATCGACTATCTGCTGCCAACCGCCGCAGATGTCCCTACCTTCGAGATCGTGCACCAGAACCATCCGACGCCGCTGAACCCGCTGGGGGTGAAGGGAGTCGGCGAGGGTGGAACGACGTCAGCTCCCGCCGCCATCGCCAACGCAGTGGCGGACGCGTTGAGGCCACTCCGTCTCGAGATCGACGAGATCCCTCTCACACCGGCGCGTCTGCGCGCCCTGATCGAACAGGCAGAACCGGTCGCCCCTTGATCAGACCCCGGTCTCTCGGCTGAGTTTCAGGACTCGATCCGCCATCTCGGCGCGAGTCGGCACCCAGACGTCAGGCCGATCGGCGACTTCCGATGCCATCTCGGCCACCGTCCAGGCCCCCTCAGGACGGCCGAAAACGTGGGCGTGGACGGTGACATCCAGATAACACCCCTCTCCCCCGGACGAATACATCGCGGCGAAAGCATCGTGGAAGAGATCAACGAAAGATCGGGGGCTGTTGCCGTAGCGGACATGGTGCGGCAGGTCGTTGATGGTCATCTTCAGCGGGATCGCCACGATCGACCCGCCTTCGGTGGGCAGCAGGTAAGGGGTGTCCTCGTCGAAGACATCACCGAACCAGGTGAGCCCATGTTTCGCGGCGAACCGGGCAGTGGCGGCACTCGGAGTGCCTCGCGGCGACAGCCACCCGCGTGGCCGCGACCCGGTCGCCTCGGCGAGCAGATCCAGACAACGCTCCATCTGGGAAGACTCCTCCTCTACGTCGAGTAGCGCTGGGATCACATGCTGGGAGTAACCGTGGGCTGCCACCTCATGGCCAGCCTCGGATATCGCTCGCAGAGAATCCGGAGCAATTTCGGCAAGACAACCGGACGCGAACACCGTGGCCTTGGTCCCGGTGGACTCGAACACATCCATCAAACGCCAGATGCCTCTCCGATGCCCATAGGCGCCCCACGACGATGCTTGATAGTCGAAGGTGCCGGCCGGAAGCGGATTCCCCATCGGCCCGATCGATGGTGCCGCCCCCGTCTCCCATCCCTCGTAGGCAATGTTGAAGAGAACAGCCATTCGCTTGCCCTCGGGCAGGGTGAAGGGCGCTGGCTGTTCGGACGTTTTCATCTGATGATTCTCACCAGACCTCAACCTCTTCTGCCGGTAAAGGCAGCCCTAGAGGTCGGGCCAACCGGCCCTCAATCGTCGGGCTGATTGTGTCTCATCAGCTCGAGGACCGTCAGCGCATACACCTTGGTGCAGACGATCAGGTCCTTCACGCTGATCACCTCGCCGAATTCGGGGTCGTAGGCTGCGTATTCACCGTCATGGACCCGTGACCTTCCCGCGGGACCGTATGTGATTCCTTCTGCCCCGAACTCGCTGAAGATCCAGTTGTCGCTGGAGACGCCGAAGCGTTCGGCTTCGGGCTCGTCAGGATCGCGGTCTGCAACGAAACGGTGTTTCTCCCTGGCGATAGTCGCCACTCGCGAATCGTACGGAACCTCATAGCCCCGGCTCGTCATGTAGATCTCCATGGTGAGGCCGAGCTCAGGGTCCGCCTCGTTCAGCCGGCGCACCAGCTCTTGCATCGCGTGCTTCACCTCGAGGACGTTGGTACCCGGTACCAGCATCACATCCATGTAGGCATGGCAGAAGTTGGCCACGAGTTGGGGATTGTTGGGCACTCCCCCCTCGATCGCCCCCACATTCACCCTGGGAACGACCAGGTCGTGTTTGAACTGAGCCTGGTACTCGGCCTCCCAGTCACGAATTCGGGGCAGGACACTCTCCATCTTCTGAATGGCATCGACGCCGAACTGGCGGTAAGACGCATGCTGAGTCACACCTCGGGTAGTCAGCCGGGCAAAGATGTAGCCACCGTTGGCGATCTGGACTCGAGTCCCGGTGGGCTCACCATTGATCACAAAATCTGGGATGTAGCCGTGGCTGGCTAGATAGCGCGCACCGTACCCTCCCCCGCGGCAATTGGCTCCCTGATAGGACCCGATGGGTGCACCTTCGATCTCGCCGACAACTCCGGCGAGATGAATGTCACCTCGAGGCTCGAAACCGCTGTCCATGAGCATCTTCGTCGCCATGTAATAGGCGGCGAAGGCCGACTTCATGTTTGAGGATCCGATGCCGGATATCCATTCGTCGTCGACCCATTTCGCCTCGGAGACACCTATGCCCGGTGCGTGGTCCATGTGGCCAAGGAAGAGGAGGCTCTCGTTTTCGACGCCACCTCTCCAGGTCCCGATGACGTTGTTGCGCGCTGGTTCTACTTCCTGTTGAGTCACCTCCAAGCCGAGACCCCGGAACTTCCCCGCGAGGTAATCAGAGACCTCCGCTTCGCGACCAGTGAGGCTGGGTATGTTGATCAGGTCCTCGACCATCGACACCAACTCGTCCTCGTCGATCGCGGCAACAACTTCGTCCTGAGATGGGTCACGGCTCGCGGCTGTCATTCTGAAACCTCCTGGTCTAGGTCGTGGTGAGAGGAATTCGCTGTCGGCAAAACTATCTTAATCTCTAACTACTCGCGGACGCGGTGCTGGTGTCGCCGAAAAGACACGCGAACTTTCGTAGATAGACGAAGGCCACTGAACTCGATGCAACCGACCAGGACTAGCCGGTCTTTCCCAATAGCCGATCGACTCGATCGGGCTCAGGCACAGAGATGTGACCGCGAACAACACAGTCAACTCGTTGGGTCAAGACAGAAGCAGAGCGGCGGTCGCCCGCCGATGATCGTGAACCAAGGCACCCGCCCTCCGCAAAACAAGGAGATAAGGAACCAAACCAATTGCTCAGCTTCGCAAGGCAGTTGAAGCTCGAACCGCAAGCGTTGGCGCGAGTCTCACTGTCGACGGTGTACTACCCAATCCGCTGCCGATCATGCGGAGCAGCGTGGCAGCGGCCTGAGATCCCATTTGGCGGAAGGGAACGCTGACGCTTGTCATAGGCGGTTGCATCAAGTCGAGTAAGGGCATGTCGTTGTAGCCGGTCACCGAGATATCCGAGCCAACCTCGCGCCCGCTGTCTCGAATTGCGCGATAACAGCCGAGTCCAAGAAGATCGTTGGCCGCCACTATGGCGGTGATTTCGGGATGGCGCTCCAAAAGGGCTCTAGCCGCCTTGTAGCCGGGTTCGATTTGAAACCACTCCGCTTCTTCGATCCATGACTCATCGATATCAATCGCGTTGGATCGAACCCAGACCATGAACGCGCTTCGCCGTGCCTGACCCGTCGACAACCACGACGGCCCGGCGACATGGCCGATCCGCTCATGTCCCAGCGAACAAAGATGCTCGACCGCGAGGCCAATTCCGGCATGATCGTCACCGACGATGGCTGGTATCGAATCATCGTCCACCGAACGATTGACCAAGACGATCGGAACTGACTGTCGGTCACGACTGGAGGCGGTTCCGAGTCCGATGCCGTCGCGCGTCGCTGTCGCCACAATGAGGCCGTCGACGTGACGATCGACCATCCCTGCGATACCCGCTTCCGCGTGCTCAATCCCCCGGTCCGCATTTACCACGTAGACCGAGTACCCGTCTTCCATCAATGTCGATTCTGCCCCAGCGATGATCGGTCCAAAAAGAGGGTTCTCGACATCGGGAATCACCATTCCGACCGCCATCGATTTGCTCGTCCGGAGACCCCGGGCGATGGGGTGTGGCCGATACTTGAGCCTCCGCGCAGCCGTGACCACCTTTTCCACGGTTTCAGGATGCACGACTGAGGCCGTCGCCGGATTGAGCGCTCTAGAAGCAGTCGATATATGGACCCCGGCGTCGTCGGCAACATCCTTCAGGGTTGGGCGTGGCATCACGCGCAGTGTACCTAACGGGCCCTCCGCGCCACCTCGGCAAATGGCAGAAGCCAACACGCCTACAATCGATTGCAGATGTAGGCAGATCATGGAATCTCAGCGCAATGACGCAGAGGAAGAGGGCACTTCTCGAGCCTTGGAGGACCACCTATGAGCACGCAGCATTACCAATATGTCCACACTGGTGACAACGACCCCCGCTTCAACATGCCCTATACACCGGGCATCCAGGTGACAAAAGGCTCGGTCGTTTACCTTTCCGGAGTGACAGCCGCCCCTATCTATCACTCTCATCCGCACGTCAAGGAAGAGTTCGACGCAATCCCTGAGGATCCTGCGCGTCAAGCCGAGGCGTGCATTGCGAATCTCCTAGCTGTGGTCAAGGCGGCTGGCGGCGACCTGGACAGCATCGTCGAAGCCACCCGCTACATCGTTGACTTGGAGGCCAATCAAGACGCGATTAACCGAGTGCTAGGCAACTATTTCGGCTCCCACAGGCCAGCCACCACCACTGTTGAGGTCGTTCGGCTGGCGACTGACCCGCGTCTCGTTCTAGAGCTCAAGGCAGTTGCAGTCGTCTAGTGGACAGATCTGAGGGCTGTTCAGCACCAGACCCCAAGTGAGCGTGAGCAATCAGCTCGACGGTGCCCGCGCCATCAAGACTTTCCCACTCAAGGACTCGGTTTTCTGATGAACGCTGGCGAACTTGTCCTGGTAATGATCTCGCTGGCGATCGGCTTCTTCGCAAAGGGCGTGACTGGTATCGGCGGGCCACTTGTGGCTGTTCCGGTACTTGCTGGATTCACCGGCGTTGAGGAGGCAGTGGTCGTGGTCGCGATCCCAACCCTTGCGGCCAACGCTTGGCTCCTTTGGACCACACGGGACTCGGCCGAGCAGACGCTCAATTACGTGAGGCCTTTGGTTGTCGCAAGTGTTGTCGGAGCCGCCTTAGGCGCGTTGGCCCTCACTCGAACGAGCGACAGGGTTCTCGCGATCGTATTGGCCTTGCTCATTCTCACCTACCTCTTGGTCCAGGTTGTACGCCCAGAGATCAGGTTGACTGGGAAGCAAGCACGTCTGCTGGCGTCTCCTGTCGGATTGGCAGGAGGAGTCCTCGCCGGCTCCACCGGAATAGCCGCGCCCGTCGTCGCCACTTACTTCCACGCCATGGGCTTCAAGCGCGCCGCATTCGTTTTTGCGATCTCTCTACCGTTTCTGATATTCGGAATCGTCCAGATCGCGTCCTATTCGGTCCTCGGCGTGCTCACAGGAGAAAGGCTCATCAGTGGCTTGGCGGCGACGATTCCCACACTGGGTGTGATTCCGTTCGGGTCGAAAGTGGGTGAGCGTCTCCCTCAGCAGGCTTTTCGTTTCGCCGTTCTGGTAGTGCTGGCGCTCTCAACACTCCGACTTCTGTGGGAAGCCATCTAGCTGGTCGAAGAGACTGCGGCCAGGACTTCTCTCTGGATCCGCCCAACCGATGGAATAGTCGCATCCTCTAGGTTCTCAGCTGACGGAATCGGCACATGAGGCGTGGTGATGCGAACCGTCGGTCCGTCGAGATCCCAAAACGCTTCCTCAGTCACGATAGAACTGACCTCTGCTCCCCAGCCACAGAGCCTTGGATTCTCCTCGACCGTGATCAGCCGCGAGGTTCGAGCCACCGACTGAAGGATTGTCTCCGTGTCGAGCGGCACCAGGCTCCTTAAGTCGATCACCTCGGCATCCACACCCGACTCGGCCAACAACTCGGCCGCTGCAAGCGCACGCGGAACCATGAGCGCCAGGGCCACAATCGTGCAATCGGAACCCGACCTGACTATTGCTGCCTGGCCCAGCTCATCAACAATCTCACCCTCAGGCACCAATGACTTGGTGGCGAGCAGAGATTTGTGCTCGAAGAACACCACGGGATCGTCGTCCCGCACGGCTGCAGCCATCAGGCCGACTACATCCCGGGAATTGGATGGCGCCACAACTTTCAATCCCGGAATCATCATGCACCAGTTCTCCACCGATTGGGAGTGTTGAGCGCCAAATCGAGATCCCGCGCCGTTAGCCGTTCTGACCACCACAGGCACGTGCATCTGCCCGCCGGTCATATAGCGGGCTTTGGCCATTTCGTTGGCGAGGATGTCGAAACCAACAGCCAAGAAGTCTGAGAACATGATCTCAGCGATGGCGGGGACGCCGGTAATGGCGGCGCCCATCGCGGCTCCCAGAATCGCCTGCTCAGAGATGGGCGTATCCCTGACACGTTCAGGACCGAATTCCTCTAAGAGCCCGCCAGTTGTCTTGAAGACGCCGCCAGCCCCGGCGATGTCCTCACCTAGCATGACCAGTCGTGGGTCCCGTCTCATCTCTTGGGCTATTCCCCGCGCCACGGCCTCGCGGTAGCTCAATTCCGCCATTCGGATCCCCCATCAGCCCACACCTCCGTTAGAGCCTCCGACAGCTCCGGCGCACCCCCGTTCTTGGCGTAATCCGTCGCCTGCTCCACACGAGATGCCACCTGCTGGGATACCTGAGCGAGTTCCCTCTCTTCGAAACCCAGCTGGAGCAACCTCTGGTGATAAACGGTTACCGGGTCGTAGCTGAGCCATGCCTCGACCTCTTCGGGCGGTCGGTATTTGCCCGGGTCGGCACGACTGTGACCACCGTGGCGGTAGGTAACAGCCTCTACAAGAGAGGGACCATCCCCGTCCCGAGCCCTGGCTATCACTTTTTGCGCGACCGCAAGTACAGCGTCAGCGTCATTCCCGTCGACCACGATGCGGTCCAATCCGTAAGACCCAGCTCGATCTGCGGCCGGGTGTTCGACGGCGGTGACGAGATCGATCGGCGTGTACTCCATGTAGAGGTTGTTCTCGCACACAAAGACCACCGGCAGTTCCCAGATCGCCGCAAGATTCAACGCTTCATGGAAAGCGCCGATGTTCGTAGTGCCATCACCAAAAAAGGCCACGGTCACCTGACCCGATTCGCGGATCAGCGATGACCAAGCAGCGCCGTTGGCGATGCAAAGATGTGCTCCGATGATGGCGTATGAGCCCATCATTCCTCGGCTCACATCGGTCAGGTGCATCGAACCGCCTTTGCCACCCAATATCCCGTTCTCCCGCCCCAATAGCTCAGCGAGGACCGGTCCCATCGGCGCCCCACGAGCCAGGGTGTGAGCGTGACCCCGATAGGTAGCAAAGGTGTAGTCGTCGGGATTCAAGGCCAGCCCGAAACCTGCCGCAATAGCTTCCATGCCCAGGGACAGGTGGGAGGTTCCCTTAACGAGGTTCTGGAGAAACAAGTCGTACGCCCGCTTCTCAAACTGGCGCAGCTCTTGCAGCAGCTGGTACATGGTCAGGCGCTCAGCTCTGGTGAGCTGGATGTCAACATCACTGGTCGGGTCCGGCAGCCTCGGTGCCCGAGTGGAATAGTCGAGTAGCTCGGGATCGAAGCTCCTAGTACTCATTCGCCACCATTAGATCCTCACAAGGAAACAGGGTGATGATCTCTGGCCCATCCGGAGTCACCACAATCTCCTCCTCGATTCGAGCCGCCGATCGTCCGTCTGCCGCGGGAGCGTACGTCTCCAAAGCGAACACCATGCCGACCTGGATCTCAACTGGATCTTTGAACGAGTTGAGTCGGCTGATAATCGGCCGCTCATGCAGACCGACCCCCACGCCGTGGCCAAATTGAAGGCCGAATGCGTCCATCTCGTCCTCGAACCCAAACTCCTGAGCCTCGGGCCACACATTGGCGATCTCATCCGTCGAGACTCCGGGCCTGACTAGCTCGATGGCCGCGTCCATCCACTCCCTCGTCTGTTTGAAGGCATCCCTCTGGGCTTGTGTCGCACGACCCACTCCCAACGTCCTGTAGTAGCATGTTCGGTATCCGTTGAAGACGTGGATGATGTCGAAGTACGCCTGATCACCGGGCCTGATGAGACGGTCCGAGAACACATGGGGATGCGGGCTACATCGTTCCCCAGCGATTGAGTTGACCGCTTCGACGAACTCCGAGCCCATCTCAAAAAGGCGGGCGTGAGCCAACGCCACCACATCGGATTCGCGGACACCAGGCTTCAGATACTCGAATATGGCGTGATATACGCCGTCGACCATGGCGCACGCCTGGGTGAGCAGCACAATCTCATCAACGTTCTTGATCTCCCTTGCCTTCATCATCGCCTGTTGTCCATCCGCAACTGCCAGCGATGCACCCTGCAACTCGAGCATGAAGCTCGTCTCGGCGACGTCTACTCCGATCGGCTCCTCATCGAGTCCTTGTTCGGAGAGCACTCCTTTGATCTCTGCCACCGCCTGCTCTGGCAATCCGGAGTTTGGCGGTATCGCCCCCTGCAAACCGAGATTGCCCGCTTTGGAGTTCGTCTCGTCGTAGATCGTTGGGAGTTGGAGACGGTGGGCTTTGGCTGCTGAGCCAAAATCCCAGATGTAGGGACCGCTCGAAGCGGTGACGAGCGCATAACGCTCGGTCTTGTTGAACCCCCAGTAGCCGATATTGGTGGAAGTGACATAGCGGATATTCGAGGTTTCGAACAACAAGAGAGCCCCCAGACCCTCCTTCTCCATTTGCTCCCTCACTCTCGAGAGGCGATAGGCGCGGAGTCGTTCGAAATCGACCCTGTCCTCCCAATCAACGGCCATGATTCCCGGTGACGGGGTTGTGGCGACCGGGAACTCATCCTGTCCTGTCATTTGTTGACCTCACGACGCTCTGCAAACGATTGTAGAGTCCGATCTCTCCAAGCCAAGAAATGCGGAGAGTGACGATCTCGGTTCTCTCAGGAGGAGGGGAAATGCCCAACATCAATTACCCGAACCTGGATTTGATACAAGACGAGGAAATCAACTCGATCCTTGCCACGGCCAAATCGAGGGGCACTCCCCGACCCGAGAGCCAGGCCATCCGAGCGTGGGTACCGGCAGTAATCAAGACATTCACCGCGGCGTGGGAGCAGACGTTCATCAGAGGAGTCCTAGATCATGACCTGAAGGAGTTGTGCCGCGTCTATGTATCCAAGACTCTTGATTGTGGGTACTGCGAGGCGCAACGATCACCGGACGCCTCCACTGACGAGACGATCTACGACGAAGTCTTGCACTACAAGGACTCCCCCACTTTCAGCGAACGAGAGAAAGCAGCTCTTGCCTACACCGACGCAATCGTCTGGGATGCGAACTTGGCCACCACCGATACCTGGAAAGCTCTCCGCCAGCATTTCACCTCACCCGAGATCGTGGAGCTCGGGTTCTTCATCGCGCTGACCAGCGGGCAACAGCGGTGGATCAAAACCTTGGACATAGCCCACGGCCAGATACTTGCGGAATAAGTCCGCCTCATCGATTGACCTTGAGGCCCGTCAGTCGAGGCCCGTCGACACCTGCTTGTTCTCGGGCTCGATCTTCATTCCGGCACCGTCTGCGAGTCGCGAGAGCAGAGAGGCAAAGTCTTCATCGCCAAACCCGCGGCCTATGCCATCGACGATAATTTGTCGAACCAGATGTGCAACGGGGAGAGGCACTCCCAGCTCATCCCCCGCGGCCACGCCGAGATCGAAGTCCTTCTTGAGCAAGTGCCACGTGAACGTGGGTGTGTAGTCGAGGTTGACCAATGCTGGCGTCTTGTAACGGGTGAACGTCGAGCCCATGACGCTGTCGTTGATGAACTCGAGGAAGTCAGATCGAGCGATCCCTGCCGATTCTGCAAGCAACGTGACCTCGGCCATCGATTGCGTGACCACACCGAGCAACAGGTTGTGACATAGCTTCACCAGCCGCGCCTCGTCGCCAGCACCGACGTAGGTCACTTTTCTACCGAAACACTCAAGGTAAGGACGACAAGTCTCGAACGCTGCGGCTGGCCCTGATGCGACGGCAGTTAGGTTTCCCGACTTCACGACTTCTGGGTTCCCCGAGACCGGCACCGCGAGAACCGAGGTACCCACCTTTTGTGCCTCTTCACGAAGCGTTGTGGAGGTGCCTGGGTCGATCGTCGTCGAGTCGATGAGTATTCCCGGCGTGCGCTCGATGTCGGCCAAGACCCCTTCCGACCCGAATGTGACATCGAGGACGTCGGCGGGCCCGCCGACCATGACCGCGACAATGTCGCGGTCTGCCAAGTCTGCGGGTCGGTCGACGATCTTGGCCCCGAAGTCGACGAGTGGTTCGGCCTTGGCCCGTGTCCTGTTGTACACCGACAGGTCTACCCCGCAGGCAAGCAGGCGTTTGGCCAACTCGAATCCCATTCGCCCGGTGCCTATCCACCCCATCTTGTGGTCGAGTCTGTTGTCAGCCATGTCGCACCTCATTGCTAGGCCCCCGGAGCACTCTGACCTGGATTCGCCAGTTGCCGAGCCTCATACCTCACGCACCACGAAACTCACCGCCTCCTGGTGATCCCGGTACACACGGACCAGGCCGCGATCGCAGATCTTGAGGCTGGGGATGATTACTGCCAGGGCGGCGAACCCAACTGAGGTGATGAGGCCGTCGTAGGTGACCCCGAGCTCGTCCCGGATCGCGTCCGCCACATCGGTTGCTGCCTCGATCACCTCCTTGGAGGGTTCGTCAGACACAATTCCGAACAATGGTGTCGCAACTTCTGCGATGAGTTGGCCCTCTTTGGCTACCGCTATTCCGCCCTGCATGTCGACGACTCGGTTGGCCGCGGCGGCCATCGAATTGGCATCAACTCCAATCACCAGCAGGTTCATCATTCCTGGGTTGATGGTGGTTGCCACAGCCCCAGACTCGAAGTCGAACCCTCGCACCAACCCGAGCCCTCGAGATCCTGTGGCTTCGTGTCGATCGAAGACCGCGATCGTGGCCAGGTCCGGAGCCTTTGCGGTCCCGGCCTCAAACTCGACCGTTTCCACCAACTCGTCCGTGACGAGACTGCCCGGGGTGATGCCTATCACCCGTACTTCGGCGGTGGTCAGGCCCCGGTCGAACCTGAAGTCGGCGGCTGTGAGCTCCTTGCCTACTCGGACGGTTTTGTACCAGTCGTCTGGATAACGTTCGGGTGCAGCGTCTATTAGGTACTCCCCTTCTCGCGCTGACAGCACGCCTTCGCTGACCATAAGGCGAACGTTGAAGGCCGCGACGTCATCGACCGCGGCGATTGAAGCGACCTTTCCGGGGACTATGGAACCGAAATCCCTTTGAACACCCAGGGAGGCGGCAGCGGTCAAGGACCCCATCCTCACTGCGTCTATCGGATCGACCCCGTGATCAATAGCCATGCGGACCTTGTGGTCCATGTAGCCGTCTCGGGCGAGGGAATGAAGCTCCTGCTCATCGGTAGCCAGGCTGAAACTCCTGGTGTCATATCCGGTTTCGGTTATCACAGGTATCACATTCGACAGGTCCTTAGCTCCCGAGCCCTCCCGCAGCTGAACCGTCACACCCAGTTTCGCTATTGCCGCCGCATCCTCTGCAGCCACCGTTTCGTGGTCGCTCATGACTCCAAGCGCCACGGATGCCTGCAGATCACGTCCGGATAAGCCTTCGAGATGACCTTCGATCGCCAACCCTCGCTCCACGGCGATCTCGTAGAAATCATCGATCTTCTCGATCGGGATCCGGCTTGCACCGAAGTTCCACTCGCGAATTGCGATGGCACGCTCGTGACGCGCCAATTCCATCAGGTCGTCCAGTGAGAATCGTCCGAGATTGCCGAACTCTCCAATCCCAAGGGCGGTCGCATGGAATGGTGAAAGCAGGACGTAGAGCCCGGTCCCCTCGGAACGCTTCACATTCTCGGTAACGGCAGCGATGCCGACAACGGTGGCGGGTTCATAGAAGTCTGTGCAGATCGCTGCGGTGCCTGCCGGCACCATCACCTCAGCCAGTCGCTCAATGGAGAGTTGGGATCCCCCAACGTGGATATGAGGATCGATCAGCCCGGGGACAAGCGTCAGACCGGCACAGTCGACTACCTCAGTCTCTGCTCCTACACAATGATCTACGTCCCCAACAGCAGCGATCCGCCGGCCCGCTATTGCGATATCTCCCTCCTCCATGCGGCCAGTGTGGACCTCCACAACTCGCCCACCTCGAAGAACCATCTCGGCAGGAACATCTCCAATTGCGACATTGGCGGCTGTCTTGCGTTCAAGTGCCTCAGTCATCTTTCACTCCTGCCTCCTCGTGCTCCGTTTACGGAACCGCAAACTCAATCAGGGCATCCTCAGATATGTTCTCGCCGGAAAGCTCTGCTTGGATTGAGCCCAGCCTGAACACGTAGACCCTGTCCGCCCAGCCGACGACCTCCTCCAACTCAGAGGTCGCGGACAAGATGGCTCTTCCCGATGTCCGCGCCTCTACTTTGATGTCCTCGAGGATTCGACCTTTGCTGGCAACGTCTATGCCTTGGGTCGGCTCATCAAGCAACAACACCCTCGGTTTAGATTCCAGGGCCTTAGCTAGAGCAACCTTCTGTTGATTCCCTCCCGACAACGTTGCGACGGCAGCCCGACGCGACCTCATGACCAACCCAAAAGCCTCCTGGTAACTGTCGACGATCATGTTCTCGAGCCGTTTCAATCGCATTCCCCCCAGATGTGAACGAGAACCCGGCGACAAGACGATGTTCTCGGCAACGCTCGCCGACGTGACCACGCCCGAAGTGCGACGATCCGCTGGAACAAGAACCAGGCCGGCCCGGTAGCTATCTGAGACGCTCCCAAGCGTTACCGATTTCTCGCCCACAAAGACTTGACCGGCCACTGGCGTCGCCAAACCGGACAGCGCTTGAACCACTTGACTCTGTCCCCCACCAGGAACGCCCACCAGAGCGACAACCTCCCCTGGCCGTGCCTCCAGATTCACGTCTTCGAACACTGCAGCGGTCAAGCCTTCGACTCGCAGAAATGGCAACTCATCAGAAACGATCGAAGGCACAGCTCCCGCTTTTTCGACATTGGCCCCAGAGAGCATTTCCAAAAGATCTGACCTCGTGCAAGCTTCGGCCTCAACCGTGCTGACGACCCTCCCGTCACGAAGCACCGTGATCCGATCAGCCACGCGAAGGACCTCTCCCAGCCGATGGCTGACATAGACAATGGCCTCTCCTTCGGCGCGAAGTCCGTGCAATGTTTCAATTAGGCGATCCGAGTCCCCGTGGCCAAGGACCGCCGTGGGCTCGTCTAGAAGTAGCACTCTTTTGCCGCTCATCAGTGCCCGGGCGATCTGAACCAACCGCAACTCCGGGACGCTGCATTCCGCTGGAAAGAAGTCGGGATTCAAGTCGAGACCCACTCGGGCGAAGCCCTTGGCCACTGCGGCCTGCTCGGTAGGACTGAGTTGTGCGGTGGAGAGGAAACTCTCGGAACCGAGTATGGCATTCCGCCCTATCGACATTGAGGGAACCATGACTACGTCCTGAGGTACGAACGCCACATGCTCGGCCAAGTCCGCGGTCTCGGCTGCATCGCCAACCCAGACCGACCCGCTGTCGGGCACCAGGGAACCGGCGAGGATATTGACAAGCGTCGATTTCCCGGCGCCGTTGAGACCCACGATGGCGTGGACCTCACCGTACGAAACGGCGAGGTCCACATCATCGAGCGCGACGACACCTGGGAACGCCTTGGTGACTCTGCTGACAGCGACAGCCGACTCACCTCTCGCGGCGTTCGGGAGGTCCATCGACAATTGGGCCGGGCTCATCTCAGGCTCTTTCCGACTCTCAGCTAGCCCCGATCACTCGTCGCCTGGTATCACTTCGTTGTTCGCCACCGGCGTACCCCGGTCCTCCGATGTCAAGAGGGGCGCCGGCAGACAGTTGATTCTCGGCTGGTCATCTCCGTTCAGAAGCGAGATTGCAGTTCCGATGCCGATTCGTCCCATCGCCACGGGGTTGATTCCAAACACCGAGTCAAGCGCACCGTTTTCCAGGGCCGCTATCGAATCCGGCTCATACCCAAAGCTCACGTAGGGAACATCGGCATACTCGGCGGGAATCGCCTGCGGCTGCAGGATGAAGTAGTGAACCGACGCAATCCAGTCGATGTCGGGATGGGCCTGGACCGCATCCTCGAAAGAGGCGAGACCCTCCACCGGGTCAACGAGCTGTGTGGGCGCTGCCAACACCTCGATATCGGGGTAGGCCTCGGCAATGCGGTCTTCGAAACCCTCGACCCGCTTCTGCGACCATGTCGCGTTGGCGGGACCGGCAATGATGATGCCTCCGCCACTCTCGACCACCTCGGCAAGGCGGTCAGCCAGTTGGACGCCAAGCAGGTAGTCATCCTGCATCACCATGTAGACATCAGGATGGTCCACTTCGGTTGAGATGTTCACGACAGGAATGCCCGCCTCGACAGCCGCCTCGACCACCGGCACCGAACCGGCGATATCAGACGGAGCCATCACAATCGCGTCTGTTCCGCGCTGGATCGCGTCTTCAACCTGTTGGAGTTGAAGCTCCGGCGACGCGTAACCTTCGGCGGCGAGCGTGGTGACCTCGACTCCGAGATCTTCGCCGGCATCATGGGCTCCGAAGTCAATCCCCTGGTAGTAATAGCCGGCCAGGCTCACCTGCATCAGGGTGATGTCGTAGGGCTCATCGGCCTCGGGGAGTTCGTAATTCGCGACCTCTTCAGGCGTGGGAGTAGCATCGCACGCCAATAGCTGGTCGTTGGCGGCACCTGTGGTCGGAGTTTCTCCTTCGTCCGACGTGGTGTCAGTAGCACTGCCACCTCCACACGCCGCAAGCAGTAGGGCAACTACCACAAGCGCCATCCATATCGATGATCGTTTGATCCGGTTCATCCGGTTCTCCTCCCGCCAGCAACGCTGGCATCACGTGCCGCAAACCGCGGCCTATATGTCTGCATCTTCTTCCTTCAAGACCGACTCCACTCGGCGACGCTGACGTGTCCGCAACCTGATACGGTCGAGCAGAACCGCCGCAATCAACACTGCCCCTGTAACGATTTCTTGGGTGAACTCGCTGAGCTGAGCAATATTCATGCCCGTGGAAAGAACAGAAATGAGCACGACGCCCAAGACCACTCCACCAAGGCGACCAACGCCGCCGCCGATGGCGACTCCGCCAATCACCGCGGTTGCGATGGACATGAGCTCGAATCCCTGACCAAGGCTTGCCTGGCCGACTGAGACTCTGGAGGCAAGCATCAGCCCGCCGATTCCTGCGAGGAGGCTGCACAGGACGTAGGCCATGAGCTCCGACCGAACGATTCGTATGCCCGCGAGTCTGGAGGCCTCTGATGAGCCGCCCGTGGCGTACAGGTAGAGACCGGGCCGCGTCCGGTAGAGATAGAAACTCGCAAGGGCCAGTACGACGAGAGCCATTCCTACCGTCGCAGGAATCGGACCCCAATTCCCTCCTCCAAACCAGTCGAACTCCGATGGGATGCCGGACACGGACCGGCCGTCGCTGAGCTCGTTCGCAACGCCTTTAGCGATTGCCAGCATCCCCAGGGTCGCGATGAATGGCGTCACACCGAAGCGGGCGATCAAGGTGCCGTTCAGTATTCCTACGGCAAGAGCGGCACCCAGACCAGCCGCGATTCCTGCGGCGATCCCATAGTTGAGCATGGCCATCGCTCCGACCGTGCTGGCAAGTCCCATCGTGGCCGCCACTGAGATGTCGAAGCCTCCCGAGATCAAAGCAAAACTCTGGCCGATAGCTACGACGGCCAGAGTTCCTCCCTGCCGCGCCATGTTCTCGACATTCCGCCAGGTGGCGAAGCGATCTGGGTAGAGAGCACTGAAAACCGCTCCCACTACGGCGATACCCAGTAGAAGCTGCACTTGAACAGAGTCCATGGTGAGTCGGTCGAACCTTGGCCAGGTACCTAGACGATGCAATATGCCTTGATTGGACTCGGCTGGAGCCACATTCGACCTCTCCAGCAATCCCGGACGATGCTACATCCGGGTCGCCGTGGTTCTTTGCAATCGATTGTTACATCGGCCGTTTGGGCTGTCAACAATCCCCTTTCGACTTCGCTCTCATGAGTGCAATCGATTGCTACGACGATGTTGCGACCCGCCCTCGTCGGTCATTGCCAACGGCACCTACTCCAGGCCTTTGAGTGGCCCCCACGTGCAGCGGTCGCTCTATGTCGACTCGCGGAGTGTGGTCCGCAACATGGGGAGTGCCGCCAGATCCTTCTCCCGCGCCGCCGCTTCTTTGCTTGCAATCACATCCGAAAGGGCGGCTACTTCGACATAGAGGTCGGGTTGGGTTGCCACTCGCAACGGGGAGGCACCGTGGGCGATCTCGTCAAATCCACCGAGGCCGGCCGGTTCCAGCACCAAATCCAGATCTCCATATTCGGTGGTCAGCGTCCACAACGCCTTGGTGGCAAGAAGCTTGGCGTCGAACGGGAAGTCGATCCCGTCAGGGTCTGCAGCAGAGCGGAGCCGAGCATTCATTTCCTCCAAGGCTGTCATCAAACGTTTCAGGTTCGCGGCTGACGCCTCGGGGGTTATGTCGACGTCTTGGGTCAGCAGCGGAGCTCCGCGAAGGCGGGCGGCGACACCGCCGACCAGTACGAAAGAGACATCGTGCGACCGGAGAATCCGCAGCATCGCGACCGGGTCGAAGTCAACCATGGCCCGAAGCCACCATCGCGTCGAAAGCCGTGACGGCCTCCACCAGACCCTCTAAACGCTGCGCCGGGGGCTTGGCCAGTTCCCGTCTCACCAGCACTGTGTCATGCTCTACGGGGCGCATCTCGAAGTGGAATTCGAAGCCGCATGCCTCGACCACCCTGACAACTGTGTCGAAGTCGGGTCGGGTACGTCCGTTCTCCCACCGAGCCACCACCGGCTGGTGGGTTCCCAATCGCTCTGCCAGGACCTTTTGAGTCAAGCCGGCACGGACACGAGCTTCTTTAATCGGGTTCATATCTTCATATGATACCCGTTTTGATATTCCTATATCAATATTGGTATGACAGGCTTGTACCAGCATCTGGTAGATCATCACCCAACCCTCCCCCAGCCCACATCCTCAACGCTCGGCGCCACCCGCCTAACCCTGGGAATCACCTCGTTGCTCGAAGGCCAGATATCGCCCGTCTGGGTCACGGAACTCGGCGAGCAGCACGCCATCACCCGGGGAATGTGGGGCGCCAACCTGCACCCCCTTGGCCTCCAGGTTTTCCCTGGCGGCGGCCACGTCGTCGACCAGCAACATGAGCTGATCCGGGGTCTCGCCCAGAGACTTGGGGTCATACGGCATTCCAGGAAACGGGCCGGAGATCGAGAGAATGGCGTCCCCGGTGTCGAAGGTGGCCCAGTTCTCCCCCGCCGGCTCGGCTAGAGCCAAACCCACCTTGTCCCGGTAGAAGACCAGCGACTCAGCGAAGTCGCGGACGAGCAGCACCAGGCGGCCGATGGGAAGGCTCATCGACGCGACCCTAATCACGGCCCGCGCCGGCTTTCCTGAGAGCGCGGGCGAGGCACGGGCCGCCCGGGTCACGCCAGGGGTTTCAGCTGGAGGACTTGGGGGTACCTCCAAGGAGGCACCCCCAAAGCTCGATTCAGCTGGTCGGAATGATCCGGGTCCGGTCTCCTGCGCTAACCGGGTCGGAATAGTCCGCGGCAGTCACCGTGCCCAGATCGCTCAAATAGTCGGCGAGCGACTGCTGGTAGGAGATCCCCACCCTGGTGAAGTCATATGCCTCGAACATGTCATACCCGTCGTTTCCTGCAGCCAGGAAGTCGATGGTGGCGATAGTCACCGGATCACTGGAAACGATGGCTCCGCCAGACACGACGACTGTGCCGTCGTCGAGAGTCAGATCCACGATCCTGCTACCCGCCAGCGCCGCCGGGTCGTACGTGACAACCAGACCCGCCCACTGTGCGAAGGAGCCGGCCGCTCCGGGCAGACCTGCCAGACCGTGTTCCACAGCGGCGACGAAGTCGCCGGTCGAGATCGGATCCAGGATGGAAACGAAGTTGGTGAACGGCGCCATGTCGAAGGTGTCCAACAGCGTGATGTTCCCCGGCCCGATGATGGAGTCGTTGCGGATGCCACCACCGTTCTGCAGCGCCACCTGGGGCACCGAAGCGCCGAAGTCGGCTGCCCTCTCCTGGGCTGCTGCAAGATGGGCATCAGCCATCAGGTTTCCACCGTTGGTCTCCCGGGTCCGGACATCGGCCCGAACGCCGTTGATCCCGACCTCGCTGGTCGCGATCACCGTCTCGGCCAGGTCCGCGAGGAAGTTCTCCACGGGCTGTTCGACGTTGTTGAGCAGATACGGATCCTGGGGCAGATCACCGGTCACCGGCATCAACCCGCCTCCGTAGGCGAGCACATTCCCGTCCTCGTCGAAGCTGAGGACCAGGTTGCCGACATCGAAATAGTCACCGGGGACGGTCACCACGGGTACTTCGACACCGTTGAGGTCGGTAGCCACCAGCGGGTAGTTGCTGGAGATGTCCTCTCCACCGCCACCGCCGATCACGGCGTCAACGTCCTCCAACTGAGTGACAAGCTCCAGTTCGTTGCTGATGTCCTGGAGATGAGAGGCGACCAGGATCTTGTCGATCCCCTGTGCGGTCAAGTGATCGATCTCAGCCTGCACCACCGTCACCAGATCCTCGTCGATGATGACATCACCAGGGCTGGTGACCTCTCGGAGCTCGGGGGTCGTGACACCGACAATCCCGATCCGCTCCCCTCGTTCCTTGACTACCACGCTCGCGCGAATCAGTCCGGCATCGACCAATGCCTGAAGACTGGGCTCGGCTGAAAAGTCCAGGTTCGCGGAGATGAACACATCACCGTTGCCATCAAAGCTGTTGATGAAGTCGGCCAGAACCTCCGGGCCAAAGTCGAACTCGTGGTTTCCGATCACAAAGGCGTCATACGCCAGGTAATCCAATGCCATGGCGTCATACCACGGAATCCCCTTGGCAAAACTCGCCTCCAGCTCCGGGCTGGCCAGGAAGTTGTCGCCGGCGCCGATGCTGATGACCCCGGTCTTCGACCGTGCCTCACCTCCAGAAGTGCGGGCGGCTTTCTCCAGCTGCTGGAACAGCCATCCGTAACGGCTGATACTGCCCGCGCCATCTTCGGCGGGTAGCAGGTCGGATTCCCCATCGTTGTTATGCAGAACCGTGAGAGTGAAGTCCACTTTCGGTGGCTTGTGGTCCTTCGCCGCGACCGGAATCGCAGCGCCAACAACCATCGCCGCAGCCAGGAGAACCCCCAACAGCCCGCGCGTACCTCGTCTACTGACCTTCATCTTGCCTCCTCGTCAAGCCCTCCCTCATCGTCACGATGAGTAGTCAGATTTCACTTTGGATGATATCGGAGTCATGGTGACCGTGTCGAGCCGCAACGACCATCGCGCACCCAAATGACGGCTACCGTGCCGATCATGCGCCCGCAGCTCCTCTACACCACCGACCAGGGATACACCGGCGAGATGTACGGAGCCGCCCTCCGCGACGGGAGCCTCGGCCGGCTCCTCGGAAGCGGTGAAGGCTCAGTGCAATGGGGGGAACGCAGCGGCGTCATCGAGTGGACAAACTTCCCGGCGAGACGCCCAGACGGCGCCTACCTCCCCAACCTGACCGGGGTCATCAAGCTCGAAGGCTCCGGACACGGGGTTCTCTATCGGATGCACGGGGTCAGCGTCATGCAGGACGACGGGAATCGTCACTTCTCAGGCTCGATCCGCTGGTACACCGACGAGCCCGACCTGGACTGGCTCAACGACACGATCGGGTTCGAAGAAGGCGTCATCGACCCCCAAACCACCCGGTTCGTGACCAGAGCTTATGCACTACATCCCGAGGACCCAGCTCCGTAACAACAAAGGCGGCTTGGCCGCCGCTGTCTAGTCCTATCGAACGGTTCGGGTTGGTCTCTTGTACCTGGCTTCCGATGTGCCACCTTGATGGCGGGAAATCAATGGGAGGAATGAAAGTTGGCCAAACGCCGACCACTCGAAGACGAGTGCAAACACACTTCAACGATCCACGTGATCACAAACGGGTTGGAGCGGGTGGTTTGTGAGGACTGTGGCGACATCACCATTCGCTACGAGTCGATGATCTCAGGCGAGATCAACCGATCCATGTTCTCCCGGAGGGCTGACAAGCGCCCTGCAGGTCAACATCTGAAAGGCTGACATCCAAGAAACTCAAACCCCCGATTGGGGTCGATCGGCTGTCACCCCCCGACGTCGACTCCGTAGACCTGCCACTCCCCCGGCACCCCTTTCAAGGAATGTGACCCGAGGTCGGTGAAGCCGAGACCCGATCCCACCGACAGATCACGCACCACCGAAGACACAGCCAGGTCGCCGGGCTCGGCCACGTCCATGAGCCGGGCCGCGATGTGGACTCCAAGCCCTCTGACGTCGCCGTTGACCATCTCCACTTCGCTGGTGTGAAGACCGCCCCGGATGTCCAGGCCGACATCCCGGAGTCGTTTCGCCATCGACTGCCAGCATCGCACCGCACGCGCCGGACCTTCGAAAACGCTCAACGAGCCGTCACCGGTCTGTTTCACCTGACGCCCGCCGAACCTGGCCACCTCACCCTCGACGACCCCATCATGGGTCTTGACCAGGGCCGTCCATTCCCGGTCCCCGAGGGTGGCCGCCTTCTCGGTAGAAGACACGATGTCCGTGAACAGGACGGAGGCAAGGGCGTGGTTGGAGACTGCGCCGGAGCGGTGTCCGGTCACGAACTCTTCGATTGCGGCGAGGACGGCATCGGAATCACCCAGCCAGGGGAAATGATCATCACCGGGAAGCTCCAACAGCCGTGCGCCCGCGATGTTCCGGGCGATGTACCGACCGCTCTCGACCGGGCTTCCCTGGTCGCCTGACCGGTGGATCACCAGCGTTGGTGCCTGGATCGCCGGAAGTGCCTCCCTGACATCTATCGCCGAGTTCATCGCCACCATCGCCTTGGCCGCGCCTGGGCTCATGCTTGCCCGCAGCGAGGCGGCCCACCAGTTGCGAAACTCGGGGTCGTCGGCCGAGCTCGGTGCCAGAATCTCGGCTCCCACCGCCTCACCCCAGTTGTCGGTCACCATCTGGATGAAGCCGTCGTAGGACTCGGGGCTGAATCCCTCGGGGTGATCAGGAGAACTGAGACGTTTCGCGTACGAGTTGATCAATATCAGGTTCTGAACCCGATCGGGGTAGGTAGCGGCGAACAACATGGCGAGTGGCCCGCCGTCGGAAGTGGCCAGCATTGCTGCCTGCTCCACACCCGCGGCGTCCATCACCGCCTTCAAGTCGTCTTTCCGCTGTTCTATCCCGGGGAGGTCGTTGGGAGATACCCGATCCGACAATCCGGTCCCTCTCTTGTCGAGGACCGTGACCCGGGCGAACGAAGACAGCTGGTGGTGGAAACGGGCCAGCCTCGGATAGTCCCAGGCCATCTCGAGATGGGAGCCGAACCCCGGGATCATCACCAGATCCACGGGGCCTTCGCCGAACACTTGGTAGGCAATGCCTACCCCTTCACTATCGGCGTACCTGGTCTCCGGGGTCGACGACGGATTCCTGACGGTCACGACTTTTGGGCTCCAACCGCATCGGGGACGCCGGCCCCCTTCGGCCAGCGAACGACCAAGGCGTACACGAGCCCGAAGACCCCACCCAAGGCGGCTAGATAGCCGAAGAACTTTGCGACGAGAACCCAACCTTCGGTCGGGATCTCCACCAGGCCCATGGTCGAGACATTGAATCCGAGGAGAAGCATGAGCACCGTCGTCGAAGCCACGACCACACCGAACCCGCGCCAACCGGCCCCATACCGCCAGGTGACCAAGCCGGCCCAGGCGAGAGTGAAGGGAATCATCAACCCCAACGTTTCGGAGATCGGTATCGGGTTGCCCCCGGTGGATTCCAGCATTTCGGCCATCGTGATGATCGGCTCGTAAAACGCCGAAGATGCGAGGGCCAGGAGTCCGAACATGACTGTCCACATCGCGGTAAACCAGGCCCACGACCGAGGAGACGGACCCGGCACCAACTCCGAATAGCACCAGGCGAGGCAGGCGCCACACACCGCACCAGCGACCAGCATCACCGGAAACATCCACCAGATCGCGCTGATGAAGATCTGGTGGAGCACGGTGAACACGGCGGTCGAGGCTGCTCCGGCGGTGGCTCCGGCTAGTAGACCGGATGACACCCTTGTCTCCACAACGCGAGGAGATCTTTCCGAGGCGCCGATCTCTCGCTCACTTCCGTTGGGGGTCATCCCCAACCACTCTATAAACCATCGCCCAGCGTGGTCCGGTGGGTGGTCGTCATCCACCAGCCATAAGACCGGTAACAACGAGACGTAGGTCCCTATCGAAGAGCAACCACCGCACCTAACTTCTGCACCAGCACCCGAGTTAAGGAGCGCAATGGCCCCCTACCACTTCAGCCTGACGATGACCGAGGAGTTCGACACAGCGGTCTCCCGGACCCGGGAGGCATTGGCCGACCATGGGTTCGGCATCGTCAGCGAAATCGACATGGCCGCCACCTTGAAAGAGAAACTCGACGTAGATCACGAGCCGTATCTCATCCTGGGCGCGTGCAACCCCGGATTTGCCCACCGGGCGGTCTCCGACGAGCCGTCGATCGGTGTGCTACTCCCCTGCAACGTGGTGGTACGTCAAGCCGGGCCGGATCGGGTGATGGTCGATTTCATGGATCCGGCGGTGATGCTCGACCTTGTCGGAGAGGAGGGAATTCACGACCTCGCCGAAGAGGTACGGACCCGGCTCGAGATGACCAGGGACGCCCTCGCCGCTTGAAACTCGCTCCAGACATGTTGGAGCGACGAACAACAACATCCTCAGGTCGGTTTCACCACCACGACATCGAACTTCTCAGACTTGCCTTTGAGATCGAGACTCCGATGCTCGAACCCGGCGGTGTCTAGTTCGATCTGCTCAGCCATCTGAGCACTGACAAGTATCTCTCCGACGCCCGCAGCGTCGGCCAGGCGGGCTCCGATGTTGACGTCGTCGCCCAATGCGGTCAACTCCATCATTCCCGAGTGCACACCGAGGAGGCCCACGTACGCGTTGCCGGTGTGGACACCAACCCCTAGTGGGATCCAGGGTCCGTCTTCGTCGCCGTGCCCTGTAGCGCGCAGCAACTCGATGGCACTGTCGAACGCAGCCCGGGCGAATTCTGGCCCGGCCATACCCGGCACGAAGAAGCCGATGGCCTGATCACCGGCCAGCCGTCCGAGGAGGGCTCCGGCGTCTACTAGCACCTTGGACGAAGTCTTGAAGAATCGGTTGATCAGCTCCTGGAAGGCTTGATTGCCAACGCGCTCCGCGGTTTGGGTCGACCCCCTCATGTCAGCAAACACAGTGGCAATGTCGACGTGGGCCCCGCCGGGATGCTTGTCGCCTTGTTTGACACACGATCGACAGACCCGGGGGTCCTGGCGCGCCTGGCCCCGCCCGATCATGGCCATCACCCCACCGCCTATCCCGTCGAATGGGCCGTGACAGAACATGCAGCGGGACTCGGCCGGGATCTTGCCGAAGAAGGTCCGGCCCTTGTCGAGAACCGCGTGCCCTTCACCGAACAGCTTGTGCCAGATTTCCTCGTTTTCAGCCATCTAAGTCCCGTATCTTCGCGAATTCGCCGGTCCGACTGACATCAACGGTTCAACGCCGGCCTCTATGCCTCAGGAGCGCTGACAACTCATGAGCGCTTCGCCAAATTGGTTGACCCTCCCCCACTGCGGCTACCTTCGACTTGTGGAACCCAGCCCCGAGTCGATAGCCGATTCACTGCTGAGACAACATGATCTGGAAGGTCTGAAACGTCTCGAGCGAGAACTTGCGCAGCGAGAGGCACCGCTGGCCGAGCAGATTGCAGTGAAGCTGGCGGCCTCCAAGCTCTACATGGGCACCAGGCCCGGCCCGCTTCATCTCACATTCGTGTTTGCCATGTACAAGGAGACGAGACGGATCCTCCCGCCAGACGTCGACCCCCTCGGCGAGGACTTCGTCAACGCCAAGGCTGGGCAGCTCCGCTGGCTTCTCGACGGTGACAGCAATTGGGACCTTCTCATGGTCGACGATGGGTGCCCCGACGGAAGCGGCGCCGCCGCGGAACGGACCATCGCCGAGGCCGGACTAGACCAAAACGCACGGGTCCTCTACCTGGCCGACGCCATCGACAACGGACACCCTACGACCACCGACCTCGACTCAACCGACGACAGCCGCAAGGGCGGTTCCATTCACCTCGGCATGTACGAGGCGGCCAGCAGGTCGCGCCCCGGACACATCATCGGCTACACCGACGCCGACATGTCCACCAACCTCGCCCAGGCAGGCTTGCTAGTCGAGGCGCTCGACTCCGGCTCGATCTGCGGTGCCGGCTCAAGACGAGAGCCGGCCTCTGTCGTAGTCAAAGGAGGGGCCCGCAACGACCGGGGGAAGCTCTTCATCTACATCTGGAAACAGATGCTGCCCCAGCTGCAAGACATCGTCGACTCCCAGTGCGGATTCAAAGGTTTCAACGGCGAAGCGGTTCCCTCGTTGGTCTCCAGCGCCATCGAGCAGAAGTTCGCGTTCGATATCGAGCTCCTGCTCCGCTGCACTATCGAGTCTGGACTTGCCGTCCCCCGCGTCCCGGTGGCCTGGATTGACAGCGAGGCTGCGTCCACCACTACCGACCTCGAACCCTACCTAGACATGCTCCAGGCCATCGCTCTGATGTATCGCCGCTACTCCCCACCCGATACCCGGGCTGAGAGCTTCGTCGAGCTGATGGAATCCATGGACCGAGACGGCTGGAACAAGTTGGTTGGGGACATCCCAGCTGCGATCAGCAGCCGGGAGCCAATGGAATTCACCAGCTGGGCCGGGATCGATGCAGAGCACCTCAGGGCCGTCATCAACTCCTGAGTTCAGGCTAGAAAGACGCCGACGTCTCTGGACGCCGGCCTCTTCCTCGGTTCTGTTTTGGTCGTTGGTCTTACATCTCGATGCACTCGAAGACCTGAACCTGTCCCCCGTGGCTGATGTGGGGATGGTCTTCGCTGGCGACGGCTGCCGCGTCGAGAGAGTCGGCGGAAATCACTGTGTACCCGGTGGCCGGCGTGTCGCCGAGGGGTCCTTCGCCGACGCCGTTGCCGGTGAGGTTCTTCGATGCGCCGAACGGAGTACCGCCATCCACGATGGATTCACCCATCTTCCCGTACCAGGCTCCCCACTCGGCCATGATCCGCTCCTGCTCGGCAGGATCCTGCGCCATGCCCGATCCGCCGGTGTAAAGCAGTAGAAACTGTGCCATTTCTTTCCCTTTCCGGGCCCTCCTTGGGCCACATATCTCTCTGACGAAGCATGCAACGCCCAATCGACACGCAAAATTCACCAACACGGTGACAAGGTGACCTTCTCGCGCGCACACGTCAGATCGGTCGCGCACAAGTCGAGATGCTTAGTGTCTCATCGTCTCGGCAGCAGATGAGCAGACAATGACCGGCCCGAACCCAGAGAGCCAGCATCTGGACAACGTTCAGCTCGAGAATCGGCTAACTGCCCTCGAAGCTGCCCGCCCCTGGAGCCCAAGGGTCGTCTCCAAACTGGAGTCATTGGTCAGAAGTGGTGACGACTATGACCTGTTCCGCATCAACCCGCTTCTCTTCGCAGTGCATCAGGGTGTAGAAGAGAGGGAATCGATCGATCTGTTCCTCCATGCAGCTCATGTCGGCCTGTTTGCCATGGAGTGGCTGATCGTGTGCGGCGCCTGTTCCAACGTTTTCACCAGCTTTCGTGAGTTGGGCGCGCTCGACCCTCATTTCACCTGCACGCTTTGTACCAACCAGAACGAAGCCGATCTCGACAGCCTGATACAGATCGCATTCACGGTCTCGCCGGAAGTTCGCAGGATCATTTTCCACGATCCGGACTCACTCAGCGTGGAGGACTTCTATTTCAAATACCACTACAGCTCCGACGTCAAGCCGTTGCCCAGCGGTCTCACCGTGCCCGAAACTCTCCAAGAGTGGACCAAATTGCTTGGCTATCTCGAGCCCGGGGAGAGCACCTCCGTCGACCTCGACCTCCCGCGGAGCTTCATCGGCGTATGGGATCCGCTGAGCCCGATCAGCGCGATTTTCGCAGCTGAGCCCGACCCGGAGGTGAGTGGAGCCCGCCTCAACCTGGAGATCGCGGACGGATCGATCACGGACCTCGACGGCAGAGATCTGGTCTCGATGCAGCTTGAGATCCCCGAAGGCAGATCGCTGTACATGCCTCCCGGGCAGGATTCGGCAGTTGCCGCCGGAAACCCTCCGCCCGACGGTGGCGAGTCGGAGCAGAGAGTGTTGAAATTCGACATCCCGGCCATCGCCCAAATCCCGACCGGGCCCCTGGCGCTTAGCGTTCGCAACGCAGGCACTCGCAAGGCATCAGTGTGGGTGGTGCAATACCCGCCGGTCCCCCAAGAGGGTGCCTTCGTCGAGTTCGAGCCCGTGTTGACGGCGAAGAGGCTCCTCAGCAACCAGACATTCCGTGATCTGTTCAGATCGGAGACTGTCCCCGAGTCGGAGACGCTCCAGGTGAAGGACCTCACGTACCTCTTCACGGATCTCAAAGACTCCACTCTCATGTATGACGAAGTCGGAGACGTCAACGCTTACGACCTGGTGCGCCGCCATTTCGACGCCCTGGTGCGCGTGGTGGCGGAGAACTCGGGTGCGGTGACCAAAACCATCGGTGACTCGATCATGGCCACCTTCGTCCACCCCTCCGAAGCGGTCCGGGCTGCCATCGGCATGCAGTCCGTGCTCGCCGAGTTCAACGCCACCGCGTCGACCAACTTGGTGATCAAGATCGGGATCCACCGCGGAAGATCGATTGCTGTCAACCTCAACGACCAGATCGACTACTTCGGCCAAGAGATCAACATCGCATCGCGAATCCAGGAGCTTGCCGATGCGGGTGAGGTAGTCATCTCCGAGCCGGTGCATGACTCGCAGGGCGTCGAGACGCTCCTCGAGCCTTTCGATGTCGGGAAGGAGGACGGCATCATGAAAGGGGTTTCCGACACGATTGCCGTCTACCGAGTCAAGACGGAGCATTCTTGATCGTTTATGGGATGCCCGGCGAGAAGATAGGCCGCTAGACCCAGACGGAGATCCGCCGGACAATTCCAGAAGTTGTCTTTATGTGCCGATAGCACTGAATGAAATGGCTTTCGCTCGCGGCCATATTCTTCGCCCTGCAGGCTGCGCCCGCAATCGACGTCGATCCCGGGTCGGGCCCAACCGGAAGCGAATTCTCGGTCAGTGGTAAAAGCTTCGAGCCTGGAGCGAAGCTCAAGATCTTCTGGGGTGACCAGAAACTCGATGGCATCGCGAAAGTCGGCCGTAAAGGAAAGTTCAAGTATTCAGCCGCCGTCCCCGACGACGCTGTCGCCGGATCCCACACCATCAAGGTCAAAAACATCGGGGCTCGCAAGACCATCGCCAAAACCAAGTTCATCGTGATCGCGGACGAGACCTCAACCAACTCGACGATCCCTCCGGACCCACCTTCGGCAACCGCCGAGGGCCAGGCCGGAGCAAACGCGTCGACAAGCCCCGCAGATTCCGAATCACTTACTGTCGGAATTTCGGGCGGCGCGTTGGCGAGCAAGGCGAATGGAACAGAAGCTGCCTCCAGTCGACCGATCCGAGATGGCTCTGACTCGAGCCCGAAAGGCGAAGGATCAAACGGCTTCGCCGCACTACTTGTTGTCCTGTTGCTCCTCTGCGGCGTGGCGGCAGGCTATTTCATGTTCTGGGGCGCCAGGGAGAGAAACAACACTAAGGATCCGGACGACAACGGGCAGACTTCGGACACGCGGGCAGACCTGCCCCCTCTAGCACCGTCGAAGATCGAGAAGAACGGTGGTGATTGGGCCCGTCACATGCTTCAGCTGGCGCCCTATGGGCAGATCACCAATGTCGCTAGCACCCCGGACGGTCTTATTGGCGTTGGCAATGCGCTAGATGAAGAAGGCTTCGAGCACGCCGCCGCTTGGAGCAGCAGCGACGGCGTTCGCTGGGAAACCGCATCCATGCTTGGTCCGGCCGGAGCCACACTGGTTGTCCCTTGGGGAGACGGCGCCCTGATGACGTCTTCAGAACAAAGCAACGGCAAAGCCAAAACATCGTATTGGTACGGATCGCCAGCCAACGACTGGGAACAAGGCATCAACGGGGGCAACGTCCTGGACAGTGTCACTTTCGCTGGGCTAGTTGCCGGCGGCGGCGTCCTGGTGGCCTGGGGAAGCGATGCCGACGGCCCCGCCGTTTGGCTGAGCCAGGACGGTGCTGCCTGGGAGCGGTCCACACTTCGGGGAGAGTTCGATCTGATCACCACTTCCGAAGTCGGTTTCCTCGCAGTCGGCCGGAACCTCGATGATCGACGACCAATAGTCGCACACTCGACAGACGGGCACAGTTGGGAGGAGATCCCCGAAGACCTCACCTCGGTCTTCGAAGGCGCCTCGACTGCCGCATTCGCCTCTTATGAGGGGGGAATGGTGCTCGCCGGAACTGACCTGATGAGAGGAACCGCTGCCGTTTGGGTCTCCGACGACGGGAAGGTCTGGCACCGAGTGCCTCTTGAGCCCGAACCCGGTACTTCAATCGAGCACCTTGGCATCGTCGCCGATCGTCTCGTGGCAGTCGGCGCCGACTCAGCCAGACGAGCTGCGGGAAAAGGGACGGTCGTCATCTGGCAATCCCAAGACGCAGTGTCCTGGGAGCGGGTTCCGACAGACGATCTCTTCGCCGATTCCGCCTCAAGTACTTTGGTGAACACGGCCAACTCAGTCCTGCTGTTTGGCTCACTCCAAGTGGAGAGAGAAGGGGGTGAACTGGAGACGGTTGCCGTCAACTGGCAATGGACCCCTGTACACGCTCCGAGTTCTGACTCCGGCAAAGAGCCGGATGAAGATTCTGGAGAAGAGGAAGCCCTTCAGCTGGCGTCGGTCGCCGCTGACTCGGGCTGAGCCTCAACCCGAGCCGATCCAACATCGACGCCACCCTCGGCGGGGTGGTCCCTGACGATCTCGTAGAAGTCGCCGCCGAAGGAGTGGGTGTGGCCAGTGTGGTCGCCAACGAGCTCCCCGCCGAGGTGGCGGCAACGGTCGTGAACGGAGCCAATCAGGCGTTCATCGACGCCATGAACGCCGGTTTCACGATCTCGTCTCTGATCGTCCTAGGTGCGGTGATCATCGCCTTCGGCCTGATCCCCAAACGGATGAGGACGCTCCAGGCTGGGTCCGAGCTAGCCCATCCTCTGGAACCGGCGCCGGCGCCTGCGGCCTAGACCCGTCTACCTGCGGAGGTCGGTTCTCACTCAGCCGGCCTCCGCGGGCCCTCATCTCTCGAAGAGCATCTCAACTCTGGCGGCAAGGGCAAGCAGCTCTTCGTCGTGCCCGTGGCGGCCTACTAACTGGATTCCCAGAGGAAGCCCGGACGCCACCGGAAGGGCTACTACAGGAAGGTGGGCGTGGGTCCAAGGTCTCCCCATGATCGGATCTCCTATGTAGTCGAGACCCCGGGGAGCAACGCCTGTGGCGGCCGGCGCCACCCAGGCCGAGATGCCTCGCCGTTCCATGATCTCTTCAAGACGCTCTCGAATCCCGGCCGCATGGTCGATGCCAAGCGACACGACCTCCGGATCGAGGCTGGCACCGTAGAGATGCACCTCCCGACTGCGCGGCCGAAAGCGATCACCGAATTGTTCGAACCACTGCTCGCTGACTCTCGCGAACTCGGCAGCAGTAAGCCGACGGTGAACGTTTGCTATCTCGTCGATATTAGAGAGGGCGTCGGTGGCGACAATGTCGAAACCGGCTCCCTCGATCTCGCCGATAACAGCATCGAGCGCTTGGTTCGCTGCTCCGTCAGCCTTTCCGAGATAGGCATCGGAGGGCAATCCGAGAACGATTCCTTCATTGGGAGCTTCACCGCTCCATCGATCACAAATCACTCGGGCGACCGACGTTGCGGTGGCCACGTCTTGGGCCAAAACCCCGACGTGATCCATCGAAGGGGAAAACGGGACCACACCATCGACTGGCACCCGCCCGAAGGTCGGCTTGAACCCGACCACACCGCAGTATGCCGCCGGAGTGACAATCGAGTCCACGGTCTGGGTGCCAAGCGCAAAGGGAACCAAACCCGCACCGACAGCTGCCGCCGAGCCGCTGCTCGATCCCCCCGGGGTGTGCGCAGGATTCCGCGGATTTCGGGTTGGTGAGGGCTCAGAGAAGGCGAATTCGGTGGTGGTGGTCTTCCCGGCCACCACGGCACCCGTTCTCCGCAGGCGGGTTACCACCGACGCCTCGGGGCCGGCGAAGGTCGACGGCGGGAGGTTGGAGCCGGCCCGGGTCTCCAGACCGTCGACATTGATGATGTCTTTCACCCCAAAGAGCACGCCTGCTAGCTCGGAACCTCCGGACTTGTCACCCATGGCCCCGAGTTCGGACACCAGCCGGTCCAGCCTTCCCGGCTCAGGAAGGAATGGAGCCGTCCGCTGCTGCTCGGAGTCGAGACGTGCCGCCCAGTTGGCGATTGACTTTTCGTCGTTCATGACACCGACCTACCAACACCGGGCGACTGGCGGCCACCCGTCCTACTGGGGAAACTCAACAGCCCGGGCCCGCACGGGCCGGGTAGATTCGGCCGGTGATCGACGAGCCCGGCGCAAGACCTCATGGGTGAGCTTGGCGCCTTGGCCACATTCGCTTTCATCGCCGCGATAACCCCTGGGCCCAACAACGTCATGCTGTGGGCCTCCGGCGTCCAGTTTGGAATACGAAACACGCTCCCCCACATGCTGGGAATTGTCTCCGGAGTGGGCACCATGGCAATCCTCGCAGCTGTGGGCCTCGCCGCGTTCATCGAAGCGTTTCCTCCTGTGGAAACGGGACTCAAGCTGGTGGGCTCGGCTTATCTGCTCTATCTCGCCGTACAGATCTCGGGCCTTCGAGCCTCCAGTAGAGCCGCAGCCGCGAAACCTCTGACCCTGCTCCAGGGATTGATGTTTCAGTACGTCAACCCGAAAGCCTGGGTCTTCGTCCTCACCGCGGTAGCCACGTTCCGGCCAGAGCAATGGTCGGCAGTGATGGGATCTATAGCGACCGCGGGAACGATCATGATCGTTGTCTTCCCCTGCAACATCGTCTGGACCGCGGGAGGCACGGTCCTCAACCGATTCTTCACCGGAGAGCGCTCGCGAGTCTTGAGTGTGAGCCTGGCCCTGCTCCTGGCGGCCACGGTGGTCTACATCTGGCTCTAGGGTCGCAATCTGTAGGAGACGCATGACTACTGAACCCTTCCATCCCGACCAGTTGTACGGCTCGACGCAGCCAGCGCCTCGGGTCTACATCTCACCAAGCCGCTACATCCAGGGACCAGGGACGATCGACGAGGTGGGCACCTACGTCCGAACGCTGGACCCGGGGTCCGCAGCCATCCTTGCCTCGCCCCGACGTCGAGCCGAACTCGGTGACCGTCTTGCGAGAGGTCTGGCGAAATCGGGAAGGACGACACTCTTCCTCGAATTCGGTGGGGAGACCAGCATGGACGAGATCGCCGCTCGAACCGCCGACCTGGACAACTCAGAGGTCAGCGTCTTCATAGCGCTGGGTGGAGGAAAGTGCATCGACGCAGCCAAGGCCATCGCCTATCGAATCGGTGTCCCGCTGGTGGTGGTTCCTTCCCTGGCTTCCAACGATGCCCCGTGTTCGGCATCTTCAGTGATCTACGACGCCTCAGGGGTTTTCCAGGACGTCGAGTTCTATCCGGAGAGCCCATACATGGTGGTAGTGGACTCCGGAGTGATCGCCTCCGCCCCCGAGCGATTCCTCGTCGCCGGAATCGGCGACGCCATGGCGACCTGGTACGAGGCGAGGGTGGTCGCAGGCAATCCCGACGCAGTGTCGACGCTGGGAACGAG
The DNA here is from genome assembly GCA_965216725.1 of Acidimicrobiia bacterium. GTDB lineage: Bacteria > Actinomycetota > Acidimicrobiia > Spongiisociales > ZC4RG35 > JACZUI01. Next base: position 182,737 of record CBDCGI010000022.1, on the reverse strand, counting down.
GCCTTCGATTGCCGCCGTGGCCATCGGGAAGGCTTGCGCCGAAGCGCTGTTCGACTTCGGCGTCGCCGCCGCAGAGGCCGTTCGAGATGGTGTGGTGAACGAGGCTCTGGAGGATGTGATCGAAGCCAACACTTTGCTCAGCGGAATCGGCTTCGAGAGTGGCGGACTCGCCGCCGCTCATGGCATCGGAATGAGCTTCACGTCTTTCGAAGAGGTCCACGACAACTATCTGCATGGCGAGATGGTCGCTTATGGGGTATTGGCCCAGCTCATGCTCGAGTCGGAACACGAAGAGGCAAAACGCGTGGCCGGGCTCTTTGACCAGGTCGGTCTTCCCATCACACTGGATCAACTATCCGTGGATCCCGATGACATTCGCCAACTTGACACTTTGGCGTCGGGGACGGTCGCCTTCCCTTTCACGGCCAACATGCCGTTCCAGGTGAACGAGGAAATGGTGGTGCAGGCTTTGCGGGATGCCGACTCCCTAGGCCGTTCTCTCGTGAAGAGGTAGCGACTCCACCCGTCCCTTAACCCTCGTCGAGTGTGCTTGTCCTACCCAAAAAACGAGAGGACAAGCACACTCGACGAGGTAGGAGTAGGTTCTGGACCTCGAAGAACGAACTCGAGGAGGCTCAATGGTCACAGCACTGGTCGACTTCGCGACGACAGACCCGAACGGCTTCATGAAGGCCTTATCCACCACCGGAGACCTGTTCGACGACGTCGAAGGATTCCACGGGTTCAAGGTGCAACGAGGGGTGGAGGACCCCAACCGATTCCTGATCACTGCGGAGTGGGACTCTGTCGAGGCTCATGTCGCCTGGCAGAAGGCAAACGTCGAAGCCTTTCTCGGCACCCTCAACCCTCACCTGGCCAGCCAGCCAACCATCACCCACTTCGCCTGACGAGAGGCGACTTGTCCTGACCGAGGGCAGCCCCTGGGCGTTCCTAGCTTCTGGTTAGGTTCCTTGCTGTGACCTCGGAACCAGCTGATCGTGGACTGCCCACCGGCACTGTCACTTTCCTATTCACCGACATCGAGGGGTCGACCCGCCTTGTCCAGGAGATCGGTGACGACCGATACCGGGACGTCCTCGAAACGCACTACGGCCTTATCCGCAAAGAGATCGAAGACAACAACGGCGTCGAGATTCGAACCGAAGGCGATGCCGTTTTCGCCGTCTTCGCCTCGGCACCCGACGGAGTCGCCGCGGCAGCGGCGGCCCAGCAAGCGCTCGCCGCCCAGCCATGGCCAGACGAGATCGCGATGAGAGTGCGCATGGGTCTGCACACCGGAACGGCCACCCTCGGCGGTGCCGATTACCTGGGGCTCGACGTGCATCGAGCAGCTCGAATCGCCGACGCCGCCCACGGTGGGCAGATCCTGGTTTCAAAGGCCACCGCTTCCCTGGCTGCACAGGCCATGGGGTCCGATGTCCGGATACTCGACCTGGGCGTGTTCCAGCTCAAAGACGTCGGAGACGAAACCCTGTACCAGGTGACAGCCACCGGGGTCCCGGGCGACTTCCCGCCGCCTCGCGCATCGGGGCCCGCTCCGTCCCTCATACCCCGTCCTCAGACGTCTTTCGTGGGGCGTGAGGCAGAGGTGGCAGATGTCACCTCGCTCCTTGCATCACATCGGCTGATAACCCTGACCGGCCCTGGCGGAACGGGTAAGACGCGCCTGTCGCTTGAGGTAGTCGAATCCCTCGAGGGCCGCTATCGGGATGGCATCTTCTTCGTTGAGCTCTCAGATCTCGAGGATCCGGATCTTCTCGCTGATGCGATCCTCTCCACGCTCGGACTACAGAGCAATTCGGTGATCGTCGAGCCTGAGGACCACCTGGTCAGCTATCTCACCGGCAAGGAGTCCCTCCTGGTGCTCGACAACTTCGAGCATCTCATCGAAGCTCACCAACTCGTTGGAAGGATCATCTCAACCACCGAATCGGTTTCGATCCTCGTCACCTCGCGGGTTCCGCTCCGGGTAGGCGGGGAACGAGAGATGACCGTTCCCCCTCTCGGAACGGACAGCGGAGACACGCTCAGCGAAGGCGCCCGACTCTTTCTCGATCGGGCACAAACTGTTCGACCCGGTTTTGCTCCCGAGCCCGATGAGCTCACCGCGATAGAGGCATTGGTCGAGCGATTGGACGGGCTGCCGCTCGCCATCGAACTGGCGGCGTCCCGGCTGAGGGTTCTTCCGCCCGAGGAGATTCTCACCCGGCTCCACAACAAACTCCTGGCGACGCGATCGGGGGACCTGCCTTCACGTCAGAAAACAATCGACAGCACCATCGGCTGGAGTTTCGACCTTCTCACCGAACCAGCCCAACGTCTCTTCGCGCGGCTCTCGGTCTTCGCCGGCGGAGCCAGCTTGGAGGAACTCGACCGAGTGTGCCGTGACAACGACGAAACCAATGTGGACGTGATCGACAACCTGGAGGAGTTGATCGAGCAGAGTCTGGTAACCGAGACCCGCGGCTCAGGCCCGGCGAGGTTCTCGATGCTCCACGTGATCCGGGAGTTTGCCTACGAAACGCTTGTGAGCCGCGATGAGGAGGGCGGATACCGCAACCGCCACACGAGAGTCTTTACCGAGCTCGTCGAGGCGGCACACCCCGAGATGCTCACTGGTGCCCGGTTGAAGTGGTTGAACCGTCTGTCCGAAGAGCACAACAACATCAGAGCCGCCCTCGACTGGGCCGTCGACAGCGGTGATTCGGCGTCAGCGCTGAAGATCGCGGCGGGCATGTGGCGGTATTGGCAGACGCGGGGACCGTTGCCCGAGGCCAAGGAACGCGTTACCCAGGCGCTGGGCATGCCGGGCGACCACCCGATCCTCCGGGCTCGAGCGTTGGAGGCAGCAGGCGGCATCGCATACTGGATCGGCGACTTGGAAGCCATGGAGGCCCCTTATGCCGAGGCCGTTTCGATCCTCCGTGAGCACGGATCCGAAGACGACCTCTCGCTTGCTCTGTACAACCTGTCGTTCCCGCTGACAGCGCAGGGCAGATACGACGAGGCAAGCGATGCTTTGGATGAAAGCGAACAGCTGGCGCAATCGACTGACGACCGCTACGCGGCCGCCCGGGTCTTTTGGGGGAGGTTCAACCTGGCGTGGTACCAGGGCGACAAAGAAGACGCGGTGCGCCAGTCCGAGCTTGCGATGGCAGCCTTTGAGCCCCTCGACGCACCGTTCGATCTGGGATGGTCGCGATATGCCCTCGGCGACTCTCTGATGAAGATTGGACGTCTCGCCGAGGCGCGGAAAGCTTTCCGGGACGGGATTCTCACGTTCGCGGAGGCATACGACCTTCCGGCGCTGATTCTCTTTCTCAGCGATTTTGCCGCCCTCGAAGTGATGAGTGAACGCAGGGACCGGGCGGCCCGAATCCTCGGTGCGGTCCAGACGATAAGACGTCAGATCGGGATGAGCCTGTGGGATACCGCCGCCTGGGAAGAGGCGGACAAAGAGGTGCGAGAGCTTCTCGGTGAGGTCGACGACGAGTACACCGACTTCCAAGAAGGCACCACGATGAGCCCGTCCCAGGCCGTGGCCTATGCCGTCGAAGACTGACTCTCGGCCCCCAGCCTCGCGCCCAGAATCCCGTCGAGTGTGCTTGTCCTACCCAAAAAACGAGAGGACAAGCACACTCGACAGGTAGGAGTAGGTTCCGGACCCATGCTCCGCAGGCTGGAGATCGGCGACACACTCGACATCTTGAAGATGCTGTTCTCAGAGAGCCGAGACGCCTCGACGCCTTGGGTCCTGCTGAACATGGTCGCCTCGGTCGACGGCGCCACCGCAGTCGGTGGCGGAGCCAGCGGTCTCAACGACGAGGACGACAAGGCCCTGTTCCTGGCGTTGCGTGCCGTGGCAGACGTGGTGCTGGTTGGCGCCTCCACCCTTCGCTCCGAGAATCTGGGACCTGTGACCATGACAGGCGACATGACCGCCTTCAGACAGAGGGCTGGCCTTCATAGAGAGCCGCGACTCGCCATCTTGAGCAGGAGTCTCAGAATCGACCCCGAGGCGCGTGTCTTCTCCGACCCGGCGAGACGTCCGATCATCATCACCGAACATGGCGCCGACCCGGAAAGCATGAACAGCCTCGGCCGTGTGGCCGACATGCAAACGGCGGGGCGCCTCGATGGTGGTGGCATCATCGAAGCGTTAGGTGATGTCGACGTGGTCCTCTGCGAGGGAGGGCCAACGGTGAACAGCCAACTCATCGCCGCAGACCTGGTCGACGAGATCAACTTGACCGTCTCACCCGTTTTTGCCCTCGGCGAATCGAAAAGAGTGGCGATGGGATCTCCCCTGAATCCACCTCTCGACCTCCGGCTAGACCGAGTAGCTACGGGAGACAGGTCGTTGTTCCTGCGCTATGTGAGAGATCGGCCGGGATAGGATCCGAACCAGGCAAAGGAGGCTCTCATCCCGCTCTACATGGACCGACATGACGTGCCCGAAGCCAGTGCCGAGGACGTTGCCCAGGCACATCTCAGCGATCTGAGCGTTGGTCCGAAGTACGGGGTCAGCTTCTTCTCATACTGGTTCGACCAGGACGACGCTTCGGTCTTCTGCTTCGCCAACGCCCCCGACAAGGACACTATGAACGCCGTCCACGAGCAATCTCACGGTCTCCTACCGGCCGAGATCATCGAGGTCTCTGAGAAAGAGGTCGTCAGTTTCCTGGGCAAGGTCCATGACCCGAAAGACGCGAGCGAGTTGACCAGCCCGTTCCGAACCATCGTCTTCACCGACCTCGTCGACTCCACCGCTTTGCTCAACAAAATGGGCCAGTCAGATTTCATGGTCCTTCTCAGTGAGCACGACCTGATTCTGCGGAAAGCCCTGGCCAAGACCTCCGGCCGCGAGGTGAAGCACACCGGAGACGGGATCATGGCTGCGTTCGCCGACGTAGCAGTTGCTCTTCGCTGGTCTTTGGACGTCCGGGACGCCTTCAATCGGAGAACGGACATGGACATCAGGGTTGGACTTGCGGCAGGTGAGCCTGTCGACCGCCATGACGACCTGTACGGACCCGCGGTGAATCTGGCGAATCGCATATGCAGCCATGCAGGTGTCGGCGAAGTCTTCGTCTCCAGTGTCGTCCATGACCTGGGTGCTGACGCCGGCTTCGAATTCGGTGAGCCACGTCAAGCTGAGCTCAAAGGCTTCCCTTCACCGGAGACGGTCTACGAGCTGCTTGGACCCTCGCGACTGCCAGATCTCGAGTCCGCCTGAGGCCATTCGCCACCACAGGACATGCCGAGATCGACACGCCGTTCCGTCCCGGCCACCGCCCCGGTCAAGTTGTCGAACACCGCTGGGCGAACGCCTCCTGCTCGGCAGTCGTGGCTGTTGGTGGCCTGTTGGCGGACAACGCACCGATGTAGACGCCGGCCAGGACGATTCCTGCGCCCACGAAGAAGCGCCCCCTACCGGCTCATCCAAGATCCAGAACCCAAGCAGCGCCGTCGCCAACGGGATCAACACGAATTGGAAGGAGGCGGCTGAAGCGGTCCAGCTCTTCAGGACGAACAGGTAGAGCCCAAAAAGAGCAATGGAGCCGGCAAGGATCATGAACGCCATCGCCAACCAAATGTCACCGCTAGAGGGCATCGCCCACTGCTCTCCCGCGCTCAGCGAAACACCGAGGAGAACAAGCGCCCCCGCGCCCATGGCCAGGCCGTTGAAGACAACCGGATGGCATGGAGGGAACTTCTTGACCACGATCCCCGCTTCGGCCATGCAGACGGCGCCTCCAACCATGGCCAGACCGGAGCCGAGGGGCACATTCCCAGCGCCACTATCGGAGACCAAGAACCAGATGCCGGCAACCGTGAGCAGGCCCCCGGCGAGCCCTCTCCACTGGAATGTCTCCAGGCCCTGCACCCGAGCCAGAAGAATCGTGATCACCGGGACGGTGGCGATGATGGTGCCGCCGATCGCGGCCGGGAGTTCCTGAAGAGCCCAATAGCCGAGCGCCATAGCCCCGCCGAACGCGAGCAGCCCGTACAGCAGAGTCCCAATCAGTTCTCGTCGGGTCGGATTCGGCAACCTTGCCACTAATCCCGCGCAGATCAGGACCACTCCGGCCACACCGAAGCGAAACGCTGCACCGAAGAACGGCGGGATCTCACTCGTCGTGAAGCGAACTGCGACGAGGTTTGCGGCGGCGATGACCACCACACCACCGAAAGCCAGCAGTGTCAGACGGCTCGATGTAGCGAATCTTGTTGCCGAGTTCGCGACCACGGGCGCAACTTAACGATCGCACGCCCCCGGTGCCGATCGATGCTTAGGCCGTGATGCTCAGGCGCCGATTGTGCTGTAGCCGCCGTCGGCAACCGAAAAGGTGCCCACCATGTGCTCGGCATCATCCGTAGCTAGGAACAGCGCTGCCCCCGCCAGATCTTCAGGTGGCGGAATACGTCCCGCGGGTGTGGCGGTAATGAGAGCCTCACGGCGACCACCCTTCCAGTCTTCCCGAGCCAGGGTCGATTCCGTCTCCATGAACCCGGGCGCAAACGCATTCACGCGGACCTTTGGTGCCAAAGCTCTGGCATACGACTTGGTGAGGGCGAGCACGCCGTATTTGCCCGCCGCATACTGGGGGGCACGGGGGCTGCCTCTGACAACAACCGTCGACCCAATATTGATAATGGAGCCGCCGCCTTCCTGTTCGAGCATTCTCGAACCGAACTCGTGGATCATGTAGAGAGTCCCTTTGATGTCGACGTCAATCACTCGGTCGACGAGCTCCTGAGTCACATCACGCCAAGACATCTGCTCGGTGGCTATGTCTCCCACGTTGTTGACCAGGACATCGAGGCCACCGAATTCCTCAAACACGGCCTGTGCCATGGCCTTGACTGCGTCCCAGGAGCTGATGTCGGCTTGGAAAACCGCCGCTTCCGAACCAGCAGAGCGAATCTGTGCGGCCGTCTCCTCAGCTCCGGCCTTCGAGCTGTTGTAGTGGACACCGACTCGCGCCCCTTCCAGGCCGGCGCGACGGGCGATTGCACTCCCGAAACCGGTTCCGGCACCGGTGACCAGAACCGTCTGGCCGACAAATCTCTTGTGTATCTCGCCCTTGGCCGTCATCAATGGATCGCCCATGATTGCATGCTTTTTCGCGCTCCTCAGATACCCGCCGGTTTCGGTTGCCACGATAGTTGATCAATGATAATTTTGCGTAGATCAAGGAGGAGGTACATCTTGCGATCGGGCAAACCTTGGAGGTTGAGAAGCTGGTTCGCGCTATTGGTCTGTCTGGCGATGGTCGCCGCGGCCTGCACCAGCGACGATGGCGACGACACCACCACAACTGCTGATGGGGGTGGTACCACTCCCGGAGGCTCCCCACCACCGAGGCTCCTGACGACGGAGATGGTGATGGCGATGGCGACGGTGCAGAAGCGTCACGGTTGGTCTTTGCCGTTCCCCCACCGGAACAAGGTGAATCGAATAACCCGAATAGGGATATCCAGCCCAACGATGAATACCAGCTGAAGCCGATGTACGAGAACCTGGTCGGCGTCGACCCACTCACAGCACAGTGGATCCCGATGCTGGCCGAGAGTTGGGAACTGAACGACGCCGGCGACGAGCTCACGTTCAACCTCAGGCAAGGTGTCCAATTCCACAACGGGTTCGGAGAGATGACTGCTGACGATGTGATCTTCTCCCTCACCGACCTGATCGACCCACCCGGTGCCGTGTCAGGCGTGGCAGAGGCGGTTCGCAACGCCGTCGACGAATTCGAGAAAGTTGACGACTACACGGTCATCTTCCATGTCTCCGAGGATCTGTCCTTCGCATTCTTCGAGGGCATCAGTTATGGCGCGGCAGGCGCAGTGATCAAGAGCCAGGCAGACTGGGAGTCGCGAGGTGGCGGATCGCCCGCTTCACCGGGCTTGGACGAGGCACCTCTTGCCGGCACCGGCCCTTATCAGTTCGTAGAGCGAACGCCCGGCCAGAACGTGGTGTTTGAGAAGGTCTCCTACGACCACTGGCGCCAAAACGGAAGCTTTGACGAGATCGAGTACCGGTACATTCTCGAGGATGCGACTCGTCTTTCCGCTCTCTTGGCGGGTGAGGTCCACATGACGTCATTACCCCAGGAGCTGGGAGACGAGGCAGAAAGCCAGGGCATGCAGGTCATCAAGTCTGCACTCCCGGGCCGACGCTACGGCCTGGCGCTTGAAGGTTGCTACTACCTCGAGCCGCCCGAGCCCGGTGCGGCCTCAGCCGATGTCTTCACCAGCGGGGACCGTCTCTACCCGGACAGCCCGTGGTGTAACAAGGACATCAGGCTTGCAGCCAACAAAGCAATCGATCGGCAGGCTCTCAATGACGCCTTCTTCGGAGGCGAAGCTGAGACGGCCTTCATGTGGTACTGGCTCCCAGAGCAGACCGACTCATGGAACCCAGAGTGGGAAGAGAGCTACGACGAGCACATCGGGTATGACCCTGATGGGGCCCGAGCGATCTTGGACGCAATTGGCGAGCCGGTGAGCATCGAGGTGTTCGCAAAGGACGACCTCAGCGAGGCCGTGGCCGTGATGCTGCAAGATGCCGGCTTCGAAGTGGACCTGGTGTCAATGGACGGCGGGCAATTCTCAGCCTCTCGTGAGGCACGGGAATTCGACAGAATGGTCGAGTTCGACGACACGGCGTCGGAGAACGTAACGGGATTCGAACCAGCCGGCTATTGCAATCAGGACTCACAACGAGCCGTTTGCATGGTGGATTGGGACACCATGTACGAGGCAGTGCTTCGGGAACTCGACCCGGCCGCACAATCAGTCCTCTGGCGTGATTTCGGTGACGTCATTTTCGAGGAGGCACCACATATCCCATTGCTGCGGACCTTCTCGGAAACGGTCGTCGACTCTGACGTCGTATGCGGGTACAGCTACCCAGGGGCCAACATGAGTGCCGAGTTCAGCTTCGTCGAGTACATCGAAGCTTGCTGACTTGAAGACATGAAGTCGCATCCCCAAGGAAAAGCCCTCCTTGGGGGTGTGGCTTCCGACCAGCCCCATCCTTGCCGGCGTCTTAGGTCACCTGAACTGGTCTCGACTCGCGAGTCGCGTTCATTCGGACGGATTCGCGCGGCCATAGAAAGGAAATGATGTCCTCAGTTGAACCTGAGTGGAAACGCTCCTTGCGCACCGTTGCGGCCGAGCCGGTCAAAGATCCGATAGCCACCAACGTCGACATCATCGGGCACAGCGACGTCGATGGCAGGCTCGACGGCCAGCAACTTCAGTTTCAGACCGTCGGTAATCATCACTACCTGTACGTAGGGCATCCGTGGTCCGGGGGTATCAGCGTCTTGGACGTTTCGTCGCCTCGAGATCCGGCAGTGGCTGCATTCATCCCGACCCCCAACGAACACACCTGGCATATCAAGATTCAGGTTGCCGACAGCATTCTCATGGCGTCCTGTGAACCGGCATTCTTCAAACCAGGAATTGACGGATCCCAGGCCTGGAAAGGAGTGCGCTTCTTTGATGTCTCCGATCCCACCCAGCCGAAAGAGCTCTCATATTGGGAGGGGACGAACCCACGAGGTTACGGCGTTCACCGCAGCTGGTGGAACGGCGGCAAGTACGCCTACCTGTCGAACATGATCGACGCTCCGGGTGTCAAATACCACTGGCGGCTGGACCGAACAAGAGTCATGACGATCCTCGATGTATCAGATCCGGAGTCGCCTCGGAGGATCACCGACTTCTGGCACCCCGTGCAACGTGGGGACGGCCCTCCCCCACTGCGAGACGAGACGTTCGGCGTCCACTTCCCATCCGTCCATGGCGACCGCGCCTATGTGGCGTATTCAGATGGTGGGTTCGCCATAGTCGACGTCTCTGAGCCCGAGAGTCCGGAACTAGTGAGTCATGTGCGCACGTTCCCAGAGCTGACCGACGGCCAGACCCACTCTTGCGTCCGCCTTCCGGGGAGAGACATCCTCGTCGTCAGTGAGGAGCCGATGGCGAATTTCGGTCTCGAGGGACCGAAAAACATCCGCCTCTGGGACATCTCGGACGAAACGAATCCGAGTGAGATCTCGACACTTCCCGTTCCTGAGCCCTCTGCCGATGAGCCATATGAGACCTACTACCAGAAGGGGGAGCGATTCGGACCGCACAACCTGCACGAAAACCATCAAGGAACGATGCAAATCAGCGATAAGGTCTACAACGCCTATATGAACGCTGGACTCCGGGTGTTCGACGTCTCCGATCCTGCCGCGCCAGCCGAGGTGGCCTCGTTTCTTCCGCCAACACCGGCCAAAGTCGTAGATCCCCGCCCCTACATGCGGATCTTCGATGTGGTCCATAGCGGAGTGCGCGACGTCTGCTCCCAAGACGTCCTGGTCGATCCGAGGGGATTCGTGTATTTGAGCGGTCTCAGCGAAGGCATCTGGGTCCTGAAGGAGAACGGAGCCGACACTGGATAGCTGCGAACGACGGAGGGACGCGAGCAGGCCGGGGCACAGCCGCACATGACGATCGGCGACTCGGTCACGAGGCTCGAAGACGAAGCCCTGGTCTCCGGCCAAGGGACCTTTGTTGCCGACCTAGTCGGAGACGAGACGCTTCATTGCGCCTTCGTCAGAAGTCCGCTTGCTCACGGAACGTTCGATCCGCCAGAACTGGACGCCGCCCTGGCCATGCCCGGGGTGGTGGCGGTCTTCGACGCGAGCGAACTCCAATTGCCGGACCTGCCTTCGTCACCCGGACGCGGGGCACCGCCGGCCGAAGGAATGGGCCAGCCGCCCCTCGCACGGGGCCGCATACGGCACGTTGGCGACCCAATAGCCGTGGTGGTCGCGGAGACACCGGTCCAAGCCGTGGATGCTGCCGAGTCGGTCTGGGTGGATATTGAGCCACTTCCTGCCGTCGTCGGATTCGACAAGGCCGCCGACGACCAGGTCCTCCTCTTTCCGAATGCCGGCACCAATCTGGTCCACGACGCCACCGTCAGCACGGACGGGCCACGCCCAGATGCGGAGGTGGAGGTGTTCATCGAGTTGGACATCCCCCGCCTGTCGCCCGCCACGATCGAACCGCTCGCCATCCTCGTTCGCCCGATTGGAGACGGATTGGAGGTGTGGTGCGGACATCAGTCTCCGGGCCGCCTGCCTCATCAGCTGGCTCCCTACGCCGGGATCCCACCAGAGAAGATTCGGGCCCGCGTCCCGAACGTAGGCGGAGCCTTCGGAACCAAGGGCCAGTTCTACCCCGAGTACACGGTGGTAGCGGCGATCGCTTCGAGACTGGGCCGTCCGGTGGCCTGGATCCAAGGCCGACGAGAGCAACTTCGCTCGGGCACCCACGGCAGGTCACAACAAGTCAGGGCCTGGATCGGCGGCGACTACGACGGGCGCATCCGTTACCTGAGGTCTGAGATGCTCGGCGACATCGGTGCATATCCCAGCACCGGCTCGCGAATTCCGTATTTCTCCCAGTACGTGTCCCAGGGCCTCTACGACATCGAGCACCTGAGCGTACGGGCGGCGGTTGCCGTCACCAATGCGGCGCCAACCGGCCCCTATCGCGGAGCAGGACGCCCCGAAGCGGCAATAACGATCGAAAGAGCTGTCGATGAATTCGCGGCGAAGATCGGAATGAGACCCGAGGAAGTCCGGAGAAAGAACATGATCCGCAAGGACCAGTTGCCCTTCTCCTCACATACCGGTGCCCTCTACGACTCGGGCGATTACGAGGCTGCGATGAACCTTGCCCTTGCTACTGCGCAGGTTGAGGAGTGGCGCGCCATTCAGAATGAGCGACGGACATCCGGCGGCAACCCAATTGGCATTGGAATCGCCACGTTTATCGAGCGCGCCGGAGGCGCCCTTGGGTCGGGTGAGTGGGGGAAAGTCTCAATCGCCGAAGACGGATCGCTCGTCGTTCGCACAGGATCGACGGCCGCAGGCCAGGCGCACCGGACGGTTTGGTCACAGATCGCTGCATCGTTCTTCGGCGTCCCAGTTGATCAGGTGGTATTCCACGCCGGCGACACCAAGGAAGTCCCTGAAAGCGTGGGCAGCTTTGCGAGTAGGTCACTTCAGCTGGGCGGATCCGCCGTGTTCAAGTCGGCCGAGGTGGTCCGCGGTCAGGTCCTTGAACTGGCAGCCGAGATGCTTGAAGCTGCCATCGAAGATCTGGAATTGGTGGACGGCAAAGTCAAGGTGGTGGGGTCGCCCGGCTCCGAGCTTGGACTCCCCGATTTGGCACAAGAGGCCGCGTCACAAGGTAGGGAGCTGGCGGCCGAGGAGATGTTCAACCCGCAGGCTCAAACCTTTCCCTATGGGGCATACGTGGCTGTTGTCGAAGTAGACCTCGACACTGGGCTGGTTGGGCTGCAGAGACTGGTCGCCGTCGACGACTGTGGGAAAGTGGTCAACCCAATGGTGGTCGAAGGCCAAGTTCATGGCTCGGTGCTCCAGGGTGTCGGCCAGTCGCTACTTGAACATTTCGTCTATGACGCCGATGGCCAACCGCTCACAACGAGCTTCATGGATTATCTGATTCCGTCGGCCGCTCAACCCATGCCGTTGGTGACAAGCCGCACCACCCATCCTGCGCCGTCGAATCCGCTGGGGGCGAAAGGAGCGGGCGAGGCAGGTTGCATAGGTGCACCCCCCGCGATCCTGAACGCCACCCTGGATGCCTTGCGGCCTTTGGGTGTGCACTCACTCAGTTTTCCCCTTACCCCTGCGAGAGTCTGGGCAGCTATCCAGTCCGCAGACGCCACTGGAGACACAATCGAATGATCTACGACGTCCACGCCCACATCGTGCCAGCCGAGCTGATGGCGTTGTTGAAATCCGACGGTCAGGCATTCGGGATAGAGCACTTCCTGAACGATGCAGGAGACGACATGCTACGGCTGGCCGGCCAGAAGGTGATTGGCCCATTTCCCAGCGCCCTGTTCGACCTAGATGCCAGGGTTGCCGCGATGGATGAGGGCGGAGTCGACGTCCAACTCGTGTCACATCGCACTGACTTCAGTGCCTACTCCCTCGATCCGGTTCCCGGAGCCGAATACGCTCGCAAGTTCAACCAGATCCTTGCCGACGAGGTCGCCTCCCAAGACGGCCGCCTCCTGGGCCTGGGCACCGTTCCGCTTCAAGCACCGAAAAGCGCAGCAGAGGAGCTGGGCTACCTCGTGTCAGAGCTCGGGATGGTCGGAGTGGAGGTGGCGTCGACCGTCAATGGCGTCCATCTCGCCGACGCCGGTCTCGATTCCTTCTGGGAGGTCGCCAACGACACTCGCTGCATGATCCTGCTCCATCCCTACGATCCGCTCGCCGGCTATGACCTGAGTCGTTTCTTCTTGTCGAACATCTTTGGAAGACCGGCCGAATCGACAATCGCCATCGCTCATCTGCTGTTTGGCGGTGTTCTCGAGAGATATCCGGATCTCGTCCTCTGCATGGTCCACGGCGGTGGATACATGCCCTATCAGATCGGAAGGTGGGAGAAGGGTTACCAAATGAACGCCGATGCGACGGCCGTCAACATTTCGCGCTCACCGCTGGAATACGTGAAGGGCCTGTACTTCGACAGTTTGGTGCATGTCCCAGAGGCGCTGTCGTTCCTCATCGACTTGGTAGGCCCGGGTCAGGTCGTCGTCGGGACCGACTATCCGTATCCAATGGCGGAACGGTCACCGGTGCGTTTTGTCGAGTCAGTTGCAGGCCTCACCGATCATGACAAACAGCAGATCCTCACCGGAAACGTCGAACGGATCATCCACGGAATCCGTCGATGAGAGAAGATGCATTAGATACAAGCCGCCCAATGACCGTTGTCGGTCATACAAGCTTGGACGGCAAAGGCGATCTGATGCACATCAACGTCGTAGACGGGGTGGCCTATGTCGGACACATGGGATACAACAATCTCGGGACCTCGATCATCGACGTCACCGATCCCAGAAACCCCTCGCTGATTGCACAGATTGAGCGCCCGGCCGGCACTCACACACACAAGGTGCAGGTTCGCGACGGGCTTCTTCTCGTCAACCACGAACGAAACCGTTTCGAGCGCGAGCCACCCAGGTCATGGAGCGCTGGCCTGGCAATCTATGACGTGTCCGACCCAGCCAAACCGACCGAAATCGGCTTCTATCCCGTCTCCGGGGTCGGAGTCCACAGAATGGCATGGTGGGAGGGAGCCCATGCGCTCGTGTCGGCGTCAGACGACGGATATGAAGGCCGATTCCTTCAAATTGTCGACTTGTCGGACCCGACGGACCCAACGGAGGCCGGACGGTGGTGGTATCCCGGCCAACACATAGGCGGACAGGAAACGCCGTCTTGGAAACCTTCAGACGAACCCGGTCCGGGCGACGAAGGACGGCAATTCCAACTCCACCACGCTCTCCCCTATGGCGACAGGGCCTATGCCGGCTATTGGGATGGAGGCTTGGTGATATTGGATATCAGCGATCCGACGGAGCCATCCATGGTTGCGTCGCTCCTCTTCGGGCCGGAGAGTCGGAACACCCACACTGCGCTTCGGCCACCAGGACGGGACATCCTCATCGTCACCGACGAACAGCTCACGAGATGGATAGGAACCCAACGTCATGTCTGGGTCGTCGACATCTCCGACGAGACCGCTCCCACGGTCATCACCCGATTCCCGGTACCACCCGGACCACTCCATGAACAGGGCATCAGATGGGGGCCTCACAACCTCCATGAGATGAGGCCCGGAGCCTTGGCAGATCCCAATCTGATCTACCTCACCTACTTCGGCGGAGGGCTACGCGCCTACGACATCTCTGAACCTTCCGAGCCCGTCGAGATAGCGCACCTCGTGCCGCCTAACCCACCGGGCCGAGATTCCATCCAATTCAATGACGTCTATGCCGATTCGGATGGGCTGGTGTACGTCGGCGATCGGCATGGAGATGGGCTCTACATCGTCGAATCAGGCTTATGAAGCGGCCCACCGCCCATAACCTGGAGTTCTGATGGCGCGGTACATCCTCATCAACAGCATCCGCGGTCTCCTAACGCTATTCGCGGTCTCATTGATTGTGTTCTTCCTTGCTCGACTCACCGGGGACCCCCTCGACGTGCTCGCACCAGTCGACATGAGCCGGGAGGATGAGGCAGCCCTACGTGAACAATGGGGCCTCGATGAGCCACTGATTCAGCAGTACATCTCGTTCATCGGAAACGCGGTAAAGGGTGACTTCGGACCGTCTTTCCTGTACCCCACCGAGACGGCGGGATCAGTCATCGCGGATCGCCTGCCGGCCTCGATCAAGCTGGGCGCGGTCGCCACCATGCTGACGATTGTCATCGGAGTTCCGTTAGGTGTCCTGTCCGCAGTGAAGCGCGGATCGCTTGCTGATCGGATTGCCAAGGGACTCGCCCTCTTCGGACAGTCGGTGCCGGAGTTCTGGCTCGCCATCGTCCTCATCTGGCTGGTGGCGGTCCCATGGGACTTCATTCCAACCTCGGGGATCAGCAGCTGGAGGAGCTACATCTTGCCCAGCTTTGTGATCGCCTTGTTCGGGATCGCGGCTCTCCTGAGATTGTTCAGATCGGCGATGCTGGAAACGTTAGGCACCGAGTACGTGAAGTTGGCACGCCTAAAGGGCGTTGCGGAACTCAAGGTAATCATCAAGCACGCCCTCAAGCCCGCTTCCATAGCCCCGCTCACCTTCTTCGGCGGCATCGCAGTGCGGATGCTCACCGGAGCCACCGTCGTAGAGATCGTCTTTGGCTGGCCGGGAGTGGGGCTTCTTGCCTTCGAGGCTGCGAACGCCAGGGATTTCCCCGTGGTGCAGGCTCTTGCACTTTTCACGGCCACAGCGATCGTGGTGATGAACCTTCTCATAGACGTCGCTTATGCCTACATCGATCCCAGAGTAAGGCTGGGCGCCAAGGCGATAGCATGACGAAGGGGCTGAGAAAGGGGTCGGACCTACCTCCTTCCGAGGTCTTGGATCCGGAAGCGAACTACGCCGGTTCGACCAGCAGACGTCGATTCCGCTGGCTGCGCAGGCGGCGGGACCGTGTCCCGTGGGTCCCGATCTTCATCGTCGTATTTGTCCTGATTCTCCCTGCCATCCTGGCCGACTTCATCACGGTCCACGACCCGCTGCGTGGCGAGCTCGGCGACCGTCTAACGCCACCGGCATGGCTCGAAGAAGGGACGTGGACCTACCCGCTGGGTACCGACAAACAGGGCCGGGACATCCTCACGAGAATCATTTATGGCGCCCGGATTTCGCTCACGGTCGCGTCCCTGACCATCCTCGTCGGCGCCTCCCTCGGCACAACTCTCGGACTGTTGGCCGGCTATTTCGGAGGTTGGGTGGACCGCACGGTCAGTTGGCTCATCGACACATTCCTGAGCCTGCCGATTGTGCTCCTGGCCCTCGTGATCGTTGCCGCTATCGGACCCTCCTTCATAACCATCGTGGCCATCATCGCAGTGACGATGTGGGCGAGCTTCGCTCGACAAGTGAGGGGTGAGACTCTGAGTGTCCGTGAAACCGAGTACGTAGCAAAGGCCAAAGTGGCCGGCTCGTCGAAATGGAAGATAATGCTGCGACACGTCCTCCCCAATGTCGCGAACACACTCATCGTTCTCGCCACACTCCAGGTAGGAGTCGTCATTCTCGAAGAGTCCTCTTTGAGCTTCATCGGAGCCGGCATTCCGCGCCCGAATCCCAGCTGGGGAGTCATGGTTTCTGACGGACGAGATCAAATCCTGACCGCCTGGTGGATCTCATTCTTCCCGGGTCTTGCCATTCTGCTTGTGGTCCTGTCGTTGAATCTCATGGGCGATTGGCTACGCGACTTCCTGGACCCCAAGATGAGGCAGCGGCGATGAGTCAGCGAGCCGGTGATGGGAGCCTGTCGCAGCAAAAGACGCCCGTCCTCGAGGTCAAGAATCTGGTCACCTACCTCTACACGCGATGGGGAGTGACCAAAGCCGTTGACGGTGTCTCCCTCGAGCTGTTTCCTGGCGAAACGCTTGGGATTGTCGGCGAGTCAGGCAGTGGCAAGTCCATGCTGGCTCTTTCCCTGGTCCGCCTTCCACCGGAACCGGCGGGCCGGATCTTGGGAGGAGAGGTGTGGCTTAACGGCCGCGACCTGCTGACCCTCAGCGAAAAGCAGATGCGAAAGGTGCGTGGACAAGAGATCTCGATGATCCTCCAAGACCCGCAGCAGTCTCTCAACCCAGTCTTCTCAGTAGGCAACCAACTGAGCGAGGCCATACGTGTTCACGACCGAGAAGCGTCGTCTGAGGAGGTCCACGAGCGATCGCTCCAGGCATTGAGAGATGTTCGTGTCTCTGCCCCGGAACGCCGTCTGCGCAACTTCCCCCACCAGATGAGCGGAGGGATGAAACAGCGAATCGTCGGCGCTATGGCTATCGCCTACGGCCCTTCCGTTCTCATCGCCGACGAACCGACAACCGCCCTGGATGTGACGATCCAGGCCCAATACCTCCGACTACTCGACGAGCTCCGAGAGCAAACCTCGGTTGGGATCATCCTCATCACACACGACTTCGGCGTCGTGGCAGAGTCGTGCGACCGAGTTGCAGTCATGTACGCGGGGCGAATCGTCGAGCAGGGCCGGGTAGATGAGATTTTCGACTCTCCGAGACACCCTTACACAAAAGCGCTATTGGCAGCCAGGCCGCGGGCCGCATTGACGCTCGATCGCCTCCCATCCATAGACGGCAACCCACCTGCGTTGAACGACCTCCCACCGGGTTGTCGGTTTGCCCCCCGGTGCCCATACCGACTCGACGAATGCGAGGCCGAGTATCCACACCCGGTCGAGGTATCAACGGGTCACACTGCTAGTTGTTGGAGGTCAGAGGAGGCGGAATGGCACAGCCTCTGATCGACGTCCACGGCCTTACCAAACACTTCCCCGTCTCTAGGGGCCAATACGGGGGTCGAACCATCGGCCACGTCAGGGCCGTCGACGGGATCACGTTCTCGGTGGAGCAGGGCAAGACATTGGCCTTGGTGGGCGAATCAGGGTGCGGCAAGACGACCACAGCCCGCATCGTCCTCAGGCTGGTAGAGCCGACATCAGGATCGGTCACGCTCGAAGGAAAAGACATTCACGCACTTCAGAAGTCGGAACTGCCTTGGTTTCGGTCGACGGTACAGGCGGTCTTCCAAGACCCATGGGCGTCGCTCAGCCCGCGTATGAAGGTCCGGAGCATTGTGGCGGAGCCTCTCGTGGCCAATCATGCGATGCCGAAAGGAGAGGTTCGAGATCGAGTTAAGGGCACCCTGGAGAAGGTCGGGCTCCGCCCATGGCACGCAGACCTCTTTCCCCACGAATTCAGTGGCGGTCAACGCCAACGAATAGCACTCGCCAGCGCGTTGATCACAGAACCCAAACTACTTGTCCTGGACGAGCCGGTATCGGCCCTGGACGTATCGGTCCAAGCGCAGGTGCTGAATCTCCTCAAGGACATCCAACTCGAATTCGGCACGACTTATCTGATGATCTCTCACGACCTCGCCACCGTCCGCTACGTAGCCGATGAAGTGGCCGTCATGTATATGGGTCGAATAGTTGAGAGCGGTCCATGTCAACAGATCTTCGAAGACCCCAAGCACCCCTACACACAGGGACTGTTTGCTTCAGATTTGCCGACTCACCCAAGCGAGAAGCGGCCCCGGCTGAAGATCGAAGGGGAACTGCCGAATCCCCTGGAACCCCCCGCAGGATGTCGATTCCGAACCAGGTGCCCGGCGGTGATGGATATATGCAGCACCACCCCAAATCAGGTTGACGTCGGGCCGCATCACCTCGCGGCTTGCCACCTCTACAGCTCGGACGAGCGAGTCGCCGGGCCAATTGGCCAATGATATAATTGATATTTGCTAAAACGTGAGGGGCAATGCTCGATCGTGAACTGGTGTGGACCGGATCCTTCAATGACGTGGCAGCAGACTCTGCCCTGGAGAAGAGAGTCGGAATCTATGACACGACTCTTCGTGACGGTGAGCAAACGGTCGGGGTCGCATTGGGCCCCGAAGCCAAGCTTGAGATTGCCGTAGCCCTCGATCGCCTCGGAGTCGACCGCATCGAAGCAGGATTTCCCCGTGTTTCGGCCGACGATGTCCAGGCGTTCAAGCTGATCCTGGACGCAAACCTCAATGCCGAGATCTGGGGGTTCTCACGGGCCGTGATCCCCGACGTCGAGCAACTGCTGGAGCTGGGAGTGCGGGCTGCGGTGATCGAGACCCCGGTGAGCGACGGGAAGCTGTCGGCCTACGGCCTGACGAGAGATGTGGTCGTCCAGAGAGTCGTTGACTCGGTTCGCATGGCCACTGAAAACGGCATCCATGTCTGCTTCTTCGGAGTAGACGGAAGCCGTGCCGAGAGGTCCTTTCTCGAGCGGATCTACACAGCTTCGATCGAAGCCGGCGCCAGGGAGATAGCCCTCGTTGACACTCTTGGCATTGCTGCGCCAGAGGCCGCTGCGGGCATGGTCATTGAGGCGCGCTCTTGGGTGGGCGACGGCGTGCCAATTCACTGGCACGGCCACGACGACTTCGGACTGGCAACCGCAGGCGCGATCGAGGCGGTCCGAGCAGGAGCCGACTGGGTCCATGGAACGATCAACGGAATGGGTGAACGTGCCGGCAATATGGACCTCGCCGAGTTCGCCTTGGCAGCGGAGGCGATATATCGCACCGACACCGGTCTGGCGCTCGAGCACATTGCCGACGTGGCCGCAACCGTCCAGCGACTCTCTGGATACGACCTCGCCCCCTGGAAACCAGTAACCGGGCGCAACCTTTTCATCAGAGAAAGCGGCGCCGTGGCATCACAGTTCCACGATCCGATGGCGATCGAGCCTTTTTCGTCGCAGCTGGTGGGCGCCGAACGGGGCCTGGTCCTTGGAAAGAAGAGCGGGCTGGCGAGCATCAAGGTCAAGGCCCAGGAATTGTCGCTCGACATCCCCGAGGAACTCCACGCCGACCTTCTGGCACGGGTGAAGGACCGAGGCATCGAGCGCGGCGGATTGGTTCCGGACGACGAGTTCGTCGCAATGGTGTCGGAGCTGTCCACGGTTACTGCAGTGGAGAGCGCAGGGCCGTCTTGAGCTCGGCGGCAAGACTCAAGCCAGCCGATCGACCGCATCTGAGTCTCGACCTGGGCTCATCAGCCACTGGCCGTTCGTTGACCTGAAGGTTTAGGGTTCAGACGTGGCGCTGCGACCGAATGAGGGAGCCAGGACTCTCGCAGATGTAGCCCTCGCCGAGCTGCGAGAGGCAATTGTCTCCGGGGAAATCCCCCCGGGCACTCCGATACGTCTCCAAGAGTATGTCAGTCGGCTACGCATGAGCTCGGTGCCGATAAGAGAGGCCCTTAGGTTCTTGGAACAAAAGGGGTTGATCGTCAGAACGCCGCACCGCGGTGTTGTGGTGGCTCCGATGTCTGCCTCGGACCTCGAGGACACCTACCAGATACGACTCGAGCTAGAGAGCAGGGCGGTCCGCCTCGCAACCGAACGCATGGTCGATGACGACCGCGAACGCCTTCGAAATCTGGTCGACGAGTACGCCAAGGCATCCGTTGCAGGATTGGCATCGGCGCGCGACCTTCACGGCGACGTGCATATGGAGCTATATGAGCTCTCAGGCTCACGCTGGCTGCATCTTTTGTTGCCGATGCTCTGGGACAACAGCGAACGCTATCGGCGGCTTTCTCTGCCACTGCGAGGCACACCCGAACAGCGAATCCAAGAGCACCGCGACATCGTCGAAGCCTGCGCCGCCGGTGATCCCGACCTCGCCGAGAAACGTCTCAGGACCCACCTTTCCAACAGCTTCGAAGCCGGTATCGCCGCCCTTCACGATTTGGAGAGCGACGGGGGCACGGTTTCGTAGGCGGTGCTAGATTTGATCAAATGTCAAATCTTCTGACCAACCGGGCCCAATGAAGCTGGTCACGTTCAACCAGGGCTTGGTCGGCCGGGTCGCCGAGGATCGGATCGTCGAGTTCGAAGTCTCATCAATGCGGGAGTACTTCGAACGAGGTGGCAACGTTGCCGAGACGGGCCACGATTTCGCGTTGGAAGACGTCGACTTGGGTGCTCCGATTATCCCCAAGAAGTTCTTCCACACGGCAGGAAACTACCGAGAGCATCATGAAGAATCGCTACGCGTCAACTGGTCCCACCCGGTGCTGCCGTGGATAGTGTTTTTTCAGAATGTGGACGCAATCATCGGACCTGACGATCCCATCGTCTACCCACACCAATTGACAAATGAGCTCGACTACGAATTAGAGCTCGCGGTGATCATCGGCAAAGAGGGCAAGTTCTTCTCAGCCGAAGAAGCGGACGAATACATCGCCGGCTACCTGATCTTCAACGACATCACCGCCCGTGATATCCAGCGTCGCGAGATGGAGTCTGGTGTGTTCTCGTTTTGCAAGGGGATCGACACGTTCTGTCCAATTGGCCCTTGGATCGTCACTCCTGACGAGATTGGAGATCCTCATTCGCTGGACGTCGAGCTACGAGTCAACGGCGAGGCACGTCAGGTATCCAACACAGGGAACATGTCGGTCACAATCCAGGAGATCGTTTCCCACTACTCCCCGATGGGGTACAGCCCGGGTGACATTCTCTCCACCGGGACGGTTTCGGGCGTGGCCGGCTTCAGCGAAGATGCGGAGTCGCTATACCTGAAGCCCGGCGATGTCGTAGAGGCAGAGATCGACCGTATCGGGGTCTTGCGCAACCCAATCATCTCCTGGGAGGATGCGCACACCGCCTGACACAGCGGGCGTTCGACGCTGATGTTGAGCCGACCAGTTCCAAGGCTCGGATCGCCAATCCCGAGCGACCTTGAGGCGCGAGGGCTGATCCGATGAGAGGTCCTTTCCTGTGACGACGGTGAGAATCCAACTGGGTCGAATCTTCTCGTCGTTGGCGGTGCGCAACTTCAGGCTGTTTTTCATAGGTCAGAGCGTCTCCCTGTCAGGCGTTTGGGTACAGCGCATCGCTCAGGCGTGGCTCGTCCTTGAGCTCACTGGGAGCGGAACCGCAGTGGGCTTGGTGACCGCGTTGCAATTCCTGCCGGTCCTATTGCTCGCTCCACTAGGCGGTCTCTTTGCTGACAGATCCGACAAGCGGCTGATTCTCATCGTCACCCAGGCGGGCTCAGCTCTGTCGGCGGCGCTACTGGGGGTCGTCACCCTCACCGGAGTCGTGGAGCTGTGGATGGTCTACGCACTCGCTCTTGGGCTCGGCCTTGCGGGGAGCTTGGGCAATCCAGCCCGCCAGACATTCGTCTTGGAAATGGTGGGGCCAAGCCAATTGACGAACGCTCTCAGTCTCAACTCCACCCTGATGAACGCTGCTCGAATCGTGGGCCCCGCAATCGCTGGAGTGCTGATCGCAACGGTCGGACTTGCCTGGTGCTTTTTGTTCAACGCGGTCACGTACCTGGCGGTCATCGCAGCACTTCTTGCTCTCGACGTCGGCGAGCTCGAGAAGACACCCTCTCAACCCCGCCGCAAACGGCAACTGCGCGAAGGCCTCGCGTACGTTCGTCATACCCCGTCCGTCATGATGCCGATACTGCTCATGGCAGTCGCGGGAACGTTCGCGTTCGAATACCAGGTTGTCCTGCCACTCCTGGCACGCTTCACGTTTGAAGGCGACGCTCAGACTTTCGCCCTCATGACATCGGCGATGGGCGTCGGCGCGGTCGCCGGCGGACTGGTGACAGCAGCGAGGCAGGCCCACGGCCACAGGCTCCTCCTTCAGATCGCCACCCTGTTCGGGGCGACGCAAGTGCTTGCATCTCTTGCTCCCGGCCTCATAACCGCCGTCGTCTTATTGGTGGGGCTCGGAGCCGTGAGCCTGGCGTTCATCGCAGTCGGCAATTCGACTCTTCAACTCTCATCTGTTCCTGAGATGCGAGGCCGGGTGATGGGACTATGGGCAGTCGCCTTTCTTGGCTCCACCCCCATCGGTGGGCCCTTGATGGGGTGGTTAGGAGAGAACCTCAGCCCACGCTGGGCTCTGGGCATCGGAGGCCTGACCATCCTCGTCGCGGCTGGTCTCGCCGCACGAAGGTTCTTGCCCAGGATTGAAGCGAACGGACTCTCCGGCACAACTACGGAGAGATAGAGCCCACGATGGACCTTGGATTAGCCGAAGGATTGGCGCTGATCGCCGGCGGTCTCATTGCAGGCTTCGTGAACACCGTGGCCGGTGGGGGCTCGGCCATATCGCTGCCAGTCCTGGTGGAGGTCCTCGGGGACCCCTTGCTCGCGAACGGAACGAACCGAGTAGCGATCCTTCTCCAGAACTCCGTGGGCGTTGCCAACTTTCACCGGGCCCGTGCCGTGCCATGGGCTGTGGTTCGGCCGCTGGTGCTCCCAGTTCTCGCCGGAGCCGGCGGAGGATCGTGGCTGGCGACTCAGGCCGATCCTGACACGATCGAGGTTGTCTTTGCGATAGCGATTATTGGGGTGGCCCTGTCGGTGTTGGTCTCCCCTTCACGGTGGAAAGGTGGGACACTGCCCAAACTCACTCCACGGACAGGGCCAATCGTCTTCTTCGCGATCGGCTTCTACGGGGGATTCATCCAGGCCGGCGTAGGGTTCCTCCTTCTGGCCGGGCTCGTCCTGGGGGCCGGCCTCAATCTGGTCACTGGCAACGCCGCCAAAGTGGCTCTGATCCTTGCCTTTACGGCTATTGCGTTACCCGTCTTCTTCCTCGCCGGCCAGGTGTCGCTAATCGCTGGTGGCGTTCTATCCGTGGGAAACATGACAGGAGCCTGGTTGGCTTCCAACCTTGCGATCAAGCGTGGTGCCGACTGGATTCGCTGGGTTGTGGTTTTCGCAGCTCTGGTCGCGGCAGCCCGGATGCTCCTCCGGTGAACTGAAAGGGCATCCGGCTCACTTATGACGGCGTCGGCCAGCTGGGCCACCGTTGGCGCACCACGACCTGGCTAACAACGCGATTAGCTCGTGATGCTCACCTGACCGATCATGCCCTCACCGGTTGATGGATCGGTGTGGAGAGAGCAGACGAAGTCGTACGTTCCAGGCGCAGCCCCGGTGAGATCGACGATGACCTCTGAGCCGGGCCCCACGTATGAGTAGATGTCGAGCTCGTCCAGCGTGAAGTCGTGGGCGAAGGGGTCGGAGTTGTGGATCAATAGCCTGCCGTCGGTTGCCACGTCTTCGGGAGCGAATTCGAAATCGACCATGTCGAGCAAGGTGGCGCCAGCGGCCTCATCTGCGCTGACAGTCTGCCGAGTGGCGAAAAAGCCAACAATCGACACAACCGAAAGAACGGCGATCGCGCTGGGCACCCACTTCCGCAACCTGTCGTCGCCTGTGGTCTGACCCGTCCGTCCCTTGATCCCGGCGACCAAGGCCATTACTCCCCAGATCAACGCGAGGAGGATTCCGAGGAGGAACAGGAGGCCGACGATGAATTCCAGCGGGCTGAACGGCTGAAACACGCCGAAGGCGAACCAGAAGGCGGACGCCCCGACAAACAGGGTTCCGAGCAGGCCAACCACCCTTGCCCAAGTGGCGTCCCAACGCCACACCACCAACGCGGCTACTAGGGCTACCCCGGCAATAATGCCCAGGAATGCGACATCTTCGGTGTCCCCCCGAACCAGCAGAAAGGCGACGACGAACAGCAGGCCACCAGCAACCATCATGAGGCCAAGTGTTTGTACCGAACTGTGGGTTGCTCGTTCTCCGTCCACGTGCGCATCCTTTCTCGGAGTGATCTGTTCCTGTTGGCAGCCCGGACGGGCCTGCCGCTGAGGGAGTCTCGTCGTTGGGCGCTACGGAACCGTTACGAGCCGAAATCCACCACACGCAAGCAGCAATCCTCGTCGAGTGTGCATAACGACAAACTGACGTTGTTGTGAAGCACGCTCGACGGGAGGCACGACGGCAGTAGCGTTCCCACCGTGAGAGTCGCATTCGCTGCCGACGACGAGAATGAGTGTGTCGACGCCGTAATCGCCGTCCTTGCGGAGAGGTCTGAACTGATCCGGCCGAGCGAGTCAACCAGCTGGCCGGAGATGTCACGGGCGGTCGCCGAGACGGTCGCATCCGGCGAAGCCGATTACGGGGTCCTGATGTGCTGGACCGGCACCGGTACTGCGATTGCGGCCAACAAGGTCAAGGGAGTGCGCGCCGCCCAGGCCTGGGAGTCTTGGATAGCCCAGAACGCGAGACGATGGAACGACGCCAACGTTCTCACCCTGAGCCTGAAACGAACCTCAGCCGACGTCGCCGTGGAATGCGTCAACGCGTTCCTCGACGTGACCGAGCCCGACCCGGACGAGACGAAAAGCATCTCCAAGCTGCACGGCCTCTAGACCCTCTTCGGATTGCCGGGCGAAGGCCTGACTACCAGCGGTCGAAGTGAATGACCTTCTCGAGCGCCTTACGGGCCGGATTGATCACCGGTTTGAGTGGACGATCACCCGGGTAGCCGAGGCCGAACAGCCAGGTCAGCCTCATGCCCGATGGCAGACCGAGTATCGAAGCCGCCAGGTCATAGTCTTCCACCGACGCATGTCTGGAGCCGATTCCGAGATCGGCGGCGGCGATCATCATCGACGAGACTGCCTGACCGAGATCGAAGTTGATCGAGCCGTTCTCACGGAGGTCTTCACTGAAGGGGGCGACCACTGCGATGGCCACTGGTGCGTCCGCTATGTGGGCTGCTCCGCGCCAGACCCCTGAAAGTTGGCGGAGTTGATCGCGGTCGCGCACCACCACGAAATCCCACCGTTGCGAATTCCGCGAGGACGGTGACCGCCGGCCCGCCTCCAGGATCTGGTTCAGCTTGTCGTCTTCTATCGGCCGATCGGCATATTCCAAGATTTTCCGGCGGGCCCGGATCGCATCAAATGTCTCCATGGCCCCGATCTTATTGGGGGCCTACTCGATTCCTCGCCGATCCAACCCGTCCTCCCAGTCCTCGCAACTCATTTCTAGGTAGGTCCGGCACTCGAAGTCTGACAGGCCTCTAGTCAGGGCCTCCACGGCGAGGTCGGCGAGGGCAATCGGCTCGACTTCGAAAAACGCCAACTAGCGCCCGGCCGAATAGGCCAGGGTGTCCTCGTCGATCCCGGCAATGTCGTGTCCTGCGATACCGGTCCGGAAATGCCTCACAACCGAACCGCTTTCGGTGTCGGCGACCACAATCATTCCGTCAGTCCCATCGGAGGCGAGCCGGCTCCCCCACACATCTACCGCCTCGGTGAGACCGTCGTGGGCACCATCCAGAAAGACCTTCGAGCCCTCACTGGTGACCGCTACCAGCGACCCCTTCGCTGTGCCCGCATAGGCCACTCCCCCGCCGTCGCCGCCAACAGCGGTCAGCGAAGCTGCTATTGGAGCGAGGAGTCCAGTCTCGGATAGCCTTTCGGAATGCTTCTCCTAGAGCTGGTTGATGCATCTAACGCGGTGTCTCAAACCGCGGCCCGCACCGAGAAGACTTCTCTCCTTGCCAGGCTACTGACTCGGCTGACACCGCAAGAGGCTCCAGTTGCGGTCTCCTATCTGGCCGGCCGTCCCCGTCAGTCGCCACTCGGAGTAGGCCATGCTGCCGTGTTTGCCGTGGACCCCGAACCCGCACCCGGTCCGACGCTCCAGATTCTCGCAGTTGACGACATCCTCCAGGAGGTGTCGGAGACATCCGGGCCCGGGTCCAAAAGGCAGAAACATGACCTGCTAACCACACTTCTCTCGCGAGCCACTGCGACCGAGCAGGAGTTCCTGCGCGGGCTCATGTTGCGGAACCTGCGCCAGGGAGCGTTAGAGGCGGTCATGGCTGACGCCGTCGCCAAGGCGCTCGACGTGCCGCCACAGCGGGTGAGGCGGGCCGCCATGTTGGAGGGTGACCTGGTTTCCGTTGCGGCGCGGGCGTTGAGCACCGGGCCGTCCGCCCTCGACGCGGCGACTTTGAGACTCTTCCAGCCGGTTCAGCCGATGTTGGCCAAGACCGCCGAGACCGTCACCGAGGCAATCACCCAAATTGGCTCAGCCATCGTCGAGCAGAAACTCGACGGGCTCCGGCTTCAGGTCCACAAACAAGGTTCACGAGTGACCGTCTACACCCGCAACCTGCGTGATGTGACATCGGGGATGGGTGCCGTGGTCTCCGCCGTGCGCGATTTTGAAGCAGAGGCGTTGATCCTCGACGGGGAGGGCCTTCTGATAGGGCCGGAGGGGATTCCCATGTCCTTTCAGGATTCGATGAGAGGGCGTTTCGGATCCGGCGACGAGGAGTTCACGGCCTTCTTCTTCGACATCATCCACGCTGGGGGCGAGGACCTCATCGACCTGCCGCTTACCGAGCGGCGTCGGTGGCTGTCAGAGGTGGTGCCGACCGGCGATGTTGTCGAGTCGATCGAAACCGGCGACCCTGCAGAGGCCGAGCGCTTCTTCAGTAAGAGCGTCGAAGATGGATTCGAGGGCGTGGTGGTGAAAGACCCCACATCCCCGTATGCAGCCGGGCGACGTGGTTCTGGGTGGATGAAAGTGAAACCGACGCACACGTTGGATCTGGTAGTCCTCGCGGCGGAGTGGGGCTCGGGAAGGCGCCAAGGTTGGCTTTCCAACCTGCATCTAGGGGCGCGGTCAGCCGACGGAACGCTGGTCATGCTGGGAAAGACCTTCAAAGGCCTCACCGACGAGATGCTTGCCTGGCAGACGAGCCGCTTTCTCGAGATCGAAGAACGTCGACAGGGTCATGTCGTCTACCTGAAGCCAGAGATCGTCTACGAGATCGCCTTCGATGGCGTGCAACGCAGCACCCGATACCCAGGTGGTGTCGCTTTGCGTTTTGCTCGTGTCAAGGGATATCGCGATGACAAAAGCCCCGACGATGCCGACACGATCGAAACCGTGAGGACGTTCCTCTAGCCTACCCGACGATCAACTGACCGGATCGAGCTCTGGCAGCCACCGCGCCTTGTAGCTCTCACGCAACTCTTGATCGAGCATCTCATCAGCGATCGCCTCGAATACTTCAATGGCGGCAGCACGATGCTCGCCGGCACCGGAGTCGTTTCCGGCCAGGGCTGATACCCGGCTCCGGGCCAAGCTGATCTGGGCTGCCTCGAGACGCTGGCCGCTCGCGCCGGCCTCCTTCGCCGCCTCGGCCAACACAGATTCGGCCTCGTCCAGGCGACCCGACTCGGATAAGAGGCGACCCTGAACTCGCTTCACGATCGGGTTGTAGAGCACAAACGACTTTTCTTCGATGAAGGCCCGAGCTTCGGCGACCGCTTCGCTTGCTGCCTCGATATCCCCCTCCTCGAGCAGGGCGAGGGCCAGCCCACCGAGGAGCCGCGGCCGTTCGGTGTGCGATGTGATCGAAGACGAACCGAGTCCTGCCTCGAATCGATCTCTGGCGAGACCGGGTTGGCCCTGGAGCAGGTGCACCCAGCCCAGGTTTGCCTGTCCGCTCGAAGCCAGAAAATCACCGAGAGGGCCGTCCAGACGCTCCTGGGTCCCGGTGATGAGGTCGGGTATGGGCTCCGGCATCCCAGCCACCGCGTAGACGAGGGCCATCCCGGAGAGGGCACCTCCGAGCACAAACGGCTGCCCAGAGGACTCCGCTGAGCGCTGGCATTCGAGGAGGTTGGACAGGGCATCTTCGAGCCGGCCCATCAAGAACTGGACACTGGCCAGATTGAGCCGATTCATCGCGGCATAGAACGAGCCATAACGATCGAGCGTCTCCTGAGCGCTCATGGCCCGATCGAGATATCCCTCGAGATCCGATGTGCCCAAAATCAGGAGACCGGCTCCGAACGACTCCACGACTGCGGCCGCCTCCTCCATGCCGGCCTCCTCCACCGCAGCCTTCGCCTCCGCGACCGCCTGCGGTGCCTTCTCCAGATCGAGTAGAGCCACATAGTTGGTCGCCCGCCGCACCAACCCGCTGAGACGAACCGACTCCACTCTCGTCTTCTCCCCCAATGTCACCGTCTCTTCGTCATGTTCCACGGCCTGGGCGAGGTTCCCGCCAAGCGAGGCAACGAAGCACGCGTTCATGTGATACTCCGCCAAACCGGCTTCGTCATCGCATTCCTCAGCCAAGGCGCGAGCCTGGAGCAGGTACTCGCCGGCCTGCTCGAGGTCGGCTGACAAAGAAGCCGTCGCCACAGCCAAACGGTTGAGGGCGGCAACCCTCGTGCTGGGTCGCTCGGTCTCTTCTCCATAGTCGTATAGCCGCTGGTAAACGGCTGCTGCATGGTCGAGATCGGGGACCAGGGAATACGCGTCGCCGAGCCCGTCGTGGGCCTGGTCGACGAGATCGGGATCGGCGCCCTCCGGAACGTTGTCCAGCGCAGTGGAGAAACGCTCGATGGCGTCGGCGAGGGCCATCGATCTCAGCGAGAGCACCCCGGCGTCGATGAGGTATGGGAAGGCCTTGCTCAGGTTGTCGGCGGACACGAGATGTCGGGCAATCTCCGGGGCCGCTTCCGGATCCGTGGCGACGAGATGGTCGGCGACACGATCGTGAAGTTCCCGCCGTGTCCTGCGAAGGATTGTCTCGTACGCAGCTTCCTGGAACAGGGCATGCCGGAAGTGGATGTGCCCAGGTCGCGCCGGCGACTCAATCAAGATCCCGGCCCTCACCAGGTCGGTGAGAGTCGAGTCCGGCGGTTCGTCGACCAGAGAAGCGAGGGTCGACTTGTCGAACTCAGATCCCAGGACCGACGCGAGCTGCACCACGTACTTCGATCCTTCGGAGAGACGGTCGAGCCGCGCGGTGAGCATGCCTGTCAAGCTCTTGGGAATCTCGACCTCGTCACCGGAACCACCTTCTGCTTCCTTCAATGCGCGGGCAATCTCCTCGACAAACAGGGGATTCCCGTCGGCCCTTTTCAGTATCACGTCGCGCCAGGAAGCGGGTACTTCAACTCCGGGCAGCACAGACCCCACGAGCTCTGCAGTCTCCTCAGGGCTGAGCGGGGCAAGCTCGATCTTGTGATAACGGTGATGATGGCGGCGGTCGGCGACCTCGTGGATGTGCCAGGTCGGCTCCTCTCGATAGGGGCGCATCGCAACCAGGAGGCCAACTGGAAGCTGCTCGGTGAGCTGCATGAGATTGTCGACAAGACCCAAGGAAAGGTCATCTGCCCAGTGCAGATCCTCAAAGACCAAGAGCAACGGTCGAATGCGGGCCTCGGCTGAGAGGTAGTCGAACACCGCGGCCACGGCCTTCCCGTGAAGAGTCGGTGTCATCAGAGCATCGATGAAACCCGATTCCTCATCCGAGAGAGGCAAACCGGCTACGTAGGCGAGGAGTGTGGGTGCGTCCGGGTCGTCGAGGCCGGCCGCGCTCACCGCCCTCTGGACGATGGCTGAATCTCCGGGAGTGCCATCGACGCTCCACCAACGTCTGAGGAGGTCACGAATGGTGGACAAAGGCGTCTCCGAGTCGTAGGAACGGCTCACAGAGAACATGGAAGACAGCTCGCCTGATTCGCCGCTGTTCATGGCCAGGGGCGTCTCGGCCTCGACGTCAGAACGCAGCTGTCGCAGCAGTCGCGACTTACCGACACCGGCCTCGGCAATCACCGATGCAATCCAGCCCGATCCAGACAGCAGCTGATCAACGAGACCACCGAGCCGCCTCAGCTCGGCCTCGCGGCCGACCATGCCCCGCATTTGGCCATCGTCAGAGCCCCCTACGAATCGGACGACCCGGCCGGCATTGACGGGATCGGCTTTCCCTTTCACCTCGATCGGGCCCAGGTCCTCGACCTCGAACATCTCACCCGTTAGGGCAAGAGTGTGCTGTGTCGCCCTGACAGTGCCAGGATCGGCGGTCTGTTCCATCCGAGCCGCCACATTGATTGCGTCGCCCAAGGCGGTGTATTCGACGCGAAGGTCCGAACCCACCTCCCCCACCACGACGAGACCGGTGTTGACGCCCACCCTCACCACCAAGGGGAACCCCCAAGCCTCCTCAACCTCGGCGCTGTAGGAGCGCATCTCCTCGACTATCTCCAGCCCCGCCCGCAAAGCGCGCACCGGGTCGTCCTCATGAGCGATCGGCGCTCCGAAGAACGCAAGCACCGCGTCTCCCTGTAGCTGGGCGAGCGTCCCCTCGTAGCGATAGACCGGGGCGATGAGGCGCTCGAACGCTCCGTTGACGATCTGGGCCCAATCTTCGGGATCGAGAGTCTCCGCAGCGGCTGTTGACCCTTTGATGTCGGCGAACAGCATGGTCACCGTTCTCCGTTCGCCCTGCATCGCTCGCCCGGCACGCGCCGACCGGAGCTTCGCCAGAAGCTCTGGTGGCAGGTACCGCGACAGGTCGCTCTCTGGCTGATCTGTTGGCACAGATTCCTTGAGCGAGGCTCCGCAATTGCTG
This sequence comes from Acidimicrobiia bacterium, assembly GCA_965216725.1. Classification (GTDB taxonomy): domain Bacteria; phylum Actinomycetota; class Acidimicrobiia; order Spongiisociales; family ZC4RG35; genus JACZUI01. The sequence continues at coordinate 151,297 of CBDCGI010000022.1, read as the reverse complement.
CAGAAGTTTGCGTCCGACGGGGCCTCAGTGGAACAGACCGGACAGGTCTGGATCAGCGAGTTTCCGCAGTTGGAGCAGAATCTTGCGTCGGTTCGGTTCCCGCTTCCGCAGTTGCCACAGGTGAGAGTCGGAGAGGTTGATGTCACCAGGGAAACTTACAGCGGCCGGCGTCTCTTTGGCTCGGCCGATCAGTCAGTGCCAGGGTCGGTCGTGGTGATGCGCGCCAGCATGGGTGCAGCGCCGATTCCCGACAGGTAGGACACTGCGGCCTCGACCTCGCCTTCGGGAAGTGCTCCGCTTCCCAGAAGCGTGATGGCATCCCCCACCGTTGCAGCGTGGTCAAAAGGCAGCTTCATCTTCCTCCAAAGGCCGAGAACCTCGGTGAATCCGGCAGCCGCCTGCTCCCTATGGCCGTCGAGCCCGGCCAGCGCGGCTTCGAGACTTGCACGAGCATTGTGCATCCAGGCCCCGCCGAGGTTCGCGGTCTCGTCGAGCAGGGTCTTGACCGACGCGGCTGCGGTGACCATCTGATCCGGTGACCACAGAGCGGCGCGGGCGGCGGCCCAAAGCGCAAACGGGACATTGGGCCCACCGCCTTCGATCCTGATCGACGACAAAGCCAGCTCATAGCCAGCCTCGGGGTCGCCGGATTGGGTGGCCACCACAGACTTGACCCGAGGAACCCAGCCCAGCGATCGAGCCTTGTCCTCGTACGGAAGAGAATCGATGGCAGCCTGCGCCGTTTCGGTGTCGCCGCGATACGCGGCGAGGTTCGCAACGTTGAGCTTGTGAGCGAGGATGTCAGTCAGCGGCAGGTTGGGAATCTCCTCGAGGCGCTCGATCATGTGAGCCGCCAATTCGAACTCGCCGAGCTCGATCGCACTCTCGGTCCCGTTGGTGAGAAGACCCACCTCCATCGCCCCGAAGCCGCCTCTTCTCGACACTTCAAGGCCCTCCATCACGAGGTCAAAGGAGCCCCTTGGGTCCTCATTGGTCAATGTCGTCCCGGCGGTGCTCAAGGCGCTGGCGAGCTGCCTGAGGTCACCGTGCTGGCGAATCCACTCCACATAGCCGCGGGCGAGCATCGTCGCCTCGCGCCCCCGGCCCACCAGAAGCAGCAGAAAGATCTTCGGGCTGAGCAACTGAACGAAGTTCTCCACGTCTCCCAGCCGCTCGTAACCCCCCAAGGCAGCGTCGGTGGCGTGGTGTGCGCCCTCGTGGTCACCATCGAGAAAGCGCGTGTAACTGAGCGCATGAGAGACATAAGGGGCCACATTGGGGTTGGTGGACTCTCCGAAGCGGGCCACCATGTCTCGGGCCAGTTCCTGCTCCTTTTGCTCCTGGTCGGTCAGATGCAGGATCTTGATCAGTGCCACGAGGATCCGGATCTCATCGGGTCCATCCCCATCCGCGGCGGCGAGTCGGGCCGCTTCGGACAGGTAACCGGCTGCCTGCTCCATCAGCACCAGATCCTCCGCGGCACGGGCAGCCAGGAGAAGGAGCTCGCGGCGTTCCCGGCCATCGTCGGTGAGGGGCAGGGCCTGTTCCACCAGCGCCACCGCCTGGTCTGCCGAGCCCAGGTTCATCGCGCGATCCGAAGCCCGCCGCAGCCAGCTTCGAGCTCGGGCCGCCAGCGACACCCGCTCCGGCCCTTCCCCGGCCGCCTTCAGGGCCTCGACGTAATGAGCGGCCACCGCAGCAGCCAGCTCGTCATCTTCCAAGGCCTCCATCAGCTCGGCCGCCCTCACGTGCCGTTCGCGCCGGTCGGCTTTGGCGAGAGTCCCATAAGCCACCTCACGAATCAAGCTCTGTGAGAACACGAACTGACCACGTTCCGGCGACCGGAGGTCGGCGTCGACAGTGAGGATCTCTCGCTTGGCCAGTTCGATGAGCCGGGGCTCGATGTCACTGTGTTCTGCACCGGCCATTGTTGCCAGGGCCTCGGCAGTGAAGCTCTTCCCGAGCACCGCGGCGTCTTGAACGAGTGAGCGATCCGCCGGTGGAAGGGCATCGAGACGGGCAGCGATGAGGGCGTGCAGTGTCTCGGGAACTTCCAGGTCTTCGAACGACCCGACCAGCTCGTAGTCGTGGGTTCTGGCTTCGAGGACCCCTCTATCAGCCAGCATCCTGATGGTTTCCACCGCGTACAGGGGAACACCCTCAGAGCGCTCGACGATTCTCCCCACTGCGTCATCCGGAGCGTCGGCGACGAGGCCTCTCACCAGCCGGGCCATCGAGTCGGCGCCTAGAGGCTCGAGGTTCATGGAGGTGAACGAGCGCTGCCCTGCTCCCCAATCAGGCCGGCGATCGGCGATCTCAGGACGCGACAGCCCGACAACGAGAATCGAATGGTCCCTTGACCAACGCAAGAGGGAGCCTATGAAGTCAAGCAATCCCTGGTCGGCCCACTGCAGGTCTTCGAAGACCATTACCACCGGGCCGGCCTCGGCGAGCCGCTCGAAGAAGGTGCGCCAGGCGGCAAACAGCTCCTCGCCTGATCCATGTGGTGTTTCGTCATATCCGAGTAGCAGGCCCAACCCACCCAGGACCCATGAGCGCTCCTCGGGGTCGGTCACGTAGGTCTCCACGCTGGTTTCGAGCTTGGCCAGCGCCTCTTCGGTCGAATCGCCTTCGGTGATCCCGGCACGTCGCCGGATCATCTCTCCCAGCGCCCAGAAGGTGATCCCGTCGCCGTAAGCGGGACAACGTCCGACGTGCCAGAAGAAGGTCTCGGTTAGCCCGTCGATGTACCTTCCAAACTCCCTGGCAAGCCGTGACTTGCCAATGCCCCCGATGCCGGTGACGGAGACCACCCTGGCCCTGCCGTCCCTGGTGATTCCGTGGAGTTGCTCCTTGAGGAGACGGAGTTCCTCATTCCGACCTATGAAAGGCGGCTCGATCAGATCCGGGTCTCCCAGCACATCGGCGACAACGCGCAGCGCCCGATAGGAAGTGAACGGCTCTTCTTTTCCCTTGAGATCGAGAGGACCCACCTCTTCAAAGGCAATCGTTCCGCGTGTGGAGCGTACGGTGGCGTCGCCGACCAGAACCGTTCCCGGCATCGCCGCACCCTGCAGCCGGGAAGCGGTATTGACCATGTCGCCGGCGACCATCCCTTCCGACACTGCGGAAGGCCGGGTCGCAGCCTCACCGGTGACGACCCCCGCACGTGCCTTCATGGAAAGCTCCCATTTGTCACCGAGAGCTTCAACCGCGTCGACCAGCTCCAACGCGGAGCGCACTGCGCGTTCGGCATCGTCTTCGTGAGCCGTCGGCGTACCCCATGCCGCCATCACCGCATCGCCGATGAACTTCTCGACCAACCCTCCATGACGTTCGATGATCGATTTCGCCGTCTCGAAATAGTCGCTGAGCAAGGTTCGGACATCTTCAGCGTCTTTTCCTTCGGCGAGTGTGGTGAAACCAACGAGATCGAGAAACAGCACCGAAACCAAGCGCCGCTCGGTCTCTGCCACGGCGCTCGACTCGGCTACCGGAGGTCGCTCCCCCGGCGCGAATGCCGACCCGCATTCACCGCAGAACTTGACAGTCGGCGGGTTGGCGGTTGAGCAGATTTGGCATGTCTGAACCAACGCTTGTCCGCATTCACCGCAGAACTTGCGCCCCTCTTCATTCGGCGTGCCACAGTTGCTACAGGTCATTTCGCCCACACGAACTCATGCTACGTCCTGGGATGGACGAGTCCCGCGGTACAGGGGCACGTGAGCCGTCACCGACCCCATGATCAGACCGAGAGTGTCAGCCAGACCGAGAGAAGAACTCCACGATCGCCTGCGTGTCGTCCGAGAAGGCCCAGCGCTCGGTGACCTTGCCGTTATCCATATGGGCGATTTCAGCGGTCTTGTAGCTGAACTCGTCGTCACCGACCTTGACATGGGCCTCGACCAGACCGACCAAATGCTCGTCGTTGGCCACCACATCGTGAACAGCCACGTCGAACTCGACGCCTTCGGTGATCCCTTCCCATTGCGAGACAACAGCAGCTTTCCCGTGGAGTGTTGGCGCGCCGATCTGGTGCCAGACGACGTCGTCGGCGAGCGAGTCCGCCATGGCGTTGAGATCACCCTCCATGAGTGCCTCCGTCACTTTTCGATACAGGGTGGCGTAAGGGTGCTCGCTCATTTCTTCTCCTTGCTCTACGGGTGCGGAGCTTACGCGGTTTTGCCCAGGACCGGGTCCCTGGAGCATCAGACCGGGGAGCCCACGCCTTCGAGCCATTCCTGAACGGCCACCTCCAGCATGGGCAAAGGCATACCCCCGTTGACCAGCATGGTGTCGTGGAACCCGCGGATGTCGAAGCGCTCGCCCAGCTTTCGCCGGGCATGGTCGCGTAGGCGGAAGATCTCGAGCTGGCCCATCTTGTACGACAGGGCCTGACCGGGCATGCCTATGTAACGATCTATCTCCTGTTCCACGGTCAGTAGTCCGATGGGAGTCCACTCCCGCAGGAAGTCGATGGCCTGCTGCCGGCTCCATCCCAGGGCGTGGATCCCGGTGTCGGTCACGAGCCTCCCGGCTCGCCATGCGTCGGCGGAGACCATCCCGAGACGATCGATGGGAGATGAATACAGCCCCATCTCGTCAGCGAGCCGCTCGGAGTACAAACCCCACCCCTCGGTATGGGCGTACGACATGGCATAACGCCGGAAGGTGGGGATCCCCTCCAGCTCGGAGGCCAGGGAGCGGTCGAAATGATGCCCCGGGATCCCCTCATGGAAGTGAATCGACTCATATTCGAATCGGTCGCGCTCCGACGGCCGATAAGTGTTGAGGAAGTAGGTGCCAGGACGTGACCCATCGACTGGCGGCGCGCTGTAGTAGGCCGGTGGCATAGCCGGCGCCACGGTTGACGGCACCGCGACCACGTCACAGGGTGTGTCGGGGCGGCGGGCAAACCAGCTGTCGACCTCGGCCCAGGCTCGGTCGAGCGCCTCTCGTGCGTGTTGCAGCATCTCATCTTCAGAGGTGAATCTCAGGTCAGGATCAGAATGAAGGCGCTCAAAGACCGACTCCCGGTCACTCGCGCCCAAAGCCTCCTGGCCGATCTCCACCCACTCGGCGGCGTTGACCTCGGTTGCCCAATGCTGGCCGATGTCATGAATCTCCTCGGGCACACCAGCGGTTTGGAGGTATTTGCGAATCAACCTTTGGTAGATCTCCTCACCTCCCTCGATCCAGACCAACCCACACTTCTCATCCGGGCGGGCGGCCGGGGCAACATGAGCCACCATGTCGGCCCGGTAGCGCTCGAGGGCGGGGCGAATGGTCCCGATGACCAGATCTCGGGCCCGGTCTCGCCATGTGTCTCCGTCGCCAGGGACATCGAGAACCAGGAAGGGATCGTCCTCGAGACTCGATGCCAGATAGCCGTCGAGCTGACTGAGCACTCTCTTCACCGAGGCGGATGCCGGGGTGAGACCTGACTCGGCGTTTGCTCGGTGGGTCGACATCGCTCCACTCAGGTAAGCCGGGACCTTCGTGTACCTCTCGAGCAACGCATCAGCTTGCGCCCGCTCCGTGACGGTGTTTTGGCGAGTGTCCGAGATCAAACGGACGTGAGGGCCGAGAAAGGGGTCGACAGGGGCCCTCAAGAAAGGGTTCGCCAGGTTGTACAGACCCGATTCGATCTCGTGGATGAGCAGGGACCGGGTGATTCGATCCTGCACTCCGAGACTGGACTCGTCCAGTGACTTGGCCCCGTCGAGGATCGACCGGAACGCCGACGTGATCTCGGCCAGCCATCCATCGTCGAAGCCGGCGAGCTGGTCGTCGTAGTCGTGGACACCGCGGACGGTGGCGACCGTGGGGTTAGCGCGACTGAGGGTCTGCCAATAGTCTCTGGAGAGAGAGTCGAGATTCATGACGATGACGGTACCGCTCTGATCGGGGTGAGGACATCAGGGCCAGGACACCGACTGGCCAATTCTTATAGGCTTCGATGACCGACCCGGGTAGCCGCCATGCGGAAAATCATCGATTGGATCCGGACTCACCCTCTGGAGTCGGCGCTGTTCGGCGGCATCGCGCTACTTGGTATCGGATTGACCATTGCCAACTTGGCCACGTCCGGCTCCGAGACCCCTCCTGGCGCATCAGATGTGACCGCGGACCTCGACTCCGGCACTGAAGCGCAAACCACCTCGACACAGGGCCCCGCCTTTGATGCTGATGTGCATCCGGCATTCGAGCAGCTCGCATGCAGTGGCCTCATAACGATCGACGACGTCGACTACGCGTTTGGGACCGAGGGGCAGCTGCTGAGCGTCATGGAGTTCTCCGGAGGCGAGACGTGCACCGATACGCTCGCCGACGACAGGGAGTTCTGGGTGACCATCGAGCCGGGCGACCCTGGAGACTTCTCACCGGGCGCCGAACTGGCAGCGGTCACTGGATCTCCGGTGAGTGGAGTTGGCGGCGACGCAATTTGGTTCGCTGGGGCTGACGAGAGCGTCATCTCAGTGTTCGAGCTCATCGACTCGGGCGGTCTGTACTTCCGAATCAGGCTCCATCGACCTGACACCGAACCGGATGAGGAATTGGAGATCATCACCGAGCTGGCCAGACGCAGCCTGCCCAGATTCCCCGGGGTGATAGCCGACCAGCCAGAGCCGGTTGCCATCTCGATCGACATCGACGAGTCCGACCCTGCACGCGACGGCTACGCAGGAAACTTGGCGGCCAAGGAGCAGGCTGGTGAATGGAGCCGAAGTCAGGGTCTCGTGGCCACGCTGCGGCTCATGGCTGGCGAGGCCGATCACTCCGACGTCCTTCGCTATCCAGACCTGGTTGCCTTCGACAACAGCGACATCATCGACATCGCGCGAGAGCACCTGGCTTCAACCGCCGAGGACGACCTGGAGGCAGAAGAGATCGAACAGCTGCTTTCGCGGTTGCTCCCATCGGCCGCTGACCTGGGTTCGGCGGAGGTGGTCGATGCGGGACCGGCAGCTGCCCTGAGCCCGCTCCTTCTGAACCTCACATTCACCCAGGAAGACCCAGTAGCTGAAAGCTTCTGCGTTCAGAACTACGGGACCGGCAATTGCCTGAACAGTAAGAAGGTCGAGACCGAATTCGGCGACTACACGCTCTATTGGGTGAAAGACGAGTTCGAGACGAATTGGACGGCGGAGCACCTGGAGATCATCGAGGAGGCCATACAGAAGTCCGCTTCTGAACTGGGTTCGATCGGGAACCTTCCCGGAACCAGCATCATCCTGAATCCGAACAACGTCGCCGTCAGCATCGACATCGCCGACAGCGGTTACGTTGCCAACCTCGGCTTCGATATGGCGTTCGGACTGGAAGGCGTCCAGCTGGGCCAGCTGCAGCAAGTCGTGGCCTACGCCATGGCCGCAGCCATGGTTGCCGGAGAATACGGTGACCTGTGGCTGGTGGACGGGATGGCGCTCTATCTCAGCGGATTCGTCTACCCAGACGTGAACTACGAGCACCGATTCGCTCAGGCTCTTGCCCAGTTCGAGTTATCAAAGCCCCTCACCGAATGGGGAATCACTTCGTGGCTGTTCTTCGAATATCTCGACAGCGCCCTCGGAGGGGCGGGACCGGTATTCGGCTTCGGCCAGCTGTCCCCAACTCAGATCTCATCACTATTTCACGGGTTCGCCCAGGCACTGACAGATAGCCAGGTTCCCGACCTTGGGTTTCTCTTCGACTACGTCCCTTACGACGCGCAAGTCACCGACCTGCCGATCAACTTCCTGTTCAATGCCAACCTCGCACCTCCTCCGTTCACGATCCGGCGTTTCCGACTGATAGTCGAGCCGGGACAACACGCCTGCATCGATGTGCTCACCAGCGGGGCCGTCCAATTCTCCTGGCGCGGCCCAGGGGAGAACGGAGCTCAACAACAATGGGACACTGAGGTCCCCCCTGGGGTGAGCGGCGAGTCGACGTTGCTAGTCACCTCAACCGGCGAAGGCTTCTTGGATTTCGCAGTGACGAGATTCGTCGAGGACCCAGAGGATTGTGAGGAGGAGCCGGAGCAAGCAACGCCTCAGGAATGGGAGCCGTTGGCGCCTGACTGCCCCACGTTTTGTGACCCAACCGCCTTCCTGTGGAATCCAAACGTGGTCCACATCCGAATCGAGTCACCGTGAGCAAAGGTGTGGACACCAGGTAGCCGGTAGCCACCGTTACAGTCTCCAACGACTGGCCGTCGGGTCAATCTCCGGGTCTATTCGACCCCACCCCCGCTCATCTGATCCACTTTTCATATGTCACGTCGACACCACATTTCCAGCATCCCGTTTCGCCTAGTCGTCGCCGGCACCCTCTCCGCTGCGGCGCTGACGGTCCTGCTGATCGCGGCACCACCGGCAGCCATGGCCGGCCCCTCCCACTGCGATACCACCCTCGAAGCGATCAACGATTGGAGCACACCGGAGGAAAGCCGCATTCTCTCGGTCGCAGAGTTGAGACATCTCAGGACTTTGATCTCAATACTCGAAGACTGCCGTGGCGGCCCGCCCGTACTGGAGACCCTCGTCGCCGGCGATAAGGCTCCTTACCGGGGTATGGGAAGCAACGCTGAGCAGTGGACCGACCTGGTGTCACACTATTTCGACGCCGGCGACGTCGACCGCGTCATCTGCCTGATAGCGAAGGAGTCAGGCGGCAACCCCGACGCTCTCAATCCGAAAACCGGAGCATCAGGGCTGATGCAGGTGATGCCCTTCTGGGCAGAGGCAGCCAGCATCGATAGCGAGCGTCTCTTCGAGCCACAGGTGAACCTGTGGCTGGCTCGCAGCATCCTCGAAATCCAAGGCTGGTCGGCTTGGAGCCCATACCGGCGGGGTGCCTGCCGCTGACAGGAAACCTTCTGTGCGGTCGGCGCCGCGAACCGATCAAGGAGCGTGACCGTATCGGTGGGTGACCGGTCATCGAGGAGGAACCGTCATGCATACGAAACTGAGACGAACGATCACCACGTTGGCGAGCTTGGCGGCCGTGATGGTGTTCGCCATCCCAGCCCTGGGCGGCGGGCGGCCCTTGACCGCCGATCTGGCGGCGGCCAACGAGGTGCCTCCCCCGGCCTCATCGGCATCGGGTTCTGCGGAGGTGACCCTCAACCAGGGTCAAGGCGAGGTTTGTGTCGACATCACTTCAGGCGGATACGTCAACGGGGACGATGATGTGCTGGCCGGCCATATTCACGTCGGCGCTGCAGGCGTGAACGGCCCGGTGGTAGTCAATCTCCAGGTGGCATCTGCAGACCACAGCATCTGTGTCGGAGGCGTCGACAAGGATCTGATCAAGGACATCCGCCAGCATCCTTGGAATTACTACATCAACATCCACACCAGCTTCGCTCCGGGTGGCGAGGTGCGGGGCCAGCTCTCGAAGTAGGAGGAACCGAGAAGCCGGTCGTGTGCACCAGCGCGTCCTTCGATGGGCTGGTGCACACGCGGTCAGAGTTGTGGAGGGTCGATGTCTTCCACGTCGATGATTTCTTCATCCACTCCCCCGCCCAGGAAAGAGAATCGGGCCTGGAAGCGCCTGGTGAGAGAGCCGTGGATCCAATCACGGATCGGCGGCACCAAGAGAAGGAAGCCGAGCGTGTCAGTTATGAAACCTGGCGATATCAAGAACGCTCCGGCCACCAAGACCGCCGCCCCATGAGTGAGCTCCCGGCCCGGCAACTGACCCTGATCGAGCTTGCCACGGATCTGGGCAAGGATCGCCAAACCCGACCTCCTCACCAATACCGACCCGATGACTGCGGTTGCCAGCGCCAACCCGAGGGCCCAACCCAGGCCGATTCGTGATTCGACCCAGAAAAACGTTGCCATCTCGGCCAGGGCCACCACCGCAAAGATCGCCAGGAAAGGCATTCCGCAACGGTAGATCCTGGCGCAGCCAACTAGACCCCGTTCGACCTATATTCGAAACGTCCCCAGGCAAGGAGAGAGCGACCATGGCAAAGGCTCCAGACGAGGTGCCCCAGGACAAGCTGGACCTATACCGGCGGCTCATCGACACCCATCCCGAAATCGAGCTCAAAGGCGGCATGAAGCTCCCTTACACATCGGTGAACGGCCACATGTTCAGCTCCCTCACGAAAGACGGGCGAGTCGGCATCCGGCTATCCGCAGAAGATCGCGAGACGTTTCTCGAAGAGCACGACGCGGTCCCGTTCACGAACTACGGAGCCAACATCCGTGAACACGTGGAGATACCTGAAGCGATGCTGCAGAAACCCGCCCAAATGGCTCCATGGCTCGCCAGGAGTTACACCTACACCCTCAGCCTGAAACCGAAATAGCTAGCCACTCCACGCCTGGCACCCGTCAATGGCGCTAGCGTTTTCGGGTATGAACCGAAGGCTGTTGTTGGCGCTGGTGTTTGCCGCCTTACTCCTCGCCGCCTGCGCCGCCGGTGAGAACCCGGCTGTCGATGTCCCGGATCCCAACGGCGACGTTGCCGGATTCTGGCTTGGCCTGTGGCACGGCATCATCGCGCCGGTCACTTTTGTGATCTCGTTATTCAGCGACAACGTCAACGTTTACGAGGTTCACAACAGCGGCAACTGGTACGACTTCGGATTCATGATCGGCATCGGCACCTTCCTCGGTGGGAGCGGTGGCGGAGCCGCCGCTTCGCGAAGACGCTGACTACGGGTTGCTCTACGCCGCTGGGCCGGTGATGGCCAGCATGTATTCGCGAACCTCTGGCATGGCCGACAGCTTCTCCTGGAAGAAGTTGTTGACCACGTTGAGCAGAGCCTTGCGGGCCCCCGCCACCGCGACCGGATCTGGATCACGAGCCGAGATGTCGTCGCGGAGCCCGAGCAGGATGCCCACGATCTCCTCCTCCTCCACCCCCTCCAGGGCACGGACCGCGCCCAGAATCGCTGAATCGAGCTGGGCGACCACCACCCCGGCCGAGATACCCGACTCCGGCTGGCTCGCCTCCTCGATCGTCCGCACCACCGAGTAGATCTGGTAGAGAATGTTGGCCGGCTCATCGAACAGCTCTCGAATGAAAGCCGCCTCTTCGTAGCGCCCGTTGAGGCGAAACACGTTGTACATCCGTTTGGCCGCCTTGCCCACGTTGGCGTCGTCGCCTCTCAGATACTTGGCGACCTCCTTCTCCAGGCCCTCCACGTAGCCGTCAAGAGCGTCCGCTGACACGTTGGCGATCAGTTTCGTGAACAGAGGCACGGACTCAGCTTCGAGGTAGACCTCCTGAAAATATGGATCCAGATAGCCGTCGAGCGGCGTGATACTCCCATCCGGCGCCTCCCAGGTGGCGTCGATCATGTTGGAAGCGTTGACCAGCTCGCCCTTGTCGGCATCAACCACGACCCAGTCGAGCTTGCACCACCCCGGATGCCGGGAGGCTTCATCCCACGTCAGAGTCCGCCTGGTCCCATCGAGGTCGGCGAGCTCAATCTCCGACGCCTCCACCTCCTTGGGGCTCCATGAGATGGAGCTCCCGGCGCGGACCAGTGAGCCGCCGCGGATCGCATCCCCCGGAAACTCGCCGAACTTCACCTCCATCAGCCTGAACCCCGGACCGGTCGAAGCAGCCAGCGCCTTAGAGCGGATCACCTCGGCGAGACGACTACAGGCTTCGTCGAAGGACCCCGCTTTGATGTTTACCCGCTCGAAGAAGTCGCAGTCGCCGGGAAAGGCCTGGATCTTGGATTGCGCAGCCGACCCGGAGAGGGCGAGAGCGGTCTCCACGCCGTCCTGGTCGGGTATCTCAACAATGGATCCCACCCGGCGGAAGTGGTCGAGGTTGGCATCGCTGAAATCGAGCATCGCAACCCGATGTCCAAAGACTCCCTCTCGGGCGTCCATGGTCACGTAGTGATGATCCAGCTCAGACATCACCGCCCCGAGCCAGATCCGGGCCTCGTCCTCATCGAGCTCGATACCGGCGCGGCGCGCCGAGTCCAAAAGCTTGTCCACACGACTCACGCCTACCTCGCTTGGCTTACCACTGCGACCGGAAGCAACCTAGCCAGAGAAGGACAGGCTAAGAGCTGGTATCGATATCCCAGGCACCGTCGCGACGGCGAATCTCGATCTCAACTGATTCTGTTGCCGACTCAAACTCGACCTTTACCCGGGGTGGGCCTTCATCCTCGATCTCCACGACATAACTGGGATTCGGGGAGGCTGCATGGAACCTGACCTGATCTCCGGAGTAGGTGACCACTACGGAGCCACCTGCCGTCTGAAAGGTCCGCACCAGCCATTTCGCTTCTGGGTTCGAGGTAACCGAGGCCGACGGAGAGGTTGTCGAAGTTGGCTGAGCGTCCGGCTCCTCGGTGGATGGCAGAGAGGCCGAGCTGATTCTCGTCGTGGACGTCGTTTCCAACGGTGTCGTGGTGTGGGTCGTTTCCACTGCTGGCGGTTGTGTTCCAGCTTCGATAGCTGCTGGAAGCGGGTCGCTGACCGATTTGTCGGCGGCGGCCACGATCTGCCATGCGACGAGCGTGGTCACGGCGGTCACCGCTAGCCAGCTGAGAATCAGACCGGTCTTCACTCACTGATTGTCTCACCGATCAATTCCAGCTTCCGTCAACGAAACATCAAGGTTCCATCAAGACGGACCTGGGATGACGCACCCTTGGATACGCTGACGGCATGCCGAGAATCGTGCTGGTCGAGGATGACCTCGACATTCGACGCCTGGTGGCCGAGACCCTTTCGGCGGAGGGTTACGACATCGAAAGTGCCGAGAGAGGCCTGTTGGGGCTCGAGTTGACCATCCAGACCTCGCCCGACCTGGTCCTTCTGGATCTCGGCCTGCCCGACGTCGATGGCCGGGAGCTACTTCGCATGATTCGGTCGGTGTCGGACGTTCCGGTCATCGTCCTCACTGCGCGCGGCGGCGATTCCGAGGTTGTGGCGACGCTCGATGCCGGCGCCGACGACTACCTGACCAAGCCTTTCTCGGTAGCCCAGCTCCTCGCACGGGTGCGCGCCGTACTCAGACGTCGCGACGGCGGTTCAGCACGAGAGACGTTGGAGATTGGTGGCCTCCGGATCGACGTCAATGCCCGCGAGGCGGCCCTCGACGGCGTGGCGCTCGAACTGAGCCCCAAAGAGTTCGACATCTTGCGAACACTTGCCGAAAACGAAGGTGATGTGGTCACCAAACGCGACCTCCTCGCCCAGGTGTGGCGGGAGCCTTATGGAGGAAGCGACCGCACTGTTGATGTCCACCTTTCCTGGCTCCGCAAGAAGCTGGGCGAAAGTGCGGAGCGGCCGAAGTACCTGAGGACAGTCCACGGAGTCGGGGTCAAGCTGGTCAACCCGATGACGTGAGGCGCCGAATCATCTTCCTGAGCCTTGCCGTAACCGGCCTGGTAGTGGTGGCTTTCAGCCTGCCCCTGGCGCTGTTGGTCAGACAACAGGCCATCACCGATGCTCAGACCCAGGGTGAGCAAACCGCCCAATCGGTCGCCTCATTGGTTGCACTCTCCACGGCCCTCGCCGAGAGTGTCGACCCAGAGGTCATTTCGGATGCGGTGGGTCGAATGAGCGAAGGTCAGGTGATCTATCTGCCCGACGGCCAAGCCGTCGGGAACGAGTCGCAAGGCCAGGGGACCTTTGCCGAAGAGGTCGCCCGACGCCAGGAAACGGTGAGCTCATCCGTCCCCGGCGGATGGGAAGTCGACATCCCGGTTGTCACGTCGGAAGGTCCGCTGGTGGTCTCGGTATTCGTGCCTGATTCTGTTCTGACCGCCGGAGTGTCCAGGGCCTGGTTGCTCCTGGCGCTGCTCGGGGTCGTGATCGTTGCCGCTGCCGTCCTGGTGGCCGACCGGCTGGGAAGATCTCTCGTCGACCCCATGAATCAGCTAGTCGAGGCCTCCCATCGCCTGGGTCGCGGCGATTTCAACAGCAGGGTCGAAATCGCTGAGCCTGAAGAGATGGCCGAGCTGGGAAGGACCTTCAACTGGGTGGCCGATCGGCTGCGCGTGCTCCTGCAGGATCAGCGAGAAGCGATGGCCGACTTGTCACACGATCTCCGCACACCCCTGACTGCGCTGCGACTTCAAGCCGACAGGTTGGACGATCGTACCGAGCGCCTAGACGTCCTGAGCCACGTGGATCGGCTCGAAGCCGAGATCGATCGCCTCATCACACGGGCTCGCGACGATGGAGCGGCCAGCCCAGCAGTGTGCGACCTCTCGGCAACCGTCCGGCAGCGGCATCAGTTTTGGGCTGTTCTCGCTAAGGATCAGGACAGGCCCACACGGGCCTTGATGCCCGAAGACGAGGTGATGATCCGCTCCTCGCATGAATCGGTCGTCTCAGTGATCGACGCCCTGGTCGGGAACGTGTTCTCCCACACCGAACCCGGCGTTGGCTTCGACCTCATCGTCGACGTCGAGAACGGGTTAGGCAGGTTGGCAGTGGCCGACGAAGGCCCGGGATGGCCCCAGGGCGACATTCTCCAGCGAGGATCCAGCTCCGGTGGATCTACCGGCCTGGGGCTCGACATTGCACGTCGGGCAGCCGAGACCGGGGGAGGGTATCTGAAGCTCGACAACCGCCCCGGAGGCGGGGCGGTTGTCACCGTCGGTTTCAGCCTGGTTTGATCCTCATTCCACCTCAACCTCGATCTCGATATCTCCGTGCTCCAGTTCTGCTTCGAATTCCGCTTCGGAGGACCCATTGGAGAACTCGAGCTCCATTTGGTGTGGAGACTGCTCTTTGATCTCATAGTCCCAGCCGGGCTCGAGATCCACTGCTACGAGGACCAGTTTTGAATCTGCGACCTCGAGGTGGACTATCCCCACTCCCGGAACCGTATACGAGATCTCCTGGTCGGACACTATCGTCACGCCGTCTTCGTCGCGATCGTCATCGTCGTCCTCGTCATCATCCCGGTCGTCATCGAGTGTTGTCGAGGTCTCGTCATCATCAGCAGTGGTCGATGTCACCCCCCCGGCCGTTGTCGAAGTCGCTCCGGCTCCGGCCAGACTCGTCGACGTCTCGGGTGCGGCCAGACTCGTCGATGACTCGGCTCCGACGCCCGTGGTCGACGTCTCACCCGTGTCCGCCGTGGACGATGTGGCGACCGTCGAAGAGGTCGTTGTCTCGGCACCGACCGAGTCCTCCCCGGCTCCTGTGCCTGCCCAGGCGACGCCAACCAGAAGCAGAGCTGCTGCTGCAGCAGTCAGGCCACCTACCAGTTTGCGATACATTCCTACCTCCGTTTCGGTTATGAATGCATGGTGCGCTCCGAAGATTCATGGGCATCTCAGCGAACTCTCAAGGATTCGTAAACATGACGCTGATCCAGCAGTCCTCGACAGCCCAGATCACCGGAATCCAGCATGAACGCCAGAGGTCTTGGTCGACATGACACGTGTCCAGCTCACGAGCGGCGAACGCATGATCTACCCGGAGGCCGGTGTCACCAAGGCCGACGTGTTCGCCTACTACGACCTGGTCGGCCCTCTTCTCCTTCCCTTTCTTCGAGAAAGGGCGCTGACTGTCGAACGTTTCCCAAAGGGCATCCGTGACGATGGGTTCATGCAGAAGAACATCCCGCAACACGCCCCGACCGACCTCGTCGGCAGATACCAGGTTCCCAGGGAGGAAGGGGGCACCACGACCTACCCCGTCGTCAACTCCGAGGATGGCGTCCTCTTCTTCGCCAATCTCGGGGCCATCACTTTTCACGTCCCGCCTTGCCGCGTCAAAGACATTCGGCATCCAGACTGGGTGATCTGGGACCTCGACCCACCCGCCGGAGCAACCGGACCGGTGCGCGAGGCTGCCTACGTGCTCCAATCCGTGCTGGAGGCGTTCTCGCTGCCGAGCGTGATCATGACTTCGGGCTCCAAGGGGTATCACCTCCGAATTCCATTGCGCCCCAAGGTCACGGCCGACAAGGTTTCTCACATGGCGCGCAGCGTGGCGGCGTTGGCCACTGCTGCGTATCCCGGGCTTCTGACGTTGGCCTTCCGAAAGTCGGAGCGCGGAGAACGAGTCTTTGTGGACTGGCTGAGGAACATGCCGCTCTCGACTTCGGTTGCTCCGTGGTCTCTTCGCCCCAGCCCAGAGGCCCCAGTGGCCACTCCAATCACCTGGAAAGAGGTCGACCAGATCGGGCCCGCGGATGTACGGCTTGGAGACGTCGATGACCGGCTCCGTCTCGATCCCTGGCAGGGAGTGTCGCCGGTGGACCTGACCGTGGCCGTGAACGACGTGGCGGCGGCAATCGACGATGCCGAGATAACCCTGGAGCCCTTCGATCGCTTTCGCTCGTAACGGTCTTAGGCTCCATGCTGATGTCCGCCGACGGCACCTGGATCGACGACGACGAGTTTGGGCCCGAGCCTTACGAGCCTATTGAGCCCAATCCGACGCGTCGCCTCATTCTGGTTTCGGTTGCGGCCATCACCGCATTGGCCCTCGCCGCCCTCCCCGTCTACAACCTGTTGAACGCCAGGGAGCGTCCTATCGCCGACAACGGGCTCGAAATCTGCGGATTCGATTACTGCATCGTCCAGGAGGCGGTCATCGCCGCCGGCCTCAACGAAACAATGAGCCGACTCGCCAACACGTTTTTGAGCGAGGAGGAGGCTTCTGTCTTCTTCTCGGAGCTTCTTCTCCTGGCAGGAGAGTCCAATGTCGAGCTGGTACTTGTTGATCGACTCGACGGGAGGATCAGCGGTGAGTATTCGCCCGACACGAGGACCGTGCGCGTGGAGCGCCCGGCGCGTGCCTGGATCATCCTCCATGAGGTTGCACACCTTATGGAGACGGGCCACGACTCCGATTTCCAGCAAGCGCTCATCGGCTTGACCCGCCGCCTGCAGATACCGGGTGCCTGACCTCGAGCGGTCGGCAACCAAACAAGAGACTTCACCGCTCCAGGTCACCGGTTAGTTTGGCGGTGGGATGGAGACCGAAGAGCTAGCAGTTCTCGCCGCCGGCTTGCTGTTGTGGGTGGCCATTGTCCATCTGGTGATGGCATTCGGAGCACGCCAGGGACACCTCGTCTGGTCCGGCCAGTATCCAAGGCTCCTCACACCACCATTTCGCTGGAGGAGTCTGGTCTACGGAGTTTTTCTCCTCTTCGCAGCATGGTTCTTTGCTGCCTTTGGAGAGCTGATCGAACTCTCGCCGGTCCCGGAGAGTTGGGAGCGATCGGTGGCATGGATCCTGACCGCGACACTCGCCCTAGCTTCGTTGTTCAGCATTTTCAGGGGAAGCAAGTGGGAGAGACGACTCTTCGGACCCATACTCGCCTTCGCCGCCACCACGGCGGGAATCCTCACCTTCCAGGTATTGGCGTGATCAAAACGCCGTGATCTACGACATCAGCGCCCCTCTCACCCCCGACCTGGTCACCTGGCCCGGCGTAGTGGAACGATTCGAGCGAACGCTCGTCGCCAGCTTCGCGGCCGGGGATCAGATGGAGGTCTCGGCCTTCAAGACCGGGGCCCACGCCGGAACACACATCGACGCTCCCAAGCATTTCATTCCCGGTGCAGGAGGCATCGAAACGATTCCCATCCGCTCGTTGGTCGGACCTGCCTACGTCGTCAAAGTCGCTGACCATGTCTCCGTGATCGGCCGTGAGGAGCTGGAGACGGCTGGCATACCTGAGGGAACCACTCGCCTCCTCTTGAAGACAGCAAACTCAGGCTGGACGGCGGCCAAGGAATTCGACACCGACTATGTGGCATGTGATGTGACTGCGGCACAATGGCTCGTGGAGAGGAATATCAACCTGGTCGGCATCGACTATCTCTCGGTCGAGCCATTCACCGCTGATGCCGATGGCTTCCCCACCCATCAGCTACTGCTCCACAACGGAATCGTTGTCCTGGAAAGCTTGGAACTGGCCGACGTGCCCCCGGGCCACTACCAATTGATCGCCCTACCGCTTCTGGTACCGGGCTCCGACGGGGCACCGACCAGGGCGGTTCTCGTCGAAACGCCGACCTAGGACAGCGATCTCCCCTGGCCAGCGCCGGTACCCGGCCGACCTCCGATGTGTAGCTTTGATTGGTCGCAGCAAAGGAGGCTCATGGCGACTTACATCACTTTCGGCAAATACACGACACAGGGGATCGCAAACATAAAGGACAGTCCTTCCCGTCTGGACGCGGCCCGTGTGCAGCTGTCAGCCCTTGGCGTCGAGATAAAGGAGTTCTACCTCACGTTGGGCGAATACGACTTCGTCACGGTCGTCGAGGCCGGAGACATGAAGGCCGCAACGACCGCTTTGTTGGCCCTGGGGACGCAAGGCAATGTGAGCACCACCACGCTTGCGGCTCTCGACGAGTCCGAGTTCCGCGAAGTGGTCAGCGCCATGTGAACTGACACCTTTCTCCGCCCGACCCCCTCACCGGGCGAGAGCACGGTCGTAACGCGGCGCCATCCTCTCCCACGAGAACCGCTGCATCGCTTGGGACACGGCATTGCCCAACTGTTGCCGCCTATCCACGTCGGTTAGAGCTGCTGCGAGCAACCCGTCGAGGCCCCTCTCGTCGTCATAGAGGGTCTCAGCATGCAATTCGCCCGGAACCAGCTCGGGATATGAGAGCCGATTGGGAAAGACCGGCGCGGCGCCGGCCGCCATGGCCTCAACCGCACCCACGCCGAAGAACTCATGCTCGGCGGTGGAGACCACCACATCCGCTTCGGCCAACAGCTGCTCATACTTGGAGCGCTCGGCAAAACCGTATTGCACAATCCTCCCTGACAGACGTTCTTTCGCCTCCTCGAACTCCACCGGGACGTTTCTGAAGTTCTCGCCGCATAGCGCAACCCGAAAGTCGTGACCGTTCTCGGCGAGCCGGCACAAAGCATCTATCATGGGTCCGGGGTTCTTGTCGTATTCCCAGCGTTGATTCCACAGCACCAAAGGAGGAGCGCCCTGCGACCCAGCGGATACCCGGCTCAGATCCACACCGACGGGGAGAACCGTCGACTTCTCCATCACCTCATCCACCAAGGAGACATGCCTGTGGTCTGGGAAGTGCTTGAGAAAAGCCGGCAAAGCTCGCTCCACGGACTCCAAGTGAAAAGCCGAGTTGAACCACACCTGATCGGCACGCACCATCGAAGACCAATTGAGATAGGCATAGGCCAGGTCCTCTCCGGCCGTGGGCGATGGCGGATAGGTCAGTTGGTTCTCGTGCATGTAGAGGATCGTTTTCGGAACATGCGCGGGATAGCCCGCGTGGCCCAGGAAACCCGCCAGGTCCACCATGTCGGTGGCCAGCACCACATCGGGGGTTTCGATGTCGCGGGCACGTCGCGCCAGAGTCAAGGTGCCCCCGAACATCCTCCACTTCCAGAACCGCCCGGGAAGCGTCAGTAATTGCACCGTGTGCGTCGACGCCCCGGCGTATCCATCGGCCCAGGCCCGATGCGAACCGGTGTAGTAGGGCTCAACGAGGAGGACACGGGCCATCCGCGAAGGTTTTAGGCCTCGACCTCCCAAATGCGGGCGGTCCACAGGAGTCGGCTTCCCCGCTCGGTGAGGTCGATCGTCTTCGAACTCCGGAGACGCTGCAAAGCGGAGCTCTCGGCAAGAGATGAGGGCAGTGGTATCGCCCGCGAAGTCAGCTCTCTTATCGACGTGAACAGAGATCGGGCCCGGGCGAGGATGGAGCTCTCGTCCTGGAGTGTTCCCGTTGGCAGGAAGAGACGCCCTCCTTTCCTCAGCAACTCCCTGGCCTCATCGAGCATGCGCAGCGGAAGCTCGGCGCCGCTCGGTCCTCCCGATAGTCCCGACGGGAACCAGCCCGATTCGCGTGCGATCTCGTCTGGGATCCCGGAGACATCTCCGATCACGACATCCACCTCCAGGTCATCGGGCAAAGGCTCGAACATGTCGCCCTGAAAGAATTGGGTGACCGATCCCACACCCTGGGCCTCGGCATTCGCGGTGGCCACCTCGACGGTGCCCTCTGCAGCATCTACTCCGAAGACTCTGCCGGCTCCCAGCTTGGCAGCCACTATGGACAGCACTCCTGAGCCGCAGCCAGCGTCGACCACGACATCGCCCTCCCGGACATCGAGTGTGGAAGCGAGAAGGTGGGAAATCGTCGAGGGGCGGAAGGTGGCAGGACCCACCTTCAGGTCAAAAGGACCAAATCGGCCTTTCCAGGCGAAGGTGGTGGCATCCATGTAAGAAGAGTAGTGCAACCGCACCCGATGCCAATCAGGCGCCCACCTTCGTCACCATGGCCCACAACGCGATCAAAACGATGGCGACGTCGAAGAAGCCGACTCGGCGCCAAGCGCTGATTTCACTCTTGAGATCGCCGCTATCCCCTGACACGGCCGCCACCAGACGCTCGTCCACCTTGGACGCCACGAGGCCTTGCCACACGCCAGAGGCGACGAACACGCCGATACCGACCCAGACGAAGGCGTCTGACCAGCCATAGGCGTCACTCGTCAAGACGAGGCCTATGCCGCTCAGCAGGACCAATCCTGCCACGACACCGAAGAACTTGTCCCCCGTCGCATTTATCTCGGCCACAGCCGGCGCACCCTCACCACCCTTCGCTGCCAGCCTGGGATAAATGAAGTACACGTACAAGCCACCCCCGATCCAGCCGGCTGCGCCAAAGATGTGGATTATCAACAGTGCGTCGTCCATGCCCGGACAACCTAGCCATCGGTCGGGGCGCGATGCGGCGCACCGTGACACCATCAGGCAGACTGCAAGGATGACGAAGCTCAACCTCCCGATTCGCACCCGTCGGTTGATCCTGCGCCGATATCAGAAAAGCGACTTCGAAGGTCTCTTTGCGCTTCAGAGCGACCCGAAACTGGTAGAACACGTTCCTTTTCAGCCCCGTACCCGGGATGAGGTCACCGAACAACTGCAGTGGAGGCTTGAGGAGAATCAGCTCGAGGCGGAGGGTGGAAAGCTGGGGCTGGCCATCACCGAAGCCGGCACGGGCCTCTACGTCGGCGACCTCCTGCTGTTCATGCGCGACCTCGAAAACAAGTGCGCCGAGATCGGCTACATGCTGTTGTCAGAACACCAAGGACAGGGCTACATGACCGAAGCTGTCTCATCCTTGATCACCGCGGCGTTCGAAACCTATGACCTCCACCGGATCGTGGCTCACATGGGCGCCGAGAACAAGGCCTCGGCCGCGGTAGCGGGACGGGCAGGCATGCGACTGGAGGCCCACCACATCGAGGACGAGTGGTTCAAAGGTGAGTGGTCTTCGACGCTGATCTACGCCGTCCTCCGCTCGGAATGGCAGCCGCCGGGCTGAGTCAGTCCCAGATGGCCAGAATCAGCCCCATCAAGGCGTAGCCGAGCAACGTGTAGGGAGCATTGATCCGCATCAACGCCGGATTCCGACCCTCGTACATGGAGGTGACGATCCGGTTGGTCCCGATGAACCCGACGGCGACCACCAATCCCAAGACGATTCCGTCGAGGGCCGAGTCCGCGCCCACCGCCTCCGAGACCAAGCCCAACCCGAGAGCCGCAACCAGCCAGCCAACGAGATTGGTCACGATCGCCGGCACGTCCACGACGTCTCCGGCATCGGCTCGGCCGATTGCCTCCCGGTATTGCTTGCCGAACAAGGCGTTGGAGTACCAGGCCCAGCCCAACACGAAATATGCCAAGCCGGCCACAACCACCGCCAGCCAGTTGAGATCGTCCAACAGGTCAAAAATCACGAAGAGCCTCCTTCTTCAGACCTCTGGAACCTAGCGATTCGGACCCCGACTCACCGACCGAAAGTGCGGCCGGGAACCGTTTCGCCCACTCGCGCCATCTCAACCCCAGAACTCTGCAGGAGGAGTCGAGTATGAGAAATCGGACCGTCCGCTTCGGAGCTCTCATCGCGGCATTAGCGATGACCGCCGTCGCGTGCAACGCGGGGACCGCACCGTCGACCACCACCGGTCGCAATGGAGGGCCGTTCATAACCACCGACCAGCCCGCCCGCCCTCGAGGAGTCCTGGCCTCATTCTCGCTGGTCCCCTTCAACGAGTGCGAGACGTTCCTCGACTACGTCATCTCGCATGCCGTCGATTTGGTAGGCCCCTACGGGCTGGGCAGCGGGTTCGACTACCGATGGTCTGGTGGCGATGTCGTCTTCGAGTCGTTCGCTGCGGACGACGGGGGACAAGAAGCCGCAGCCCTGTCCGCCCCCAGCTCCCGAGACTTCTCGGGGACCAACGTCCAGGTACTCGGAGTCGACGAACCCGACATGGTGAAGACCGACGGGGAGCGAATCGTCATCCTCGCCGAGGGCCGGCTCATCGTCGCCGATGTGACAGGGGATGAGCCGAGGATCGTCGGCACGCTGCAGCTGGAGAATCTGGCTGTCCAGAATCTCTTCCTTTCAGGGGACCAAGTGCTTTCTCTTCGGATCTGCCTGGTCCACCTACCACCCCGTGATCGAAGGTGACGCTGCGATCGACTACTACCCCAGCTATGAGTCCCCGACCGTTCGCTTGGTTCAAGTTGACATCAGCGAAGATCCGGAGATCGTCAGGACCATGACCATTGACGGAAGTTACGTGTCAGCCCGAATGGTCGGAGACACAGTGCGAATCGTCCTCTCCTCGGGTCCCGTGGGGTTCGAGTGGGCCCTCCCCAAAGGCACTGGTCTCAATGCTGAACGGGAGGCCATAGAGGCCAACAAGGACATAGTCCGTGACTCCGGCCCGGAGAACTGGATCCCCTACTTCATCGTGACAAACGGTGAAGGAGAAGTCACCGCTGAGGGAACGCTGTTCGATTGCAATCGTGCCAGCCACCCCGAGGACTTCTCCGGCGTCAACATGCTGACGGTGGCCACGATCGACATGTCCGCCGGGCTCATCTTCAAAGACGCAACCGGGCTGCTCGCCAGCGGCGAGACCGTCTATTCGTCTCAAGACAACCTCTATGTCGCCACCCAGAATTGGAGGACGTCCCAGTGGGCCGAGGAGGGAGTCTCCAGCGACGAGGCGAACCGGGTCACCACCGACATCCACAAGTTCGACATCTCCGACCCCAACCGCACGACCTATGAGGCCACCCGGTCGGATAAAGGGCTACCTGCTCAACCAATTCGCCATGGACGAGCATCAAGGCCTGCTTCGTGTGGCGTCCACCACCAGCCCGGCATGGTGGGGCCCCGTGTCAGATTCTGAATCTCTGGTCACCGTGCTCTCACAGGACCGTGGTGAGCTGAGGGAGATCGGCTCGGTCGACGGCCTGGGCGAGACCGAACAGATCTACTCCGTGAGGTTCATGGGCGACACCGCATACGTGGTGACCTTCCGACAGACGGACCCGTTGTACACGGTGGATCTCTCCGATCCCTCCGATCCCCGAGTTGTCGGTGAGCTGAAGATCCTCGGATACTCGGCGTACCTGCACCCGGTCGGAGAGGACCTTCTGCTCGGCGTCGGCCAGGATGCGACGGAGACTGGCCGGATACAAGGCACCCAAATCTCGCTGTTTGACGTGAGTGACCTCTCGAACCCTCGTCGGATCGACACCATCACCCTCTCCGAGGGCTCGAACTCGGAAGTCGAATACGACCACCATGCCTTCTTGTATTGGCCGGACACCGGCCTCGGCATGATCCCGGTCCAGCAATGGTGGTGGGACGACGACAAAGAGGGCGCCTTCTTTGGAGCCGTCGGCTTCGATGTCGAAGACGACGACATCGACGAGATCACTCGGATTTCGCATCCCGGTTCAGATGACTGGGACCACCGCAGCCACATCCGCCGCTCGATCGTCATCGGCAACAGCGTCTACACGATCTCGGGTACCGGCATCATGAAGAGCGACCTGGACACACTGGCCGAAGAGTCCTGGCTGGCCTTCTAGACGACGTCAGCCTGAGAGTGGGGGCCCGCAGTCGCCGTCGGGACTGAGAACCCGGCGGCGACGGGGGGTCTCGCATCTCTGATCGTTTCGATGCAACACGTCACCCGGAGCCGGATTTCAAGCTCTTCTTGACCCGCTCCCAGACTTCGTGATCGACCAGGTCTGCGTAATCGGGGTTCTTGGCGATGAAGCCATCCACCAGCGGGCAGATCGGGACCACTGTCCCACCTTGGCGCCGGATCTCGTCAAGCGCATACTGGGCGAGGCCGGCCCCGATGCCTTGTCCTTCGTAGTCGACGTCGACTTCGGTATGGATCAGAAACCATCGGGACCCATGTCTCCGGTACTGACATGAGGCAATGACTCGACCGCCTAATTCAGCGACGAAACGCCGATCCTCGGGGTCATCACGAAACAGAAGCCCGTCGGTCGAATCCATGGGAAGGGCATGGTATTCGGTCCACTGCGGTCTCCGGAGATGGCGCACAAGGCAAAAAAAACAGCTGGTTTTAGGCGGATTCCGCCCGTGCTCTATCGCTTTGAGTGGTCTCACGCCACACTCCGCGAACAATTCGTGTAGGTTCGGCCCTCAACCAAGGGAGGAATCCATGACTTCAAGGCGCATGTGGCGTCTGATCATCACCCTCTCCTCGGTCGCGTTGCTGGCCGCGCTGTTTGCAGCGCCGGCGACCGCCCGACGAGAGGGGAATCCAGGACAAGGAGCCGAGCAATCGGAGAAAGTCCAGCTACAGATCCTGGCGATCAACGATTTCCACGGAAACATCGACACCGCATCAGGGTCGTTCGGAGGAACCGGCGGCGCTGATTACCTGGCTACCAACATCCGCAACCGTGAGGCGGGCGTCGCCAACTCGATCATGGTGTCAGCCGGCGACTTGATCGGTGCCTCACCGCTGGTCTCGGCGCTGTTCCACGACGAGCCGACCATCGAGGCGATGAACCTCATCGGCCTCGACATCAACGGGGTCGGCAACCACGAGTTCGACGAGGGGCCAGAGGAGCTCCTGCGTATGGCCCACGGCGGGAGTCACCCCATTGATGGTGACCTCGATGGTGACGGCTTTGCCGGAGCCGACTTCGACTTCCTCGCCGCCAATGTCGTTGTCGACGCCACTGGGGAGACGCTCTTCCCGGCGTACACCATCCGCAATTACCAGGGTGTCAAAGTTGCATTCATCGGATTGACGCTTGAGGGGACACCCACGATCGTCACTCCGTCCGGCGTGGAAGGGCTTACCTTCCTCGACGAGGCGGAAACCATCAATTCGGTGGTGGCCCACCTGCAGCAGAACAATGTCGAATCGTTCGTGATCCTGCTCCACGAGGGAGGATTCTCCGACGGTGGGCAGAACGACTGCGGTTCAGGCCTCACAGGTCCACTGGCAGAGATCAGTGTCCAACTGGATCCCGCGGTTGACTTGGTCATAGCGGGCCATACCAACGACGAGTTCTCCTGCTACTT
This sequence comes from Acidimicrobiia bacterium, assembly GCA_965216725.1. Taxonomy (GTDB): domain Bacteria; phylum Actinomycetota; class Acidimicrobiia; order Spongiisociales; family ZC4RG35; genus JACZUI01. The sequence continues at coordinate 125,979 of CBDCGI010000022.1, read as the reverse complement.
CCCCGACAACGACCTTTGGGTGACCATGGCCGACAACCGGGCACGTCTGTTCACCGACATCGATGTAACTCTCAACCGTGTGACCAAGGACCTAACGGTTGACTCGATCGAGAACGTGGGCAATCTGCGCAGCGTCGAGCCGGCCGCCGACCTGCGGGCATTGATCGACAAGTACACCTTGTTGGCCGCTCCCTTGGCCAATGCTGTCATCGGGACGATCACAACGGACGTCCTCAGGGCAAACAACGCCGCGGGCGAGTCCGCACTCGGTGATGTGATTGCCGACGCGCAGTTGGCAGCGACGATGAGCGCGGCAACAGGCGAGGCCGTCGTGGCGTTCATGAACCCGGGCGGCATCCGGGACGACATGCTGTTCGCTCCGAGCGGATCTGAGGGGGCCGGCGAAGTGACCTTCGGCGAAGCCTTCAGTGTCCAACCGTTCGGCAACAGCCTGGTGACCATGACACTCACCGGAGCCCAAATCGACGCTCTCCTCGAGCAGCAGTTCGACAATCCGAGTGCAGGCAGCAACCGGATCCTCCAGGTGTCCGATGGCTTCACCTACACGTGGGACGCAGCTGCTCCGGTTGGGAGCAGGGTGGATCCCGCCACCATCATGATCGGTGGTGCCCCCATCGATCTCGGGGCCGGCTACAGGGTGACTGTCAACAGCTTCCTTGCCGACGGCGGAGACAACTTCTCGGTTCTCGTCGACGGGACGGACCGGCTCGGCGGTGAGGTCGATCTGGACGCATTGGTGACCTACTTCGGCGCCAACTCGCCGATCGCACCCGGACCGCAGGACCGGATCACCCGCATCAACTGATAACTCCCGCTTTGGGAGCGAGGAGCGCCCGGCTCACGCCGGGCGCTCCTTCGTCTGCAAGCCATCCGAGGAATCACTCGCCGATGTCCTCGTCCCACAGTTCGGGGTTGGCGACGATGAACTCGGTCATCAAGGAGACACATTCCGGGTCGTCGACAATCTCGACTTCAACACCCCTCGACCTGACGTAGTCTTCGGGGCCGTGGAACGTGCGATTCTCCCCGACCACCACCTTCGGGATGCCATAGAGCAAGACCGCGCCCGAGCACATGTCGCAGGGTGACAAGGTGGAGTAGAGGATGGAACGGCGATAGTCGGAGGCGTTGAGCCGGCCCGCTTTCTCCAGACAGTCCATCTCGGCGTGAAGAACCGCGCTGCCTTTCTGTACCCGCTGGTTGTGGCCTCTCCCCACGACCTGGCCGTCAACGACGAGGACGGAACCGATGGGTATTCCGCCATCCCTGAGGCCTTTCTTCGCCTGCTCGATCGCGGCTTCCAAGAATGGGTCACTCGCCACTCCGGTCAACCTAGCCATCAGGGGCACCAGACAAATGTCTCGATGGTTAGCTTGCGCTGATGGAAGATTCGCTGAATCACATGAGGGCTCTAGCCGAGCGATGGAAGCGGACTTCCGACTCGCGTCACATCTTCGCCGAGGCGTACGGCGTGATGACCCAAAACATGATCTCTGCGTTGGGTACCGGCAGATTCCAAGACGACGAGTGGATATCACGGCTCATCGACCAGTTTGCCCTCCGCTACTTCAGGGCTGTCGACCAGTACGACGCCGGCGAAGAATGCCCACCCGTCTGGTCACATGCAATGACGGCCTGCCTCAACTCCGACGTTCATCCGCTTCAGAAACTTCTTCTCGGTATCAACGCCCACATCAACTACGACCTCGTGTTCACCCTCGAAGACGTCCTAGACGACTGGGAGATCCTCGACGGGCAAAGTAGAGGATCGAGGAAGAGCGACCATGATGAGGTGAACCGCATCATCGAAGTCACCATCGACCCGGTGCAAGAGCGAGTGGTCGCCCCCTTGGACCCGATGATGGGGACGATAGACAGAGTGCTTGGGCCCGTCGACGAGTGGGTGTTTGGACGTCTCATCACGGAGTGGCGGGTCGACGCCTGGTCATTGGCGATCTCCCTTTTGGAGTCTGATGATGCAGGTCGGAAACGGATCATCGAGAAGACCGGACGTGGCGCCATGCGCACGGCAGCGCTCATCCTGACACCGTGAGCCCGAATTCGTGTCACACCCAGGTTGTACGTTGAGAGCATGAGAAACGACACAGAAGACAACGCGGTGACGGATCCTTTTGCCGACCCGGTGGCATACCTGGCAAATCTCGGAATCGACGCAGTCCTAGTGGCAGTGCTCGACGCCAGGCTCCCCGAAGCGGCCTGACCCCTACGATCGTCTGGTGGCGGCACGCACCGTCCGGGTCGACCCGGACGATTGGGAAAGCTTCATCGAGGAGACCGACGGTTTCCAGCTGATCGTCGCCGGCCCGGGCACGGGAAAGACCGAGTTCCTGGTACGGCGCGTCACTCATCTCATCAACTCCGAACCCACCGATTCGGGTCGAATCGCCGTCCTGACCTTCTCACGTAGGGCGGCGCGTGACATCCGGACCAGGGTGGAGGCGACAGCTCGACCATTCGGGATGGCATTGGACGTGGCCACCTTCCACTCGCTGGCCCTGAGGCTTCTGGAAGCAGCGGGGGAGCCCCGACCCACCCCTCTGACCGCACCAGAGCAGGCCAGTCTCGTCCAGGAGCTACTGGCGAACGAGGATCCCGGAGACTGGCCCATCACCTACCGGGGAATCCTCACTAGTCCCGCCTTTGCCTCCGAAGTTGCCGATTTTCTGATGCGGTGCTCGGAACGTCTGCTGGATCCGGCGTCTGTCGAGGACCGTGCACGGGAACGGGCCGATTGGCGGGGCATACCGGGTCTCTTCGCTCGATATCGGAGATTGCTCGAGGAAACCGACCGCACGGACTACGGGACGTTGTTGGTCTCCACAGTGGACCTGCTGGGCACGAGCCGCGGACAGGAGGTCGCTGCTCAATACGGCCACGTCATCGTGGACGAGTACCAGGACACTTCCCCTGCTCAGGCCGAGATGGCGCACCTGCTCGCCGCGCCTCACCAGAACCTGACCGTTACGGGGGACCCTTATCAGTCGGTCTACTCGTTCCGCGGGGCGGAGTTGCGAAACGTCGCCGAATTCGAGCAACGACATCCAGACCTCACCCGCATGGTTCTGACCAGGAGCTTCCGAGTGCCCGGTGAGATTCTCCAGTCGGCGTTGCGCATCGTCTCGGAGGGCGAATTGCCGGGTGCGGCCGGGCCGGTCGAGCCGGCGGAGCACCCCGGCCGTGTCGAGACATACGTCTTCGACCAGGAGACCGCCGAGGCGGAATGGATCGCAATGGAAGTCGAGCGCATCCTCCGTCTCGAGATGTTGTCTCCTCGCGATATCGCCGTTCTGGTTCGTTCCAAGCGCGGTTTCATGAGAGAACTGAGCCGCGGCCTGACCAGGCGGCGAATACCCCACGATCCGCCAGACTCCCGTCTCGTCGACCATCCATCGGTTCGGATGATCATGGACCTGGCAACGGTCGCTTATGCGAACGGCCAAGACGACCCCGCAACCGCAGCTTCCGCAGACCAGGCCATGCGTCGCATACTGCTCGGGCCCCTGGTTGACGTTGGGCTCGGCGCCGAACGCGAGCTTGTCCGGGACAGGCGCAACAGCCGGGAAGACTGGCCGGCGGTGATCCGCCGCAATCTGGCCTCCCAATCCGAACTTGTCGACCTCATCTCAGATCCGGCTTGGTCCGTTGAAATGTCGGCCAGCGAGGGCTTCTGGCATGCCTGGACCCACCTCCCTGGATCCAATCGGATCGCTTCCGATCCCGACCGATCCGATTGGCGGGGCACCTTGGCCTCATTCTCTCAAGTGCTCACACGCCAGGCGGAACGAGACCCCAACGTCACGCTGGCCCGCTACTTCAAGATGGTCGAGGACGAGGGGTTCGAGTCGACGCCCCTGATGTCACACGACCCCAACGACGGACGAGTCACTCTGACCACCCTCCACCAGTCGAAAGGCCTCGAATTCGACGTGGTGTTTATCGCCAACGCGGTCGAAGGAGTGTTCCCCGACCTGCGACGCTCTCGCCGCATGCTGCGGCCGGAGCTCCTCGACCCGGAACGTTCCAGAAACCCCTCTGCCCAACACCTGTTTCAAGTTCAAGAGGAGATGCGTCTCGCATACACCGCAATGACACGGGCCAGGCGTCGCGTTGTGTGGACAGCGACCGACGCCGGCGTTGACCAAGGCGAGAGCCGCCCTTCGCGATTCCTAGTCGCAGCCGCTGGTTCGCCAATCGGAGAGCTGAGGTCCCCAGACAGGTCAACCGGCGAGCCGGTGAGTGTGCCCGAGATGGAAACAAAATTACGGAGGGCCGCCCTCGACCCAGAAGCCGGCGTAGTGGATCGGCTGGCCGCTGTCTCCTTGCTGGCACAAGCACCTCGAGGTCTCTGGGACGCGGTGAGGTTCCCCGGAACGGCTAGCCAAGGGCCAGACACGCCCATCCTCGAAGGCAAGCCCAAGCTTTCCCCGAGCCAGGCAGATGCCTACAAGACCTGCCCCCGTCAATATGCGCTGGAGCGTCGGCTGAAGCTGACATCAACCGAATCCCCATATCTGGAGTTCGGATCCTCGGTCCACGAAGTGCTGGAACTTGCTGAACGCGAGATAATCGGCACCGGCAGAAGACATGCCGATCTGTCACGCGTCCTCGAGTTACTCGACGAAAGGTGGGACGAAGCCGACTTCGGCACTCCCGAGTTGACCTCTGCTTGGAAGTCGATAGCGGAAGGGACCCTGGTCAAGCTCTATGAGAATTGGCCTTCGGTCGGAACTCCGACCCACCTGGAGTTGGTTGTCGAGAAAGAGGTTGATGGCGTGACCTGGGTGGGCAAGGTCGACCGGATAGAAACCACCAGCGACGGGCCCAAAGTCGTGGACTACAAGACCTCGTCAACGGCACCGACCCTGGATGAGGTAGCAGAGTCGATTCAGCTCGGTTTCTACTCGGCCGCGGTGTCGGCGCTGCTCGACCAATCGGTCGTCTCCGCCGAGTTCTGGCTACCCAGGGTTCGTTCGCAGTCGGTGACCACCAGACGCTTCGATGCGGAGCGATTGACGGAAGTCGAAGAAACCATGGTCGAAATCGGACGCTCCATCGCCGGAGAAGACTGGACTCCGAGGATCAACAACCGATGCAATCGCTGCGCATTCCGCTTGTCGTGTCCCGCCTGGGCCGGAACTTCAGGGGCTTACGTGCCATGACAGGAATCACCCCCTCCAACGAGCAAAGAGAAATCCTAGATCTCGGGATAGCCTCGATCAGGATCCGGGCCGGTGCCGGCACCGGGAAGACCACCACGGTCGCCATGGTGATCGCGAATCTCGTAGCCGACCATGGCATCGATCCTGAGCACGTCTTGGGAATGACTTTCACCAACAAGGCGGCAGCCGAGCTCGCCGACCGGGTCAGGTCGCAGCTCGGCCACCAGATCGACACGAGTCGCCAGGCGGAGATCCACACCTACCACGGCTTTGCGGCACAGCTCCTTGCCGAATTCGGGAGTCTCGCCGGCGTCGATGGGCGGGTGCGAATAATCACCCCGACCTTCTCCCGGCAGATCCTCACCGAGATCATGCACAGGACCACGTACCGGCACGTCAACATCGTTGATTTTCGCAGCGTCGATCAGGTCCGCCGGCTTTCCGATCGTCTCGCCGACCACCTGAAGACACCGGCCACGCTTCTCGAGTCGGAAGAGCCGAACGGTGACATCGAGGAGAAGCGAAAGGAGATGCTGGAGACACTCTTGCGGTACGAGGAAGCGAAGAGAGCCTACGGCGTGGTCGATTACGGAGACCTGGTCACCCTTTCCACACGCCTGATGACAAAGCATCCAGATTTCGCCGCTCGCGTCCGCGAGCGATACCGGGCGGTGATACTCGATGAGTACCAGGACACCAACCCGGCGCAAAGGGTCATGTTGAGCGCGATCTTCAACAACGGGTTCCCAATTGTGGCCGTCGGAGACGAAGACCAGACGATCTATGAGTGGCGCGGGGCCACGCCGGAGAATTTCGAGATGTTCGCCTCTCACTTTGGATCGACCGAGAATCCGGTACACGAGCGGGGCCTGACGCTGAACCGACGGTCCGCCCCGGAAATCTTGGACGTTGCCAACGACATTCGAAGAAGAGCCAACCCACAATCTGCCGAGCTGGTTTCGGCCGCAAACGACTCGTCCGGGGAAATAGTCACTCGCTGGGCTTCCGACGCTCTGGCTGAAGCAGATTGGGTGGCCTCCCGGTTTCGAGGTTTTCACATCCAGGGCGCACCTTGGAGCGAGATGGCGGTTCTCATTCGCAAGAACAAGGACTTTCCACCGTTCGTCGAAGCCATGCGGCGAGCCGACATTCCGATTGAGGTCGCCAACGTCGGTGGGCTCCTCGCCGTGCCGGAAGTGGCCGAACTTCGTGCCTGGCTGACCATCCTGGAGAGGCCTGCGGACTCAGCCTCGGTGCTTCAAGTTCTTTTTGGCTCCGGGTATCGCCTCGGGCTCGCCGACATCGCCCCCATCGCTGCATGGGCCCGCTCGAAGACGGCGGCGAGCACCGTAGACCTGCCTGCGGTCAGCCTCCTCGAAGCCATCGAGAGATCTCCGCAGATACCCGGCCTCCGAGACGATGCCAACGCGGCCATTTCCCACTTCGGCTCCACATATCGCCAAATGCTGGTGGAGAGCCAGGGCGCGAGCCTGATCGAGACGTGCCGGATGATCCTGGACGCAACTCGCGCCTGGCAAAACGCCGAGGCGCTGCCCGACGCTCTCAGGCTGACGGCTCGGCTCAACCTGTACCGCATCCTCGATCTCGCCGAAGACTGGAGCCCCCTGCGCGGCCGACCATCGCTGGGAGCCTTTCTCGACTACCTCGATGTCATGGAGGATGAGCCAGCAGAGGAACTAGATGCGGCCCGTTTGTCGGGTGAGGACGCGGTGACCCTGGTGACGGTTCACCGGGCCAAGGGGCTCGAGTGGGACATCGTCTCCCTGCCGACCTTGACCAGGGGGAATTTCCCGTCCTCCGTGACCGGCGGGTATCCGGACCCGATCAAGCAATCCCACCAACTTCCCGCCCGACATCGAATCGACTATGCACTCGACGGCCTGCCTGAGGACGAAAAGGCGAGAACCGCACATTTCAAACATACCAATGAAGTACAGGAATGGAGGGTTGCCTACGTCGCTGCCACCCGAGCCCGCAAGAGACTGCTTGCCAGCGGCGCTTTTTGGTATGGAAGGCCCGAACCCAACAAGAAACCCAAACAGCCGTCAGACCTGTTCAGCTTGATCGCCGGTTCGCCTGCCGCGATCGACGACGGGCGGGAGCCACTCAATGAGAGACCTGACCTGTTGGTCCGGCCGCCAGAGCCTGCAGCCCCAGACCCCTTGTTTCCCCAAGGGTGGGCGTCGGCCCTCAAACAAGCAATCAAGGATGGAGGGTTGGATGGGATGGCAGAGACGATGGGCGTCGGGCCCCAGGTCGAAGAACGGGTGAACAATCTGCGACAAACCCTGTTCTCGCTCGACGAGTACGAGATACCCGAACCGGATCCGGGCGAGTCAACGTTGTCGGTGACAGGCCTTGTCACCTATGCCCGCTGCCCAAAGCGCTATTACTGGACCGCTGTAGACCCCCTTCCTCGGCGGCGCAATCCTGCGGCTGCGGCCGGCACCGAGCTCCATCGCAAGATCGAATTGCACCAGCGAGGACAGGTGCCTTTGGAAGATGTCGATCCCGAGCTATATGACCTTCCCGGAGAAGCCAAAGGCGCCAGTGGCTGGAGCTCATTCATCAACTCCGACTTCGCTACAAGAACGGCCACCCTGGTCGAGGCGCCGTTCAGCTATCCCCTGGACACCGGGCACCGCCTACGAGGCCGAATCGACGCCGTCTATGTCGATGACGACTACTGGGAGATCGTCGACTTCAAATCCGGCCGCCCCGGCACCAACGAGGCGAGTCTCGTTCAACTCCAGGCCTACGCCGTCGCCGCGGAAGATGTGAGCTTTGGCATTCCTCCGCCGGCTGCAACCACCGTCAGCTTTGCCTATCTCGGCGGAGGCCTTCATGTCGACAGCTTCGCCGCCGACCACAAATGGATCCACGAAGCACGATCACGGCTGAACACCCTCGCCGGGAGGATCGACGCTGGGGACTACGGGGAGCAGCCGGGTGAACATTGCCATAACTGCGACTTCCTCAGCTTTTGCGAACCCGGAAAGAAGTGGGCAACACAGCAATGATTCTCGTCTCCCTTGCGACTGGATATCTGCTTGGGTCCTTGCCTACCGCTTCCTGGATAGCTGCGTCGAGAGGAATCGACCTCCGGGAGGCGGGGAGCGGGAATCCGGGAGCAAACAACGCCCGACGTTTGGGCGGCATCGGTCTTGCCGCCGCTGTACTGGCGGTGGAGATGGCGAAGGGGTTCGCCGCGACCGAGCTGGGTGGTCTCATCGGAGATGATGCGGGCGCTGTGGCAGCTGCCGCCGGCGCGGTCGCCGGGAACATCTACAACGTCTGGTACCGCATGAAAGGCGGAAAAGGGCTCGGCATTACCGCTGGTGTCCTGCTTGCCGCATGGCCTCCGGCCGTGCCACTGCTGCTAGCAGTGATCGCCACCAGCGCCGCGCTGACCCGCTCATCGGGCGTCGCCGCACTCTCTGTCATTGCCTTCGCTTTGCCGGCCTCACTGTTGTGGTGGGTCTTCGATCTGGAGAACTGGTGGGGCGTGCGAACCGACCTGCTGCCCGCTATGGCCGTTGGTCTGAGCGCGCTGCTCTTCCCCAAACACTTCGCAGATGCGAAAAAGCACCTTCGGGCATCGACGGTCTAGGCGACCCGGCCGCCGTGAACATCCACGATCAGGGTCACCGGGCCCTCGTTCACCAAAGCGACGTGCATCCTGGCACCGAAGCTCCCGGTCTCTGTTCTTATTCCCCGACCGTTAAGGCCCTCGACCAAGAGGTTGATGATCTCTCTGGCATGAGACGGGTCGCCGGCGCCGGTGAATGATGGTCGGCGTCCTCTCCGCACATCACCAAGAAGCGTGAATTGGCTGACCACGAGGACAGATCCACCCACTTCAGCGAGAGACAGGTTCATCCGACCCTCTCCATCCGAGAAGATCCGTAACCCGCTGATCTTCTCAGCGGCAGCGGTCGCGTCCTCGGGGATGTCGCTGTCCTCAACGCCGACCAGGAGCAGCAGCCCGGGGCCGATCTCGCCCACAACGGCCTCGGCCACCTTCACCGAAGCAGATGACACCCGCTGCAGGACGATACGCACCCGGATGATTCTGACAGCCAAATAGAGTGGCGGCGTGCCCACACGATCCAAGACCACTGTGCTGCGTGCTCCGCAGGGCTCCAGGGCGATCTATCTCATAGACGCCGGAACCGGTTTCGAGGAGAGGATGCTCCGATCCTGGCTCCGGAAGGAAGCCGGACGTGACGTGGCCGCAATACGCGTCAAGTCGTCTCGCCGCCGACGACGGGGAGACAACGAGGCCCTGAGTTCGGCCCTCGCAGCCGACGATGACCCGTTCTTCATCCCGGTTCGAGTGGTGTGGATGCCACCCGCCAACCGGCAAGGACGACGGCTGGTTCGCCTCAGCGACCTCTTCAAGCCTGGCGACCCGCGTGATCCCTACGCAATCAGGGCCAGAATCATCCGCTATCTCCGCCCCAAGCGAGTGCGTCTGCTGGCAGCGCGTGGCGCTTTCGCGTCCGAGATGGTCAACGACCATGCCGAATCGGAGAGACTCGACACCATCGAGAGCTACGTGACTCGACGTGCTTGGCGCTCGCTGGACCATTACGAGCGACAACTCCAGGGGCACCGCTACAAGATCCCCCGATTCGTCTCCGAATCGATGCTGACCAGACGCGAGCTGATTGACGCTATCGATGCGGTCGCCGAAGAGGAGGGCATCAACCGCGCCACGGCACACGCCAAGGCCGCCAGGTACCTGAAAGAAATTGCGGCCACGCACTCCCCATACTTCATCGACATAACGGCCGGTCTCATTCAGAAGCTCTATCGCCAGGGATACGGGGCGATCAGATACTCGCCCGCCAAGGTGACCGAAGTGGCCGCTCTAAGCGCTGACCACCCGGTGGTGTTCCTGCCTTCTCATCGCTCGAACCTAGACAGGCTGAGCCTGCAGTTCACGTTGTGGGAGAACGACTTGCCGCCCAACCACACGGCGGGTGGCATCAACCTCAATTTCTTCCCCGTCGGGCCCCTAATTCGCCGGTCCGGCGTGTTCTTCATCAGAAGGAGCTTCCGAGGCAACAGGTTGTACAAGACAGTTCTCCAGGCCTACCTCGACTACCTGATTGAGAACCGATTCCCGCTCGAGTTCTATCTGGAGGGCGGCCGATCACGGTCTGGGAAGCTGTTGCCGCCGAGAATGGGGATGCTCAGCTACGTCGCCGACTCCTATCAGAGGGACGTTGCCGACGACGTCCAATTGGTCCCGGTGTCCATCGCCTACGACATGATCCAGGACGTCCCCGACTATGCCAGGGAGGCCCAGGGCAAGTCCAAGGAGAAAGAGTCGGTCACCTGGCTGCTCAAGGCCGTGAGGTCGTTGAGACGTCGCTACGGCGACATATATATCGAGTTCGGAGAGCCCGTGGCGATGTCGTCTCACATGGCCAAGAATGGCGGCGATCAATCTGGAGAGATCGACCTGCAGAAGGTCGCTTTCGAAGTGATGCACCGCATCGGTCAGGCGACTCCAGTCACTCCAACCGCTCTGATGAGCATCGCGCTCCTCGAAGAGAAAGGGATCGCACGCACGGCCAGCGAGCTCGGGGCAAGATGCTCCGATCTGGCCACTTTCTTGGGACAGCGCGGGGTCACCCTCACCGAAACCCTCGACTACACCGACACCGACGTCTCCACGGCGGTGATCGAGCCGCTACGTGCCAATGGCTATGTGTCGAGCCACGAGGCGCTAGGAAGGAAGGTGTACTGGCTCGACGAAGACCAAATGATCAAGATCTCCTATTACCGAAACATGATCCTGCATTTCTTCGTCCCTCGGGCTGTGGGCGAAATGGCCCTGTATTCGCTCGGCCCGGGGCCGGGAGAGGAGCACTCCTTCCGTCGCGCCGTACTCGCGCTGAGAGACCTGTTGAAGTTCGAGTTCTTCTTTGCGAGCAAAGATGCATTCGTAGACGCCGCACATGTCGACCTTGCAATCGACGTCCCCGAGTGGGATGAGACGCTCAGCCGGCAAGGGCCAGAGGCCGTGATCGCCCAGCTGAAGACGTCGATTGCCCATTGGGCTTTGCTGCCGCTGCTCGACGCCTACCAGGTGGTAGGAGACGAACTCGAGGCATTGGCGGGACCCTACGAGGAGGCCCAGTTCCTCAAGGCGTGTCTGGCCCGGGCCCGGATGTATCGAATCGAGGGGAAAGTGATCTCCGGCGAAAGCGCCAGTCAGGTCTTGTTCAAGTCCGCTCTCGGCCTGGCCGCGAACCGTGGGCTGTTGGACGAAGCGGACGGTGTGACCATTGCTCGCAAGGAATTCGCGAGCGAGGTGAGGACGGCAAGGGCCTTGGCTTCCCGGGCCAGCTGATCAGGGAGCCTGATCTCTCCCGGATCCCCACTTCCGCCTCGCATCTTCGATCATCTCTTCGGAGCTCATCGGCCGGGCTTCTAAAGGCGGAGCGTCTGCAACGTCATCGGGAGGCCCGGAGCCGAGCTCTTCGAGAGCCTCCTCGAGGCTGCGGGGCGGCGGACGACGTGGAGAGCCTTCGGGTGTCTCGGACGTCGGCCGACTGGCGGGTTCCGGCGAGTCGAGGGGCCTGGGTTCCGACGGCTCTCGTGACACGGGTCTCGGGCTTGTGCGAGTCTCGGCTCGTGGCGGTGTCCTGCTTTGGGTGGTGTCCCCCAACATCCCCTCGTCCTCGGACTGTGAACGACGACGTCTAGCCCGGGCAACCATGACTGCGACAAAGCCGAAGACTGCGATGGGGATCAAGAAATCCAAAAAGTCCGTTTCGTTTCCCCGGAAGAAGGCCGCTACGAAACCGAAGAGAACCCACGCTAACGCGGCAAAGCCGAAGATCCTCCGGCAACCTTTGGCCACATCCTCGTTCGACATGTCCGGGGAATCCGGCGCTCGTTGAGTCATAGGCTCATTCAATCACGGTGAGGTGAGCACCTTCCGCAATCGCCAGCCGGCGATCGAGAAAAGCACGATCGCATACAGGGCAAGGACGCCCAACTCGGGGAGGATGTCGAGAATCGTGCCGTTATGCCGCACCAATTCGGCAAATCCATCGAGGGCCCAGGCATGGGGGGTGATATGCGCAACTCGCTGCATGGTGTCGGAGAAGAGGTCGGCCGGGAGCATCGCTCCCCCCAAGGCGGCCAACCCGAGACCGAGCATGATGCTGATGCCGCCGGCCTGTTGATCATTGCGAAACAGGGTTCCGGCGAGCAGCCCTGCACCGGCACCCACCGCGGAGAACAACAAGACGATCGCCACGGCTCCAATGGGATCCCCCCAATTCACCCGGAACAGGAGCAACGTGGCGACGACTATGTAGACCCCCTGTGCCAGAGCGACCGCGAAACGGCCCGTTCCCTCGCCCACGACAATCGTCCCCACCGCGGTCGGCGTGGAGAGCATGCGGGTAGAAATCCCCAACTGGCGGGTGAGGATCAGAGCTGCAGATCCGGACAGCGCAGTCAGGAAGATGAACAACACCAGCTGTTGGGCCGCTCCGAGGTCGAACCTGCCAAGACTCGAGGGAAAGAGCTCTTCACCGACTGTGGTGGTCTCCACGCCGATCCGTCCGAGGTCTTCGGCCGTGTCGGTGGACACCACGAAAGCTTCCTCGAAATCAGCTCCGATCTCGACGGACGCAAATTGAGCTGCGGCGACCGGTGTCATCACCCTAGAAACGGCCGAGCCCACCACTGCCTGGAGCTGTGGTCCGATTCCGTCGGGTCGAGCCACGAAGCCGATCTCCACGATTTCGCCGGCTGCGGCCGCCTGATCCATCCCGGCTGGCAGCAGCGTGCCCGCCTGTACCGATCCTCTTTCTACAGCAGAGAGCAGCCTGTCACGGTCGTCGTACGTCACCACCTCGACCCCGTCCTCGGCTGCGATCTTCTCCACTATCGCCGACGCCAGTGCCCCTTCATCACCTTGCGAAATCCCAATCTGGGGCACGACGCCGCCGCCGAACTGAGCTCCGACCAAGAAGATGATGCCGATAGGGAGTATGAAAACGAAGAACACATTGGACCGCTCTCGAAGCATTCTCCGCAGGTTGACCCCTCCAATGGCAAGCGCCTTCATCCGCGGTACCGCCTCCTGAGAAACACCCAAGAGGCAAACCCGGTCACGGCGGCGAAGAGGAGAAGCGCGGCCACCGCCGGGAGAGCATCGGTCCATGGAGCGCCGTCGGCCAGATTCCCCAGGCCTCTCATGAACCAGGCATGTGGAGTGATGAATTGGAGCTTGGACAGGAAATCGTCTCCGCTCCCAATCGGGAAGAAGACGCCACCGAGCATGCCCAGGATCACTGCGATGATCGCACCCACATTTCCTGCGCCTTCGGGAGAATTGGCCACGGACGCCACCAGGCCCATGACTCCGATGGCACACAAGACTCCGGCGACCACCAACATGGCGACGCCGAGAGGGGCACCCCAGTCGGCTCCGACGAGGATCGTCGTCGCCACGATCAGGACCGTGGTGGCCACAACTCCGATCACGAAGGCGAGGATTGCCTTGCCGAGAACCACTGCGAGGCGAGGTATCGGTGCTGCCATGAGCCGGGCAAGGGTTCCCTCTCTCTCTTCCTCGAGAAGGCCTGACACTCCGAACTGGACCGTGAAGAAGAGAAAGAAGACGGCCATCCCAGCCGAGAAGTAGGTGGCGCCGTCCAACTGGCGCGTGGCGGCTGACTCGTCGACCAGCGCGAAGGGTTGGCCGGCGGCAATTGCAGAATCCGTCCACTGCTCTATCTGGTCCGGACCAGGTGCCTCTCCACTGAGGATGGCCGCCGTCGACACCGACAGCTGTGCGGTCTCCACCCCTGAGGCAAACTGCTCCGCGATCGAGGTGGCGATCTCTGTGGAAGTTGGCGCATCGATGTCGCCTACGATTTCGATGACGCCCGGGGCACCGCCGGCAACACCGGACCCGACACCCTCGGTCAGCAAGAACACTGCGTTCTGGGTCGAGTTTTCAACGTCGGCAATCGCCGAGTCGCGGTCCTCATAGACGGTGAGAGCGAAGAGCCCGTCGGCCTCGATCTGGCTCAGAGTGTCAACAAAGGCAGTTGAGACCTCGCTCTCGTCCTCGTCCACAACCCCGTACTCCAAGTTGAGGTCGATGCCCTCGAACGCCGAGCCAAACACAGCGTCAAAGATGAGTGACAGGCCCAGCGGCACGATGATGGCGAGGATGAATACCGAGCGGTCCCGAACCCTGAGCCGCAGGTCCTTTCCTGCGATCTTGCCGGCGGCCGACACGTTCAGTCCCGCAACGCTTTGCCGGTCAGATGGAGGAAGACAGCCTCCAGATTGGGCTCCTTGATATCGACGCTGGAGACCGAGGCTCCCGCCGATGAGGCCTTGGTCAACATCCCGGGAAGCAGCGACGATGCATTCGTCGCCAGGACCTCTATCTGATGGTCAGACACCGAAGCACCGGCCACATCCGCCATCGACCGAATAGATTCCGCAGCAGAGGCCAGGTTGCCGCTTCCGGCCATGGTCACGGTGTCCTTACCCCCGACCATGGACACCAACTCTCGACGTGTCCCTTCGGCCTTCACCTGGCCTTCATCGATTATTGCGACCCGGTCGCAGAGGCGCTCGGCTTCTTCCATGTAGTGGGTCGTGTACAGCACGGCCATGCCTTCGACACTAAGAGCCTCAACCGACTCCAGGATCGCGTTGCGAGATTGAGGATCCACGCCCACGGTCGGCTCGTCCAGAATCAGCAGCTCGGGCCGGTGCAAGAGGCCGATCCCGATGTTCAAACGCCGCTTCATGCCACCGCTGAACTCTTTGGTGAGATCGCCGGCCCGGTCGCTGAGCCCGATCACACCCAAAACGTCATCCACACGATCGTCGAGTTGGTCAATCCCATACAGGCGACCGAAAAAGCGAAGATTCTCACGAGCCGTCAGATCTGGGTAGATCGCAAGGTCTTGAGGGACCAGACCAATGGCCCCTTTGCCTTTCACCGATGAAGTGGTGATCTCCTCGCCGGCAACGGTCACCGTCCCCGCGTCGGATTCGAGAAGCCCGGCCACCATCGAGATCGAAGTTGTCTTCCCGGCCCCGTTGGGCCCAAGCAGCCCGAATGTCTCTCCGCGGTCGATTGAGAAGCTGACGTCGTTCACGGCCACCAGGTCGCCGAATGTCTTTTTCAGGCCTTCAGCTGTGAGCACTGCAGTCAAGCGATCTCCTCGATCCGTCAACTCGACTGTAGATCTTTGCTTCCTATCGACACCAGTTGAGAGGGTCGTGGCTCGGCGCAACAGAACCAGCTCTCGGTGAGACGGGGAACTCGGTCACCTGCAGGCATCGAGTCGTTCGCGGTCGCCCTCCCAGAGAACAGGACCCGTCGCATTCGAGAGAGGGTGCGCATCGCCTCCTCCCCGCATTCCGCTGCTTCGGTGGCGAGCTCGTCCAATTGCTTGTGGATCAGCGCTGTGTCCGAGTTGGCGAACTCCCACGTCCACGTCAGCTCCTCAGGCTCATATGCCATGAGGTGCCGGCGTGCTTCGGGGTGCTTCTCGAGAAGGGAGCCTTCGGGAACCAGAAGCCTCAGGGCCAGCTGCACCGGCTCGGTGGCTTCCCACAGCCGGTGATCGTCGATGAACTCGGCGATCCCGGCCACGTGCTGAGGCTCGGTCCAGGGAAAGAAGGGAAGCCAGGTCGGGCGAATCCACATACCTGCGTCCAATACGAGACTTGTTGCCTGGCTCATACCGCGGCTTGAGTGCCCTTTGTCCAGGATCTTCAGGGAAGGCTCATCGACGGTCTCGAATGCGCTGACAATGAAAAGCACTCCGAGATCTGCCATGACCGGGAGCAAATCGCGGTGGTCGAGGATATGGGAGACCTTCACCGTCACGTCAAAGGTCAGATCCGGATGTTCGTCATGAGCGGCACGCAGCACGTCCATCGAGTAACGGGGGGCATTCAAGAAATCCGGATCCGCAAACGTGATGTGCTGTGCGCCCGCACTCGCAAGCTGGTCGATGTCATCGAGAACGACCTCGTGACCCACCGGTCGCCACCTACCGTCGTACACCACAGGAATCGGGCAATGTCGGCAACGGTGGCGACACCCGTGCGACGCCTCGACGGCGCCAACCAGTCGCGCCTCGCCCTCCCATTCCAGACGGGCATAGCTCTCGAGGCCGGGGAGGCCACCTCTGTCGGGAATCAAGAAGGTCGTTCGCTGAATGTCGTGAGTCAGTCCACGACTGAGGTCAGCGGCCCAAGAAACAAGCCCAGCCTCATATTCACCCACGATCAGTCTGTCGGCCACCCCGCCCAAAGACTCCTCGGCCCCGACACCGGCATAAAGGCCGTAGAAGGCAACTGGAACCTGGGGTCGCTCCACTTTGATCTGGCTGGCGGTCGTGACAGCGAGTCTCATTGCGGTATGCATCGGCACCGATATCGCGACCGCGTCGCACCAGCCAAGGAGATGCCAGGTCAATTGCTCGACCGCAAGATCCACCACCTCGACCCGGTGTCCGGCTGCGGACAGCGCTGCCGCCGGGGAGGCAACGTGAACGGGTTGCCGCCCGAGCTCATACGTTGAGATGAGAAGGATCCGCACCCGACGAGTGTAAGCCCGGGGAATCGGCACCTAACCCAGCGCAGCAGGCCAATTCACGGGCTGATGGCCCATGGAACCGAGGGTGCGCCCAAATCCCCATGTCGGGGTGGGGATTAGGCTTCGACACATGTCAGGCGACCTCGGGCAAACCCTCGGCGACGAGTACGTCAATCAGCTACCCGACAACGATCCCGTAGAGACTGCGGAATGGATCGAGTCACTTGACGCGGTCGCCGCCGAACAGGGCCACGACCGGGCCCGATACCTGGTCGCCAAACTGATCGAGCGGGCCCACGAGACGAACCTGGGCATCCCCGGCGGTGTCACCACACCGTATATCAACACGATCCCCCCGGAGGAAGAGCCTGAATTTCCCGGTGACGAGCACATCGAGAGGCGAATCCGTCGCTTCATCAGGTGGAACGCCGCAGTGATGGTGGTGAAGGCCAACCACCGGGAAAAGGGCATCGGCGGCCACCTTTCCACTTTCGCTTCATCGGCCACCCTCTATGAGATCGGCTTCAACCACTTCTTCCGAGGGAAGAATGCTCCCGGTGGAGGCGACCACGTCTATTTCCAGGGGCATGCCGCCCCTGGAATTTACGCCCGGGCTTACCTGGAGGGAAGGTTTGACGAAAAGCACCTCGACAATTTCCGTGCCGAGATAGGCAACGATGGCCTCAGCTCCTATCCCCACCCCCGTCTCATGCCAGATTTCTGGGAGTTCCCGACGGTGTCGATGGGGCTGGGTCCGATCAACTCGATTTACCACGCCCGTTTCAACAAGTACCTGGGCAATCGGGACATTGACGACACCTCAAACTCACGCATCTGGTGTTTCCTGGGCGACGGTGAAACCGACGAACCCGAGACCTTGGGCGCTATCTCCCTGGCGTCAAGGGAGCGTCTCGACAACCTGACCTGGGTGGTCAACTGCAATCTGCAGCGGCTCGACGGCCCGGTCCGCGGGAATGGACAGATCATCACCGAGCTCGAGGCGGTGTTTCGGGGTGCGGGATGGAACGTCATCAAGGTGATCTGGGGAAGCGGCTGGGACGCACTCCTCGCCCGAGACGTCGAAGGTGCCCTCGTCAACGTCATGAACACCACCGTCGACGGCGAGTACCAGCGTTACAAAGCCGAAGACGGAGCCTTTGTGCGAGACCACTTCTTCGGCAAAGACCCACGGACCAAGGAGTTGGTCTCCCACATGACAGACGACGAGGTTTGGGCGCTGCGTCGGGGAGGCCTCGACTTCAGAAAGATCTATGCCGCCTACAAAGTGGCGACCGAGCTGGACAACGGCAAGCCAACGGTGATCCTTGCCAAGACGATCAAAGGCTGGACTCTCGGCCCCGATGTGGAAGGGCGCAACGCCACTCATCAGATCAAAGAGCTGACCAACAAGCAGCTGCTCGAACTGCGGGCAACTCTGCATCTCGAGAAGGAGATTCCCGAAGACTCCCTCCATGGGGATCGTGAGCCGCCCTACTACCGGCCCGGCCCCGGCACCCCCGAGCACGAGTATCTGCGACAGAGACGCGACGAGTTGGGCGGCCCGCTTCCCTCCAGGATCGTGAGGCCGCCGGTGCTCGATCTGCCCTCGACCGAGACCTATGCCGAGGTCTATTCAGGCTCCGGCAAAGTAGAGGCTTCCACCACATCAGCGTTCACCCGCTTGCTCCGCAGCCTGGCGCGCGCCGAAGGATTCGGCCCACATGTTGTCCCGATCGTCCCCGACGAGGCCAGGACCTTTGGCATGGACTCCCTCTTCCGAGAACTGAAGATCTACGCCTCTCAGGGCCAGCTGTACGAGCCGGTCGATGCTTCGATGCTCCTCTCCTACTCCGAGAGCCAGGACGGGCAGATTCTCGAGGAGGGAATCACCGAGGCAGGGTCTCTCGCATCATGGATCGCCGCCGCGACTTCATATGCCACCCGAGGGATCCCCATGGTTCCGTTCTTCATCTTCTATTCGATGTTCGGGTTCCAAAGGGTGGGCGATCTCATCTGGTCTGCGGCTGATTCCCGCGCTCGTGGATTCCTGCTTGGCGCCACCGCCGGCCGGACCACTCTCCAAGGAGAAGGGCTGCAGCACCAGGACGGCCACAGCCTGATACTCGCCTCCACTGTCCCGGTGTGCGAGGCGTACGACCCGGCGTTTGCCTACGAGGTCGGAACCATCATCGAACACGGCATTGAGCGGATGTACGGACCTGAGCCCGAAGATGTCTTTTATTACCTGACCCTCTACAACGAGAACTATCCGCAACCCGAGCGGCCGGACGGTGTCGCCGAGGGAATCGTCGACGGCCTGTACCGATGGCGGCCCGCGTCTAGTGACGGGCCCAGCGTCCCGGCCATCCTCTTCTCTGGCTCGGCGAACCTGGCCGCCCGAGAGGCAGCGAGCGAACTTGCCGATCACTACGGGGTAGAGGCCGAGCTGTGGTCGGCCACCTCTTACAAACGACTTCGTGAAGAGGCACTGACGGTAGATCGCTGGAACATGTTGCACCCCGACGAGCCCGGCCGGACACCCAGAGTCACCCAAACACTTGCGGAAGTGACCGGTCCGGTGATCGCCGTCACCGACTTCATGAAGGCCGTCCCGGATCAGATATCCAGGTGGATCCCCCAGCGCTACTACACGCTGGGCACCGATGGCTTTGGCCGCTCGGACTCCAGGGAAGCTCTTCGCCGGTTCTTCGAGATCGACGCCGGAAACATCGTGGTCACCACGTTGTCGGCTTTGGCGGCAGACGGACTGATCAAGAGGGAAGCGGTGGTCGATGCTCTCAATCGATATGGGATCGACCCCGACAGCCCCGATCCGGCTCACGCCCACCAATGACTTCCTACCGCGAGCTTGTCGACGCCGCCAAGGCCGCCATCGTAGAGATCACACCAACACAGCTGTCGCAGCGGATGGACGAGGTCCTGGTGCTCGACGTGCGCGAGGCAGACGAGCACTCGCAGGGCGCGATACCCGGAGCCAGATTGATTCCTCGTGGCTTGATCGAGCGGGATGTCGCCACGGTCATACCCGACACCTCCACGCCGATCGTGGCTTACTGTGCGGCCGGGCACCGCTCAGCGCTTGCTGCGCAAACCCTGAAGGCCATGGGATACGAGGATGTGGCGTCCCTGGCGGGAGGGTTCGAGCAGTGGAAGACAGAAGGCCTGCGATGGTCCACCGATGAGGGCTTGACCGCCGACCAGCGCACCCGCTACTCGAGACACGTCCTGCTGCCTGAGGTAGGCGAAGAGGGACAAACCCGCCTTCTTGGCTCAAGGGTTCTCTTGGTGGGAGCGGGCGGGCTGGGCTCGCCCGCTGCTCTTTACCTGGCTGCGGCAGGTGTGGGCACGATCGGGATCGTCGACTACGACGTGGTTGACGCGACCAACCTGCAACGCCAGGTCCTGCACAATCTCGACCGGGTCGGGATGAACAAGACCGAATCTGCCCGGGAAACCTTGTCTGCCCTCAACCCCGACGTCAAGGTCGAGACTCACACCGACCGGCTCTCGGCCGACAATGCCTTGGAGATAATGGGCGGCTACGACCTCGTAGTCGACGGCGGGGACAACTTCCCAACCCGCTACCTTGTCAACGACGCTTCGCTACACCTCAAGATCCCGGTAGTCCACGGGGCGATCTTCAGGTTCGAAGGCCAGGTCTCGGTCTTTCATCCCTACCAGGGGCCCTGTTATCGATGCCTGTTCCCTGAGGCCCCTCCTCCCGAGATCGCACCATCGTGCGCAGAGGCAGGCGTGCTCGGAGTGTTACCCGGAATCATCGGCTCCATAGAAGCGATGGAGGCCATCAAGGCGCTGCTCGAAATCGGTGACACGCTGGTAGGGCGCCTGTTGATTTACGACGCCCTCGAGCAGGAGTTCAACACGGTTCAAATCGACCGCGACCCGAACTGCCCCGCGTGCTCGGACGCGGACCGGCCACCCAGGATCGTCGAGTACGACCAGAGCTGCGTGCCCGCGGGGAACGTCGACCGTGCCTCCTCGGCTTCCTGACCAGATTCGGCAAGCGATCCTCGCCCATGCTGACTTGTGCGCGCCCGACGAGTGCTGCGGCCTGATCGCCTCCGACGGCGATTCCAACGTCCGATTCGCCTACCTCCTCACCAACAGCCGACCCTCGCCCACCTCCTACACGATCGACCCAGACGAGCATTTTGGCGCCTTTCGCCATGCCGAAAGCCAAGGTTGGACGCTCAGCGGTGTCTTTCATTCCCACCCCGACGGTCTCGCCATCCCCTCCGAGGAGGACGTCGTGCGTGCCCTGGACCCGGAATGGCTCTATCTGATCGCCGCCGACGGGGAAATCCGCGGTTTTCTGATTCGTGACGGCCAGGTTGCCGAGGTGTCTCTGGGAAACGGTTGAGACTGCCGGCCCCCCTCCCCAGGGAGCGGAGCGACCGTTGGGGGAGGTGGCGCCGCAGGCGACGGAGGGGGCAAGGCCCGATAAGTGCGGCCCGCCCCCCTCCCGGCTTCGCCGTACTCCCCCCAACGCTCACTTCGTTCGCTAGGGGGAGAAGAGAGCAACTATTTCCTCCCCCAGGGAGCGGAGCGACCGTTGGGGGAGGTGGCGCCGCAGGCGACGGAGGGGGCAAGGCCCGATAAGTGCGGCCCGCCCCCCTCCCGGCTTCGCCGTACTCCCCCCAACGCTCACTTCGTTCGCTAGGGGGAGACATGTACTCACTTCGTTCGCCGGGGGGAGAAGAGAGCAACTATTTCCTCCCCCAGGGAGCGGAGCGACCGTTGGGGGAGGTGGCGCCGCAGGCGACGGAGGGGGCAAGGCCCGATAAGTGCGGCTGGCCCCCGGCTCCGCAGAGGGTTTCCCGATCCCCTGAGCGCTTCGAGACAACCACTACCCATGCTTAGCTGGGCCACTCGTGCCCTCCTTCAAGCCGTACCCGGTCTACCTGTTCGCTCAGGCCATCGACGGCTTCGCCTGGTCGCTGATCGTGACCCTGAATCTCGTGTATCAAGTCACTGTTGTTGGCCTGGATCCCTTCCAGCTGGTCCTGGTGGGCACAGTCCTCGAGGTCTCGTACTTCCTCTTTGAGATCCCTACGGGAATCGTCGCCGATGTCTACAGCCGGAAGTGGTCGGTTGTGGCCGGCTTCGCCCTCATCGGCGCAGGCTTCATCCTCGAAGGGTCGGTCCCCGAGTATGGAGCCGTCCTCCTTTCACAGGTCCTGTTTGGGATAGGTGCCACGTTCACCAGCGGGGCGTATGAGGCGTGGGTGGCCTCCGAAACCGAAACCGCTCGTACCCAAAGAGGACTAAGCCTCGGGGCGATCTATCTGCGCGGCGAGCAGTTCAATCTCGGGGCGTCGCTAGTTGCCGTGGCCGCGGCCGTCTACCTCGGTCGCGACGACGTCTCGGTCCCCATCGTCGTGGGCGGAGCCATGATGGTTTCGCTAGCCGCCGTCCTGGCGGTCGTCATGCCGGAGCAGCACTTTCGCCGCGCTCCCCGAGGAGAGCGTGAGACCTGGAAGGCCTTCGTCACGTCGATGCAAACGGCCTACAGGGTGGTTCGAGGTCGAAGATCGCTCTGGCTGATCGTGATCATCATGTTCATCTGGGGCGGAGCAGCTGAGGGGTACGACCGTCTGTGGACGATCCATCTAATCGACGGGTACACGCTCCCGGTGCTGTTGGGCATCGGACTTGTGGGGTGGTTTGGCCTGATCCGAGCCGCAGGGATGGGGTTGTCGATCCTCGGCTCTGAGGTCGCCCGCCGCCGCGTTGACACCGACGATGACCGCTCCCTTGCCAGGGCCATCGTTGCGCTGGTGTCCGTCATCGGGCTTGCCTTGCTGGGTCTCGCTTTTGCCCCTTCTTTCCTGTTTGGTGCAGCCGCAGTCCTGCTCGTGGCGGCGGCCCGCAACGTCCTCGACCCACTAATCACCACCTGGGTCAATCATCACTCCGAGGAGAGTGTGAGAGCAACGGTTCTTTCAGGAGTCAGGCAGGCGCAATCGCTCGGCGAGCTCTCGATCGGGCCCGGGCTGGGTTGGGTCGCCCGAACCATAAGCGTCACAGCTGCGCTTGCCTCGTCTGCAGCGCTCGTTGCAACCTCGGCGTTCGGTTGGCTCCGGACCGAGGCGGAAACGAAGTCCGAGAGCCAGGCCGGACCTTAGAAGGTGTCACAGGCAGACGGGTCGGCGGTGTCGAAGCCGGTCTTCAGCCATCGGTAGCGCTGTTCAGAGCTGCCGTGGGTCCAACTCTCAGGGTTGACCCGACCGGTGGTCTGGGACTGGATGGCGTCGTCGCCCACAGCCGCAGCAGCGTTGAGCGCTTCCTCCAGATCATCGTCCTCCAAGACGGCCGCCGACGTGCCGAGTCGCAGGGTGGAAAGCCAAACCCCGGCAAAGCAGTCGGCCTGCAATTCGAGTGCGATGCTCGCCTCGTTGGCGCTACCCGGGTCGGTGCGCCGTATCTCATCCACCGCGGAGATCACCTCGAGCTGATTCTGGACGTGGTGGGCAACCTCATGCGCCAGGATGTAGGCCTGGGCGGTGTCGCCATGCGCCCCAAATCGATTCTGCAGCTCTTCGAGGAACTCCAGGTCCATGTACACCTGCTCGTCGACCGGGCAGTAGTGGGGACCCGACTGGGCCTGTGCCCCGCCACACGAGGATTGGGTGAAACCGTCGAAGACGACTAGGTGAGCCGGCCGATAGCTGAGCTCGGACGATTGGAAGATCTCAGCCCACATCGCCTGGCTATCGGCGAGGACATCGCCCAGGAAGACAACAAGGTCTGCGTCGCGATCAGAGGCAGGGTCGATCGGATGCTGCTGCCCGTTGGCAGTGGCGGGATCAAACTGATCGAGCATGTCGCCCAAGTCGGATCCACCTCCGCTGAACACGAGGAGGAGCAGAATGACCACGCCGATCAAACCTCCCCCGCCGAGACCGGCCTTCATCATCCCGCCCGGCCCTGCTCCACGACGATCGATTACCTCACCAGGACCTGTGGGTTTACGACGGAACCTGACCATCCCAGACCAACCTATACGGCTGCGAACCACCCCATCGCACCTCGCTCGGCCAGCCAGTGCTGATGGGGATGAAACATATACCGGCCCAGTTGCGGCAACGTGAACTCGATCATTGCGCGCTGACCCTGGCCCAACGTGATGGTGTCCTCACGGAAGGCAGGTTCACTCCCCATGCCAGCCGGGAACACGTCGAACGTCTGAGCGTGGAGGTGAATGGAAGCGACAGGCTCGTGTTCCACCATGTTGACCACATACGCCCGGACCCGCTCCCCCACCTCGACCTTGATCGGGTGCTGGTGGTAGTAACCGGACACGCCGTTCCAAGCCACAACTCCGTTGGTACCCAAATCGGCGCTCGAAAAACCAGAGAGCAGCAGCGCAACCTCCTGTGCTGGTCCACGACCTCCCACGGGATCCACAATCAGCATGCCGTACAGGCCTCGGGCGACGTGCTCTGCCAGCGGAGTCGTATGACAGTGGAAGGGGTGGACCCCAGCTGGCCCGGCCTCGATCTCGTAGATCGTCTCGCCACCAGGAGGGACTGGCTCCCAGCCATCTTGGTCAGGGCGGTGCGAGCCGTGAAAGTGGAGGCTGTGGGCATGGGCCGTGGGGTTCGTGAAATGGATTCGGAGGAGGTCGCCTTCGGTGGCTCGAATGATCGGCGCCGGCACCGACCCGTTGTAGGTCCAAGCCTCGAAATGGACTCTGTGAGCGATCTCGATGAGCCGCTCCTCCACCCGCATCTCGATTTCCCGATTGGTGCCGGGGCGCTTCCCATCGGGGGCGGGAGGGAAAGTGAGCGAATCAAGAGCGTCTGGGCCCAGACCGGCGGGCGACGAATGATGACCCATGTAGATCAAGTCGCCGGTTGGGCCGTGCGCCGACCCGGTAAGTCCGGAGGAGTAGGGCTCATCGGCCAGCGCCGGCTCGGCGTGACGCACGGTGCGGCCCACGACCGTGCCACCGATGAATGCTGCGCCGCCGAGGCCGACCTTCTTCAGGAGATCGCGTCGAGAAACACCGCTATCGCTCATGCCCTAGACGACACCGGCTGCGAACAGACCGGCCAGAAGGAACAAGGCATAGACCCCCAGCCCCCCAGCCAGGAGCACCCACCGATATGGGGCCGGGATTCTGGATCCACCGAGTATGTAATAGGCGATGACACCGAGGAATGGCACAACGAGGATGGCCAGCATCCACCCGATCCCGGCACCTCGTGTCATGTCGTCGCGTTTGATGATCTCCCAGACCGCGATCACCACCCACGCCGCATACAGGACCAAAGGGAGGATGTAGGCGTATAGGCCGAGGAGACCGCCGATTGTCGACGCAAAACTGACTCCCATCAGATTGAACCCTTTCTGTTGATTGTCTTCGAGACCTGAAACGGGCACCGGAGCCGCGAGCAGGTCGACATCAGGCTTGGCAGCGGCAAATACGTCCACTGCCGGAAACACGGGCGCGTCCGCCCCTTCCGGCATTGGTGTCTGATCCGGCGGATGGGGCATGTCGCCGTAGAAGACATCCGAGTCCAGACCCAGCTCGGCCTCGAGGAAGCGGCCGAAGAAACCCGAGAATGAGCCCATCTCAAAGAGAGCAGGTAGCCGAGGGCCGTCACAAGGCTGTTTGAGTTGCAATGCAGGAGGCATCGTGTGATCGAACTGATTCTCCTCGAAGCAGTTGTCACTCCCGGACGGGCCTGTCAACGTGAGATCACCGAGCCCCGACCCTGCGATGACGTTGCCTGCAACGACGTTGCCACTCGACATGTACACGTTGTCATCGACGTTGGGTATCACCGCGACCCCGCTCTGAGGGTGATTGACGATCCTGTTCCTGGTGACGCTGGAGTTCCTTACGCCGGCCAGGACCACTCCGTTGCCTTGGGTGGCCCACTGGGCCGTCTTGTGTGGGAAGTCTCGGTAGCCGTTGTCGTGAATAAGGTTCGCTGACACCACGACGTTCTCGGTGGGTGGGAGCAGTTCGGAGTCCAGCGAATTGGGGGCAACGCCGGCACCGTTGAATCTGAAGACGTTGTTGACGATGAAGATCTCAGTCGATGCATTGGTTCCTGAGTAGCCGAGGCCACTCCACTCCCCAACGGAGTCCGTGATCACAGATTCGCACGGATTGCATTGCCCGATGTAGTACGCCGCATCCGGCGAGCCGGATGCGTAGGAGTATTCGAACAGGCCGTCGCTGGAGTCGAAGGCGTAGATGCCATAGTCGCCGTTGTTGATCGCGGTGAGGTAGGACCCCCGGAAGCCCCTGACCCCGGTCCAGAAGAACCCGTTGATTCTGTTGTTACGAGACGTCAGGTTCTCCACGGACACGCCGTCGGCGAACAGAACGGCCACACCGTTGTCGCGACTGAACTCGCCGTCGATGATCACTTCATTCCGGTCGACTCCTCGAAGAGTGATCCCCGGCGTGGTCACAGTTACCGCCTCCCGGTAGACGCCGGAATCGACCAGGACCATGTCACCCGAGTCAGCGGCGTCCACCGCTGATTGAATCGTTGGATATGTGCCCGGGACTTCCCTCGTGGTGCCGGTCCACTCCCGCGGCGACTCGGTCGTATGCTCGCCGACGGCCGCCGGCGAAGGATCCCCTGTGGGCGGCCCGGCGCATGCGGCGATACCGACCAACACCCCTGTGGCGGCAATCGCCAATCGCGGCCTGATCATCTCACGGTCTCTAGCCGACGGTGAGCGTGCCGGCCATCCCATCTCCTTCGGCGTTGCCGTGATAGGTGCAAAAGAACGCATACACGCCAGGCGTGTCATAGGTGAGCATCGCGTCGTCACCGTCGAACTGATCGAGACTCCCAAATACTGCCTCTGTGGTCCAGGAGCCGTCAGCCGCGACCGCGTTGTGCGGGTTGCGGCCTGCGCCAGACCACGTGACTGCGCCTCCGACAGGGATCACGATCTCGGTGTACTCATAGCGGTTGTCGAAAAGGTCGACTACCACGCTCTCTCCTTCGATGGACTCTTCGCCATCGCCACCGCCACCACAAGAGACGAGCATCGCTGAGGCCGCTACCGCAACCACGAGCAATCTCGACTTCATCAATCGCTTCTCTTGAAGAGTCTCTTGATGGCAGCCCAGAGAGATGAGAAGAACAGCGAGATCCCCCGAACTTCGGATGCGGATATCTCTGCCGCTTCTTCGACCGTTCCCGCCTCGAGCTTTGCTTCGAGGCAATCGACGAACTCTCCTATCAACCGCTTCGACATCTCGTTGATCAGCCCGGTCCGGCCGAATTGTGCGACGGGACCGGAAAGGGTCACATCGGCGTCGACTGAGACCTCGGAGCCGGCTTCAACGGGGCGAATGTCGTAGACAACCTTCACCTGGCCCCTCGAACCGCCTTGCTTGTCGACGCCCTTGCCAGTGATGGTGGCGGTCCTTTCCTCAGGGTTGGGATCGATGGTTGCCTTTCCTTCGAACGCGGCAGTCATAGGACCCAGCTTCACGGACAGCTTCCCCTCGTATGAACCGTCGTCACCCTGGTCGAGTAGTTCGGCCCCGGGCAGACACTGTGCGACCGAGGGGACGTCCTGAAAGAAATCCCAAACCGCTTCCGGGCTGCGGTCGATGACAAATTGCTGCTGGATCTTCATAGGCCTCCCATCTGGTGCAGCGAAGCACGAGAACGGTAGTGAATCCGAGCCCGCTAGCCAGATTTGTGCTCGGTGTCGCCCCTGAGGAGATCGAGCGTATGTGAGAACAGGGGAAGTACGGCCTCGACCGCTTCGACCGCGCCTTTGGGAGATCCGGGGACGTTGAGCACCAAACTGGATCCGAAAGTGCCTGCCCTTCCCCTCGACAAGGCGGCATACGGGGTCGAGGTGAGCCCTCGGGCCGTGATGAGGTGAGACAGTCCGGGAGCTTCGCGCTCCAGAACTTCCATGGTCGCTTCCGGAGTGACGTCGCGTGGCCCGAACCCCGTCCCGCCGGTGGTGATGATCACGGAATGATCCGCGCCTTCCTTGATTGCCTCGATGATCTTCTGCTTCTCGTCGGGGACCACGACCCGTCCCACCTCATACCCAGCTAGTGAGAGGATCTCGGCAAGAGCGTCACCCGAACCGTCTTCCCGAGTTCCCCTGCTGACACCGTCGCTCACGGTGATCACCAGCACTTTGCCTGCCGTCACCCCCATTGGGTGGGATCGACCTGGATGCCGCCACGGAGAACAAAGACGTAGAACACCAAAGCAACCACCAAGGTCGCCGCCAGACCCCAAGGCATTGTTGTCTCCCGCGGCTCGTCCGGCCCGACAACCGTGGTCGTACCGGGAGCAGCCGCAACAGTGGCGACGAACATGAACACAGTCAAGGGGAGCGACGTCACCACGCCACTGCCCTCGTCGGGAGCAAAGAAGGGGACAGCCAGGAAGATGGAAATGGCCGCTGGTAGCAGAGCCAGCCAAACCACGAAGGTCAAGCGACGCCGCCCGGTTGAGATCAGCCTCCGATGCGGGGTGAATGCGAGGAATGCCGCGGCCGCCGCCAGGCCGATGAGCAGCAGGCCCAGCCCTCCTCCGACGCCGACCACGACGTCGAGCCCTGGTGGAGGCTCGTCCAGCGAGTTGTATGCCAGGGCCAGATCGGACTTGTCGTCCAAGGGAAGTAGCAATGCCTGGGTGAAGGCCTGTCGAAGAATGTGAAGGATCGCCCAAAGCAAGGTGAGCCTTCCTATTCCGCGATCACGCGTAGTTGGATAGGAGAAGAGTGCAATGAACCCGACGATGAGGCAGAGGGCGAAGCCACCGGCCCAGGCGAGATCTTCGGCACCGGTGATCTCGACTCGATTGGCGTAGAGAACAGCGTCGCCGCCCAGGATCTCAGCAAGAATCCCATCTCCCAAGTCGTCCAGGAACTGGGCGATGACGATGCCCAAGGTCGAGCCGAGCACCGATCCGATGACCAGCGGGGCGCCAATGCGCTTTATGGCATCAGTAGCGCTTTCTCCGCGCTCCGCTGCTTCTGTCGTCACAGCCGAAGATGCTAAACCAACCCATGGTTGTGGCAATGTCCAATGGTCCCACCGTTAGGCTCCCGCGAAGAGTGGAGCCCGGCTCACCCGTCTATTACCCGACAGCCGACCCCAACATCTACCGATCGAGCAGGCTTGCCAACGCCGGCTGGTACGAGGAGGGTCAACACGGAGGCGCGCTGGCGGCGCTGGTCGCCGCTCATGTCGATGCGGTGCCTTCTCTGACCGAGATGCAGATTTCGCGCTTCACCCTAGAGATCTTCCGGGTGGTTCCCCTGGTAGAGCTGGAGATTCAGACCAGGGTCATCAGAGAGGGGAAACGGATACAGGTCATCGAGGCGAGGGTGCTCTCAAACGGTGCCGAGCTGAGCCGAGCCCACGTGCAGAGGCTGCGCATCGCCGACGTGGGAATGCCGGCCGCGGCCAGCGAACAGACTCCGCGGCTCACGCCTCCAGACAGCCTTGCTCCAGCGGAGACCTCGACCTGGGGAGTGGGCCCGCCAGGCGTGCCGATGTTCCATCGCGACGCGGTTGAGATACGCGAAGTCGAAGGTGGCTTCCATTCTGCCGGATCCGGTGTGGTCTGGTTCAGGCTGAAATCGCCAATTGTCGCAGGCACCGAGATAACCCCGCTCCAGCGACTGGTCGCAGTCGCCGATTTCGCAAACGGGGTGTCGAGGCTCACAACGTCCGATGAGTGGCTGTTCATGAACCCCGACCTATCGATAAACATCAACCGACTGCCTGCGGGCGAGTGGGTCTGCCTAGATGGCGAATCAAACTACGCATCCAACGGCCGTGGGATCGCGTCAGGGACACTCTGGGACCAGGAGCGCTTCCTGGGTCGGACCACCCAGACGCTGTATCTCGACGTCATGTGAGCGTGGTCCTCTGCCATTGCTGAGAATTGGCAACTGTCAAGAAAGCGACAGTTCACCAGCGCGCGTGGGGAATCCCGAGCCCGGGGCCGGCCGTTGGACATGAGAACATGAGCCCCGCGATTCTGTCAGCCTCCGCGATATTGGCTTTGCTCGTCGCCGCCTGCGGCATAGACGGTGGGTCGGAGCCTGAGGGGACGAATCAGGATGCCACGGAGGCCACCGTGACCATTGGCCCAACAACCACCAGCGGCGACCCCGCGCCGCCCCTTCCAGCCAATGACCTGCTCCCGATACAAGAGCTACCGGACGCCTTGAGCGGGGTCGCCCAAGTCTGGGGAACCGACTTCACCAAGGCCTCGGTTGACCTGAATGAAATCAAGCTCGGGATCCCGGCTTTGGACCCTCGCGACCTGATCCGGCCGATCGACACCCCAGATTTCCTTGCAGTCTCGGAGATCGATTGGCTGACTGACCAAGATCCCGGAGTTGCCCTCGAAGTCGACGGCGATGCGAGGTTCTACCCGCTTGCGGTGCTCACCCGACACGAAATCGTGAACGACACGGTGGGCGATGTCCCGATAGCGGTCACCTACTGCCCGCTATGTAACACGGCCCTGGCTTTCGATCGGCGATTCGACGGGCAGACGCTCCGTTTCGGGGTAAGCGGGCTCCTCCGTCACTCGGACCTGGTGATGTGGGACGACGCTACCGAATCTCTCTGGCAGCAGATCACAGGTCAAGGCATAGTCGGAACCTACGCCGGCGAACAGCTCGAAATCGTCGGATCGTCGATCGTCCGATGGGCCGACTTCGCTGCGAACTACCCGGATGGACGCGCCTTGTCTTCCGAACAGGGTTTCGGCATCCCGTACGGGGCCAATCCCTACTCCGGCTACAGCTCGAGACCGAGGCCCTTTCCGTTCTTCGAAGGCGAGATCGACACTCGCTACCCGGCCCTGAGCCGCGTGGTCGGCGTGACCCTGGAATCGGGGTCCAAGGCGTATCCGTTTGCGGAGATATCTGAGGCGGGAGCGGTCAACGATGCGATTGGAGAAATGGGGGTCGTCGTGTTCTGGGGTGCATCCGACACCGCCGACGCCCTGGACGCGTCGATCATCTCCCAGAGCGACGGGGTCGGCACAGGGATCGCCTTCTCCCCGCTCGTCAATGACCGGCCGCTGACATTCGAAAAAGTGGATGACACCACCTTCAAGGACATCGAAACCGGAACCACGTGGACGTTGCTCGGCAAGGCCGTCGAGGGAGAGTTGGTCGGATCGCAGTTGACCATCCTCCCCCACAGGAACGAGTTCTGGTTCGCCTGGGACGTGTTCTTCCCCGACTCGCCGGTGTGGACCAACTGACCTTCAGGAAACGATAAGTGTCCCGACCGTCCACACCAGAAGCAGCCCCATGGAAAGAATCAACACTGCAGCGGTGCGCCTCCAATTCATGATCGACCAGCCGACGCCCATCACCACGCTCAAGGCCGTCACAGAGGTCCACCAGATGGGACTGATTCCGGCCATTGCAGCCCCCAGTACCAGCACCGCCACCACAGCGAAGAACCCGGCGGCCACCAGCGCGTAGAGGACTTGCCTGGGAGTGGGCTCCTGCAGTTCGCTCATCGCAGTCCGGCGTCCGAGGCGACTTTGCCAAACCAGTTGGCCAGGGAGTCCACGGTTTCGTGTGCATTGAGGCCGCTTGGATTTGGGATGACCCAGAGCCGACTCCCGCCGATCGCATTCGTCTGCAGCCCCAACCCGGCCCTGGGTTCGGCGAAGGCCTTTCGATAAGCGGTGACCCCGGCGATGGCCACCACTCGTGGCCGATGCCGCGAGGTGAAGTTCTCCAGGTCGACGGCACCAGCGACTAGCTGGTCGCGGGTAAGTTCGGAAGCCCGTGCTGTGGCATGTGCAACTAGGTTCGTCACACCCAACCTCAGCCCCACGAAGGCGGCGCGCTGGTGATCGGTCATGCCGGTGGCGGTATCGATTTCAAAGTCGATCAACCCCGCCTTGCGCAGTGCTGGATAGAAGCGGTTCGAAGGATGACAAAAGTGAGTCTGGGTCGCCGCCGTCCAGAGACCCGGGTTGATGCCCACAAACAGGAGCCGGCAGTCAGCACCGATCAAATCAGGAACGGTCGCCCCTCGAAACTCCGCCAGCTGCTCGCTCGTGAAGCCCATGCTCTCAGCCTCCTACCGCGATCGCGTCGACTGGTTTCCGGATCCTGGCGCAGGTGGCGACGTAGAGTGCTCGCTGAGGAGGTAGTTGATGGGATGTCTGATCCTGATTCTGACCCTGGTCAGCCCGCGTGTAGGGGTGCTTGTCATATGGCTGGTGAGTGACTGGGTCGACCGTGCCTTCGACGACGGTGTGGTACTGCCGATCTTGGGGATCGTCTTCCTTCCCTGGACCACCACTCTCTACGTCCTCGGCTACATCGTTGGCGACCAGGCGGCACCGTGGGGGATCTTGGGCATCGTGGTCGGCTTGTTCCTCGACATCGCGGTTGACGCCGGCTGGGCGACGAGAGGACGCCGACAGCCCGCTTGACGGCATCGCGCCACATTCTGAGCGCGAAACGTCCCACATATGAAGCCCTGCTCCTTAGGAAACCTGCTACTTCTTCTGGCTTTGGTAATAGGGGTCGGTACCGGACGCGTGGTCCGTCACGTCGACAACTGAGGTGAGCTCAGGGATGGAATCGAGGACGATTCTCTCGATTCCTTGTTTCAGGGTCACCTGGGCCAAACCGCAACCCTGACAGCCTCCAAACAATCTGAGATAGGCAATTGTGCCGTCGATGGAGACCAACTCGGCGCCGCCGCCATGGGATGCGATGGCAGGGTTTACCTGCTCGGTGATCACCTGCTGGACCCGGTCAACCAGAGGACCCTCCAAATCTCCGGCCGGTGCCGCCATCTGCGGCGTGTCCGGCGAGTTGGGGTTGTTCATGACCAGACCCTGGTCGGTCAGGTCGAGCGAGGCCCCATCTAGTTTCTCCGAATCTGATTGGGGAAACATCAGTGCCAGATCCTGGTGTCGCTCCTCGACCCAGTCCTCCTTCTTGTCGCTCAGGGCGACAAACGCCAGCTCGTAGGTGAACTGAGGGCCCCGGAAGCCGGTGACCTCGATCGAAAGCGCGAACTCGCCGTCGCCCGGCTCCTGGTCGCGTAGTTGGCGAATCATGTCCAGGGCGTCGGGGGCGATGCTGAGAATTGTGGATTCAGACATCTGCGAGAATGCTAACCCAGCCCAGTGACCAAACCGATGCCCACAGTCGTCGTGCTGTTGCCCAGCACCACCTACCGCGCCGAGGACTTCCTCGAGGCCGCGGTGAGTCTCGACGTCGACGTGATAGTGGCGTCCGACGTTGCGCCCCCAATTGAAATGGGTGACGGCTATGTCCAGGTCGATTGTCGTGACCCCGGCCAAGCCGCCATGGACATCGTCGCTCTCAACGACCGCGTCGACGTTGACGGGATCGTTGCAGCCGATGATGGCGGCGTGGTGACTGCAGCTATTGCAGCCTCCAATCTCGGTATACCCGGAAACCCAGCGACCGCGGCGACAGCCACCCGGGACAAGGCGACGCAGCGTTCATTGCTGGCTTCGGCCGAGGTGCCGCAACCCCGGTTCCGGCTGTTGTCGCCAGGGGATCCGATCCCGCACGGTATCGATTTCCCCGCCGTCGTGAAGCCCACCGATCGGTCCGCCGGGCAAGGTGTGCTCCGTGTCGAAGACCCGACTCAGCTCACGGCCGCGATCCGACAGGTGCGAGGGATAGTGGGCGACGAAGCCACCCTCCTCTTGGAGGAGTTTGTCCCTGGTGCCGAAATCGCAATCGAAGGACTGGTGAGCCGAGGAGCCCTCACGACCCTTGCCGTCTTCGACAAGCCTTATGCCACCCACGGCCCCGCGTTCCCGGAGACGATTCTGGTGACACCCAGTGAATTGGAAGCAACCACGATCAACGAAGCGCAGCGTGTGGCCGACCTTGCAGTCAGGGCCCTGGGCCTGACCCACGGCCCGGTTCACGTCGAGCTCAAGGTCGAGGGTGGGCGGGCCAAGGTCATAGAAGTGGCTGCCAGGTCGATAGGTGGCCTGTGCTCGAGGAGTCTCAGCTTCGGATTGATGAACACCTCGTTGGAAACATTGATCCTCCGCAACGCTCTGGGAATGGACAAACCCGAGCTACAGCGAGAAAACACCGCCAGCGGTGTCCTCATGATCCCGATACCCCGTGCCGGCACGTATCGAGGGCTGGCCAACGAGGCCGTGATTCGCGGCATAGAGCATGTCACCGGCATCGAGATCAGCGCTCGCCCTGGTGATCGCCTCGAACCTCCGCCATGGGGTGACCGATATCTGGGGTTCGTCTTCGCCCGAGCGTCGATCCCGGGTCAGGTCACCGCTGCGCTGCGTCGTGCCCAGCAGCTCATCGAGGTCGATATGGCATGAAACCAATCCGATCTCACGGCAATGGAGCACTGTCAACCTCTAGTTCAGGCTTAGCTCTTACCCGCGAATACGCGCGTAAGACGATTTTGTGATTCTCGATGTCGACCATCGTCATTTTCTCAGGAGGCGAACTGGTCGGTTCCGGGGTTCTCCAGGACCTCCCCGCCCCGCATCTCAGCATTGCCGCCGACGGCGGTTACCTCATCGCATCGGCGATCGACTATCCGGTCGACGTACTCGTCGGGGACCTCGATTCGATCGATCAGTCCGAAATCTCTTCGAGTGTCCTCATCGAACGTCACTCACCCGACAAAGATCAGACGGATCTCGACCTGGCTCTGGAGCTCGCGATAAGGGACGACCCGGAGCGAATCATCATCGTCGGCGGAGCCGGCGGCCGTCACGACCACGAGATCGCAATCGCAACTTTGCTGGCCTCAGACCGTTGGCGCAATGTCGATGAGATCGACTGGATCAGCAACCGGAGTCGGGCGCACGTGGTGAGAGGACGACGCCTGATCCATGTCGACGTAGGGCTCACCGTGAGCCTCATTCCCGTCGGCGGCGGTGCCTTCGGAGTAACCACCGGTGGGCTCAAGTGGAACCTCGACAATGAGGTGCTGCCCGCCGGGTCGACTCGCGGCGTGAGCAACGTCACGACGGCGCCGGTGGTGGATGTGCGGGTCGGAAACGGGACCCTGCTCTTGGTGTTACCCGCCGATCATCCGTAGAGGCCCGCCGCGATGGCACTGTCGAGGCCCTGGAATGAGGCCAGGTAGTCGAGCCTTTCGGTTTTCAGCCGGTCGACGAGTTCCCGATATTCGGTCTCGCGACCCAGCCGCTCGTAGAGCCTGATCGGTTGGAGGAGCTCCAGATCCTCGACACCTGGGACGGTGCTAGCCACGTCGTAGCCAAAGTCGGGATCAACGTCCCAGGAGATCGTGCCTTCCACGATCCCCTGGACCACTGCCGACGAGTCCGGTATCCGCACCTTCTTGGAGTCGGGGCCCTCGCCGCCTATGCGGCCGGTGTTGAGAACAAATGCCTCCAATTCGGGAGTCGAGTCGAGAATCTCCAACAGTCGGTTTCCTTGCCAGGCGTCGTTGTTGAAGAAGAAGGGGTTGGTCCCCGGAACACGAAGGTTCTTGCCCGACTCGGCGGCGCCGCCAGCCGATGTCCCCTTGGTCTCGCCGAGCATGAAATAGGCCGCAATCTGGTTCCGATGGAGACGGGCCACCGCCGGGACCAAATGATCCGATCGGTTGAGGATCAACAAATACCGCGCTGGTGGCACATCCCTCGGGTCGCGGTGACGAATGTTCGCCAGAGGAAAGGTGCTCCGGCCGTTTGCGGTATAAGTCGTGTCGAAGAAATCGACCCTGCCGCGATGGTCCACGGCCACGTTCTCCAACCAGGCGTCAGGCCGAGTGGTCCCACCGTGGATCGTGGGCTCGTCATCGGGATCGAGGCCATAAGTCTTGGCGAAGCAGCCGGCCTCGGTGGTGTGAAGCCCTCCTCCGGGCATGACGGCGACGAAGTCGTCCTGCACGGGCTGAGACCCGATCTGCTGTCGAAACGTCGTGGTCGTCTTACCGGTGCCGGAGAGGCCGATTATCAGCATCGACTCCTCACGCCCGCTTCGGGTACCGTCTGCGGGGAAAGTCTTGAGGCCGGCATGCAGAGCCAAGCCTCCCTCGTCGTACACCAACTTGTTCCACATGCGAAGGCCGCCCATCTTGGACTCGCCGAAGTAGTCGCTGCCTAGCACGCGGGTCACGTACTGGTCGAGATCGGCCACGATCAAGCGGTCGTCTGGCTTGCCTGGGGCCGGCAGGCCTGGGGTGTAGATCACCGTGAAATCTGGCCTCCAGTCCTCGTCGGGAGGGAAATACAACTGCGCCTGCATGGCTGCGATGTTTGGCTGGGTGGCCTCGATGATCATGCGCACGCCGGTGCGGAAGTCGGGGTCGGGCCCGATATAGCCCTCAATCGCAATCATTTCCTTGTCGGCGATGTATTCGTCCTGTAGTCGGGCCCAGCGTTGCGCCTCTTCACGGGAGATTCGGTTCTGGTAGATCTCCTCGTCGGCGACAAAGAAGGTCGAATTCTTGAGACGGGCAGTCACCTCGGCGGTGTAATTGAGATTGCCGAACTCCGTCTCCTGCAGCCGGGGCATGGCGGCGCGGGCTAACTCCCGAAGCCGTTGCTGGCTCGGGTTGCGTTCTAGAGACGCGACAACAGGGACGTACACCAACGGTCCTCCTACCCGGTATCCCAGCTGAAGGGTAATCGCCAGCGTCTACCTACCCCCACAGTGGCGGCTGGCTACGACCGATAACATTCTCTGTGATGCGGGTACGGCTGATCCTGGTCTGCGGCGTGCTAATGGTTGCGTCCTGCGGTGGGGAAGCCGCGCGTTCAACGTCAACCACGGCAGCGGAACCTAGAACACCCGTCACCACCCACCGCTACCCGACGGAAGTCTTGCCAGTACCCGATCCCGGCGAGACGTACCAGGGCTTCACCAGCGAGACCCTGCCCGACGGGATGACATTGGTGGCTCGTGCCGCCGGCGAGGTGGATGTCTTCGACAAGCCGGGCCGCGGCACCCCCTTTGCGACTCTGGACCCCGAGACCATTCTGGGGACCCCAACGGTCGTCGCCCTCGTCGAGGGGCCCATCGACGGCTGGGCGCGCGTCATGCTCCCGGTCCGACCCAATGGCACCACGGGCTGGGTCGACGTCAGCCAGATGCCGCTCTACGTGGTGTCGGGGCAGGTTCACATCGACCTTTCTGAGAGGACGCTCACCTACTCCGAGATGGGATCGATCATGCTCGTGGCCAAGGTTGCAGTCGGGACCGCAGTGAACCCCACCCCCACGGGAACCTTCTTCGTCACCGACAGTGTGAGCCTCTCGGATCCCCAGAGCCCGTGGGGACCCCACGCTCTCGGCCTGTCTGCCAGGTCGGACACGATCACCGAGTACAACGGAGGTGATGGGATCATCGGAATCCATGGCACCAACCGTCCCTCATCGATTGGGCAGGCGGCCTCGTTGGGGTGCGTCCGTCTCCCCAACCATCAGATCACAACTCTCCATCAGTTGATCTCGATCGGCACCCCGGTGGTCATAGAAGCCTGATCGCTGCCCACACCGCTAGCGTCTGACGAGCACTCCTTCGGTCAGCACTGGCTCGCCCCGCTCCACCACTTTCGAATCCACAACCAGACTGTCGCCTTCGTCCCAGATGCGAGTCTGGATCGTCTCCCCCGGGTAGACCACCCCGGAGAACCGGCCCCTGTAGGAGGCGACGCGGGTGGGGTCGCAGTCGAGCGCTGAGTCGATCACGGCCTTGCAGACGATCCCGTACGTGCAGAGCCCGTGCAATATGGGTCTTTCGTATCCCGCGAATGCAGCGAAGCCAGGGTCGGCGTGCAACGGATTCCGATCTCCCGAGGCCACTCGATACAACAGTGCCTGCTGGGGCAGCGTCGGAGACGCGACGACTCTATCCGGATCGCGCTCAGGCATTGCGACGCGGGTTGACGGGCCCGTGTCTCCTCCCCAGCCTCCCTCCCCCTTGATGAATAGCGTCGAGATATTGGTGAACACCGGCTCCTGGCTTTCCTCCAGCGTCGACACCACCTCAACCCGGGCCAAGGCGCCACTCCCCTTGTCGTAGATCCCAGTCACGACGCCTTCGTTGACCACCGATCCCGACGTTGGAATCTCCCTATGAACAATGGTCTCCTGCTCCCCGTGAAGGATCTGAGCCAGGTTGACATCGACCCCGTCCACCGAGACAAACCCCATCAGCAACGAGAAAGGCGGGATGGTCGCGAACGTCGGGATCACCACGAGGTCGCCTTCGTATGCATATCTCAGCTCAGAAGGCTCGATTGGATCGGAGCCGGCACCGATGCCGAGGTGATAGAGAATGACGTCTTCGTCGGCCCAGCTGTATCGGGAGGGCGGTATTCGGGCTCCGATCGCCCGCTCCAAGTCGATAGGCATCAGCCGGCGAGCATCTCACCGATGAGACCTATCTCTTCGGTGAGTGTGGACGGCACGACGTGGTCGCTCAGATCTCTGACGGTTTCGAAGTTCTCTGCAAGCTCCTCAACCGATGGAACGACACCGGCCCCGGCGAACCAACCTCTGTTCACGCCTATGAAAGCGCGAGCGTACCGGCCACCGCCGACCGAGAAGATCTCGTGAGTGTGCGGGTTGGCTTCCGATGCCAGGTAAACGACCATCGGGACCACCTGTTTCGGGTCGACCATCTCGATCATCGGCCCCAAGATGTCTTCGGTCATTCGGGTCCGGGCGATGGGTGCGATCGCGTTGGATCTGATGTTGTATTTGGCCCCCTCGATGGCCAGCACATTGGAGAGCCCTACGAGCCCAGCCTTGGCAGCGCCGTAGTTGGCCTGACCGAAGTTGCCAAAGATCCCGGCAGCAGACGAGGCGTGGACAAACCTTCCATAACCTTGCTCCTTCATCACGCGGAACGCTGGGTGGGACACGTGGAACGCGCCGTGGAGATGGACCCCAAGAACGGCATCAACCTCGTCCAGGGTCATGTTTGCAAACGACCGATCACGGAGGATCCCGGCGTTGTTGATCACGACATCAACCGAACCGAACGCGTCCAGGGCGGTCTGGATGATCGCCTCCCCGCCGTCCCTGGTAGCAACGGAGTCATAGTTGGCAACCGCTTCTCCCCCAGCTTCGGTGATTTCGCTGACGACGAGATCAGCAGCCGACGTCGATGCCCCGGTTCCGTCCACAGCTCCCCCCAAGTCGTTGACAACGACACGGGCCCCGCGCCGCGCCATTTCCAGGGCATACTCGCGGCCCAGACCACCTCCGGCGCCGGTGATGACGACGACGCGGTCGTCAAACGTGATTTGGTCACTCATCGATTCTTCCTTTTGTCAGTGGTCGGAGCGCTAGAGGCCTAGCGACCGGCCAACGATCTCTTTCATGATCTCGGTGGTTCCCCCGTAGATGGTCTGCACCCGAGCGTCCCGGTAGGCGCGGGCGATCGGATACTCCTCCATGTATCCCCACCCGCCAAAGAGCTGGAGGCAACGATCGATTACGCGTTTCTCCATCTCGGAGACCCACCATTTCGCCTTGGCCGCATCAGTGGCGCTCAGCTCCCCTCGAGTTAGAGCCATGATCTGGCTGTCGACGTACTCCTGGGCAATGTCGAGCTCGGTTCGCATCTCCGCCAGGTTGTGTTTGACGGTTTGGAAGCTCCCGATGCGACGGCCAAAGGCTTGGCGCTCCTTTACGTGCTCCAACGCCCAGCCGAACGCCAGCTCGGCGTGAGCCACGGAGCCTACGGACAGAGAGAGACGTTCTTGAGGGAGGTTGTGAACCAGATGGAGGAAGCCTTTCCCTTCCTGGCCCAACAGATTCGCCACCGGGACCCGGACATCGTCGAAGAAGAGCTCCGCCGTGTCCTGGGCATGGAGGCCGATCTTCTCCAGGTTTCGACCTCTGCTGAACCCGTCCATGCCTTCTTCGATGACCAGCAGGCTCATCCCGGCATGACGCTGCGAGGGGTCGGTCTTGACCGCGGTCACTATCAGATCCGAGTTGATCCCGTTTGTGATGAAGGTTTTCGAACCATTCACCACGTAGTGGTCGCCGTCGAGGACCGCCGTAGTTGAGATCCCGGCAAGGTCGGAACCGGCTCCCGGCTCCGTCATTGCCACGGCAGTCATCAGGTCGCCGTTGGCGATTCCGGGGAGCCATCTCCTCTTTTGATCCTCAGTCCCGAGGTCGGTGAAGTAGGGGGTGACGATGTCGTTGTGAAGGGTTATCGCCATACCTGATGCAAAGGCGTCACCACGTACCAACTCTTCGACGATCACAGCGTTGAACCGGAAGTCCGCGGTCCCCCCGCCCCCATAGTCCTCCGGCACGGCAAGGCCCAGCAACCCGGCCTCACCAGCCTTCTTGAACATCGACTTGTCGATCTTGCCTTGCGATTCCCACTTGTCGACGTGGGGAGTGACCTCTCTACGTACGAACTCGGAGACCGTCTCCCGGAACAAGTTGTGATCGGTCTCGAAGATCCGGCGACTCAAATCCATATCGCCGACAGGTCAAACCCCGCTGTAGAGAGCTTCGATCTCGTCTGCGTACTTGTCGAGTACGACGTTGCGCTTCAGTTTCAGCGATGGGGTCAATTCGCCGGACTCCGGCGTCCACTCATCTGACACGATGATCCACTTCTTGATCTGCTCGACCCTGGCCACCTTGGAGTTGGCCAGTTCAATCGCGCGCTCGATCTCAGAGCGAACCGTTTCGAGTTGCGAGAAAGCCGCCAGGTCGGAGTATTCGATCTCGTTCGCCTCCGCCCATCCCGGCGCCTCCTCGGGGTCGAGAGCGATCACCACGGTGAGGAACTTGCGTCTGTCCCCGACCATCGCCGCCTTGGAGATGATGGGATGGTTGCCGAGAGCGGTTTCCATCACCGCCGGAGCAATGTTCTTGCCGGCCGCGGTGATGATGATGTCCTTTTTTCGACCAACGATCCACACGAACCCGTCTTCGTCGATCTTGGCGAGATCTCCCGAATGGAGCCAGCCATCGGCACCAAAAGCCTCAGCCGTCTTGTCCGGGAGCTTGTAATAGCCGGCGGTGATCACACCTCCCCGCATCAGCAGCTCACCGTCCTCGGCCACTTTGACCTCCACTCCCGGCAGTGGCAGGCCAACCGAACCGAACTTGTTGGCTCCGGGGAGGTTGGAAGTCGCCGGGCCCGAAGTCTCGGACATCCCGTAGAGCTCGAAAAGCGGAACGCCGATGGTGTGGAAGAACTTGACCAGATCTGCGTTTATGGGCGCCGCGGCCGTGATGGCGATCTTCACGTCCTCCATGCCCAGACGCCCCCGAACTTTGGAGAGGACCACCTTGTCAAGGAGCCCAGCCGTGGCCGGCCCCTTCCCGCCTTCGGCTTCCGCTTCCACCCGCTTCTCGTTTGCCCTCAACGCTGCCTGGAGCAGCTTGCCCTGGACGCCAGACGCCGCCTCGAAGTTGGAAACGAGCCTCGCATGGAACTTCTCGTAGACACGGGGGACGCCGAAGAAAATCGTCGGCTTGGCCGCCTGTATGTACTCGAGAACATTGGCCAAGTTGGGGCAAAACCAGACCTGAGCCGCGAGGTAAGTGCCCAGATAATGGCTGACCATTCGCTCTGCGATGTGAGCCATTGGTAGATAGGAGACGAATCGGGCGCCAAGGCCCAGGTCGGCAGCGCGTCGTAGGCACTCGGTGGTCCAGACCACATTGCGATGGGTGACCATCACTCCTTTGGGGGTGCCAGTGGTGCCAGAGGTGTATATGAGAGTTGCAAGCCCGTCGGGAGTGATCGCCGCGGACGACCTTTCCACCGAGTCGGGATCATCATTCAGTCGCTGGATCCCGCGAGCGATCAACTCGTCCCAGCTGAGCACCCAGTCGGCAGTGTCGTAGTTCTCGGCACCCTCCATGAGTACGACATAGCGGAGGTTCGGGAGCTCAGACCTGATCTCCTCCCACCGCTTCATGTAGGTCAGATCCTCGAGAATCGCCACCGTCACCTTGCAGTTGTCTGCGATGTACTGGATCTCGTTGGCGGCGAGCGTGGAATAGATGGTGACTCCGGTGGCCCCGGAGTGGACTGCTGCGTAGTCGGCGATGACGTGCTCGGGACGGTTGCCGGCCATGATTCCCACGAACTCGTCGTCACCCACTCCGAGAGCGTGCAGGCCTGCCGCCGCTTGGTGAACCACATCGCGGTACTGCTGCCAGGTCAGGAACTCCCAGTCGCCGTCTGACTTGAAATGGATCGCCGGCTGATCCGGGTACCGCTCTGCGTTCTGGTTGAAGAAATCAACAATCGTCTTGCCTTCGACCTCCGCGTCGATATCGGCCCGCTCGGCGAGAGCGCTGGACTGTGTCATGGGTCCTCCTGGGGACGTCAGCAAACTACGGCTTGCCCTCGGAGCTTACCGATCTCGGCCTCGCTATAACCCAGGCCCATCAAGACCTCATCGGTGCTGTCACCGGGCATGGACGGCTTGCCTGTGGATGGCACGGGAGTCCCATAGAACCTCGGAGCAGGCCCCGGTTGAGTGACGCCGTCCACCTCCACGAATGTCCCCCGGGACACATTGTGTGGGTGGCTGGGCGCCTCATCCATATCCAAGACGGGAGCAACACATGCGTCCCGGCCGGCGAACGCCTCCGCCCATTCGGCGCGGGTGCGAGTGCGGAAGGCCTCCTCGAACTTGGCGCGCATGGCTGGCCAGCCGACCACATCGTGCTGACGCCCGACTTCCTCGGTTGACAAGCCGAGACCGTCGAGGAGCGCGGCGAAGAACTGCGGTTCGAGAGCACCAACCGCCACATGACGCTCATCGGCGGTCCGATACACCGAGTAAAACGGGGCGCCGCCGTCCAGCAGATTGCTGTTCCTCCGAGTGGTCCACGAGCCCGCCGCCAAGAAGCCGTAATGGGACGCCGCCAATAGGGCAGAACCATCGACCATCGCCGCGTCGACCACCTGGCCCCGACCGGACTCCCTTGCCGACAGCACAGCCGACAGGACGCCAATCGCGAGCAGCATCCCGCCGCCTCCGAAGTCGCCTATCAGGTTGAGGGGAACCACCGGGTCCTCACCTCCGACCGCTCCGAGAACCCCTGAAAGCGAGATGAAATCGATGTCGTGACCAGCGGCTCCGGCGAGAGGGCCTTCTTGGCCCCAACCCGTCATCCGCCCGTAGACCAGCGCCGGATTGGCCGCCAGGCACTCTGCCGGACCCACGCCGATTCGCTCCGTCACGCCCGGCCGGAACCCCTCAATGAGAGCGTCGGCCGTCGCAACCAGGCGGAGCACGATTTCGGTTCCTTTTGCTTGCTTCAGGTCAACCGCAACCGACGATTTTCCTCGGTTCAGGACATCGTCTCCTCCGCCTGATCCAACCCTGTACGGCACGACCACCCGATCGACTCTGATCACGGTTGCACCGAGGTCGGCGAGGACCATGCCGCAGAAAGGAGCGGGGCCGAGGCCCGCCAACTCCACGACCGTCATGCCGGCTAGAGGGCCGGACTCAGTCTTCGGGGTCGATGACGTCATACTCGCCGGTCTCGTCGTCGAGGACGACCTCGTAGCGCCGGGTCGACTCCGATATCAAGGCGATGATGATTCCGGCCATGGGCAAGGCCAGTAGCACCCCGATCGGGCCGAGCAGAGCACCTCCGATCAGGATGGACCCAATCGACACTGCGGGGTGTATTGCCATCGTCCGTTTCGTGATCCGCGGTGCGATCAGATAGTTCTCGATCTGCTGGTACGCCACGAAGAACACGATCACCCAAACCATGGTGGCCGCGCCCTTCGACGACAGAGCGAC
Organism: Acidimicrobiia bacterium; assembly: GCA_965216725.1. GTDB lineage: Bacteria > Actinomycetota > Acidimicrobiia > Spongiisociales > ZC4RG35 > JACZUI01. The sequence goes on along the minus strand of CBDCGI010000022.1, from coordinate 82,346 downwards.
GGCAGCAGGGAGAATCGCAGCCAGATAGGTGCCAACAACCGGGACGAACTGGCTCAGGATGCCCACCCAGATGGCGAGCGGGACAGCAAAGGGGACGCCGAGGGCAGTGAGGAAAATCCAGGTCACGACTCCGCCGATGACTGCGACGATGAGCCGGGAGTAGATGTACCCGCCCATCTTCTCCACGGCCACCTCCCAGATGCGGAGGGCTCGAATCTGTCGATCCTTAGGCATCAGCGAGAGCACAGTTCGCTGCAGCTTGGGGAGATCGGCCACCATGTAGAAGGCGAACAGGGCGACCGTCGACGCGAAGAAGATGAAGCCGCCAATCAGGGTGCCGATTCCGAGAATTGAACCGACCACACCGCCCACGTTTCCCTGCAACCACTCGAGTACGAGCTCGCTCTCGTCCTCGAGGTTGCTCAGGTCCACCTGGATCTCCACGCTGAAGCTCGTGTTCAACCATTCCGCGAATCCCTCCACATACCCGGGGATGGCGTCTACGAGCTGTGTGACCTGATCGATGAAGAGCGGTGCCAGGGCGAGGGAGAATCCAATCGCAGCCAGCACGAAGAGCACAAACACCAAGCCGGTCGCGGCTCCGCGCCGCCAGCCCTTCTTCTCCAGGTAGTGCACCGGCGGCTCCATGGCCACAGCCACGAAAAGGGCGACAAAGACCATGAAGAGGACGCTCGAGATTCGGCTCAGCAGCCACAGCACGGCGAGGACGCCCACAACCACCGAGGACACCAAGAGGGTCCGTCGGACGATCTGGAGATTGCTCAACGGGCCGCCGGGATCGGGTGGCTGGGACGCCGTCGTGGGGTCGCTCATTTCGCAGTCGAGGCTAGGCGGCAGCGCCGTCCCCCCACAAAAACTTCTAGCCTCGAAAGTGCAGCTCAGGAGGGCCCCTTGCAAGATTTTGACATTGTCTGGCGACTCGACTCACAGGCCGCCGCGGCCACAAACACCGCCAGGTTCATGGCCGAGCACGGAATCGGGGCCTATGAGGATCTGAGGCAACGATCCGTGGACGATCCGGAATGGTTCTGGTCAGAGGTTGTGGACTTCCTCGGGCTCCCGTTCATGGATGGCTGGAAGACTGTCCGCGACACCTCTCGCGGGCACCCGTGGACCACATGGTTCGTCGGCGGTCGTTTCAACCTGAGTCAGGCTTGCGTCGACAGATGGGCCGACGACGAGCCGGACCGTATAGCGGTCCGCTCCCAGAAGGAGACAGGCGAACAACGCGAGATCACGTTTGGCGAACTCAGGACAAAGGTAGCCAAGCTCGCCGGCGGCCTTGCCGCGCTCGGCGTGAGGCGGGGTGACGCGGTGGCCGTGTATCTGCCGATGGGCGAGGAAGCGGTGATCTCACTGCTCGCAGTGGCTCGAATCGGGGCGATATTCATCCCGGTCTTCTCCGGGTACGGAGCGGACGCGGTGGCGGCTCGCCTGGTCGACCCCAAGCCGGCCGTCCTGATATGCAGCAATGGCTTCGTGAGAAGAGGCAAGCTGGTCACCGCAAAGGAGACCGCCGACGAGGCCATCGAGCTCGCCGGCGGCATCGACACTGCCATCGTCGTCGACTACACGGAGCGCGACGACACGCCGGTGACCGCCGGGCGCGATCACTATTGGCACCAGGTCATGGCCGCCGCAGAGGAGCTTGATCCCGCTCCAACCGGTTCCGAGGATCCGGTCATCATCGCTTACACCTCGGGCACCACGGGCCGACCCAAAGGCGCGGTTCACGTGCATGCCGGCTTGACCGTCAAGGTCGCCGCAGAAGGCGCCTTTCAAGCGGAGCTGACCAGAGAAGATGTCCTCATGTGGGCGACGGACATGGGTTGGATCATGGGGCCGTGGATGGTGGTCGCGGGCCTGGCCAACGGTGCCGCAATCGCCACATACGACGGCGCCCCCAACTACCCGGGCCCGGACCGCCTGTGGCAAGTGGTCAGGGATCTGGGTGTCACCTTCTTGGGCATATCCCCAACGTTGGTGCGGGCGTTGCAACCGCACGGAGTAGACCCTGCTCGTCAGCACGACTTGTCCCGATTGCGTGCGTTCGGGTCTACTGGCGAGCCCTGGAACCCCGGACCATGGATGTGGCTGTTCGAGGAGGTCGGGCAAGGCAGCCGACCCATCGTCAACATCTCCGGCGGCACCGAGATCGGGGCATGCATCCTGTCGGTCAACCTGCTTCAAGGAATCAAACCCACGTCGGTAGGCTCGCCGTCATTGGGTGTGGACGCCGACGTCTACGGCTCCGAGGGCGACCCCGTCCGCGGCGAAGTCGGGGAACTGGTGATGCGCGGCTCGTGGCCCGGGATGACTCGCGGTTTTTGGGGCGAGCCCGAGCGGTACATGGCGACCTACTGGTCGCGCTTCGAAGACACTTGGGTCCACGGAGACTGGGCTTCGGTCGATCAAGACGGCTTCTGGTACCTACACGGACGGTCCGACGACACCATGAACATCGCCGGCAAGCGTGTGGGCCCGGCCGAGATCGAGTCCGTGGCCGTCGCCCTCGACGAGGTGGTCATGGCTGCAGCAGTGGGTCTCCCCCATGAGGTCAAGGGCGAGGGAATAGGGCTGTTCGTGGTGGCCGCTCCTGGGATGACGGTCGACTCCGAGCTCACGACAAGGCTCGAGAATGCCGTGGTCAGTGCTCTGGGAAAGGCTTTCCGACCCCAATTGATCAGGTGGGTTGGAGACCTACCACGAACCCGGTCGGCCAAGATCATGCGACGTGTGGTCCGAGCAATCGCCCTGGGAGAAGACCCGGGAGACATTTCGACCCTGGAGAATCCGGAGAGCCTCGATGGCCTGACCGCCGCTGGGTGACCGCAAGGGCTCTAAGGCATCCGAGTCGCGGCGTCGAGTCTTATCGTCTCGCCGTTGAGATAGGGATTCTCGACGATCGAGCTCACCAACATGGCAAACTCCGTCGGATCGCCGAGCCGCCTGGGGAAGACTGCCTGCGCCTCCAGGGTCTGGACAGCCTCGTCGGACACGACACCCAGGATCGGGGTCTGAAACACTCCCGGAGCCACGGTCATCACCCTGACACCGTGACGACCCAACTCGCGTGCAAGCGGCAGCGTCATGCCCACAATCCCGCCCTTGGACGCGCTATAGGCCGCCTGGCCGATCTGGCCGTCGAAGGCCGCTATTGACGCAACGTTGACGATCACACCCCGCTCCCCGGTGGGACCGGGGTCGTTTCCAACCATGCGTCCTGCGACCTGGCGCATCACGTCGAAGGCGCCAACCAGATTGACATCGATGGTGAACTTGAACAGCTCGAGATCGAACAACGCCCCGTCCCGGCCGACAACTCTGGAAGCGGTCCCGACACCAGCAGTGTTGACCAAGACGTCGATTCTCCCGAACCTGTCGAACGCTTGGGAAATTGCAGACTCCACACGCAGCGGATCCCGCACATCACAGGGGACAAAGAGCGCTCCGTCGCCCAATGCAGCCACCAGCTCGAGGCCGGGCTCTTCATCGAGATCCAAGATGCAAACCGAAGCACCGGCCTCAAAAAGGTGACGGGCGGTCGCTCTCCCCAGCCCGGAAGCACCCCCGGTGATAAGGGCAACGGACCCGTTTACATCCACTTGGTTCCCATCGCGGGGCACGGTAACAGCGGACAGATGTGGTGAGATACAGTGGTGATTGGCGTATTCGACTCCGGTGTGGGCGGTCTGAGTGTGCTCAGGCACCTGCCCGAGCATGTCCCTCAGGCCGACATCTTCTACGTTGCCGACCAGGCCAATGCCCCATACGGGACCAAGACCTTGGATGAGGTGGCCGCAATCGCGCACGATGTGTCGGCGAGGCTCATCGAAGCCGGCGCCTCGACGGTCGTCGTCGCCTGCAACACAGCCTCCGCCGCGGCGCTCGACGAGTTGCGAACACATTTTCCCGGCACCGCGTTCGTCGGCATGGAGCCGGCAATCAAGCCGGCGGTCGGTGCCACCTCGTCGGGCGTGATTGGCATTCTGGCCACCGGGGCAACATTCCAGAGCGTGCGTTTCGAAAACGTGGTGAGGAAGTTCGTCGGTAACGCCACTATTCACACCGCCCCTTGCCCGGAGTGGGTTGACCTCGTGGAGAGGGCACAGCTAAGCGGTCCTGACGTGGAGCGACGGGTGGCATCAAAGGTTGCCCCCATGTTGGAGGCGGGCGCCGACACTCTTGTCCTCGGGTGCACCCATTTTCCGTTCTTGGAACCGGTCATCAGGCAGGTCGTCGGTCGTCACATTCGAATAATCGACCCATCGTGGGCGGTGGCACGTCAGGTGGCCCGCGTTGACAGGTCGGCTGAGGAAGGACGCATCACGATGACGACAACTGGCGATCCTGACGTCTTCAACCGTGTGGCACGCTCCCTCCTCCACGGGTTAGACACCCGGCACGATCTAGCCTTCGTTCACGAATGACGACTCCAAGCCAAAAGGTGCAAGAGATGCTTCGCCTGGGGCCCGACCATGTTTGGCTCGACGGGTCTCGGGGCTTGCTTGGCTGGGGCATCGAGCGCAGAATCGACGTAGGCGTCGGACCTGAACGCTTTCGAAGGGCGATCGAGGGCCTTGGCGAAAGTGAGGATCTGGCTTTTGCTTCGTTCACATTCGACCCGACAGAGCCTGGATCATTTGTTGTGGTGCCCTCATCCGCGGTCCGTATCGAAGGGGCCGACATCGAGATACTCCGGGGGAGTCCACCCGATGCCACTGCCAATGGATCAATGCCTTCCGTGGTCAACCTGGAGTCGAGGACTGGATGGAGTCACGCCTTCTCGACAGCGATGATGGCCATCGAACGGGGCGAATTGGAGAAGGTGGTCCTGTCCCGCGTCGTGGACCTCCAATTCGAAGGGCCGGTGCCCTCTCACACGGTCATATCCAATCTGTACAGCGACCAGCCGGATTCGTTCATCTTCTCGGTTGACGGCCTCGTTGGATCGAGCCCCGAGCTGTTAGTCAGGCTCATAGGTCCCAGCCTCACTTCCATCTCGCTGGCCGGGTCTTCCTCCGCCGACATGGTCAACAGCGGCGATCTGAGAAGCCCCAAGAACCGACTCGAGCACGACTTGGCGGCCGCGTCAGTGGCAGCCGCCTTGGAGCCGGTGACCGAGGAACTGGCCCGCAGCGAGACCCGAGAAGCCGTCTTTGGCGAGATTGCCCATCTGGCCACGAGATTCGACGGCCGGGTCAGTCCCGGGACACACGTTCTCGATGCCGTAGCTCGGCTGCATCCCACAGCAGCCGTCGCCGGCACGCCCACCAGGCGAGCTCTAAGCCTCATACGTAGTCTCGAGTCTCACAGCCGTGGCCGCTACGCAGGACCTGTGGGCTGGTTCGATTCGCGAGGAAATGGAGCCTTCGCCATAGCTTTGAGGTGCGCCCGTATCGAACGGGACCACGCCACCCTCTACACGGGCTCGGGGCTTGTGGAAGGCTCCCGCCAGGATGCCGAATTCGAAGAAACCGAGCTGAAGCTGAGACCGATGCTGAAGGCGCTCCGTGTCAGCCGACCAGCCGGCCAACCTCGTCGAGGCCACGTCTCTGTTTGAGATCGTCGCCCCTATCCACGGGGGCGACAACGATATGAGGGCCACCCGCCTCCAGGCCCGACGAAACCGACTCTTCCAGCTCGTCGATATCACCAACTCGCACGCTGCTGAGCCCCAACCCCCGCCCCAGGCTCATTAGGTCTCTCCCGTGTGGAGCCACAAACAACCGCTCAAACGACGGCGCATGCTGGGCCTGAGGCAAAAGATCAAACAACCCACCTCCATTGTTGTCGATGACGACTAGGACGAAGTCGCCTTCGGCAGCCAGGAGGCCGGGCAAATCATGGAGAAACGACAGGTCCCCGGCCAATCCAACTGTTCGCCTGATGGCCCCTGCGACCCCAATGACGGTGGAATTGAAGCCATCGATTCCTGACGCCCCCCTGTTCCCGAAGACTGGTCCGGGTCGCCGGACAAACGCATCCACATCTCGGATCGGCATGGAAGATGCGGCTACGAGCGCGCTCCACGGCACCGTGTTCAACGACGCTGCAATACGGGGCCCGGTGAGCGACTCGTCGGTTTGCATCCGATCCGACAGCGCCTGCCGCATTTGAGCGTCTGCCGCTCGCCACACTTCAAGAAATTCGCGGGGGGCGCCGGTGTCGATGGATTCGAGGCCAAGCGTCAGGTCGCCCGCGACTAATCGTGTCGCATCCCTTCGCGGATCTTGCCATCGACCCCAACGATCGACGTGAACACTTGCCGCGGCACCCTTGGTCAGGTGTCCGAGGCGGTCACTGGGACCGAGTCTTCCTGAAGTGACGACAAAATCGGGCTTGAGACTGTCCGGGACACCGTCCACCAGCAAATGATGATATGAGGTGATCACGCCCTCTCCCCGCAAGCCAGAGAGGGCGGTGGCCAGGACGGGCCAACCCAGTCTTTCCGCGTGGTCCAGGAGCCGGTGGTCGGAGCCCGTACCTTCTCCCACAATCAGGAGACCATTGAGCCCCGACAGCTCGCCAAGATCCGCGCGAGTTGGAGACGAGACATCGTTCTCCTGCCACCTTCCACCATCATCTCGCCCCACTATGGGAAACGGATATGGAGCGCCGGCCGTGCGCCCGTCGTGCGGCACTGGCATGGTTGGCTCCCGGAAACTCACATTGAGGTGAACTGGTCCCGGCGATAGCCCGAATCCGGTAGCCCTAGCCACCGCCTGAGAAACCGTCGACCGCCAGTAGGCATTGGCGTCGATGTCGGTGGTAGCCACGCCTACGTCACAAAACCAGCGCAGTTTGGAGCCGAAGAGCTCCACCTGATCGATCGTCTGATTCGCCCCCACCTCGCGTAGCTCGGGCGGTCTGTCAGCCGTTATCAGCAGCAGGGGCACACCGCTGAGATCGGCTTCGACCACCGCCGGCAGGTAGTTGGCGGCCGCCGTGCCAGATGTAGAGACACATACCACCGGCCTCCCTGTTGCCCGAGCCATACCCAGGCCTTGAAAAGCGGCCGAGCGCTCGTCGAGCACCACACGCACCGGGATATCAGATTGCTCCAAGGCGACCGCCATGGCACCGGAACGTGACCCAGGGGAGACGATTGCAGCCGCAATCCCGTGCCGGGCCAACTCGTCGGAGATGACGCGCGCCATGGCTGTGCTGGGATTGGGTTGATTCAAGTGAGCACCTCCGCCGCAGCACGGACCTTACGCAGCATCTCCGCCTCGTGGCCCTTCTCGGGTCGCAACCGCTCCAGCATGTCGACGTCCGGCTCGGGACGCCGGATTGCGCAGCTTCCCATTCCGAGGCAGGAGAGATTGATGTGTGACATCACCCGAAAGGAGTGTTGCTGTCCCCAGACCACAGGCAGTGCCCGCTGGAGTTACCAGGGACGCAGCAAGCAGACCTGAGTAGAGGCCAACAGACGTCTCTAGAGCAGAGCTGATCACGACCGGAATCTGGGCGCGAGCCGCGAGATCGACGACTCGAGCCACACCCCCCATTGGCTGCACCTTGAGCACGAGGAAATCCGCGCCCCCAGCCTCCACCACCCGCAACGGGTCAGCTTCGAGGCGAACCGACTCGTCGGCCGCCAAGGCCACGTCCACTCGACCTCTCAGCTCGACCATCTCGTCAATCGATGCGACCGGCTGCTCCACATACTCCAAGCCGAGATGTGACAGGCTTTGTATCCGCTGGTAGGCGGTCTCGACATCCCAGGCCCCGTTGACGTCGATACGAATCCTTCCGTCCGGTCCGAGCGCCTCACGTACGGCGGTGACACGCTCGAGCTCGAAGGCCTCGGGTTGATCCGGCTCCCCGACCTTGACCTTGGCCGTGGCCGCACCCGATTCGATGACGAGGCGCTTCGCGGTCATCGGGTCGACAGACGGCACCGTAACGTTTACCAGGACTTCGGAACGCCCTGCGTCGGGAAGTCGGCCGCAAGCGGACTCCAACGCAGACGCCAGCCATCTCGTGGTCACCTGAGGCGGATAGTCGGGGAAAGGGGAGAACTCGCCCCAGCCAGCAGGCCCTTTAATCAGCACCGCCTCACGATGGTCGACTCTTCGGAACCGGTGACGGAGAGGAATCCTCACCGGATGAAGGTCAAGCGATTGGAGCAGCTCGTTCACCCTTCCTGTACCTCCCTGACATAGGCGACCAAACGGTCGACCTGGTCATCGTCGAGGACTGATTTGAACGAAGGCATCCTGCCGCGGCCGTTCTCGATGGTGAACACGAGGAATTCGTCCGGACGAATCGCCGCGTTCGAATCCGGACCAAGCGGCGGTCCGACCAACCCCTCCAACCCCTCACCGTGACAGCGGGCACAAAGCGCGAGATAGATCTGACGGCCCTCCGCGTTCTCAGCCACGGAGGCGGAACATGCCATCACGCTCAGAGCCATGACCATCACCACCCCCATCCAGCGGCGTTTCATCGCTGGTCTTCGACCGGGCGGTCTAATGCCGCCAGCTCCCTCACCTCTTGAGAAGCCTGCTTACCCACGACGAGGATGGCGTGGTCGGTCTCCACGACGATGACATCGTTCACTCCGGCGAGGGCAACGCGCCGTCCTTCAGCTCTCACGAGTGAGCCGGATACGCCAATGGTGACTACGTCGCCCATCACGGCGTTTCCGGAAGCGTCTTTCTCAGCGGCCTCCCACACCGATTCCCACGAGCCGAGATCCGACCAGCCAATGTCGGCAGGAACCACCGCCGCCTTTTCAGTCTTCTCCATGACCGCATGGTCGAGCGAAATCGACTGGGCCGAGGCGAATCGAGCATCGAGCCTGAGCACTCCATCAGTCGGGCGTTGCATTGCACTTTCGACTGCTTCCGAAAGAGTGGGTGCCACCGCTCTTGCCTCGTCGACAAGCACATCTGCCCGAAACATGAAGATTCCCGAATTCCAGAGGTGACGGCCGCCGGCTACAAAGACTTCAGCCGTCTCCAGATCGGGTTTCTCGGTGAACTTCGACACCCGATGACCAACGCTCAATTCCTCCCCAACCTCGATGTAGCCGTAGCCGACCTCGGCCCTTGTGGGGACGATTCCGAAGGTGACCAACATTCCATCAAAAGCGAGTGATGAGGACTGTTCAACCAGACGACCGAAGCCATCGCGGTCTTCGATGAGATGGTCTGCGGGAAGCACCACGAGGACGTCATTCGGATCTGAAGCCAGCGCAGCGGCAACCACGGCGGGTCCCGTGTTACGACCTTCCGGCTCGACGATCGTGAGATGAGGCTCGACGCCGGCACGGGACGACGCAGCCACGACCAGACCCACGTGATCGGTTCCCGTCACGATCACCGGTCCCGCCACGCCGGGCACATGGGACAAACGCCTGAGCGCTTGATCCATCAGCGGCTCTCCCACGAGTTCCAGGAATTGCTTCGGCTTTGCCTCGGTGGACAGTGGCCAGAGCCGGGTACCGGCTCCACCAGACAGGATCACAGGTCGGAGAACGACGGACACCGGAGGAGAGTAACCCGGCGGCTCTGGGAAGAACGAGCCTCAGTCGTCGGATCTGATTGAGATATGCCCGCACTCGACACAGATCTGGCGGGTAAGGCCCATGCCTCCGGGAGCATCCACAAATTCGTGTTCGTGCGGCACCCGATTGCGCCCGAACGCAGAACGAACCGCGCCGAGGAGCCCCGATTTCTCTACCTCGCTGCCAACCAGGGCCGGCTCTTTGTCCGGCGGCCCATCGGGAGCTCTGTCTTCGTCGGCGGCCGGAGGAGATTCGTCATCTTGCTCGCCCTCGTAGTTCCCGAGGTCGACGAAGAGACCTTCGTCCGAACCCGCCGGAGTACCAATCAGCTCTTTGGTCTCTTGCGGTAGCTCAATCTCGGAAGAATCCTGATCGGCTCGACTCGCTCGATCGGGCTCTTCGGCAGCCTCATCCTCGACGTGGGCGGCCGGCTCATGATCTGACTGTGCTGCCCCGTCGACTGCCGCCAGGGTGTCTTCCGTCAGTTCCTCCGTCGCCGCGGGCTCGATTGCGGCCTCGGGCTCGATTACCGCCTCGGGCTCTGTGTCGAGCGCACTCACCGCCTCGACCACGGGCTCTGTCTCAGGCTGCGCTTCAGCTGTCTCCGGTTGCGGCTCGACCTCAGCCTCACTAGGTGACTCGGGCGCACTTGCCAGCTCGCTCTCGACGTCGGTGGCCGGGATTTCTTTCAGCTCTGGTTCCGAGACAGGCTCCATCTCAGTCGGCGGTTTCTCCGCCTCTGACACGACTGAGACGGCGGGAGCCTGGGCCTGCGGGCCCGAGTCGGGCTTCTCGGAGGCGCTTGTGCTTCCGACGGCGGTAACGATCCCAGGACCGGGGATCAGCACTGGCTTCTTAGGCGGCTCGTCTGCTCGCGGCGCTCCCGGCATCTCCGGCGCCTTTTCCTCACTGTCCCGACCCACTTCTGAGGGGCGGGCTCTATCCCGCAGTTCAGAGACTCTGGCCTCAATCGGCCCGGGTGCCGGAGTCACATGCCGGGCAGCGGCAGGCGTGGACTCGTCCATTTCCTCGAGCACCGCTGAACGAAGCTCGCCGAGACGCGATGGAATGGTGTCTTTCCGGGACTTTCTTATGACCACGCCACGGCGAGGAAGGGAGTGGGCCTTGACCCGGGCCCAGGTCTCGGCCATGTGCTCCACGCCTTTGTACGCGAAGTCGAGGGGCTCTTCAGCTATGAAAGTGATTTCCTCGCCCCCGAGATTCACCTCAAACGCGGCCGCGATCAATCGGCTGGCCTCGACGTCGATGAGCGACCAGCGGCCGACAGATTCCTCGTCGACACGAACCTCGAGGTGCATGTCGTCCAGCAGGAGCGCGACCGGTATGCCCGGATGGTCGACATCCGGGAATTTCAGCTGCCCTTTGAATTTCACGAGTCCGAATCCCCTTCCAGAACAGTCACCTTCCCACCATTGGAGGCTTTGTCAAGGTGCGATCACTGGTACGCGTCGAGGGGAGGGCAGGCGCAGACGAGATTGCGGTCACCACCAACGCCATCGATGCGGCTGACGGGCGGCCAATACTTGTCGCGGTTCTCCATACCCGGCGGCGTCCCGGCCTCGATCCGCGAGTAGGAGTGGTCCCAGTCCTCAACCAACAAGTCGAAGGCGCTGTGTGGAGCGTTCACCAGTGGATTGTCATCCGCCGGCCACTCCCCCGCCACGACTTTGTCCGCCTCTGCCCTGATGGAGATCATCGCCTCGCAAAATCGATCAATCTCTTTGAGATCCTCCGACTCGGTGGGCTCGATCATCAGGGTGCCAGGAACCGGAAAGGCCAGGGTCGGAGCATGAAACCCATAGTCGGCGAGCCGCTTGGCAACGTCCTCCGCTGTGATCCCACTCTCTTTGGTCATGGGCCGCAAATCCACGATGCACTCGTGTGCAACCCGATCCCGGGCGCCCTTGTACAAGACCGGGAAATACGGGTCGAGGCGTTTAGCGACATAATTTGCGGAGAGAATTGCGACCTTGGTCGCCTGACGGAGCCCGTCGCCGCCCATCAGCAAGATGTAGGCGAGTGGGATGGGAAGGATCCCGGCAGAGCCGAATGGAGCGCCCGAAATGGGGCCAATCCCCGTCACTGGTCCGGCCCCTTCGTCAAGTGGGTGATTGGGAAGGTACGGCGCCAGATGCTCTTTGACTCCGACCGGCCCTACGCCCGGACCGCCGCCGCCATGAGGGATGGTGAATGTCTTGTGCAGATTGAGGTGGCCGACGTCCGCACCGATGTCAGCAGGCCGGGCCAGACCGACCAAGGCGTTGAGGTTGGCTCCGTCGATGTAGACCTGACCCCCATGATCATGCACGAGGTCGGCGGCTGCCGTCACACCTTCCTCGAAGACGCCGTGCGTCGAGGGATATGTGACCATCAGAGCTGCAAGACGGCCGCCCGCATCGGAGGCCTTGGTCGCCAAGTCATCTAGATCGATGTTGCCGCCGCGGTCGGTGCCAACCACACGAATCTCCATGCCTGCCATGACGGCTGAGGCGGCATTGGTCCCATGAGCTGAACTCGGAATCAGGCATATGTCACGCTCTCCTTCACCACGGCTCCGGTGGTAAGCGCGAATCGCGAGGAGTCCGGCCAGCTCGCCTTGGGATCCGGCGTTCGGCTGAAGGGACACTGCGTCATATCCAGTGATCGCGCAAAGCGCCGACTCGAGATCGCGAATCAGCTCCCGGTACCCGGCGGCCTGGTCGGTCGGGGCGTACGGATGGATCGAAGAGAACTCGGGCCAGGTGATGGGGATCATCTCGGTGGTTGCGTTGAGCTTCATCGTGCAAGAACCGAGAGGGATCATTGAACGGTCCAGCGCGAGATCGCGGTCTGCGAGGCGACGTAGGTAGCGAAGCATCCCATGCTCCGACCTGTGCTCCGAGAAGACCGGGTGAGTCATGAACTCAGAGGTCCGGGTCAGCGAGCTCGGAATCCCAGCCGCGGGCTCGGTCACCATGTCACCGATTCCAAATCCGGCCAATGCCTGCGCCACCACTGACTCGTCCGTGGTCTCGTCGAGGGCTATGCGAACATGGTCATTATCGACCAAACCCAGGTTCACCCCGGCCCTGAGCGCATCCTCAACCACCCTCGTTGCCGCGCCGGGCACCGCCACGGTGACGGTGTCGAAGAAGTGTTGGTTGGAGACTTCAAAGCCTCGACTCTTCAGCGTGGCTACCAGGAGTCCGGTAAGCCGATTGACTTCAGAAGCGATGCCCACGATTCCCTCGGGACCGTGCCAGGACCCGTAGAGCCCTGCCATGACCGCGAGAAGGACCTGTGCGGTGCAGACGTTCGAAGTTGCCTTCTCTCTTCTGATGTGCTGTTCCCTCGTCTGAAGGGCCAGCCGATATGCGATACGGCCACCGGTGTCCCGGGAAACCCCCACCAGCCTCCCGGGTAGGGCACGCACCATGGATTCCCGTGTGGAGATGAAGCCGGCATGGGGGCCGCCATAGCCGAGAGGCACGCCAAATCGCTGCGCCGAACCCACAGCGATGTCGGCGCCCATCTCTCCTGGGGCCCTCAGCAGCGCCAAGGCAAGGAGATCGGTGGCCATGACCACCAGGGCGTCTGCCGCTTTGAAATCTGCGATGAGACCCGAGTGGTCCACCAGCTCGCCGCTAGAGCCCGGATATTGGAGCAGGACGCCAAACGCGTCTTCCGGGACAGGTTCCTCGGACAACCTGCGGACGTCAACACCACTCGACGCCGCCCTGGTTTCGACGACCGCAATGGTCGCCGGGTGACAATCGTCGTCGACGTAGAAGACGTGGCGATCTTTTGGCCCCAGCCGACGGCACATGGCCATGGCTTCAGCGGCGGCTGTCGGCTCATCGAGGAGCGAGGAGTTGGCCACCTCGAGACCGGTCAAGTCCGAGACCATGGTCTGGAAGTTGAGGAGGGCCTCCAACCGCCCTTGGGAGATCTCGGGCTGATAGGGAGTGTAGGCGGTGTACCAGGCCGGGTTTTCCAGCACGTTCCTCTGGATCACCGCAGGAACGAGAGTGTTGTAGTAGCCGAGCCCGATGAGCGAGGGTATGACCTCGTTCTTTGATGCGTACTCCGCAAGACGCTGCACGGTCTCCGCCTCAGATAGGCCGCTCGGCAGATCAAGCTCTGTGTTGAGGATCGCCTGCGGAACCGTTTCGGCGATCAGGTCGTCCAGCGAACCTGCACCAACCGTGGCGAGCATCTTGGCTATGTCGTCGCCTCTGGGACCGATGTGGCGGTTTGAGAACGTTTCGAGAGGGTTGGGCATGCGCTTCCTTGTGGACTCCTGCCCTCCCAGCTGTCGTCTCCTCCAGCTTGCCTGATCGAACGGTCCAGATGCCTGAGAGTTTCCGGGAGGTGTTGCCCCTTCGGCGCCCGGTCAACGACCGGATCTCTCCCGCTCGATATTGACGGCATTGCCATCATAAGCCTGGAGCACGAGTTCTCCGACCATGGAGTTAGTTCGTCGTTCGGGAGCGGGGAAGGCTGACCACTGCCACCGGGAGATCGGCCTTCTCGAGCATGTACGAGACCCGATGACCGTAAAAGGGCCTGCCGGTGAGAGCCCTGGAAGACGTCCCGAGCACCAGCAGGTCGAAGGCGCCGGAATTGGCGAAGTTGACAACCTCTTCCTCCGCGTTGGGTGCCACCTTCACGGCAGTCTCCACTGATACCCCAAGCCGTTCGCCAAATGCTGCTGCCGTTGTGACCATCGCCTGCGCGGCGCGAATGCTGTCATCCACGGATCCACTCTCCAGCAGGAGACTGGAGCCTTCGGGCCTGTTGACCACGTGAAGGGCGAACGAGCGGCCGCCGGCGGCTTTGGATACCGAGTAGGCGAATTCTTCGGCGGCCCTCGTCGAGCGGGTGGCCGTCACAGGAACCAACACATTGGCCGGCAACTCGTCGGTCACCTCGTGGTCGGTCGGGAACCGCACCACGATCGCCGGCGTCTCGACTCGGGCCACGACCCTGTCGATGACCGAGTTGAAGGTGCTTTCCCTCGTTTCGGTGGCTCCCAGGACGACGAGGTCGTAGCCCAGGGACGACTCGCGGACGATTGCGACCGCAGGATCTCTGGCAATCCTCCTGATCGTTCGATTCCTGTCTATCTTCTCCAGCACATCGGTGGCATCCGCCGGCTCTCCCTCAACCCGGCGCGTGAGCCTGAACCAGAGCCTGCTCGGCGCCAGATCGACCACAAGCACCGTGACCTCGGCCTCGGGGAACACTGCCGAGATCAACTGTGCCGCGTACCTGCTGTTGGCGCCCCCGCGCGTCGGGAGGAGGATTCTCTTTGCGGCCAGGATCTCCGAGGAGGCTCGAATCTCCTCGGCTTGCAGACGTTCCGCTTCTTCAGTCGGCACTTCCCAACCCGATACGGCCGCGCGCAGCATTTGAGGTGCGCCAATCGAGGTGACAATGGCGGCAAGGACCATCACCGTATATCCGGTCTCGGAGACGACTCCCAGATTCAGGCCGACAATCGCCACGACGATTCCCATTGCGCCCAAGGCAGAAAGCCCGGCGCCCAGCGCAAAAGCCTCGCGACCTCTGACGCCTCCCAGAAAGCCCCCGGCAAAAGTCCCCACGATCTTGGCCACAACCGCCACCACCACCAGGCCGATCGTCCACAACACCGCCTCGGTGCTGTCGAGCAGGCCGACGTCGACACGAAGACCGGAGAAGGCAAAGAAGACCGGAGCAAAGAATGCAGTGGTGGTGGTCTCGACCACAGACCGGACTGCGGGAAGCTGATGACGGAGCCCAGCGACGAGGATGCCCACCACGAAGGCACCGAGAATTGCCTCGAGGTTCAGCGCCTGGGTGACTATTCCGCCGACCAGAGCTGCCACCAACGTGATCGTCACCGCTGCCGTGACTGACGACCCCTTCGCCATCACAAATCGGAACAGACGATCGAGAAACCAGCGGCCAAGCGTGACTACGAACAGAACAAAGAGGATCAGCCCGGTGAACGAGCGGATCAGCTTTGCCGGATCGAATCCGTCGAGGGCGATACCAGACAGGGCCGCCAAGATCAGCCATCCGACCATGTCCATGGTCATGCCGGCCGCCAGGGTCACCTGCCCGAAGTTTCGTCGCAGAAAGCCGAGGTCTTGAAGAATCTTGGCCACAACCGGCAAAGCGGCAACCGATAGCGCGAGGGCGAGGAATCCTGCAAACACCGCTCGCTCGACGCCCTCTCCGACGAACGAATCCGGTACGGCGAAGGCCAGCGAACCCGTTGCGGCAAACGGAACCAAGAGGGCTCCGGCCGCCACCCAGAGGGCTGCTGCCCGGTATCGGGCAATGATCGCCAAATCGGTCTCGAAACCAATTGAAACCAGCAGCATGATCACGCCCAGCCAGGCGATGCCAAACATCACCGACGTCACCGTTGGGTCGCCGAACACCCAATCGAAGGCGTCGGGCGCCAGCCGACCGAAGATCGTCGGTCCGAGGACCACCCCGGCCAGGAGCTCTCCAACTACCGGAGGTTGGCCGACCAGCTTCATCAGCCATCCGAAAATCCGGGCGACGCCCACCAGCAGGGCAAGTTGAACCAGGAAAAGGAGAACTTCGTGTTCGCTCAGCGGTGAGGCAAGAGAACCGCCCTCTGCGGCGGCAAAGATGAGCACGGGAGGGAACCTAGTAGGGCTGTCTCATACGTTGAACCTGAACTCCACTACATCCCCTGGCTGCATCCGGTAGGCCCTCCCCTCAGTTCTCACCAAGCCCGAGCGTCGTGCCTCGCTCCAAGATCCCGCCCCAATCAGCTGGTCGTAGGAGATAACCTCGGCGGCGATGAAGCCTCTAGCAAAGTCGGTGTGTATCAAAGCCGCGGCTTCGAGAGCCGTGGCTCCGCCGGGGATGGTCCATGCTCGAGCCTCCTTCGGACCGACCGTCAGGAAACTCTGCAGCCCAAGCGTCCCGTAGGCAGCGCGGGCGAGAGTGAACAGCCCAGGTTCCGTTTGGCCCACCGACTCGAGCAGCTCAGAGCGCTCTTCGTGGTCGAGTCCGACCAGGTCGGCTTCCAATTGGGCATCGAGGAACACGCTTCGGGCAGGTGCCACCATTTCGGCCAACTCCTCACGGCGGCCGGTGTCGCCCAAAGTGGCCTCGTCGCAGTTGAAGACATAGATGATGGGCTTGGCCGTGAGCAGGCGTAGGTCGGAGTTGGAAGCGACGTCGGCAGCCAACTGAGGCGATCCGGAGATCATTCCGCCTGACGCGACCACCGCCCTGGCGGCTTCCAGCGTGGCTACAACGCGGCCTAGCGAGCGGTCCACAGCGGCTTCCTTCTCCAGCCGGGGAAGACGCTTGTCGAGGGTCTGCAAGTCTGCCAACGCGAGCTCCGTCTCCACAGTCTCGATATCCCCTTCGGGGTCGGCCGACTCAGCCACGTGGGCCACATCCGGCGAGCTGAACGCTCTTACGACATGACACACCGCCGAAACCTCGCGAATGTTGGCCAGGAATCGGTTGCCCAGGCCCTCCCCCTGACTCGCACCTCGAACCAGCCCGGCAATATCGACGAAAGTGACCGTTGCCGGCACGACACGCGCCGACTCGAACAACCTGCCGAGGACCCCGAGCCGGGGGTCGGGCAATGGCACCACTCCGACGTTCGGCTCAATAGTTGCGAACGGATAGTTGGCGGCAAGGATCGTGGCTCCCGTGAGTGCATTGAACAACGTCGATTTCCCGACGTTGGGGAGGCCCACGATCCCGATCTCGAGACTCATGAAGCGGGCAGGTTAGGGCGGCAGTCCCTCCTAGACGGCTACGGTGCCGCCATGGAAAAGGTCGCTGTCATCGGAGCCGGATCTTGGGGAACCACTGCCGCCGCCCTCGCTGCCGGCAAGGCGGATGTCTCCTTGTGGGCGAGGCGCCACTCGCTCGCTGAGCAGATAAACGCCATCGGGCAGAATCCTGACTATCTCACCGGTTTCGACCTGCCCAAGTCGCTTCATGCCACCTCCGACCTCAAAGAGTGCGTCGCCGAAGCTTCGATCGTGGTGGTGGCTGTGCCGTCACACGGCCTGAGAACGGTCCTCGAAGAGTTCGGCACAGAATTACCAGAAACGACCCCGGTCATATCCCTGTCCAAAGGTATCGAGCAAACGAGCCTGGCCACGATGACTGGAGTCATCGGCGAGGTGTGCCCCCAGCTCGACAGCGGTCGCATTGGAGTGCTCACCGGACCCAATCTGGCCAAGGAGGTCATCGGAGGCCAGCCGACCGCCGCGGTGGTTGCACTCGCCGATCAGGAGCTTGTCAGCGAGGCTCAACAACTCTTCATGGGCCCCACTTTCCGCGTCTACACACACGACGATGTGATCGGGTGCGAGTTAGGAGGAGCCTTGAAGAACGTGATGGCAATTGCAGCCGGCATGTCTGACGGCCTGGGCTTTGGTGACAACACCCGTGCGAGCCTCATCACCCGGGCCCTTGCTGAGCTGACACGGCTCGGGGTTGCCATGGGGGGCCGCCCCTCCACATTCGCCGGCCTCGCAGGGATGGGAGACCTGATCGCCACCTGCATATCGCCACAGTCCCGCAACCACAGGGTTGGAGTGGGGCTAGCGAGCGGTAGGAACCTGGACGAGATCGTGGACGACATGCAAATGGTGGCCGAAGGCGTCAAGACGACCAGGGCGGCGCTGGACCTGGCGGATCGTCACGATGTTGACATGCCCATAGCTTCACATGTGGCCATGGTCCTCTACGAAGGCGTACATCCGCGGGATGCCGTCCTCGACCTGATGACCCGCGAGGCCAAAGCCGAGCCGGAACCCCTGGATTAAGACGCAACCGACGCGAGTTGGAAGTGTTCTCACCCAAGAAATGGCAAATCGACTACTCGTAACATCGCACGGCACCAACCGCCAAGCCTTCGCGGCCCTCGATTGGGCCCTGTTCTTCGGCCTCTCCGCCATTTGGGGCGCCTCCTTTCTCTTCATGGCCATAGGCCTTGACGCCTTCCACCCCGGACTCATCACCTGGCTCCGCATCGCATTCGGCGCATTGACCCTCGCTCTGATCCCCAAGCCGGCCGCCAAACCGATATCGAGAGACGACATGCCGAAAGTCCGGCTCCTCGCCGTCATCTGGGTGGCCATTCCATTGACGATCTTCCCTATTGCGCAACAGTGGGTCGATTCTTCGATAGCGGGGATGCTCAACGGAGCGGTGCCGATCTTCACGGCGATCATCGCCAGTGCGCTTCTCCGCCAGCTGCCGGGCAAGCTTCAATTGGTCGGCCTGGTAGTCGGCTTCGCCGGAATTGGGTCGATCGCGCTCTCGTCATCATCAGGTGAGGCCACCGCTGCCATCGGCGTGCTTTTGATCTTGGCGGCGACGGTTGGCTACGGCTTCTCGACCAATATTGTCGCTCCCCTGCAGCAGGCCTACGGGTCGCTGCCGGTGATGCTCAAGCTCCAAACGCTGGGCCTCGTGATGGTCACCCCTTTCGGCATCTTTGGGCTGACTCAG
This sequence comes from Acidimicrobiia bacterium, assembly GCA_965216725.1. Taxonomy (GTDB): domain Bacteria; phylum Actinomycetota; class Acidimicrobiia; order Spongiisociales; family ZC4RG35; genus JACZUI01. The sequence continues at coordinate 63,298 of CBDCGI010000022.1, read as the reverse complement.
TCCCAGTTCGAATGGAGTCCCCTCATCGCCACTCTTGCCGTCGGCATTCTGGGGACGGGGCTCGCTTTCGCCATGATGGGGACACTTACGGGACGCGTCGGACCCACCCGGTCCTCGTTCATCACCTTCCTGATTCCGGTCGTTGCCCTCGTCCTCGGCGTGGTCTTCCGTGATGAGCGGGTCACAACGGCCGCAATCATTGGCTCTCTGCTGGTGATCATCGGTGCCTTCCTGGCATCACGCCGAGAGGCGTGACACCATGGAGACCATGCCCGGCACAGATTTCAGCCTGACCGAGTCGAGACTGAGGGTCGTTCTTTCCTTCACAGCTGCACCGATGCTGGTTGCCTTATCCGCTCTTCTCTTCGCCGCGGGCATTGCGGCGTGGATACCATCGCTGATAGGCATGATCGGCGTGCTGCTGACGGCATTTGTGCTACTCGACTTCGCAACGAAGGTCGAATTCGGACCCGAGGAAATCCGGAGGAAAGCGCCACTGCGAACAGCCCGGCACCCCTGGTCGGACGTGGAAAAGCTCGTAGCTCCGAAAAGAGGCGGGCTGGCTCTGGTCGAAACCGACGGTCGCCATGTCGTGCTCGTCGACAGGAAGCTGGCTACACACGAGCTGGAGGCGGCGCGCTCACGGGCCCGAGATGCCGGGGTGGGTCTGGAGGTCTTGACACGCAGAACCCGATTTGGGGCATAATCCCGATGTGGTGGAACGTTCAGACGCGGAACTGCTGACTGCGGCGTCGGCCGGATCAGCCGACGCCTACTCCGTCTTCTTTAGACGTCATGTCGATCCGATAACCCGCTATGCCGTCCGCAGATGCGCCAATCCCGAAGACGTAGCCGACCTCGTCGCCGAGTGCTTCTTGGTTGCGCTGCAAGCTGCCCACCGTTACGTCCCGGAGACCGACACCGCACTTCCCTGGCTATTTGGAATCTCCAGGCGTCTTCTGGCCAAGCAACGCCGCAAGTACGCGGGCAATCGAAGGCTCGAAGTCAAGGCTTCGAACGCGTTCCCGGTGTTCTCCGCTGCTGAGGACAACGAAGTCGCCTCGGCGATCGACGCATCGAGACAAGCTCCCGCCTTGGAACGGGCACTCGGCACATTGACGGTGGCCGAGAGGGAGGTCCTGGAACTCGTCGCCTACGACGGTCTGTCACCGTCGGAGGCAGCCGCAGCTCTCGATATCACGCCGAACGCGGCCCGATTGCGCTTGTCCCGTGCGCGGAAAGCGGTCCGTGCTCAAATCGCCCCGACGCCGGTCGCCGGACAAGCCGTGGAGGATGCAGGCTATGCATTCTGACGCCCGTCGTCCCCAGGACATCAACCTCGAGCGCTACATCGACACTCTCGACCAGCGGCTGCGTGGCGAAGTGACCAGGGTTCGGAGGTTCGTACTCCCGTCCGGAATGAGACGTTTTCTGCGCGCGGTGAAGATCCGCGCCCTCGCGGTCGTGCAGGGCGGAGCTCTGGCGATGACTGCGATCGCGGTGATAGTGGCCGTGGGAATTGCCCCTTCGATGAAAGACGGCGTGGATCAGTCCGAAACCAGCATCCTGGCCGCACCGACACTCAAGACGGAGTCGATTGCGGTTCACAAGGAAGATGCCATCAGGATCGAACCCAGCAAGACGTTGATCCTCGCCGCAGCCGAACGAGGCCTGACCCGTTAAGCGGCGGCAGCCCGCAACGATCTGAGCGCCAGGTCCCTGTCACCTAGACGTCGCCTCAACTCACGCTCCAACCCGCCGATCGGATACAGGTTCTGCGGCGCCCGCGGATCTTTGTGCCTGTCGGATGCATAGCGGGGCAGGGTGGCCGTCACCAAGTTGGCCACTCGCGCTGCGTCGGCGACACCCATGTCTGCTTTGAGCTCACAGCGGACGAGACCTGCAGCGGGACCGGCACCGTTTGATAGGCGGAGGTACCAGGAAAACCGCTGCCAAGAAGTGGAAGTCAGAAAGATCGGTGTGCGAGTCCCAACTGGAAGCTCCGCGAGCTTGGCCCAAAGCTGATCGGGAAGATATTGGACGTGCTGAGTCTTGACGTAGCCAACCGCCCCGGCGACGTGTCGACGGTGAGATAACGGACCGTCGACAACTACGAGAGCCGTGCCCTGCTGCTCGGACGCGATCCGTCCTTCGAGGTCGCCCATGCGCTCTTGGATTCCCAACCACAGCTCTTCCGACGTTGAACCACCCGTTGTCATGACTTCGTAGGTGCCAACGTTCGTCACGATCGGCTCGGCGTCGGCGCTGGTGAAGACGCCGCGCTCCACGTTGGCCGAGACGACCCGAGCACTCCCGTTGCAACGCACGGCACCGGCTGCGTAGGTGGCCGCGAGGGCAAAAGACGGGAATTGGCCCTCCCGGTCGATCCAGAGGTTTGCGTCCACTCGCCGAACTCCGTCGACGAACAAGACGTCCTCAGCAGGACCGACATCGGGAGTAAGAGGCCGCCATCTCTCAGCTTCGACCTCCACATTGGGTTCGACCTGCTCGGTGGAATCGATCAGCTCCGCCCCGGAAGCCGAGCCGTATTCGGGTTGCCAAGACTCGACGGTGAATCTCATGGCTTGGCTTCGTCGATGGATGCGCCGTCTGGGCCCTTGCTCACCTCGAATCGGGTCGGCATCCGATCAGCGAGATCACGGACGTGGGTCACGATGCCCACGGTCCTTCCTTGCCCGGCCAACTCGTTCAACACGGAGTCGACGACGTCGAGGGACTCTGCGTCGAGGGTCCCGAAGCCTTCGTCGAGGAATACCGACTCCAAGCTGGTTCGAGCGCCGGACAACTCGACCAGCTGCGACGCCATTGCCAGTGAGAGCGATAGCGATACGAGAAAGGTCTCACCACCGGAAAGAGATTGAGTCGATCTGACTTGATCGGCGTTGAAGTGGTCGATCACATCAAAACTCCGATCGCTGTACTGGAGCGAGTATGCGCCCGCGGAGAGTGTTTCGAGAAGGTCGTTGCTCCCCTGGACCAGCGTCCGCATTGCTTCCTCCAGCAACCATGCCTCGAACTTGTTGGCCTTCAAATGCTCGCCAAGGGCTGAAGCCACGCTGTGCCGGGTCGCCGCGGTGTCGATCTCTGCCTCGAGCTCGGAGGCTTGACGCGCATTCTCCTGCAATCGAGCCACCAGTTGCTCCTGTTTGGCGTGGGCCACCGCAACGGCGGTCTTTGGATCATCTGCGCCGGCAAGGCCCACACCTCCAAGGATCCGGTCGAGCTCCTCGGACTCTGCGCCGAGAGCACTACGCAGTGCTTCGACCATCTCGGTGGCCTGTGCCCGGTCTGCTTCGAGGCGCGCCGCCGTTTGGCGACGCCAGTCCTCAAACCGTTCCCATCCGGCTATTGGATCCTCCCCCGGCTCGGGTGGCTCCTCGGCCGCGAGCCTGGCGGCGGCGGCGATGAGATTCTCATGGAGCCGGACCGACATCTTCTCTATGCGGGCCAACTCCGTCCTCGCCTTATCGAAGGCCGACTGGGACCCGGCCGCCGTCTCCTCGGCTTCGATGACGGCTGCCGATAGCTCACCAACCGCTGCGAGGTGGTTTTCGACCTCGTCCCGATCGAGAACGCCCTTCAATCGCTCCGTTAGATCGTCAACCTGGACCTCGATCGTCTCCACTTCACCTCTTGCCTTGTCGAGGTTGGATCGAGCTTGTCTGACGCGTGCCTCGCACTCATCGACGACGGAGCGGGCGAGTTGCAGATCATCCTCGGCAGTCGGATCACCCACGGGAAGACCTGCCACCGTCTGTGCACAGACCGGGCATTGGTCACCTTCCCTCAAACCAACGCGAAGGGCGTGGGCAGCATTGGCGATATGAAGCTCGTCAAACCTACTCTGGGCTTCAGAGAGACTCTTCTCCTGCTCGTGGCACAGGTCTTCCAGCCTGCCGAGGTCGATGTCGCCCAGCCTCGCCAAAAGGAGAGCGCGCCGCTCGTACTTGTCGCGCCAGGAGTGCAGCTCAGCAAGCTGCGGGAGTCGCTCGAGATCTCCGCGAAGCCTCTCGAGATGCGATGCGGCGTTCTTCATTGCCGCGCCGGTCACGTCCATGAGCTCCTGGGCACCCTGCCGAAGCCTTCCGATGCCGTCCACGTCTTCGGGAGCCTCGGTTGTGACGAGAGCGATGAGCCGGGCTTCGAGGGAGGCGAGTGCCTCTTCGGAGGCAGTGACGGAGGCCCGCTGGCGCTCGATGTCTTCGATGCGCGCAGCCGCCTCTTTGCCTGCTGCTTCCAGCTCCGATAGTTGCCGCTCTGCGGCTTCGATGCCTTCCGGCGTGACGTCATCGAGACGTTGCAGCCTCTCCCTGGCCGACGTGATGGCCGACTCCGCAACCTTGGCTCTTTGGTTGGCAAGTACTTTGACCTGTTCGTACAAGCCGATATCGAGAAGCGCTCGGAGGAGGTCCTGTCGTTCAGACGGCTTGTCGGACACGAATCGGGCGAACTTCCCCTGGGGAAGAACCACCGCCCGCACGAAGTGATCGTATTCGAGCCCGAGTATCTGGGGCACAATCCGGCCGACGTCCTTGGAGCCAGCGGCGATGGCCGTGTCATCGGAGGTGAGGCTCGCCTCGGTTACGCCTCGATCGCGCTCGATTCGTCGGGCGACGGAGTACTCGACGTCGCCGAGCCGAAAGCTGAACCGCACACGGCCCCAGTCACTGGACGCGTTGATCACCTGGCCCGGAGCGTGGCCACCAAAACGTGGGGTCTTGCCGTACAAGGCGAAGACCATGGCATCGATGATCGTCGACTTGCCGGACCCGGTGGGCCCCGTGAGGGCAAAGAGGTCGACCTCAGAGAGATCGACGGTCACCGGTTTGCGGTAGGCCATGAAACCCTCGACTTCGATACGAAGCGGCTTCACTGCTCGTGCACCTCGGCCTCCAGTTGGCGGAACAGTGCCATCACGCCGTCATCGTCAAAGCCGTGCGCCGTGAGGTACTCGCCAAATAGCTCCGACGGCGAACGGTCGACGCGTGGGCTGGCGGGCACGGTCTGATGCTGTCCGGCCGATCTGGAGACAACAACATCGATGACACCGGGGATGGCCGCTCGAACATCGTCATTGAGCCCCGCCCGAGCGGGCTCATCGAGAATCACTCGCACATAGGCGTCGTCGAGCTCGCGACCCAGGTTTGTCACCTCCTCCAGAGTCCCTTCCAGCTGGACCAGACGTCGACTCCCTGAAATCGGAAGCGGAGTCACCTGAGCAGGGGCACCCGGCTCGACCTCGACCAGAACAACGCCCTTGTCGATGTCTTTGACCTCTCCAAAATCAAGCTGCATCGGCGAGCCGCTGTAATGAACGGGTGCCGCTGCCGGAACCTTCTGCTGCCGATGCAGATGTCCCAGAGCGACGTAGGAGAGATGACTGGGAAATGCCTGTTGCGGAACTGCGTAATCGAAGACATGTGCGTGCCGCTCACCCCCACCCGTTGTCCCGCCGACAACCGTGAGATGACTCACAACGACATTGACGGTTTCGGTACCCATGCCCTCGGTGAGCGCTTCGATGACCTGCCGCACCCTGCCCTCGTATGCCTGTTCCAGCTGATCGGGGTCGAGCCTCATGATCTCGGCGGCCTTCACGACAGATCGTTTGGACACAAACGGAAGCAGCGCCAGCTTCAGCTGAAGATCGTCATAGACGACAACCCCGCCCTCGTCGGGCCGTTTCGGAACCCCAGCCACCGTTATTCGTCCCTGCTCCATGAGCGGTCGCACCGCCTCGAGTCGGCCCCCAGAATCATGATTCCCACCGACGACTGCGACATTGCCGACCTCGGCCAGGTCGAGCAGGGTCCGATAGACCAGCTTCTCGTCGTCCGGTGTCGGGGATGTCACGTCAAAAAGGTCACCGGCCACCAAGGTCATGTCGACTCTTTGCGCCGCCGCCACGTCAACGATCTCTTGGAGAACAGCGACGTGCTCGTCGGCGCGGCTACGACCGCGGATCTTCCGGCCGACATGCCAGTCGGAGGTATGCAACAGCTTCACGCACTCACCCCATTCACCACTAGCCCGATCGTATCGGTGCTGGGTGACAGATCCGGGTCAACCCTCAGAGGTCTTGAAACGGATCACCCTCTTCGGAGGCAACGCTCGATGTGGCCTCAGAGGCGCGGGTGGCCCAGGCGGGGAACGGAAACTCGAGGACGAGAGGAACCGGCAGCTCAGGCTGAGTGAGGAGCATCGTCCCCGGTTTCAGGATTGTGGCCCGCTGCCGATGGGCGGTAGGGAGAAACCCGTACTCCTCCCGCGAGGCTTCAGCGGAGTCGAGCCGCCCGACCACCCTGATGGAGGAGTTGGCGATGATTCGCCGTTCTACCTCGGATGCCGTCTGTTGGGCGCCGATCAAGATCACTCCCAGTGATCGTCCGCGTTCGGCGACATCGAGGAGAACCTCTTTTATCGGGCTTGATCCCTCCCGGGGCGCATACTTGTTGAGCTCGTCGAGCACCAGGAAAAGGAGCTCTTCGGATTGGCCCTGCTGCTCCTTCTCCTCAAAGGCCCGCCGCACACTCACGCCGACCACGAAGCGCTTGGCCCGATCGTGGAGATTGTGAATGTCCACAACAGTCACTTGGTGGTTGGCCAACTCGATGCTGTGGCGCTCCGGATTGGCAATGTCCCCCCGAATCAGCCTTTCCACGTGGCGCACCGAGCCTTGGAGGCGTCGCACGAAGGCGTTGACGGTGCCCTGGCCCATGTGAGGCCCGGCCCAATCATTGCGCGTGTCATCCTGTTGCACCCGGTCTGTCACCAGGTCGACCAGCTCGCGGAATGTCCGGACGACGGTTCCCTCGATGCTGACGGCACCGCCGTCGGCGGGCGCTGCCTGGCGGAGACGAGCCATGACGTTGTAGACCACAAGTGTGTATTGAGCTCTTTCGTCTTCGGAGTCGGCAAATAGATAGAGCATCAAGTCTTCGGCACAGAACTCCTCGAGCGTCCAGAAGTACGACGTGACGTCGGTGCGGGAGTACACATCGGCTGCGCCTCTTCCGCCGGTTCGCGGCGGGGCGTATATGCCGACGGATCCGAAAGGACCGGCGGGCAAGTCCATTGCGGCATAAACGTGACGCTGGTCATCCTCGAGCCTGAGATTGTCCCGGTCGACGTGCAAGAGGTCCTCCCCTTTGACGTTGAAGATCAATGACTTCGTGTTGACCGCCGCTTTGCCGAGAACGCCTGACGTGAACAGAGAATGGAGGAGGAAGGTGGCATAGCTAGTTTTGGTGGCCACGCCGGAGATTCCCGAGATGTTGACGTGGGCACCACGCTCGCCGTTCAGGAAGTCGAGATTGGCGTACAGCGGTTCACCACCACGTGACACTCCTACCGGGAACCTGTGCTCCATGCGGTCAAAGAACAGAGCCTGGTCACGCTCATCATCCCGAGCACGTCGCACCGGATGCCCGGGGCGCGGGGGGACGAAGATCTCCGGCTCGACTCTGGTGACGGACACTTGGGCTGCCTCCTGAACCTCGGCCGGCAGGACGCCGTCTTCGATGAGAAACACGTCCGAATCGAATCGGGCACCTTCGTGTCGCGCCCGCACCTGACTCACCGTCCCAAAGATCTTGACCACCTCACCGGAAGGAAGGATCCGCTCCAACGCCACGACGTCGTCGAGTTCTAGGTACTCACCTTCGGCAACACCGACCCAGAAGTCGAGGGGGGTCGCATCAACGGTGCCTAGAACCCGGCCCACCATTTCTTCGCTGGGGTTATCGGACACAGTTCGAGCGTAGACAGCGCGCAAGCCGCTCTGGAGCAGCGCGCGACATCATTTCCTCCTTCGTCCTTCTTCGGCTCATCCTTTTGTCATGATGGTGTCCGGGGCGGTGGGGAATAACCACCCCTAAGTACTTCGACCCGTTGCTCCTGCGGCCGCCGGTTTTCGAAAATGGGTCTCTAAAACGTCACTCGGATCCCACTCGTGAAGGTGGATGAGCGTGTGGTGATAACGACAGAGAAGGCATAGGTTGTCTAGGTCGGTGCTGCCGCCGTCAGACCACGATTTCAGGTGGTGGACATCGGCCCAGCGGGCGCTACGAGTGCAACCCAGCCACGTACACGATCGATCCCGGGCGACCACAGCGCGCCGAGTGGCCGCCGGAATGACCCGAGTTCTCCGACCGACGTCGAGGATCTCCGACTGCCCTGACCAAACGATTCGGTTGACGGATGAGTCGCAAGCCCAAACCCGTATCGTCTCCAGGCCGAGAACATGACCATCTTCAGTCTCATGAATTCCACCTGGGATGCCCTGAAGGCCGTCGACATCCACCATCACATTGACATGAGGCCTCTCTCCGCCGCCTTCCGGAGCATCACCTCCGGCGAGAAATCCGTTGACCATGTCCTCAAACCCGTCGTGGCGGCGCTGAGTGGCAGTGCGGCCGTCGTCGACGGCCGGGGGCGGCATCATCGCGTCCATGACCGCCACGAACATCTCGCCGGCGGTTGACGTGAGGGCGAACTCGCCTTCGACCATGCCGTTGGCGCGTCTCGAGAAGTCGAGTCGACGTCGGATCGGTTGGGTCTCCAGATCGAGGCCAACGCCGGGCCGTTCGAGCGAAGTAGTCCAGTAATCAATGACTCTTCGAGTCTCGTCCGGGGTGTCGCCGACTATCTCGAGGAGGAATGGCTCCGCATTGGGGTACTCATCAGGGACTCTCTCCGCGGCTCGAAACAACATCTCAACCTGATCCAACGACACCATCCGATGCTTCCAAGAGGAAAAAGTGGCTTGGTGATCGAGGGCTGCCCGCGCATTCTTGACATAACGATTGGCCCGTCCCCCGGCCATCCTCATCCTGTGCTTCAAATACGCAACCGAAGACGGATAGCCGTGGAGGTCATGGTCGCCAGCCTGCTCGGATGCGGCCAACGTCTCAGTCCACTCGACTTCCAGCGCGTGGCGGACCGCCTCCAACAGCATCAGATGCTCATCCCTCTCGTCGGCCGAGGCCGAAGCCGGGTCCTCGAGACGGGGAACAATGATCGGCATCAACGCCTGACTTGTCTCTCCCTTTCCCATGACAGCAACGTACCGACCGGGTGTGACAGATTTGCCGTGAGCCTCGAATCGCGAGCCACCGAAACTGCCGAAGTAGGAATTTTCCCGGCCCTCAGTGCGCTCTCAGGCTCATGAGCCTTGTCGTGTTCCCGTTCAAGGACGAGTCCGAGCAACTCATCGCGCGCAACATCGATCATGCGCTTCGCCACGAGAGTGTAGATGAGGTCTGGGGCGTAGCCGGGTCCGAACTTGTCATCACCGCCAGGCTGCTCGAATCAGCTTCCTCTCTCGCAAACACCTATTCGAAGCCGGTGACACTTTTTTCCCAAGAGCGAATCGGCAAGCTCCGGCCGGGCAAAGGAGACGCCATGAACACGGCGCTCCAAAAGGCCGCCAGCCAGGACAGGCAGAGGGTCCACTTCTACGACGCCGACATCACTAACTTCAGCGCGCAGTGGATCGAAGGCGCAGAACGTGCCGGCGATCGCGGGTACGCGGTGGTCAGACACCGCTTCCCAAGGGCAGCTACCGACGCCATGATCACCTGGTTCATCACCCGACCTGGGCTCGCCACATTGTTCCCCGGGACGCTCCTCCCCAGGCTGGGCCAACCTTTGGGGGGCGAGTTCATGGTGACCGGCCCTGCCCTCACCGCGTTGGCCGGGTCGCCGGCCGTGGCCGCCCGCTCCGACTGGGGAATCGACACCCTCATCACCTACGAGACCGCCTCCCTGGGACTCGGATTGTTCGAGCACCAGGTGGCCGACGGAAAGCGACACGCTCTGTACGGGTCTCTGGATGAGCTGCGAGACATGGCGGTTGAGTGCCTAGACGCGATTTGCTCATTGGAGACTCGTCCCCCTCCACCAGCGACAGTCCACGAGGTCGACCCCGATTCCCCGGTTCCCGACGACCTCAAGCGGATGGTGGGTTACGACGTCGCTGCCACCGAAGAGCTCATCCGGCGGAGCCCGCCCTCGCCGAGTGAGCAGCAACTAGCTGCCGAGCTGCCAATACCGCTGGACGAGGCGGCCTCAGATGCAGACGCGTGGGGAGTCACCATCTCCCATCTGATATCTGAGTTCGACCTCGCAGAGCCGGCGTGGCGGTCTCTCGCCTTCAGGCTCTGGGTCTCGAGGACTCTGTCGTACAGCCGTGACGTGGTTCCGCAGGGCTACGACCGAGCCATGACCTATCTCGAAGAATCGATTGCCGGCTACGAGCTGGCCGCCCAGCCGGCCGGCTGAGCGCCGAAGCGAAGGCGTACTCTGTTGGGATGGATTTCCGGATCCTCGGACCGCTCGAGGTACTCGGAGACGAAGGCGCTCTGAAGCTGGGAGGGCCCAAGGAACAGGCCCTTCTGGCCTTGCTGGTCGTCCACGCGAATCGTCTCGTGCCTGTGCACCGGATCATCGACGAGCTGTGGGGAGACGCTCCGCCGCCCAGTGCGATCAACACGGTGCGGAGCCATGTCTCGAGACTGCGGAAGCGGCTGTCCATCGCTCAGATTCAGACCGATGGACCGGGATATGTGCTTGTCACCCCCACGGCCACGATCGATTCGACGAGGTTCGAGACCCACCTCGAGCGCGGGCTTGCTCATCGAGCCCGCAATGACCGGGAAAGTGCCCTAAACGAGTTCGAGAAGGCCCTGTCTCAATGGAGAGGGTCCGTCTTGTCTGGACTGGAAAGACACGCCTTCGCCATGACCGAACGAACTCGACTCGAAGCACGCAAGCTCGAGACGATCGTTGCTGAAGTACGAATCCGGATGGAACTGGGACAACATCAGAGGCTCGTGTCCGAGCTTGAAGTGTTGGTGGATGCGAATCCTCATCATGAAGATCTGTGGCGACAACTGATGCTGGCGTTGTACCGGTCAGGGCGTCAGGCCGACTCGCTTGCGGCTTATCGCCGCATGAGCAACCGCCTTGGAGATGAGCTCGGGATCGAGCCCACAGAGGAAACCCGAAGTCTCGAAGAGCGGATTCTCCTCCAAGACCCCGCCCTCCAGCTGCAGAATGAGCACGACCGCCCTCGACACAACATCCCCGCATCCGTCGACAGCTTCGTCGGCCGTGGACCTGAGATAGCCGAGATCGAGAATCTGCTGAACCGGTTCCGATGTGTCACATTGACCGGCGTCGGAGGTGCAGGCAAGACTCGGATAGCTGCTGAGGCTTCCCGCCGGGCTGCCCCCGGGTACAGGGACGGCGCCTGTTGGGTGGAGCTTGCGCCGGTTAGAGATGAGGATGCACTCGCAGAGCAGATACTTCTCGCCTTTGGTGATCCGGGAAGTCACGCAACAGACCCGATACAGCTCCTCTCTGATGTGTTACGCCACGAGCAGCTGCTGCTTGTGCTCGACAACTGCGAGCACCTGATATCGGCAGTGGCCTCACTGGTCAACGTGCTCTTGCGGGGCTGTCCGGAGCTGACAGTGATCGCCACAAGTCGAGAGGCGCTCGGAATCGCGGGCGAGGGCGTGTTCCATGTGCCGGCTCTTGGACTACCCAACGAAGGCGCCGCCCTCAAGGAAGTTGCGGCCTCGGAGTCGGTGAACCTTCTCGTCGAGAGGGTCCGCAGCCATGATCATGCATTCGAGCTCGACATAGCCACCGCTCCCCTCGCCGCGACCATCTGCACAAAGCTCGACGGGATGCCCCTCGCCATCGAACTGGCAGCAGGGCGGCTGAGGACGATGAGCATCGTAGATCTCGTCGGCGGAATCGACAATCGCTTGGAGCTCTTGGCGAAAGGGCATCGGGCTGCGCCACCACGCCACAAGACCCTCCGTGCCACCGTGGAATGGTCCTACGAACTGTTGACTGACAAAGAGAAGGAAGTGTTTCGGAGACTGGGAGTCTTCATCGGATCCTGGTCGGCGACAGCAGCCGCGGAGATCACCGGGAGGGGTGGCGAGACCAACGATCTAGTAGAAGGGCTGGTCGAGAAGTGTTTGGTGGAGCAGGTTGGAAATCACCGATTCCGCCTGCTCGAGATCATTCGTGAGTTTGCTTTCGAGCAACTTGTATTCGCCGGCAATGCGCCCGAAGTCGGTCGCCTCCACAGGGATTGGTACCTTGGGCAAGCTCGCCGGCTCGATCCCGAGTTGCGAGGACCCAATCAGGTGGACGCGTGGTCTGAGCTTGAGGAAGACCATGACAACATCAGAGCCGCCCTTCGCTGGTCGATTGACCATGGTGAACCCGAAGGAGCTTTGGAACTCGTTGCAGCGATGGGCTATTTCTGGATGGTTCGAGCTCACTGGCGGGAGGCGTGGCGGTGGCTTCAGCGTTCACTTGACATCGGGGGCAGCCCGTTGGCTCGCGCCCACGCAGTCACTGGCGAGGCAATCACCGAGGTGATACGGGTGAATTTCGGAGCTGTCGACCAGCTGCTCGAAGAGGCCACCGTGACCTTGGACGCTGCGGCTGACGATGCGGCTCCGATGGCGCACGTGCTTCGCGCCGTAGGTGGACTAACGAGCGGTGACCAAGAGGCTTACCAACGGCTGGGTCGGCTGCTGGAAGCCAACGCCGATGATCTGTGGCTCAGCGCGTTCATTCTCAGATATCTGGGTGAAAGCTCCGAGGCAGCTGCGATCGGCTACCTCGAGGAGAGCTACGACAGGTTCATGGAGCTCGGCGACAGATGGAACGCCGCCTTCAGTAAGTACTTCATTAGCGGTTGGCAGATGGCCATGGGCGACCTTGGTCGGGCTGACGACGCGGCGCTAGAGGCGCGGCAGCTGGCAACCGAGGTTGGGGACCTGATCTGGTATGCACACGCAACCAGAAACCTGGGGCTGGTTGCCTTGCGTCTCGATGACGAGGAGAACGCGACCCGTCACATGAAAGAAGCTCTGGAGATCCTGACCCGAATCGGCGACGATGCCTGCTCCATAACGCTCAACCGAGGATTGGCGACCCTTTCACTGAAGAGGGGCGCGATCAACGAATCCATCCGACTCACTGCCGAGGCCTTGAAGTCAGCTATCAAGCTTGAAGCCGATATTGCGAGCGCCGTCACCCTGTGGCGGGTGGCAGAGATTGCTGCCGTGCTCCACGACCTAGAGGCTGCGGTCCGGTTCTCTACCGCGGCTGAGACCACCCTTGAAGGCAAAAGTGATCTCTTAGGCCCCACAGTCAGCAGCGACCTCGACACAATCGCCGCCTTGATCGCCGAGAGGATCTCCAACTCGGATTGGCAGGTCTCTACGTGCTCAGAGCCCCTTCCAGGTTTAGTGGAGACTTTGGGCTCAGCTCTCGCATGGTGCGAGTCGAAGCTCCAGTCCGCGTCATCGGCCGTGATCTGACGACCGCAACACAGCCGCAACCGCTTTGCAATCCGGAGGCGGTATCTCAGTGAACGACCGCAAGAAAGGAGCAACATGCACGCGGTGTTGATCACATTTCGGAGCACAGTCACCAGGGAGAACTTGGCGGGTCCCTTCTCCGACTACGCGAGCGCCCTGAGAGGGGTCGAAGGATTGATCTCGAAGACGTGGATCGCAGATGGCGAGACCCTGGGCGGGTTTCACATCTTCTCCGCCCGCAGACACGCCGAGGTATACCTGGCCTCGAAGATGGTCGCCGGGCTCACCTCCAACCCTGCCTTCACCGACTTCGAGATTGCCCATTTCGACGTCCTAGACGAACTGTCGGCGATGACCGGGAGCCCAGCGCGCGCCTTGACCGGGGTCAAAGGCTGACCGCCTTTCAACTTCATGGGGGAAAGGGAGTTTGGCTCCCTTCCCCCATCAGCCGGCCGCTATCAATCCCAAAGCCACCAAGGTCAATGCCAAGCCAAAGGCCTGCCTGACATGAAGGTGCTCTGAATTCACCAGCTTCGCCAACAGGACGGTCACTGCCGGATAGAAAGAGGCGGCGACGGCGGCCAGAGCCAAGGAACCAGCCCTCAGGGCCAGCAACAACGTGACGTTTGCCGTGGCGTCGAAGACGCCGTTGGCCACGACGAGTGTCGTTGGAGTCGAACCCCAACCAACAAGCCGCCAGATACCGAAGCCGGCGAGTGCCAACACGACCAGCATGGTCGCCGCCCTCGCGGTCACCAGTGGAAGCAGCTCCGATTCCGAAGCGGTGAAGCTGATCACCACGAAGAAACCACCAAAACCGATACCCGCTGAGACACCGTGCCACAGGCCCCCACGAGCGTTTCCGTCGTCCTCCTCGACCCACGAGGACAGCACTATCGCCGGAATGCCCACCGCCACGCCGACCCAAGCCAGGCCTGACGGGCGCTCACCTTGGAGTACCCCTGCGGCAACCGGAATCAGCGCCGAAAGAGCGGCCGCAACGGGAGCTACCACCGCTGCCCGCCCTCTAGCCAATCCCGTGAAGAGCATTACCAACCCCACAGCTCCAAGGCCACCAGCCGCTACGCCCAAGGCGTAGTCAGCAATGGTCGCCTCACCACCGACGACAAAGGCCGTGGTGACGATCAGCGGGAAACCCACAACGCTCGACCAGAGGACTATCGACGATGCCGGTGCTCTCTTCGCCCCCTCGCCGCCGAGAAAGTCGGCTACGCCATAGAGGAGAGAGGAGAGGCCTCCGAGGAGGATCTCCACCTAGTCGGAGACGCCTGAGGCCCCGGCAGCTCGGAGCTTGTCACGGATCGCCGAGGCAGCCGCCTCCAGCTCATCTCGCTCGACCGAATTGGCCGCGTTGGCGAAGTCCAGGTCGTGCACGTCGTTGATGGGGACGATATGTATGTGAAGATGCGGCACCTCGAGCCCGGCGATCATGAGCCCAACTCGGAGAGGGTTGAACGCTTCCTGTATGGCGAGGGCGATGGTGTGAGCCACTCCAAACAGGTATTCCCGCAGGCCATCCGGAGCGTCGATCCAATGGTCGACCTCCATTCTGGAGACAACCAAGGTGTGGCCCGGGCGAAGCGGGTTGATCGACATGAAGGCGACACATTCCGGGTCCTTCCAGACAAAAGTGCCCGGAATCTCCTCTTCGATGATCTTGGTGAAAATGGTCGGCATACGACCCAGGATAGGGACTCAGCGAACAGGGACGATCTTGAACAAAGCCTCGGTGGTGGCCACAAACACTTCCCCCTCCCCGTCTAGCCCGAAACCGGTCACCTGTCCGGCCTTGCCGACCTGGCTGGTCCAATCCGCCGTCTCGATCTCGCCGTCTCCCAGATACCTGAGACCCCTCAGGAATCCACCGCAGAAGTCGGAGTACAGGTAGAAGCCGTCGAGCTCGGGGATGGCGGTGCCCCTGTACACCACCCCACCGGTGATAGAACAAGAGCCTCCATCTCCATGCACCAGCTCCAGATCGGGGAAGACCGTCCCGGTGGCGTCGCAGTCCTCGGCAGGCCGGTAGCAGTGACGACCCTCGGTAATGGGCCAGCCGAAATTGTGCCCTTCCTCGATCAGAGTCACGTTCAACTCTTCATACGTGTCCTGACCCACGTCGGTCACATACATCAGTCCCTCGTCGAACCAGAACCGCCACGGGTTTCTGAGCCCATGGGCAAACGAGCGAGGAGGGTGCTCAGCGGCGGGGGAAATGGTGATGATTCCTCCGTGAAGAGTCTCGGTGTTCTGGGCGTTGCGAAACTGGTCCCCTGCCCCTCCCCCGTCCCCCAACGACAAGTAGATCAGCCCGTCGAGCATCTGAAGCATGCCGCCGTTGTGGTTCGTCGCCGGCTGGCCGAGACGAAACAACTCTCGCCAGCTATCCGGATCGAGCTCGGTCGGGCTGGCAAACCTGAATTCAGCGACAACCGAATCGCCGTTGTTCGCCGTGAATGAGAGGTAGGCGACCTCAACGTCCTCAGGGAGCAGCATCGAGAACATCCCCTGCTCGTGTGCATTGCTGACGTCCTCGGAGATGTCGAGAACCGGCTCCTCGGCCACCACGCCGTCCTGCAGCGCGAGAATCTGACCGCCGTTGGTGACAACGTACGATATTGCGTCGCCAGGTCGGGTCACCACCTGAACCGGAAAGTCGACATCCGCGACCTTTTCGTATGCAAGGCCTTCCAACTCATCGATGTCCGCCGGCACAGTCGCGAACGGAGCAGCGGGTATGGGAGGGCCCTGGTCGCTTGGAGGTGCAGCCGGCTCGCCGGATACCGCACAGGCAGCCACCACCAAAAGAAGGACACCCGCTTTACGGAACATGACCGGCGCAGCCTATATCTGCCTCCGAGGTTGAACCGAAGCGATCACCGTCAAGGCGATTGCCTAACATTGCAGCCATGAGCCCCGGAGGCGAGGACAACGGATTCGAGGAACAGCCAATACACGACGTCGACGAACTCGCATCGCACGACGACGCCGACGGCATTCCAATCTGGCCGATACTCCTGCTGACCGGGATCATCCTGCTGGTCATCTTCATCGCCCAGAACAGCGAGCAGGCCGACGTCGAGCTTCTTTGGCTCCAGGGCAGATTCGCTCTTTCGATCGTCATACTGGCAAGTGCGGTAATCGGGGCCATCATCGCTCTGCTGTCGGTAGTGATAATCCGCCGCCGTCGCCGCCGCGCCCGCGAGGCGGCAGACCCCAAGCGCTGAACGGGTCGGTTCCCGGACCTCGATTTCTTTGCTCTACGATTGAACTCCGAAGATCGGAGGGTCAGTGAGCTTCATGGAAAAAGTCAAGGAGATATTCGGAACGGCGAAGGAGAAGAGCGCGCCTGCGGTGGAGAAGACGAAGGGCCTCGCTTCAGACGCCGCCGAGAAGGCAGCTCCCTACATGGAGAAAGCCAAGGAGAAAGCAGGTCCCGCCGTCGAGAAGACTAAAGAGATGGCGTCTGGTGCCGCTGGGAAGGCAGCGCCCTATGTGGAAAAAGCCAAAGTCAAGGCCAACGAAGGCGCCGAGTCCATCAAGGGCAAGTACCAGGAAATGAAGTCAAAGCCGGATGCCGAAACAGACGAAGGGTCTGTCCAGGCAGCCGTCACCGAGACCGAGAGTGCCGACTCCGGCGGCGAAGAGGAGTAGCACCGATATCAACCGCGACGTGAGACGAGTCTCGGCTCGCCTGGCGCGCCTCCCCGGCTCCGCCACGATGGCGATCAGTGCGCGGGCCCGCGAGCTGCAGTCCGAAGGACGCGCCGTGATCTCGTTCGGCGCAGGTGAACCCGATTTCTCCACGCCAGAGCACATCACGGCCGCGGCAGCTCGGGCGGCTCACGACCCGGCAAACCACCACTACACGGCGAACGCGGGGCTCACCCCACTGCGTGAGGCAGTGGCGGAGTACACGCGCCGCTACTCGAGCGTCGACGTGGATGCAGCGGAGGTGGTTGTCACCAATGGTGCCAAACAAGCCGTTTTCCAGACGTTTGCAGCACTTCTCGACCCCGACGACGAGGTCTTGCTCCCATCCCCACATTGGGTCACCTATCCGGCGGGCATCGAGCTTTCCGGGGGTGTGCCGGTACCCATCGAGACCGGGGCCGAGACCGGTTTCAAGGTGAGTGTCGATGACCTCGAGGCAGTCCGAACTCGAAAGACGAAGATGCTGGTATTTGTCTCCCCCTCCAACCCGACGGGAGCCGTCTATTCGGAAGCCGAGGCGCGGGCCATCGGTGAGTGGGCGGGTGCCAACGGAGTCTGGGTCATGGCTGACGAGATCTACCAGAGGCTTGCCTACAAGACCGATGTCGCCCCTTCGATCGCTGCCGTAACGCCGAGATTCGAGAACTGGGTATTGATTAACGGCGTGGCCAAGAGCTATGCGATGACCGGTTGGCGAGTCGGCTGGATGGTGGGGCCGAGAGACGTCGTCGAAGCTGCCGAGCGTTATCAATCACATGCGACGTCAAACGTCGCCAACATCGCGCAGCAGGCGGCGTTGGCGGCTCTCGTCGGCCCGCAAGAAACAGTTGAAGAGATGAGATCCGCCTTCGACGAGCGTCGGAAGCTGATGTACCAATCGGTCTCTGATATCCCCGGAGTCCGGGTTCTCGAGCCCGAAGGAGCCTTCTACGTCTTCCCCGACGTCTCCGATGCGATTGCAGGCAGATTCGAGAGCACTGCCGAGTTTGCCGCTGCCCTGCTCGAAGACGCAGGCGTGGCCGTGGTCCCCGGGGAATCCTTCGGATCGCCCGGCTACGTCAGGCTGTCCTACGCCACCAGTGAAGATGAGATTCGCACCGGGGTGGAGCGAATCCGGGGGTTCATAGAAGGATGATTTGAAGCGACGAGGGCGGGTTTACACTCGCCATGATGTCGCCAGGGACCAAAGCTCGAGCGATGATGCTTGTGGAGCCCAAGCATTTCTCCCTCACCCAACTCGATACTCAAGAGCTGGACCATGGGGGCTGGCTCGCCGTTGAGGCGACTGGCATCTCTGGGGCCGACGTGCAAGTTTGGAAGGGCGAGGCTCGGGACGTGGTATACCCGTTGATCCCGGGCCATGAAGTTGTGGGTCGCATTGCCACCGCAGGACCCTCGATTCCGTTCGACGTCGGCACCAGGGTCGTAGTCGAGCCGAGAATCAAATGTGGTGAGTGCCGTCGGTGCCGCCAGAACCTTGCAACGTGTATCCGGCGCAGGCCATCGAACTCCTACGGATTCATCCCGTCCTCGGAGCCTCCCGGCCTGTGGGGGGGATTGGCAGAGCTCCTGTACGTCGACCCGCTGGCTCGGCTGCACCCGCTCACTGACGACGTGCCGGCCGAGGTGGGGACATTCGTCCACCCCCTGGCGTCCGGTTACACCTGGGCCGTGGAGATGCCCGCTTTGAAGGCCGGGGAAAGCGTCCTGATCCTGGGTCCCGGCCCAAGAGGTTTGGCATGTCTCATCGCGGCCAAGGCTGCTGGGGCGGGGTGGGTGGGAATAGTGGGATTGGCTCACGACCGCGATCGGCTGGAGTTGGCCAAACGGCTTGGTGCAGACCTGGCAATCGACACCGAGGGCGAGGATCTGGCCACCGCCGTAGCCGCAACTGCCGGACAGCGCCCAGACATAGTCGTAGATGTCACGTCTGATGATCCGGAGGCGGTGTTCACGGCATTCGACCTGGTCAGAAGTGGAGGGCGGGTGATCCTTGCTTCAACTAAGGGAAACCGTGCTTTCCACTTCTTGAGTGACGTGCTCATCGCCAAGCAGCTCACGGTCCGCGGGGCGGCCGCCGCGAGCACCGTCGGATACCAATGGGCCACCACGCAACTCGAGACAGATCCCCGGATCGACGATCTCGTGTCGCATCAGTTTCCGTTGGCCGAATCGTCTCGGGCTTTGCAAGCGGCTGCCGGCGTCCTGGGACGTGAAGAGCTGATCTCGGTCGCAGTCACCTTCTGACATGACCCAGGCGGCTCCCGACCCCAGGTCGGTTCGAGCATGGCTTCTCTACGACCTGGCCAACACCATCTTTGCTCTGGGAGTGGTTGGCCTGTACCTACCAGAGTGGCTCACCTCCACGGAGCGACCCGACTCCGCCCTGGCTGCCGTCGAAGCCACCGTTGGGGTGATCGTCGTTTTTGTAGCACCTTGGATTGGGGCCAGAAGCGACGTTCTCGGCAACCGGGTGCCCACCCTCATTCGTACCACCATCGTTGCCGTGGCCGGGACCGCCCTGATCGCGACATGGCCTCCCTTGCCGTCACTGGTGTTTGTTGGCGTTGCCCTTCTCGGCTTCAACCTGGGCTCCATCGTCTATGACTCGCTGCTGGTAGACGTCAGCACACCGGCCAACCGTGGGAGAATCTCGGGCCTCGGTGTCGGAATCGGATACATCGGGTCTTACATCGGATTGGGCATCGGGTATGTAACGCTGGAGATCCTCGACCTGGGTTACTCCACCACCTTCCGCTCTTTGGCCGGCGCCTTCTTGGTTTTCTCGCTCCCGGCCTTCTTCTTCATCAAGGAACGTCCTGGCGATGCCACAGCCGAGGTTCCACGTCTCGTCGGTGTGGCCCGCCAACTCCGCGTCTCGTGGGCTCTCGCCTCGAGATATGAGGGGGTCACCCGTTTCTTGGTGGGCCGATTCCTCTACACCGACGCCATCAACACGCTCATAGGCGGGTTCTTGACGATCTTCGTGGTTGAAGAGCTGGGCATGGAGCGGCGCTTTGTGACGGCGCTGCTTGGTGTAGCCATCACGGCGGCAATTGTCGGTGGGATAGGCGGTGGTCGACTGGTGCAACGGCATGGGCCCGGCGCGGTGCTCCAGTGGACACTCATCGTGTGGATCGTCGGAATCGCCTCGGCGATCCTGGCCGCTGTAACGGATATGACAGATCTCGCCTGGGGAATCGGGGCCCTAGGAGGCATCGCACTCGGAGCTACTTGGGCATCGGACCGTGTCCTGATGACACGAGTCTCACCACCCCGCCATCTCGGCGAGTTCTACGGGCTTTACGCCACGGTGGGACGGTTCGCAACGATCCTGGGGCCCCTGGTTTGGGCCCTGATCGTCGATGGAATCGGTTTGTCGCGGACGATCGCGATGTCCGCGTTGATCGGTTTCGTAGTGGCGGGCTGGACGCTGATACGGGGCGTCGACGATGCCGAGCGCAATTGGCGGCCCGAAGACATGACCGCGTCTAGGGGAACGTCGGAGGCTCCCTCGACATGAGGTGGTGCTCGACCGCGTACGGAATTGGTAAGTCCATGACTTCTCTCGGGCCCCTCACCAGGCGCCTCCCGATCTCGGCGAACCAGGTGTCGTTGGCAAAAGGCCAGGGCCAAGCCCTGATACCGGATCGCGCACCCACCACGCCTCCTGTGGCAGCGGCGAGGGCACTGCCACCGATCTTCGCCGCCTGCTCGATAGGGGCGTGGTGACGCTCGGGCATTGGTGCAGCCAGTAGCAAGGCCGCGCGCGTCAGGTCCCAGGCTCCGGGCGAATCGCCCGCCCCAAGGGAGGCCAGCGCCGCAGAGCCCTCCGTGACACCAACGAGGTCGATCAAATCAGCAACTGCCGCTTCGGACGCATGAGCTTCCGGCAGTCCGCCTACGTCGAGATCGGCCAGCGCCTCCACCACCGCCGGCATCGTCTCGGCGACGCCAGCAACGAGATCCTTCCCCGATTGCCCGAAGCACGCCGCCGCCGTTGCTGCCGCGAACACTCCCCCGGATAGAATCGAGACTGCATCTCGGTGAAAAAGCCCTCCAAGACTGGCCACCGCGTCTGCCATTCCTTCAGGATCCCTCCGAAAGCCGACCCCCAAGACCACAGACCGCGGTCCGTGGTCCAGAGAAGGTTGATCCGTCCTGATGGGCGATGATGCTTTCGCACCGTCCAGCCACGTCCGGAAACCTGCCGTCTCAGATCGGTACACCGGGATCTCGTCGTTGGCCCCATCCAACTCGCGCAATGATTCGACGACGCGTCCCAAGTCGAGCCGGCCGTGTTCGATTAGCTCGTAGGCGATCACCACGGCCTGTTCGGTGTGGGCGGAGTAACCCAGCTCCCATGCGCCCCCGGCCGTGTCGCCGGCTGCCAAGCCCAGAATCGACCCGTCACCCTCGCCGGAAACCAGCGAGTAGAGAGCTTCTTCGTCACTCACGACACCGGAGGCTACATCTGTACGCTCGACCTTCAATGGAACGCATCGTCGTCATCTCCAATCCATCGGCATCGCAATTCACCGGTGGTGCCCATCGACAAGTGATGCGCACTCTCAACGGCAAAGGCGAGGTCGAGGCGGTTTGGCCAGGCTCGCCCGTTGAAGCTTCGGCGGCCGCCGCCCGGGCCGCAATGCAGGGTGCCGATGTCGTCGTGGCGATGGGTGGCGACGGAATGGTCCACCACGTGATGCAGGGGGTTGTCGGCTCCAACACCGCCCTGGCAATAGTCCCGGCAGGCACCACAAATGTCGCGGCCCGGTGGCTCGGAATCCCGACCAAGCCGGAGAAAGCCGCCGCTCTCCTCACCAGCGACCTGAGGGCTTCCCCCACAGGTGCGGTCAAACTTGTCTTGAATCGAGGCACAACGACGACGACTCATCACGCAATGTTTGCGACTGGGTTCGGTCTCGACGCTGAGATCGTGGCCGAGGCGGACAAGGATCCATACCGCAAATACCGGTTTGGCTCGATCCACTACGCGAGAACTGCCCTCGGAGTCGCGCTTCGGCGATTCCCTGATCGCCAACCCCACGTCACCGTCAAGAGCGATGACCGAGTAGCCCATGCCGTCGCCGGCGTGCTCCAATTCCGGGAGGTTTACACCTATTTCGGGATGATGGAGTTGAAGCTGGGGCCAGAGCCACCGGACCCGATGACAGCCCTCATCATCGAGCGACTCCCTCGCCGAAGGACTCCATCGCTCGTTGCCCGGGTCCTGCGTGGAGGGGATCTGGGCTCGGTCAAAGGACTCACCAAGTGGAGGGCGGTCGCCTCGCTGCAATTCACCGCCGACCCGGCCGTCGCAGTGCAGGCCGACGGCGAGTACCTGGGTCTCGTGGACGGCGGGAGTCTGGAATGGGTTCCGGACGCGGTCACGGTCCTCAGACCGGCCCGATAGCTCTCATTTTCCGTCGTGGACTCTGATCTGCGGGAACGGAATCTCGATGCCTTCTGCGTCAAGCCGATTCTTGATGCGGCGCAGAGCTTCCCGCCGAACGGTCCACCGCTCATCCGCGTCGGTGGTCAATCTCAAGCGGATGACGACCGATGAATCGGCCAACTCGTTGACTCCGAGCATCTCGGGCTCACCCCTGAACGTATCACGCCATTCTTCGCTGGCGTACAGCTTGTTTGCCTCGTCGATGATCACCCGCATTGCGGTATCGATGTCCTCCCCGTAACCGACGTTGATATCCAGGACCGGCTGGGCGAAGACGCTGGTGAAGTTGGATGTCACGGTGATCTGGCCATTGGGCACGTAGTGGGCATTCCCGTTGAGGTCGCGAAGCACCGTCACCCGAAGCTGAATGTCTTCCACCGTGCCGGCCACTCCCGCGATCGTGATCGTGTCTCCGATGTGATATTGATCTTCAGCCAGGATGAAGAACCCGGCGAGGAAGTCACGAACCAGATCCTGAGCTCCGAACCCGACCGCAGCGCCGATCACGGTGCCGACTGCGAGGAACGGGGTGAGGTTGACCTCCCACACGGTGAGCACGAGGAGAAATGAGATCAGAATGAGGGTTATCAGAATCACTCGTCGGATCAGAGACCACAGGGTCTGCGCTCGTTCATGCGCTTCGCCCGGCTTGTTCTGCTGTCTCTCCACGAAACGCTTCCCCGCCCAAACGATCGTCAGGTAGGCGGCCAGGGTGACGACCAGAACCACACCGGTCGCGATCAGATTGCGGGTGACCTCACTCATTGGGCGAACCGAACCTACTGGCCGAAAGGACTTCGGATGGTTTTGTGACCTGCAGATTCGCGCACCTCATCGCGGCCCCAAACGGAGAAAGACGAGTCGAGTGTCCAAGCGTGGTCTCACGTCGACTGACCCCCCAACCGCTCCACGCTCAAGGCCAGGTCGGCGACGGCGGCTTGGGCCTGGGCGCGACGTTGCAGGATCTGCCGCGCCGGCTGTTCGATGCGTGTCCGAACTCCGTCAACCATCGTCGTGACCGACCCACCGCCAGAAATGACTTCGTGCACTTCTTTGGCGAGTCCCAGCAGGCCGATGGCCGATTCGTCACCCGACTCCTCCGCGAGTGATTCGAGAAGACTCGCCACGCGCCGGGCGGCATCGGAGGCCTGGCCAGTCTCCAAGTAGGCCCTGCAGACGGGCAGCATCTCAGACCAGCGAGCCTCGAAGTCCAGGCTGCTGCCGCCGGACGTCAATCTCGAGAGGTCCCGCGTGGCGGCAGCGACATCGGCAATGAGCTTGCCGTAGACCGCGGAGCCGGCCACATGACGTCGACGCACGGCTTCGACCATCTCATCGACACCCTCAGCCGGGCCGGCCACGGGGGCGGCTGCCGTAACGACGACTTCGGGTCCGTCCACGCCGTCCTCGCCCAGCGCCTTGACCAGGTCATCCACGATCAGCTGCCTCTCGCCCGGCGACAGACGATCGACTTGGTTCAAGACAAAGAGGTGCTGGCTCTCATAGCTCACGAGATCTCTCACGTGTTGGTGGAGGGCAGCGTCCCGATACTTGACTGGATCCACAACCCAGATCACCACGTCAAGACGTGGCATGAGCTCCGCCACAGTTCGCAAATGCCCTGTGTTGACACTGTCGGTGTCGGGTGTATCGATCAGACACAGCCACGAGGGCTCCTCCCACTCGACGCGTTGTGTCACTCCGATCTCGTCCAGGTAGCCAGCAAAGGCACGCGCGTGCTGAACCGGCACCATTGCAAGCGGCTGCTCGGTTGTCGGCCTGATCCCACCGGTGTCGGCCACCTCGGCTCCGGCCACCTCGTTTAGGAGGCTGGACTTTCCTGACCCGGTGCCCCCTACCAGACCCGCGACCACAACCTCCTCTGGATGGTCGAGACGGGTCCGGATCTCATTTCTCAGAAGGGCGATGGCCCGCAAATCGGACTCCGCGATGACCCCGTGCGCATTGGCGAGGGTGGCATCGATCTTGTCCAGAAGATCGATGATCGTCTCACGCATCGGCTGAGACTGCGCTCACCACCTCGTTGAGTGCAATACGAGCGGCTTCTGCAGTTTCCACTGACGGTGCTTGCTCGATACCCGGATTGAGCCTCCGATCGACGATCTTCTTCAGGTCATCTCTCGATCTGGCAACCACACCAGCGAAGCTGGAGTCCGGAGCCAGGGCGTCGACGATCTCGGTGGGCCACGTCTCGCCAGAGGCCGCACTGACTCGGACCAACAGCGACAGCAATGGCCAGGTCCTCTTGTCAGACCAATCAAAGACGTCGAGCGTCTCCACCCATCTGGACACCTCGGCATCCCACTCCCCCGGCACGAAGAATCTGTCGTGTTCGATCGCCCGACTGCCCACCTCGAAACGGACGGCCTCGATGAGTCGTGATCGCAGGTGCCCCATGAGTCTCCGGTCACGGGCCAGTCGCTTGGCCTTCCTCAACCCGCGACGTCGTGATCGGGATGCCCTGGCGAGAAGTTCGAAGACGGGCAGGTCCCCGGGCTCGAAGCCGACGAGATAGGGAGGAGACAGGAAGACCAACTCTCGACTGGCCTCGGCTGCGTGGACAGCTGCTGCCTCGATGACCACCGACGCATCGTCAAGGGCGGACCTCAGAACTCGATTGAAGATCGCCGTTTGATCGCGGTGATGATCCTCCACCACCTCCACCAGCCGTTGTCTGAGACCCCGGATCGAGCCCGGTGGAACCCGCTCTCCACCGGATATGTGATGCTCGCTAACCGAGACAACGTCGCCATCGATGTCCTGGTCGGCCAGACGCCGGGAAAAGTCGTTGAGAGCGCCGTCAGAGGTAAAGCGAACTCTGTTGAGGACACATACGATCGGCGCTCCTCTCGACTGGGCCCTTCTCAGAACCTCCCACGGGACCATGTCCGAATACCTCAAGGCGCTGCTGACAAACACAACGACGTCCGCGACATCGATGAGACTCTCGGCCATCAGCCGATGATCGAGGCTCGTCGAGTCGAGGTCGGGCGTATCGACCATCGTCATTGATCTCAACACTGGAGCCCGGCCCGGAACCACCTCACAATCGACACCTGCAATGGAGTCGAAGGTTTCGGCGATCATTTCATTGACATAGACGTGTGGTGCGTGCGTTGTGGGCCGGAGGACTCCGGTCGCGGACAGGTCCTGACCCACGACACTGTTCAGCAAAGTCGATTTGCCCGCACCTGTGGGACCCACGAAAACGACCGTCAGGGGCCTGAGCGTTGACATCTGCCTCGGCTCGAGGTAGTTGATGAGGGTGTTGACCACGCGAAGCCGGGTCCGACCGATCCCGTCGTAGGGGCCACCGGACGGCAGACGGAGAGAGTCGAGACGGTCGGCCAGCAACCGCAGCGAGTCGGATGGGTTGTGCGACTCAGAACTGTCGAGCACTAGTGCAGTGTGCCACGACTCACGGCCAGATTGGTGTCAGCCGGTCCACCCGTCCGCGGGCTTGTCAAACCACACGTGCACCTGCCCGGTGCCAGTCGCGTTCTCATAGTCGGAGAACATCTCGCCCCTGGCGACACAGTCACGGCCTCCGATGGCGCCCAACATCATCAGATAGTGCCCGAAATTGCCCTCGGGAGCGTGCTCGAAGTAATCGTCCATGGTGTCGACGATCCGGGCATGATCGCCCTGTTTCATCCAAGCGAGGCGCTCTTCGTCCGCCGCCCGGGCCTCAGGGGTGATGATGTGCACCGGATCAGAGGCTTCATGTTTCGGAATCTGCTTCAGCGGCCAGAAGGTGTGGCTCATGCCTCCTGAGGCCAGAACCACGACCCGCCGGTCGAGCCTGCCCACTGCTTCTCCCAACGCCTCGCCCATCGTGAGGAAATCGTCCGGCTCTCCGGTTTGCACAACGGATATCGAGACGATTCGCTCTTGACTCCGCAGATAGTGGACGAGGTTGATCGTTGCGTAGTAGACCTCCAGATAGGGGTCGTTCGAGGCGTGGGTGGGTGTTCCCAGTTCCTGGCCGAGATCGGCAGCGAGGAACGCCAGGTCCGCATCACCCGGATAGTCGTAGGCGATGCCCGCCATGCCCCGAGGCAGCTCAGAAGATGTGAAACGTCCCGATCGCCGATCGTGTGCCGACAAGACATGCTCAACGGTCGTGAACCAGTGTGAATCAACGATGACCATGGTGTCCGCCCCGAGCTGGGACAGAACTTCGTCTTTGAGACGAACAAGACCTGGGACCAGGCTGATCTCTTTTCCGTCGTTGAGCTCGCGCCTCGTTGCCTCGTCGAACATGATGGTTGGAGCGTGACTGATGAGCCCGGCGCCGACTACTTCACCCATTTCTTCACCTCACAGAATCGTTAGGGACCTAACGAGACTCTATCTGGAGGGATCGTCGCCTGCCACGAGGGCGAGATCGTCCGCGGTGGCGGTGATCAATCGCAGCAATCTGGCAAGTTCGAGCTTCTCTTCGGCACTGAGCCGTGAAGTGAAAATGGCCTCGTGACGGTTGAAGTCGGGGAAAACATCCTCGATGAGATCGTTGCCTGTCGAGGTGAGCCGCACCAAGACCCGGCGGCCGTCTTCGGCAAGCCTTTCCCGAGTGAGAAGGCCGTTCCTCTCCAGCGTGCCCAGCATCCCCGACAGGGTGCCCTTCGCCAGACCTGCGTCGGTCGCCAACTGACTCGTCTCCCGATCGCCCCACACCCAGAGCACGAAGAGAATGGTGAATCCTCCCCAGCTGAGACCGGATGATGCCAACACCTCACGCTCCATCCGATTCCGGACAGCGTTGGCAGCGCGATAGATGTTGGACACGGCAAGCAGCGAGTCGAAGTCGAGAGGCCTGTCCCCGAGGGCCGAGCGAATCTCGCGTTCAGCGTCGAGGACGGCGGCAGGGTCATGGTGATGTAACGGACCGGGCATGATTCTCCACACAGCAGCTTATCCTTAGGTGCCTAACGATCTCATGCCGAAACCTGTCCATGCCATCTGAGCGATTCGAGATATCCGACGTCGCGGTGTCCGGTGACCATTACATCGGAGGACTCCGCGTTGGCTCGGATCAAGTGTTCGAGGACCGCTCTCCCCTGGATTGGGACTGGAAGCTCGCGGATGTGGCGAGAGGGAACGCCCTGACGGCAGACCAGGCAGTCACGGCGGCTGTCGAAGCATTCGAGGATTGGGCGGGCCTCGGCATCGTCAAGCGTGGCGAGTATCTACACCGACTCGCCGACCTAATAGACGAACGTGTCCAGGACATTGCGATCACGGAATGCGTCGACATGGCGATGCTCATCGAAAGCCTCGAGGCTCGGGTCGTCCACAGGGGAGCGGAGAACTTTCGCAACTACGCCGATTTGGCCGCCAACTACGAGGGGCGGGTGTGGTCGTCGAAGGGAACGGAGAACCGGGTCATACGCATGCCTGCCGGGCCCGCCGTGATCATCACGCCGTGGAACGCGCCTTGGATCCTCTCCACTTGGAAGATCGCTCCTGCCCTTGCCGCAGGGAACACCGTTGTTTTGAAACCGGCTGAATGGTCACCCCTCTCAGCCTCCCTGCTCGCAGATCTCGCCGACGAGGCCGAGTTCCCTCCGGGGGTGCTCAACATCGTTCAGGGGATGGGCGAAGAGGTCGGAGCCGCGCTGGTCTCGGATCGACGTGTGCGTCGCATCTCATTCACCGGCTCCCCAGAGACAGCACGGCACATCGGCACGGCTGCAGCTCTGAACATCACCCCATTCACCGCCGAGCTTGGAGGGAAAGGCCCGTTGATGGTGTTCGCCGACGCCGATCTCGAGGCAGCTGCGCGGAAGGCTGCCGGTCAATATGACGACGCCGGACAGGTCTGTTTGGCCGGCACTCGGTTGTTGGTCGAAGAATCCGTTGGCGGCGACTTTCTCGAACTCTTCCACAAGTTCACCGATGAGCACGTGCTCGGAGATAGCCGGCATCCCCGAACAACCGTGTCGCCGCTGATCCACCCCGATCACCTGAAGCGGGTCGAAGGCTTCGTGGACCGCGCTCGCGCCCACGGTGACACGGTGCTACGAGGTGGCGAGAGATGGAAGGAAGACGGGCTCTGGTACGAGCCGACGCTTGTCGAGCCGGTCTCGAACGACTCCGAGATAGTCCAACGCGAAGTCTTCGGGCCTGTGCTCACCTACCAGACATTCGAGGACGAGGCGGAGGCGATAACAATGGCGAACTCCACCCGGTACGGCCTCTCCGGGATTGTCTACACAGGTTCAGAGGAACGGGCCAACCGTGTGGGAGAAGCGGTGAGGGCGGGCACAGTTTGGGTCAATACGTTCTTGGTCAGGGACCTGACTGCCCCGTTCGGCGGCATCGGAATCTCAGGCATTGGCCGCGAAGGTGGCGACTACGCCCTCGATTTCCACTCCGACCTGAAGACACTTCAAATCAGCGAGGGCAGCGTCTGCTAACCGGATAGCGCGGGGACCACTTTCGATCCGAGGATACGAATCGCAGCTCTCGGTTCCGGCCCAAGCGGTGGTCCGAAGGAGATGTGACCCGCCCCCATCTCGATCAGTCGCTGACACCTCTCGACGATCTCGGCAGCGTCGCCGTGCAGGCCCAGGCTCAAAGCGGAGCGCGGAACGAGGGCCCTCGCCTCGTCGCGACGCCCTTCGATGAAGGCACGTCTTGCCGGCATCAGATCCGAGCCTTTGAGCCCGATACCGTCCAGCACTTCGGGCGAGAAGGACGGTCCGTAATAGGCGATCCGCGAGGCAAGAGCAGCCGCTGCAGACGATGCGTCCTCGCTCACAGAGCACCAGACACACGCCGCGATATCGATGTTCCTGCCATCGGACCCAGCCAGGACATGATCTCGAGCCTCTTCATATCTCTCCGGTGGGAAGAGCAAGGGAAGCACCCCATCGCCCAGCCGACCGGCAAGTTGCAGCATCTTGGGACTCATGGCACCCACGTAGATCGGTGGGCCCCCTCTGCCCACCAGTCCTGGTGCACCCCCATCCCACCCCGACGGAGTTGCAGTTGAATCACCAAAGAGGTGCCTCAACTCGATTATTGCTCTCTCCGTGGTTGCCAGAGGCCGCCGGCGGGAAACTCCAACCCAACTGAGGAAATCGGCGGCGCCGGCGCCAATACCAAGGAGGAGCCGGCCTTCGGCAAGGTCGGCGAGCGATCGGTAGTACATGGCGATCTCGGACGGATGGATCGTGTAAGGGTTGAGCACTCCGATGCCGACCTGAATACGGGACGTGGCCGCGAGCGCGGCAGGCACCAAGGCCAGGGCCGAGTGACGCATCAGATCGTTCGAGACCCAGATCTGGTCGAATCCGGAGTCTTCAGCAGCCCCCGCGATCTCAGCAAACCCGGACGCAGTGACATCGTTGTTGACCCTGATGCTGCACAGCGTGGGCTTCACGGGACGATGACTGCTTCCACCTCGACCTCGACGAGGAAGCCCTCACCCACCAGAGAGTTGACGAACAGAGTGGTGTTGGCGGGTGCCAGGTCGCCGAGCATCTCTTCGTGGGCCCTGGCGGCTTCGATCCAGTCGGCATCGGGAGTGAGAAAGACTCGGGTCCGGGCGATATCTTCACGTGAACCCCCTAGCTCGGAGACCGCATCCAGCGCTCTTTCGAGGGCAACACGAGTCTGTTGGTAAGTTTCCGCGCCGACGACCACGTTGTCGTCACCGGTCGCCGTGGTTCCGCTCACCATGATGTGGTTGCCGTGACGCACGGCGCGGCTGTATCCCGCCGCTTGCTCCCAGCCCGTTCCGTCACGATGGCGTTGGGTGGCGCTCATCGGGCTAGCAAAGCAGGTTGGGATCCGAAGAGAGTCTTTAGGCCCTAGGGTCGGTTCGAGGCAAGGGAGAACATGGTCTCGTCACTTGCCGTAAAGGAGCATCGTGAGACCGGTGGTCGTCGGAGTCGACGGAAGCGCCCACAGCGCCACGGCGCTGAAAGCTGCCGTGGTTGAGGCCGCCAGACGCGACGCACCACTTCATGTCCTCTACGTCAGCGACGTCACCCCGGCGATACTGCATCTACCAGGTGAAGTGAGCGTAAACACCACCGATCTGGCCGCCTTGAAGCAACAGCAAGTCTGGGACGAAGTCGAAACGGAGTTGGCAGGGTCCGGTGATGTCAGTCGTGTCGACCTCGAGGGGTACCCCGCCGACGCCATCGTGGACTACTGCGAGCGGGAAGATGCGCAGCTCGTGGTGGTCGGCACCCGGGGTCGCGGGAAACTGGCATCGACACTTCTCGGCTCCACCAGCAAAGGTGTCGTCGAACGAGCGGGGTGCGACGTTCTGGTGGCCAAGAACAGCAGATGAGCACCGAATCGCTAACCATCATCGAGCCCTTTCGTATTCACACGGTAGAACCAATCGACTTTCCTACCCGGGAAGAGCGTGCCTCGGCTCTGAGTGAGGCCGGTTACAACCTGTTTGGGATCCCAGCCCGCCGGGTGATAATCGACCTCCTAACCGATTCCGGTACTGGCGCCATGTCGACCCGCCAATGGGCAGGGATGATGATGGGGGACGAGTCGTACGCGGGGAGCCGCTCGTACCAGCGTTTTCGGGACACCGTGTCCTCAATCACCGGCTTTCAGCATGTGATCCCCACCCATCAGGGTCGAGCCGCGGAGAAGATCTTGTTCACCGTGATGGTCAATGATGGCGATGTCGTTCCCTCCAACACCCACTTCGACACCACGCGGGCGAACGTCGAGTACCAGGGCGCCGAAGCGCGTGACCTGGTGATCGCCGAAGGCACCCACCCCCAGTCCACCCATCCTTTCAAGGGGAACATGAATCTCGTCGCCCTCGAAGACACCATCGCCAGCGTCGGCAGAGAGCGGATTCCGATGGTGATGATGACTATCACCAACAATTCGGGAGGTGGCCAGCCGGTATCGATGGCCAATCTGGAAGCGGTCAGCGAGATATGCGCGAAGCACAGCATCCCCTTCTTCCTCGACGCGTGCAGATTCGCCGAGAACTCCTGGTTCATCAAGACCCGCGAGCCTGGGTATGACGGGTCGTCTCCGCTGGATATCGCCAGAGGCATGTTTGCGCTGGCCGACGGAGCCACCATGTCGGCCAAGAAAGATGGTATGTCCAACATCGGAGGTTTTCTTGCCCTCAACGACCCGGAAAGGGCCATCGCGGCGCGGAATCTCCTGATCCTCACCGAGGGATTCCCGACCTACGGGGGAATGGCTGGTTATGACCTGGAGGCCGTGGCCCAAGGTCTCTGGGAAGCACTGGATGAGGACTATCTCCGCTATCGGGTGCGATCCACCGCATATCTGGGAGAGTTGATCACAAGTCACGGAGTGCCGATCGTCCAGCCACCCGGCGGTCACGCCATCTATATCGACGCGGGGACGATGCTTTCTCATATACCCCCGTCCGAATACCCGGCTCAGGTGCTGGCATGTGCCCTGTACCTCGAAGGCGGGGTGCGAGCGGTGGAGATCGGCTCCGTGATGTTCGGGAGCGTGAACGCTGATGGGACCGAGACACCCGCTCCAATGGAGTTGGTGCGCTTGGCGGTGCCCCGCCGCACCTATACCCAATCTCACATCGACTACGTGGGAGAGGTGATCGGCCGGGTGTCCCGAGCGTCGGCTCAGCTGCGGGGGCTGCGGATTGTCAAGCAGGCTCCGTGGCTTCGCCATTTCACCGCCCGATTCGAGCCGGTCTGAAGCGGGCGGAGAGGAATGTCAGTCTGGTCATGGGTTCGATTCCTCCACGTTTTCGCCGCGATCCTGTGGGTTGGGGGGCAGCTGTTGCTAGTGACCGTGGTGAGACCGGCAGCAAAGCGCCTCTCCCCATCTGATCGCACGCATCTCTTCACGGAGGCTGGACGGGTATTCGCTCGGTTATCCATGTACCTGCTGATCCCCATGCTTCTTGCCACGGGTCTCGGCCTCACGTGGAGGCATGGCGTCGATCTGGGCGGCCTCGCCCTCAACTCCTATGCGGTCCGACTTTGGACCAAAGTGGCTCTCGCCATCGCCAGCTTCGCCGTTGCCGTTGCCCACGGAATCGTGGCCGTGCAGGGGGGGACCAAGGTGTCACGCGCCCTGGGGATTGCCGGGGCCCTGGTATCCCTGACAGTCGTGTTTTTGGCTACCTCGCTGGTGAGCTGAGCCGCGGACAGGCCTAGCGCCGGGCCGCCATCACCCGCGCCGGCAGCTCGTCGACCGGCTCCATTTCGGCCATCGCCGCCGTCTCCTCCTCGGGCATCTCCGCAATCGCCCGGACGAGACGCGAAGATGCCGGGTACGCGGTGAGACCGTGAGCCACAACCGAAAGCAAGATCGTCAATGCCACAGTGTGATCTACCACCTCTGGAACCTGGCCCACCTCTTCGATCGCGGTGAGCAGGAACACAACCGTGGCCAGACCTCTGGGGCCGAACCATCCCAAGAAGAGACGAGTAGGGACCATCGCCTTGGTTCCCACCATTGAGAGGAGGATGGCGATAGGACGCACCAACGCTATGGAGAGCAGAGCCACCACCCAGACCTCCCACTTGGGCGGCTCAACGATGATCGAACGCAGGGGCCCGGCACCCAGGAGGAGGAACGCGATCAACACCAATGCTCCGGCCTCGTTCTCGGCGAACTCGAATAGGCCCTGTGTTGTCCCCCGGCACAACCATGCGAAGACCATCCCGGCGACAAATGCGGCGACGAAGCCACTCGCCCCAACCCATTGACTGGCACCGAATGTCGCCAGCGCCAAAGCAACTGTTGCCGTCTTCTGGTACCCCTCGCTCATCCAGCCGCTGCTGATGCCCCGACCGACCAGCCATCCACCAAGCACGCCAAAGGCGACGCCGAAGGCCATGCCAAGCCCGAGCTGAACCGAGAAGAGTCGCACGATCTCCGCTCCGGATATGCCATCCTCGGCCTCGATCAAAGCGATTGCGACAAAAAGCGCCGGCAAGGCGAGCCCGTCGTTCAGCCCCGACTCGACGTTGACCGTTTGGCGGATTCTTGCTGGCAGCTCCTCGGTCACCAGCACAGGCTCGGCGAGGGCAGCATCGGTTGGGGCCAGGATCACCCCGAGGAGGAGCGCCCATCCCAGCTCCAGATGGAGCCCGAGCGCCCCTAACACCGCCCCCAGCACGATCGCCACGGGAAGGCCGATGAGGAGCATTCTCCGGGGCCAGGCCTCCTGGCTGCGCAAGGTCTTGAGGTCGATTCTGGAGGCGTCGGAGAACAGCACCAAGGCCAGGGTGAGCTCGAGAAACACAATCGACCCGTTGTCGGGATCGAAGCTGACGTCGAACACTGCGCCTCCGGCGATGCCGAGGGCGACGATCAGCATTGGGATGGTGATCAGGGTTCTCTCGAACTTCCCCGAAACCGCGGTGACCAGCAACACGGCAGCGGAGATTCCGAAGACGGCTGCCTCCATCAGGCCCGCCTGAGTGTTGTCCCGCTCCTCCAGGAAGTGGCGACCCGGTGGTAATAGCCGCCTATGATCTCATCAGGCGTCAATGCTGCCAGCTCCTCTGTGGGAGCGTGATAGAGGTCGATTTCTGCGTCGGCCGACCAAACGTCTGCCACCTCACCGTCGTAACCCGACATCGTCACCAGTTCGTCCATCGACATCGACCCGTCAGATTCGATGGCCGGCCATTGGCGGTTGTGAAGCATCGGGTGGGTGTTCACGAATCCTGGGGCAGTTGCCGGAGCGGTGAGAGTGAGTCGAGCTTCGGCGACTCGTCGTCCGGCCACGGACAGCGTTGCCCCAAAAACACCACCCGGCGCGAGGCGAGGGCCTGCCCTTCCCACGGTCACCGGTCGAGTCATCCAGATGTCGCCGAGCTTCTTCGGATAACCCTGGTGGTATCCGCGGACTAGAGCAAAATCTTTGTCGACCCAGATGTAGGGACTCCTGCTCCAGGTCTTGGAGTCCCACTCACAGCGGATGACGGCGAAACATTCCTTGTATTGAGAGCGGCCGGGATCGGTCAACTCGGAAAAGTCGTCGCCGCAGCTCTGCCAGTCAGCCCAGATCAAGGCCACCGCTCCGGGATCGTCGGTCGCCAGCGACGCGCTATCCGGGAGCAGCGCCTCGACGTTGGCAGGATCCGTGCGATACTCGACCGTCAGCATCTCTCCTGAGTAGTGCCAGGGCGGCGCAGGAATCAGAGACGCCTTGCCGGCGGGTGATTTCGGGAGGATGAAGCCTTCCATCAGTGGAACGGAAAGTACTGCTCGAGCTCCCAGTCGGTGGTCCACGTCTCGTAACGCCGCCATTCCGCACGTTTTACCGTCACAAAGCCCTCGACGAAATCGGGGCCTACCGCCTCGATCAGGTCCGAGTCGTCTTCGAGGGCATCGAGAGCGTCTTTGAGCGATGGCGGGCAGACCACGTCGGTTCCGGCCGACTCGATGCAGTCGAGTGTCTCCACTTCGGGTATCTCGTACCCCTTCTCGTATCCGAGTCGGGCGGCAGTCAGGACGGTGGCAACAGCCTGATGGGTGCCCACTGCACCGTCTCCCATTCGGTGTTCGAGCCTGGTTCCTGCTTCCCGTGCGGGCGGCACCCGTACCGTGACCCCCCGATGGTCATAACCCCAGTTCGCCCAATAGCCGCACAGGCTTCCCGGCTGGAGACGTTTGTAGGCGTTGACCGTTGGGGCCATCAAGGCGGTCATCCCTACGTGGTGGTGAAGTGTCCCTGCGATCACGGACCGGGCAAGCTCGCTCAACCCGTCATCGGCCTCCTGGTCATACAGGGCATTGGCTCCGTCGGAGTCGTTGAACGAGAAGTTGACATGGGTCCCGTTGCCGCCCCGGCCGTTGATCGGCTTGCCCATGAAAGTGAGCCGATATCCGTTTTTCATAGCGATCTCGTGCGCCATGACTTTGAACAAGAAGGCGTCATCGGCTGCCTTTAGCGCGTCGGCGTAGGTCAGCGTGAGCTCGAACTGGCCGTTGTCGTACTCGGTGTTGACCGACTCGAGTGGGAACCCAACCTGACGGGAGGTGGCCATGATCTCGTCGATCACACCTGTGGGGTCCATCGCTGCGCCGGTGCCGTACACGAAGTGGCCCGGCGTGGCTATGGGCCGCCATCCGCCGTCGCCGTCGGACTCGAAGAGGAACGCTTCGAGCTCGAGCCCGACCATCGGCTCGAGGCCATGAGCCCTCCAGGCCTCAACCGCATCGATCAAGACATTGCGGGGTGCCATGGCCACGGGTCGTCCCTCCCGAAGCAGCTTCGGGATCGATACCGCGGTCCTCTTCTCCCATCCCGGTCTGACCTCCGCAGGGTCGAACACGGCATCGCAGTCGGGAAGGCCTTTCCAGAACATCGAGTTCTCGTACGGGTACATCTCCCGGTCGTATCCCAGTGAGAAGAGGGTGATGCAATGAGCGGTACCACGCTCGGCTCGCGCCTTGGGCAGATACTTGCCTCGGGCAAGACCCAGGTGGTCGGGCCAGAGCAATCTCAGGCGGTCATAATCGGTGTGCACGAAACTCCTATGTCACCCCAGATCGTAGAGACTCGATCCTTGCTGTGAAGGTCGACGATGAGTGTTACCTTGGGCTCATGTCGATTCCGCTGGAACCCGACAAACGAGAGCGCGATGAGCTGAGTGAAGCCGTTCTCTCCTACCTCGAAACCTGGCACGAGGACAGCGCCGCCCTGCCCGCGGCCGGAGAG
This sequence comes from Acidimicrobiia bacterium, assembly GCA_965216725.1. Lineage (GTDB taxonomy): Bacteria > Actinomycetota > Acidimicrobiia > Spongiisociales > ZC4RG35 > JACZUI01. Next base: position 27,045 of record CBDCGI010000022.1, on the reverse strand, counting down.
GACATCGACGAGCAGGCCATACGGCAGCTCATGGCGCCACCCGACGAGCGCGGTCGATCGATCCGCTCGATCATCGCAGACCTCGATGTGGCCGGTCGACCCGGTATCTACCACCCTTCGGGTGGACACATGTCCTACATCCCGGGTGCGGGCCTCTATTCCGGGGCTCTCGCCGATCTTCTGGCCACCGGCCTCAATCGGTATACAGGTGTCGCGGCGGCCGCGCCGGGAATGTCGGCAATCGAGCACGGAATCGTCCGTTGGCTCGTGTCGCTGTTCGACCTCGGTGACCACGCCGCAGGCGTGCTCTTGTCGGGGGGCTCCACCGCCAACTTCTGCGGCATCGTCGCCGGACGGACGGCGCGACTGGGTGAGGAGATCGGCGATGGCGTTCTCTATGTCAGCCCCCACACTCATCATTCAATCGCAAAGGCGGCACGACTAGCCGGAATCCGAAGCGATCTGATCCGCGTGGTCGGCGTCGACGAGGAACTACGGATGCGCGTCGACCTCCTGGAGAAGGCCATCAATGAAGACCTGGAATCAGGTCTTAAGCCGTTCCTCATAGCGGGCTCGGCAGGCACAACCGACACCGGCACAGTCGATCCGCTCACCGAGCTTGGGGAGGTGGCAGCGGCCCATGACCTCTGGTTTCACGTCGACGCTGCTTACGGAGGGTTCTTCCAACTCACCCAACGAGGCGCCGCGGTTTTGGCCGGGATCGGCAAGGCCGATTCGATCGCGCTCGACCCGCATAAAGGGCTTTCGATCCCGTTCGGCGTCGGAGCCCTGCTGGTGCGCGACGAGACGCACCTGGTCGAAGCCAACAAGGGACGGGGCGCCTACCTTCGGGACGAGGACACATATATGGGTCTCCGGGACATCGCCTCACTTGGCCCCGAGCTGAGCAGGCCGAACCGCGGCCTGGCGGTTTGGTTACCGCTCCAGCTTCACGGCGTCGGCGCGTTTCGGGAGGCCCTCGATTCCAGCCTGGACTTGGCGCGCTACGCCTACGAGCGACTCACAGGGCTGGCCGGAGTCACAACCCCGTGGACTCCTGATCTCTCGATCGTGGCCTTTGGCTTCGACGATGATGAGGCCGGCCGGCGCGCCTACGAGGCCGTCATCGCCGATAAGCGGGTGCATCTCTCTCCCACGGTCGTGGAGGGCCGGTTCGTTCTCAGGTTCGCCATATTGAACAGGCGGTCTACCACCGAACACGTCGATCATGCCATCGACATCATCGCCGCTGCACTCTCAGGGTGAAATCAACCGTCGAGCGTGCTTAGCGTCATCCTCAGTTTGTCAATAAGCACACTCGACAGGCAAGGGGTTCGCGAGAATCCGATGATCAGGCCACCTTCACCGTAACGGGAAGGTGTTTGATCCCAGAGATGAAGTTGGACCGAAGGCGGTCGGGCTCGCCCACGTCGAAGGATTCGACCCGGCGCAAGAACTCCTCGTAGAAGACCCTCACCTCGAGGCGGGCGAGGGCCGCGCCCAGGCAGACGTGACGCCCGGTCCCAAATGTGACGTGGTTGTTCGGCTCTCTTCTTAAGTCAAACGTGAAAGGACCTTCGAACTGATCCGTGTCGTAGTTCGCCGACGTGTACCACATCACCACCCGGTCCCCCGCCGCGATGGAGACCCCCCTGATCTGGGTGTCTTCGGTGGCGGTGCGTCGGAAATGCATCGTGACTCCCGACGCCCTGAGGATCTCCTCGGTGGCGCTTCTCGACAAGGTCCCGGGATCTGCACGCCAGGCTTCCAACTGATCGGGATGGTTCCGAAGATAGATCAGCCCGTGGCTGATCGTGTGCCGGGTGGTCTCATTGCCTGCGACCATCATCAGAGTGAAGAAGTTCTTGAACTCGAGCTCGGTCAGCGGCTCCCCGTCGGGCTCGGCCGTCAGCAGAGTGGTGATGATGTCGTCTCTTGGCTGCGCTCGGCGCTCTAAGGCGATGTCCTCCGCGTAGCGGAACACTTCGAGAGCGGCCGGCGATCGGAACGGCAGCAGCCGATACTCCTCTGTGTCCATCTTGTCGATGATTACCGGCGTGTATTCCGGGTCGGCGTTGGAGATCATCTGGTCGCCCCATGCCACCATGTCGCCCGCGTCCTCCTCCGGCACACCGAGCAGCCGGCACAACATCCTGATCGGCAGCTCTCGAGCGACTTCGGTGACGAAATCGAACTCCGTTTGAGTCAAGACCTGGTCGAGCACGAGGTTCACCAGCTTTCGAAATGCCTCCTCATATGTGGCGACCACCTTGGGCGTGAAACCGGGTTGCACCAGCCGGCGGAGACGGGTGTGCTCTGGAGGATCGAATTCCATCAGCGTCCGACGTGCGTGGAGCTCTTCGTCGTCCATCTGCTCGATCCGGATCCCCCTCGAGGCAGTGAAACGGTGATAGTCCCGACTCACCTCGACCACGTCGGCATGCTTGGTCAACGCCCAGAAGCCCGTGCCGTCGGCCTCAGTCACCCAAGAGACCGGCTCTTTCTCACGCAATCTCCTGAACGCGGCGTGCGGGAAGCCGCGGAGGTAGGTGTCGTGTGAGGTGATGTCGGCGTTGGGATCGCCGAGGTCCGAATGCAGGATCCCGATGGTCATTTCGATGATCTGAACTTAACCAGACCCGCCAACGCAGGTAGCGTGAACGAGATGGCAGAGACTCGGATGATTCTCCTCGACGGCGCAGTGACCGAGGTGACCGTGGATGGCACCACGTTGCGGGCAGGCGACGGACGTGTGCTCGAAGCAACCGAGGCCATACACCTCCCACCGACGAGGCCGTCCAAGATCATCGCCTGCCATCTCAACTACGCCAGCCGGGTAGAAGAGTTCATGACGCGCCTCCCGCCAGCCCCCACCTACTTCCACAAACCGACCACCTCGCTCAATTCGCACCGAGGCGACGTGGTGAGACCTCAAGGCTGCAAGTACTTGAACTTCGAGGGTGAGATCGCAATCGTCATCGGCACCACATGCCGAAACGTGTCTCCGGCAGAGGCCGGGAGCCACATCTCCGGATACACCATCGCAAACGACTACGGGCTGCACGACTTCAGGGATACCGACGCCGGCTCGATGCTGAGAGTCAAAGGCTCGGACACCTTGTGCCCGGTGGGCCCCGGTTTGGTGACCGATTGGGACTTCCGAAACAAGGGCATCAGGACGCTCGTCAACGGTGAGGTCCGCCAGTCCGGGAACACGTCCGAGATGCAATGGGACATGAACTATCTGGTGGCGGACATCGCACGCACCATCACCCTGCTTCCCGGCGATCTGATCCTCAGTGGCACTCCGGCCGGCTCGCGGCCGGTGGAGCCCGGCGACGTGGTGACCGTGGAAGTGGAGGGCCTCGGCGCATTGACCAACACGATCGTCACCGGCCCCGAGCCCGTTCGTGACGACGTGGGAGCCCAGCCCAGCGAGTCCGAGGAAGTCCTCTCCACGGCCTTGGGAGGTGACTGGGAGTTCCGCGGAGTACGCGCCCCCGTCGGGCCCGGAGCCAAACACCGCGAATCGGACATGTCCCAATGACGGTCGCCGTCGGCCTCACAGCCTGGCGGGGTGAGTTCCCCACCTACGCCGGCCCTCAGGTCCTGGACACCCTGGAGACGACGTACACCTCAGCGGTCATCGACGCCGGCATGCTCCCGTTGGTCATTCCCAACGGCCTGGACACGTCTCTCGCCCCTCGGATGGTGGAGATCCTCGATGGCCTCATTCTCACCGGAGGTGGAGACATCGATCCAGCCACCTATGGGCGGCTGCCTCAGCGGGTGGAGAAATCGGACATTGCGGTTGACCGTTTCGAGATTGCTCTCGTCGCCGCTGCCCGAGAAGCCCGGAAACCGGTCTTGGCCATCTGCCGCGGCCTGCAACTACTGAACGTCGCCCTTGGCGGCACTCTGACTCAGGACGTGACGGCCCCGGGAAGCGCCCACGAGCCGATCGCAGAAGGCTACGACCCAGACGAGGCCGAAGAGCGCCGCCACCCGGTGACGTTGGACCCAGCAGGCGTGCTGGCTTCGGTGTTCGAGGCGACCGACATCAAGGTGAACACACTCCACCATCAGGGTGTGGATCAACTGGCTCCCGGGCTCATCGTGGAAGGAGTTGCCCCGGACGGGCTGATCGAGGCAGCCCGCTGTGACGGATCATGGTGGGCAATCGGTGTGCAATGGCATCCAGAGAGGCTGGAAGGCGAGATGCAACAGCAATTGTTCGGCGCTTTCAAGAAGGAACTCGAAAGGCCTAGCCGGTAACCAGCTCGCGTGGTGAGATCGCGTCGGTGATCTCTTGAAGGCGCTCCGGAACCACGGTGTAGTGAACCCATCGGCCCTCGCGACGCCCTTCTACGAGCCCTGCTTCCCGGAGGACCTTCAAATGATGGGACACAGTTGGCTGGGTGAGACCCAACGGTCCTTCCAGATCACATCCACATGCTGCACCGTCGGGTGCTGCAGCCAACATCGACACGATCCTCAGCCGTACCGGGTCGGCGAGCGCGGTGAGGAGAGCCGACATCTCCACGGCCTCGCCCTCGTCCAGAACTCCCTCATACAACGGAGTGCAGCACATCTCCATGGCGACATCCTATCGTCATACATTGACAATCATCGATATATCGACCATGATCAATGAATCGAAGGTCATCGATCAAAGGAGATGTGATGACAGTTCGCAATGATGGCCCCGGCTGCTGTGGTGACTGCTGCTGAGCCGGCCGAGCGGAGGCGTTGCTCAACCGAGCAGCGCCTCCGCTGCCTTTCCTTCTGAGCAATCCTCGAGAACCGGGCAGTAGCGACACCACGGACCTGCCCGACGCTCCAAGCCGACGCCCTTGTTCCACCCGAGCCGGATCTCGCTGACCAGGGCCGAAACCTCTGCGATGACTCTTTCCACATCGCTCGACGCTGGAACTGCGTCGAAGTTCTCCCCCGTCTTAACCGACACCGCCGCGACCCTGGCCGGCAACCGATTCTTGACCAATGCCCACAACAGCGAATAGAACAACAGCTGATCGAGCGGCTCGCCCACTTCCCCCGTCTTCCAATCGACCAGGCGATCACCCCCCAACTCGTCGAGAAAGACGGCATCGACCTTCCCGACCAGCCTGACCCCGGGCAAAGGCTCGTTGTCTAGCGCGACCTCGGCGCCGCGGAACCCGTCCACAGGAAGCTTGACGAAGCGCTGGTAGTAACCCCTCACCTCCTCAATCACTGACGACAGCTCCGAAGGCTTTAGTCCGAGCGATCCCAACTTGAGGTTGAGTGTCGAGTTCCCGATCTCCTCGCGGCAAGCCTGCACGAACTCCTCGTCGCCAATCGGCCCTTGGCTCAGATGACGGCTGAACACCGCGTGGGCGAGACTCCCGGTGAAGGCGGGGCGTGAGTCGGGCCCATAGATCCCCTGCAGCTTGGAGTTGGCCTGCTCCGGGCATTGCTTGAAACTGACGTAGGTCGAGGCTGATACGCGGACGTCGTCGCCATCGACGACCTCTGGGAACTCGAGTTCCATGATCCGAGTTATAGCTGGGGAGTCCGACGATTCACGTATTCGTCATTTGACAATTACGATCCTGATCTAGACGCAGTTAGGCCGGTCGGGCGGCCTTCCCAATGAAACTCCACCTCCCATTTCGCCTCACGCCTATGGTCGCGTCCGGTCTCATCGTCGCGGCCCTGGTTGTGGTCGTGCTGGCGGCATACGGAATCACCAGATGGACCTCCCAAGGGGAAGTGCTGGGCAACGTGCAAGTCGCCGGAGTCGACCTGGGTGGCCAAGATCGAGACGAAGCCCTCACCACCCTGGTTGGCGTGGAAGAGGCCTACGTAACCAGACCCGCCCTATTCACAGTTGACGACAAGTTCGTCAGCCTCCAGCCCGCTGAGGCCGGACTCGACATAGATACCGAGAGCATCACCGACCAAGCCATGGCGATCGGACGCACCGGTGGCCCCTTCGACCAGTTCTGGCATTGGTTGACCAACCTGTCCTCGACCACGGAGGTCGAGGTCGTGGGTTCGATCTCGGCCGATGACCTGGAAGCGGTCTTCACGAAATGGGACACAGAAGTAATCGCCAACCCGGCTTCCCCGGGAGCGGTGCTCCTCGAGGACGGCGAGGTCGTTCCTGAGTACCCGCGAACCGGTATCGGCGTTGACCGGGGACCGGCAATGGGTGTCGTCGAGGACTCGATGCTCGCCCCGGTGTCGGAACAATCCGAGATCCCTACCCAGCTCATCGAGGCGTCCTTGACCGACGACGATGTCGAGGCCGCCGCCGCCGAGGCGCGCCAACTCCTCTCGGGCCCGATCGAAATGTTCTATGACGGCGATTGGGTGACGTTCGATGCAGACCAGCTCACGGACGCTTTCCGCTCGGTGACGATCACGACGGACACCCCCCGAATCGTCAATTCATTCGACCCGGAGGTCATCAACGAGTATCTCGAGCCGGTACGAGAGCTGTTCGAGGACGAAGCGGTGGATGCCCGCCTCGAAATCAGCGGTGAAATCGTGACCCTCATCCCGGGAAAGAAGGGAACGCGGATCGATCAAACGATTACGGCCGAACGACTCTTCATCGCTGGCTTGACCCCGTCACGGCGGGGTGAACTGCCCATAGTTGAAGGCTCCGACCCCGAGGTGACCACGGAATACCTTCAGAGTCTGCGGGTGGAACATCTCGTGAGCCAGTTCACCACCTTCCACGCCTGCTGTGAGGCGCGAGTGACCAATATCCAGCGATTCGCAGATCTCATGGACGGAGTCATGGTTCTGCCCGGACGCACTCTCTCGCTGAATGACACGGTCGGCGAGCGCACGGAAGAGAAAGGCTTCGTGCCCGCGGGCACCATCGTCGCCGGCCAGTTCGAGGACACGGTCGGCGGTGGCGTGAGCCAGTTCGCAACGACCTTCTACAACGCCGTCTTCTGGGGCGGCTACGAAGACGTCGAGCACAAGGCGCACTCCTACTACTTCCCCCGGTATCCAGAGGGAATCGAGGCAACCATCAACTGGCGGACTCCCGACCTGGTCTTCCGCAACAACTCCGACTACGCAATTCTGATCGACACCTTCCATACGGATACTTCGATCACGGTGCGCTTCTTCAGCTTCAACGACGGGCGCACCCTCAAAGGCGAGCAGAGCGGCGGCCAACGCAAGGTGTGGGTTGCTGCTGAAGGTGGCCCAGACGCCTTGCATGTCAAAGGATCGGTGTCGGGCAGATACGCCGAATCCCAACCAGGCGATCCCCTCTACCAACCCAACCCGGAGCTGGCGCCAGGCCAGGAGGTGGAAGTGCAGTCGGAAGCCGACGGCTGGAGCGTCACGGTGACACGCACCATCCTTCGAGGCGGCACCGACTTGGTGAGAGAAGAAGAGTGGGTGGTCCGGTATGCGCCGCGGTTTGCGGTCATCGAAGTCAATCCCTGCGGAATGCCAGGAGCCGGAGGGTGTCCCACCACCACGACAGCGCCACCGACGACCACAACTGTGCCGTCGTCGACGACAACGACGACTGCCCCACCTCAGGACACCACGACCACAATCGAGCCATAGGTGTCGCCGACCCGGCGCTACTGGTAATACTCGAGAAAGCCCTCGATGACGGTCTCTACTTCGCGGACTGCATCATCGTCCCAGCCCCCGGGCCGACGCAGCGACACTTGATTCTGAAGCACATGGACGTGGTCGACACCGATGCCCAAGGAAAACACGCTGTCACCCAGCTTCGCCGGCACCCCTTTCCCTGACCGGTCGGGAGTGACTACCTCGCCATCTTGGCCCGTGAAACTCCGATCGGTGTCAACCAGGAGCACATCTCCGGCCGTGAGTGATCTTTTGATGACGACTGACTGGCCCATTTGCGGCGATCGTACTCAGGACCCGAGCCCGCCGGAAAGCTCACCGACCACGTGAACCTTGACCAGATTCGTCGAAGCCTTGATGTTGGGCGGAACACCGGCGACCATGACGATCGTCTCGCCCCGCTTGGCCAGGCCTTCCTTCTGCAGAATGGCCGAAGCGGTGGCGATCTCCTCGTCTGTGTAGGTGGCCCGTGCAAAGTCGTGGGCCTGGATGCCCCAAAGCAACGCCATGCGGTTTCGCGTTACCGAGTTCGGGCTGAACGCTATGACCTCGGCCTGGGGCCGATACTTCGAGATCAACCGAGCAGTATTGCCCGACTCGGTGAAGGCCACGATCGCCTCGGCCCCGACGTTCACCGCAACCTGGGTTGCCGCTTGGGCAACTGCTGAGGCCACGCGATTCGGGTCGTGAACAAAGGGGATTGCACGCCCGTCGATCAGGTCGGATCGGGTCCCTTCCTCGACTGCGCGGCAAATCGCCGACATCGCCCGGATTGCTTCGATGGGGTAGTCGCCGACAGCAGTCTCCCCCGAGAGCATCACCGCATCGGTTCCGGTCTGCACGGCATTAGAAACGTCGGTCACCTCGGCCCGAGTCGGTCGGGAACTGTGAGTCATCGACTCCAACATCTCGGTGGCAGTGATCGATACTGCGCCCGCCTGATTGGTGCGCCGCAAAACGTCGGTTTGGATCAAGGGGATTCTCTCCAAGGGCAGCTGCACTCCGAGGTCACCTCGAGCCACCATGACTCCGTATGCCGCGCCGAGAATGTCGTCGAGATCGGCATACGCCTGGGCGAGTTCGATCTTGGCGATGACCGGCGCATCGCCGGCCAAGGACGCTACCTCGCTCACATCAGTGGCTGACCGGACAAAAGACGCCGCCACGTAATCGACGCCGATCTCCCGACCGAAAGCGAGGTCGATCTCGTCTTTGGGCGTGACGCTCTTGAGAGTGAGGCGACTGTCAGGGAATGCGATCCCCTTCTTGTCGCTCAACGCTCCCCCGGACGCCACCCTGGCGATGAGCGAGTCATCGCCTTTCCCCACCACCTCGAGCCGAATCATCCCGTCGGCCAGCACCACCCGGTCTCCTACGGCCACATCTTCCATCAGCCCGTCGTACGCGCACGGGATCACCTTCTCCGAGCCGGAGCCATCGCCTTCGACCAAGTTCACCTCGGATCCCGTGGCGAGGTCTATTGACCCGTCCGGGAAATCGCCCACTCGAAGCTTGGGTCCTTGAATGTCTTGGAGAAGAGCCACATGCCGCCCGGCCTCAGCGGCAGCGTTGCGAACCCACTTGGCGAACGAACGGTGAAGGTCGTGATCACCGTGGGAGAAGTTGAGACGAGCCACGTCCATTCCCGCTTCGACCATGGCGAGAACCGACTCCTCATCGGCAACCGAAGGGCCAAGGGTGGCGATGATCTTGGTGTGCCGCTGCACGATCAAACGGTAACCGGATGGCGCAGAGAAGAGTGCCTATGTGCAAGGCGACACCCTTCAGGGTGCCAGCTTCTCCTCGAGCAGCTGGCTGACCAGTCGGGGATCGGCCTTTCCGCCGGTGGCGCGCATCACCTGTCCCACCAGAAACCCCACGATCTTTTGCTCGCCCGACCGGTAGTCGGCAACGGCCTTGGGATTCTCACTGATCACGTCATCCACGGCGGAGGCGAGAGCCGATGCGTCTGATATCTGTACGAGGTCGCGGGAATCGGCCACCTCGGCCGGGGTGCCCTCACCTGCCAGGACGCCATCGAGCACTTCTTTTGCCGCGGAGGTAGACACCGTGCCCTCTTCGACCAGAGCAATCAGGGCGGCGAGATGATTCCCCGAAATCGGAATCTCTTGGCCTTCGTTTCGCCGGGACCAGGCAGTGAGTTCGCCGGTGACCCAGTTGGCGGCTGCCCGGGCATCGGCCCCGGCAGCAACGGCGTCCTCGTGGATGCTGCGCAATCCCGCGCTGGAAGCCGTGAGGACACCTGCTAGATCGCTGCCAACACCCGAGCTCACATAGCGGAGGCGACGGGCAGCGGGCAGCTCGGGGATGGTCGCCGCCACCCTGTCGACCCATTCTGCGTCCATGACCATGGGAACGAGGTCGGGCTCGGTGAAGTAGCGATAGTCGGACGATCCCTCTTTCGTCCTCATCGAGTGAGTGACCTCAGCTTCTTCGTCCCAATGACGGGTCTCCTGAACAACACCCCCGCCAGTCTCGGTGATGTCGATCTGACGAGCGATCTCATAGTCGACAGCGCGTTCCAGCGACCGGAACGAATTCATGTTCTTGACTTCGACTTTTGTGCCAAGCCCCGCCTCCCCAAGGGGCCGAATCGAGACGTTGGCATCGAAGCGAATCGAACCCTCTTCGAGCCGGGCGTCCGAGACCCCCAATTCTGACACCAAGGCACGCAGCTCCTGGGCGTAGGCGCGTGCTTGCCCCGCGGTGTGAATGTCGGGCCTGGAGACGATCTCGACCAGAGGTACACCGGAACGGTTGAAGTCCAGGAGAGTGACTTCGGCACCGTGAATGCGGCCGCCCTCGCCCAAATGTGTGGATTTGCCGGTGTCCTCCTCCATGTGGGCTCGCTCGATGCCCACGCGGTGGGCCTTCCCTTCGACCTCGATGTCGAGATAACCGCCAACACACACCGGTATGTCGAACTGGGAGATCTGATAGTTCTTAGGGAGGTCGGCGTAGAAGTAGTTCTTGCGGTGGAACACCGACTCGGCAGACACCTCGCAATTCAATGCCAACCCGATGGCCATGATGGCCTCGATAGCGGCGCGATTGGGAACTGGGAGAGCTCCCGGAAGACCAAGACAGGTGGGACAGACATTGGTATTTGGCTCATCACCGAAGCTGACGGCACAACCACAGAACATCTTTGAGTCAGTCGCCAGCTCCACATGGACTTCGATTCCGATGACGGCTTCCCAGCTCACGACGGCACCAGATCCAGCTCGGGCGCAACAGTAAAACCGGCGAGGCGCTCGACTTCGGCTGCAACTCGGAACATGATTTGCTCGCCGAGAGCCGGCGCCATCACCTGAAAGCCGATCGGGAGGTTGTCACCGTCGAGCCCTATGGGCACCGAGATCGCAGGGTGGCCACTGAGGTTCGAGGGGATCGTGCAGATATCCGACAAGTACATAGCCAACGGGTCATCGACACGCTCCCCGGCCTCGAACGCAACAGTTGGGCTGGTCGGCGAGACCAGGACATCGACCTCTTCGTATGCCTTCGAGTAGTCGTTCTGGATCGCGGCCCTGACCTTCTGAGCCTGGCCATAGAAAGCTTCGTAGTAGCCGGCGGAAAGGGCGTACGTGCCGAGAAGGATTCGTCGTGTCGGCTCAGGACCAAAACCTTCGGCTCGCGTCCTGGCCATCAAGTCCTCTGTGGTCTCACCTGGTGAACGATGGCCATAACGAATGCCGTCGAAACGAGCCAGGTTCGCCGAAGCCTCAGCGGGAGCTATCAGGTAGTAGGCGGACAGAGCGATCTCGAAGCTGGGCAGCGACACTTCTACGATCTCAGCGCCTTGCGCCGCCAACTGCTCGACCGCACGGCGCACGGATGCCGCCACCTCGGGCTCATAGCCCTCACCTCCGAGCTCTCTGACGACACCAATGCGCAGACCCGCCACGCCTTCCTCCAAACCGGATCTCACATCGGGAAGATCTCCGGGGTAGCTCGTCGAGTCCAGCGGGTCATAGCCCCAAATCGCCTCCAGAAGGAGCGCCGAATCCTCGACCGTCCTGGTCAGAGGGCCGATCTGATCGAGGGACGACGCAAACGCGATCAACCCGTATCGCGACACGGTCCCGTAGGTTGGTTTCATTCCCACGACTCCGGAAAGCGCGGCCGGCTGACGAATCGAGCCGCCAGTGTCTGAGCCGAGCGCTCCCAGCGCCGATCCCACGGCAACCGCAGCAGCCGATCCACCGGAGGAACCCCCCGGAACCCTGGTTATGTCCCAAGGATTGAACGACGGGCCATAAGCCGAGTTCTCGGTGGACGACCCCATGGCAAACTCGTCGAGGTTCGTCTTCCCCACTATCACCGCACCCGCATCTCGCAGTTTGCCCACCACGGTTGCGTCGTACGGCGGACGGTATCCGGCAAGGATTTGCGAAGCAGCGGTCGTCTCGACGCCGCGGGTCACCATGTTGTCCTTGAGGGCTATCGGGATGCCGTGCAGCGGTCCGCGGTCTACTCCGTCGGCCAGGTCGGAATCCGACTTAGCGGCCGCTTCTCTGGCTCCGTCGTGATCAATCGTCAAATAGGCATGGAGCTGCGCCTCGGTTCGCGACGCAGTAGCCAAGATCGTCTCCAGAAGCTCAGTCGACGTGAGCTCCCCTGTTCTCAGAGCGGCTCCCGCTCCTGCGATGGTCCATCTCATTCGGTATCCAAGGCGGGAGGAGCCACGAAATAGCCGTCGCGAGCCTCGGGTGCCTGGTCCAGCACCTCTTCGCGATCAAGCGAAGGGCGACGGTCATCCTCTCGGTACCTATTGGTCAGGCGCAGCGGATGCGCGCTCTCGATGGCTTCGTCTGACTCCAGTTCCTGGACCCGGGCGGCATGCTCGAGGATCAACCCCAACTGCTCCTTGTAGTGGTCCAGTTCCTCGGGACTCAGACCGAGTCTAGCCAGGCGCGCCACGTGGGCAATGTCGATTTCGACCGGCATGGGCGCGGAGTGTAGAAAGCACCGGCCTCCTAGTGCTGAGGTCGCCCCCGGCGGTGGCACCTGGCTAAAAGGGGGTGGTTCGCACTAGGTTGCAGCGCTTGAGTCGCACCGTCTCCATCCCCGCTCGCTACAACGGCCCTGCCCGTTCGGGCAACGGCGGGTATGCCGCAGGTGTTGTCGGCGAGTTGGTCGATGGACCTGCCAAGGTCAAGCTTCACTCGCCTCCACCATTGGACACGCCGCTCGACGTGACCGTCTCCGACGGAAAAATCCGAGCCAGTGTCGGCGGCAAGCCCGTCCTGGACGCAGAGCCCTCGACCCGGCCCGACGCGGTTGTACCCTTCATCCGCTTGGAGGAGGCCGTGGAAGCGGTGAAGAGATTCGGTGGTTGGGAGGATCACGGGGCCCCGACCTGCTTTGTCTGCGGCACCGAGCGCCCCGACGGCCTTCGCATTTTTCCCGGCCCGGTCGACCACGATGGTGTGGTGGCCGCGACATGGACACCGGACGAAACCGTTGCCGGAGCAGACGGAGTGGTGGAGGATCGGGTGATGTGGGCCGCTCTCGATTGCCCGGGAGCGTGGGCCGCCTGGGCAAACGATACGACCGATGCCCCGTACTTTCCGGCCCTCGGGCTGATGACTGCGGAGCTATTGGCTCCGGCCCGCCCGGGCGAGAGGATCGTGGTGGTCGCTCGCTACTCGGGCACCGACGGGCGAAAGCTCAATACAGCCACCGCCCTCTACTCGACTGACGGTGAGCTGAAGGCGATCGCCTCTCACCTCGAGATCAAAGTCCCCGCGGACTGGGCCCAGTAGCCGTCAGCCGATTTCGCGCTTGAGTCGTTGCAGGCGTCGGTCCCATTCCGATCCCACTGAATCGGCCCAAGCGGCCAGCTCGTCGAGACTTCCCGGCGAGTACTCCCACCGCACTTCACGACCAGCGCGCATCCGCGTGACGAGACCGGCTTCGGACAGTGCGGTGAGGTGTTTCAAGACCGCCTGGCGACTCACCGGCATGTCCTTTGCCAGGTTGGTGGCGGACGCGGACTCCACCTCGGTGAGCCGGCTTAGCACCTCAAACCGGGTCGGATCGGAGAGCGCGGTGATAATCAGCCTTGGATTCTTGGTCACGCTGCCGACAGACTCCCGGTGGGCACTCGGGCACGGGCGACCGGTCCTTCCCAGACGCCGTCCGGCCCCGTAAAACGCCAAGGCAGCAGAGTCTCGGTAACGGTGACCCTGGTGCCAGAGGACGTCTTCGTCAGGTCGATCTCTACGAGGGTCGGCAGGCCATGGTCGGTACGCCAGCTCCATTGGATGCGGGATAGCTCGGCCACCTCCTCAATTGTGCCCCATATGGCGGGCGCCCCCTCCCGGCGCAATCGGATATCGCCACCAGGTCGGGGGTCGATCTCGACATCGCCGTCCAACCAGACACCGGCGAGATCACCGTCGACGAGATGTGCCCAGATCTCCTCAGGCTCCGCCCGGGACGCGATCTGCCGTCGAACGCTGACACTCTCCTCGCCCTCTGGCGTTGTGTGCTCGGTCATAGTTGCAACCTAGCAGTTGCACGTGTGTTAGCATGACCTGCAACCGTTGAGTTGCACAAGGAGTTTGAGATGGTCATCCCGACAGTCATCGAGCAGACAAGCCGTGGAGAACGGGCCTACGACATTTACTCGAGGCTTCTCGGGCATCGGGTCGTCTTCCTTGGTCAACCGGTGAGCCCCGAAGTTGCCAACCTGATCGTCGCACAGTTGGTCCATCTGGAGAGCGAAGATCCTGACAAGGACATATCCCTCTATATCAACTCTCCAGGCGGGGAGACATCGTCGATGATGGCCATCTACGACACGATGCAGCACGTTCGACCCGAAGTCATGACCATCTGCATCGGGCTGGCGGCGTCGGCAGCGGCACTCGTCTTGGCCGCGGGGGCCCCGGAAAAGAGATTCGTTCTGCCCCACGCCCGAGTCTTGATACACCAGCCTGCCCTCCACGGAGGGCTCGAAGGCCAGGCATCCGACATCGAAATCCATGCTCGGGAGATAATCCGACAGAAGCAGGAGATGACGTCGATCCTCGCCCGACACACGGGTCAAACCGAGGAACGAATCGCCGCCGACATCGACCGTGACACATGGCTCACAGCCGAAGCGGCTGTGGCGTACGGCTTGGCAGATTCCCTCATGGCACCTGCCCGTCTTCCAGGTGCCGGCGACCGATGATCAGCCCAACACAGCCATCATGGCCTCGTAAGCCCAGTCCAGATCGGAGATCCTGACCGACTCTCCTGGTTTGTGAGCCAAGGCCGCCTCACCTGGCCCGAAGTTGATGGCGGGGATTCCGGCCCGGCTGAGCTGGGCAACGTCGGTCCAGCCCTGCTTGCCCACCACTTCGCCGCCAGACGACTCGATGAGAGCGGCGAACAAAGGGTGGTCGACATCGACCGAGCCTGCAGGCGCCCAGTCGGCAACGGCAAAGCCGTCAGCGTCTGAGCAAATCTCTGCCAGAAGGGCTGTCGCTTCTTCCGGGTCCCTATGCGGTGCAAACCGATAGTTGACGTTCAGCAAGAACTGCGAGGGGATGATGTTGTTCGCAACCCCACCAGCGGCGCGGGTCACCGACAGCACCTCTTTGAATGCCAAGCCGGACACCATGTGCTCCTCCGGTGGCCGATCGTGCATCTCCTCCAAGAAATGGCCCGCCTTCGTCACCGCGTTCTCACCAAGCCACGGGCGGGCCGAATGCGCCGCTACGCCATCGAAAGTGACTGTGGCGTTTATTGCGCCGTTGCAACCGGCCTGCACCTGTCGGTCGGTGGGCTCCATCACGAAGGCCGCGTCTGCCTCCGACATCCACACCACCTCATCGAGAATCAGGCCCAGGTCGTTTCCTGATAGCGGTCCCTCTTCCCCCGCATAGAAGACCCCGACCAAGTTTGGGGTTCGCAGGGCCTCCAGCAGGTGGATCATCACCGCCATTCCCGCCTTCATGTCGGTCGCGCCCAAGCCATAGATGCGATCGTCGTCGACCATCGGGCCCAGCTCTCCTTGAAGTGGCACCGTGTCGAGATGCCCCACCAAGATCCGCTTTCCTGGTCCCGGCTCTCCCACGATCAGCGAATTCCCGACCCGGATCTGGTCGAAGGCGGCAAGACGGTCGGCTATTGCGTCACGCAACCCGGCTTCGGCTCCGGTTTCAGATGGAATGCCGACCAGCCACGCGGTGGTGTCGACCAGCGAGGTCACAGCTGCACGCCTAGATCACGGAGATAGTCGTTGAGTGCGGTCTTTTCATCCGTCGCCGCACTCCGCTTGCCGATGATCAGCGCACACGAGAGGTCGTAGGTGCCGCTCGGGAACCTCTTGGGCCTGGTGCCGGGCACCACGACCGAGCCTGCTGGCACCCTCCCTCGATGCTCGACCGGCTCTTCTCCCGTGACATCGATGATTGGAGTCGACTTGGTGAGAACGGTGTTGGCACCGAGGACGGCCTTCTCTTCGACGATGGTCCCCTCAACGACGATGCTGCGACTGCCCACAAAGGCACCATCTTCGATGATGACCGGACGCGCTCCGGGTGGCTCGAGCACTCCTCCGATGCCCACCCCGCCGGCGAGATGGACATCACGACCGATCTGGGCGCAGGACCCAACAGTGGCCCACGTGTCGACCATGGAACCCGCGCCGACGTAGGCACCGATGTTGACATACCCGGGCATGACGATCACACCAGGCTCGCAATGGGCGCCATATCGAACCGTGCCGGGTGGGACGACCCTCACTCCCTGGCTGGCAAGTCCTTTCTTCAAGGGGATCTTGTCGTGATACTCGTAAGCGCCAACCTCGACGGTCTCCATGTCGCGAAGCCGGAAATAGAGAAGAATGGCTTCCTTGGCCCATTCATTGACCACCCATTGGCCGTCCTGCCTGTCGGCGACGCGGACCTCCCCGGAATCGAGTTCGGCGAGTGCTCTTTCCACGGCTTCGCCAGCTTCCTCAATAGGGGTTTCGCCCCGGAAGGCGGATCGGATGACCTCGGTGTAGTCCATGGGATTGGCAGCGTACCGGGTACGCCGAAGGTCAGGCTACGGTCGCTGCCGAGTGAATTACCGGATGATCTACCTCGGTTTGGGCCTGGCGGCGTTGGCCGTCATTGCCCTGGGAGTCGTCTTTGCGGCGGAGGGGGAGCCCTCAGGACCGCAACCGCCCCTCGAGTCCGTGTATCCCGAGCCGGGAGACCTGGTGCCACAACAGACCATTCTCGAGATCGACCTGGAGGTCGGGTACCGGGCAAACATCTTCGTAGATGGATGGCAGATCGACGATCCAAATTTCGTTGAGGGGACGGGCGTTTATCGATGGTCCCCAAGCCCTTCCAACCCCACCATCAACGAGTGGGCCCCGGGGAATCACACGATCAGGGTCGAGTGGGACACGATCGACGGTTTGGCCGAGCCCGGCAGCTACGAGTGGACTTTCCGGGTGGGCTGATGAACGCTGTCAGCGAGCGGCTGACTCGGCACGTCCGGGCCACTTTTCCCGATCCGGACGCAGTGATCGGCCGACTCCGGCGAATCATCGACCCGATGGGCCGTGAACCGACTGAGAGGGTCTTGGCCGCAGTGGTATTCGCTTCACACACAGATCAAGATCGAGTCGAGGAGATGGCTCGGCTCGCTGAGACGGACTGGAGGGACGTCCTGGTGGTCGCCGGCCTGGCTCATGAGGACTGGCCCGACATCCTGGACTCCAAATTGGGCCCTGAATGATCAGCTGAGGGCCTCGAGACCACTATCCAGCACTCTCTTGAACGTCTCGCCGTCGATGATGGGAGTACTCAGCTGTTCGGCCTTACTCACTTTTGAGGCCCCCGGTGATTCCCCAACCACCAGGGCCGTCGTTCTGCCGGACACCGAGGACGTCGCCTTTCCCCCCCTGGCCTCGATGGCAGCCTGCGCATCGTCGCGACTCATTCCGACGATGGTTCCCGATATCACAAACACCGCACCCTCGAGGAGGTCCCCCCGGATCGATTCGTCGGCGTCGTCGTAGAGCCGGACGCCGGCCTCTCCAAGCTTCGCAACCAGATCGCGGTTGACTGGGTCGGCAGACCATTCCGCGACGGCAGCGGCAATGACCGGACCGACGCCATCAATGGCTGAGATTTCGTCTTCGGACGCCTCCATCAGGGTCGGGAGCCCTCCGAAACTCCGCGCCAGCAGCCGCGCCACGGTCCCGCCGACATGCCGGATACCGAGGGCCGTGAGCAGTCTCGCTACCGGGCGGTCTTTGGCGGTTTCGATTGCGCTCTTCAGATTGTGGACCGAGACCTCACCCCAGCCTTCTTCGTCCCGAAGCGCCTCGGCATCGAAAGTGAAGATGTCCGCGGGATCCGATACCAGCCCCCTTTTCTGGAGCTGGTCGATCGTCTTGTAGCCCATATGCTCGATGTCCATACCCCCCCGGGAGACGAAATGGAACAGCCACTCCCGAAGACGACTCGGGCACTCGAAGCCGCCGGTGCAGCGTGCTACGGCCTCGCCTTCGGCCCGAACGATCTCGTTTTCACAGAAAGGGCACCGGGCGGGCATGGTCCACACCTTCTCCTTGCCGGACCGGGCGGCCACGACCGGGCCCACCACCTCCGGGATCACATCTCCAGCACGGCGCACTATCACCTGGTCTCCGATGCGCACGTCCTTGGCCGCGACCTGGTCCTGGTTGTGGAGAGTCGCCATCCCGACGTTGGCCCCGCCGACGAATACCGGCTCCAGGACTGCAAATGGCGTGGCTGCCCCGGTACGCCCAATGTTGATCATGATGTCCTTCAGTTTGGTGATCTGCTCCTCGGGCGGGAACTTGTAGGCGATAGCCCAGCGCGGTGCCTTGGCCGTGTAGCCGAGGGCTTCCTGATCGGCGACGTCATCGACTTTGATCACCACACCGTCGGTCTGGTACCCGTTGGAATGGCGATTTCCCTCAGCGTCGGCGACGTACCTATAGACATCGTCGATCGAGTCGACTGTCTCCGACGCGGGGTTGGTGCGAAATCCGATTGAGCGGAGGTAGTCCATGGTCTCGCTGTGTGTGCCCAAGGCAGGACCACCTTCGATCAGCCCCAGCTGATACACCCAGATGTCGACGTTCCTCCTGGCAGTGATCGCCGGATCCTTCTGTCTCACCGAGCCGGCAGCCGCGTTCCGAGGGTTGGCAAAGAGCCGCTCTCCGGCCTCGAGTTGTCGTCGATTGAGCTCTGCAAAAGCCTCATCTGACATGTAAACCTCTCCCCGAACCTCGAGAACGCGGGGCGGGGCATCGAGAAGGAGACGGAGGGGGATGGAGTCGATGGTCCGGAGATTGGAGGTGACATCCTCACCAGTTGTTCCGTCGCCGCGCGTGGCGCCCGAAACGAGCACACCATCCCTATAGGTGAGGACCACCGCGAGACCGTCGATCTTGAGCTCGCATGCATAGCCCCCAGGTGGTCTCTCGAGAACGCGCTCCATCCGAAGCTCCCACGAATCGAGATCGGCGCGACTCTCCGCGTTGTCCAGGGAAAAGAGAGGCCGAAGGTGGGTGACGGGCTGAAACAGGTCGCCTATAGGGGCGCCCACTCGCTGTGTCGGGCTGTCGGCTGTGATCAGCTCCGGGTTGTCTTGTTCGAGGTCGACAAGACGGCGGAGGAGTTGGTCGTAATCGGCGTCGGAGATCGTCGGATCGTCGAGGATGTAGTAGCGATGGGCGGCCTCGCGAATCTGACGGCGGAGCTCCTCGATTTGGTCCTGGATCGCGGCCATGGGTTCGCGCACGATACCGGGGTGACAGAGCGTCCCTGGCGAACCGCGTAGCCTGCACCGCATGGAACGAACCGACCGCGACGTCGACAGCTTCCTTGCCGACTTGCGAGGGCCGGCGGGAGACGACATCCGGATTCTCGACTCCGAGATCCGCCAACGAATGCCCGACCACGAGCGGCACCTCTATGAGGGGAGGTTCTGGGGCGGAAGCGATCAGGAGATCATCGGCTACGGGATCATGGATTATCAGAATCGGTCGGGACGGACGTCAAGTGGTTCATCGTCGGTCTCGCAGAGCAGAAGAGCTACATCAGCATGTATGTCAACGCGGTGAAAGACGGCGCCTACCTGCTCCGCGAGTACGACAAGAAGCTGGGACGAGCCAAGGTGGGAAGCGCCAGCATCAGCTTCGAGCGCATCGCCGACATCAACATGGATTCGTTGATGGCGCTAGTCGAGGAGGCCGGCCAACTCCCCTGACCGTTTCCAACCCGTCGAGTGTGCTTGTCCTACCCAAAAAGCGAGAGGACAAGCACACTCGACGGCAAAGAAGCGGCGGGCGGCATTGGATCCCCAACCCCAACCCTGACCCCGGTCAGGGGCCGAGCAGGGGTATCCCCCATAGCGACCTCCTGGGAAGGCCCATACCTTCGCTTGGGTAACCAAACGGAGGTAGAAGATGCCGACTCTCTCGGCGCACAACGTATCCAAGACATACCGCTCCGGCTCACTCGAGGTCCCAGCCCTGCGCAACATCGACCTCGACGTCGAATCCGGCGAGCTGGTGATAGTGATGGGCCCATCCGGCAACGGAAAGACCACACTCCTCAACTGCCTCAGCGGTCTGGACGAAATCGACTCGGGATCGGTCGTCATCGAGGGCAAGGAGATCCACAAGCTCAGCGATCGGGCCCGGACCAAACATCGCGCTCGTTCGATGGGCTTCGTCTTCCAGGCCTACAACCTGATCCCGGTCTTGTCGGCAGTCGAGAACGTCGAGCTGCCACTACTGGTCAATGGTGTCCGCCAGGGCAAAGCTCGAGCCACGGCCCAGCTGATGCTGGAAAGGGTTGGCCTCGGCGATCGCCTCACCCACAAACCCAACGAGTTGTCCGGCGGAGAGCAGCAGCGGGTGGCCATCGCTCGGGCGCTGGTCGCCCAGCCGTCGGTCATCTGGGCCGATGAGCCAACGGGAAACCTCGATTCGGAGACCGCAACCTCTGTGCTCGATCTCCTCAAGGAGGTCAATGGGCAAGGCCAGACCATCATCATGGTCACCCACGAGCCCACGATTGCCGACTTGGCGGATCGTCTCGTTGTGATCAGGAACGGCATGGTCGAGTACGACGGCGACCCGGCCGGGTCACCCCGAGCATTGGAGACGGTCTGATGGCTTGGATCGCGTTGATAGTGGCGATGGTGCTTCTGCTTCCCGCGCTGTGGTTCGCCCGGAAGGGATTAATCAGACGCCTCGCCTGGCGTCAGATCGCCGCCCGACCTACCGAAGCTTTGCTAATCACGGCTGGCACGATGCTCGGCACCGCGATCATCGTGGCCTCATTCGCGGTCGGTGACACCATCGAGTCAGGAGTCGGCAGCGTGGTCGACACCTCCTTGGGCCCGATCGACGAATCGGTTGCCGTGGACGACCCTGCCGACGTTTCGTTGGTTGAGCAAGCCCTGATCGAAGCGGAGCTGACCGATGTCGACGGCATGCTTTCGGTGCTCTCGTTGCCGACTGCGGTCACCACGGTTGGTGACGAACCAGTCGGCGAGCCGCGGGTGTGGGTTGCCGAAGTGGACTTCGATGAGGCTCGCTCGTTTGGTGCTGATGTGGACGCGAGCGGATTTGCCGACGCCGGGCCAACACCCGGACCCGGCGAAGCAGTGCTGATCTCGCGGGTTGCCCGCCAGCTCGGGGTCACTGCAGGCGACACCGTCGCAATCCATGTCTTCGGCGCGACGCACGAGGTTTCGGTGCGCCAGATAGTCGATCGCTACAGCGCCGCCGGCTTCAACTCCATCTATCTCGCTCCGGGAACTATCGAAACCCTGGCGGCAGGCGCACCTCAGGACGGTCCCGGCCCGCGTGCGGAGATCCTCATCTCCAACAGTGGAGACTTCGAATCCGGAGCCGCAATCACCGCGGCCGTCGTTGGCCAGATCGAAGAAGCGACTGCCGGCTTCGACGGCGTGTCCGTCATCCAGTTGAAGCAAGACGCATTGGACGACGCAGCTGCCAGCGGACTGGAATTCACTACCCTGTTCAACGGCATCGGCAGCTTCGCAGTCATCGCCGGAGTCCTCCTCATCGTGAACCTCTTCGTGATGCTGTCCGAGGAGAGGAAGACGTCGCTGGGGATCATGCGCGCGATCGGATTCCAGCGCCGTCAAGTCTCGAAGGCCTTTGCGGTCGAAGGAGCCTTGTACTCGGTGTGCGCCTCCATTGCCGGAGTTGTCGCCGGCCTCGGGGTGGGCTGGATACTGGTCCAGGTCCTGAAGTCGATCTTCTTCGCCGACAACGACTTTCTCACCATCAGCTTCGAACCTGAGCTGGAAAGCATCCTTCTGGCCACCGCGGTTGGGCTGGGCATAACGATGACCACGATCTGGGTTACTGCACGCCGGATATCGAGATTCAACGTCATCGCAGCCGTCCGCGACCTACCTGCGCCCGCCACCAGCAGAGGCAAGGCAAAGTCGCTGATACTCCCCTTCGTCGGGTTGGCCGCCGGAGCCGCGCTCTATGTACTGGGTCTGGACAACGGCATCCCTGTGGCGCTCCTGGCATCAGTCCCGGTCATGGCCTTCTCCGCCATATCACTGATCCGACCCGTGTTGGGGGCGAGGCTCGGCTCGATTGTCGGAAGTCTGGGCGCCATGGCGTGGGGAATCGGCGTCTTCTCCATCCACGACAGCGTGATGATGGACTCCGACATCGAAGTGTTCGTGATCCAGGGCGTCGTGCTCGTGGCCGGAGCCGTGATCGTCTCCACTTCGATGAACGGCCTTTGGAAACGTGTGGTGGGTGTGGCAGCTCGGGGAGGTTTCGGACTTGCCACCCGACTCGGACTGGTCTACCCGCTGGCGCGTAAGGGGAGAACCGGGCTCCTCCTCGGGATGTTCTCGCTCGTGATCTTCACTATCACGTTCCTCGCCGTCTTCGCCCAGATACTCAACGATCAAACCCGCAGCCTCGCCGAAGACAGCAGCGGCGGATATGACGTCATTGCAGATTCGGCTGCGTTCAACCCGCTTGAAGCCGCCGACCTCGAGTCTGTAGAGGGGGTGGAATCGGCGTCCAAACTGACTCTGGCAATCGCCGAATTCGACACTGGGGGAGACACTTCGCCATGGCGGGTGACCGGTTTCGATCAGTCATTGCTGGCAAACGGCGGGCCGGTCCTCTCTGCCCGGATGGAGCAGTATTCCACCGACACGGCGGTGTTCGAGGCAGTGCTTGCCGACCCGAGTCTCATAGTCGTCGACGACTTCTTTCTCGACGGGGCGGGGGTCTACCTTCCAGGCTCGGAGGTAACACTGCTCACCGCCGCTGGTGAGGAGGTGGTGGTGACCGTCGCAGGCGTTCTATCCACTGACTGGGTGTTCGTGGGCTCCTACATGGGAAGCGAGTTCGTCTCCGAGGAACTCGACGTGCTCAGCAACCGTTTCTTCGTGGCTGCCTCCCCAGGCGCGGATCCCGACGCTGTGGCCGGCCGGCTCAACGCAAAGCTCCTCGACCACGGTGTCGACGCTGCCACGTTCGCCGCCCGTGTCGAGGCTGATGTCGCCGAGACCCTCGGGATTCTCCGGCTATTCCAAGCGTTCCTGTCCTTGGGCCTTGTCATCGGTATCGCCGGGCTTTCGGTAGTGCTGGTGCGGGCGGTTCGGGAGCGGAGACGAGCAATCGGCGTGCTGCGTGCTCTCGGCGCAGACTCCAACGTGATACGTAAATCCTTTCTCGTCGAGTCCGGCTTCGTCGCCATCCAGGGAGCGGTGATCGGCGTAGGGCTCGGGCTGATCAGCTCGTATCAGGTGATCGTGAACTCGGCCACATTCGGCGACTCAGGGCTCAGTTTCTCATGGCCATGGGCCGGGTTGGCGATCGCGGTGCTGGTGCCGACACTGGCTGCCTTGCTCGCGGCCGCCGGTCCAGCCAGACGAGCGGCAGCCATCACACCCGCCGTGGCCTTGCGTGCCGAGTAGACGGTCATCCATCACGTCGAGTGTGCTTGGCGGCATCCCTATTAGGTCATTAAGCACACTCGACGGGGGTTGGAGGGCGCCTAGCGAATCGTCTCGGCGATGAGGGCGCCTCCGAGGACCAAATCGCCGTCGTAAAAGGCCACGGTCTGGCCGGGCGCCACGGCCCGCTGGGGCTCGTGGAAGATCAGAGTCGAGCCGTTGAGAGTCGCAGACACAGGCTCGCCATGAGCCCGGTATTGGGCCGTCAGCTCGGTCTCCCCGGGATCGCCCGCAGTCCAGGTCATCTGCTCCAAAACGACACCGCCGACTGCGAGGTCCTCCAGACCGCCGATGACCACTGTGGACGTCGCCGGCTTGATGTCGATGACGAATCTCGGCTCCCCCACGGCAACCCCCAGCCCGCGCCGTTGTCCGATGGTGAATTCCGCGATGCCCTCGTGGTCGCCCAGTGCGTTGCCTTCACGGTCGACGACCTCTCCAGGCTCGAACACTTCGGGGGCGGTCTCTCGGAGAAACCCCCGATAGTCCCGCTGCCCCACGAAACAGATGTCCATCGACTCCGGCTTGCGCGCCGTGCGCAACCCCATGCCGGCGGCGACCGCCCTCACCTGGTTCTTGGTCATCTCGCCGACCGGAAACCGACTGCGGCCCAGCTCGTGTTGGGTGAGCATGGACAGCACATAGGACTGGTCCTTGGCCGAGTCCTCGCCACGCCGCAGCCTCCATTTGCCATTGATTCGTACGTTGCGCGCATGGTGTCCGGTGACCAGGACGTCACAATCGAAGTCGTCGAGTCTGTTGAGCAGCCGATCGAATTTCACTGTCCGGTTGCACTCGATGCAGGGGTTTGGCGTACGGCCGGAGGCGTAATCGGAGACGAATCTCTCGACGACTCCGCCTTTGAAATCGTCGGTGTAATCCAAGACGTAATAGGGGATATCGAGCTGGGCAGCCACTCGTCTGGCGTCCTCGGCGTCGGACACGGTGCAGCATCCTGCCGTTGGCGCCTCCCCGTTCGGACCCGACCACAGCTTCAGTGTCGCCCCCACGACTTCGTGACCGCCGTCCTTCATCAATGCGGCTGCGACCGAGGAGTCCACCCCTCCCGACATCGCCACAAGCGCCCTCATCGCAGCTCCCCCACCAGATCGGCGATGATCGATGCGGCGCTATCGGCCTCCTCTGCAGTGCTATTCCAACCGAAGCTGAACCGGAGGCTCTCACGTGCCTCTTGTGCTGTGAGCCCCATGGCCTCCAGCACGTGCGATACCTCTGCAGCTCCAGACTGACATGCCGACCCGGCCGATGCCGCCACGCCGGAGCGGTCGAGCCGAACCAGCAGTGTCTCGTTGAGGACGCCGGGGATGCGGACATTCAAATGATGTGGGGAAACGTCCTCGTGGGGAGTGTTGGCCACGATGTCTTCGACTGACTCCTGAAGCCGCATCGCAAATCGGTCACGGATCGCACCGACCTCGGCCACAAACCGTTCCCGGTCTTCGACCGTCTGCCGCATCGCCTCTGCCAAGCCCACGGCTCCGGCCACGTTATGAGTACCGGAACGTCGTCCCAGCTCCTGGCCACCCCCATGGATCAGCGGCTCGAGGACGGTCCCGTCCCGAACGTAGAGAAAGCCTGAGCCCTTGGGACCACCAAATTTGTGGCCCGTGACCGTCAGTAGGTCAACCCCCAGACGGTCGACATCCACTTCGGCGGAGGCGAAGGCCTGCACGGCGTCGGTGTGAACCAACACGGCAGGATCGTGATCATGCACTGTCTTCGAGATCAGCGGCAAGTCGTGAATCACGCCCGTTTCGTTGTTCACGAGCATCGCGGACACCGCAACTGTCTCGGGCGTAATGGCACCCAGCATCTCATCGAGGTCGATTCTTCCTTCGGCGTCGACTCCGATGACCCGGGCCGAAGCGCCGAACATGGCTAGGTGATCAACCGTCTCGAGAACAGCTTCGTGCTCCGTCGCCACTGTCACGAGGCCCGTCCGCCCCGAAGGGCTCAAGGACGCACCTTTCAAGGCGAGATTGTCGGACTCGGTTCCTCCCGAAGTGAAGACCACTTCCATCGGAGCCGCGCCGATGAGGGAAGCGATGGCTTCACGCGCCTCTTCCAGAGAGTTCTTCGCACGGCGCGACACCTCGTGGACGCCCGATGAATTGCCATAGCGGTCGTCGGCGAAGGGCGCCATTGCCTCCCATACACCCGGGCGCATGGGCGTTGTCGCTGCGTGGTCGAGATAGATCATGGCAGTCGCCAATTGTCGCACGGGCGCCGTCTTGTACTGGGTCGGGTTGGCGGGTTCAGGCCATTCTCCGACGGGTGGTGGTCTCGAGGAGCGACCGTTCGCAGTTCCGGCGGGCCCTTATTCTGTCACTCGTGCTCAGCCAGATATCCATTGACGCCGCACCAGAGACCCTGTGGGGCCACCTCGTCGACTTCGAATCACACTCCGAATGGATGAGCGACGCCGTTTCTGTCGAGTACGTAGACGAACAGCGATCCGGCCCGGGGACCAGGCTGCGTGTCCCCACCCGCATCGGACCTTTCCTCACCACAGACCTGATGACCG
This sequence comes from Acidimicrobiia bacterium, assembly GCA_965216725.1. Taxonomy (GTDB): domain Bacteria; phylum Actinomycetota; class Acidimicrobiia; order Spongiisociales; family ZC4RG35; genus JACZUI01. The sequence goes on along the minus strand of CBDCGI010000022.1, from coordinate 869 downwards.
TCACCCGGTGGGAGGAGAACCGAGTCCTGGAGGCCCACCACGAGGGTGCGGTGACCGGCATCGGTCGCTTCGAGATCATCCCTTCGGGAGAAGGGTCAACGCTCATCTGGGGAGAAGAGCTGAATTTCCCCTGGTGGCTCGGAGGGCCCATCGGACACGCTGTGGCCAAGCCGATTTTCAGACGGGTTTGGCGTAAGAATCTGCAACGCCTGAAGGAACGGGTTGAAGCAAGTCGGTAGCCCCTATCGCCCGTGAAATCCGGGGCGTCGTTTCTCGACGAAGGCGCCAACGCCCTCGGTGCCGTCTTCGGAAGCGAACACCCGGTCGAATTGCTCGGCTTCGAGGGCGATCCCATCGTCCAGTGGCAAGGTCGATCCCTCGTTGATTGCGCGCTTGGCAGCGCCGATGGCAAGGGTGGCGCGTCCCGCCCAGTCGCGTGCATCCCGAAGGGCCATGTCCAATACTTCATCGGTTGGTGCCACGTCGTCGGCCAGCCCGCAATCGAGGGCCTCTTCGGCTTTGACGTGGCGCCCGGTGAAGATCATCTCTTTGGCTTTCTGCAAACCGATCACGCGCGTCAAACGCTGAGTGCCTCCGGCGCCAGGGATGAGACCGAGCTGGATCTCAGGTTGACCTACTTCGGCATCTTCCGCCAGGTAGCGGAAGTCGGCACCCAAGGCCAGCTCCAGGCCGCCGCCGAGTGCAAAACCATGCACCGCAGCGATGGTTGGCTTTTCCAGCAGCTCGAGGTCCCTTATGGCGCTCCTGAGCGCTGCCGCGCTTTGGTCGCGGCGGCCTGCGTCGAGACTCGCCTTGAACCCATGAATGTCTCCGCCGGCAGCGAAGTGCGGTCGACCGGTGACCACCAC
>CBDCGI010000021.1:0-93505 GCA_965216725.1 Acidimicrobiia bacterium | reverse complement strand
CCGAATCCGGATTCATCCATATTCCTATTGATGAAATCAGCCCCAATCCCGATCAGCCGCGGCACAATTTCGACGCCGATTCCTTAGGCGAGTTGTCTGACTCGATCAAGGAAGTAGGAGTCCTGCAGCCGGTGGTGGTGACTCGTGCCGACGACGGATACCGACTGATCGCCGGGGAACGACGGTGGCGGGCCGCCCGTCAGGCAGGAGTGCCCCTGATACCGGCGGTGGTCAGAGAAAGCGCGGGGGAGCTCGACGCTGGTCGAGGCGTTGGTGGAGAACGTACAGCGTCAGGACTTGACTCCGATCGAGGAAGCCCACGGCCTATCACCAACTCCTGGAAAATCATGGAATGAAGCAGGACGAAGTTGCCGCTCGGGTCGGCAAGTCGAGGCCTTCGGTTTCCAATACGGTGCGTCTCTTGCAGTTACCCGAAGAGGTGCAGCAGCTGGTGGACGGTGGACAGTTGAGTGCCGGTCACGTGCGTCCGCTGATCCGGATCGAAGACGAGGTCCTACGTGACCCACGTGGCAAAGAAGGCGGCAGATGAGGGTTGGAGCGTCCGACAGATGGAGCAGGCGGCGAAAGCTCGCAAGGGTGGTGATTCGGCGTCCGGGTCGTCGGTGCGGCAACTACGACCAGTGGAGATCATCGAATTGGAGAATCGTTTGGCTGAGCACTTGGGGACTCGAGTGAAGATCAACTATCGAAACGAGAAGGGGAAGGTCGAGATCAGGTTGGCTCGATCGAGGAACTGGAGCGCCTCTATCGAGAATTCACGTCATGACCGAGGCGCCGGAGAAGAAACTGACGCAACCCGGCGACGATTGTTGTCCCGATCTCGCTGTCCAGCTTCGCTTTTGATACCACCACCGCCGGTGCCCGGGTCTCCTTGAGCATCGCGCTCGCTCGGCCCTCGACCATTCCTCCAACGGCAGTCTGCGATTGCTGACGCCAGCATGGCGCCTGCGGCAGAGCGGCTGTGCTCTGAAGAGAAGAAGAGGACCCGGTCCTCGTCATCGTTGCTCAACTGGAAGGCGATGATGATGTCCGAGCCGTATCGATTGGCCCGTCGTGCCCGCAATCGTTCCGGAAGAGAGACATCCTCTGACCTGGAAAGAATTGGAAGACCGCCGGACTGCTGGAGTTGGAGGGCTGTGGCCGAGGCGGCCACCCAAGCGCTGCGCGCTTCGGTCGGGTTGCGGCATCCTGCGTCGAGGTAGACCCTGGCACCAACGAGTGTATTGGGGAGGCGGCGGAGCCACTCCTGCTCTCTCAGAGCGTGCCTCCCCGCCTTCATTTCTCCACGAGTGACGAGCCGAAGTTCAGTGACGACTTCGGGGCCGGCCTTGCCGTCTTCAGCCACGAACCGCGGTTCGTTTGGAACTCGAGCACAGCCTTTTCGGTGTCGGGTCCAAATATCCCTGTCGACTTTGCCGGCGTCGAAGCCAAGGGAGTTGAGTCGGGATTGGATCTCGGAGACGTCTTCTCCGCGGATCATGGGCCGTCGATAGAACAGGAGTCGGTCGCCGAGCCGGTAGCCTGCCTCGTAGAGAGATCGCCAGGTGTCGGGACCCACGATGCTGTCTATATCGAGGCCTTTTGCCTTCTGGAACGCTGCGCACGGCATCAGTGGTCCCCAGTCCGAAACTTCCACGATCGTCGGGCCCGACGGCGAACCCAAGGGCTGCGAGCCGGTCCTGAATATCGGCGACCGCTTGTCCGGTGTCCCCCTGTCGGTAGAGACGCATCACCGGGAGGATATCGGTTCGAAGAGGTCAGACTCGGTTGTCCGCCAAAGCTCTGGCTGTCAGGAGACGAACTCCGAGAGTTCGCTGAGGAGACGGTGTTTGGGCATCGCCCCGATGATTCGCTTCTTCTCCACCCCGTCCTTGAAGAGGATCAGAGTGGGGATGCTCATGACGTCGTTCGTTGCGGCCGGCATCGGGTTGTGATCGATGTTCAGCTTCCCAATGTCGATGTTGTCCTGTTCGGCGGCGATCTCCTCGAGGATCGGGGCGATGACCCGGCATGGGCCACACCACTCGGCCCAGAAGTCGACCAGGATCGGTCGGTCCGTGCTGATTGCCTCGTTGAAAATTGCCATCGTTCAGGATCTTGATCTCACTCACATCTCTCTCCTTGAGCTCTGGTCAACCGCCATGAGCAGCAACTCATTCCTGTTCGGCCAGCCATCGTTCGGCATCGATGGCCGCCATGCACCCGGTTCCCGCGGCCGTCACCGCTTGACGGTAGACGTGGTCGGCCACATCACCCGCGGCAAAGACCCCCTCAACCGATGTCCATGTCGTCCCCGGCTTGGCGATGACCACATATCCGTTGTCGTCCAGATCGAGTTCACCTGCGAAGATCTCGGTGCTGGGCTTGTGCCCGATGGCGACGAACAGGCCGTTGGTCGGGAATTGGGTCTTCTCACGGGTGACCGTGTCTTCGAGTGTGACCGCTTCGACGGTCGACTCTCCCAGGACCTCGGTGACGACCGAGTTCCAGCGAACCTCGATCTTGTCATGATCCATCACCCGACCGGCCATGATCTTCGATGCTCGAAACTCGTCCCGTCTGTGAACGACGGTCACCTTTGAGGCGAATTTGGTCAGGAAGAGTGCCTCTTCCATGGCGGTATCGCCACCCCCCACCACGACCAGTTCTTGATCCCTGAAGAAGAACCCGTCACAGGTGGCGCAGGCGGGACACACCCCGGCCCGTCAGTTTCTCCTCTCCTGGAATTCCCTAGCCACTTCGCGGTGGCCCCGGTGGCGACGATCACGGCGTCGGCCGTGTACTGATCCGCACCGGTGGCGATCTTGAACGGCCTCTGGCTGAAGTCGACCTCGGTGACGTCGATTTGCTGCAACCGGGCACCGAACCTCTCCGCCTGCTTGCGGAATTGGTCCATGAGCTCGGGTCCCATGATCCCATCGGGGAACCCGGGGTAATTCTCGACGTCGGTGGTGATCATCAGCTGACCGCCGGCTGCGCTGCCCTCGAAGACCCGCGGATCCAGGTCGGCTCGGGCTGCGTACAGAGCAGCCGTCAATCCGGCCGGTCCGGATCCGATGATTACAACTCTCTCGTGTGTCAATTGACTACGTCCTCTTGAACCAGATAAACCCGCCTACCCCGATCAATAGGGCCCCGACGAGTGCCAGAGCACCTGCTGTGGTCAGGGGAATTTCCAGGGCCCCGAAGATTGCGTACAGCAGGAACAACAAGGATATGAACCCGAGATCGAGGGCCAGGATTCCCAACCCGCCTTGTCGAATGATGCGGGCCACACGGTCGACAGTCAGCGATCGAACCCTGACCGCGGTCTGTTCCAGTAGGTCGGCGAAACGCGCCGGATAATCTTCCACGACGTCAGATTAGTGAGCGGGTCTCAGAACGCCGATCTGAGGTCGCTCATGGATCTATGTGGATGAGCTCGCAGGTTGTTGCGTCTACGACGCTTATCGGCGTTTCAGCGTCGAAGACCTCACCAGGCGGGATTGCGAGGTAGAACCGTGACGATTCGCCGACAGTCCCTACCGGATCGTGGTCGGCTAGGCCTGCCTCGTTCAGGCACTCGAGAACAGTGCTTTCCAGGCTTTGGCTTGCATAGGTTGCGATGCCGGTTTGGGCGGGCGCTTGGCGCATGGCCTCGATCATCGGGAGATACTCCGACTCTTCTGGTGCCATGGCGCCGTCGCTTCCGCCGTCTGAGGGGGCCGCTTCCTCCGGAGGGCTCGCGGAGTCTCGCTGAACGTCATCCTCCGCCGATGCCGCGCCGGCAGAGGTGGTTGCAGATGCCGCATCGAAACTTGCAGCTTCAGAGGAGTCATCACTAGCCGAGTCGGCGTAGACGAACATGACACCCGCCACGAGCACCACAGCGGCGGCACCGAAGGACAACCGGTACCAGAAAGGGATTCGGCTTCGGCGTTCTGGAGGCTGTGTCCCCGAGCGAAGCTCCGTCCACAGGTCACGGCGCAGAGCCGACCGTTCAGATTCGGTGAGGGAGGCAGGCGGCACGGCGTTCAGGCTGTGGCGAACATCTCGCTGGAGTTGGTACTCGGAATGACAGGTCTCACATGACTCCACGAGTGATTTGGCCCGAGATGTGTCGTCGAGCGCGCCGCTTGCGTAATCGGCGATCAGGTTGAGATCGTGTCTATGCATCTGTTTGGTTTGATGTCGTAGTCATGTCATTGGTTCCCGAGATACTTGGCAAGAAGGCGGCGTCCCCTGTACACCCTCGATTTGACGGTCCCCGAAGGAACACCCAACGCTTTTGCCACCTCCGCCGTCCCGAGGCCTTCGATGTCGGCGAGGACAACTGCCGCCCGAAACTCCTTCGGGAGCTTGGAGAGCGCGGCGAGGATCTCGGGGCGGTCGCCCGCCGAGTCGAGGGCAGCCTCAGCTGAGGGGTCGCTTGGATCGATGTGCTCCGGCAGCGGGTCCGTGCGTCGTCGTTTCGCCTTTCGCAGCATGTCGTAACAGGTGTTGACCGCGATGCGATAGATCCAGGTTCCGAGAGCAGAGTCGCCTTTGAATTGGCCTGCCTTGCGGAAGACCGTCAAGAAGGTCTCTTGGGTTGCGTCCAGGGCTCGTTCCCTGTCCCCCATGATCCGCAGGCATACAGAGAAGACGCGGTCCTCATGGGCCTTCATCACTTGGTTGAACGCGTCGTGGTCGCCTTCTACGACGCGTTTCACCAACTCTGCGTCGGTTGGAGGTGCGGTCACGGCGAGAATCGTACTTCCGCGATCGAGGAGTAGAAGCCTCCGTCTGGGTGTGGCGGGAGGTCGGTGAGCCAGAGCAGCCAATGCCCATCGACACGGGTGGGAAGTGTGAAACTTATGGGGCCTTCGGGAGCCAGGCCTCGCAGGATTCGCTCCCAGTCCTCGAGCTGCGGCGACACGGCGGCTGACCAGTGGACCTCGAAACCGGTTCCTGAGGTCAGACCGAGGAGGCTGACCGCAGACGGTGACCCTTGCACCGAGAACCGCACTCCGACACCCGGCTTTACCTCGGTGAGCGGCGCCTGATAGCGCTCTGTCTGCCAGCGGGTACGGGTGCTCCCATCGATCAGGTTGGGCACGTCTTGGTCGTTCTCCCCTCCTTCGCCGTAGGGGTCGAAAGAAGCAGCCACGAGAGTGTCCACTTCGGGCACGATCGTGGTCGTGGTGCTGGGCGGTGGCGAGGATGTGGGCGTGGAGGCTTCGGGTGCCACCGGGAGCAGTTCGCCGCCTTCGCTGAACAGCCGGCCAAGGGCCACCAGTCCCACTGCCACAACCACGAGGGAGAGTGCCACGATCAGAACTCGTCTAGACGTCGAGCGCGGTTCTGGGCGCGGGCCGTGAGGTGTGCGTGTCCCCAGGAGGAGCTTGTTGAGTTCCTCGGCCGTCAATCGTCCTGATTGCCCGTGGCGGAGAATGCGGTCGAGACGACGGGGGAATCCATCGATGCTTTCCGATGGTGGTGCTCCACCAGGTGGTCTGCCGGTCGCTGCAGTTTCCAGCACTCCTGCAAGGGCCCGCACATCGTGGTCGGCATTGGCTGTCCCGGATCGGCCGAAGCCGATGAGTTTCGCGGGATGAGCCACCGAGTAGGCGACCGCAGAGGTGTCGATGTTGCCGTGGGTGGCGCCAGAGCGATGCAGCTCTGCCAGTGCCCCTGCGAGACCAGCGGCGTTGGGCAGGAATTCGTCCAGCTCCATAACCGTTCCTGCCGCGACACGATCGGACAGTGTGGCGCCCCCCGGCCATTCCGAGACCGAATAGGCACCGCCTTCGACCTTGTCGACGGCGAAGATCTTGCCCAGATGAGGGTGGGCCGATTTCGCCGCGGCGCTCACCGCCGCAACGAACTCGTCGCGGCGCCGGGAACTGCTCTCGGGGCCGAGGGCCCTGATCAGGACGGGTCGCTCTAGCGAGGTGTCGGTCGCCAGCCATTCTTCGAGATCACCGTCGCGTCCAAGCCGCAGCTCCAGTGTGTAGCGGTCGGAGATCCTCGGCGGCATGGGCTTAGTTCACCATGAGTTGGCGCGCTCAGCCGAACTTGAGCACGTGGAGCTGCTTGTCTGTCATCTCGAAGCCGTTCCGTTTGTAGAACTCGATGGCGGCGTTGTTGTCCGGCCGCACATTGAGCAGAATGGATCTCGCACCACGGGCCAGCGCCCATTCAGCGGAGCTCGCGAGGAGTGAGCGCCCAAGGCCTTTTCCTTGTTGGGAGGGGTCCACTGCGATGCGTTGCAGAAAGGCGGTCCCGAAGTCATATCCGACGATGGCGTATCCGGCAATGTCTCCGTCGTCTTCCAGAACCAGCATCACCGACCGGCTGGTGGCCTCGATAGCCTCCTTCAACCCGACCTTGCCGATTCTCCAGAAGCCGCGGAAGGCCGCGTAGTCGATGTCCGCGGCCGGCTGGAGGTCTTGGGGCTCTCCGAGCCGAATCACCGACGTGGCATGACGCGGGGATGGGCTGAGCCGTGCTTCCATGATGTCCAGCTCGATATGAGGGCCGAAACCGGCTCTTCGCCAGATTGGGGTTGCGGTCCCGTAAAGAGCAGGGGAGAACACGTCGCCATCGGAGAGCCGGTTCGAGAACACGGCGACTTCCTCCAAAAACCGGGAACCGCCGCGCTCCAGCCGGATCGCTACGTCGCTGGCCTCGTCGTTCCACGGCCTGACGTGGGCTCGGGCCCATCCCCTGGTCAGCACCATTGGGTCGGGCCAGGATCCTCGGATCTGAAGCCTCATGACTTGTGGCAGAGTAAGGACATGAAGGTCGTAGTGGCATCCCACCCGGCGTCCCTGGAGCACGACACCGGGAGTTCTCATCCGGAGCGACCGGCACGGGTGAACGCAGTGGCCGATGGCCTAGCTCTCTCCGGACAGGAGATCATCGACGTCGAGTCTCCGCGGGCTGCCAGAAGTGACATCGCCCTGGTGCATGATCCCGACTACATCTCCCGGGTAGAAGACTTCTGCGCCAGCGGTGGTGGCGCTTTCGATCCTGACACCTTCGTGAGTGAGTCCACGTGGGAGGCGGCCTTGAGGTCGGCGGGAGGAGTCGGTGAGGTCGTCGAGCAGTTATCCCGCAGCCGCGGGGATTTCGGAGTTGCTGTCACCAGACCTCCCGGCCACCACGCTCTGCCCGCCAGAGCCATGGGCTTCTGCATCTTCAACAACGTGGCCGTAGCCGCGGCGGTACTGCGATCTGAGGGAAGCCGCATTGCCATTCTCGACTGGGATGTTCACCATGGAAACGGGACCCAGGTGATGTTTGCCGACGACCCGGGCGCTCTATACATCTCCCTGCATCAGAGCCCTTTCTATCCCTATGAGGGCGAAGCGGGCGACATCAATCGGGGTGAGGCCAAAGGCACGACGGTCAATATTCCTTTGCCGGCGGGCACTGCCGGCGACGTATACCGAGGAGCTTGGGACCGGATCGTGCTTCCTGTCGTCGACCAATTCGAGCCGGATTGGCTTTTCATAAGCGCCGGGTTCGACGCCCACATAGATGATCCGCTGGCCGACCTCCGTCTGACCGCCGCCGATTACGCCTGGTTGGCCGGGAGCTTGGCGCGGATCCATCCTCCGTCACGGACGGTCGCTGCCCTCGAGGGCGGCTATAACCTCGGTGCCTTGCGAGACAGTGCCAACGCCATGGTGCGCGGGGTAGCGGGGGAGGTTCCCGCTGAATCGGCCTTGCATTCGCCGGAGGCATCGGCCGCCGCAGTCGAGATTGCGGCGATGGCCGTGTCGGCACACTGGTCCGTCTGACACCCACCCGCAACAGGCGCCCCTAAACCCTGAGCGGAATTGGCCGATATCGGTCAGTGGACGATGTCAGAAGGTGATATGGAATCCAATATCGATGCCCTTCTTCGAGATGCCGTTGCCGCCGGAGCGTCAGACCTGCATTTGAAAGTCGGCTCGGCGCCGGTGGTGAGGGTCGAAGGAGAATTGAAGAGGCTGGAGGGATACGAGTCGCTTCGGCCTGACGCGACCAAGGCTTACGCGTCGCAGCTTCTCACCGAAAAGGCGGAAGGCGACCTTGCAGACACAGGCTCGGCCGATTTCGCCTACGGCCGCAAGGAGGTAGGACGGTTCCGGGTCACAGCGTTCCGCCAGAGAGGGTCCATCTCTTTGGTCCTGCGTCGCGTGGTGCCGGGCTCGAAGACTTTTCAGGAGCTCGGGTTGCCAAGAGCAGTCGAGAAGCTGGCCAAAGCCGATTCCGGTCTGCTGGTAGTCACCGGACCGTCGGGGTCGGGAAAGACCACCACGATGGCCTCCATCGTCGACTGGATCAACAACAACCGGGGTGTCTCCATCCTCACCGTGGAGGACCCGATAGAGGTGCTTCACCCCGACAGTCGAGCGGTCGTCGTTCAGCGCGAAGTCGGCGTTGACACTCCGGACGTCGCCACAGCCGTGCGAGGAGCACTACGCCACGACACCGACGTGATCGTCATCTCCGAGATCGACGACGCCGATAGCGTCCGCTCCGCAGTGGCGGCCGCCGAGACCGGCCATCTCGTGATCACCTCGATGAGAACGACGGACCCTGCGGACACCATCCATCGGATCGCCTCGCTATTCCCTGCGACGCAGCAAGGGGTGGTGAGAGGCCAGGTGGCGGCGCAGATGCTTGGCATCATCAGCCAGCGCCTGGTTGAAGGAAAGGGCGGAAACCTCGTCCTTGCTTCCGAGGTGCTCACCAACAACGAGCGAGTCCAAGAGTGGATCATGGGCGACTCCGACCAGGGAACGCTGGTCGACATCATGAGAGAGAGCGAGTTCTTCGGAATGCAGACCTTCGACCAGGCGGCGCTCAACCTTCTCGTCAATCGTGCGGTCGAGCTGTCGTCGGTCCTACCTCATGTCCGCAACGTCCACGAGGTGAAAGCCAAGGCGATGGCTGCCGGCATCGAGGTCTGACGCTTTCCGCTGGGGCAGAAGAAGGACCCGGTTCCCGCCGGGCCCTTCTTCATTTGGTGGGACGGTGAGAGGGCGGGATACTCTCGCTCGTCCGTGATCCCGAAAAGACTCGAATTCCTCGTTGACCCGGACCTGCCGCCGAGTCAGTTGGCTGAGCTCTTTCACGCCGCTGGCGAGTCTCTCTACATGGTGGGCGGCTCCGTTCGCGACGCCTTTCTCGAGCGACCGGTCGTGGATTTTGATTTCGCCACCTCGGCGCGACCTGACCGGATCCAAGAGCTGGTCGCGTCCTGGGCTGACGCGGTCTACACAGTGGGGGCGACATTCGGCACGATCGCGGCGCTGAAAGACGGCCACACGGTTGAGATCACCACTTTTCGAGACGAGGTCTACCAGGACGACTCTCGCAAGCCGCGGGTGAGATTCTCGGACGACATCGAAACCGATCTGTCACGCCGGGACTTCACGGTGAATGCGGTCGCCATCTCGATGGCCGACATGAAGCCGGTTGATCCTTGGGGAGGGCTTGCCGACCTGGCCGCGAAGAAACTCCGCACCCCCATCGATCCAAAGGTTTCCTTCTCGGACGACCCCCTCCGGATGATGAGACTGTTCCGCTTCCAGGCGACGTTGGGATTCGAGCCCGATCCTCTTTCGCTTCATGCGGTTCGGGAAATGGGTTCCCGCATGTCGATTGTCTCGCCCGAGAGAATCCGAGACGAGCTGAACAAACTGTTGATAGCTCCGGCACCGGGGGCGGCGCTCATCGAGATGGTCTCCATCGGCCTCGCCGAGACGTTCCTCCCCGAGTTGTCCGCGCTGGCGATGGAACAAGATCCGGCCCACCGGCACAAAGATGTCCTCGCCCACACAGCTGCCGTGGTCGACAAGACCTCGAGTGATCTCACGCTGCGTCTCGCTGCCCTGTTTCACGACGTGGGCAAGCCCGACACCCGGCAGTTCGGTCCCGGTGGGGCCTCCTTCCATCACCACGAAGTCGTGGGCGCGCGCATGACGAGGCGCCGCATGAAGGCCCTTCGATACCCGAAAGAGATGATCCAGGATGTTTCCCGGCTGGTCTATCTCCACCTCAGGCCGCACACCCTGACGCTGGGGTGGACCGACTCGGCGGTCCGCCGCTACGTGAGGGATGCCGGCCCCCTTCTCGACCGGCTGAACGAACTGGTGCGATCTGACGTCACGACGGCCAACAAACGCCGGGAGTTGGCGATTCAGGAGCGTATAGACGAACTCGAGGAGAGGATTCGTGTGCTCGGCGAGCAGGAGGAGCTTTCGAAGCTGAGGGCCCCCATCGACGGGCATCAGGTCATGAGCTATCTCCAGCTCGAGCCGGGTCCTTCCGTCGGTGAGGTGATGAACATCCTTCTCGAAAAGCGGATCAATGACGGTCCATACTCCCGGCAAGAGGCATTTGACGTGGCCCGAGAGTGGGCAGTCGGCCAAGGCTTGACGGATCCCGGACCTCCTCCCTCGCTCGAGGAAGAATGACGCCCCTACTTGGAGGGAGCCCCTGCCAACACGGGTAGGCGGAGCGTAACCTGCGGCGATGGCACGGAAGAAGTTCGACCCCTTAAAGAAGAAACGCGCGCGCGTTCTGGGTGATCAGATGGCGTACGTGGAGCAGGGGACGGGCTCCCCTATCGTCTTGCTCCACGGCAATCCGACCTCTTCTTACCTGTGGAGGGATGTAATCCCGGAACTTGCCGGTCTGGGACGTTGTATCGCACCTGATCTCATCGGCATGGGCGATTCCGACAAGATTGCCAAAGGCCCCAATTCCTACCGGTTCGTCGACCACCAGGAGTACTTGGAGGTGTTTCTCGAGGTTGTCGGTGTCGACAGTGACGTGGTTGTGGTCGCACACGATTGGGGTGGACCTCTCGCCTTCGACTGGGCTCGCAGAAACCACACAATCATCAAAGGTGTCGTCTACATGGAGACCATTGTCACCGGTCTCACATGGGAGGACTGGCCGGAACCGTCGCGCAACATCTTCGCGGCGATGCGGGGAGAGGCCGGAGAAGAGATCATCCTCCAGAAGAATGTGTTCGTGGAGCGCATCCTCCCCGCGTCAGTGCTCGGCGGGCTCTCCCAGGAAGTAATGGATGTCTATCGGGCCCCCTATCTCGAGCCGGGCGAATCGAGACGCCCAACACTCACCTGGCCAAGGGAGCTTCCCATCGACGGGGAGCCGGCTGACGTGACGGGGATCGTCGCTGCCAACGAATCCTGGCTTGCAGGCCCTGAGGTGCCCAAGCTCTTCATCAACGCCGAGCCTGGGTCTGTTCTGACCGGCCGGCAACGAGAGGTGTGCCGAGCGTGGCCGAATCAAGAGGAGGTGACGGTGGACGGCATCCACTTCATCCAGGAGGACTCTGGCCCAGAGATCGGTCAGGCCGTAGCCGATTGGCTCAGCCGCCTCTGACGGCTTCTCAACAACCCCGAGCTTCCTACTCTGACCTGGGTGATTCTCGTGGTGGTGCCCGCGCTGGCGATTGCTGTTGCCAGTTTGGGAGCCTTCTTTGGCGAATGGGTGTGGTGGTTGGACGTTCTGGCCAACTTCCGCTTCCAATACTTCATCGTCTTGACGATTGGCGGCCTCGTGATCCTCTTCTCCAGGTGGCGGTACATCGGTTACGCCATACTCGGGGTGGCGGCCGTCAACCTCGTGGTGGTGGCTCCCCTGTACGTCTCTTCGCCGGGCCAGGTTGATCCGTCGAGGCCGGGCCTGCGCATTCTCAATTTCAATCTGCTCTCGTCCAACGAGCAATACGGGGAAGTGATCGACTACATCCGGACGGTGGATGCCGACCTGGTCTTTCTCTATGAAGCAAGCCGGCCCTGGGAGGCGGCACTTTCTGAAGCCGGGCTCGACTATGAGTTTGTTCGGGCCCGGTCCGACGACCTCATCTTCGGGACGGTGGTGTTGGCTAGGGACGAAGTGGAGGTCGTCTCTTATGGCTTTGCCGAACGACAACCCCGCGCCGTCTCTCTGACCTACCACCCCGACGACTGGCCAGTTCCGGTGGAAGTACTCTCGGTGCACCCCGCGTCGCCGACGAGCGCCGAGAGGTCAGCAATCCGGGATGCACAGATCACATTTGCCGCCGATTGGGCGGAGGATCAGGACGGTGCCTTTTTCGTCGTGGGAGACCTCAACGCCACTCCCTGGTCGGCACCCTTCCGCCGCCTGGCGGGCGCGGGCGGCCTGAGGAACTCTCAACTCGGCTTTGGGCTACAGGTGACGTTCCCCGCGGACGGGTTTTGGCTGTTTCGAGTTCCGATCGATCACCTTCTCCACAGCGATGGGATTTCTGTCAGGGACCGCTTCACGGGTCCCGGCTTGGGTTCCGACCACTTCCCTCTAGTGGTCGATCTCCAGTATGACGGCTGACCCGGCGACGGGTTCGAGATACTGTGCAGTACCGTCCCGCATATGACTGATCGCTTCGCCGACGCACGTGCTCGACTCGGAAAGCATCTGGGTGACAGGGGTGTGGCGATAGTCCCTGCCGCCACCGAAGTCACCCGGAGCAACGATGTCACGTTTGACTTCCATCAGGATCCCGATTTCCTGTATTTGACCGGTTTCGGCGAGCCGGACGCGGTCGCAGTGATTGCGCCGGGGCACCCCGATGGCGACTATGCCCTGTTCGTGCGGCCCCGCGATCCCGAAGCAGAGGCCTGGACCGGAAAGCGAGCCGGGGTCGAAGGGGCCAAGGAGAGTCACGGGGTCGACGCTGCCCACGACATCGCAGAGTTCGACACTGTGATCCGGCGCTACGTCGAGGGCCGAGACGCTCTTTGGTATTCGATGGGGGGCCGTCTCGACGAGAAGATGAGTCGGCTGTTCCAGCAGGGCCGCTCACTCAGGAATCGTGGTGGCTTGACTTTGCCGGAGACGATCAAGGATCTCTCCGTTGTCGTCGGCGAGATGCGGCTGATCAAGACCGAAGACGAGCAAGAGATCCTCAGGCAGGTCAGCGAGCTTTCTGCCAAAGGCCACATCGAGGCGATGCGGTCTGCTGAGCCGGGGATGTACGAGTATCAGGTGCAAGCGGTCATGGAGCAAACGTGGCGGATGGCCGGTGCCCGGCACAACGGCTATCCGTCGATCGTGGCGGCCGGGCCCAACGCATGCATCCTCCACTATGTCGACAACAACGCCCGCATCGATGACGGCGACCTCATACTCATAGACGCCGCCGCTGAGCTCGAGGGTTACTCAGCTGATATCACTAGGACATTTCCGGCCTCGGGCAAGTTCACCAAACCACAGCGAGCCGTCTACGAGCTGGTCTTGGAGGCAGAGAAGAATGGTGTGGCGAGCGCCGTTGCCGGGGCCAATTTCCACGACCTCACCGAAGCAGCGGTTCGATCGATGACCGAGGGTTTGGTGGATTTGGGATTGTTGCCGCTTTCGGTCGAAGAGTCGCTCGCCATGCATCACTATCGGGAGTTCTTCTTCCATGGCTTGGGTCATGGGCTTGGGTTGGATGTTCATGACGCCGGGTCGATGAGGGTCGATGAGGAGCACCGGCCTTTCGAACCGGGAATGGCTTTCACTATCGAGCCCGGGATCTACATCTCGCCGGGCAAAGCTCAGATCGAGCTGAGCCTTCTCGAATACGACATCGACCATTGGATGATGCGGCGTCTGCGGGAAGGGCCGGCAGCGTCGGCCATGGAGGCTGAAGAGCTGGAAAACGCGGAGAAGATCACCCACTCGTTACCCGAGGAGTTCTTGGGCATCGGCGTCCGCATCGAGGACGACATCCTGGTGACGGTCGACGGCAACATCAACATGTCGGAGGCGGTTCCTGTGGAGATCGAAGACGTGGAGGCAGCCTGCAGCACCTGACGGCTCTCAGCCCGTCATCTCAGGAATCGCGTAGGCGTAGACCACTAAGAAGTGGATGAAGCTACCAGTGACCACGAGGACGTGGAACATCTCGTGATATGAAAACGTCCGAGGAAAGAGCCGGGGCCGCTGAGTGGCGAAGATCACCGCACCCACGGTGTAGCTGAGCCCGCCGGCAAGGATCAAGACGACTGGGACCAGCCCCAGCTGTGAATAGATGGCCGGCGTCCATATCAGCGCGGACCACCCCATGACAAGCTGCAGGGTCACCGAAAGTGACGTCTTCACGTCGGATGCCCACAGTTTGAGGATGATCCCGGTTGAAGCGATCGCCCACATCATTGCCAGAGCCAGGATCAGCGTCGGACCGGTCAGGGCGGCTGACGCGACCGGGGTGAAGGTTGCCGCCACCACCAGGTAGATCATCGAGTGATCCGCCTTGCGCATGCGTGTCTTGGAGACCTCTCCCCACGGAATCGAGTGGTAGAGAGACGAGACCGTGTACATGACGATCAGCGACACTCCGAAGACCATCGAGCTGGCGAGTGCTTTGGCGTCCGGGCTTGCCCGGATGACCATCAGTACCAAACCCATGACAGAAGCAGCGGCGGCACCGCCGTGCAGGAAGCCCCTGATCGGGTTCTGCATCTTCCCCAGAGTGACCCGAGTTGTCATCGCGGGCACGGTATGCCTTTAGGTCGCACAAGCCATATTCGAGATGGGGTGCGACAATTAGCATTCCGGGGATGGCGGTCGGAATCGTCTATCGCATCTACGAGCGGTCCATCCTCAAGGATCTGGACCGCGACGCGCTGCCTCGGCACATCGGAATCGTCCTCGACGGCCATCGGCGGCACGCCCGGGAAGAGGGCTTGCCCAACTACAGCGCGGCGTATCAGCGGGGAATGCAGAGGTTCGAGGAATTCCTGGACTGGGCCGAGGAGCTCAAGATCCCGGTCATTACGGCTTGGGTGCTGTCGCGAGAGAACCTCTCCCGGTCCGAGGAGGAGCTCGATCCCTATTTCGACGTTCTCGTCGAGCTGTTCGAACGTCTTCCGGGTCATTGCGCGGGACACGACATGGCGATCAAGTTCATCGGGAGCCTCGACCTTCTGCCTGATCGCCTGGTGGCTGCGGCAAAGAAAGCAGAGGCGAGTCGCCCGTCGGGCAGCCGCCGTCTCAACATTGCCATGGGGTATGGGGGCCGCCAGGAGATCGTGGACGCGGCTCGCGATCTGGTGTCGGAGCTGGCCGAGGCCGGGGTGCCGCCAGCCGAGATTCCCGGACGGATCGACTCGGACGCCCTCGCCTCACACATGTACTCCGCCGACATGCCCGACCCTGACCTTTTGATACGGACGTCCGGCGAGTCGCGATTGTCCGGATTCCTCCTCTGGCAGTCGGCCTACTCCGAGTTTGTCTTCGTCGACGTCAACTGGCCGGCCTTCCGACGAGTCGACTTCCTCCGCGCCCTCCGCGACTACTCCTCACGGGACCGCCGTTTCGGCAAATGACGCTCCTTAGGAGGAGAGCGTCAAGTTTGGGACATTTGGCGATCAGAATCAATAATCAGTGCCGCTCCACCAATGCAACAAGGTTCCCTTCGCTGTCGCGGATGAAGGTCATCCACTCCTCGGATCCCTTCTCGCCGAAGGTTCCATCGTCGTCGCGGTGAACCATTTCGGGCCCGGCCACGATTTCCACACCTGACGACTTCAGCTGGTCGGACAGCTGTGCGAGGTTGTCGACTTTTAGATAGATCAACGACGGAGGGGCACCGGTCTCCAACAGAAGGCGTGTCCCGTCGAGATCGAAGAACGCCAAACCCGGCGGATCGAATCTGGAGATGAGCTCGAGACCCAGTCTCGTTTGATAGAACTCAACGGCCCGATCGAGATCCTCCGCATGCTGGGCAACCTGGTGCAGCCTGGCCATGGGGCGACGGTAACGGCTGGAAACCAAACTTGATCCCGGAACGTCTGAACACTGTGAGCGGCATAACGAGGGTTTTCCTCGCCGTAGGCGCATTGGCCGTATTCTCCTGTGGCGGCGAGACCATCTCCAGCACATCTCCACTACTCGTCCCTCCACCAACCATTTCCGCCGAGTCCAGCTATTTGCCCCATCAGCTTCTGGCGGATCAGTCTGGTCTCGGGTCAATGCAAACCACCGCCGTTGTAAAGGACGCCGAGTCCTTTACGGCCCTCTGGTCACAGCTGGGACTAGAGGGCGACGCACCATTGGTGGATTTTGCCGGCTCGGTGGTCTTCTACTTTGGTGCGGTGGAGTCGGGGTCATGTCCATTCGAACCGCTGTCGGGGATCGTCTACGACTGGGCAAACATCCGTGTCTACCCGGCGTTGTATACGCAAGACACTGGCTCGGGATCATGCACCGATGACGCAAATCCGAGGGCGATCGTTGTTTCCGTCGACCGGGATGCCCTTCCTGAGGGAGAGTTTCACCTCTGGGTGTGGCCTGAGGACTTCGACTCGCCGGATGGCGTTACTTTCATAGCTCCCGGCGAGCTCACCTCTTCCCAAGACGCCCCGTATCCGGCTCTTGGCGGGTCCGGTCGACTCGACGTTGGTGAGACCAGGATCGCCTACGAAGTGTCCAGCCACTGCGGTGTCGAGTGGCTGTTGCGCCCCGTAAACGGCGTGGTGTGGCGTGCCGTTGACCTCGACGAGACGGACGCCCAAGGCATAGACCCGGTACCTGGCGCCTGGGGACAAGCCAATGACAGTCTCGACTTGGTTCTGGAACTCGTGGACGAGATGACGTTGAGGGCCACCGCGCTCGGGACAGATGTGACCGTGACGTACGAGCCGGATCCGGATCCTCCGGGCTGCGGCTAGAAATCAGGCAGTCACCAATCCTGGGTGGAGATGTGACACGTCGCCAAGCTGACGCAACGAGAACGCCCAGCCTGTGCTGACCCGGACCATGGTGAGCCGTGAGACACCGGTGTGGGGCTGGCGAAACCGTTCCCACTCCCACGGTACGGGATCGAGACCGAGAAGGTGACCCAACACCACCGCGTTGGTTCCAGCATGAGCCACGACTACCACTCTTTTCTCGGGGTCGTCCAGCTGCCAGAGATGCCGACGGTCGACCTCGATGGGATGGATCCCGTGGGAATCCAGCGTCTCTTCGAGGCCGGTCACCACTCGTTCGTGGAATGAGCGGAACGACTCACCTCCGGGGTATCCCTCCCACATCTCGTCCATCGAGCGGAAGTGAGAATCGGCGAGCGCCTTCTCCACCTCCTTCTCTGGCGCTCCCTCCCACTCCGGCGGGCTGCCGATCTCTTGAAGCCAGTCGTAGGCCTCGCCTTCAATTTCGAGTTCTCCCGCAACCGGCTCTGCTGTCTGGGCGGCCCGACGGAGCGTGGACGACCACAACTCGTCAACCCTGTCGAGGTATGCGAGGCGATGCGCAACGCGCTTCGCCTGCTCCGTGCCGATTTCGGTTAGGTCGGGATCGGTACGAGCCACCTTGCCCGGCGCCCAATCGGGTTGACCGTGTCTGACAAGGAAAAGGTCCATGTCCCAACGCTACCTGGCCCCGTTGTGCACGGAGTCTGTCCCAAATGTGGGTCACGCTTTCAAGGAGCGCAACAGAGTGGAGCGTGCTCTTTACGATTGGTCCGTGCACGTGGACCAGCTGATCGCCCATCTCCGTGACAACTCACTCCGCACCGACGGCCCGTTCACTCTCCGAACCGGAGGTGTGTCCGGCTGGTACATGGATGCTCGCCAGACCACATTCAGCGGTGACGGCGCCTGGTTGGTGGGTCGGGCGGTTCTCAGTGTCTTGGATCCTCAGGTGGAGGCCGTCGGCGGCTTGACGATTGGGGCTGACCCGATAGCCATGGCAACGGCAATGGTTGCCGGCGTCTCGGAGCGCTCGTTGTCGGCTTTCAGCATCCGTAAGGAGGAGAAAGATCATGGGACCGGAGGTCGGCTGGTAGGACCGGTCGCCGCGGGTGCCAAAGTGGCGATCGTCGACGACACCACCACCACCGGCTCGGCTCCTTTCGAGGCGGCATTGGCCGCTGCAGACGAGGGCCTGGATGTGGTTCAGGTCGTAGTACTCGTGGACAGGTCCGGCGGGGCCGCCCAGCGTCGTTTTCGGGAGCGAGACGTGCCCTATCTCGCATTGGTCGAGCCCTCCGATCTCGGAGTTGACGAGTGAATGTTGTTGTGAAGAGGTCGGCCTTGCGGATGTGGCTTCTCGCCTTGGGCGGGATACCCCTCCTGATCATGGCGGTGGACGTCCTCACCAACCGCCGCCTCACCAATGAGCTTCGCGCCCTTCTCTTCCGACCGTCCGACACCCAGCTCTTTGAGCCGCGAGACGTCATCTATGCGTGGGGGATGTTGCTGTTCGGGGCTCTCCTGGTCGCCTGGGGTCTCAAGGAGCTCTTCTATCCGACGAAGGTCATCGAGTGTCGGGACGAAGGGCTGGCTCTCCGGCTTCGGGGGCCGCTGCAACGGCCCGACGTAATCCCTTGGGAGCTGGTTCGAGACATCAAGCCAGGCGAGATCGAGGACGAAGGCGACACTCTTGCCCTGCTGCAGATCGAGGTCTTTTCGAGGGAAGGCTTGCCGACCGACCCCTGGGGAGCGAGATGGGTGGAGCCAGACGTGTTGGGAATGCTCGCCCAGGATTGGGCAGACTCTCCCCAGGAAGCCACCGACAAGATCACCGCCTTTGCTGTGGAAGTGGCTCGGGAGGAGAGACGCAAGCGGACCACGAGCTTGTGGGAGCCTGACGAATGATCCTCGTCGGTGCCCACGTTTCGAATATGAATCCGCTTCGCGCCGCTAAGGAGAGAGGCGCCGATCTTGTCCAAACGTTCCTTTCCAACCCCCAGTCCTGGAAAAAGCCCGTTCCTCGGGAGGACGCCGACGCACTCAGATCTTCGAACGTCCCTTTCTACGTGCATGCGCCCTATCTCATCAACGTGTGCGCCGACAACAACCGTGTGCGGATCCCGAGCCGGAAGATCCTCCAGGACACATGCGACGCCGCCGCGGAAGTCGGGGCCGCGGCCGTCGTGGTTCACGGCGGCCATGTCACGGGTGACGGGCCTCAAGAGGAGGGCATCACTCGATGGAAGAAGGCACTCGATGTTCTCGACACCGACATGCAAGTGCTGATCGAGAACACAGCCGGTGGCGACAAGGCAGTCGCTCGTCGCGTGGAGTGGATCGCTCGGCTCTGGACAGAAATCGGAGGCTACGGCGTCGGGTTTGTACTCGACACCTGCCATTCCTGGGCGGGCGGCGAGCCGTTCGAGGAGCTTGTCCCGCGGATTCTCGAAGCCACCGGACGCATCGACCTCGTTCACGCCAATGATTCGAAGGACCCTTTTGACTCACGACGTGATCGGCATCAGAACCTGGGTGACGGGCATTGCCCATCCGATCAGTTGGCCATTGCCATAGCCAGTGCCGGAGCTCCCGTCGTCGTCGAGACTCCGGGCGGGGCCGCCGAACAAGCGGCGGACATCGAGTGGGTGCGCAAAGCCGTTGCCGACCACAGCGGGCCAACCTCAGCCAACACCTGAGCTCGCCGTGTTTGGGTTGGCTCACCAGCCACGCATCGCCAGGTGCCGGGTACCATTTCTGATATGTCCGAGAAGGTGACTGCTCCTCAGATCCGGGAAAGCAAAGGTGGTCCCAAGATCTCGATGGTCACCGCTTACGACTTCCCGTCGGCGGTGATAGCCGACCGCGCAGGCGTGGACATGGTGCTGATTGGCGACTCGGCGGCAAATGTCATACATGGCATGGAATCCACCCTGGGTGTCGGCCTTGAGGAGATGATCCTGCACACCCGTGCGGTTCAGCGGGCAAAGCCGCGGGCTCTGGTGGTGGCGGACATGCCCTGGCTGACCTTTCACACCACACCCGAGACGGCAGTCCTCAACGCCGGGCGCTTGGTGAGAGAAGGAGGCGCCGAAGCGGTCAAGCTGGAGGGTGGGGCAAAGCGAATCCCGGTAGTCACCGCAATCGTCGACGCTGAAATTCCGGTGATGGGCCACGTCGGATTGACCCCGCAATCAGTTCATGCGATGGGCGGGTTCAAGGTGCAGGGGAAGCTGGTCGATGCGGCTCACCAGATAGTGGCCGATGCGCGCGCCCTTGCAGAAGCCGGGGTGTTTGCTCTTGTCGTCGAGGGCGTTCCAGACGTGTTGGGGGAGATCATCACCAAAGAGACCGATGTGCCCATAATCGGGATCGGAGCCGGCCCGGGGACAGATGGTCAAGTTCTGGTTTTTCACGACATCTTGGGCCTCGGCTTCGGTCATACTCCCAAGTTCGTACGCCGATACGCCAACTTGGGCGATCAAGCGATCGAGGCCTTGAAGCGATACGTGGCCGACGTCGAGAGCGGCTCTTTTCCCGACGAGTCCGAGAGCTACCAGGCCTCAGACGAGGTCGCCGCCGAGTTGCTGAAGGAGCGACGGTCCGGCTCCTAGGGCTCCTTCTCGTTGCCGCCTGCGCTCAGGCGTCCGTAGTCGATTATCCGGTCACAGAGATCGTCGTCGACGGAACCGTGCTTTCCGTATGGACTGCCGACGAATCGCCGGAGCGACGACGTGGCATGCGGAACGTCGAAGCGCTCCCGTCCGAGGTCGATGGAATGATCTTCATGTACGAGATCCCGTCCCAAGTCACCTTCGTGGCCGATGACACATTGATTCCTCTGGACGTGTGGTGGTTCGGCCCCGAAGGTGTTCTGCTCACGTCTGATCAGATGCGCCCCTGTTTGGACTCGGTGTGTGACGAGCTTGATTCACCGGGTCCGATCTCTTCAGTCCTGGAGACGCCCGCCGGGGAGTATCGATTCTCGGTCGGTGCCACCCTCTCGACTGGGGAAAACGGCTGAATCCCACTACTATCTCCAACCGCATCCCCGACACGCGCCTGGGATGCCACAAACCCCTGCTCCATCGATCGCCACCGCGGCTTTGGGGCCTTCCAAACGGATGTCCACAGGAGGTCAAATGCGCGCCTATGAAGTAATGACGATCCATCGCCCCGACCTCGGGGAAGATGACGTCGAGTCGAAGATCGCCGAGCTGGAGACCCATCTCTCCGGTACCGGCGCCAGTGTCCAGAACCGCGATCTCTGGGGCAAGAGACGTTTCGCCTATGAGATCGATCATCTGTCAGAGGGCTATTACTCGGTAGTCACATTCGAGGCCGACAACGATTCGGTGTCCTCGGTCGATCGAATGCTGTCGCTCTCCGATGAGGTGGTACGCCACAAGATCGTCCGCAAAGACAGCTGACTGGAAAGTGTCCCACCCGTCAGACATAGTCGGTGGTGGGCAGACAGAGGAGTATTGAGATGTCCAACAACGTCACATTGATTGGGAACCTCGTTGAGGACCCGGAGCTTCGCTTTACCCCTTCCGGGGTGGCGATGGCGAAGATCCGCCTGGCCGTGAACCGTCGGTGGAGGGGCCAGGACGGGGAGTGGAAAGAGCAGACCAGTTTCTTCAGCGGCACCATCTGGCGCGAGCAGGCCGAGCAAGCCGCGGAGTCGCTGCAGAAGGGAGCCCGGGTGATCGTGACCGGGCGTCTCGAGCAGAGATCATGGGAGACCGACGACGGTGACAAGAGGTCTGTCGTGGAAGTCCAGGTCGACGAGATCGGACCTTCGCTTCGTTGGGCGACCGCCAATGTCAGCAAGACGTCCCGTTCCGACGGCGGCGGCTTTGGAGACAATCAAGGCGGGAACGTTCCCCCGGCTCCTGTGGCTCGAGAGAGCTACGGGCCCGACGAGGCGCCTTTCTAGAGAGGGGAGAAGAGACCATGCCAAGAAGGACTTACAAGGCTCCTAGGAGCGGAACCAAGCGACGGGCGCGTCCCCAGTACCGGGGGAAGGGGCGTCCCAAGCCCTGCGCCGGCTGCTTCCAGGGCGACCCTTTTGATTGGAAGGACACCGCGGGCTTGCGGCGGTACATATCCGATCGAGGCAAGATCAGGGGTCGCCGCGTGACCGGTTTGTGTCCAACCCATCAGCGGAAGATGGCCACAGCGATCAAGAACGCTCGCGAAATGGCTCTCCTCCCGTACCTGGGTTCGGGGCGATGAAGCTGATTCTCACTGACGACGTCAAAGACCTCGGCACCCGAGGAGACGTGGTGGACGTCGCCGACGGTTACGCCAGGAATTACCTACTGCCCAAGAAGAAGGCGGTTACGGCAAGTGAGGGGATGCTGGCTCAGGCCGAGTCGATCCGGGCTGCGCGTCTCGAGCAGGAGCTGAAGGCAAAAGAGGACGCCGAGAACATCGCGACTCAGCTGGTCGGGACACGGGTTGTCATCGCCGCCAAAGCCGGTGACGAAGGTCAGCTCTACGGCTCGGTATCGGAGCCCGACATCACCGAGGGCATTCTTCGCTTCACGGGGGTCGAGCTCAATCGTTCGGTCATTCAGTTGGCAGAACCCATCAAGGCGATCGGCCTCCACGAGATTGGTATCAAACTCCACCCGGAGGTGGAGTTCCCGCTCACCCTCGACATCATCCCGGCGTGACTCGCTGCCACTCCTAACGTCGTTTTTCGCGCCTTTTCTGGCAGTAACTGCCACCGCGAAAAACAATCAAGGGGTCGGGAAAAACAGAAGTCACTTGAGGTTGGCTCCGCCCCGCGGCGCTGTCTAAGTTGCCCTGACTTCCCCCGCTGACGGCGGCGTATTGCTTCCCCCGCCCCGGCGGGTCTTTCGCGCAAGACCCAAATCTGTCAGTGGCGCGTGGCAG
Organism: Acidimicrobiia bacterium; assembly: GCA_965216725.1. Taxonomy (GTDB): domain Bacteria; phylum Actinomycetota; class Acidimicrobiia; order Spongiisociales; family ZC4RG35; genus JACZUI01. The sequence continues at coordinate 70,898 of CBDCGI010000021.1, read as the reverse complement.
TTTGTTGGCGAGGAGCACATGGACGACGTAGCACAAGCACCGATGCGGCCCGGCTATAGGAACCCGCCTCACTCGCGTGAGTCCGAAGAGTCGGTTCTTGGCGCCGTCTTACTGTCGGAAGACGCAGTCAACGAGGTGATGGACCGAATCCACCCCGAGGACTTCTACGTCCCAGCCCATCAGGCCATCTTCGAGGCGATGCGCGAGCTCTTCGATGGCAACCAGGCCATCGACGCAGTGACGGTGTCGGAGGCTCTGCGACGCAAAGGCGAATTGGAGAAGGTGGGTGGCGTCACCTATCTGGCGCGGTTGGTCGACATCGTTCCCTCAACGTCGAATGTCGTGTATTACGCGGGCGTCGTCGAGGAGCATGCGAAAAGACGAGAGCTGATTCGGGCCGGCTCTGTGGTCACCGACATCGCCTTCGACATCGATGAGGAGATCATCACAGTTCTCGATCGCGCTGAACAGGCCGTTTTGGGAGTCGCTGAGAAGAGGACGAGCCAGACACTCTTGGAAGTGGGCCCGATGTTCTCCGATCTGCTGGAAAAGATCGAGGAGTTGGAGGCCACGGGCTCTGAGCTCACGGGGCTCTCCACCGGTTATGTCGACCTCGACAAGAAGCTGGCCGGTCTGCAGCCCGCAAACCTGATCGTGATCGCGGCCCGGCCGGCCATGGGTAAGAGCTCCTTGGCGACTGGGATCGCAATCAACGCCGCACAGCAGGGGGAGTCGGTCGCCATCTTCTCGCTGGAGATGTCCAAAGAGGAGATCGTTCAGCGCATTCTGTCCTCGGTGGGCAAGGTGGACTCGATGAAGCTCAGATCGGGCCAACTCGGGCCTCTGTGGCAGAAGGTGGTGGATGCTGCCGGCAAGATGTACAAGGCCCCGATCTTCATCGATGACTCGCCGGTTGTGACAGTCACCGATATTCGGGCCAAATGCCGTCGTCTCAAGCGGAAACAGGGCCTGTCGCTAGTGATTGTCGACTATCTCCAGCTGATGCAGGCCACTACTCGGGAGAACCGCCAGCAGGAGATTTCCGAGATCACCCGGAACCTGAAGAATCTGGCTCGCGAGCTGGAAGTGCCGATCATCGCCGTGTCTCAGCTCAACCGTTCCCTCGAGTCGAGGGAGGACAAGCGGCCCCGGTTGTCCGATCTGAGAGAGAGCGGCTCCATCGAGCAGGACGCCGATGTCGTGATGTTCATCTACCGGCATGAGTACTACCACCCCGAGGAGCAGGAGAAACGAGGGATGGCCGAGGTCATCGTGTCGAAACACCGTGCCGGATCAACGGGCCCGGTCGAGCTCACGTTTCAGCCGGAATTCACCCGATTCGCCAATCTCGGCCGGGACATCACCTGACGTCCTGACCCGTTTCGGACGAGCGGCAACCGTGAGGTTGCCGCTGGAGGGGTTCGTCACTTGCCCTGTGAAGCCGGGGAAGCTTCGTCTGAGAGGGGACTCAACGGGCAATGGACGGACTATCCGATTCTGGTCAATCCCGGGTCCCCTGTCCCGACCAGTACCGGCACAAATCAAATATACGCACACGCGCTAGATACGTGTCGGGTGGATTCAGAAATCCTCGTGGGAGCGGCTGGCGGTGGGCCCGGTCTGCCCCTGGTACTTGGAGCCCAGCTCAGGAGATCCGTACGGGAAGTCAGCGGCGGTGGTCATGGCGTAGAAGCTGATTTGGCCAATCCTCATCTCCGGATATATGGCAATGGGGAGGGTCGCCACGTTGGACAACTCCAAGGTGATGTGGCCCTCGAACCCAGGATCGATGAATCCCGCTGTGGAGTGAATCAGCAGGCCGAGCCGGCCAAGCGACGACTTCCCCTCGAGCCTTGCCACCACATCCTCGGGCAGTTTCACTCTCTCGTAGGTCGAGCCGAGGACGAACTCGCCCGGATGCAGCATGAACGGGGCCCCGTCTTCTACCTCGATCAGCGACGTCAGGTCGGATTGTGGCGACCGAGGGTCGATTTCGGAGTAGCGGTGGTTCACGAAGACACGAAACCCGTTTCCCACACGAAGATCGACAGAGGACGGCTGTACGTATGAGGGCTCAAACGGATCAATGACAATCGACCCGCCATCAATGGCTTCCCGTATCGACTTATCAGAAAAGATCAAACCGGCTTCCTTAGGAGGAGAGGGTCATATCTGGGACAAATGGCGCGCAGAATGCTGAATTTTGACGGATTTGGCGCCGCCGCGCGGATTGCTCGATCATCGGAGCGGGTGAAGGGAATCGAACCCTCGCTCCGAGCTTGGGAAGCTCGTGTTCTACCATTGAACTACACCCGCGTGGGGTCGAGGGTACCAAAGCCAGACAGTCATCCGAAGAGGGAAACGGCACCCCATATCGTCATCACCAATCCGACGATGATGAAGAAGCGGACCCGGCCAGGACGGTATGACGCCTCGTCGACACCCTCGGGCGTTCTCCCAGATCGATGACGCCACCAAGCCAACCCGTTCCCAATGAGCATCGCCAGGCCGAGGGCGATCACCAGCTCGGGGAGGAGGCTTTCGATGTCGAAGATGTCGTCCACGAAGCGACGGTACCGCTGAATAGGCTCCAAGCATGAGTCAGGTCTCAGCCCCGGCAACTACCGCCAACCTCGGCCCTGGTTTCGACCGGCTCGCCTTGGCGGTGAGTCGTCGTTGCCATGTGTCGGCGGTCGCGGCCGATGACTGGCATGTTGAGCATGTCGGGTCTGACCGGCCCCCCGACGGTGCGCCAGATGGTGTTCTCCTCGCCGCGCAGAAGGCGGTGGGAGTCGAGCGCCCGTTGGCTCTGACCGTGGATACCGAGGTTCCCATCGGCAAGGGCCTGGGTTCGAGTGCTGCCGCCTACGTATCGGGTGCGGCCGCAGCACTCCTAGCTGTGTCCGATGAGGCATCTCCCGATCGCGTCTTTCGCATCGCCACCGAGATCGAGGGGCATCCAGATCAGACTGCGGCTGCGGTCTACGGCGGCCTCATCCTGGTACCTGCGGAGGGTGCACCGATACGACTTCCGCTCCATCCCAGCCTTCGCCCCGTGGTTGCCGTCCCCGAATCGAGGCTGCCCACTCATCTTGCCCGCCAGGTGATTGCGCCTTCCCACGATCACGAAGTGGTGCTGAGGACCATCTCCAGGGTTTCGGCCCTGGTGTCAGGGTTGATTACCGGGGATCCTGAGCTGCTTGCTGCCGCTCATGGGGATGAGATTCACGAGGCTCCCCGGGCTCATCTGTCCCCGGAAGTCACCGAGATGATGGAAGTTGCACGCCGAGCCGGTGCGATCCACGTGGCTAGGTCTGGCGCCGGCCCCTCCGTGATTGCGTTTGCTTCGGCGGCCTCCGCCGCAGGAGTCTCGGCGGCGTTTGCCGAATACGGGGCGGAGGTCATCGACGGACCCATGGAGACCAGGGGTTTGATCATCTCTTGACCGTGCCGGGAACCTATCGGATGCCCGAGACGTCCTAAACCCTGGCATGGATTCATTTGCAAAAGGAATGGGGGCGGGGCTCGTCATCTTCTTGATGTTTGCCGCGGTTGTGGCCGGCGCTTTCCTCTATATCGACTACCGAATTGATAGAGCTGCAGAGGCAGTCACTGAGTCTGTCTCCGAGTTCGCAGATGGAGTGGGCGACGCTGTCGGAGATGCCGGGCGTTGGGTTGGTTCAACGGCTGAGTCGGCCGTCGAGGCCACCGGCGACGCTCTTCGTAGTGCCGGTCAAGTGGCCGGTGAGACAGCGGCGACCGTTGCCGAAGCCACCCAAGCGGTATGGGACCAGACTCTGAAGTTGATCGTCAGAGGATGGACTGCTGCCATGGATGCTCTAGCTCCGGCCTGGGACAGGACCGTCGAGGTCACGACAGTCGCCTGGGATCGAACTACTGATGTTGCGGGTGTGGCATGGAACGCCACCTCAGAAGCCGCCGGCACCGCCTGGGATGCCACGTCGGGCGCCGTGTCGGATGCGGTTGAGGGCGCTCAGTCGTTCTTCGGCGATCTCGTCTCGGGCTGACGGTACGAACGCGGCCCGGGCTTTCGTCTCCTCACCGAGTTGACCTAATCCCGGTTCCACGCGACCATGACGGGGTCTTTCCCCTTTTCAGAGAGGTTTTTGCATGGGTTCGCTCGTCAAAAAGCGTCGCAAGAAGATGTCTAAGCACAAGTACCGGAAGCGTCTCAAGGCCAACCGGCACAAGCGCAAGTGACTCAAAGAGACCGGCCATCGGGCCGGTCTCTTTCATTCTGCGTGGGAAACGTCCCACATGTGACGCTCTCCTCCTAAGGACGTCCCGTCAGGGCTACTGCTGTTCGAGGAAGCGTTCGATCTCCTCGACGAGGCGTTGCGGATCGTCGGTTGTGGCGTCCTCCTCCAACCCGGCGATGTATTCGGCTAGCTCCTCGTTGCCTTCGATCGCCTCTTCCACGGTAGAGAGGAACATACGCGTGGCGTTGGTGAGCTCGCTGATGTCGACCGTCACCCCGGCCAGCTCGGAGGCCTTGACCACGAGCGCCTCGGTTGCCGGTGGATAGAGCTGATTCGAGAGGTAGTGCGGCACTGCTGCCCACACTGAGACCACGTCGATGCCGTTTGACGCCAATACCTGATTCAGGACGCCGACGATCCCCGTGGGCCCTTCATACCCTGACGGGAGAAGACCATGGAGTGCCAACGTGTCGGGCCGCGTGGCCGAGCCCACGAGCGGAACTGGGATCGTGTGTGCTACCTGACCGATGAAAGCGCCCAGGGTGACGGCACGTCGCACCCCAACCGAGCCCAGCGCCTGAACCAGGTCGGCGGTGAAGCTCTTCCACCGGTAGTGGGGCTCCTCACCCAACACCAGGACCACATCCCGTTCCATGCCCCGAGCGGCATAGAACTCGTTTCGCGGCCATGAGATGCTCCGGATACCGGTCTGGTCGAGCTCCACGGTGGGCCGTCTCACCTGAAAGTCGTAATGGTCCTCGGGGTCGATGGCTGCAAACGGCTCGGCGTCGAAACGTCTCACCAGCTCGGCGATCGCCCCACTGGCAGACTCGCCGGCATCACCCCAGCCTTCAAAGGCGATCAGGGCGACCGGATCCTGGAGGACGGGAGTCTCCTTCCAATTCAAAGAGCCCATGGAGTCAACCTACACCCGGACGGCATCTAAACGGCTAGTTGTTCCGCGGGTCGGAAACGCCGCAAACGAAGAGCGTTGAGCACCACCGAAATGGAGGAGAAGGCCATGGCACCGGCGGCGATCATCGGGTTGAGCAGACCGAGCGCGGCGAGTGGGATCGCCGCGGTGTTGTAGGCGAAGGCCCAGAACAGGTTCTGGCGGATGGTGGCGAACGTGGCATTGGCCAAGTCGATGGCGGTCGGGACCAGTCTCGGATCGTCGTTGAGGAGGACCACCTCCCCGGCCTCTATGGCGACATCGGACGCTGAGCCGACGGCAATCCCCATGTCGGCGACGGTCAGGGCCACCGCGTCATTTATCCCGTCGCCTACGAACGCCACTTTCCGTCCCTGGCTTTGATATTTCGAGACCACGTCAGCCTTGCCCGCGGGCGGCACTCCGGCGTCCACCGTGGATATCCCTACCTTCTCGGCGATTCTCAGGGCAGTCGCAATGTTGTCGCCGGTGACCATGGCTGATGTGATTCCGGTCTCTGTCAACCGCCGGACCGCGGGCTTGGCCCCATCCCTGACGTCGTCCGCAACTGCCACCACTCCTCGGACGTGACCGTCCCAGCCGGCGAGGAAGACTGTTTTTCCTTCCTTTTCCAAATCGGCGAAGGCTTCGGTGTACTTCTGTGCCGGCAGGAGCCCTCGCTCCTCGATTAGAGCGGGCTTGCCGACCACGACGGCGTGATGATCCACCAGGCCCGTAACCCCCATGCCGGGGTGGGTCTCGAGGTTGGCCGGCCGTGCGTATTCGATTTCGAGTTCGTCCGCCCCGAGGGCCACACCCTTTCCGATGGGATGCCCGGAGGCCGCTTCGACCGATGCAACGAGACGGAGGAAGTGGTCGTGGTCTTCCTCGGTCACAACATCAGACAGCGACATCACACCGGTGGTCAGCGTGCCCGTCTTGTCGAACATGACGATGTCCGTCTCCCGGGCCCTTTCGAAGACTTCGGCTCGTTTGAAGAGAATGCCCAGCTCGGCGCCTTTGCCGCTGCCAACCATGATGGCGGTCGGTGTGGCCAGCCCCAGTGCGCATGGGCATGCGATGATCAGGACGGCGACACCCGCCTGAACCGCATCGGAAATCTCCCCGGATGCGAGGAGCCACACGGCGGTGGTGGCCAGGGCGATGGCTATCACCGTAGGGACGAAAACGGCCGAGATCCGGTCCGCCAATCTCTGGATCGGCGCCTTGGAGCCCTGGGCCTCCTGCACTGTGCGGGCGATGGAGGCCAAGACGGTGTCGACACCCACAGCCGTCGCCTTCACCGTGAGCTGTCCCCCCTGGTTGACGGTTGCCCCGTAAACCGGGTCCCCCGGTCCCTTTTCCACCGGAATTGACTCGCCGGTCAGCATCGCTTCGTCCACGGCCGAGTGTCCTTCGAGCACTTCGCCGTCCGTCGGGACCTTCTCGCCGGGCCAAACCAGCATGTGGTCACCGGGAAGGACTTGGTCGATGGGAACCAGCACCTCGGACTGATCGCGCAACAGGCGAGCCTGGTCGGCGCCGAGTTCTAGAAGCCGATGAACCGCTTCCGAGGCCCGACCTTTCGCCCGGGCCTCGAAGGCTCGCCCCAGGGTGATGAGCGTGACGATCATCCCCGCAGTCTCAAAGAAGACCGGACTGTCGGTGGAGAGGGCCCACACCGAGTACAGGTAGGCCGAGGTGGATCCGAGCGAGATCAGGGTGTCCATGTTGGCGCTGCCGGTTCGCGCCTGTTTGATGGCCACGCTGTGGAACTGCCACCCCAGCCAGGTGACAACCGGGGTCACCAGAAGCCCTTGGAGCACTCTGCTCCATGCTTCCTCGGGCCCGAACATGGCCAGGAGCATTGCGGGGATGGTCAGGGCAGCAGCCAGCCAGAATCTTCGCCATTGCTCGGACTCGTCTCCGTGGTAGTGCTCGACCATGTCCCGGGCCGACTCATGGTCGTGGGCCAGCTCCAGCCGGTAGCCGATCTTCTCGATCGCCTGGGTCAGCTGGGCCGGGTCCGCCTCTTCGGTGACTCTGACCAGGGCCGACGCCCCGGCGAGGTTCACCGCCGACGCCTCGACGCCGGTCTGCTTGCTGAGGACACGCTCAATCCTCACGGCGCACGTGGCGCATGTCATCCCGTCGACGTCGAAGAGGATCGTGTCGGTGGGCGCAGACGCCTCCTGGTCAACCGAAGACTGCGTAGCCCTGCTCCTCGATGGTGTTCTTGATGCTGCCAATTTCGATCTCTGCTTCGTCGTAGGTCACCGAAATCGTTGCGTCGGCCACCGCGACGTCGACGTCGGAGACGCCTTCCAATGCGCCCACTGCGCCTTCGAGGCTCGTCTTGCAATGGCCGCAATGAACTTCTGGTACTTGTAGGACGATGTCAGTCATCTCGAGTCTCCTCTCTATCTGACCGGGATGGTCTGGCACCGGTCGGGGTCGGTGCAGTGTGTTGGATCCATCGAACGAGCCCGATCCCTCAGCTCAACCAGGCGTTTCCGGGTTCGCTGCAGTTCCGCCAGCTGACTGTCGACTTCGCTGACATGCACATCGAGGAGCTCCGCAACGTGCTGGCAGGAAGACTCCCCGCTTTCTCTGAGGTCCAGAATCCAATTGATCTCAGTGAGGGTGAGCCCGGCAGCCTGTGCGTCTTTGATGAACTCCAGTCGCCGCCCGGTGGCCACCTGGTACGACCGATAGCCGTTGGCCTCCCTCTGGGGCTCGGGGAGAATCCCCAGCCGCTCGTAGTAACGGATTGTCTTGGTGCTGACGCCGGTGCGATTCGCCAACTCTCCGATTCTCATGTCACGGAGAATAGCAGCAAAACCTTATAGTCAGCTATAAGGTTGTCGAGCTAAAAACAAAGGCCCCGGTGCGGGGCCTTTGCTGGGTTGAACCAGTTTCTTGGGACGAATCGGCTCTCAGGCGTCCTGTTCGTCCATGATCTTGCCCCGCACTCGCGGGAAGCGGATTGGAGCGTGAGCGTGGCAGAACTCGTTCTTGTTGTATTGGCTGAGCTTGGTTTCGCAGCCCCGCTTTGAGCACACGCGATCGTTTGAATACCTCTTCGACGGCCTGGTCATGCCCTTGATGGCGGCTCCTCTGACAATGTCACTCATTCTGGCCCTCCTGGTCGATAGGCCTGTAGTTGAAAACGTTCTCTTCGTCCTGGTGATTCCGGGATTGACCCGCACCCGATGCTGCCGGTTGACCGGTTAACAGCTCTTAAAGCTCCCGTTATCGGCGTCCCGGAGGGACTGCTGTGAAGGGATTAGACGACCGGGATACCCGATTCGGTTCCCGCAACCCCCAGTTTACGCAAAAAAGCCGAGTTGTCAGGTTCACGACCCAGAAACGAGACCAACATCTCGTCGGCGTCGACGGTTCCGCCTTTCTCCAGCACCTCTTGTCGGTACCGCAAACCGATCTCCGGATTGGTCACGCCTTGCTCTTCAAACAAGGTGAACATGTCGTCTCCGTATACCTCGGACCACATGTACCCGTAGTAGGAAGCGTCGTACCCACCGAGAAGGTGGCCGAACGAGGCCAGGAAGAACGTGCCCTCGTGGAAGGGGAAGCCTGAGATCTCAGCTGTCTCTCTCACCATGCGATCGAGGTCCGGAGAGTCTCCTCCGGCGTGCAGCCGTTGATCGAGGATTCCGAACTCCGCCTGGCGCAGTTGGTGGATTCCTTTGTTGAGTTTCCGCGCCTCCACAAGCTTCTCGACAAGCTCGTCGGGTATGGGCTCGCCGGTGTCGTGGTGTTTGGCGAATCTGCGGAGAATGTCGGCCCGCCATACCCAATGCTGCATGATCTGGCTGGGCGCCTCGACGAAATCGCGTTCGACGTTGGTGCCCGAGAAACGTCCCAGTTCGGTGCGGCCCAGGTTCTGATGCAGCACGTGGCCGAATTCGTGGAACAAAGTCTCCAACTCGCTGTGTTTGATGAGCGATGGCTTGTCTTGGGTCGGCTTGGTGAAGTTGGCCACCATGGCGCACACCGGGTTCTGATACGAGCCGTCCCTCAGTCGTCGGCTCGGGACCATCGGAAACTCGGCAGCGTGGGAGAACTTTCCCTTTCTCGGGAACAGATCGAGGTAGAAGTACGAAAGTGTCTCGTCTGTTGACCGATCACGGATCGAGTACAGGGTTACATCCGGGTGCCAGGCTTGGGCGTCGTTCTCTTTTTTGAATCGCAGTCCGAAAGTCTCTTCGCATAGCACGAACATGCCCTCGATGACCTGGTCCATCGGCAGGTAGCCGGCGACCTCAAAGCTGTCGACCCCGTAGTCGGTTTGACGCTGCTTGGTGTCGTAGAACCTCCAGTCCCAGGTGCGGACCGTGTCTTCGCCGGTGTCCTCGCGGAGGAGCTTGGCGATGGCTGCGATTTCCTCCTGGCCCTTCTTGGTGAGCCCTGGAAGCAGATCCTCGTAGAATTCGTTGACTCGCTCCGGCGCAGCCGCCATTCGTTCTTCGAGGACGTAGTGGGCCCATGACGAGTACCCAAGTAGTCGCGCACTCTCGTCCCGGAGCCGGACGGCCTCCTCGAGGATCGGACGATTCTCCTCCACGGCTCGGGTGTTGAACAGGTATGACAGCTCCTGACGCAGGTCCCGCCGCTCGGCGTTCTCCATGAATGGGGTGACGTCGGGATACTCCATCGAAACGACGAGCTTTTTCGAGTCGTCGTCCGTTTCCAGGCCTTCTATGTATGACTCGGGCAGACCCTCGAGGTCGTCTGGATCCACCAGCAGCTTGTTGTCGTCATTGTCGATATTCGACTGAAACTTGACCTGCAGCTCGACGAGGCGCTGCGCGCGCTCCCTCAGCTGATCTCTGCTGGCCTGGTCCAGTTCGTGACCTGCTCGACGGAGATCACGCATGGTGTGCTCCAGAAACCTTGCCCTTTCCCCGTCCAGCTGTCTGGCCTCCGCCGACGAGGCGTATTCCTTCACCGCCTCGTAGAGGTCTTCTCTGAAGGTCAATTGGACGCCGAAGGACTGAAGCGCTTCCTGTCCGGCGAGGGCGGGGGCCCTCACGGACTCGTCGGGGTGGACGTATGCCATGAAGCCGTAACGGGCATTGGCTTGTCCCAGGACATCGCCGATCTCGTCCAGAGGGAGGAGAGTGTTGTCGAAGGTGCGATCCCCTTCGATCGCCACCACGGCGTCGAGCAGGCCCTCGGCGCGGGAGATGGCCTCCTCGATCCCGGTGGAGACCTGGTCTGGGGTCAGTGATGTGTAGTCAAACATGAGGCCCGGAGGGTATATCCGTCCCCCGCCTTGGGCGTGTCCCGGCCCTTTGATGGGATTAGGCGAGCTCCGCGGGTGGCCGGAACCAACTCTCCGCGGTGGCGGCGTCGACGGATTCGGCCGGGTTGATGCCGTGGCGACCGACAGCGGCCCGCAGCCCAACGTTGGGGTCTGGGTGCTCCACAGGGGCATCGCTTCCGGCGATCACACGAGTACCTGCCTCGGCCAAAGATCGGAAGGGGTATGCCCGATCCATACGCTGTTCTCCGAGACGTTTCACCAGCCAGTCCTCCTCAGAGGCGAGAAAGACCGGTTGCACCGACGCGGTGACCCCGAGCCGGCCCATCCGCTCCACCGCCTCGGGTGTGAGGATCGAGGCGTGCTCCACACGCAACCGACCCGGGTCGCAACCACGGTCGATCAGCTCCTCGTGGATGTCGAGCACGAGGTCATTGGCACGGTCGCCAATTGCGTGAAGTGCCACGCTCCCACCGAGACCGAGGGAGGTCTCACCCATTGCAATGGCGTGAGCGGCATCGAGCCTGATCAGGCCGCGTTCCTCGGTCATGTCGTCGTAGGGCTCATGCATGGCAGCCGTGTGGCCCCCGAAGCTCCCGTCCGACCAATCCTTCCATCCCCCGAAGCGGATTCGTCCGCCGGCCTGGCGGATCCTGGACTCCGCATCCACCAGGGTTGCCGGATCTTCGGCCGTCACAAACAGCAAGACATCGAGCGGCAGGTCTTGGGCGAGACGACACATCGTCTCGAGCTCGTCGCCGACTCCGCACCAGAAAGGATCGCTGGCCGAGACGATCCCGGTCACCGACCCCAACCCCAAGTCGACCAGCCCGCTCAGGGCTCCCAGCACCTCCGTGTCGCTGGGTTGGCTGACCAGCGGCTCCAGACGCTCGCTCACCAGGGCAATCGCAGTCTCCCGAAGAACGCCGGTTGGCTTCCCGGACGGATCCCGGTCAAGGGTCCCCCCTGGCGGGTCGGGCATCGACGCGTCGACGCCGGCGAGAGCAAGGGCCGCGCTGTTGGCCATGGCGATGTGCCCGCAGTATCGATAGAGAAGCACCGGCCTATCGGGCACCACATCGTCGATGTCGGATCGAGTGGGGAGGCGCCCTTCGGCGAGGGTCTCGTCGTTGACTCGCTGCCCGATCAGTGGTCCTTCGCTCTCAATGGCAAAATCGGCAACTTCTCTAAGAAGTGTGGCCATGTCGGGGCTTTCAAACAGCTCCAAGCCGCCGACCAACTGCACGTACCCCAGGGGGTGGAAGTGGTGGTCGTGGAACATCAGGCCAAATGTTCCGGCATGGTGGCGGCGACGATTTCCCGTAGCTCTTCGTGGACCTTGCCGTTGCTGGCCACGATCGCAGACGTCGTCAGTCGATTGACCTCACCGACGTGATCGGTCACCGTGCCTCCGGCCTCGGTCACCAGGAGCACACCAGCTGCCAGGTCCCAAGGTTTCACGCCGTGAGCGCCGCCATGCTCCCAGTAAGCATCAAATCGACCATTGGCCACCCAAGCGAGGTCCAAGGCAGCGGACCCGATTCGTCTGGTTCCTCTCGACTTCAGCATCACAGCCTCCACAACGTCCAGGTAGGCCCGAGCGTGCTGACGCCGGTCGTAGGGAAACCCGGTTACCACCAGGGAATCCTCGAGTCGGGTCGTGTCGGACACAGTCAGGCGCCTGCCGTTGACCGTGGCGCCCTCACCGAGCACTGCCACGTACTCCTCGTCTCTGACGACGTCGATGATGACTCCAACCAGGGGTGACCCGTCTTGCCACAAGGCGACGGAGACAGCCACGTGCGGGATTCCGTGAACGAAATTCACCGTCCCGTCCAGCGGATCCACGATCCAGACCCGGCCACGGTCCCATGGAGGGCCACCTTCTTCTTCGCCCAGGATCTGGTCTTTGGGGAAATGAGACGCGATGGCGCGGCGGATGGCCGTCTCGGCGTGCCGGTCGATCTCCGTTACCGGGTCGACCTCGCCCTTGAGCTCGGTGTCCTGGTGGGAGTGAAAGCCGGGGGCTACGACGTCCGCACCGGCTCTTGCGGCCCTGACCGCTACCCAAACATCACCTTCCCACATGAAACTACGGTACCTCTACCTCGGCAGCGGTCCCTACCCTGATCTCGTGATTCACATCGTCCTCGCCCTTGTCGGAGCGGTGGTTTCGGTGCTCGCCTTTCCCCCGTTCGGGCCCGGCTGGCTCGTTGTGGCGGGCATCAGCTTGTTCTTCTTGGCGATTCGGCAGGCGGCCGACCGGCGGGAAGGGCTGACCGTGGGCCTGGTCTACGGTGTCGCCTTTTTCGGGGGCCTGATGTGGTGGCTCTCGAAGCTGGGCATCATCGCCGTGATTCCTCTGGTGCTGGTCCAGGCGGCATTCCTGGTTGGGTACGCCTACTGGCTCAGCGGACGCGGCGACGATCCACCACTGGTCTGGTTCACGTTTGCCGTTGGTGGCTGGGCGCTGATGGAGATGGTGCGATACCGGTTTCCCGTCGGTGGCCTGGAATGGGGAGCGGCCGGATACGCCCTCTCCGACGCCTCTTGGTCCAGAGGGCCGTCGGTGACGTTCGGCACCACGGGCTTGACGATTCTCGTGGTGATGATCGCCGCGTGGCTCGCCTTGCTCGTGTCGTCCAACGTGAGTTGGCCTGCCCTGGGCCTGATTGCCGTCTTGGGGGTTGCTGGTTACTGGGGCTACCTCCAGGTCTCCAATACCCATGTCGACGGTGAGAGTCCGGGTCGGGTGATCATCGTCCAGGGCTCGACGCCATGTCCATACGAGACGTGCCCCCCCGATGAGCGTCTCGGCACTTTTCAACAGCATCTCGACTTGACCCGCACGATTGCTGCCAGCGGAGACATAGCTCTGGTTGTCTGGCCGGAGAGCTCAACGGGATCCACGAACGCGGATCCGGTGCTCAACGCCGAGATCGGCGAGGCCATTGGCGCAGAGGCTCGTCGATTGGGGGCTTGGTTCCTGGTAGGAACCGATCGTCCTCTCAGTGAGGAGGAGTGGGTGAATGCCAACGTCGTGTTCAACCCTGCCGGGGAGATCGTTGGCGAATACCGCAAACAGCACCCCGTCCCCTTTGGGGAATACATACCGTTGCGGCCTCTCTTCGACTGGATCCCCGCGTTGAGTGCGGTGCCGCGCGACATGATTCGCGGTGACGGGCCGGTGGTTTTCGACCAGGGCGGGCTCAACTTGGGCTCGGTGATCTCGTTTGAGGGCGGATTCTCCCGATACGCCCGCGAGCATGTGATCGACGGGGCCTCAATGGTCGTGGTGGCCACCAACGAGGGCTCATATGAGACAACCCCCGCCGCCGACCAGTTCATAGGGATGACGCGGATGAGAGCTACCGAACTTGGAGTCCAAGTGGTCCACGCTGCCGTCACCGGCAAGTCTGTGTTCATCGACGAGAACGGTGGGCTGTCCGAAGAGACGGGTTTCGCCACCATGGAATTGTTGGATGCCAGGATCGGCGTTTATCGGGGCAAAACGCCGTATGCACGCTACGGAGACGTGGTGATTTGGACCATGGCGTCGGCCGCGTTCCTGCTGTGGGTGGTCAGACGCTGGCTGGTAGGTTCGCCCCGCGCCATTTCGATCGAGGAGGATGAGGATGTCGGAAGCTCTGGAGAACCTGTTACGTGAAGACCGAACCTTTTCTCCCGCGGCGCATTTCACCAATCAGGCCAATGCCAAGCCCGGCGTCCACGAAGAGGCCGAGCTCGACTTCGAAGCGTTTTGGCTGAAACAAGCCCGGGACAGGATCACTTGGTACAGCGAGCCGAGTAGCGGGCTCGACGATTCCAATCCTCCGTTCTTCAAGTGGTTCTCAGATGGTGAGCTGAACCTCTCCTTCAATTGCCTCGACCGCCATGTCGAGCGGCACGGCGATCAGGTCGCCTACCACTGGATCGGGGAGCCGGGAGACACGAGGACCCTCACTTACGACGATCTTCTCGGAGAGGTGAGCAGGTTTGCCAACGGACTCGCCAGTCTGGGTCTGACCAAGGGTGACCGGGTGGCCATCTACATGGGGATGGTGCCCGAGCTGCCGGTGGCGATGCTGGCGTGTGCCAGGCTGGGTTTGGTTCACTCCGTTGTGTTCGGAGGTTTTTCCTCTGAGGCCCTTTCCTCCCGGATTCTCGACGCCGATGCCCGGGTGGTCATCACCCAGGATGGCGCCTGGCGTGGTGGTTCGGTCGTCCCGCTCAAGTCCAACACCGATGTGGCCCTGCGGTCGACTCCCGATGTCAGTCATGTCGTGGTCTTGCGGCGGACCGACCATGGGGCGGACATGGTCGAGGGCCGGGACGTCTGGTGGCACGACCTCGTGGAGGGCCTATCCGACGAGTGCGAACCGGTTGTGCTCAACGCCGAGGACCCGCTCTACATCCTCTACACCTCGGGTACCACCGGCAAGCCGAAGGGAATCGTCCACACCCAGGGCGGATACCTGACCGGGATCACCACAACACACTCGTATGTGTTCGATATCAAGCCGGATGACGACGTCTATTGGTGTGCGGCCGATATCGGCTGGGTCACCGGTCACAGCTATATCGTCTACGGCCCCCTCGCCAACCGAACGACCAGTGTGATGTATGAGGGCGCCCCGAACTACCCCGGCTTTGCCCGCCTTTGGCAGATCATCGAGGAGTACAAGGTCACGGTGTTCTACACCGCTCCCACGGCGATCCGTGCGTTCATGAAGTGGGGCGACGAACATGTCGCCGGCCACGATCTCTCCTCATTGCGACTTCTGGGCACGGTTGGCGAGCCGATCAATCCTGAGGCCTGGATCTGGTACCACCAGATGATCGGAGGAGAGACCTGCCCGATCGTCGACACCTGGTGGCAGACCGAAACCGGGGGAATCATGCTCACCCCGCTGCCTGGAGTGACCGCGACCAAGCCGGGGTCGGCGACATTTCCCTTCCCGGGAATCGCTGCTGATGTGGTAGATGAGGCCGGCGATCCTGTACCGCTGGGCGGTGGCGGGTTCCTCGTCATCACCAGACCGTGGCCTTCGATGGCAAGAACCATCTACGGCGACGACCAGCGATACATAGACACCTATTGGTCGAGGTTCCCGGGCAAGTACTTTCCCGGCGACGGGTGTAAGCGCGATGAGGACGGGTACTTCTGGCTGCTAGGCCGGGTTGACGACATCATGCTGGTCTCGGGTCACAACATCTCGACAACTGAGGTGGAGTCGGCACTCGTGTCCCACAAGGCGGTGGCCGAGGCGGCCGTTGTCGGACGTAAGGACGAGCTCACGGGTCAGGCGATTGCCGCCTTCGTGACCCTTCGCGGATCGGTGACCGGAGACGACGCCCTTCTCGCAGAGTTGCGTGACCATGTCGCGGCAACCCTGGGCCCGATCGCCAAGCCCAAGTCGATCGTCTTCACGAATGACCTGCCCAAGACCCGGTCCGGCAAGATCATGAGACGGTTACTGCAGGATATTTCGGAGCAGCGCCAGCTCGGTGACGTGACCACCCTGGCCAATGCCGACATCGTGGAGGAAATCGCCGACAAGGCGTCGGTGTCGACGGACTGATTAGGCGGCTGGTGCCCGGCAGCTAGAGGTCGGGGAGTGTTGCGGCCAGCGATTGCACGGCTGAAGTGCCGCCTTCCAATAGCGGCTCACCGTGGCCGAAGAGAACCACCTCGAAGTTGAGCTGGGCCATTTTCCTGATCGAATCGTTGGCATCCAGCATGTTCTCTGAGAATCGTGGGTTGGCGCCCCCCACCCCGGAGTCTGAGCCCTGAACACCCGAGCCGGCCCCATTCATCGAGTCTCCCGCCACCAGGATTCCCGATGCCGGGTCGTGAACGCTCAAGTGTCCTGGTGTGTGGCCCGGGGTTTCGACGATGTTGAGGTCGAATACCGAGTCTCTGTCTCCGACGATGGTCGGTGCCACCGGGACGTTGACCCAGCGAGCGTCTTGGTCGCCGGCGTAGAAGGACGCCCCGGGCGCGAGCCCGGCGATTGCCTCAGCGCTCCCGACATGGTCTCCGTGCTTGTGGGTGACGATGACGTGTCCGATCGAGTCCCAACCGAGGCCGACCTCGTCCAAAGCGGCGCCGATGTCTCCCTCATTCCCAGGGTTGCCTGTGTCGACAAGGGCTCCCTCGCCATCGCGGTACAGGATGTAGGCGGAGACCCCTCCCAGGACCACTCGGTGCCACGAGGTGTGATCGGTGAAGGCCACGGTGCTGGACGTTGCCCCGGTTGTTGACGTGGTCCCCTCCGGTTCGGTGCCACGGGTGGAGATAGTGTCACCTGCTCCCGCTGTGGACGACGTTTCTCCTGTCCCCAGGCTGGAAGAAGTGCCGGAGCCGTTATCGGAGCACGCGGCGGCGCCGAATACCATGATCGCCAGCCCGGCGCGTCCCAGGTCGGCGATGGCTGCTCTGCGGTTGATCATCGGATGGAGTGCCACGGGGGCCTTTCGTCGCTGTCGTCAAGATATCCCAGTAGCACCCGTACACGTGTCGAGACCGCGGTGTAGGTTCGTTCCGATCATGCCGACAAAGATCATGCTTCCGGAAGCTGAGCTTCCAACTCACTGGTACAACATCGTTCCCGACCTTCCGGTTGCGCCCTCTCCGGTGCTCCATCCCGCCACCCATGAGCCCGTTGGGCCCGACGATCTCGCCCCGCTGTTTCCGATGGCGCTGATCCTCCAAGAGGTGTCGTCAGACCGGTATGTGGAGATCCCAGAGGCAGTACGCGAGGTCTACCGCCTATGGCGGCCGTCGCCGTTGTATCGGGCCAACCGGCTGGAGGAGCTGATCGGCGGCCCCGCTCGCATCTATTACAAGTACGAGGGGGTTTCCCCAGTGGGCTCCCACAAGCCCAACACAGCCGTCGCCCAGGCCTATTACAACGCTCAGGAGGGCGTGAAGAAGATCGCGACGGAGACCGGCGCCGGACAATGGGGCTCGGCTCTGTCTTTTGCTTGCGCCCTGTTTGGAATCGAATGCGAGGTCTACATGGTGCGGGCTTCTTACGACCAGAAGCCATACCGGAAAGCCATGATCGAGGCTTTCGGCGCCACGATCTATCCCTCTCCTTCCGATAGAACGCAGTCGGGGCGAGCCTTCCTCGAAGCCGATCCGAACACTCCCGGGAGCCTCGGTATCGCGATCTCGGAGGCGGTTGAGGTGGCGGCCACCAACGATGACGTCAAGTACTCGCTCGGCTCGGTGCTCAATCATGTGTTGATGCACCAGACCGTCATCGGCGAAGAGGCGCTGAAGCAACTGGCTCTCGTCGACGAGACGCCCGACGTGATCATCGGCTGTGCCGGCGGCGGGTCCAACTTCGCCGGCTTCGCATTCCCATTTGCCAGGGAGAAGATGGCGGGGACGATGGACCCGGTGATCAGGGCAGTCGAACCGGCGGCCGCGCCGACACTCACCCGCGGCAGCTACCAGTACGACCATGGTGACACCGCAGGCATGGTGCCGCTGGTTCTCATGCACACCCTCGGACATGATTTCATCCCCGATCCGATCCATGCCGGAGGCTTGCGCTACCACGGGATGGCACCGCTGGTATCGCTGTTGGTCGATCAGGGTGTCATCGAGGCCGAGTCACTTCATCAGACCGAGACGTTCGCCAAGGCGATCCAGTTCGCCCGGGCCGAAGGCATCATCCCCGGACCGGAGCCGACGCACGCGGTGGCCTCGGCCATGATCGAGGCCGAGAAGGCCAAAGAGAACGGGGAGGAGAAGGTGATCGTCTTCAACCTGTCGGGGCACGGTCACTTCGACATGGCCGCCTACACGGCCTTCCTCACCGGTGACCTGGTCGACTACGCGTATCCCGAGGAGCGCATCGCAGCCGCGATGGAGAAGGTCCCGGTCGTCGGCGGCTGAGCTAGACGGGGCAGCTGGGCTCACCGGGCAGTAGCGGTCGGACCAGGAGCTTGAACTCGGTTCCACCGAGATCCCAAGTGGTGGCAGTTGTGGCGTCGGTGAACGCGTCCAGCACTTCGGGCCCGAATTGCTGACAGGTCCAATCCTGGTTGACACGATTCCAAGAGGCGGGGTCCTCTTCGCCCAACGGCCAATCGCGGACGTCGACGAACTCGGGGTCCGCAGGGAATTGAGTGGCACCGCCCACGACGCGGACCCTGTCGGCTTGGAACGTCTCGGCGGAGGCGATATCCACCGATGCGACGAAGTCGATGAGGTCGGCCAACGCTACGGTCCGGGGATCGGCCGGTTCGCTGGGATTCAGCGGGTCGTCGCCAATTCCCAATGCATATACCGAGTATCTGTGGGCTCCGTTTTCGTCCCACAGGGTGATCACCTCGGTGGACGCATCGGCCACGAAGGCTGCCGCTGAGTTGTCGAACTCGTCGACCATGCCTGCAAGGCCGATCTCGTCGACGAACTCCATTACCCGGTCGACACTCTCGTCAGATAGCCGGACGACCTGATAGTCGGGAACCAACGGACCGGGGAAGATCTCTGGCTGCGGCCCTCGGAAGATCAGTGTCCCGTCACTGAGGAGGGTGTAGTTCGGCCCGTTGCCAAGGATGAACTCGATCGGTGCGAACCCGCCCTCGGTGCGTATCTGGATCACCGGCGCGGCGTCGTCGGTGTCGCCGGAGTCGGCCGGCTCGCCACAAGCGGCGAGCACAAGCAGCAGTGCGAGGGTCAGCCAGAGATGTTTCCTGATCATGGGAATTTAGATGCCAGCAAGGCGGATCTGGTTCCTCAAATCCGCCTTCTTTCCCCGTCGAGTGTGCTTGTCCTCTCGCTTTTTGGGTAGGACAAGCACACTCGACGCATGAGGCGGCCGATCCTCACGAGCTTTCCTACAGGGTCATCCCATTTGCAGTGGGGCGGGATCGTGTCCCATCCGGACTGCAGCGGTGTCGAGTGCAGTCTGAAGGGACCAGCTTCGCCCGGTGGCCTGGGCCTCCGCTTTCTCCTGCTCATTGAGCGAGCTCAGGTCTACCCAGTCGCTCCGATCTTCGTATCGTGCCACCACCATCGAGAACCGTCGTCTGATGCTTTCGGCGGCACCCACGAACTCGGCAGCCGAACGCGGTTCCCCCGCTGCCTGCTGGTGGAGAGCGACACTGGTGATGGCGTGAGTGATGCAAGTGGCCGGTCCAAGTTGACACAGCAGGGCCAGTGAGTTCATGAGCTCGTCGGCTGCCTTCTCGAGGTCGCCTTCAACGATGGTCCTGAGGCTCCGGATTTCGAAGAGGTGGGCCTTCACCACTGGAATCTGCCCTCCCGGACTTTCGTCGATCTCGTCCAGAAGTCGGCCGGCTTCGTCATACTCCAAGAGGCCGGGCACTCCAACGAGATTGAGCTTGGCGAGGGCTTCTCCGTAGGGCTCGCCGATCTCTTCAAAGAGTGCGATTGCCCTGTCGTTGCCCTCAACGTCGACAGCGGCTCCTGTCGCTAATTGGAGGGGTTCCCGTGTGAGTGAGCTCGTAGCGAGCGCCTTGTAATAGCGGGCCCAGGCTTCACCCTTCTTGTCCCCAATTCGCTCGCTCAGCTCGATTGCCTCTGAGAGCTGATCGACTGCGTCTTCGACCTTTCCCGTCCTTATCGATAGCACTCCTCCCAGGGCAGTGAGCGCACGGGCACGGGTCTTGGCGTCGATCGCGCCGGCGGCGGCATTGAGGGCACGCTCCTGCAGATCGGCGCCGAGAATCATGTAGCAGGTCTGACGACTCAGGTCTGAGCGCACCGGTGCCATGCCCGACATCCACCAGAACTGAGACAAAGTTGTTCCCAATCTCACCGCCGAAGCCGGATCGCTGGCGATTGCCCAATTCATGGCAGCCTGCATGTTGTCGGCTTCGGCAAGCCCTTCTGCCAGTGCCTCCTTTCCCTCGGCGCTTGCCAGGCGTTGCTTGTTGGACCACGAGAAATCCCTAACCCAGTCGAACTGGGCTTGCAACGCCGCATTTTCCTCGCCCGAATCTCGGAGCTCGCCAAGGGCGTGTTCACGAATCGTCTCCAGCATCCTGTACCGAGTCCCGGCGGCGCCCCGCTCGATGACGAGAAGCGAGCTCGAAACCAAAGCGTCCACCAACTCGAGTGTCGCCTCTGGTGCCAGCCCCGCTTGTTCCACAATGTGACCCATCGATGTGGGGTTGCAACCACCCGGAAAAGCTGCGATCCAGCGGTAGGCCTTCTGCTGATCTGCGGTGAGCAAGTCGTACGACCAGTCCACCAGCCTGCGAAGTGAGCGATGGTGCCCGCCAGCATGAGTGCCGGATGCGAGAGTCTCAAAACGATGCTCCATCCGCTGAAGAAGCGACTCGACATCCAGGACTCTCATTCGAGCGGCCGCCAGCTCGATCGCTAGGGGTAGGCCATCGAGACGAGCAACGATCGCCTCGACGGTTTCCAATCTGTCGGTCAGATCCAACGTTGGATCTATCTCCGTGACCCGGTCGATGAACATCGAGGCCGCCTCGCTGGGCCCGGTCGTGGCTTCGATTGACAAGCCAGGGATGGTGAGGGTCACCTCGCCCGGAATCCCCAGAGCCCGGCGGCTGGTAGCGATGATGCGGATGTCCTGAGACCGGCCGAGCACCGTCCTGATCAGGGTGATCACCTCGTCGACCATGTGCTCGCAGTTGTCGAGCACAATCAGGGTTTTCTTTGTGCTGAGGGACGCGTCGACAATCTCTCCTGGTGTCATGTCAGGGGGATTCCCAACACCTAGTGATCCAAACAGCTCCGCCCACATCTGTGCCGAGGTCGCCAGAGGCGCCATTTCCACCATCCACACCCCGTCGGGATAGCGATGGGCAAGGTCGAGCGCGGTCTCTATCGCAAGACGGGTCTTCCCGGCACCGGGGGGGCCCATGATGGTGAGCAGACGGCTCACATCGGCCAGGTCGGCTATCTGGCTTCGTTCTGCCGATCGACCCACCAGGTTGGTGATAGGGGCCGGGATGTTGCCTTTCGAGGACTTGGGTAGATCGAGGGATGGGTCGTGCTCCAGGATGCGTTGCTCAAGGGCGGTCACCTCAGGTCCGGGCTCGATCCCAAGTTCCTCTCCAAGGTGCCGCGACAACCGTTGGAAGGTGCGAAGGGCGTCCGCCTGCCTGCCTGATCGGTAGAGGGCCAGCATTAGGTGTCCCCACGTCGATTCCCGAAGAGGATTCCTCTCGACCATTTCTTCCAAGCGAGGGATCAGATCTTCATGGTGCGCAAACGCCAATTCGGCCTGGATTTGAAGGTCTAGGACGTCGAGCCACTCCTCGCGAAGCCTGTTCACGAAGGCCAAAGCCCAATGCTCACCTCCTAGGTCTCCCAAAGGGTCTCCTGAGTAGTGCTCGACGGCCTTGGTGGCCAATTCGAGTGCCTCGTCGATCCGGCCGTTGTCCCTTGCCCTCCGCGCCAACTCGACGAGCTTTCGAAACTCCTCGACATCTGTTGTCACGTTCTCACTGATGCGATATCCGCGGTCCGAGCTTTGGAGCCTGTCCCAGGGCTGACCTTTCTCGTGAGCCGGCTCGAGAATCTTGCGCAGATTGAACACGTAGGTCTGGAGCGACTTGATCGCACCGTCCGGCGGGCTTTCTCCCCAGACTGCCTCGATGCATTGACTGGGTGTCATCCAGTCCAGCTGGTTGACCAGCAGGAAACCGAGCAGCGAGCGCTGTTTGTAGCCACCGAGATTGGAGCTATCAGTGCCGCGGAGGACGGCCAGATCTCCCAGGATCCTGACGTTCATATCACCGTCGAAGCTAACCCGTGGCATTGCCGCGAGTTTCCCCGGCGGCACTCAAATCCCACTCAAATCTCCAGGTCGAATGTCACCGCATCGGCTTGGTCGGCGCTTGAGATCGATCACGTCTACTTGTGAAGTCAGTCGCTCGATGACAAGGAGAGATGATGAGACTGTTCACCAAGAAGACCAATGTCCGGCGCACCACGCGGAGCCGGCGCCGTGTCCACCAGCCATTCAACTTCGACCTGGGCTTGACCTCTGACGATTTGCCGCCGTTCGGCGCAAAATGGGAAGTCCCTGCCGCCCCTAGTAGCACCAAGCAGGCCGCCTGACTGGCCAAGAGTCCACAACTAGCCAGCTATCTCCGTCGAGTGTGCTTGTCCTCTCTCTTTTTGGGTAGGACAAGCACACTCGACGGGGGATAGGGGCCGCTACTGGCTCTCCCAGCTGGTCAGGCCCTCGTCGATGAGGTCGATGGCCCAGTCCAGCTCCTCGGCGGTGGTCACCAGAGGCGGGATGAACCGTAAGACGTTGCCGTCTGGCCCGCAGGGGATGATGATCAGGTCGCGCTCGAAGGCGTACCTCATCACGTGGTGCAGAGCGTCGCGATCGGGCTCTCGGCTCTCGCGATCTTTCACCATTTCGACACCGATCATCAGGCCGAGCCCCCGCACGTCGCCGATGGTGGCGTGGCGCTCCGCCAGCTCGTGATATCTGTCGAAGGCATGTATTGACATGTCCCGGGCATGCGGGAGCAACTCCTCCATGGTGTCGACAACAGCGACCGCCGCCGCCGTCGCCACCGGATTCCCACCAAAGGTCGTGCCATGTGCACCCACCGGCCAGGCGTCGATCATTTCGCGGCTTGCCCCGTAGGCCGACAATGGCAGGCCGTTGGCGATGCCCTTCCCCATGGCGATGATGTCCGGCTTGGCGTCGAAGTGGTCGGCCGCAAACCATTCGGCCGTCCTTCCGAAACCTGTCTGCACCTCGTCGTACACCATCAGGATCCCGTGCCGGTCGGCCAGCGCCCGAAGCTCCTCGAGGAAGCCGGGTGGTGCCGGGTAATAGCCGCCTTCACCCTGCACCGGTTCCACCAGAAATGCGGCGATGTTGTGCGGCAACACCTGGTGCTTGAACATGTACCTCAATTCGCACAATGCGTGCTCGGTGGCCTCGTCTGGGCTCATTCCCCAGCGGTAAGGATGCGGATAGGGAGCGACAAAAACGGACCCGAGGACAGGGTGGTATCCGTCGCGATACTTGGCGTTGGACGTCGTGTAGCTCACCGAGCCCATGGTTCGGCCGTGGAATGCACCTCGGAAGGCGACGACGCCCTGGCGGTCGGTCGAGTATTTCGCCAGCTTGATCGCCGCTTCCACCGCTTCCGCGCCGGAGTTGGCGAAGGCGAACTTTTCGATTGCGGGGGGTGTGATGTCGCGAAGCTTCGCGGCCAGGTCGACGATGCTGTCGTAGCGGACGATGCAGCCGCTGTGGACGAACTTGTCGAGCTGATGGCGGGCGGCGTCTACCACTGCAGGATGGTTGTGTCCCAGGTTGGTCACGGCGGTGCCACAGGCGAAGTCGGCCCATCGGTTGCCGTTGACGTCGGTGATCCACAAGCCTTGCGCGGTGTCGGCGTGGATGTCGGTGTCGAACGCGATCACAGGTGCGATCAAGTCGTTGTGTCTGCTGATCAAATCGGTCATCTCGAGACTCCTTTCGTTTGGGGAGAAGCCGGATTCGAGATGACGGCTATGGGGCAGCGAACAGCCCGCACCGAGACGAAATGGGCGTTGGGGCATGCATGGGCGAAATCCTAACGAGACCGCTCACAGGGGCGCCGCTCAGTAATCGATGAGGAGAAGACCGGAGCCGGTGATGGTGTCACCGTCCACGCTCGCTGAGGCGCCGAAAGCCCGTAGGGGCGCAAATATCGCTCGCTCGTCTGCGGGAATCGGCAGCTCATCGAAGATCGACTCCAGATCGAAGTAGGCGGTCATGCCTTCTCCGACGAGGACGGCGTCGAGCTCCTGGTAGAGCCCGGAGTCGGTGAGGCCGCCGGTGCCCGCGAAGAAGTCCTCGAGAAGCCCACCAGATGTCGACAGGCCGAACGCCGTGTCTGTCACCGTATAGGCAGCCACCGGCATGCCGCCAAATGACACCACTGTGGGGTCACCGGCCGAAACTTCTATCCCCTCCGAAGCCAGCATCTCTTCGAGCTGAGGAAGAAGCTGCCGCATGGGCTCGGGGTCTGACAGATCCATGGCGAGGATCGCTCCCAGGGGCACACCCATTTCCTCCGCCAAGGGCCCTTCCATCGACTCGATCACGGCAAACAAGACCCCGGGCCCGAATGAGGGGAGCAGGTCGTCGAACAGGCTGAGCCCGAAGAGCTGCTGGAAGTCGGAATCGAGCTCTTCAATCATCGCATTGTCGGCACCGGTGGCGCCGATGATGTCTTCGAAGAAGCCGGTCGGGATGCTGAAGGTGAGGTAACCAAGAGTGGCCTCAGGCAAAGAGTCGGCCAGGGCGGTGCCGGCGAACATCGACTCGTCGAAAGGCGAATCGTCGCCCAGGCCGGTCTGCACGCTGTCGAATTGGAGACCTGCGTCGTTGAGGCTGATCGCCATGCCGGTGGTTCCCAGGCCCTGGCCTGTGAAAGGGACGGGCCCGCCCAGAGCCTCAGTCTGGCTGGACAACTCCTCAGCCACGGCAGAGCTGACATAGACCTCGACCAAAGACGCGGTTGGTAGGAGCTCGGAGACTGTCGCGTATTCCTCATTGTCGAGGATCGATTCACCACCCAGCGCCCCAATTGCCCGGTCGATCTCGGCCTGCGTGTTGGAGAGGAGAAGCATCTCGTCGGACACCCAGATGAAGGCCGCGTCGCTGGAGAAGACGTCGGGGTTGAAGTAAAGCGTTCCGCCCTCTATGTCGCTCACGCCAAAATCCACCTCGGCCTGGGCGATCACCTTCTCGACGAAGGCCTCGGCCGCGGCCCGGTCCTCCACTCCGGCGGCGGCGACAAAGGCCGGATCGTTGGCGAACCCCCCGTCGAAGAAGAGCCCGATGCTGATATCACTCCCGATCCAGGGAGCAATGTCGTCGGCGATGGTGATGTCGAGCTCGGTGCGCAGTTCATCATCGAGCAAGGCGAAGAGGTCGACGTCGGGGTCGTCTATGTGCCCGGCAGCAGCCATAGGCTCGGTGAAGGCGTTGACGAGGCGGTCGAAGCTCTCGTCGTATTCGGAGAACCCGACCTTGATGGTGAGGTCGGCGTCCGCCGGAATGGCCGCCATCGAGCTACCCCCGGCCGATCCGAACTGGCTGACCGCATAACCGGCCGCTATCCCGATAGCCACAACGGCGCCCAGGATGCCGAGCCCGAGTGTCCATCCCCGGCGGGATTTGGCTTCGGGTGCCGGCTCCGCCATCGAATCGGTGCTCATCTGCTCACCGTTGTCCGGGCTGACCATGCTTCCCCCCTGTCGCGGTTGGCAACCTTCGCTCTCAGCTTAAAGGCCACCGGGTGTGTCTGGGCTCTGTTATCGGTTCGGAAATCAGTCCCGTAAAGCCATGACCACCGAGCCCACGCCTTGAATCATCAGCACGATGGCGAACACGTTGATCAGAACCGTGGTCGAGAACGAGGCGTTGGTGAGCACGAGGATGCCCAACGCGATGCTGATGACTCCGAACAACCCCGCACCGAACCCGGCGCCTCGCATGGCACCGGCGAGAGCGGACAGTCCGATCAAGATTCCGAGAATTCCCAATATGACGCCGGCGGCACCTTTGAACACGTCGGTGGCCTCGCCAGGGTTGGCGATAACCAGTATTCCTGCGACGACACCGAGAACCCCAATCGCCACCTTCCAGCCAGCGTCGCTCGAATCGATGAACACGGCGAACAGCATGAAGATGCCCTGGATCAGCCACCAGAGCCCGAGGACGACCATCAGCAATCCCAAGGCCTCCTCCTGGCGAACCAGGAAGATCAGTCCGAATATGAAGCTGGTGACGCCTCCCAGCAGGAACGCATAGTCGAGAACCCTCTCCGGGGGTGTTGCCAAAGCCAAAGAATCTCCTTAATCCGGGCGGGTGAATTCTAAGACAGGAGGAGGGTCGGCTCTGCCATCTTCGGTACCGTCCCTTCATGCCGTCCATACGGAGCAATCGGGTGGTCACCCCTGACGGGCTTCGTCCGGCCACCGTTGTGTTCAGTGAAGGTGTGGTGGTGGAGGTGGGCGAGGGGCTGGCAGACGTCGACTACGGCGACCTCGTCGTCCTCCCAGGCCTGGTGGACTCTCACGTCCACGTCAACGAGCCGGGGCGTTCCCATTGGGAGGGTTTCACCACCGCCACGGCGGCAGCAGCGGCTGGTGGCACTACGACCGTTGTGGACATGCCTCTGAATTCGATACCACCAACCATCAACGTCGAGGCGCTGGAGGCGAAGCGGGCCGCGGCGGCGGAGAAGCTGGCAGTCGACGCCGGCTTCTGGGGGGGTCTGGTTCCCGGGTCGATTCCAGACTTAGCGCCTCTCGTCGGCTCCGGCGTGTGCGGGTTCAAATCCTTCCTCGTCGACTCGGGGGTCGAAGAGTTTCCCCCAGTCGAAATCGACGAACTTTCCCAGGGCCTCGCCGAGATGCGAAGACTGGGTGTACCGGCTCTGCTTCATGCGGAGGACCCGGCCTCGCTGCTCCCAGTAGCCGGTGACCCCACTCGTTACCAGTCGTATCTTGGCTCGCGCCCGGTGGAATCCGAGGTCACTGCGGTGGAGCTGACGGCACGTCTTGCCCAAGAATCAGGTGCCCGTATTCATGTCCTTCATGTTTCGAGTGGCGCCGCGGCGAGGAAGATCGCCGACGGCCCGCCGAACCTGACGGGCGAGACCTGTCCTCATTATCTGACCTTTTGCTCTGAGGAGATACCTGACGGGGCGACGAGCTACAAATGCGCTCCCCCGATTAGGTCTTCTAAGGAGCGAGAAGCTTTGTGGGAGGCTCTTCTCGATGGCGCCCTCAGCATGGTGGTATCCGACCACTCGCCCGCGCCGGCGGATATCAAAGCGGTCGACACCGGGGACTTCTCGACCGGCTGGGGCGGGGTTGGGTCACTGCAACTGCGTCTCCAGGCCACTTGGTCCGGGGCTCACCGAAGGGGGATAGAGATCACTCGTTTGGCAGAGTGGCTGTCTCGAGAGCCTGCCCGGCTGTCGGGACTGGAGCGACGAAAGGGATCGATCGAGGTTGGAAAAGACGCTGATTTCGTGGTGTTCGACCCTGATGGCCGGTTGGCGGTCCGTGGGGACCGGTTGGAGCATCGCCATTCGATCACTCCATATGAGGGGATGGTCCTGCGCGGGTCTGTCGAGGTGACGATTCTCCGCGGCGAGACGGTGTATTCAGACGGGCGCGTCCTTGGAAGAGTTGGGAGAATGCTGCGACGTGAAAGTTGACCTGATCTCAAGGGCAGTTGGTGGGCGTGTCGTCTCATGCAGCGACGACTTCTTCGCCGAGGCGGAGAACCTGCTCAACCCAGATCCACCTTTGTGGAAGGAGCACGAATACACCGACCGTGGGAAGTGGATGGACGGCTGGGAGAGTCGCCGCCGGCGTGACCCCGGGCACGATTGGTGTGTCATCGCTTTGGGTATACCCGGTCAGGTCCGATCGGTCTCTGTTGACACGTCCCACTTCACCGGCAATTACCCGGAGCAATTCTCCTTGGACGTCTGCGGTGTCGGCAGCGATGACCTCCTGGACAGGGCCGAGTGGACCGAGGTCATCTCGCGGACCAATCTCCAAGGGGACTCACAGGTGGGCTTCGATCTCGATGCCCCATATCGGGTGACCCACGTCCGGCTCAATATCTACCCCGATGGCGGCGTGGCGCGGTTGCGAGTCCTGGGAGATCCGGTGCCAGAAATGCGGGAGATTTGCTCCGAGCAGACCGTCGACCTGGTGTCGATGACGGTCGGCGGTAAGCCGATGGACACGTCAGACTCGTTCTTCTCACCGGCAGAGAACATGCTCCGCCCCACCAAGCCCGGGGGCATGTGGGACGGTTGGGAGACGAAGCGGCGGCGCGGGCCAGGACACGATTGGGCGGTCTTCAGGCTCGGGCTGCCGGGCCTGGTGGAGAATGTCGTCGTCGACACGAGTTTCTTCAAGGGGAACGCACCGGGTTGGGTGTCGGTCCACCTCTCCGAGGACGCCAAGGATTGGGAGACTGCCGTTGATCGGGCAGAAGTGGAGCCCGATGCGGAAAACACGATCTCCCTGGAGCATCCGTCTCACGCCTCCTACCTCAAGCTCGACATTCATCCGGACGGCGGCGTGGCCCGTTTCCGGGCCTGGGGACGGGCGGACTCCGAGGCAGCCGGCCAGGCCGGGGTGCGCTATCTGAACTCGTTACTGCCAGCGGAGGCGCGGAGCTTCTTTGGCGTGGCATGCTCCGCTACCAACTGGGTGGAGAAGATGGTCATCTCGAGGCCGTTCCAGTCGCCGGACGAGGTGTTGGCCCATGCCGACCGGGTCTTTGGCGAGATGACGGATCAGGATTGGATTCAGGCATTTGCCGGACATCCCAGGATCGGAGAGAGAACCAAGGACCAGGTGGCCGGGAGAGAGCAGGCCGGAACAGCCGCTGCAGACGCCGAAACCCTCGAAGCGCTGGCAGCTGCCAACAGTGAGTATGAGCAGAGGCACGGCTTTACCTACATCGTCTACGCCACAGGCAAAAGCGCCTCCGAGATGCTCGATATCGCCAAAGCGAGACTGGACAACGATCGGGACACCGAGATCTCTCTGGCGGGTGTCGAGCAAAGGCGAATCACCGCGACAAGACTGCGACGGATGTTGTGTCAGGAGGTGTCACCGTGAACTCGCTCTCAACTCATGTCCTTGATACCGCGACAGGCTCGCCGGCGGCTGAGGTCGGGGTTGTCGTGGAACGTTCCAGCGGCGACGGATGGGCACATTTCGGCGAGGGAACCACCGACGTCAACGGCCGTATCAGCGGGTTCGGAGTGGGGTTCCCCGCGGGTACCTACCGTGTCCGATTCGACACTGCCGGCTACGGCAACACCTTCTATCCGGAGGTCGTCGTGCAGGTGAACCTCATCGGTTCCGAGGAGCACTATCACATTCCCCTCCTGCTCTCGCCGTATGGGTACTCCACGTATCGAGGCAGCTAGGTCCGGGCCCGTCCCTCCAGGATCTCCAAGAATGAGCGTGTCCTCAGCTCCTCGAGTGTGAGCCCCGCCCTGCCCGTCGCCTCGGCTTCGTCTATGGCACCGCAATTGATGGCGCGTAGGAAGTAATTCAGCAGACCCTGGCCGGTGGCGGCGTCGTCGAAAACCTCGCCGACCAGCGTCGCTTGGGCAGCCGACTCGACAAAGTTGGAGAGCCGGGCACCGGCCTCGTCCAGGCCCTCGAGAAAGAACGAATAGAGCGCGGCGTACCGCGTCGGCAGCTGTGCAGGATGAAGGTCCCACCCTTGGTAGTAGGCATGCACCAGGGAGCTGCGCACGTGGTCGTAGTGGAGACGCATCGCCTGATGGACCGTGGCTCTGTTCTCGTCTTCCTGTTCACGAGTGAGGTCGTCGCCGCGGTGAACCGGGACCGGCATCACGTTGGTGGCGCCGTCCGACAGCCATACGCCGGTCCCCGCGAGGCTCACCTGCATCGCATGCCGGGCGAAATCACACGCTGGATGGGTCATGGTTTGATAGGCCGCGGTGATGCTCATCGACGCCGTGTAGTCATACGTGCCATAGTGCGCGCCGCGAACCCTTCCTTCGCCGGCTTCCACGTATCGGCGCATCCCTGCCAAACCGTCGGTATCGATCACGGTCTGGGGGGTTTCCACCATCAGCTCGATCGGGATCACGGGAACGTCCAGGGCTTGTTCCAGCTCGAGAAGTGCCTCACACAGCACCTTCACCTGATCGACGTCTTGAATCTTGGGGAGAGTCACCGTGAAGCCTTCGGGCAGTGATCCCGCCTCCGAGACCAGGGTCGATACGAACAGGTCGAGGGTTCGCAAAGCGCGCCGATGCAACTCTCCGGTGAGTGATTTGATCCTGATACCAATAAACGGAGGAAGTGAGGACTGGCGCATGCCTTCGGCCACAGCCGTGGCTGCGGATCGAGCATGTTGGTCTTCCTCGTCGTCGGCGCGGTGGCCGTATCCGTCCTCGAAGTCGAGGCGAAAGTCTTCGACCGGCTCCTCACGCAGCTTCCCCAACACGGCCGTGTGGACACGATCGGAGAGGTCTGCGTCGATTCCCAGAAGCGATCCAAACTCCTCGACACTGGGTGTCCACGTGTTCATGGCGCGTATCGCGAGCTCTCCCAGCCTGGCAGCAGTGCCGGGCGAGAACAGGTGAGCCCCGCCGTACACGGTGTGGACGGGCTGCCTGGTTGGTCTCTCCCCGGGAAACTCGGTGTCGATGCGGGCCGACACGGATGTGAGTCGTTTCGACCACGAGGCCATCGAGTTTGGGCTGAGAGTCATGTGGGCGACTCTATCTCGAGGGTAGGTTGCTTTCTCCATGGCAACTCTTCTCCTGTCGAACATCGCCGTGCTCGCCACCATGGCCGGCGAGGAGATCACGGGTGCGTCGGTGTTCGTCAGGAACGGATGGATCGAGCAAGTGGGCCGCCGCGATGAGGTCGCCGGAGACGCTGACGAAGTCGTGGATCTGTCAGATCACGTGGTCTTGCCGGGGTTGGTCAACACCCATCACCATCTCTACCAGACGCTGACTCGCGTTGTCCCCGGCGCGCAGGATCAGGGTCTGTTCGGGTGGCTGCGGACGTTGTACCCGATCTGGGCTCGCATGACTCCAGATCACGTCAGGACGTCCACATCTGTCGGTCTTGCCGAGCTCGCGCTGAGCGGGTGTACGACTGCATTCGATCATCATTACCTGTGGCCCAACGGCTCTCGCCTCGACGACCAGGTCGAAGGGGCCCAAGAGCTGAACATGAGGTTTCACATATCCCGTGGGTCGATGAGCCTTGGCCACTCCGACGGGGGGCTTCCTCCCGACTCCGTCGTGGAGTCTGAGAACGCCATCCTCGAAGACAGCCAGAGGGTGGTTGCCGAGTTTCACGATGGAGACCGGGGATCGATGCGGCGTATCGTGCTTGCCCCTTGCTCACCGTTCTCTGTCACAGGGGACCTGATGCGGGAATCGGCATCGTTGGCTCGAGACCTGGGCGTGCGGATGCACACGCATCTCGCAGAGACACATGACGAGGAAGACTTCTGCCGGAACAGCTTCGGGATGCGGCCCGTCGAGTACATGGAGAGTTTGGGCTGGGCGGGTGAGGACGTCTGGTACGCCCACGCAGTGCATGTAGCCGACGATGAGATCGAGCGAATGGCGTCTTCCCGTACAGGGGTAGCTCATTGCCCCACTTCGAATATGAGGCTGGCCAGCGGGCTGGCCCCCGTCACCCGGTATCTGAGCCGCGGGGTGCGCGTCGGCCTGGGTGTGGACGGCTCGGCGTCAAACGATGGCTCCCACCTGCTGAACGAGGCCCGACAGGCTCTTCTGCTGAATCGTCTCGCGGTCTCCCCGGGCATCGGCGAAGGACCGCAGATCACCGCACGGGAGGCTCTCCGGCTGGCAACGGTCGGCGGGGCCGAGATCCTGGGTCGAGATGACATCGGGGAAGTCGCCGTCGGCAAGGCCGCGGACTTGATCGCAATCGACCTGAGCAGAATCGAGATGGCCGGCGCACATCACGACCCGATTGCAGCCGTGGTCATGTGCGGTCCGCTGGGAGTGGACCACTCCTGGGTGGGCGGCCGTCCCCTGGTGAGCGATGGTGCCGTGGCCGGCCTCGACCTCGAACGGCTCGTCGCCCTTCACAACGAGCTCAGCAAAGATCTGGTGGGGTAGGTTCGCGCTGTGCAGTTTCACCATCCGACCACACTCGAAGACTCCCTGGCGGCAATCGAAGAAGGCGCGACTCCACTCGCCGGCGGAACGGACCTCATGGTCGAAGTCAACCTCGGACATCGTCGTCCGGATCATGTGGTGGGCCTGCGTCGCGTATCCGAGTTTGGCGCGTGGGATGGGCCCACCATCGGCTCAGGGGTCACCTGGAGACGAATCGAAGCCGAGGGCCCCGAGGCGCTTGCGCAGGCTGCGCGAACGGTTGGATCGCCTCAAATACGAAACGCCGGCACCCTCGGAGGGAACGTCGCTACCGCAAGCCCGGCCGGAGACGGCCTGCCATTCCTGGCGGCGGTCGACGCCACCATCGACCTCGTCTCGACGAAGGGTCAGCGGAGCGTGCCTTGGGATGAGTTCTTCGTCGGTGTGAAGAAAACTGCTCTCGGACCCGGTGAGTTGATCCGGTCGGTCACGCTTCCCGCGGACCTCCCCGAACGTCAGGCTTTCGGGAAGGTCGGGGTGAGAAACGCGATGGTGATTGCCACGGTTTGTTGTGTTGTCACCAGGGATTCCGAAGGTGACACTCGGGTGGCCCTTGGGTCGGTGGCGCCGACGACGATGCGGGCCAGGCGGGCTGAGGACATGATCTCGAGTGTGGCATCGCCCACTGATTCCGATTTGGACGAGTTTGCCCGCCTCGTCGCAGAGGAAGTGTCGCCGATCACCGATCATCGCTCGACCGCTGCCTACAGACGCCATGCAGCGGGGGTGCTTTCTCGCAGGCTCCTCAGGAGGTGCCTTAGATGATCGTCTCGTTCATGCTGAACGGCCAGGACGTCAATGCAAGGGTGAGCGGCCCGACCAGCCTCCTCGACGTCCTCCGCGACGACCTCGGGCTTCCCGGCTCCAAGAACG
Organism: Acidimicrobiia bacterium; assembly: GCA_965216725.1. Lineage (GTDB taxonomy): Bacteria > Actinomycetota > Acidimicrobiia > Spongiisociales > ZC4RG35 > JACZUI01. The sequence continues at coordinate 37,882 of CBDCGI010000021.1, read as the reverse complement.
CATGTGAGCAGGGCGAATGCGGCTCGTGCTCGGTCGTTCTCGACGATGAAGTGGTCTGCTCTTGTCTCGTGATGGCGGCTGACGTCCAGGGGTCGACGGTGACGTCTGTCGAAGGTATCGGCGGTGACGAATTGCATCCGGTTCAGGCGGCCATGCACGACGCCGGGGCCGTGCAATGCGGGTTTTGCACTCCAGGGTTCGTGGTGACTGCCGCCGAACTCTTCGACCGCAATCCGTCGCCTTCAAGTGACGAGATCAAGGAGGCACTTGCCGGCAACATCTGCAGGTGCACCGGCTACGGCGCCATAATTCGCGCTTTCGAGGGCCTCGCAGGACGATGACCGTCACCACTGACCCCAGGATCACCTCCGAAGTGGCGGGCAAGATCGGCGACTCTCCGCTGCGGCCGGATGGAGTGGAGAAGTTGAAGGGTGAGTTTGCCTACGCGCAGGATTTGAGCGCCGACCGGATGCTGTGGGGGGCCACGGTGCGCAGCCCCCATCCCCACGCTCGCATCCGCTCAATCGAGGTAGGCCCCGCGCTGGCCATCGGAGGAGTTCACGCGGTTCTCACCGGCGAGGACGTGCCGGGAAGGGCCACTTTCGGGCTGGAGCATCCCGACCAGCCGGTGCTCGCCTTCGATGAAGTCAGTTATTGGGGGGAACCGGTTGCCATAGTCGCCGCCGAGGATCACGACACAGCACGAAGAGCGGCCGCAGCGGTAGTGGTCGAATACGAGGTCTTGGAGCCTTTGACCGATCCTGAGGAGGCTGAGGCTCGTGACGAGGTTTTCCGAAAGATGGTGATCCGCCGTGGAGATCCAAGCGTCTCCGGCGACGTGGTCGTCGAGGGCTTCTACGAGGTTGGGATGCAGGATCAGGCGCCGCTTGGCACAGAGGCCGGTCTGGCCGTTCCCGATGGTCACGGCGGAGTAGACCTCTATGCGACCAGCCAATTCGTCCACGTAGATCACGCTCAGGTGGTGGCTTCTCTCGGCCTCGATCCCGACCGGGTCCGTTGTCATCCTGCCGGTATGGGGGGAGCCTTTGGCGCCCGCGAAGACGTGAATCTCCACATCCATCTCTGCCTTCTCGCTTTGCACACCGGGCGTCCCGTGAAGATGGTGTATCACCGGTCGGAATCGTTCACGGGTCATGTCCATCGTCATCCGGCCAAGCTTTGGTACACCCATCATGCCGACCGAGACGGGAACCTCCTCAAGGTTGAGGCCAAGGTGGTCATCGACGGTGGTGCCTTTGCCTCCACAACGCCCGCTGTCCTCGCCAATGCCTGCTATTTCACAGTCGGCCCGTACCGGTGTGACAACGTCTCGGTGGTGGGCATTGGGACCCGTACCAACAATCCTCCGTGTGGAGCCATGCGCGGCTTCGGAGCCGTCCAGGTCTGCTTTGCACATGAGGCGCAGATGGACCGTCTTGCCGAGGCGCTGGAGATGGATCCGATGGAGCTGCGCCGCCGCAATGCTCTCGGGCCAGGCGACCCCATGCCGACTACGGGCCAGATCATCGAGACCCCGCTGCCGACCATCGAGGTCATCGATTCTTTGATGGCGATGCCGATGACGGACACGTCGGTTCCGGCCGAACACCTTCATCTTCCAGGAGGTACCGGGCTCACCACAGAGGGCCGGGACGTGGTGAGGGGTGTGGGCTATGCGCTGGGAATCAAGAACCTGGGCTTCAGTGAAGGCTTTGATGACTACGCCCAGGCCCGGGTGAGACTTACTCCCGAGGGGGCAGTGGTGGAGACGGCGGCCGTTGAGGTCGGACAGGGCCTGGTGACGGTGCTCGCTCAGATCGCCCGTTCTGCATTGGGCATCTCCGAGGCGACCGTGCACCTGGTCGACACCTCCCGGATCGACTCGGCCGGGTCGACGTCGGCGTCGAGACAGACTCAGATCTCCGGCGGAGCCACTCTCGAAGCGGCAACCAAGCTCAGAGAAGCGGTGCTGTCGGAGTTCGGAGGCGATCGTCTCGACGACGAGGGAGTCTGGCGCGGAGTCGAGCTGGTTGCTCCCTTGGCGCTGGTACTCGAGTCGGGCCTCGCTGAGACTGTCACCTTCCGCCACCCTCCCACCTTCGAGCCAGACGAGAACGGCCAGGGAGTCGTACATGCCGATTTTGCCGTGGCCGGGCATCGGGCAGTGGTGGATGTCGATCCGGAGTTGGGCTTGGTGCGAGTGGTCAGGGTTGATACCGCCCAGGATGTTGGCCGGGCCTTGAACCCAGAGTCGGTGCGGGGCCAGATCGAAGGAGGGATCCTTCAGGGAGTGGGATTGGCCATCATGGAAGAGATGGTGTTGGACGGGGGGATCATCCGGAACCCGAACTTCACCGATTACCTCCTGCCCACCATCCTCGACGCGCCAGACGTCGAGGCTCTTCTCATCGAGCAGGATGGTTCCTGGGGCCCGTTTGGAGCCAAAGGTGTTGGCGAGCCGCCCACGATCTCATCCACAGCCGCCGTGGCCGCGGCGATTCGGGCTGTGACCGGGCGGGCTCTCAACCGGGTGCCCGCTCGGCCCCAGGACATAGTGGGGGTGCCCGACTGATGAGCTTTGCCCGGAACATCCCCAAAGCCGAGCTCCATGTTCACATCGAAGGCACGCTCGAGCCGGAGTTGATGTTCGATCTTGCCGCGAGAAACCAATATGAGCTTCCTTTTGAGAGCATCGACGAGGTGAGGGCTGCATACAAGTTCTCCGATCTCCAATCGTTCCTCGACATCTATTACCAAGGAGCCGCCGTGCTCCAGACACCTGAGGACTTCTTCTTGATGACCTCGGCCTACTTTGACCGGGTATCCGCCGACGGCGTGCGACACGCCGAGATCTTCTTCGATCCCCAAACTCATACTGAGCGTGGAGTGGGGTTCGAGGTGTTCATGGAGGGCTTTCGGGCGGCGATGGCCGACGCCCGTTCCCGTCATGGCATCACCTCGGACCTGATTCTCTGTTTTCTCAGGCATCTCAGCGGCGAGGATGCTTTGGAGACAATCCAGGAGTCGGAGCCTCACCTCGAAGGCGTGGTGGCGGTGGGGCTCGACTCATCGGAGAAGGACCGCCCCCCTCATCTGTTCGAAGGGGCGTATGCCAGGGCTCGAGAGCTGGGGCTCAGGGCCGTGGCCCACGCCGGAGAGGAAGGCCCGCCCGAGTATGTGAAGGACGCTTTGGACCTGCTGGGAGCTGAGCGCATCGACCATGGCGTGAGAAGCCTCGAAGACGAGGATTTGGTAGCTCGGCTGGCCCGGGAGCAGGTCCCCCTCACCGTGTGCCCGCTGTCCAACGTGGCGCTGAAAGTGGTCGACCACATCTCCGATCATCCGCTGCCGACGATGGTGGACTCCGGGCTCAAGGTCTCGGTCAACTCCGACGACCCGGCGTATTTCGGCGGCTACATCGGTGACAACTACGAGGCCCTGGTCGATGGGCTGGGGTTCAGTGACGAGCAGGTCGCCGATGTCGCCCGCAATTCGATCGTCTCGTCATTCCTCCCCGAGGCCGAGAAGGCACCGCTCCTCGCCGAGATCGACGTGCTGCTCGCTACCGGAGAATGACCCCGGGTCGGTCCACGACCCTGCCAATCACGTTCGGCCGGTGCAATTCCACTGCTTCCTGTACTTGTTCGACCCTGTCGGGATCCACGATCAGGACGAAGCCCACGCCCATGTTGAACACGTTGAACATCTCGGTTCGGGGCACCCCGTGCCCAGCAATGAGGTGGAACACCTCGGGTGTCTCCCATGAGCTGGTGTCGACTTCGGCACCCAGGTTGTCGGGGAGGGCACGGGGCAGGTTTGCCGGTATTCCACCCCCGGTGATGTGAGCGGCCGAGTGGACGCCCCCGGCGGCCACAGCCTCGGCCACGCTGGGTGAGTAAATCACAGAGGGTTGGAGAAGCACCTCGGCATGCTCCAACACCTCATCGCCGAGGGCCCTTCTCACCAGCGAGAATCCGTTGGATCGGGCGTTGGGGGAGGCGAGACCGACGATCAGGTCTCCGGGCCTCACGTCTGAAACCTTGAGCTCCCGTCCTCTTTCCACCACGCCCAGTGCCGTGCCGGCGAGATCGACAGTGCCGGCGTCCATTATTCCGGGGTGCTCGGCCGTCTCGCCTCCCAATAGAGGGCACTCCGCCATCCGGCAGGCTTCCGCGACAGAAGACACGATCATCTTGTCGCGATCAGGAGCCAGCTGGCCCACTGCCAGATAGTCCACGAATCCAATGGGTTGGGCTCCGGTGGCAGCCAGGTCGTCGACGCACATCGCGACCACGTCGTGCCCCACACCCGACCACATGTCGGACTGCCGGGCGATCTCCAGCTTGGTCCCGACGCCATCGGTGCTCAGCATCAGGACCGGGTCTACGAAATCGTCAGGGACCGTGACCCCCGCCGCGAATCCGCCAAATCCTCCGACGACCGCCTGAGACCAGGTGCCTTTCACCACATCGGCAATGGCAGACACGTGTCGGTCGGCGCCGGAGAGATCGACACCGGCCTCGTCGTACGTGGCCATATCAGGATCGTTCGAGTTGGAACTTATCCGCGGTCCTTGGCACCTCGGTCGGGTAGTCACCGGACAAGCAGGCGGTGCAGAACCCGGCGTCGGCAACCCCGGTCGCCTCCAGCAGGTTGTCCAGCGACAGGTATCCCAGCGTCTCGGCTCCGACGTGCGCGCAGATCTCTTCCACCTCCATCCGGGCTGCGATGAGCGTCGAGGCGTCAGAAGTGTCCATGCCGTAGAAGCAAGGCCAGCGGTAAGGCGGGGAAGAGATGCGGAGGTGAACCTCCTTGGCTCCAGCCTCTTTGACCATCTGCACCAGCTGTTTCGTCGTGGAACCGCGGACTATCGAGTCGTCGACGAGGATCACCCGCTTGCCCTGGAGGTTCTCGATGATCGGGTTCAGCTTGAGACGAATCCCCTGGTCTCTCTGCAGCTGTGTGGGCTCGATGAAGGTGCGGCCGATATACCGGTTCTTGACGAGACCGTCCGAGTAGGGGATGCCACTCGCGGCGGAAAAGCCCTGCGCTGCCGGTATCCCCGACTCCGGCACGGGGACAACGACGTCGGCTTCCGCCGGATGCTCGCGTGCCAGTGCCCTGCCCATCTCGTAACGAGCTCCGTGAATGTTTCTCCCGTACATCTGGCTGTCGGGTCGGGCGAAGTAGACGAATTCGAAGAGGCAGAGCCCAGGATCCACTCGCGGGAATGGGTAGTAGCTGTGGAGCCCGGCGGCGTCGATGACGACCACTTCCCCAGGAGCGACGTCACGGACAAACCGGGCCCCGATCAGGTCGAGGGCAGACGTCTCCGAGGCGAGGACGGTGCCCCCGTCGGGGAGGGCACCGATGGAAAGCGGGCGGAAGCCGTGAGGATCGCGAACCCCCACCAGATGACCTTGGTCCATGAGCACCACGCTGAATGCTCCTTCCCAGGTTGGTGCCACCTTCGTCACCGCCACCTCCAGCCCGCGGGAGTCCGATCTTTCATCGTTGACCTCACGGGCAATGCCCTCGGCCATGAGATCGGAGTCGGTGGTGGCTCCCTGCACTCCGAGGGCCGTTGCCAGTGAGGCGGTGTTGGTGAGGTTTCCGTTGTGCCCCAGCGCAATTGAAGTATTCCCGATCTGGCGATGGGCCGGCTGGGCATTTGCCCAGGTGGTGGAACCGGTCGTCGAGTAGCGGGTGTGACCCACGCCAATGTGTCCCTCGAGCCCTGCCAGGGCCGCCTCGTCGAACACCTGAGGGACCAAGCCCATGTCTTTGAACACAGTCACGGTTTCGCCGTTGGAGGTGGCCATGCCCGCCGACTCCTGACCCCGGTGCTGGAGGGCGAAGAGCCCGTAGTAGATGATGTTGGACACCCGTTGGTTCGGGCTGTAAGCGCCAAAAACCCCGCAGGCTTCGCGGGGTCCGTTCAGGTGTGCGTCGGTGTCTTCGGGCACCAAGCCATGGTAGGCAGGAGAGGTCCGCTGGGCCGACTCAACCTCGGCGCGAATCTGGGAGCACTTGGCGGTAGGCCTCGGCTAGTTCCACGTAGTGGTCGACACCATCATCGGCGCGACGTATCTCGTCTCCTGTCAGCTCACGCAAAGGCCTGGCCGGGATGCCAACCGCCAGAGTCCAGGGAGGCACCTTTTTCCCCTCGGCGAGCACGGATCCCGCCGCCAGCCACGCTCCCTCACCCACGACCGACCGGTTCAGCGCCTTGGCTCCAATACCGATCAGCGCCTTGTCACCCACTGTGGCGCCGTGGACCACTGCACTGTGACCGATCGTGACTCGATTGCCGAGAAAGCAGGGAACGTCCTCGTCGCAGTGGACCACCGAGTTGTCCTGGATGTTGGTCTCTTCACCGATGGTGACCTTGTCCAACTCGGCCCTGATCACCACGCCGAACAGCACAAAGCTGCGGGCGCCGATCCTCACGTCGCCGTGAATCTGCGCACCGGATGCGATCACCGCGTCAGGGTCAATGTGTGGCAGGGGAATGTTTGGTTTCCGCACGGCCGCCGAGGCTAGCCCTGGCACCTAACCTCGGATCGTGGCTAACGATGCCGGTGAGAGGTTCAGTCTCAAAGACCATCTCTTCAACCACGAGACGGTTTCGTATCTCGGCGGCCTGTTGTCGGATGCGGACCCAGGATTCGATCGGGAAGCGTTTGCCGACGAAGTGCTCGCCAGAATGCCTCCGCTGGAGTTGAAGCAGAGGATCGCGATGATCACCGAGGTCTTGGAGCGCCACATGCCGGCTGGTTTTCCTGAGGCCGCGGCGCTCATCAGCCGAGCCCTTCCTCCGCCTCTCGATCCTTCGAAGACCGACGACGACTTTGGTGACTTCATATTTGCCCCGTTTGGGGAGTTCGTCGCAGCCAACGGTTTGGCAGAGGAGCATTATGAGGTATCGATTGGGTTGATCAAGGAGCTGACCATGCGATTCTCGATGGAGGGTCCCATCCGACCCTTTCTCGAGACCTATCCCGACGAGACGATGCAAGTCCTCGCCCAGTGGGCTGAGGACTCCAACTATCACGTCAGGCGTCTGGTCAGCGAGGGCACACGGCACCGGCTGCCTTGGGCGCCCCGTATCAGCCTGGCGGTCGATGCTCCCTTGCCGCTTCTCGATCTCCTCTATGCCGATTCGACGCGTTATGTGACCCGATCCGTGGCCAATCACATGAACGACATTGCGAAATCCGACCCGGAGCTGGTGGTGGCGACGCTCGATCGCTGGCAACGATCCGGACGTCAGGAGGACGCCGAGATGCAGTGGATCATGCGGCACGCACTCCGGTCGCTGATCAAGCAGGGGCATCCTGGTGCGATGGAGCTGCTCGGGTATTCCACAAACCCTGATGTCACGGTCATCGCGTTCCGAATCCGGCCCGAAGGCGACGTAGTGATAGGCAGGGAGGTGGTGCTCGAGCTGGATCTCGAGGCCAACTCTGCCGAAGATCTGATAGTCGACTACGCGGTCTCATTCGTGAGAAAGAAGGGAGCATCCACGAAGGTGTTCAAGCTGAAACAGCTCAGCCTCGAAGCTGGTGCTGCCGTCACCGTGCGCAAGACTCACAAGCTGAAGGCCGACGCAACAACCTTCACCCTCCTGCCTGGGCGGCACACGGTGACCGTTCAGCTGAACGGTCGTCCGGTGGCAGATGGAGAGTTCAACCTGATCGAGGCGGCATCGTGAGTTTGCTGGGAGCGATTCTGTGTGGTGGCAGGAGCACCCGGATGGGGACCGACAAGGCTTTTGTCGAGCTGGGTGGCAGCACTTTCCTCGAGAGAGTCGCCGGCGCCATGGCCGGCTCGACAGAATCGCTGGTTCTACTCGGGGACCCTCGCCCTGGATTCGAAAGCTGGGCCGACGCGTGGGAAACCGGTGGTCCGTTAGCGGGGATCGCCACGGCTTTGCAGCGGTCCGAGCCAGACCGGGTGTTGGTGGTGGCAGTCGACAATGCCCTCGTAAGGCGTGAGACCTTGCAGCGTCTGGCTGGGCTCGATTCCGCACTCCCCATCATCCCAGTCGATGAAGAGGGAGTGCGCCAGGTGACCTGCGCCATCTACCCAACGTCGCTCGCAGCCGCCGCCGCCGAGGAAGCGACGGCCGGAGGCTCGGTGCAAAGCCTCCTAGATCGCACATCGTTCTTCCCGGTCACGCCGGACATCTGGCGGACATGGGACGAGGACGGGCGGTCCTGGCTCTCCATCGATACCCCGGAAGCGCTGGCCGAGTCGGAGCGCCTTCTGCGCTGAGTCGCTCAGCCGCCCAATTCAGATCGTCGGTGTAGGAGATGCCGTCGCTCTGATTGGTTCATCGGCCCGGCGAGGGCGGCGTTCAGCTCTTCTACCGCGGATTCCGGTTCATCGGCCGCCGCCAGAAGCTCGGCCCTTGCCACGTGGTACGAATGATGACCCCGGAGATCCTCAGCCAGCTCATCCAGCAGGGCCAGGCCCTGGGTCGGGCCCTCGGCAAAGCCGACGGCCACTGCTCGGTTCATCAGGATCACCGGGGAGGGGACTCTGGCCGCCAGACGGTCGTAGACGAGGCGTATGCGGGGCCATGGTGTCTCCCCCCAGCTCTCGGCCGTGGCATGGTGTGATGAGATCTCGGCCTGGAGGACATAGGTTCCACGACCGCCCATGTTCAGGGCGCGTTCCAGATCGGCTTGTGCCCGGGTAATCAGCCCGCGATCCCAGAGTGACCGGTCCTGGTCCTTGAGCAGCACGATCTCCCCATCGGCGTCGGTTCTCGCTGTTCGCCGGGAGTCGTGAAATCGCATCAACGCGAGCAGTCCTAGTGGCTCGGCTTCGTCGGGCATCAGTTGCACGACCAACTGGCCGAGTTCGATCGCCGAAGCAGTCAAGTCACCCCGAATCAGCCCATCGCCGGTGCTTGCGTAGTAGCCCTCGTTGTAGATCAGGTAGATGACAGCGAGCACGGCCGCCAGTCGATCGACCAGCTCATGGTCCGACGGGACCTTAAAAGGAATCCCGGCATCGCGGACCTTGTTCTTGGCCCGGACCAGTCGCTGCGCCATCGTGGGCTCGGTGACCAGGAACGCGTGTGCGATCTCTGCTGTGGTCAGCCCTCCCAAGGTTCGCAGGGTCAGCGCTACCTGCTTGTCGATTCCGAGCGCGGGGTGACAACAGGCAAACACCATCTGAAGACGGTCGTCACTTATTGCGCCTTCGGGGATGCTCACCTCGCGCTCCACCTCGGTCTTCTCCAGCCCGGCGAGGATGGCGGACTTTCTTGCGAGGTTTTGTCGTCGCCGAATTCGATCGATCGCCCTCCGCCGAGCCACCGATGAGATCCAACCTGAAGGGTTGTCGGGGACTCCCCGTTCTGGCCACGCTCGCAAAGCCTCGATGAGGGCGTCCTGTACCGCCTCTTCGGCGAGGTCGATGTCGCCGGTGTGCCGGGCCACGGTGGCCAGTACCAGGGAGTACGACTCCCGGAAGGCCTCTTCCACGGCGCGTTGATGGTCGACCAAGCGTCTTCCCTCTCCTGTACACGACTCGACTCGGCTTCACGTGCCATCTGAGGAATGTCGAGTGGGCACATACGCTATCGACAAGTGCCAGGTGTCGAAAGGCTCGTCGGCAGCGGTGGTGAAATCAGCCCCGCAAGCGGCGGCTCAACGCTCCCTGGTACAGGAGGGTTGCCTCCTCGACCGTGACACCCGATCTGCCGAACTCGATCTGGTCCCCGCCCATCACGCCTATCCGCGTGCCCGGCGCCTCGACCTCGGGCAGCAACATGTCCGGAAGCACCGCCACAAAGCGATGCGGGTCCTCGCTGAACAACTCTTCCAGATCGGAGACCTCAACCCTGGCACCGAGACCGGACGCGATGCAGATCTCTGCGATTGCCACGGCCAGGCCTCCGTCAGACACATCGTGGAGAACCGGTGCAACGTGGGCCATCTCTGAGGCCGACCTGACTGCCACCATTCCCGCGTCGTGGTCTGGGGCCGCAGGACGGCCGGTGAGCGTCCCGCACAACACTCTCTCAACGCTCGAGCCGGCCAGGTTTTTCCCGGGTGCCGGCCCGAAGACCCAGATGGCCATGCCGGGTTCCGCCCTGTCCAGACGAGGTGGCCGCTCCGGAACTGGATCGGCCAGCCCCAACAATCCCACCACGGGCGTGGGGTGGATGTCCTCGCCGTCGGTTTCGTTGTAGAAGGAGACGTTTCCGCCCACAACCGGGATTCCCAGAGCTTCGCATCCCTCGGATATGCCTTCGATGGTCTCGATGAGCTGCCACATGACTTCGGGTTTCTCGGGGTTGCCGAAGTTGAGGTTGTCCACCATCGCCAGCGGCCGGGCCCCCGCGACCGCAACATTGAGGGCCGCTTCGTGCACGAGGCGAGCCGCCCCCCGGCGCGGGTCGAGGCTGCAGAGCCTGCCATTCCCATCGGTTGACACTGCGAGCGCCTTGGTGGTGCCTTGCAGCCGGAGCAGCGACCCGTCGTTTCCAGGACCGACCAAGGTGTTCAAGAAGAGCATGTGGTCGTATTGGGTGTGAATCCAGGCCGAGGACCCGATTCCCGGATCGTCGAGGAGTGCCCGCAGGGCGTCGGTGACGGTGATGTCGGCCGGCAGAACCGGCTTCAGCGACCACAGATCGTGCAGGTTCTCGGGTTCCTGCGCCGGGCGGTCGTAGAGCGGCGCGTCGTCGGCTAGTGATGCCGCAGGGATCTTGGCGACGATTTCGCCGTCGTGACGTACTGTCAGCGTTGATCCCTCTTCCACGATCCCGATCAAAGAAGAGTCGATCTCCCATCGGTCGGCGATCTCGAGGACGGCATCCACATTGCCGGGCGCCACGAATGCCATCATCCGCTCCTGAGATTCCGACATCAGAAGCTCAGCTGCCGACATTCCGGTCTCCCGGACATGCACCCTGTCGAGGTCGACGTCGATGCCTACGCCCGCCCTGCCCGCAGGTTCTGACGTCGCACAGGAGAGGCCGGCCGCCCCCAAGTCTTGAATTCCGACGACGAGGTTCCTGTCGAACATCTCGAGGCAGGCCTCGATGAGCTTCTTTTCCTCGAACGGATCTCCGACCTGAACGCTGGGCCGCTTGTCGGCCGATGCTTCGTCAAACGAGGCCGACGCCAGCACCGATGCCCCACCGATTCCGTCGCGACCGGTGGATCGGCCGAGGAGCACCGCCACGGTGCCGGGTGAGCCTGCAGTTCCCAGTACCAATTGGTCTTTTTTGAGAACTCCGAGGCACATCACGTTCACCAGGGGATTTCCCGAATAGCAGTCGTCGAACTCAACCTCTCCCCCCACCGTCGGCACACCCACCGCATTGCCGTAACCGGCAATTCCGGCGACCACGCCGTTGAGCAGATAACGATTCTTGGGAGTGTCGAGAGGCCCAAACCTGATTTGATCCCATAAGGCGATGGGCCGGGCCCCCATGGTGAAGACGTCGCGGAGAATGCCGCCCACACCGGTTGCAGCGCCTTGATAAGGCTCCACGTAGGAAGGGTGGTTGTGACTCTCGATGCGCAGTGCAGCCAGCCATCCGTCACCCAGGTCGACCACTCCGGCGTTCTCCCCAGGTCCCACCACCACCCATGGCGCTTCGGTCGGGAAGCGACCGAGGTGTTTTCTCGAAGACTTGTAGGAGCAGTGTTCCGACCACATCACCGAGTACATGGCCAACTCTGCCGGTCTGGGCTCGCGACGGAGGATGTGAAGCACTTCGTTGTACTCGTCGTCCGTCATGCCCAGTCGGCGATGGAGCGGCTCGGTGGCGGTGGTCACACTCTCACCGTCGAGTGAAGGAATCCCTCCAACAGCCGGTTCCCATCTGTTGACCCCAGCAAAGGGTCCGATGCTCGTTCCGGATGAGGCATGATTCCCACGACGTTTCCGGCGCCGTTGGCCACCGCGGCCGCTCGATCGTGAGACCCGTTGGGGTCGTCGACGTAGCGTATGACGGTTCTGCCTTCACCACTCGGGTCGACCCAGGCTCCCTCATACGAGTTGAGCGGTATCCGCAGGTGTTCGCCGGGCTCGAGGCCTGCGGTCAGCACGGTGGAGGTGTCGACAATCTCGACGTCGACGTACTCGCATATGAAGGCGAGATCGCGATTGGCGATCAATGCCCCGGGGAGAAGGCCGCTCTCACAGAGGATCTGAAATCCGTTGCATATCCCCAGGACGGGGACGCCGGTATCGGCTGCCTCTCGAACCGCCTCCATGATCGGCGACAGGCGGGCGATGGCTCCGGTGCGGAGGTAGTCGCCATGGGCAAAGCCACCGGGCAGCACCACACCGTCGATCCCTTCGAGGTGGTCATCCCTGTGCCAGACCAGCTCCGTCTCCGCCCCCAAGGCATCCAGAGCGTGGATCACATCCAGCTCACAATTGGTTCCCGGGAATCGGACAACCCCGATCTTCATCCCATGACCTCGACGCGAAAATCCTCCAGGACCGGGTTGGCCAGGATGTCGCGGCACATGCGCTCTGCCCGGTCGATGATCTCTGCGACGTCGTCACCCGCGATGTCCATGTGGATGACACGGTCGACACGGACATTGGACACCCCGTGGCCGAGGTCCGTCAACGCCCTGCCGATCGTCGCACCTTCGGGGTCGGCGATTTCGGGTCGTCGAGTTATCTCCACCCGGACTTTCATGTCCGGCCTGGATACTCGGCGAACCGCTTGCCCGTGATCTTCTCGTAGGCGTCGATGTATCGGGCGGTTGTCCCTTCCACGACCTCTTCTGGAAGGTCGGGCGCCGGAGCTGCCTTGTCCCACTCCGTGTGCTCCAGCCATTCCCGCACGTACTGCTTGTCGAAGGACGGCACGTCATGTCCTGGTTGCCACCGATCAGCGGGCCAGTAGCGCGAAGAATCCGGCGTCAAGACCTCGTCAATCAGAAGCAGGTCGTCGTCAGAAAACCCGAACTCGAACTTGGTGTCCGCCAAGATCACCCCTCGCTCGGCCGCGTAGTCAGTGGCTCGGGTGTAGATGTCGATCGACCGCTTGCGCAACTCCTCGTAGAGGTCGTCGCCAAGGATGCCCCGTGTCTGCTGTTCGGTGATGTTTTCGTCGTGCCCCGACCTTGCTTTGGTCGCGGGTGTGAAAATGGGCTCCGGTAGCTTGTCGGCGAGCTTGAGGCCAGAGGGCAGGTGCTCGGTTGTCGGGCCGCCACCCGACCGGTACTCGCGCCACGAGGATCCGTACAGGTACCCCCGGACCACGCACTCGACCGGCACCACTTCCGCCCGACGCACCACCATGGCCCGGCCGTGCAGGTCATCGAGCTCTGGTGATCCCAGTCCCGGAACACTTTCGAGATCGGTGCTGACCAGGTGGTTTGGAGTATCCAAGAGATCGAAAAAGTGGAGGCTGACTCCGGTGAGCACTTTGCCCTTCTCGGGTATGTCCTGGTTGAGCACGACGTCGTAGGCGGAGATGCGGTCAGTGGCCACGAAAAGGAGGTGGTCGTTGTCGATCTCGTAGATCTCCCGGACCTTTCCCGATCCAAGATGAGGAAGCTCGATAACCACGGTCGGGGAGCGTAACCGAACCGGGCACGACCTCGGAATGTCCCGCTGTGATGGGGAGAACGGCCCTGTTGGACCCCAGCTCGGTGGGATACCTTGGAGGCGAAGGAGGAAAATGGTGAAGCTACGCGATCTCATGACAACCGATGTGGTCACCGTCGGTCGTGACGCTCCGCTGAAAGAGGCGGCGAGAAGGATGTTGGCGGCCAAAGTCAGCGGGCTCCCGGTCACCGATGCCGACGGCAGGATCGTCGGGATCATCACCGAGGCCGACTTTGTCAAAACCGAGGCTGACCGAAGGGCGCCGGCCCGAGCCGGTCTGTTGCGTTGGTTCGTTCGTGACTCGGAGATCGGCAATCGAGCTCGGACCGTTGGCGAAGTGATGACCACCTCGGTGATAACGCTGGAACCCGACGCTGATCACACACGTGCGGCCCGGGCGATGCAGGCCGAGGATGTGAAGCGGATACCCGTTGTCGACGACACAAACCGGCTTTTGGGCATCGTGTCCCGCACCGACATCATGCGTGCTCTCGCAAGACCGGATGGCGACATCCTCGATGTCATCACGAAAAGGGTGATGAGGGAGATTCTCTGGATCGATCCGGCTTTGGTCGACCTGATCTGTGTCGACGGGAACGTCTCGTTGCGGGGGCGTCTCGACACTCGCAGCGACGCCGAGCTCCTCATCGAGTTCGTGAAGCGGGTCGACGGAGTGATCTCGGTCGAAGACGGTCTCTCTTGGGAGATCGACAATCGCAAGGTCCCTTACATGCCGCCCGCTCCCTGATCGATAGGGGCTGGGGCGGATAGAGTGCCGCCCCATGTCAGGATTCGACCGGTCCAATGTGGAGGACCTTCTTTCTCGGGACGCTTACGCCCTGGATCTGGGGGTGGAGCTCGTCGATGTCACTCCAGAGGAGATAGTTGTGGCATTGACGGTGCAGCGCTCACATCTCAACTTCCTCGAAGTGGGCCATGGAGGCATGGTGTTCTCCCTCGCCGACTGTGCTTTCTCCCTAGGGTCCAACTCGGCGGGGGATCGGGCCGTGGCCATCGACACCCATCTGGTTCTGTCGGCGGCGACCAGAGAAGGCGATCGCTTACTGGCAACGGTCCGCGAGGCCACTCGTGGCAGAACGTTGGGCACCTACCGAGTCGACGTCAAACGGGAGGATGGGCGGACGGTCGGCCTTTTCACCGGGACCGTCCACATCACTGCCACGTCGACCTGAGCAGGCGACGAGCCTGTTGGTCAGAGTGTTCGGTCGAGTAGTCGTCTGATCGCTGTCTGTGCGGAGTCTTGGACCGTGTCCAGCGAGAAGCACACCGCCAACGAATCGGCGTCGAGGGGGATTCGCTCGTCCGCTGCCAGGAGATCCATGAGATGCTCACCAGACTCCCAAGCGGTCATAGCGTTGGCTTGGACTGCGCGATAGGCCTCGTCCCGGGTCATTCCGGCCTCCACCAACGAGAGCAGCACAGACTGGCTGAAGACGAGTCCGTTGGACGCCTCCAGGTTGGCCATCATTCGCTCTTCATCCACGACGAGGTCTTGGAGAAGGCCGCGGAACTTGACCAGCATGTAGTGGGCGACAGTCGACGCATCGGGGAGGATCACCCGCTCCGCTGACGAGTGGCTGATGTCTCGCTCGTGCCAAAGGGCGACGTTCTCCAGACCGACCTGGGAATAGCCTCTGAGCAGCCGTGCCATCCCGGTCATGCGCTCGGAGAGGATCGGGTTTCGTTTGTGGGGCATGGCAGAGGATCCCTTTTGCCCGGGGCGGAAGCCCTCGCGGACCTCGGCCACCTCCGACCGCTGCAGGTGCCTCACCTCGGTGGCGAAACGCTCGATGGAGGACCCGATCAAGGCGAGGGCTTGGAGGTACTGGGCATGGCGATCTCTCGCCGTCACCTGAGTCGGGGCCGGCTCGGGGGTGAGGCCGAGCGCATCGCAGACGTGCTTCTCGATCGATGGGGGCAGGCTGGCGTACGTACCGACCGCTCCCGAGATTGTCCCCACCGAGACAGTGGTCGCTGCGGCAAGGAGGCGTTCCAGGTTTCTCTCGACTTCAAACGCCCATCCGGAGAGTTTCAGGCCGAAGGTGGTCGGCTCGGCCCAGATGCCATGAGTTCGTCCGATCATTGGCGTGCTCTGGTGTTTCAGAGCCAGATCTCGAACCGTGTCGTACAGGTCTTCGAGGGCACTCATCAGGACCGCACAGGATTCCTTCAGGATGAAGCCGGTTGCGGTGTCGAGCACGTCGGACGATGTCAGCCCGTAGTGGATCCACGCCGGAGCATCACCGCCGGCTGATTCGCCGAGTAGGTCGACGAAGGCCGCCAGGTCGTGGTTGGTGACTTGTTCTCGCTCGGCGACCTGGGCGGGGGTGGGACAACCAGCGGCGTCGGTGGCGGCTGCAACTCCTACTGGGACCTTTCCCAGCCTTTCCCATGCTTCGAGTGCCAGTGTCTCCACCCGTTTCCAGGCCTCCAGCTTGAATTCCTCGGACCACAAGGCACCCATCTCGGGGAGGGCGTATCGCTCGATCACGTCAGCCAGCTTAGGGTTGGCACGCGTCGCTCCCGGCAGCCATCTTCCCCTCCCGGCTGCAACCTGGCGACCTTGCGTTAGGTTCTCTCACTCGATGCGACGATTGACTCTCGATCAGGCAAAGCGGATGGCGATCGCGGCCCAGGGCCTGGACCGGCCCCGTCCCACCGGACGGATCGACGTCCGGCATCTGCGGAAGGTGATGGGCCGCCTTGGTCTTCTTCAGCTCGATTCGGTCAACGCGTTCAGCCGAGCCCACTACATGCCTTTCTTCTCCCGGCTCGGGCCCTACGACCGTCTAGCTCTCGACCGATGGCTCTGGCGCTCAGGTGAGCATTTCGAATACTGGGGTCACGAGGCGTCGGTCATCCCAGTGGAGATGTGGCCCCTGTTCAGGTGGCGGATGACCGCGCCGTTTGCGTGGACTCGCGTCGAGCGCATCAAACGCGAGGATCCCGGGTATCTGGGCAGAGTCCTGACCCAGGTCCGCAATCAGGGACCGTTGCAGGTGCGCGACCTGGAGGATCCGGGCCAGCGCATTGCCGACGAGATGTGGGGGTGGAGCAAGGGCAAGGTCGCCTTGGAAGCGCTTTTCCATCAGGGTGACGTGACCATCTACGACCGTCCCAACTTCACGCGTCTCTACGCAGCCACCGAGGAGGTGCTCCCGCCCAAGGTCCTCCATGCTCCTGATCCAAGCCGTGAAGAAGGACAATCAGCCTTGATCGAGCATGCTGCCGCCTCCTTGGGTGTGGCCACGTTGGAGGACCTCGCCGACTATCCGAGGATCTCCAATCCGGACGCACGACCATTGGCTGATCGCCTAGCGGAATCGGGCCGGCTCGTCCAGGTGGAGGTGGCCGGCTGGGCCAAGCCGGCCTATATCCATCCCGAGGCCCGGCTTCCGAGAAAGGTCGAGGGGAGGACCCTGCTGTCACCCTTTGACAATCTCATCTGGTGCCGCCCCCGCGTGGAGAGGCTTTGGGACTTTCACTATCGGATCGAGATCTATGTCCCGGCCGCGAAACGGGTCTACGGCTATTACGTGCTGCCCTTTCTTCTCGACGGCGAACTCGTCGCCCGCGTCGACCTGAAGACCGATCGTGAAGCCGGGGTCCTCCGAGTCAAGGGTGCCTGGGCAGAGCCAGGGGTTGATCGGGCACGAGTAGCTCGAGAGCTTCGCGAGGAGTTGACAGAGGTTGCTACTTGGCTCGAGATGGGAGATCTCGACCTGGTCAAGAACGGCAACTTGTTCTGAGATTCAGGAGAAAGCGGATAGGCCGGTTATCGCTTCGCCCATGATCAGGGTGTGGATCTCATTGGTGCCCTCATAGGTGAACACCGTTTCCAGGTTCGCCATGTGACGCATCACGGGATACTCCAGCGTGATTCCATTGGCGCCGAGGATCGACCGGGCGGTACGAGCCACCTCCAGAGCGTTCCGCACGTTGTCGAATTTGCCGAAGCTGACTTGTTCCGGTGTGAGGGTGCCGGCGTCTTTCCTTCGTCCCAGGTGAAGAGCGACGAGGGTCCCCCGCTGCACCGCCACCATCATCTCCACCAGCTTGCGTTGGGTGAGCTGGAAGGAGCCGATGGGCATGTCGAACTGTTCACGCTCCTTGGAGTAGTCGAGCGCTGTCTCGTAACACGACCGGGCCGCTCCCATGGCTCCGAAGGCGATACCGAATCTCGCCTCGTTCAGACACGACAGGGGCCCTCTCATCGACGCCACCCCTGGTAGGACGAAGTCGTCGGGGACGCGGACATTGTCCATCACCAGCTCGGACGTGACAGACGCCCTTAGAGAGATCTTCTTCTTGATCTCTGGCGCAGAGAATCCAGGAGTGTCGGTGGGAATGATGAACCCTCTGGTCCCCTCATCGGTGCGGGCCCAGATCACTGCGACGTCGGCGATGGACCCGTTGGTGATCCACATCTTGGTTCCGTTCAGCACCCAGTCGGTGCCGTCCCGCTTGGCGTTGGTTCGCATGGAGGCGGGATCAGAGCCGGAGTCGGGCTCGGTAAGCCCGAAACAGCCGATCACCTCGCCTGTGGCCATCCTCGGGAGCCATGTCTGTTTCTGCTCCTCCGAGCCGAACTTCCAGATTGGAAACATCGCCAGCGAGCCCTGGACGGAGACGAAGGACCGGATTCCGGAGTCGCCGGCCTCTAGCTCGAGACAGGCCAGGCCGTAGGCCGTGGCCGAGGTGCCGGCGCACCCGTATCCTTCGAGATGCATACCCAGCAGGCCGATTTCCCCAAAGTCCTTCGCCAGCTGAGCGTCGGGAAGGGCTCCGTCTTCCCACCAGTCGCCAACGTTGGGTGTTATCTCCTTCTCGACATAGCTACGAACCGTGTCGCGCAGGAGCTTTTCCTCGTCAGAGAGAAGAGAGTCGATGTCGAGGAAGTCGTATGCGTCGGGTCGCTCAAAAGAGATGTCGCTCATTCCGCCCGATGCTATCGGCCACCAGACCCCTGAGCCATCCGGCCCAATAGAAGAGCGGGCCTCTGGGGAAGGGAGGCCCGCTCCTGCAAGCGAAGTGGAGGGAGATCTAGCCCACTCTCTCCACCACTACCTTTATGACCGGCCCATCCCAACCATGTTGGCCGGGCGTCAGGTCACCGACACCCTGAATGCCCTGGTGATGCTGGACCACACCGTTTTCGGCCAGCGCCGGATTGCTCATTCCGGTCTGCCCGAGCCCGTCGCAAGGTGGCACCAGGTCCTCGTAGTTCTCGGTGTTGATTTCGGTCCCGGCGTCGTATGCGGCACCGTAGACCACGGTGGCCTGATCGTTGGCGTTGAGCTGCAGCGAGTTGATGGCGCCAAAGCCGTCGTTGGTGCAGATCAACATCCCAGCAACGGACAGCTTGCGAGCACCCGGAGTGGAGTCGATGTAGGCACTAACGCTCTCGCCATATCCAAACGGGGCAGAGCCGGCAACTGCGACGTCGCCCACCCCGGAGTTGGCGCCCAATTCGGCAACCAAGTTCGGGATTCCGCCATTCTCGGCGACCGACTGCAGGCCAGCCGAAGCCGGGGCCCCGGCCTCGAAGATCGCGGTGGATCCCGAATGGGCAGCGACCACAAAGGGTGTCATCGGCTGTCCATGCGTGAGGTTGGTGACGGTCACGCGATAAGTGCGCTCGGCGCCTCCCTCTGCCGGTGCCACCCCGACCAGTGCAACCAGAAGTGCCAGCATTCCGATTAGCACCGACGTGTTGATGAGCCTTCGGCTCGGTGTCATATGTCGCCTCCTTTGACGATGGGTTAACCAGCCTGGGGGCAATCTCTTGACATGGGAGAAACCACTCGTGAACGATTTGTGAACACTGCGCACATCTCGGGATGGAGGCCGTACGGTCGGGGGGTGACGCTTTCAGAGCGCTCTGGACGATCTGTACTCGTGGTCGACGACGAGCCCATGGTGCGCGAGGTCGTATCGGCATATCTCGCCCAGGACGGGTTCCGGGTGGTCGAGTGTGCCGACGGTGATGCGGCCCTCGACGCCGTCGGCGCCGACACGCCGGATCTGGTCGTGCTCGACGTGATGATTCCGGAAGTCGACGGCTTTACCGTTCTTTCAGAGATCAGGCGCCATTCGGACGTTCCCGTGATCCTGTTGACCGCTCGGGGTGAAGAGACCGATCGTGTGCTGGGCCTCGAGCTTGGGGCCGACGACTACGTTGTGAAGCCTTTCTCTCCAAGGGAACTGGCGGCGCGGGTCAGGACCGTTCTCAAACGAACCGACGGACCAGTTCCTGTGCCTGACCGGGCGATGGTGTTCGACGGGCTCGAAATCGATCCGCTGACTCGCGAAGTCCGGGTCGGTGACCGCGAGGTGGAAATGACGCCGAAGGAGTTCGATCTTCTCGCCTTCTTGGCCTCTTCGCCGAGACAGGTCTTCTCTCGCACTCAGCTTCTGGAGCAGGTCTGGGACTCCAGCCGCGAATGGCAGGACCCGTCCACGGTGACGGTCCACGTTCGACGAGTGAGGCGGAAAATCGAGTCCAATCCCGAAACGCCCCGGTGGCTGACCACTGTCTGGGGTGTGGGGTACAGGTTCGAGCCATGAGGACTCTTGCAGGAGCCTTGGCCGTGGTGTTGGCGGGAGTTGGTGTCTTCGAGGCGTTGATGCAACCCGGTCCCGGAGAGCGGATTGGCGTCGCGCTGCTCTTCGGTTTCATGGCGGTGATCGCGGCAGCCGCGGCAATGGTTCTGCCTCGGCTGGCCAGGGGTCAGAGCTCGCTGCGGGTGACGGTCGTCGGACTGGCGCTGGTGTCGCTTCTCGTGGTGTCGATGGGTCTTGTCGTCGCGGGACAGCAAATGTTCATTTCGCAACACGATCTCGGGCTCATGTTCACCGTTGTCGGGTTCGGCCTGGCAACGGGGCTGCTTTTTGCCGTTTCGGTCAGCCGGCCCCTCACCGACGATCTGACGCGAATCGCGTCCACCGCGTCGGCCATCGCCAGTGGCGACTTGAGCGCCCGATCGGACGTGGTCCGGTCTGATGAGGTCGGAGAATTGGCCGAAGCCGTCGACGCCATGGCGGTGACGCTGCAGAGAGCTGAAGGTGCGCGTCGAGAGTTTTTTGCCGCCATCGGACATGACCTGCGGACACCGCTGTCGTCGCTACGTCTTGCGGTCGAGGCCCTTGAGGACGGCGTCGCAGCCGATCAGTCGCGGTTTCTGGCCTCGATGAGTCGGGATGTCGACGCCTTATCGAGATTGGTCGACGATCTGTTCTTGCTGGCTCGGCTGGAGTCGGGAGATCTCGCGAGAGCGATCGTTGAAGTCGACTTGACCGAGGTCGCCGACGAGACGATCGAGGTGTTTCGCCCTATCGCCGACGAACGAGGCATAGAGCTGCGTCTTGTTGCCGATCGGAGCGTGGTGGTCTCTGCAGGTCCTGACGCGATGGCTCGAGTGATGAGGAATCTGGTCGACAACGCGGTTCGCCATTCGCCGAAAGGCGGTGAGGTCGTGATCGCCGTCTCCAACGGGACCGAGGCGCGGGTATCAGTGGTTGATCAGGGGTCCGGGTTCACCGAGGACTTCGCACCGCAGGCGTTTGACCGATTCTCTCGCGAAGACGATGCCCGGAGTCGGGTCACCGGAGGCACCGGATTGGGGCTGGCGATTGCACACGGGTTCGTGACCCATGCCGGCGGCCATATATGGGCCGAGCCGGGCCCCGGGGGTCGGGTCGGGTTCACCCTCCCCTTGTACCCGCTTCCTTAGGAGGAGAGCGTCAAATGTGGGACGTTTTGGGTTGAGAATGAACCGGCTTCAGCCAGCCAACGTCTTCTCGGCCAGCTCACGCCGGTAGTCCGCCAGGGCGCTTGTCAGGTCGTCATCGTTAATCGCCAACATCGCCACAGCAAGAAGAGCAGCGTTGGCGGCACCGTCCACGGCGACCGTGGCCACCGGGATACCGGTCGGCATCTGCACCGTTGCCAACAGAGAATCCATCCCGTCGAGTGATGCCGATATTGGGACTCCGATCACGGGCAACAGTGACTTCGCAGCCATGACTCCCGCCAGGTGTGCGGCCTTGCCCGCCCCCGCGATGATCACCTCGTAGCCTGAGTCAGAGGCGGTTTCGGCGAACTCAATCGCTTGATCTGGCGTTTTATGTGCCGAGAGGACTCTGACTTCATGCTCGATACCGAACCCATCCAATATGGCGGCAGCTTTCTCCATGACCGGCCGATCCGAGCCCGAGCCCATGACGATTGCGACTTTGTGCGACATGGCGGGGACGGTAACAAGTGAAGTGGTTGTCCAAATCCGTGGCTGTCGCGGTGCTTGCCGTCTGCACCTCGAGCACGTCGACATCGACGACGCTGGAGTTTCTCCCGCCGCCTCCGGCCCCTGACAATGGGACATCCACCACCGAGCCAACGTCCGAGACCATCGCAACAGAGCCCAGAGCTGCCTACTCAGGGATCTTCCCTGATGGCGAGATCTATACGGTGTTCATGGAGGGGGTCAACCAGGAGAGACTCACCGGGATCGGCGGCATCGTATGTTCGAAAGTTCCGAGGGCCCGGTCGCAGCTGGCATAACCCGCGTGCAGCTTTCGCCAGTGGAGGAGACAACGTATTCGGACCGACGCCTGATCGTGAGGAGCGGTGGGGCTGGAGGCTGGGTCGTCGACTTCTACGCCCATGTTGTCGAAGAGCTTGGCACCGACGCCGACTCGATCATCATGTCCAGCTTCCGGGGCACGGCAGCTCAAGGCATGCCCGGGATGGATATCTCCGAACCTTTCCGCTGGGTCGCTCCCGACGATGAGCTCCCCGGCCATATGGAAATCACTTACGAGTCGTTTGTTGTGCGCCAGGGCTGCTCCGAATTGGCGGTGACATGTTCTGACCGCCGTGGGGCTCAGGTCATTCCTTTGAACCGGGTCGCGAGCTCAACACGTCCTTTCCTTGCCGAGGAGGTCATCGTCGGGTCCAGCGCGGCGCGCCCGACTTCCGATCCGTATTACATCGACCCCGGTCCGCTGGCGGGGCGCACTGAGGTGGACGTCATCTGGACCGGCGATGAGATGGTGGTCTGGGGTGGCACCGAGCGCGGCAGACCCCAAACCGGCGGGGCGATTCTCGATCCGATCTCGGATTCCTGGCGGCTTATAGAGGGTCCCAGCCTTGAAGAAGGCACCCGCACCAGAGCGGTCTGGAGAGGCGATGAGATGCTGGTGATCACACCGTTAGCCACCTTTGCTGGTGATCCCAGCGATGACACACCGGTGGGCTAACTCATTCCGCGCGGCATTCGTCCCACATTTGACTCTCTCCTCCTAAGGACGCGGCTTTCAGATCAGATAGAGCTGTTCCTGGCGGCCGTCCAGAAACTCGATGCCGGCGTCTCCCAGGAAGGCGTCCTCCTCGAGCATGATGTAGAGGTCCTGGTCACCCCACTCGGGGATGGTGACGATCACCGCCAGTTCGATCGACCAGCCGGTGTTCACGTTGATCGGATAGTCCCCTGACCCGGGGACGCCCTTCTGTTGATCCCACAGTCCGATGGTGGCGCCGGCGGCGTGCCCGTGGACACCAAGCGGATGGGTGTAGATCCAGGGGCGCAAACCCTCCCCCTCCGCCTGCTCGATTGTGGCTCGTAGGGCTTCGTTCCCGGTCTGCCCCACCACCATGTTCTCCATGAGGATGTCCTGTACCCGATTCCCTTGCTTCAGCCCCTCGTGCATGGATGCCGGGGCATCGCTCTCTCCGCTCCGGAGGATGTAGGCATGTTGCTGCTGGTCGGTCCGATAGCCCTCGTCGGTGACGATGCCGAAATCGACGTGAAGCAGATCGCCGGGCTCGATGAGACGGTCGTTGTAGCCGTTCCATGGCCCCCGCGGCCCCTCACCCGGTTTCTGGACGAGGACTCCTGGATGGAACCATTCGCCAAACCCAGCCTCTCGCACCTGCTCCCGGAGCCACCAGGTCAGATCGTCAGTAGTGGTCGCACCTGGTGTGACCGCCTCGGTGGTCAGCCCGCGCCGGAGGATCTGATGGGCATTATTCACCCCTCGGGCAAATGGCTCCCGCTCCTCGGGCAGCCTGGTCTCCAACCACCCGACGCAAAGGTCCTTTGCCGCCTTCAGCTGGTTCCGTTGCGACTCGCTCATCGCCCTCGTCATCCCATGCCGTTCGCTTGCGGTGAGTCCGTCGGCGAGTGCGAACGATGAAGAGACGTTGATCCCGATCTTTCCGGTCACAGGCTCCAGATATCTGGCCAATGCCTTCCATTGGTCGGGCTCCTCGTCGGGGTTCCACACCGGCTCGAAATCCCCGACCGGATAGCGGGAGATGGACGCCCGCTTGTTTCCATACTCGGTGAACACAAGCGTGGTTCGCCGTCGAGCGGTGAGCCAGTGTCCGGGCAGCATTGTGGTGAGCACGGGGTCCTCGTTGTATTCACGGCCGTCGACGACCCATGCCTCGAAGCCGTGCTCCTTCATCAACTTGGGGACGATGGTGTCGAATCGCTTACTGAGAATCGCGTCCCGTTCCGATGCAAGTTGGCGCAAGGTGAGTCGTTTGCCGGTCATGGTCGGCAACGTACCAGCACCGTTACTCTTCGAAGTGAATGGAATTCGGCATCTCATCCATGGTCGCCCCGTTGCGGGATGTCCTTGTCCAGGCACCTGGACCCGCCTTCGCCACCGCCTTCGATGATCCCTCTCACGGGTTTCTTTATCCAGTGGATTTCGAAGTGGCCGTCGAAGAGCACCGGGCCTTCGTCGATTTGCTGAGATCTCTGGGGGCCAACGTCCATCTCCTCGGCGATGAGGCGTCGGGGCCCGACGCGGTCTACCAGTACGACCCCAGCCTGGTCACACAGGATGGGGCCATCCTCCTCCGTTCAGGAAAGCCCTCCCGGCGAGGCGAAGAGCGGGCGCAGGAGAAGTGGTATCGATCGAGGGACATTCCCATCGTTGGCGCCATCGAACCACCGGGGACCATGGATGGTGGAGATGTCTTTTGGCTGGACGAAGGGACTATCTGTGTCGGTCGCACTCTTCGCACCAACCAGGCCGGAATCGACCAGTTCAAGTCGATGGTGTCTGGCGAGATCGCAGTCTTCGATGTTCCTTTTGCGGCCGGGCCCGATGCTTGTCTTCACCTGTTGAGCGTCATCTCCCCGGTCAGCGAAGCCAAAGTGGTTGTCGAGCTGGAGCGACTGCCCGCCGGGCTGTACCAGATGTGCGTCGATCGCGACATGGAGCTGATTCCGGTTCCCCCAGAGGAGATCTCCTCATTGGGATGCAACGTCTTGGCCGTGAGGCCCGGTGTGGTCGTGATGGTGGAGGGGAACCCGAACACCCAGAGTCGGTTGGAAGCTTCAGGAGTCGAGGTCCACACCTTTGTCGGCGACCAGATCTGCATCAATGGCAGCGGCGGGCCCACGTGTCTCACTAGACCGATCTTTCGCTCCACGTGAGTGCGCGGGATTAGGTTTTCACTTGCGACGCATGAGAAGCAGTCAGATCGTCGAGAAGTACTACCGGGCGTTGGCCGACGGAGATCACGACACCGTCTGTGACCTGGTCGATGAGGACTTTGTCAACATATATCCGCAGTCCGGTGAGGTGATCAGGGGCCGTGAGACCTACCGCCAGATGGCTCTGGCCAACCCGGCGGTGCCCAAAGGCGAGTTCACCCTCATCCACCACGACGACAAAGCGATTCATATCCCCTCCGCCCTGCCCGGTGGCCGGGCGGTTCTGGTCACCGGTTCCGGTGGTACCTACGTGGCGGAAGGGTTGGTCAGGTATCCCGATGGCGAGCTCTACAACGTGGTGTCGGTGATCACTTTGCGAGGTGGCAAGGTGTTGGAGGACCGCACCTATTTCGCCGAGCCCTTCGATCCACCCGATTGGCGAGCGCCCTTCCGCGAGGCACCTTGAGCGCCGCGTTCTGAGCGGCATTCGTCCCAAATACGGCACTCTCCTCCTAAGGAGTCCCCTTATAGGGAGGGACCTTCTCGAAATCGGCAGCTAGCCGGCAATGTCCGTCCGGTACTGCACTCCCGGCCACCTGATCCGTGTGGCCGCCTCGTAGGCAAGATCTCGAGCCTCCTCCACCGTTGCCCCGGTTCCGACCACATTCAAAACCCGACCCCCGTCGACCACGAGATTGCCGCCCTCCCGCCTGGTGCCGGCATGAAAAACGATGACGCCGTCGGACAGCTCATCGGCACCTTCGATGACGGCCCCTTTCCCTGGGCTCTCCGGGTAGCCGCCTGCCGCTAGAACAACGTTCACGGTCGCCATGCCGTCCCATTCGGGGGTCGCTGAGCCTTCGAGAAGGTCAACCAGGTCTGTCTTCAGCCGGGGAAGGATGGCCTGCGTTTCCGGGTCTCCCAGCCGCACATTGAATTCGAGGACCTTGGGCCCGTTGTCGGTCAAAACGAGCCCAGCGTATAGGAAGCCGGTGAAGAGGTTGCCGTCTTCGGACATCCGGTCCAGCGTCGGGTAGAACACCCGTGCCATTGCCGACGCCATGAGACCCGCAGGGAGATCGTCGACCGGGGAGTACGACCCCATGCCTCCCGTGTTCGGTCCTTCATCATCGTCGAGCAGGCGTTTGTAGTCGCGGGCTGGCTCCAGCAGCACCGCATCCCGCTCGGTGCAGACTGCAAAAAGGGAAATCTCCGGTCCCTCGAGGAAGTCCTCGACCACTACCGGTCCCTGATCGATCCAGCGGTCGACCCAGGCCTTGGCGTCGTCTCGGGAGTCGGTGACCAATACTCCTTTCCCGGAGGCCAGCCCGTCGGCCTTGACCACAAAGGGCCCCTCCACCTTGTTCAGGTGATTCTTGGCCGAGTCGGGCTCGCGGAAGGTCTCCGAACTGCCGGCTTCCACACCCGCTCGACGCATCACGTCTTTGGCAAACGACTTCGATGACTCCAGCCTGGCTGCCGCCCGGGACGGGCCGAAGACGGGGATACTCAGCGTCCTGAGCGCATCTCCCAGTCCCGCAGCCAGCGGCGCTTCTGGCCCGATCACGACAAGGTCGACACCCTGCAATCGGGCCATCGCCGCCACGGCTCCGACGTCGGTGGGGTTGATGCCCTCAACGACGGGCCCAAGTGCGGCAAGGCCGGGGTTGCCCGGCAGCGACATCAAGGTGTCGACGCGAGCCGACTGTGCCAGCTTCCATCCCAGGGCGTGCTCCCGGCCCCCACCACCGATGAGCAGGACTTTCACGACACCTGGATCAGTTGCGACCGCTCGGGGCCAACCGAGACCCACCCGATGGGGACTCCCACCTGTTCCTGGATGTACTCAATGTAGACACGGGCCTCTTTAGGCAGGTCGTGGTATTCCCTCACGGCGGTGATGTCCGAGTTCCATCCCGCAAACTCTTCGTAGATCGGCTCGCAGTGATACAGCACGCTCTGTTGGGAAGGGAACGAGTCGTACCGGTTGCCTCGACTCAGATACCCGGTGGCCACCTTGATGGTCTCAAACGCGGAGAGGATGTCGAGTTTGGTGAGGAACAGCTTGGTGAACGTGTTCACGCGATTGGCGTAGCGAAGCGCCACGAGGTCGAGCCAGCCGCAGCGGCGCCGACGCCCGGTGACCGTCCCGTATTCGCCGCCCAACTCGATCATCTTGTCGCCGACCTCATCGTGGAGCTCGGAGGGGAAAGGGCCGGTGCCCACCCTGGAGATGTAAGCCTTGGCAACCCCCACGATCTCGTCGATGGCTTTCGGCCCAATGCCGGATCCCACGGCAGCGCCGCCCGCAGTGGGGTTGGAGGACGTGACGAATGGATAGGTGCCATGGTCGATGTCGAGCAGGGTGCCTTGGGCGCCTTCGAAGAGGACTTGTTTGCCGGCCTGGAGGCCTTCGAAAAGCAAGAGCGAGGTGTCGGTTACGTGTGGTCGCAGGCGATCGGCATAGTGGGTGTACTCGTCGACGATCTCATCGGTGTCCATCGGCAGCGTGTTGTAGACCCTGGGGAGGATCTTGTTCTTCTCTTCGAGGGCGGCTTCGACTTTCTGCCGGAAGATCTTGGTGTCGAAGAGGTCCTGGATGCGGATCCCTGAGCGGGAGTATTTATCGGTATAGGCCGGTCCGATCCCCTTCTTTGTCGTCCCGATCTGGTTCTTGCCCAGGTAACGCTCGATGGCAGCGTCGAGTTTGCGGTGGTAGGGCATGATGACGTGCGCGTTAGATGACACCCTCACCCGGGAGGGGTCGAGGTGTCGGGCAGAAGCCATCTCCATCTCGTCGATGAGAACCTTGGGGTCGATCACGGTGCCCGATGCGATCACCGGAGTGCAATTGGGGTAGAGGATGCCGGAAGGGATCAGGGAGAGGGCGAGCTTCTGGTCGCCGACGATGATGGTGTGGCCGGCATTGTTGCCACCCTGGTAGCGCACCACAAAGTCGGCACGCTCGGCGAAGTAGTCGACAACCCGGCCTTTCCCCTCGTCGCCCCATTGGGCACCCAAAACAACCGTGGCTGGCATGACGTGTGGTGACGCTAGCGGCACCGCTCGGTCGACCCGAACCCATTGCAACAGTGTCGACTATCCAACATGCTGAGAGGGTGAGTTCTGCTGAGCCCGCCCGCCACGCCCTGTATTCTGTGCTCGAGGATGTGATCGGTGCTGAGAACGCCGAGACTCTGATGACACACTTGCCCATGGATTCGGTAGACGAGCTCGCCACGAAGACAGATCTAGGTTTCGTTCGTCGTGAGCTCGGCGTCGAGATTCAGCTGGTCGGTGACGATCTTCGAGCATTCAAAGCCGAGATGCGTGAGTTCAAGACTGAGATGCGTGAGTTCAAGGCAGAGATGCGCGAGTTCAGGACCGAGATCAATTCCAGGTTCGATCGGTTGCAACGTCAGCAGTACACGATTTCGATGGGCATGGTCACTGCCCTGACGGCCATATTTGCCTTGATCAGCCGCCTCTGACGCCTCACGCTTTCCCTCCGGCTCTTCACCGTGAGCGCTGCTGGGCATGTTCGGGTGACCTCATCTAGCTATATCCACGCTGGAGGTGTCTCCCGCGTCCACCGGCGTAGCTTGGACGAGATGAGTCCCTGGTCATCAGTGATCGGACTGCTGGTGGGGCTGGCTGTGCCTACCGCCCTCAGTTCGGTAGCCGCCCACATCCAGACGGACTACTACGGCTCCATCAGCCAGACCGATTGGGAGTTCTACATCGACTCCCAAAGAAACCCGCCGTTCGACCAGGACAGCGATTTCTTCTGGCGGGCGAATCGCTGAGAATGACACGCTCCAGGCTGGCGGCACCGAATACGACGAGACTGGACTGACGGTCTCGCTGGTCACAACGACCAGCGGCACCGACACTGCTCAAAGGGTGGAGGCCGAGACTGTCTCCATCGTCTCAACCCTGACAAATTCGGATGTTTTAACAGGGGTGGAGGCTGTCGGCTTTGGGGCTGTTGTCACAGTGGTCGAGTCGAATGCGCTGACCGCCGTCGAAGTGGTCAGTTTCGGATCGGTCGTCACTGTCTCGGGTGCGTTCGCCGCCACACTCCACGAATCGCTCGGCTTCACCATCGACGCTCTCATCGAAGTCGTGGACATCTTCTCGCCGCTGAACCCACCCGACTCCACGTCGGAGGCGGGGTTCCCTGGTGGGCGGGAAGGTCGCTACGACCGCATGTCGGGCTGGGAGGGCGCACTCCGCACCCGACAGCGTGTCGCCTGATCGACGGGCACGCCGCTCTCGGTCAGGCCGTCTCTCTACTGGCACGGGTGGTAGTCACCGTCGTAATACCTGTAACACTGTGGGCTTTGGTCGCTCGTGAAGTGGTAGTCGAGGAGCCGCGGAGGAGGAGGTTCCTCTCCCCCAACCGCACCGAACATGACGAAGGCGAGTCCGAAGGCGACCACTGATATCACGACCCAGAGCTTCCACTTCATGGGACAAAGCTTAAGGCCACCCTTCGGGGTGGCCTTATACTTTCTGAACTCTCGGGCAGATCAGTATTCCTCTTTGAGATCGTCCTTTTCGTGTGAGGTCAGCGTGCGAGCACCTGACTTGCCCCGATGGTCGGAGATGTCCTGACACATGGTCGCCCAGCCCCCCGCTGTGTCTCCACAGTTGAGTTCAATGTGGGCGAAGCCCATTGCATGACCTAGTTCGTGGGACATCACACCCCACAAGTCCAACTCGTTCTGTCCGACAGGGCCAGCGTCGTACTCCCAATTGATAGAGTTTTCTTCGTTGATCTTGACAAGGCTCCCATACAGGGTGGCACCCCACTGACTCCCCGACGCGTAGAAGCTGTTTTCACCCAACATGCACTTGTATGTGTTCTCACACGGGTTGAGGGGCCAGTTCCAACAGCCAGGAAACCCAGGGGTTCCAGCCAGGAAACAGGTGTCATCCTTCCAGTAGTCGGCGATGATGACCTCGCCGATCCCCACCCCAGCCGTTGTGTAGCTGGCAGCGTCGGATCGCGAGAGCTGTGGCTGCGGCGACGTAACGTCGAAGTCCAGCCAAATCCCCGAGACACCATCGAATGTCTCGTCGGCAGCGTCGAATCACGGCGGTGGTCGGGATCGCCGCGACCTGGGTCATGATGCGGGCGGTGAGGCTTCTGCAAGCCCGCGACCGTGCTCGACTCGAGGAGGGGGAACCGGTTGAAGCCATGGTCGAGGCTCTGACGCGCAGCGCCAATCCTGAGGTGGCTGCTACCTATCGGGCCAGGGTCTATGTGCGCCCAGACGGCTTCTTCGATGTTGAAGTGCCCGAGAGGGTCTTCGCGGAGTCGAAGCACATCACAGGATGTTGCCCCGATATCCGAATTCGATTCATGCCGCCAATCGTCCGGGCGGGCTCCTTCCTTGGCCGGGTTTGACCAGCCGGACTCGGCTCGTCCCAATGCGACGGATCCCGAGACCATCGCGGTGGACGGCGATGTGATGGTGGTACCAGCAGAGGGTGATGAGGTTGTCTGTGCTGGTCGGTCCACCCTGGGACCAGGGAACCACGTGGTGGACTTGGAGGCGGTAGCGGCTGTTGCACCCGTCAACCGTGCAGCCATGGTCTCGGGTGAGCACATGGCGCCGCAGCCGGGGGGTGACGGTGCGAGTCTTCCGGCCGAGGTTGAGTGGCTGGCCGGTCTCGGTGAGCCCGATGACCTCGATAATCGTGTCGCAGAGTATGGGATTCAGGGCTTGTCGCCCGATCTTGGGACCTTCCTGTACCGCCACCCCGCTTTGAGCGTTGCTTTGGGCGGCCGATCGGGCGTCGACGGTGACCGTGACCCGGGTGAAGTCTGCACCTACTCCGCGGTTCCCTTCATAGAGGTGATCTTGAGAGATGGCGACCAGGCCAAGTGCTCGCCTTTCTGCCACTGCGAGGTTTCTGCCTTCGTCAGGGACGATCTCGTCGGCGGCCTGGTCAATGGCCTTCGCCACAGTCCTGGCATCGACTCCGGGGAGCTCTCCCCAGAACCGGGTGACCGTTTCGTCAAGAGACGGTTGGAACTGCAGGTATCCGCTGTTGCAGATCTTCTCCTCTCGTTTCCGGCTCAACTTCCGATGAAGGGCTACTTCGCGTTGCAACTGGCCGATGTCAAACCTCTCGTGGTCGTCCCTCTGCCGTTCGGGGAGTCGTGATACTTGTTCTGCCCGGTCAAACGACATCTCACCGCCGGCCAAGAACCCAGCGATTTCGGGGGCACTCGCGAGACGGGAGGCGGTCCAGACCAACCGCCGGGCAGAGCGATGGGCAATGTCGGCACGGGCCGCCACCCAGTCGATCATTGACCGGTAGCCATCCTCGAGGTGAGTTCCGCGCCGGCGTTTCTCCGCAATCGCCGCCATCTCTACGGCCCGGAGGCGGGCCACACTGCGTTCGGCGTCGACAATCAACTCATCCAGTTGGTCTTCTGTCAGTCTCTCCCACTCCATGACTCGAACATACGTTCCTCAAAGGACAAGAACAACCCCCTTGTGCTGAACATCCGAAGGTTTTCCCGTGAGGTCGGCAACGGTCGATAAGGCGACGTGACCGTTGGTTACGAGGTGCTCAGCCGCCCGATGCCCCAAGCCCGGCGACGTCCAAAACTGCTACCGGGATCTCGGAAAACGTTCCGGATATGAGCCCGGCATGGCTGGTGGGGAGCTCGGTAATTGGTCCGTCGATATCGAGAGCGGCATTGAACTTGTCCATGGCCGCCCACGCGTAGTCAGGTAAGTCGCCGGAGATGAAGTAGGCGCCTGAGATCTCAGGATTCGGTGTCGCCACGGTCACCGGGTCCCAGAGGTGGGCGTCCGGTCTGTCGTTGGGTGGCATGCCAACGGCCTCCCTCCACCCCGGGTCGTCTACCGGCCCATCGAGGAGAACGAAGCCGGTCAGTGGTCTCGGAGGCGTGTCCGCCACGCAAATGGAAGCGTCCCAATGGCTCCCCGCGGTTGCAACATAGAGTCCGGCATGGAGTCCGCCTCCGGAGAATCCAACCAGCACCAGAGGGAGGCTCTCATCCAACGAGGACCCGAAGGCGACCGCACATGCCACCTGCGCCGCCTCGGCGGCCCGGTTATCCGGAGCGATGGCGAGGTCAAAGACCGGCACAAGAACATGGGCGCCGTCCGCAGAGAACTGTTGCGCGAGAGGTGCCAAGGCGGGCAGGGGCGTATTCAATCCATGAAGCAGTACGACGATGTGGGTGGCGGACTCCGGCTCATAGAGGTGGAAAGGCTTTCCCGCAGTCGTGTATTCGCCGCTCGCTGGACCGTTGGCGGGGGCCGAGGTGCTTGTAGTCGTCGGTCGGGTGGTCGACGTCGAGGTCGAATGGGCCCTAGTGGATGGGGTCACCGAATGTGAGGTGCTTGATGCTTCCAAGCCCGGTGCGACCGTGGTTTTCACTGGAACACCCGCAGTGCCACCACACCCGGCGATCATGGTTGCGATCAATCCCGCTGCCGTGAGGTTCCTGAGATGCATACGTCCTTCCTCGTCTGCTGAGGAAGGGCGCGTGGCCGGGATTCGTAT
The DNA here is from genome assembly GCA_965216725.1 of Acidimicrobiia bacterium. Classification (GTDB taxonomy): domain Bacteria; phylum Actinomycetota; class Acidimicrobiia; order Spongiisociales; family ZC4RG35; genus JACZUI01. The sequence continues at coordinate 5,258 of CBDCGI010000021.1, read as the reverse complement.
GACCCCTATTCGACCGAGGCGGCGACCTCCGAAGCGATGTTCATGTAGAACTCGCCACATCTGGCGGACAGGGCGTGACCCAGGAAACGTTCGTCGTCGAACTCGAAAGGCAGACAGGCGTCGTTGAACTCAGACTCGTAGTTGGCGGTGGCGTAGTCGACAAAAACGTCTTTCCATGCCCACCGGTCACCCACGCCCACGACCTGTACAAGCTTTCCATTCGAATCGACGAGGATCGTGAGGTCCGCCGTTTCCACGTCGATGGCGGCCGAGATCGGGTCGCTGATCGTCCAGGGGCATGTGACTCTGAAGAAGCCGTCTTCGTTCAGGGAGTTCTGTGTGGCCTCGGCCTCACATGGACCCAGGCTGCTCTCTGAGGCTATTGCCAGCAACCATCCAAGTCGACCTTCGGGGGTCATCCTGATCTCGGCCATTGATCCTTCTTCAACGAGTTCGACGGCGGCTTCCAGGTCGCCGTTTCGGATCCCTTCCGCCCACGCCTGCACCGATTCGATGGCGAGCTCCTCCGGGGAGGGTGGCGCCAGGTCTGCAGGCTCGGTCCCGTCCGCCAACCAAATGATGGCGAGTGCCACGGAGAGGATGGCGGCGAATGTGAGCCCCATTGCCAGCGCCGGGAATCGTCGAATCGGTGACGACGCTGGCAAAGACGTCTCGGCCAGTTCCTGCGGGATCGCTTCGAGGTCGATCGGCGACTGCAGAGACTCCAACTGGTGGTAGTGGGCTCTGATGCGGTCTTTGAGATGATCAGTCATCCGCTTACCCCCAAATGCTTCCTCAGCTTCTTCATGGCTCGTCGCTCGTGGACCTGGACCGTGGCTTTGCTGATCCCGAGCAGCCGGCCCACCTCGGCCATCGAGCAATCGAACCCGTGCAGCAGTGACACAACCATTCGCTGTTGAGCCGACAGCCGGTTGAGCGCCTTGGCCAGCTGCGGCTCCACCCACGGTTCCGCGGGGGGACGTTCGATGAGTGCCGGAGCTGTGGCCGGCCGCTTCTGCCTCTTGGCGGCGCGTTGGCCTACTCGGAACACATAGCCGGCCGGGTTGTCCATGTCCCGGACCCGTCCCCAATGTTCCCAGGCGTAGCTCAGCGCCTCGGCCGTGGCCTCTCTCCCGACATCGAGTCCGAACGCGGCGGTGAGAGCGCGGCGAATCGGAGGTTCGGATTCCTGAGCGAACCTCGTAAAAGAGGCGACGCGTGGCTCGTCGAGTATCACAACAGACGCTGTCCAACCCTATAAGGGCGATGGATGCCTGTTTCGTATGACGCGGCCGACGCACACTCTTGAAAATGACACCGGCCTACGGCATCCTCGGTGTGTGGCCATCTCTGAGGCGGCGCGGGCCGACCTGTACACTGGATTGAGCGAAGCGATCGGGCCGGAAAGGGCCGAGACCCTCATGAGCGCAATACCTCTGCACGATTTGGATGAGGTCGCCACCAAGGCCGACTTAGCCGTGCTGGCGGCCGAGTTACGCGCCGAGATTGCCGACCTTCGCGCTGAATTCAAAGCGGAGTTAGCCGATCAGATCGGCGCCCTGCGCACCGTGATGACCAACTGGATGCTCACGATTCTGGTGACGGTTGTTGGCGCACTGATCGGTGTTGGCTTGCTTGCTTAACTCCTCAGCTCCTCGAGGCTTGCAGAGGCTCCGCCGGATCCAGCGCGTGGTCTGAGAAGACAGCCTTGCCCTCTGTTCAAGGTATTTAGTCGATCGAAAAGAAGTAGTACCCCGAGGGATCACAAACGACGTTGAGCTCACAGGTATCAGGCGGACGGGTTTCCTCCTCGTCCGAGCAATCCGGGTCGTCGTCGACGTCCCTCACGTCCAGGGTGAAGGTCGCGCCTTCCTCGAGAGTGGTCACAACCAGCACGGTCTCGCCCTCTAGCTCCGTTGGTCCCGTCTCATCCCAGTCACCAGAGTCGCCTAGGTCTCCTTCACGCCACGAGACCCTCATGTCGCCCTGTTGGAAAGTCTCGTAACAGCCGTACATCCCGTCGGGAACGGTGATGTGCAGGCGGCGGACGCCGAACGGAGGGATCGACAACGGCACCTCCGTAGGGCCGGCGATTGGAAGCTCCCAGCCGACTGGCTGGTAGGGCACCAACACACCGCTGGTGTCGATCACCTCGGAATCCGCCATGGCTCGAACGAAGTCGTGATAGAGGGTGTCCATGCCCGAGTAGGAGGCCATTGCTTGGCGCATGCTGGTTGCCCCCGTGGCACCGGGGAGGTTGGAGATCACCGATTTGATTCCGGGAATGCCGATGGGTGATTCCAGATGCTGAAAAAAGATGGCGTTGGCGTAGGTCCGATCGAACAACGTTGTGGCCTGCTCCGACTGGGCCAGCTTTTCGAGGGTTCTCCACTCCAACTTGTTGGACGGGTAGACGACGTTGCTCCAATAGTCGGCGAGACCTTCCTCCCACCACTTTCTGACTCCGTAGTCCACAACGGCCTGGTCGGGGAAGGTCGCTCCGTTGAAGCAGTGGCCCAGCTCGTGGGCTACAACCTGCTTGAAGTCTCCGTTGGAAAACGGCTGCAGCTTGGTGTGGAGGAAGACGCCACAAGGAATGTTGTCGTCTGCCTCGGCATACTTGTGGCCCGAGACCGTGAAGACGATGTTGGCAGGCGGGGTGATGCCGTGCATGTCGAGCTTGGGGACCGATTCCTTGACCGCGGTGACCGCCAGCTTGAACCTCGCCTCGGTCCAACCACCTTGTGGAACGTCCGGTGAAGGGCGGAAGACACGGTATTGCTTGCCATTGACCTCAAATGCCTCGAATTCGAGGCATTTGCTGACACCTAGCTCCTCGCCATACATGCGCGTGCAGTCGGTTTCGGCCTCTTGGAGCCACGTCAGAGAATCCGTGGAGAGAAGGCCGAGCGTGGTGGGTCCCAGCCCCGCCATTCCCTCGAGGTCCTCGTTGGTGAAGGTCATCAGGTCGAGCAGCTCTTGAATCGAAGCCTGGGTTTCGGGGTCGTCCCCGGTCTCCAGATAGTCACGAGCCATCTCATTGATTCCGGTGCTCTCGAAGTTGAGGAGTTCCACGATCCCGAAGCACTGCCTCCGGCTCCGACCTGACCGGCGAACAATTGCGAAGGGTCTCGACCACGAGCCCTTCACCCAGGGTCCACTCGCCATCTTCCACCTTGGCCAACAGGTTGTCGACGTAACTGAGACTTGCCTGATCAGGCAGCATCTGGCTCGATCAATAGCAACCAAATCGAGGCTCCACCGGTTCCTGCATCCAACTCCGGGGAATCGGGGCAGGGCTGCCAGGGCAAGACCTCGTCGCCGCATCGAGAAGGGTTGAATCTTCAGCATCTGGACGGCTAATCAGGATCCGGAACAGTAGAGCGCTCCCAGTTGCGTGTCTCCTTGAAAACGGCGAGCACTCCCGACCCGCCCGCCCGTGACCCTGAGTTTTCTACCGACGAACCAGACCGCGGTGTCTCCGACCCCGTCGACACTCCCAGTGCCGGTTCCGCCAAGTATCTCGTGTGCCGGTCTACGAAGTCGTTGGGGTCACCGGGCTCGATTTGGATCCAGTACTCGGGCTGATCGGCGAGCTCCTTGCGGCAGGTTTCGTCCCGGAGCTTCCTCTCTATGACATTGGCCAGCGGAATGTCCAGAGCAATGTCGATCTCCTCCAACGTGATCAATCCTGAGCAGGCAACCGGCGGCACTTGGGGGCGGTCAGAGTTGTCGACGAGTGCTTGCCGGCTATCGGTACTCACCGTCGCTGGATCCCGCTCGGCCAGCGGCGTTGTGCCCAATGAGATCTCGGGATCATCGGCCGACAGCAAGGTGGTCACCACGAAGAGAATGGGTATCAACACTGCGACTACGACCAGAACCGCTTGTGCCTGGTTTTTCCTTCATCCATTCCAGATAGCGCTTCATCGGAGGCATCCGAGGGCCCTATTCATCCTCGGTCCCGCCGACCAGCTTGCCGATTTCTCGTACCGTGGTCCCAATCCCGCTGGAGACCAGTTTGATCGGCGCCACCCCTACCTGGACGAGGCCCAGTCCCACCGACTTCGGCAGGTCCCGCAGTCGGGGCGCTCCGACGAAACCTCTTCGGGCGAAGTAGACCCAGAATCCGACTCCGACGAGGAGCATCACAGCGAGGAGAATCCAGAAACCCCACGGTTCCTCGCCGCCGGGGATGTCCACGAAGTTCATCCCCCAGGCTCCTGCGATGAGCGACAGCGGGAGCATGATCGCCGAGAAGACGGTGAGCACACGGACGATCTCGTTGGTCTGGTCGGCGACAGCTCCGCGATAGGTCTCGACAACCGAGTTGAGCAGCACCCGCGCCCCGTCGAGGGTTTCCCCGAGTCGGGAATGGTGTTCGTAGAGCCGGTCGAAGAAGCCGCGAGCATCGTCGTCCAACACCGGATGAGTCAGAGTTGCCAGCTCGCCGAACACCTCACGTTGCCTCCCGACATACCGCTGCAGCAACACGACGTCACGACGCAAGGCGTGCACTTCGGGCAGGGTGTGGGGGTCGGCTTTCAGCGCCCCCTCCTCGAGAGCGTCGATTCCGGTTTCGAGGGCTTCTGAGAGTGGAAAGAACCTTCGTCCACCGAGCTGGGCAATCAGGCCGGCGAGTAGTGCCGGGTTGGAGATGTCTTGAGTTAGCTCGAGGTTGTCGCGGAGATAGTCGATTGATGGCGCGGTGACATTGTTCGTGAATTGTCACCAGTACCGAGTCGGTGATGAACATGTCCAGCTCGACGACCCCCATACGCTCTCCTGTGCCGGTACGGACGCTGGCGAGGACCACGAAGAGGTGGTCGGGATAGTCGTCGACCCGCGGCATCGTCCCGTGGTCAAGCGCCTCCTCCACCGCCGCCAGCGGTCCATTCCGAGCTCCGCACACAGGCTGCGAATTTCTTCCGGTGGCTCTCCCCTCAAGTCCATCCACACCAGTCCTCCTCGCTGCAACGCAGCGTCGAGCAGGGCAGGCTCCAACTCGACGAGCGGCTGGGAGGGATCGGTCTTGTGAAACAGCAGTTTCACCTGCGGATTATGCAAACCGAGGCCGGCTTTCCCGGGGATTACCGCTTCCTCACACTCCGGCGGCCCGGACGTCGCTGGAACTCGAAACATGGTGTTCACATTTCAGCAACCGATCAGAAACCGCCACCGGATACAAAGTTGCGGTTCACGATCGGAGCGATACAAGGAGGCATCGTGACCAAGACGGCCGCTGACGTCTTGTCCCT
>CBDCGI010000020.1:0-16477 GCA_965216725.1 Acidimicrobiia bacterium | reverse complement strand
TGGTGAGGTGTTCACCGGTGCCAACGTGGAAAACGCCGCCTATCCGGTGTCGAGCTGTGCGGAGGCCACCGCGATCAATTTCGCGGTCTCGCAAGGGGTCCGGAATCTGGAAACCGTCGCAGTGGCGTGCGTTGATGCCTCGACCGTCGACGGAGCGTACCCATGCGGCAGGTGCCGTCAGATCATGTCCGAGTTCGGGGTGACGAGAGTTGTCGTCACGGCGGGCGAGGGCTCAGAAGTCAGGGAACACTCGCTCGCAGAGCTTTTGCCCTATCAATTCACCCTGTAAGGGGCGTCCACGAGGTGGGGCCGATCGCTGGCAACTCGCTTGCCGTCAACGCCGTTGTGTCGGCCGTCGTGGGAACGAAGCCATCGTCGGGCCAGATGCCTGCCGACTCGGCGGTCCCACTGCGCCCATGACCTGATTGGCCCCATTCCACGTAGCTGAGGATGGCGTTCGACGACCCGAATGATCGTCGCGTTGTATAGCCCAACCTCGCCGTCGCCGGCGTCCAGCGGCCCGATGGTCGCTACTCCCTCGAGGAGGGTGACACCCTCCGGGGGCGTAACCTCTCCCGATGTGGTCGCGATGGCCACAGACTCGCCCGGACCGACATCGACATTGGAGAACTCGTAGTAGTCGGGGCGCTGACACAGCCAGTGTCCTCCGAGAGTTCCCGTGTCTGATCCAATGTTTGTGATCACCACCATGGAATTGTCGCCGAGCCCGATCTCAGAGATGACGAATGCAGTGCCTGGAGGCGCACCGATCGTCGTGCTGGGAGATCCTTGTGTGGAGGTGGTTGTCGGCTCTGGCGGTTCTGTTGTGCCGGGAGCGGAGGTCGGAGACGCGGGGCCCTGGGTCCCAGAGGTGGTGGTAGGTCTTGCTTCGTCGCCGGCACAGGAGGCGACGGTGACGCTGAGCACTGCAACGAGGATCGTGGATCTCATGGCCGAAGGCTACGCCTCGGCTCCGGCTAGTCGTTCGTGGCCCAGGTGTCGCGATTCTCCTTCCTGACCACGAAACGCAAACCAGACCATGTTTGGTCGATGGCACACACTTTGTTGTCCACCATCCCCGTGGGAAGTATCAAGTCCCTCAGTCTGTTCTCGGTGAGCTCGCTCGGAACACCCGACGACCTCTTCGGCCAGGCAAGCCACAGGCCCCCGTCGGCTGGTAAAAGCGGAACCACGTCGTTGAATCCTTTCGTGACCTCAGAGTCGGTCACAGCGAACACCAGGAAGATGTTCGAGGGTCTCAGGTCGCTATGCAGGTCAACGCCTTCTGGCACGTCGCCAAGCAGATCGAGTGCGCCTTCCGGGGCGTTCACCAGACCCAGTGACATTCCAGGCTGAATCCCGAGCTTGTGGTGGAGCGGCTTGCCGCTGTATCCGGCCATTGGGGGATGTTCCTTCCCGCTCCGGGTCGACGCAACCATCCTCATGTTTTTGGGCGAAAACGCCGATAAACCCGGTACTGGTACCAAGTAAGGGAAACACGGATGTTTGACCCGGTTGCCGCCGCGGAAGCTGATGACTTTCAGGCACTGCTGGATGACGCCAAGAAGGGCTCGTATTGGGCCTGGGAAGCCCTCCACTCTCGGCTGTCGGCTCCGATCACTGGCTACTTCGCCGCTATGGGAATTGACGATCCCGGAGGCCAAGCCGTGCTGGTTCTCAGACGAGTGGCCGGTGAGATCCGGAGTTTCCGCGGCGACGAAGGCGCATTCCGCACGTGGGTATTCGGAATTGCCAGGGAAACCCTTCATAGGCTGAACCCCGAGTCGCATTCGAGAGTGATCGACCTGAGTCAGCTCGAGGCGACAAAAAACGTGCTCAGCCCCTTTACAGTCCACGACGCATTGGCGCCTCTCGACTTGTCGAGAAGAGAGGCGATAGCACTCATGGTCGGAGCCGGTCTTGATTGCGCCGAGGCGGGCCATGTGCTCCGAAGGCGGCCCGACACAGTCAGCCTCTGGCGGGTGGAGGGATTGGAGACGGCCGCTAGCCGTCTCTCCTCACGGTTGGAGAGCGATGGCGTAATCGCCGTTTCAGATGAAGCCATGCTCTCGTCCCTCGTTGAGTCGATCGCCGCTTTGGCGATCTCAGGCCCGGCCAATCCCACAGTCGAAAGTCTTTCAGTGGAAGCCAAGTCGATAGACATAGCCAGTCGATCGGAGCTGAATAAGGAGACCGAAGATGGCCGCCGGCAGAGACTGAACAGGATCATGGCTCGTCCCGCACTGAGTCTTGCCCTCCTCGTCGCTCTCCTGGGTGCCCCCTCGTTGGCGGCGGTGGCCGATAGCTCGGTGCCGGGCGATGTGTTGTATGGGTTGGATCGGGCCTTGGAGGAAGTCGGTTTTGGGGCGTCCGGACACCAGGAGAGGCTTGAGGAGGCAGGTGCTCTCATCGCACGCGGTGATACCGATCGTGCCATCGCTCTGCTCGGCGAGTCTTATGAAGAGAGCATCGACCAAGGCGACGCGAGCGGTGCCAGTGAGATTTCAGCCGCTCTGGGAGAGCTGGTTGCGGGAGGTTCCGAGAATGCCGAAGCCAAGGTCGACGCCATCCTCGAGTTCCTCGAGAACAACCGGGGGACGGGAGTGGGCCTCGACGGCAAGGAATTCGGGCAAGGGGTCGCCGACATCGCCCGCGAGGGCTCCAACGCCGGCGGTAACAACCAAGGTAAGCCACCCGAAGAACCCGGGAATGGGAACCAACAGGGCCCGGGCTCTGGCCAGGGCAATTCGGGCGGCACCAGCGGACCACCACAAGGAAAAGGCAAGCCCAACTAGGCGTTTGGCTTAACGACCCTCCAAGGCCTCGATCAGCCGAGGAAGCACCTGATGGACATCGCCGACCACGCCGAGGTCTGCCACGGCGAAAATGGGGGCGTCTGGGTCTTTGTTGATGGCCACAATGGTCTTCGAGTCTTTCATGCCGACGAGATGCTGCATGGCGCCAGAGATTCCTGCTGCGATGTAGACGTCGGGTTTCACCGTCTTGCCGGTCTGGCCTACCTGTTTGGCATAGGGGACCCATCCAGCGTCGACAATGGCACGGGTGGCGCCAGTAGCGGCCCCCAGAATCTTGCCTAGCTTTTCGACCAGGTCGTAGCCCTCCGCTGAGCCGAGACCGCGGCCGCCGGAGACCACTACGGCTGCCTCGCCAAGCTGGGGGCCTTCGCGCTCCTCGACGTGCCGCTCCAAGACCATGGCGGCCGAAGCTCCCGCCTCTGGCAGTTCGAGTGGTTCCACGGTCGGGGCGCTACCACCTGCCGGCTCGGCGGCGAAGGACTTGGGCCGTACCAGCACTATGAACGGCTTCCTCTCAGCCCGGGCGGTCGCCACCTGGGTGCCTCCCATGATCTCGTGGTCGGTCTCGACACCCCCGCTGCCAATTCTCACGTCCGAGGCGTTGGACAGCACACCCACTCCGAGTCGGGCCGCCAGGCGGCCGGCGACGTCGCGATCTGTGTAGCCCTGCCCGAACATAAGCAGGTCGGGGGCCTCTGCGGCTACACGCGCCGCCAGGGCAGCGGCGAGTGGGGCTGAAGGGAGACGGTCACCAGGGTCGGAGGTGAGAACACGCTGAGCACCATGCTCTCCCAGCGTCTCCAAGCCCTCGCCGGTTCCCAGGTAGATCACTGTGACGTCACCCAGGGAGCGCGCCTTGGTCAACAGCTCGAGGCCAGTTATCGAGGGCCCGTCGCCATCTTGCTCGGCGAAGACGTAGATCGATGCCATCAGATGACCTTCCTCTCTTCGAGAAGGGCGACGATGTCGAGATGAGCCTCTCCCTCATCCTCGACTTTCTCGCCGGCGCCCCTCTCTGGGGCGGCGGTCACAGAGCTGACGCTTTGCGGCGGCGCGGCCTCTATCTCGAGGTCGGCAAGGCTCTTGTTGGCGACGGTCTTCTTCTTGGCGTCCATGATTCCTTTGAAAGTGGGGTAGCGGGGCTCGACCACGCCTGCAGTCACGGATACCAGGGCCGGAAGTGAGCCGGTAACCACGTCATAGCCCGCGTTGGTCTGGCGGTGGATGGTGATCTTCCCGTCCAACGCCTCAACGGAGGTGGCATAGGTGAGTGCCGGCACATCGAGCAGCTCGGCAATCATCTGGGGGACGACCCCGGTGTAGCCGTCGGTCGACTCGGTTCCAGCGATGACAAGGTCGAAGCCCGCTTCTTGGATGGCGGCTGCCAAGGCTCGCGCGGTGGTCAGGGCATCGGAGCCTCGAAGCTCGGGGTCCTCGATGAGGATGGCCTCGTCAGCGCCCATGGCCAGTGCCTGCCTGATCCCTTGTCCGTTGCCGGCCGGTCCCATGCTGATCAGGGTCACGGTCCCCTCGTTGGGCTCAGCTATCTGCAGACCCATCTCCACGCCATACCTATCGGTGTCGTCGAGGATCTGGTCCTCCGGTCTGACCAGGAAGTGGGTGCCCTCTTCCAGCGTGTATGGCGTGGCCGGATCGGGGATCTGTTTGACGCAGACGATTACTTTCACAGCGTCACTCTTCGTTGGTAATCCATCGAGCGGCGATGGTAACTATCCGCCCCGATATCCCAACTTCCACCCCGCATGGAGAGATCACCACCAGCATTGCACGCGATTTGGCCGATAGGAGCTACTCGATGCGCTCCTGGATCAGCGGCACCTGCTCGGGAGGAGAATCCGAGATCTCCCAGGCTGATTCCAGTGTGACTCGTTGGTCCTTCCAACGCGCGGGGTTCGCGTAGTGAACGGTGGCCAAGTGATCTCCGGTCTCAACCCAATCGCCGAGCTTGGCGTGGACTGTCGTCCCGACCCCGGGGTCGATCGCGTCTTCTTTCTTGAGGCGGCCTGCGCCGAGACGGACATTGGCCAGGCCGATGGTCAAGGCATCGCATCGTGTGATGTAGCCGGACGAGCGTGCGGTGATGAGCCCGCGGTGGGGCGCCTTTACGAGCTTGGACGTGTCCTCGAGCACGGACGGGTCTCCGCCTTGAGCCTTGGTCACCTCCTTGAACTTGTCGAAGGCTGCTCCGTTGGCCACGTTGGTCTCGAGGAGATCGCGCCCGCCTTCCACGTGGGCCAATTCCAGCATTATCTCGCCCAATGTCATTACCAGCTCGGTGACGTCGTCGGGACCCTCACCACGCAGTACGTCGACCGACTCTTTGATTTCGTTGGCGTTGCCCACTTCGAATCCGAGAGGCTGATGCATGGAGGTGACCAGAGCGACAGTGCGGACGCCGTAGGATCGACCGATCTCCACCATGGTCTTGGCCAGATTCTTCGACTCTGGAAGAGGCTTGATCAGTGCGCCCGGACCCGTCTTGACGTCCAAGACGAGACCGTCCAACCCTTCAGCCATCTTCTTGGACATGATCGAGCTGGCTATCAATGGGATTGATGGGACAGTACCGCTTGCGTCTCTCAGGGCATACAGCCGTCCGTCTGCTGGCGCTAGGGCGTCAGATTGACCCGCCAGCACCAGTCCATGGGTGGTGAGCACATCTGCAAACTGGTCGCCATCCAAGCCCGTGGTGAATCCGGGGATGGATTCCAGTTTGTCCAAAGTGCCTCCCGTGTGGCCCAAACCCCGGCCGGACATCATCGGCACGGCTACTCCACACGAAGCCACCAGCGGGGCGAGCGGAATCGAGATCTTGTCACCCACACCACCTGTGGAGTGTTTGTCGACCTTCGCCGCCGGGATATGCCTGAAGTCGAGCACCTCGCCTGAGTTCAACATCGCCGACGTCCACGACGCCAGCTCTTCGGCGTTGAGGCCGCTGAAGTACACGGCCATCGCCATCGCTGCCATCTGATAATCGGCGACCCCGCCGGTTGTGTAGTTCTGGATGAGCCAGTCAATGGCGTCCTCACTCAGGACACCGCCGTCCCGTTTCCTCTCTATCAGCTCGACAGCGGTAAAGGCCATGAGGTCAAACTAACCGTCTCGAAGCGGCAGGTGCCATTCCGCTCCGCAATAGACGCCGAGTCGGATCAACCGCCGTTGCCCGTTCCATCCTCGAGCGGGATTTCCTGGTTGCGGAGAAAGGCGAGGACGGCCGCGACGCGACGATGGACCTCGCTGTCGCCCGGGCTGAGAGTCAGCTTGGCGAAGATGGAGTTGATGTGCTTTTCCACCGCCGACTGCGATACGAAGAGGCTCTCCGAGATGGCGCCGTTTGATTTTCCTTGTGCCATCCCAGCGAGAACGTCTCGTTCCCGGTCGGTAAGAGTCGACAGAAGCGATCCGGCGAGTTGCTCCCTCCGTGCCAGCAGACCCTCGACCACCTGTGGATCTATGACCGAGTCGCCGGCAACGACGGCTTCGATGGCTTTCAGCAGCTCGTCCACCTCGCCCACCCGATCCTTCAACAGATACGCCAACCCCGAAGTCCCCTTCTTGAAGAGCTCGTAGGCGTAAAGGCTGTTCACGTACTGAGATAGGACCACCACGCCGATCTCGGGATGTTCATCGCGGATCCGGTGAGCGGCCTCGATTCCCTCGACCTGATGATCCGGCGGCATTCTGATGTCAGTTATCACCGCGTCGGGTTGGTGCTGTTCGACTGCCGCTATTAGAGCTTCACCATCTTCAACGGCGGCGACGACCCTCATGCCCGGCTGCGATTCCAGGAGCTGTTTGGTCCCTTCCCGCACCAGATAATGGTCTTCGGCGATTACGACTCTCATCGGTCGCTCACAGGCAGCGTGGCGGTCACGGTCGTTCCTGAACTTCCGCTGGCGACCGTCAGCTGCCCCCCGAGAGCGGTCAGCCGATCCTCCAGACCCGCCAGGCCGTTCAGCTGCACATCGTCGGCTTTGAACCCTCGTCCATTGTCTTCGACAGTCAGGTCGAGGTCGCCGTTGTCCAGGCCGAGCCGGATATCGGCTCTCGAAGCGCCCGAGTGGCGGAGAACGTTGGTGAGGGCTTCTATGACGAAGAAGTAGGCGGCGCCTTCGATCTCGTCGCCAAACCGCAGGGATCGAACGGATGCCGGAGCATGGACTGACACCGAGATCGGGGCGTGACTGCATTTGTCCTCGATCGCCTCGACTATCCCTCCATCTGCGAGCACTGAAGGATGGATGCCCTGAGCCAACTCTCGAAGCTCCGACAAGATGTGTTGCGCTTCGCTTTGAAGCGAATCGAGCTCGTCAGGGCTGACACCACCGTTGGCTGCCTGCTTTTTCGCCATTCCGAGCCGGGCGACGAGGGCCACCAACTCTTGTTGTGCTCCATCGTGGATGTTCCTCTCGATCCTTCGTCGTTCCTCCTCGGACGCGGTCACGATTCGGCCCGCGAGTCTGCTCTTGGCGATCGCCAGGCCCGCCTGACCGGCCAGCGTGGCGACAAGTCGCGTCTCCTCCTCATCCCATGAGCCCCGAATCTTGGGGCCGCACTGAATGACTCCGAGGGTTCTCGTCCCGTCGAGAATCGGGACCACCATCTCCGGTTCACCTTCCACTTTGCCCGCGCCGGCCGTGCTCTGGTTGTCGAGCTCGACTGTGACCCATTTCAGCCCCAGGGTTTGCCGGACCGTTTCCGCAAGGTGAGGCAGGAACGACTCGGGATCGGACGCTTCGCCGATTGTGGAACCGATCTCGGCGACGGCCTCGTGTGTCGACGGTCGCTCCCCGAACACCCACCGATCAGCGAGGCCCTGCAGCCACCGTCGGGCCGGTTGAAAGGCGACCGCCACAACGACCGTAATGAACACTGCCAGCTCTATCTGGACGGCGCGACCGGCGACGAGGCCAAGCCCAGCGGCCACTCCTACATAAAGGGCGAGAATCAGAAAGGAGAGGGATCCGTAGACAAACGACTTGCGAATGACGATGTCGACGTCCACCCAACTCGGCTCCAGCACCGCCACGGCAACCGACGTCGGAAAGATCACCACCGCCAGACCAGAGAGGAGACCCACCCAGGCGACGGTATGGGGGATCTCACCGGTGAACCCGAGCTCGCTCAAGAGAAATGGGATCAGTGCCAGAGTTCCGGCTACCACCCCCGCGTATAGCACCCACCGGACCTGCTTCTTGTGACGCAGGGACGCCCGCCGATAACGCTTGACCTGGAGCCAGAGACCACCGAACAACACCAGGTAGCCGAGGCTCGACGCCAACAAGGACCAGGGCCCCAGGGCGTCCAGACTCTCGACATAGAACGGGCTTTCAACTCCGCTCACACCCGGGAAAGACAGCGAATGTGGCGTCAGCTCGGCATTGGTGAACAGCGCCAGTGTCGGGAAGGCGACGACTACCCACGAATACTTGGAGAATCGACGTTCCGCAGTCGTCTGAGTCTTGCCATCAGGGAGCACCGCCAGCAGGATGGAGATGATCACGACGCCCGCGAGAGCAGCCGTTTGGGCGATCCAGATCGGGGCCCACATCCACGACTCGGCACCTCTGTCTTCGAAGACGGCGACAGTCGGAATCTCGAAGATGGTGAGCAAGACGAGGCTCCAGACCATGCCGAGCGCCAGCATCTCGCCTATCGGGTGCCCGGGGCGGCGCCAAATCAGGTAATAGGCAGGTATCACTCCTCCAGGCACCATTACCAGGGTCCACACCAGGTCGGCCGGCTCAATGGTGATGCGTGTGAACGCCCAGAGCACCAAAACGACGTAAATCGCCGACACCACGACCAGGAACCCGACCAGTAGTCGCCGTCTCATGCCCCAATTGTGCCGGGCAACCACAGAACCGTCCATAGGGCGAGCCTCAGGTGTCGGATTGGCAACGCTGAGGGATACCTCACCCCCATATGAGGCCGATCGGGTTCAAGGGAGGGCATGTCGCCCTTACGTTCGTGACATCCCAAGAAAGGTGCGAAACATGTGGGAAAGGCGTGCTGCGCCGCTTTCAGGTCTCCTGGCCGCGGCGTTGATGGTCGTTTCTGCGGTGTTGGTCAACAACTTCGAGTTCATGCCTCCCACCGAGGATGTCTCCGAGTTCTACGACTCGAATCCGCTGCGAATAATGGTGGGGTCTTATGTGGGGTTGCTGGCCGCGTTCTTCGTTCTCTGGTTCTCCGGCACCGTAGGAGATTGGGCGCGCAGGATCGGTCGCCATCGGCTCGGCTCGTTGATCGTCGGAGGCGGGGCCATGTCCGCAGCCATGATGACGCTGGGTTATCTGGCTCACACGGCCGGTGCCGAGAGAACTCGCATTCGCGACTTCCTCGATCCCGACGTGGCCGCGAGCTGGCATGACCTTGCAGCCTTCACTTTCGGCACGGGGGCAGCTCTCGGACTGGCTGCTGTAGTAGGCGGGTACGGACTGGCAAGGATCCAGTCCGGAAAGTCAGATTGGCCGGGAATCACGTCAGTTGTGATCGGTGTCGGCCTCATTTCCCCGTTGAACTACCTGGCGGTCGGACTGGTGCTGCTTTGGCTGCCGGTCGTGTCAGTGAGCCTCTTTCGGGAGGCCAAGGACACGGAATCGTCGCTCGTGCTAGCCGAGGGTGGTTGATGCTCGAGATCGAGAATCTGCACAAGTCCTACGGCCAAATCCCGGCCCTTGCCGGTGTCACACTTCATGTGGAGCGGGGGCGGGTTACCGGGCTCCTCGGCCCCAACGGCGCCGGCAAGACAACATTGGTGTCCATCGCCTGTGGTTTGAGACGTCCCGACTCAGGGTCGGTTCACGTGGCTGGAATCGACGTGATCGCAGACCCGGAACGGGCGAGAAGAATGATCGGTTTCGCCCCTCAAGACACCGGTGTCTATCCGGTGGTCAGCGTCTGGCAGAACTTGCAGCTCTTCGCCGAGCTCAACGGTTTGCGGGGCCATCGTCTCGCTGAGCGAGTGGACGAAGTCGCGTCTGCCTTACGCCTCGAGGACTTGCTTCATCGCAAGACAGGTGAGCTGTCCGGGGGCCAGAAACGGCGTCTTCATACGGCCATCGCTCTCATCAGTCGGCCCTCCCTGATCCTCGCGGACGAGGCAACCACAGGCGCCGATGTGGGGACCCGCGCTGCTCTGATGGCTCTTCTGGCTCGTCTCGCCAGAGAGGGTGCGGCCGTGCTGTATTCGACTCACTATCTGGGCGAGATAGAGGAAATGGATGCCCATGTGGCCATCATGGACCGGGGCGAGGTCATTGCCGAGGGATCTGTTGCCACACTCCTCGCCAACAACGGCTCCGCCTTCCTGGAGATCAGATTCGATGGAAACGCACCGTCTGTCATACCTGGTGCAGTGGTTGGAGCGGACGGCAGTGGGTTGCGAATCAAGGCCGACGATCCGGGGAGGGTCGCCGCGAAGGTTTTTGAGTCGCTCGGCGGCGAAGCCCGCAGGGTGCGCTCGGTGGAGATCGTTCGACCAAGCCTGGAAACGGTCTTTCTCGAGCTCACCGGTCGGAGGTACGAGTCGGAGGAGGACGCGAATGTCGTGGCGACGTAGCTGGTCCATTGTCCGGCACGAGTTCCGCCACATAGCCGACGACCCGGGGTCGGTCGTCTGGCTGGTCATCATGCCACTGCTGATGATGGCCTTGATGAAGCCCCTTTTTGCCCTTTCCTTGGAGGCCGAGGGGTATTCGACCGCTTCAGGAGCGGAGCAGGCGGTGCCGGGCATGGCTGCAATGTTCGCCACATTCTCTGCCAGCTATGCCGGCTTCGGGTTCTTCCGCGAGTACGGATGGCACACGTGGGATCGGCTCCGTGCCAGCCCGGCCACCACAACCGACATCATGGTGGGCAAGGTCTCGCCGGTGTTTCTGGTGGCAATGGGTCAATTGGTCGGCCTGTTTGCACTGGGTGTCTGGCTCCTGGGACTCGTAATCAGCGGTTCGCTGGTCGCGTTGTTGCTGGTGGTTGTGACCTTCTCGGTGAGCATGGTGGCGTTTGGGATGGCGATCATGTCGCTCAGCCGCACGTCCTTGCAGCTCAACACCTTGTCCAACCTGATAGGGATGGTGTTCGCGGGGGTTGGCGGGGCGCTGGTCCCTCTCACCGTGCTGCCGGCCTGGGTGCAGACAATGGCTCGCTTCACACCGACCTATTGGGCCATGGAGGGCTTTCTCGATGTGATCCTGGACAACGCGACGACGTCTGAGGTCATAATCCCCTCCGCTGTGTTGCTTGCCTTCGGCGCGGGATTCTCTGCGATTGCCGCGTATCGTTTTCGGTTCGAGGAGTCGAAGGTCTACTACGGCTGATAATGATCGGCTACGCGGCCGTCGATCACCTTCACTCCCTCTTGGGCGAGCAGTGTGGCTTGCCGGTGTTGGTCCGGAGCTCGAAGCCGGCCCCCGGCCCCCACCACCCGCCACCACGGGAGGCCGCCATCGGAAGTACGTAGCAGCGCGCCGACGGCGCGCGCAGCTCTCGGGTACCCCGCCTCCTCGGCCACCTCTCCGTAGGTGACCACATCGCCGGGACGGAGTGACTCCAACACTTCGACCACCGCCTTCTCGAAGGCGGTCACAGGGTGCCGAACAAACGGTCTCCCATGTCTCCGAGGCCTGGAGCGATGTAGTAGCTGGGATTGAGCTGGCGATCGAGCGCTGCGGCAACGACTCTCACGTCCGAGTGGTCGGACTCCATCTTCTCCACGCCCTCGGGAGCAGCAACCACGCACACGGCTGTGATATCGCGTGCTCCGTTCTCCTTGACCTTGTCGATCGCCCAGGACAACGATCCTCCCGTGGCCAGCATCGGCTCCAGCACCAGGACTCGAGCTTGGTCGAGGTTTGGGAACTTGGTGTAATACTCCATCGGCTCCGCAGTCTCTTCGTTGCGCTGCACGCCGGCGAAACCGATGGCGGCGTCTGGGACGAGCGTCAAGACCGACGGCAGGAGCCCGAGTCCGGCGCGGAGCACGGCGACCGCCACGATGGGACGATGCAACACGGTGCCCGTCGTGGCTTCAAGAGGTGTGTCGATCCCGATTTCGTTTGTGGGCATGTCGGCGATTGCTTCGGCGACGAGGAGGTAGCCGAGTCGCTCGGCGTGTTGCCGGAATCGTGGCGGTTCGGTTGCTTTGTCACGCAGAACCGTGAGCAGGTCGGCGGCGAGGGGGTGGTCGAGAACAGTGATGGCCATGACCCGAGGCTACCCATATAGAGGGTTGGTCAGCCGGTGTTGCGCATGCCGGCGGCGATGCCGTTGACCGTGAGCAGGAGGGCACGGTTCAGGTCTGGGCTGTCTTCGCCCGATCGGCTTCTCGCCAGTAGGGACACCTGGAGGTAGTTGATCGGGTCGAGATAGATATCACGCACCGAAAGCGTGCGCTTCAACAGCGGGAGATCGTCAAGCAGCTCGGTGCCACCACGAAGTCGAAGCACTTCTTCGGTGGTCAGCGCCGCCTCTTGTCGGAGGATGCCTAGAACAGGTCGATGCTCGGGCGATACCAGCGTCTCCACGTACTGATTCGAGACGTCGAGGTCGGTCTTGGCCAAGGTCATTTCCACATTCGACAAGAAGGTCTGGAGAAAGCCCCATTGCTCAGCCATCTCATCCAACGTGTCGCCGAAGCCGGCTTCGCGTGCCGCCTGCAGTCCCGTTCCCACACCAAACCAGCCCGGAACGGTCTGCCGGGTCTGAGTCCACCCGAAGACCCAGGGTATGGCCCGGAGATCCTCGATGCCTCCTGTGCTTCCCGGCCTGCGGGAGGGTCGAGAGCCGATGTTGAGGCGGCCCAGCTCCTCGACCGGCGTCGACGAGAGGAAATAGGGGACGAGGTGTTCGTCTTCGACCAAGGAGCGATATCCGGCATAAGCGGCCACCGACACGGCTTCCATGGTCTCGGTCCAGCGATCCAGCACCTCTTTCGGTTGCCGCGACTGGCGATGAAGCAGCGATGACTCGAGCACCGACGCAAAGGCGAGCTCGAGGTTTCGGGCGGCGATTTCGGGGTTGCCGTACTTGTCCGAGATCACCTCGCCCTGCTCGGTGACCTTCAGATCGCCGTCGATGGTTCCATATGGTTGGGCGAGGATCGCGGCGTGGGTAGGACCACCTCCCCGGCCCACAGTGCCTCCCCGCCCGTGGAAGAGCCTGAGATGGACACCATGGTCAGCGGCAACCTGCCGCATGACCCTTTGCGCCTTGTAGATCTCCCACTGGCTGGTGGTGATGCCACCCACCTTGTTCGAGTCTGAATACCCGAGCATGACTTCC
The DNA here is from genome assembly GCA_965216725.1 of Acidimicrobiia bacterium. Classification (GTDB taxonomy): domain Bacteria; phylum Actinomycetota; class Acidimicrobiia; order Spongiisociales; family ZC4RG35; genus JACZUI01. Next base: position 3,353 of record CBDCGI010000020.1, on the reverse strand, counting down.
TGGTTGTCTCCTCTGAGCGTGACAAGTCGCCGGTAGTTCTTGTCGTGAAAGAGGTCGTCGAGCAGCTGGCCTGCCCTGCGTAGGTCGTCCACTGTCTCGACAAGCGGAACCATTCCTATCTCAGCTGTGCCAGATCTGATGTCGATCAAGCCCGCCTCCCGGGCCAAGACGGCCGCTTCGAGCACGTGGCTCGCATCCTCTGTCATCGAGATGATGTAGCTCTCTATCACTTGTGGGCCGTAGCGTTCCTGGGCTGTCTTGATGGCTCGGAAGGTCTCGAAAGTCTCAGCCGAGTCGTCACTCAGACCCGTGTAGGGCCCGGTCAGGGGGCGCGTCCCCTCCAATTCGCCCGAGAGAGTTGCGGTCTTCTGGTTGGTGCCCATGGCCGCATAGTCGATGCCAATGGCCTGATACATCTCCGCCACCGCCGTGCTGTGGAGTCGGGAATGCTGTCGCACATCCATGGTGGCAACCTGAAACCCAAATGTCTCGAGCGTGCGCTGGACCCGCCCGAGCGCGCCTTCAGCGACCAGGTCTCCTCGAGCTGCCTTCAACGATTCGGCGATCAGATCGAGGTCACGATGCATCTCGTCGGGATGCCTGTAGTCCCACCCTGGCCGGTGGGATAGCCCCTCCCTGATCCGTCTTCCAGTGTTGATCAGCTTGGCGTGGATGAAGGAGCATTTGAGCCGGTACGGCTCGCGAGCGGTGCGGTCTCGCTCACGGGCGTAGATCTCGGGCAAATGAACACGGTCTTCCGCGAGAGACGCTTCCAATTGATGGCTGATGTCCGCGAGACGGCGCGACATCGACAATTCGTCCGACAGCTCTTCCACCGCCTCGATCAAGAGTCGCAGACCACGGTCGTGTTGGAGGGCCAGCGCCTGCAGCGTCACCGTCGCCGTTACTCCGGGATTGCCATCCCTGTCGCCCCCTACCCAAGAGCCAAACCGAATTGGTGGAGGGGTGAATCTGCCGAGACGTGACAGTTCGTGGTCGATTCTCTCTCCGAGATCGGGCAAGACCTCGGCGGCTATCTGAGTCAAGTAATAGAGAGTCGATCGAGCCTCTTCGATCGGAGTGGGCCTATCCGCCCGAAGTTCGTCGGTCTGCCAGATTTGGTCGATGATCTCCGCCGACCGACGATCTACCTGAGCCTGTACGGCATCCCCGGCGCTTTGTCGTCTTTTGACTAGGTCGGCGAGCCGCAAGGTCTTCGAGATGATCGAACGCCGTGCCGCCTCCGTGGGGTGGGCAGTGAAGACAGGACGCAACTCGATGCGGTCCAGCACTTCGTTTAGCACTGTGTCGGGCACGTCGGCCTGCAAAACCCGATCGACGGTCGCCGCAAGGTACCTCTCATCGGGAGCCATTTGGTCGCTGCGATGCACTTGTTCGACGACGTTGGCGAGATAGAAGTAGGTCGTGAACGCCCGGACCAGGGCGATCATCGTTGCCACATCCTGGCTCGACAGGAGATCCTGAAGCTCGGCCCCGGATCGGGTCTCGGTATTGCCTCGCGATTCCTTGCCCAGGGACCGCACTTGCTCGACAAGGTCGAGGAGCGGCTGCCCCTGCTGACGGACCAGCGCGTCGCCTAGCTGATTACCGAGACGCCTGATATCGGCCCGCAGCAGATCCTCGCTCGACATTGCCCTATTCGTCTTCGGGTCTTTGTTGATGGATCCGTCCTGGCCGCCCATGCAAAGGCACTCCCGAGCCGGCTCCGTAGCGGAGCATCGTCATCTCGGCGAGTATCGACACGGCTACCTCTTGGGGAGTCTCGGCGCCGATGTCGAGTCCCACCGGGCCGCGAATCCGCGCTATGTCGTCGTCGGTGAAGCCCTTTCTACGTAGGCGCTCGACCCGGAGCTCGTGGGTCCGGCGGCTGCCCATGGCGCCGATGAATCGGACGTCCGACTTCAACGCAACGTCGAGGACCGGATCCTCGTGTCGTTGATCATGTGCCAAGACGACCACCCAGGTGCGCTCGTCGAAGGTGATCTGATCCAACACCTCCCCAGGCCATCCGGCCAGGACTCGATGCGCGGTTGGGAACCTTTCCTCGGTGGCGAACGCCGGCCTTGCATCAACCACTGTGACTCGATATCCCATCTGCGAGCCGAACAAGGCGAGAGACTGACCAATGTGGACGGCGCCAAAGATGAGCAAGTCCTGGGGCGGGGCAAGAGTCTCGATGAAGACCGACGCACCTTCGTAGTCGAGCGTGCGGTGCTGTTCGATCCTCATCAACGCGAGTGCGTCTGCCACGACCTCGGCGGCGAAAGCGGGAGGAAGTCCGCCGGCGACGACTGTTCCGTCGGAATCAAGCACGGCCTTCAAGCCCACCGAATCGCCGTTTACCACGGTTACCACCGAGCCGAATTGCTCGGCATTCAGGATCTCGTCAATTGCGCCGAGGACGCTCACCAGCGTTCTATGAAGACGTCGATGGTTCCTCCACAGGCCATGCCCACCTCGAAGGCGTCGTCGTCGGCGATGCCGTAGGTCACCGTTTTTGGTTTGCCGCTCTCAATGACCTCCATGGCGTGAAGGAAGACGTCGTTTTCGACGCAACCGCCGCTCACCGATCCCTGCATGTCTCCTGCGGAGGACACCAGGAACTTCGATCCCTCAGGTCGGGGAGCGCTCCCGTGGACGCGGACCACCGTTGCCACGGCCACATCTTTTCCTTCCTCAACCCACTTGTTTCGCAATTCCAGCTGATGTCTCATCGGGGTCGACCTCCGTTGACGGTCTCCAGCAGCCTCACGACGTCTCTCAGATCTTGGACGCTAGCCGCAGGCAGGAAATGATCGACGTGGGGCAGTGCGGCCCTCATGCCACGCGTCGCCGGTTCGTATTGGGGCCGGGCGGCCAGCGGGTTCAGCCATATGACCGAATGGACCGACCTGGCAAGTCGCCCCATCTCGGAGGCGAGGACACTCGGTTCCCCACAGTCCCAGCCGTCGGAGAGGATCAGCACGACGGGACCCCCTCGTGCCATCCGGCGACTCCAATCTTTGTTCCAGGCGGCCAATGCTTCGCCGATACGCGTTCCGCCAGACCAGTCGTTCACCACGTTATTGACCAGGTTCAGCGCGACGACGGTGTCCCTCTTGGACATCTCGTCGGTTATCCGTGTGAGTTGTGTTGAGAACGTGAAGATCTCGACATGCCTGAGACGGCGGCGTGCGGCGTGGGCAAACACGAGGAACAGCTCTGCATACCGCTCCATGCTGCCCGAGATATCGGCCATGACGATCAGCGGCCTCTGCTTTCGGCGACGCTCGCGGTAATCCACTCGCATTAGATCACCAGTGGGACCGGTGACGGATCGCAACGTTCGGCGC
>CBDCGI010000019.1:0-107880 GCA_965216725.1 Acidimicrobiia bacterium | reverse complement strand
CAGCCCGCTGGTGGCGTTTCCCTGCGGATCGAGGTCGACCAGCAGCACCTTGAGGCCCTGAAATGCCAATGACGCACCGAGATTTATGGCTGTGGTCGACTTCCCCACACCACCCTTCTGATTGGCGAGGGCAATCACTTTGGGATAAGCATCTGTCACGGCGTTTGCATCATAAGGAGCCACACCTGATGGTCAAGGATCGAAACGGGTACCTCGATCGTTTCCCACTCCGGTAGCGATGGACGGTTCGACCACGACCCGCCAAGAACGGCGACTCCGCCCGACCCCAAACCGAGCCTGATGACGTGGCCGGCTTTCTCCATCGGGAAGGTGGCACGGGAGACGACGGTGCTGGCCATCACCGGAGTTTTTTCGAAGTCGACGTTGCGGGTACCGACATTGTCCAATCCCAGGATTCGGACGGCACGTCGCGCCAGATCCATTCTTTTTGCGGAACGGTCGACCAGGGTGACCTCGGTCTCGGGGAAAGCAATGGCAAGCGGAATTCCGGGCAGACCGACACCCGAGCCGACGTCGACGATATGCGATCGGCCAACAAGCCCATACCCAAAGAGCAAAGAATCGCCGATGTGTCTTCGATCTAGCCGATGAGCCTCATCGGGCCCCACCGCTCCGGCTGGCATCGCTTCCTCGGCCAACCAATCCCGATATCGGGTCAGCCTGTGCAGGGCCCGGTTATCCAGTTCAACACCGGTCCACGCTGCGCAACGGACCCATATCTCTGCAGAAGTTTCCACGTGAAACAAAATACCCGGGACCGTGAGGTCCCGGGTATTTGAAACTCGACGTTTCGGCGGCTACTCCTCTTCCCCTCCCGATTCCTTTGTGGCGGCAAGCACCACAAACCGGCGAGGCGCCTCTCCTTCGGAATACGACTCAACTCCCCCCCGTGCGGCCGCGGCGTCATGGATCACCTTGCGATCAGCCGAGCTCATCGGTTCCAGCATGATCTCCCCACCTTCTGCTTGGAGTTGGTCGATGAGTTGATCCGCGTAAATCGTCAATGCCTGTCGGCGTCTTTCGGCGTATCCGGCCACATCGAGTCGAATCCGCCCGGTGTCCTGACTGTATTTCTGGAGGACCGTCCGAGTCAGTTCGTGAAGTGCTGAGCGAACCGAGCCGCGCACCCCTACCAGAGCTTCGGTTTGCTCACCGTTTACATCGATCACTATCACGTCATCGTCGATACGGGTTTCCACCGCTCCTTCGAGACCGTATGCAGCAACCAGACCTTCGAGGAACTCCTTGGCCTTGTCCGCCTGTTCCTCGACATCCAATGTCGGTCGATCATCGACTCTGGGCTGCTTGTTTTGACCACTCACCGCTTTGTCCTTGTTCGATTTGCCACGGTCGGATCCGCGGCCTTTTCCGGTCTTGTCATTCCGGTTCCCGCTATTTCTAGTCGACTCCCGCCGATCTTGTCCTTTCGACGATCGAGAATCCTTGTTCTGCGATGACCTTCGGTTTCGACTCCGTCGCGAACGACGCCGCTTCACTTTCACTACTGCATCTTTACGACCGATCCCAAGGAACCCGGACTCGGGCTCACTTACGACCTCCACTGTCAACAGCTCTCGGTCATCGACCCCGAGCTCTTGCATCGCGGCCTCGATTGCAAGATCGACGGTACGGGCCCGAAGCTCAATCTCCACTGTGCTCACTAATTCCTCCTGCGACGACGACGTTTTTTAGCGGATCCCTGCTGTGGCTTCTTGGCCGGCGGGTCGTCCGCGGACTCCTTGGCCGGGGCAGGCTTCGCCGAGGCCTGCTCTGAACCGGGACGGGTGGGACGCCCCTCCATCCTGAAGATCAAGAACTGCTGGCCCAGCCGGAACAAGTTGGAAGTCGTCCAGTAGAGCAACAATCCGGCTGGGAAATTGTATGAGATGAACCCAATGAAAAGGGGCATGATCCGAGTGATCATCTGTTGTGAGCCAGATCCCGGACCTTCGGGCTTCGCCTGCCCGTAAGTGGCGTGCCACTGTTGGACATATTGGGCAGCGACCATGACCAGAATCATGGCCAGGTAGGGAAGTGCCTCGGTGAGACTCTGGGAGACTGCTTCGTTGGGGGAGGTGTCGAGGAACATCCCCAAGAACTTCTCAGGCTCACCATCGAGAAGCGACTGGCCAAGGGCCGAATCGGGATCTATCGCATGGATGGCATCCGGGTCGATCTGGTCGGTCTTTTCACCATCAGGCCCATCGAGAAAGTGAAATGGCTGTTGCAGCAGCCGGAAGAGGGCGAACCAGATCGGCATCTGGACGAGAAGAGGGAGGAGACAACCGCCGGGGGTGGCGCCGGCTTCACGCTGAGCCTCCATCAGCCGCTTCTGCATCTCCTGAGGGTCGTCTTTGTACTCGGCTTGGATCTTCTTGATCTTGGGTTGGATCTCTTGGAAGGCACGTGTGGCCCGTGTCTGCTTCAACGTGAGTGGGAACACCAGGATGTTGATGGTGATGGTCAACATGATGATGGCGAGACCGTTGGCCCAGCCATCACTCATGAAGCCGTTGAGAAGATCGAAATAGAAGGCGAGGATCGTGCCCAGTAGTTGCTGGAGCCGGGCAAAGAGATCACCGATCACATCGAACATCAGTTCGTGCTCCTGGTCTCAGGCACTGGGTCGAAGCCTCCCTCCCGCAAGGGATGACATCGCCCAATCCGTTTCAGACCCATCCAACCCCCACGGGCAATGCCAAACCTCTCGATAGCTACGTAGGTGTATTGCGAGCATGTCGGCTGATAGCGGCAGTTGGGAGAGAGACGTGGACTTACCATTTTTTGGTAGGCGCGTATCGGCCCCAGCACCAGTCGTCGCGGGCGGAACCGCTCACTCATGATGGACTCCGGCCAAGGCGCGATCGAGCCAATCGGCAAGCTGAGCGTGGGGCACTTCGGCCACCGTCTTCGAAGCAATGATCACGTAGTCATTTCCTGGTCTGAGTTGTGCCTTCGGGACACTGTGTCTTAGCCGTCTCTTTATCCGGTTCCTGGTCACGGCTTTGCCCGAGCCCTTTGATACTACGAGACCCACCCGGGGATCAGGCGCCTCACTCGTTTCGCGGACCACGACAACGCCTCCGACTCGGGCTCGCTCCCCCTTACGGAGGACTCGTTCGAACTCTTGGGGAGAACGAAGGGTGCCTGAATCAGGCGGCGAGACGCTTGCGTCCCTTCTGACGCCTCGACTTCAGGACGGCGCGGCCGGCACGATCACTCATGCGATGTCTGAAGCCATGCCGTCGCTTACGTCGACGCACCTTTGGTTGATACGTTCGTTTCATGAAAAAACCTTCTTCGAGAGGTCAGGAATCGGCCCTCAGGTTACGACGGCGACGTATCTAGTCAAAGCAGAAGCTGCCGTTGGAGCTCGGATTGGATCTGGCTCGAGACGTCCGCGAAGAATCGAGTTAGGTCGCGAAAAGAACTTGAGACCCCAATCCGAGGAAACCAGAGTAGGGGCATCATCCCAGATATTGGAAAACATCAAATCTAGCTGGGCCTACTTTCTGAGGTATCACTCGGCTCGATGTCCCCAACGCCGATTCTCGCGATCTTGACTAGGAGTTGGCCGCTGACCAATACTCGCCTGCCTCATATCGGTGGACAGCATGGTTTGGCTATGACGACGGACCTTGTTTGGCTTTCGGTTGAGGTCAGGGCAAATGCAAAGACGGATCTACACAGTCCTATCCACAGATGTGGAACGGTCTGTGGACAATTCGATATCCCGCGGGAGGAGAGGGATTGACTCAACCAAGTCAGGCTCCGGACAACTGGACGACATTTCGCGAGATAGTTCGCAACGGCGTCTCCGCCTCAAATTGGGAGACATGGTTGTCGCGTCTCGAGCCTGACCACAGCGACGGGCTGCCGATCCTGGTTGCTCCCTCAGAATTCCATCTCCGTTGGGTCATCGACAAGCACGGCACACTCCTCACGGAGGCCTATCGGTCTGTGTATGGCCGGGACACCGAACCCGATTACCAAGTCAGCGACGAGCCTCCCCCGGAGCCGGTCGAAATCGATCACGCTGAGCCTCAATCCAGGGAGACATCAGAATCTCCATCCTCGGCCACGGCCCTCATATCACGCTACAAATTCGAGAGCTTCGTCGTCGGTCAGTCCAATCGCTTCGCATGGGCCGCGGCCATGGCCGTGGCCGAGCAGCCAGGAGCCCATTACAACCCGTTGTTCATCTATGGCGGAGCAGGGCTGGGCAAGACCCACCTACTCAATGCCGTGGGTCACCAGGCTCTCGAGATGTACCCGGCCTCAGAAGTCCGATATGTGTCGTCAGAGAACTTTCTCAACGACTTCATCGACTCGATCCGAAGGAAACGTCCCGACGACTTCAAGCAGCGTTACCGGAGTGTGGACATCCTGTTGCTCGACGACGTGCAATTCTTCGAAGGCAAAGAGCAAATCTTGGAAGAGTTCTTTCACACCTTCAATTCCCTCTACGAATCGGGGAAGCAGATGGTCATCAGCTCTGATCGCCATCCTCGGAATCTCTCATCTCTCGAGGATCGTTTGCGGAGCCGGTTCGAGTGGGGACTTCTCACCGATATCCAGCCGCCGGACGTCGAGACACGGCTCGCGATTCTGAAGCGCAACGCAGAGTTTGCGCCGCGACCGGTGCCAATAGATGTCTTGGAGTACATCGCGGGGTTGGTCTCCGACAACATCCGTGAACTCGAAGGTGCCCTGACTCGGGTGACAGCCTGGTCCGCACTGAATCGCCGTGACATCGACCTCGAAACCGCTGAACGCGTCCTTCAGGACATCGTGACCACCGACGAGCCGATCCCCTTGGGTCCCGAAACCATCATCCGCACCACAGCGGCCGCTTATGGCTTCTCTGTCGAGGACGTGCTCAGCCCGTCACGACGCCAACCCTTGGTCCTCTGTCGCCAAATCGCCATGTACCTCTGTCGCGAGCTGACCGATCTCTCACTGCCCAAGATAGGAGAGCAGTTCCAGAGAGATCACACCACTGTGCTCCATTCCGTTGAGAAGGTAAAAAGGATCCTGCGGTCAGATCGGGCCGTATTCGACCGGGTCACCCAACTCACACAGGACCTGAGGAAAGGTGGTGGGATTTCCACACCTTGATTTCTTATCCCCAGATCGCCGATAGTTGCTCGCGAGAATTCCCCAGGGCCATCCCCAGCAATATCGTCAGCAACCGTCGGTGAGAAACCTCGTTGTCAACAGTTCCACAACCCCCTACTACAACTAATAATCTTCAAATGAAATCTCATAGCAATAGAGGAAGGAAGTCACAGTTGTGAGAATCCGCGCCCAGAGGGACGATCTCGCCGATGTTCTTGCCCGGGCCAATCGGGCCGTTGGCACCCGGACAGCGTTGCCGGTTCTCCAGGGTCTGCTGTGTGAAGTAGTCGGGTCCACGCTTCGTGTCACGGGCACCGATCTCGACATGACCGTCCGGACTTCGGCAGAGGTCGAAGTCCTGGAAGAAGGAAAGGCGGTCATCCCGGGGAGGTTGCTCAGCGAGGCTGTACGGAAGATGCCGGCGGGCCAGGTGACGATTGGGCTCGAGGACAACGACATCGTGATCCAGGGGAACGGCCCCCGTTTCACGCTGCGTCCGCTGGCCGCCGAGGACTTCCCGGTATTGGACGACGTCGTAGTCGACGGGGTGGAAGTCGATGGCGAGGCTCTCGCCGAAGCGGTCGCTCAGGTCACCGTCGCCGCGTCGGGAGATGGCGCTCGGCCGATCCTCACCGGGGTCCTCTTTGAGAGCTCTGAGGCAGGGCTGCGGATGGTCGCGACGGACTCTTACCGTCTTGCCAAGCGCGATCTGGCTGGGGTGGGGCTCGAGGCAAACGGCCTGGTACCTGCTCGCGGTCTCCGGGAATTGCCGAGGACGATCGGCGCGTCGAAGGTGACGGCGCAGCTTGGGGATCGTGAGGCGGTCTTCAGCTCAGAGAACGGGATGATCCGCCTACGGCTCATCGATGGGAACTTCCCGAAATACGAGAGCCTCTTCCCCGATGTCTACCCCAACCAGGTGGTTGTCGACAAAGAGGCACTCCTAGAGGCTCTGGGCAGGGTCACTCTGGTGGCTGAGGATCACATCCCGGTCCGGCTCAAGCTCCTGACGGGCGGCGTGGAGATATCGGTGAGCCGGCAGGATGTCGGCGGGGAGAGCGAGCACCTCGACGGTGAATTCGAAGGGTCCGACGAAGAGGTCTCCATCGCTTTCAACCCGCGGTATCTCCAGGATGGTGTGACTGCCGTCCAGGGTGATCGAGTGCGGATTCGCGTAATCGACTCGTTCAAGCCGAGTGTCCTCGACGACGGCTCGGACGGTGACTACTTGTACCTGCTCATGCCCGTACGGGTCTGAATTGCAGGTCGACTGGCTTCAACTCACAAGCTATCGCTCGTATCCCGCACTGGAATGGGCACCAACACCCGGGACCAACATCCTGGTCGGCAACAATGGCGCCGGAAAGACCAATGTCCTGGAGGCGATCTCCTACGCAGCCACGCTGAAGTCGTTTCGGGTGGCCGCTGACTCCGACCTCATCAACGACGAAGCTCATGAGGCGGTGATCCGGATTGGTGTGAGTGACGAGAGTCGCGAGACGCTGATCGAAATCCTCCTGTCACGGGCCGCAAGGAGACGAGTGCAACTGGACAAGAAAGCAGTCCGGAGATCCAGCGAGCTGCATCACGTGTTTCGGGTGGTGACCTTTTTGCCCGATGACCTCGATCTCGTGAAAAGGGGGCCCGGGCAGCGACGCGATTTGCTCGATGAGATGGCTGCCCAGCTCTGGCCGGCCGCCGGTTTGGATCAGGCCGAGTACGTCAGGGCCCTGAAACAGCGCAATGCATATCTTCGGGCTCCGATTCGGGATGAAACCACGCTCTCTGTGTGGGATTCCCGCCTTGCCCAATCGGGCGGAAGGGTCCTCGCGCGAAGACAGCGGGCAATGGGGGTATTGCAGCCTCATCTCGAGTCGGCCTACAGAGACATTGCTAGAGCCGAGCAGCGCGCCACTTTTACATATCAGCCTTCGTGGGGTGTAGCCGAATTAGGTGAGCTCTCAGCTGCCGACTACGCCGAGAACCTGGCCTCTTCTCTTGCCGGCTCGCGTCGCGTCGACCAGGAGCGGCGACTGACCACCACCGGACCACACCGCGACGAGCCCGGGTTTGCCCTCGACGGCGTCGACACGAGAACGCATGGCAGTCAAGGTGAGCAGAGGTCGATGGCGCTCGCCGTGAGGTTGGCTTCTCACAGAGCCTTGACCGACAGCTTGTCGGTTCGTCCTGTGCTTCTGCTCGACGACGTCTTCTCAGAGCTTGACCCGGCACGGTCTCACGCCCTGGCTCATTCGCTGCCTGCCGGCACGCAAACACTGATCACGACGGCTCGCCCGGAGGACGTCCCCCTTGCCGGAACCAGATGGACGGTGGACAAGGACCTGGTCGAGGATGGCTGAAAACGACCTGACACCGTTCGAAGAGTCGCTCGACTCGATGATGCGCCGCATGGGCCTGCCCGACCCAGCGCTCATGGCGCAACTCGCCGCAGAGTGGGACGAGTTGGCGGGAGATCCGTGGAAGGGTAGGTCGCGGCCATTGGTCGTCCAGGGGCGGACACTGGTGGTCGAGGCCAGCGCGCCGTCGATGGTCGCCTTTCTCCGCTATGGCGAAGCGTCGCTTCTCTCCAGCCTCGAAGAACGCTTTGGAGCCGGTGTCATCGAACGGGTGGACATTCGTCCTCCGGCCAGGTAATCACTGAGGAAATCGGGTGGCAGGATTCAGGTTTTGCGCCGTTGTCTTGCTAAAATGACATATATGAAACTTGCCCTCGAACAGGGCGAGTAGCCGCATCGAACCAGGTCATCAAGGAGGGCTGTGACGGCCACGCGCGACAGCTACAAAGCGAAGGACATCACCGTTCTCGAGGGTTTGGAGGCCGTCAGGCGCAGACCCGGAATGTATATCGGCTCTACGGGTCCCAGAGGTCTCCACCATCTCATCTGGGAAGTCGTCGACAACTCGGTCGACGAGGCGATGGCCGGTCATTGCAGCAAGATCAACATCCATCTCATGGCAGACGGAGGTGTCGAGGTCAGTGACGACGGCCGTGGCATTCCGATCGACAAACACGCCAAGACCAAACGTTCCGCTCTGACGACGGTTCTCACGACGCTCCATGCTGGGGGGAAATTCGAGCAGGGCGCCTACACGGTCTCGGGTGGTCTCCATGGGGTTGGCGTCTCGGTCGTGAACGCCCTGTCAGAGCGGCTCGAGGCGGAGGTTCGGCGCGACGGATTCATGTACACCCAGGAATTCCGTGATGGCGTCCCTAAGACCAAAGAGCCCAAGAAGGGCCGCGCCGTCAAGAAGAGCGGCACGACCATCAGATTCTGGCCCGACCCGACAACATTCACCGAGACCATGGACTTCGATTACGAAACGGTCTCGTCGCGCCTCCGGGAGACAGCCTTTCTCAATCGTGGCCTCCGGATAACGCTGATCGACGAGCGGGTGGAGGAGGAGCGGAAGGACGCCTTCCATTACAAGGGCGGTCTGGTCGACTTCGTCAACCATCTCAACTCGAAACGCGATCCTCTGCATGCGCATGTCATAGACATCGCAGACGAGAGCGATGATGCCGAGCTCGAGGTCGCCATGCAGTGGACCACCTCCTATACGGAGTCAGTGCTCTCATTTGCCAACAACATCAATACTCACGAGGGAGGAACCCACGAGGAGGGTTTCCGCAAGGCTCTGACCAAGTCGATCAACGACTTCGCCAGGGAAAAAGGCATCCTCAAGGACAAAGATGCCAACCTCACGGGTGAAGACGTCAGGGAGGGTCTCACCGCTGTCATCTCGGTGAGGGTCAAAGAACCCCAATTCGAGGGGCAGACGAAGACCAAGTTGGGGAACACCGAGATTCGGTCGTACGTCGAGAAGACTCTCAACCGGAAGCTCCCGGAATGGCTGGGCAAGTACTCCACCGAAGGTCGCCGTATCGTCGACAAGTGCCTTGCCGCGGCCAAGGCCAGGGAGGCAGCTCGTAAGGCAAGGGAGTTGACTCGACGGAAATCGGGTCTCGAGTCCGGCGGTCTGCCCGACAAGCTCGCTGACTGCTCGAGTCGCGACCCCGGCGAATCAGAGCTCTTCATCGTCGAGGGCAAGTCGGCCGCGGGACCGGCGAAATCTGCCAGAGATTCGGCCACTCAGGCGATCCTCCCGATTCGGGGCAAGATCCTCAACGTGGAGAAGGCGCGGCTCGCCAAAGCACTCCAGAACACCGAGGTCCAGGACATCATCACTGCCATGGGAACCGGGATCGGTGAGGAGTTCGACATCTCCAAAGCCCGGTACCACAAGGTGGTGATCCTCACCGACGCCGATGTCGACGGGGCCCACATCAAGACCCTCCTGCTGACCCTGCTCTTCCGACACATGAGGGGACTGATCGACGTGGGATACGTGTATGTGGCCCAGCCGCCTCTCTATCGAGTCAAAGTCGGTTCGAAAGTGCATTACCTCAAAGACGACGACGAGCTGGACGTTTTCAAGCAGGAGCATCCCAAGGTCAAGCCCACTCGCTTCAAAGGTCTCGGTGAGATGAACCCGGGTGAGTTGTGGGACACCACGATGAATCCGGAGACACGTGTCTTGCTACGGGTGGAGATGGACGACGCAGCGCGTGCTGAGGAGACCTTCGAAACACTGATGGGCGACGACGTCGCCTCACGCAAGACCTTCATCCAGGAGAACGCCGACGACGTGAGATTCCTCGACATCTGACATGGCAGCCACAGACCCCACCAATCTTCCCGACGTGGAGATCACACATGAGATGGAGCAGAGCTTCATCGACTACGCGATGTCCGTCATCGTCTCCCGGGCCCTTCCCGACGTCCGGGACGGTCTCAAGCCAGTTCAGCGGCGGATCATCTATTCGATGTTCGAGAACAACATCGGTCCCGGGTCTGCCCATCGCAAGTGCTCGAAGGTGGTGGGCGACGTGATGGGCAACTATCACCCTCACGGGGATCAGGCGATCTATGACGCCCTGGTGAGGATGGGCCAGGACTTCTCTATGCGTCACCTTCTGATCGATCCTCAGGGAAACTTCGGGACTGTGGACGACCCGCCGGGCGCCTCTCGTTACACCGAGTGCCGGCTGACCAAGCTTGCGACCCATCTTCTCGACGGAATCAGAGAAGACACCGTCGAGTTCGTCGACAACTACTCCGGCGAAATGCAGCAGCCCGGTGTCCTTCCCGCCCGGTTCCCCAACCTCCTGGTCAACGGTTCTCAGGGGATTGCCGTGGGTATGGCGACCAACATTCCTCCCCACAACCTGGGCGAGGTCGTCGACGCCACGCTCCATGTCATAGAGAATCCGGATGCCTCGGCAGAAGACCTGCTCCAGTTCATAAAGGGCCCTGATTTTCCGACAGGCGGATTCTTGATCGGCACTTCCATGGTCCGCGAAGCATTGACCACCGGCCGGGGGTCGGTGAAGGTTCGCGCGGTATGTGATGTCCAAGAGGTGCGCAAAGGCCGAACAGCCATAGTTGTCACCGAGCTCCCCTATCAGGTGTCGATCGAGCGCGTGATCGCGAAGCTCAAGGATCTGGTCGATGCCAAGAAGATGACGGGCATTGCCGAGGTGAGGAACGAATCATCCGACCGCGTCGGCACCAGGCTCGTAATCGAACTGAAGCAGAACGCCGTACCTCAAGTGATCCTCAACCAGCTCTACAAGAACACCCCGCTTCAGGATTCGTTCGGCTACAACATGGTCGCCCTCGTCGACAGCGTGCCCCGCACCCTGAACATCGCCGAAATGATCGGCTACTACCTCGATCACCAGATGGAGGTAGTCGAGAGGAGAACCCAATTCCGCCTCGACCAGGCGCAGGCCCGAGCGCACATCCTCGAAGGGCTCATCGTCGCCGTGGACAACATCGACGAGGTCGTCCAGCTGATCAGAGGCTCGGCCGACACTCCAGAGGCCCGCAGCAATCTGATGGAACGTTTCGAGCTGTCTGAGATCCAGGCCAACGCCATTCTCGACATGCCTCTGCGCCGGCTCACTGCCCTCGAAGTCGACAAACTTCGTGCCGAATTGACCGATCTCAAAGAGCTGATCGCCGAACTGGAGGGGATCCTCGCCGATCCCAAGCGGAGATGGGCGATCATCAAAGAAGAGATCTCCGAGATTCGGGAGAAGTTCGACAATCCCCGACGAACAAGACTCATCCCTGACGAAGGCGAGCTGAGTCTCGAAGATCTCATCGCCGATGACGAGCTCATAGTGACCGTTTCCGATGCCGGTTACGTCAAGTCGGTGCCGGCATCGACGTATCGGAACCAGGCCAGAGGTGGGCGAGGGGTAAAAGCGGCAGAGGTGAAGGGTGAAGATGTCATTCAGCACCTGGTCCACACCACCGCGCACGCGTATCTGCTCTTCTTCACGAATCGGGGGCTGGTGCACCGGATCAAGGCACATGCGATACCCCGGCAGTCCCGCACATCGAAGGGCGTCCTCGCCCAGGCCGTGCTGCCACTGGAACCGGAGGAGAAGGTCCAGGCGATCATCGACACCCGCGATTATGAGACATCGCGCTACTTGGTGATGGTCACCAAGAACGGACAGGCCAAGAAGACCGAGTTCAAGGAGTACGACTCCCGCAATCAGACTCTGGTCGCGATCAAGCTGACGGAGACTGACGAGTTGGTGTCAGTACGCACCACCAAAGGCGAAAACGACATCTTGATATTCACCAAAGACGGTATGGGAATCCGCTTTGGTGAGAGAGATTTGAGGAGCATGGGTCGCGGCACGCAGGGTGTTCGTGGGATCAAGCTTCGCGACGGCGACCGGGTTGTCGCCGCGGTGTCCGACGTCGACGGCGACGAGGTGTTGCTGTTGACGTCGGGTGGCTACGGGAAGCGGACCGGCATGGACCAATACCGGCGCCAGGGTCGGGGTGGCATCGGGGTCAAAGCCTTCAAACTGACAAGGGTGCGGGGCCGTCTCGTCGGAGCTCGGGCCGTTTCGAAAGACGACGAGGTGTTTCTGATCTCCTCCGCAGGAGTGGGCATCAGGACGTCGGTGGGGAAGATATCGCGTCAGAAGCGCGATTCCACCGGGGTCAAAGTCATCGACGTCGGTGAGGGCAACGAGCTGTCCGCGTTCGCCATCGTGCAGGACAACGGGGACTGAGGAACCATCTGCGGCTGAGTGCCGTTTGGTTGTGACCAGCTGCTCTTAGACTTCCCAAAGGACTCTCCAATGGCAACTGTTCGCCGGGTACGCCGGATCATTCGCAAAATCGACCCCTGGACCGCGCTGAAAGTGTCGGCGGTGGTGTGGGCGGTCATCGCCCTCGCGGCGGTGCTTGGTGGCGTCATCTTCTGGTCTGTGTTCGACAGATCGGGGCTTCCCGACCGTTTCACGGAGTTCCTCGTGGAGATCACTTTGATCGATCCCGGCACGCAGCCTTTCGAGAACGTCGAGCAGTTCTTCCGAATACTCGTATTCAGCTCCGTCGTCGGGTGGGTGACGGCCACCGGCTTCTCAGTGGCGCTTGCCATCGTCTACAACCTGGTTTCAGACGTGGTCGGCGGCCTGGAGGTGGTGGTACTCGAAGAAACCTTGAATCCGGTGGTCGGCCCTGCACCCGTCCTCCATCCCCCGAACGATTATCGAAATGGGAACGGATTGCTGCTCACTCCGGCCGATCAAGCCGATATTCCTACGGAGGAAACCCCGGTCCCCGTTGAGGGAACCGCTGGAGGAGCACATCTCCAAATGGAGGATTCGGAGCCGGTTCGGGAGTCTTCGGTCGGTTCTGAGTCTTAGGCTTCGCCGATCACGAGGCCCATCCGCGTGACCCAGTCGATGTAGGTATCTGGGTCGGCCCATACCGGACGGGTTTCTTCGGACACCACCCCCACTCCTGCTGCGAGGGCAGCGCCAGCCATGAACTTCCCATCGTCGAGGATGGTTCGTTTGCGGTCCGTTGTCACGACGTAGGAGGCGGCAAAGGCGTTCTTTGACCTGCCGACGGCGATTTGACGGCCGTCGATGGAGGTGTCTCGCACCATCGTCAACCCGACGGGGGTGGGAAACCTGACCCGCCGGGTACTCCCGTCGCTGGCGATCTCGGGGTGGGCAACTCCGACGAGCTGATAGTCGCTCTCGGATGCGGCGAGGCAGAGAGTCAATCCGCCGGGATCGGCGCCCCAAACGACGACGCCCCCTTCAGCCTCACCGCCATCCCACACAAGCGGGACCCCGTGTTTCCGGGCCAGTGACGGCGCTTTGGGCCCGGTTCCGATCAAGACGTCACAATCGTCCGCATTCTTGACCACCCTGAAGCTCTTGGAGCGGGCGGGCCCGATCACCACCACCTCGTCGATCTGATCGAGCGCAGACAAAGAGTGAGCAGCGCGCACCGCCGTGTCACCAGTGACCAGGACTCCTACCTTCACCCGGCCGAGTGTATGTCGGTTCTCCGGCTGGCTCAGACCTCGGTGAATCGTCCCAGCCCGTCAAACAAATAGCGATACGTCGGCGTCGGCTGCGTAGTCGAGGAAGGCGGCCGCCCCGGCGATGTCGCAACCGTCGATCAGGTCGGAGCTCTCCACGCCCATGACACCCATGGTCGTGGAGCAGGCGAAGAACCTGACTCCCAGCTCCTGGGTCATGGATATGAACTCGGGGACAGTCGGCATCCGCGAATCCGACATCCACTTTCGCATCACCTTGGTCGCCGCAGCGGTCGCCCCCGGCACGGCACCTAGGGCGTTCGGAAGCTGGATGGGGCCCGAAGGATTGGCCAGGGAAGCGACTTTCAACTTCTCGAACCGATCGCGGTGGAGGATGTCCAAGCCGTAGAACGTGAAGTAGATCCCTGCCTCCCAACCCAGGCTGACTGCGGTCGATGCCAGGATCAGAGGCGGGTATGCCTGATCGAGAGTTCCCTTGGATGCAACGAGGGCGATCCGCTTTCGTTTGGTATGACTGGCCGTAGATCTTGTGGTTTGTGTCTGAGTCATTCGGTGGCTCCTTTCTCGATCAGAAAGATCTGACGCCCTGGCTCTTGTGTCGCCTCAATCAACTTGTCGCCTCGCTGCTTGGCCATCGCCGGGATGTCCTCCAGGGCTCCGGGGTCGGTGGTGATGAGCTCCAGAACCTCGCCCTGGCTCAGCCGGTTGAGCACGATTGCTGCCTTGTAGACGGGTAGGGGGCACAGCAGGCCAGCGCAATCGAGCGTTTCAACAGGCCGGATGTGTCCTGAGGTCGCCAGGTCAAAGGTCGGTTTGCTCATATCGCGGGTATTCCTTCCTCTCCGAGAAGCTCTTCGAAGTAGCTCGTGTATTTGAGGCCGGAGTCGGCGGAGATCGCCACCACCAGGTCTCCGCTTTGAATGGGAAGTCGATCCATCGCCGCGATAACGGCCCCCGTGGATGGGCCGACCGTCAAGCCCTCCTCGCGCCAGATGTCCCGCGTGGTCGAATAGGCGTCGACGTCGGGAACCACAACCGACTGGTCGATGATCGAAGGATCGAAGATTCCCGGCACTTTTGTCTCGCGAAAGCTCTTCATGCCGGGGATGCGGTGACCGGGCTCGGCCTCAACCCCGATCACCCTGATTGCCGGGTTGTTCTCCTTGAGATAGCGGCCAGCTCCGACGACGGTGCCTGTGGTCCCGTATCCCGCGACGAACCAGGCAACTTGCCCATCGGTTTGGTCCCAGATTTCGGGGCCTGTTGTCTCGTAGTGGGCGCGATCGTTGTCCGTATTCTCGTACTGCTCGGTCGAGACGAACTCGCCGTTGGATGCTGTGATCGACCTGGCGAGAGCGATGGCCCCGTCCTTGGGGTGATCCACAGGGCACAGATCGTCGGGAGTCTCCCAAACCTCGGCCCCCAGCATCCGCAGGATGATCTTCTTGGCCTCCGGGACGCCATCGGGGATCGTGGTGATCACCTTCGACCCGGAGACGGCCGCCAGGCCGGCGAGCGCGATCGAAGTGTTTCCGGACGACGCCTCGACCACGGTCTTGCCGGCCAGCTCACCTCTTTCCTCGAGGCCCCTGAGCAGGTAGTCGGCAGTTCGGTCTTTGATCGAGCCGAACGGATTCATCCATTCCAGCTTGAGATAGACAGCGGCCTGGGGAGGCCCGATCTGGTGCACGCGGACCAGGGGTGAAGGGTTGGAGGGACGAGGCAGCATGTCGGTGACGTGCTCGAACCGGCGTCTACTGACGTCTGTTCTCAAATTCTGATCTGATCTGGTGGTGATGGTCATCGGTCTCCTCACGAAAAAAACCCGCTGCGGTGGCTTGCCGCAACGGGTGTTGGAATGATTTGGATTTGGTTAGGTCAGGACATCATCACCCACGCGGCTGCAAGGCGCTCGAACAAGCACAGTTGCACGCACAGCAGAGGGCTCGTGATCTCACTGGCGTCGATGGTAAGCGCATTCAGCCCGTGGTCAAGCAGTTTGTCGGGAAGGCGACTACCAGATGAACGACGGTTGGGTCATCAGGAACCTGTCGAGTTTGATCCTGCCGGTGTCGGCGAGGAGGACCTCGTGGAAGGGATCGATTCGGTACCCGGACTCCAAAGCCCAGGATACGCCGCTCGAGGCCGAGGCGGGGAACGTCAGCCACAACTTCTCCTGGCCAGCCTCGACGGCGGTTGCCTCTACTTGTTGCAAAACCGCGGGGAAGTCGACGGGGTCGAGCGTGGCCGCTGGACCTGCGGCATGCCCGTCGGTGCCAAATGCGTATCCCACAGGCTCACCCTCTCGGTAGAAGACAAAGCCTGGCCGGTCACCGGCAAAGAAGTCGATGTCAACGGGTCGTCGATAGCCGAGGATCTCGGCATCGATTCGATTGATGGCCTCGACCTCCTCCGAGGCTGGCTCGACCCTTCGGATCTCGAGCCCATGGTCGACACTGCGTCGCTGTGGGGCCCCGGCGAAAGTGAAGCTCAATCCCTGGAACCGGACCCCGTAGCGCAGATAGAGCGAGAGCGCCGACCGGTTCATGGTCGCCATGATCGAGCGGTGTTCGCCCATGCCGAGAGGGATCGCCCGGTCGAGCAGGCCTCGTCCCACTCCTTTGCCCTGAGACTTGGCGAGCACGAAGAAGTGGGTCAGCTGCAAGTGCGAGTCGCGCTCCACCGATCTCGCCCAGCCCACCGGCTCCTGGCCATCGAATGCCACCCAATCCTCGGCGGCGGTCTCCTCGGTGTGCACCATGAGTTTCCCCTGGCGTTCCCAGGCGACGTGGGTGTCGTTCTCCTGATCTGGATCTACCAGCCCGATGTCGGCCAAGTAGCTCCAGAGCGATGACCTGAACACGCTATAGACCGCAAGCCGGTCGTCAGTCTCAAATCGGCGGTAGGAGATTGCGGACATATCCGGACCCTATTGCTCAATGGCCATGGCGAACCCTCAGGCCTAGATCCGCTCGGAGAACAGCAGCTCGACGAAGGTGATGAACAGGTCGATCTGGCCGGCTACCACTCCTGGCTCCTTGACTGTCTTGGCAATTACGTAGGCGCCTTCGAAGATGACCGTCAGGGTGTCGGCCAGCATGCGGATGTCGACCCCGGCTCGCGGCGTGTAGAGATTCGAAATCTCTTTGAACTTCGCCTCGAGCGTGTCCCGCCACACGAGCATCGAGTCGTTCATCGTCTTCAAAATGGCGTCGTCGAATAGACCTGCCTCGTACACATACGATCCCAGAAGACATCCGGGTGTCGGGTGCGTCAGTTGCTCCGCGTCTTCTCGCATCAAGGCGAGAAACACCAGCATCTGCTGCAACGGATCCTTCTGGAGGCGTTCCGCCCGGTCCATCTTGTCGTTGAGCTGAAACTCGTCGCGTTCGACGAATCTGTCGATCAGAGCGTGGGCGAGATCCTGCTTGGTGTCGAAGTGGTGGAAGAAGGCGCCCTTGGTGACCCCGGCGTCGTTGATCACGTCTTCGACTCGGGTTCCGGCGAAACCCTGAACCAAGATCAGATCCTCGGCGGAGTCCATGATGGCGGTTTTGGTCTTGGTGCCATCCTTCGGCATGACCAAAAGATACCATACTGTGCGGTCTGTATCACGTTTCGGCTGAAATCTTTGGAAAACAGGTTGACATTGCTGTTGCGTCTCCTGTATACATACCGACTAGTCGGTCTGCCTTGACCGACTTATCTCATCATTTTCGGAGGAGAACACCCATGACAACAACAATGACCGCGGACACGCGCACCGCGGATGAACTTGCCGAGCGCGTATTCGAAGGCGTGCTTGGATCAATCGACGTCTTCTCGATCTATGTCGGAGATCGTCTTGGCTATTACCGGGCATTGGCCGACGACGGGTCCGCCACGTCAAGCGAGTTGGCGGACCGTGCCGGCACTGTGGAGCGTTATACCCGGGAGTGGCTGGAGCTGCAGGCGGTCTCGGGGATCATCGATCACGACGGCAATGATGACCCCATTGCCCGCACCTACACGCTGCCGGATGCACACGCCGAGGCGCTGACCGAGGAGCTTTCGCTGGCTTTTGTCGCACCTTTTGCCCGTCTTGTCGCCTCGGGTATGTTTCAGACGCCGAAGGTCGTCGAAGCGCACCGAAATGGCGGCGGTGTGGGCTGGGACGAGTACGGGGACGACATGAGAGAGTCTCAGGCGGCGATGAACCGCCCATTCTTCGCCAACCTCTTGGGGACAGAGTGGTTCCCTGCGGTGCCGGAGCTTCATGACCGGCTGGTCGGAGGGGGGCGCGTCGCGGACATCGGAACCGGATTCGGCTGGACTGCGATCTCCATGGCCGAGACGTACCCCAACACCGCTGTCGATGGATATGACATCGATGCCCCTTCGATCGCGGCAGCTCAAGCCAGCGCAATCGAACGTGGCTTGGCTGATCGAGTCAACTTCATCGCCGGGGACGCGGCCGAAGCAGGTGGCACCTACGACGTGGTCGCGGCGTTCGAATGCATCCACGACATGCCCGACCCGGTGAGTGTGCTGTCGACGATGCGAGGGATGGCCGGCGACGACGGATTCGTGCTGGTGATGGATGAGAAGGTGGCCCACGAGTTCGGTGCTACCGACGAGGTGGAGAGGTTGATGTACGGATTCTCCAACTTCGTATGCCTGCCGGACGGGATGTCGCACGAGAGCTCGGTGGGAACCGGGACTGTGATGCGGCCCGACACGTTGCGGGGTTATGCCCAGGCGGCCGGCTTCAGCGACATCGAGATCCTCCCCATCGACAACGACCTGTGGAGGTTCTACCGCCTCACCCAGTAGGCACCCAACGGGTGGTCAATCACGCTGTTGGCTCTTCATCAGCCTCTCCAAGCCGAGGGCGGTGACCATTCCCGCCTCCCGTTCGAGACGTTGTGGGGAGATTCCGATGCCGGTGCCTTCGGCGACACGGTTCATCATCTCGAAGTTCCCGAACACCGTGGCAGCGTCGAAGAATGACTCGGGACCGAGGGTTTCGATCACCGACGCCCTCGCTTCCGCTTGGCGTGTCGAGTCATCGTCGAAGAAGGCATCGACAAGCTCGATCAACTCTCGGCCCCCGGGAACCCCGACATCAACATCGGCACCTGCAACGGCCGTGATGTCTATCCGGTATCCGAGTATCTCGCCGCTCCAACTGAGCCGCCTGGCGTGGCTGAATACTCAGTAGAAGCATTCGTTGATCATCGAGACGCGTGCCGCAACGGTCTCCAGCTGCGGCGTGTCGAGACCTGGGATCCTCTTGAAGTAAGGGTCTTCCATTTCGTCGTCGGTCATGTACATCGGGCCGAACATCGCCCTCAGCTCTTCTCCTTCGGTGGGTACCAGATCAAGAGCGACCGGAATCTCACCGGGCGGCTTGGGGAGGAAGCCGCGTCGCCGTTTCAGACTCGGGTCCACTTCTCCTGTCGGTCGCCCCGGCGCGGGCTCGGGCAGCGGATCGAGCGACGCTCCAGCCACCTGGTGCACGCGATCGACACAGGCGAGCCGGGAGACGATGCCCACTGCCTCTACGGTGGCCGCATCACCGCGGGCGTCGGCCGCCTGGCGGACATGCTCCTCGTGGACCGTGGCTGGGGACGAGTACAGGTGGCGGGCCAGCCGCTCCAAGGCGTTGCGCGGCTCTCCTGACCTGGCTGCATTGGCGATCGCGACCCGCTCCGTGCCGGTGAGTACGGCGCCCGGGCCGGCCAAGTAGCGGAATTGGCGGATCTCGGCGGCCACGGCATCGGGCCTCGGCGCAACAAGGCCTTCCTCGAGGCGGGACATTGCTGCGACGTTACCCAGCCTCCTGCGATCTCTTGTTGTTAGGTTGAGGCGCCGAAAGGAGCACGCTTGGACGACCTCTTGTTGTTGCTACACATCCTCTTCGCCGCTGCCTGGATAGGGACGGCCCTCTTCTTCGCTTTTGCCGGGCCACGGTTCGGCAAGAAGGGAGGTCCGGCAGCCATCGGGTGGCTCGAGGTGGTCTTCGAAGCGCTGAGAAAGTTTGTGGTCCCGTCCGCCGTGCTCACCGCGCTGACCGGAGTCCTCCTGGTGATCACCCAGGAGGAGTGGGGTTGGAGCGACCCATTTGTCTCCATCGGGCTCGGGGTATTCATCGTGGTGATCGGCATCGGTACCGGATACAGCCTCCCCAACCTGAGGAAGGCCTCTAGAGGCTGCAGAAGCGCGCGATTTTCCGTCTGTCGGGGTCCACGCCGGAAAGCTGGCGCGGGCCGGCCTATTGGTGATCCTTCTCCTGGTCTTTGCCGAGTTGTCGATGGTTTACCGCCTCGGCGCATAGAAAGTTCTTCGGGGTCCGGACCTCGAATCAATGCCCTCTCGAGAAACGTGGATTGCCGATACTCTCGATGAGGTCGTCCACGGTTTCTCCAAGGCCTGATCCAGTTAGCTCAGAGGCTAAGAGCATCGCCTGCAGCTGAAGCTCTCGCATACCGGTGCGAGAGGACAGTTCCAAGAGCTCCTCTATCCAGGCCTCCGCGTCGGGATGCCCTTGGCGGACACCGAGTCGGCATCTGGCTTCCAAGACGTAGGCCTCTCCCCATTTGTAGGTGTCGGGCAGCCGTCGGCATCGCTCGAGTGCGTCTTCGACGATGCGGAGGGCCTCGTCGGAGTCTCCCTCGTCGGCTGAGATCATGGCGAGGGCACGGCCCGTGACAGCTTCCCAGCAGGGATCACCGATCTGGCAGGCGCGGGCGAACGCCTGTCGCAGGATCCTGCTTGCTTCTTCGGCTGCCCCCATCTCCACGAGAGTCTCGCCGAGAAACGCCTGCGGCCAGGGCACAAACGCCAGCCAGTTGTTTTCCTCTGCCAGCTCGATGGAGCGACTCAAGCGATCTCGGGCGTTTTCGAGATTGCCGATGAGGAAGTCCAGCCGTCCGATCATCGACATCGCATAGGTCTCTCGTCGCCGCAAACCGGCACTTTGCGCGTGCTCCAACGCCTCGTGCAGAAGGCGTTCCTGCAGTCCCGTATTGGGCGCGATCGGTTTCGACGACACCCAGGTAAGTGGCTGCCTTGATCAATGTGTCGTCATCGGCTTCATGCCAGGTCACTTCGGTCGAGCCACTGTCGCGCCCGGTCGTAACGTGCGGCGAGCATGTCTGTGTAGCCGAGCTCCACCCGCGCTCTGGACTCAATGGCCTTTGCCCCGGAGCGGCGGGCGATTTCGACGACTCCGTGCAACAGCTCGGCACCCTCTTCGTCGTCCCCCCGTACGGAATGGATCAGGGACTCTGCCAGTTGGTAGCGGGCGAAAGCCATGAGTCTGTCGTTTCCCTCGTTGTCGGCAAGGGCCACCGCCAATCTCAGGGTATTGACACCGGCCGCGACTGCTCCCGCCCCGACGGCAGCCAGGCCTGACTCGATGGCCGCTTCGATCTCCTCTTCCGTTCCGATCGCTTGTGGCGCCGCAGGGCGGACCGAAGTTGCATCACGCACCGCTTGACCGGGGAACACGCCGAGCTCTTTTGCATACAAATCGGTGGTGGCCCGGAGCTGCTTCTCGGCCGCTTCAGAGTCGCCGGACAGGGCAAGGCTGCGAATCAGGAGCGCCTGGTGGCTCTCCACGTAGGGGTTGAGCTCGACCAGTTTCGCTGCAAGGGGAATCGCTTCCTCGGCTCGTGCGCTGCCGAGCAAGGCAAGGCTCGCTTCTCGGAGCACGTCCTCACTGGCACCGGCGATGTGTCGACGACTGGTGAGCAGCCACGATTCGAATAGGGGGGAGTCGTCGAAGTCCATGGCCCCCAGCAGTTGCCCACCGAGTTGCTTCAGCCCGATGGCCTGCTGCCATTGGCCATCTGTTATCAGCGTTACATCTGTCACTGTGTCTTTGGGAAGCTCGACCACGATCGGATCACCGTGCAAGCGAACCTCCGGGCCAAGCAAACGGCGCAGCTCGGTGAGGTTCCACCGCAGGGCACGCATCGGGTCGGCCGCCTCGGAGAAAAGGAGTGTGCTCAGCCGGCTACGCGAGGTCGGGGCCCCGTTCAGCAGTAGGAAGCAGAGCACGCCCCAGGTCTTTCTGCTTCGGGGTTTGTCGGCGGCCAGGCCGGAGCGGCGAACCTCCGGAGCACCGATGAGGTCTATCTCCAGCACGGGTTCCCAAGCACCTTTCTCGTCAAACGCTGAGTCAAACGCCCTCCTGGTCTCCTGATCTTGACAGAGGCGAAGCCATCAGGGCTCGCACAACGCAGAAAGAGGAATCTCATGCCGCTGTTCATGGATGTTCACACGATCGAAGGTGGAGTTTCGGTCGCCGATGTGGCCACGGCCCACCAGGCAGACCTGGACACCCAAGGTGTCTACAACGTCAACTATCGCCGGTACTGGGTGGATGAGGCCGCGGGCAAAATCTTCTGCCTGGTGGACGCTCCATCATCTGAAGACGCCCACACCGTTCATCGCGAGGCGCATGGGCTCGTCGCCGACGAGATCTACGCCGTCAGCGAACACAGCTAGGGAGCGGCGCAAAATGGTCCCTGCGGGCCAAAGTCTGCAAGCGCGATTCGTCGAGCTTTTGCTCGATCAAGACTGGGGTGCACTCAGGGACCAACTCGCCGAAGGGGTCCGGTATCGGGGAGTGACCTCGTCAAGGGTGACCGAGGCTGAGGGAGCCGAGGCGTCGATCGCTGGCCTCCAAGTCATCTTTGACGACGGAGATGTGGTTACAGCAGTCGAGGGAATCGACGACGCGTCGATGCCTCCGGTGCACCGGCTCACTTATCGCTTCCAGACGGTGGTCCCCGCGTCCGGCGTGCGACGCCAGGCCGAGCAGCACGTGTTCATCCGGTTGGACGACGGAGGAAAGATCGGGAAGATCGACCTGATCTGCTCCGGCTGGCTGCCGGTGCCGGGGGGCCAAGAGGAGTGAGCCGGCTAGCTGGGTTCGGCGCGTTGATTCTGGCCTTGATTCTGGCCATCATCCTCCTGCTGTCTCTTTGTGGAGGGAGGCCGACTGTGGTCGAGGTCGAGGCGCCACCCGCCTACGTCGAAGTCGAGCCCGGGGGAGGGTTTGGTCTTTGGTTCCGGACCAGTGGGTCAGAGCACGTGTTGGACATAGACATCGATGTCCCAGAGGGGTTGCATGACGTCGACGGCGACTGTCGGGGATGGAACGAGTTGGAAAGCCACCAGTGTCTCTTCCGAATCCAGTCGGTCGGTGATCCAGGTACATATCTTCTCCAGTTCGACGGCGCCGCGCAGTTTGTCGACGTGCTGATCGATGGCTCGGACCACTATCAAACGATCGAACACACCACAACGGTTGTAGTGCTCGGACCTACCGGAGACGAGCCATTGGTTCTGGCCACTACCACGACCGCACCAGCGACGACAGCCGGCGCTGAGCCGGCGGCCACTCGATGCGAGATTGGTGATGTCGGCTGGTCAGTAAGCCCGACGACATTCGAGAGCGTTGAGGGCGCCGGGGCCAACGTAGTGCTCAACAGCGAGCCGATTCAGGCCCAGCAGCCTGTCGTCACAGTGGAGTCACTTCCCGTTGGTGTCGACAACGCCTTCTCGCAAGTCGAACCTTCGGGAACGGGTGGCTGGAGCGTTTTTGTGGGAGCGTTGGCTCCGTGGCCCGACGGGGAGCACCGTATCGAACTCGGCGTTCAGACAGAACAGGGCTCCTGCAGACTTGGATTCACCGCGGTGGTCTCCGCCTACGTACAAGAGGGCTGACGGAGGTCGCCTGGCCTTGCCTTAACAACCGCGGTTCATGTGGGGCCGTGCTGTCTACCGACCCCGCCAGAGGACTTCTCGAACCGGATGAGGTCCGTCAAGACCCTTGAGGGTCAGGTTCCGAGATGGTCCAAAGTGCACGTCAGACAGTGAGCCGATCAGGTCGCTCACCGTAAACGAAGCCAGGATCGATGCACCTTCGGCAGCAGCTGCTATTCGGGCAGCCTTGTGCACCGTCAACCCCAGAAGGTCGTGCTCACTGCGGAGGGCATAACCACTGTGGATCCCTATGCGAATCTTGACTTCTTCGCCTTCGAGCGCCTTCTGGATCGCGATGCTTGCCTCCACTCCATCGCGGGCGGAGGTGAATGCGAGCATCGAGCCGTCGCCGAGAGTCTTCACGACACGGCCGTGGTGCTGTTCAGCGATCTTCCCGATCGCCGCCTCGTGGCGTGCGATCAGTGCGGCCCAGGCTTCGTCGCCGAGGCGGCCGGCCAATATCGTCGAGTCCACGACATCGGTGAACACCAGGGTCACTATCTCGCCGGTGCCGGCTATCGAGGCCATTGCCGCCGAGTCCTTTGAGACGGAGTCGAGCAGGTCGGTCAGCGTCGTCGTGAGCTCGATGTCGAACAACTCGATGTTGGATCGGGCGATTGACGTATTCCAGAGGACGATCTTCCAGACGCCGGCTTCCATGATGAACACCGCCGCTATTTGAAGAGGGTGATCTCCGGTCGGCGTGGCGAGAATGCCGGTTGAGGCGACCCATCCTGTCGACTCCATTTCGAAGGCGTGGATTCGATCGAGAGTCATTTTGAAGTCGGGCATCTCGTCGAATTGAGCCTCCCTCACCGCCAAGAACTCTTTGCCGAGCCAGAATTCCTCAATAGCCGTGCCCATACCCCGGAAGCGATCGTCGCTCACGTAGAGGTTTTTGAATGTCTCGAGATCGCGTGCATTCCACGCCGCTACGACACGACGCATCACCGATGCGATTTCTGGAGAAGTGAGCACCATGAATGCCAGATTACGCGGCGATCTGGCTCCACAGGCGAGGCGGGAGGTCTTGGCTACCCGTTTAGCTCTTGTTTGTCCTCCGTCTGATCCTCACATCTGCCACCTCGTCTGATCGATCAGAAAGGACCGTTCTCGTTGCGAATCTTCCCGCCGCTTGTCGCGAGGACAAGGCGCGTCTGCAGATCGAGGCCCTGGAGTGAGTCCCAGTGCTCGACGAGGACGCCGTCATCCACCTGCCACATGTCGAAGATGATCATCCCCTTCCTGTCGTCACCGCGATCGGACGAACGCAAGGTGGCGTGGCTGAACACGACGACGCGGTCGCCACTGGACACGATCTGTTTCGCCTCGTAGGAGAACTCGGGGAAGCGGCTGACCAAGCGCCCCACCGAAGCCAGCACACCGCCCAGGCCGTCGGTCATGGTGCGGTTGTGCTGGGTGTATCGAGAGCCGCCAAATTCTCTTTCTACGGCTTCAAAGTCGTGGTCGTTCATCAGCAACTTGACGAAACGGTGCACTTTCTGCGCATTGGTGCGTTCGGATTCCGACCAATGAGGCTGGATGAGGCTGTCGAAGGCGACGGTGGGTGTCATTTGTCTCTCCTCGCGGCAGTAGAATGATCATTCTAGCACAGATTAGAATGAACGTTCTAGGGAGACGGTCAATGAGCACTCGGGAGCGACTTGTCGAGGCGATGTCGGCATCTATGCGCCAGCGGGGATACGGGTCGACGGCAATGAAAGAAGTTTTGGCCGTAGCCGACGCCACGGCCGGTTCGATGTATCACCATTTCCCTGAAGGCAAGGCACAGCTGGCGTCGACGGCGGTCTCTGAAGTAGGGCGCAGCACTGCCCAAGACTTGGCTGCCACGATCGAGGAGGCACTGAACGTGGCCGATGCTGCCGTTACCTTTTATCAAGCGCTGATAGCGGACATGGAGTCTTCCGATTTTCGGTATGGCTGCCCGATTGGCGTGCCGACGACCGAGATGGCATTTGTGCTCGATGATGTGCGAGAGGCCGGTGCCGAGGTTTTCGCATCATGGGTTGATTCCATGTCCCGCGGTCTCCAGGAGGAGGGGTGGGCCGAAAGTGAAGCAAAGAGCGCGGCGCAATTTGCGGTCAGCGCCTACGAAGGAGCTTCCACACTGGCCCGGGCCACCCGTGACTCGTCATACATCAGCGACACGCTCGAGTTCGTCCGCCAGGTGCTCAGCGGGAACTGACAGAGAACGGCGCCGGAAGCACAACGCCTCAAGAGCCGCCGCCTGGAACAGCTCGTTGGAGGTGTTGTCGCCGACGTCGGAAGGGCTGAGTTGTGGGCCCACGTGGACTTGAACCACGGACCTCATCCTTATCAGGGATGCGCTCTAACCGGGCTGAGCTATGGGCCCTACGAGCGGCAGATTGTAGGGAGGCCACCGGTCGTTTGTGTAGCCCGGTGGCGGAGACGGGGTCCCCTCATAGCCGAATCAGAGGAATGTCCTCTCTTTGGTCACTCTGTCGACGAATAGGCTTCCAGCCCGTGCGACAGGAGATTCAATTCCTGACCTCCGAAGACGGAGTTCGGCTGGCCGTGGCCACATCCGGGTCCGACTATCCAGTGGTCAAGGCTGCGAACTACCTGACCCATGTCGAGCACGACTGGAACAGCCCGGTTTGGAGCCACTGGCTAACTGATCTCTCCGAGAGCTACAGGCTTATTCGATACGACGAGCGCGGTTGCGGCCTGTCGGACTGGGATGTGGACGAGTTCTCCATGGACGCGTGGGTGCAGGACCTGTCGACGGTTGTCGATGGTTTGGGCCTCGATCGCTTCGCCCTCCTTGGCATCTCACAAGGAGGAGCGGTCGCGGCTCGATACGCTGCCATTCATCCTGATCGGGTCACGCACCTCGTCTTGTACGGCTCTTATCTTCGAGGGAGGTTGGCCCGCAGCCGGACTTCCGAAGACCGCAAGGAGGCCGAACTCTTCGTGGAGATGATCCGAGTCGGATGGGGGAGAGACAATCCTGCATTCCGGGCAGTCTTCTCCTCGCTGTTCATGCCAAGTGCTCCGGCGTCGCAGATCGACGCCTTCAACGACCTTCAGAGGTTGACAACAACTCCGGACAACGCAGCGCGCTTCGAGAGAGCCTTCTACGAAATCGATGTCTCAGGCTACGCAGGCGATGTGTCGGTCCCGACGCTGGTGCTTCATTCCAGAGGTGACGCGATGGTGCCCTTTGACGAAGGGCGCAGGTTTGCCGCGGCGATCCCAGGAGCTCGTTTTGTTCCGCTCGACTCCGACAACCACATACTCCAGGATGACGCCTCGTGGAAGGAGTTCACGGCGGCCGTGGCCAGTTTTTTGCCGTCGCCCGAGGGGCCCCAAGCCTCGACAGCTCTGGAAAAGCTGACTCCCCGAGAACTGGAAGTCCTCGCTGAGATCGCTCGCGGCAGGTCAAACCCGGAGATCGCCGAGTCGTTGTTCATCAGCCCGCACACAGTCAGAAACCATGTGAACCGGATCTTCAGCAAACTCGGTGTCGCGGGACGAGCCCAGGCCATAGTCCTTGCCCGGGACGAGGGCATTCTGACCGACAGGGGTTAGAAGCCAGGTACCACATCAGGTCCAGCGTCACCCTAAGCCCGATTCGAATTCGGTACCTAGGGCTCATGACATGCCGGCCCGGTTGTGGAATCTTGATGACGTATGGACTCCGCCCTAGCCAACACCGACGACGGCTGGTTCAACCCGGATCTAGAGCCGGACGAGTTTCGCAAGATCGGGTATCGCACGATTGACATGATCGCCGACTACTACGGCTCACTGGCAGAGGCGGACGTTTATCCGGCCGTCCGAGCGGTGGAGGTCGAAGACGTCTTTGACGAGCCCGTGCCTGAGGTCGGCCAGGACCCCAATCGCATTCTCGATGAATGGGAAGGCTCCGTTCTTCCGTTCACGACTCATGTCGGCTCCCCCAGATACTTCGGCTTCGTGAACGGCTCGGGGTCCATGATCGCCACGCTCGCCGAGGCTCTCGCTGCTTCGGTCAACATGAATCCCGGTGCGTGGAAGCCGGCGCCGGCAGCGACGGAGATCGAGCGGCGGTGCCTGAGGTGGCTCGCCGAGCTGATTGGCTACGACCCTCAGTGTGGGGGGCTACTCACCTCTGGTGGGACCATGGCAAATGTCACGGCCCTGGCGACCGCCCTGCGGTCGACCGCGTCGTTCGATGTGTCTCTCCATGGCGTGGGGCATGCAGATGGCCAGTTTCGGCTCTACATGTCCGACCACGAGGGCCATGTTTCAATCACTCGTGCCGTGAGCCTTCTCGGTTTGGGCCGGGATGCGGTGCGGAGGGTCGCCAGCACTCCCGACCTGAGAATGGATTCCCATGCCTTGAAGGAGGCAGTCGAGTCGGACCTCATTGCCGGTGACATCCCCTTTTGTGTGGTCGGCCAGGTGGGATCTGTCAACACGGGGACAATCGATCCACTGAGTGAGATCGCCGATGTCTGTGAGGAGTTGGGTCTCTGGTTCCACGCAGACGGGGCCAGTGGCGCGGTGGGTGCCATGCTCCCTGAGCTGCACCACGAGTATGTGGGTCTGGATCGTGCCGACTCGATCACGCTCGACCCTCACAAGTGGCTCTACATCCCCTACGAGTGCGGTGGTGTGCTGGTGAGGGATCCCGAGAAGCTGCGTGCGGCGTTCTCGATGACCGCTCCGTATCTTCGTGGGTCGATTCCGACTGAGTATGACGGTCTCGACTTCCTCGAGTACGGCCCACAGATGTCCCGGGGTTTTCGCGCCCTAAAGCTGTGGATGACGCTCAAGCACTATGGCGTTGAGGGTTACCGATCGCTGCTCAGGCAGAACATCGAGTGTGCCGAGTATCTCCACCAACTGGTCGAGCAGTCGGACGATTTCGAGGCCGTCCGACCCCCGTCGCTGTTCATCTACTCCTTCCGTTTCAAGCCAGAGCTGGAGGGCACCTACACCTCCGAGGAGCAGTCCGCACTGATTGATCAGATCAACCAGCGGATCGCCGATGCGATTCAGCTGAGCGGTGTTGGTTTCCTGATGACGTCCCGGATTCAGGGCCGAATCGTTCTCAGAGTCTCGATCTGCTCTCATCGAACCACCCGGGGCGACATGCTCCAGGTGTTCGAGGCGATTTCTGAGGCCGGCCGGAATCAAACTGAGGCGGTTGTTACGTCGCGATAAGCGGTCCTTCGAGGCTTTCTCTTTAGAACGGACAAGGACGACACCTGGACGGCTTTCTCGATGCACGAGGCATGCCTCATCTGCTTGATTCGCCATGAGTGGTTGGAAACTCACGGTGACGGTGGATTCGGACGCGGCCTCATTTACCGCGTTCGTGGAACGCGTGGCCAAGCCGCTGCGGCAGGCTCTCATCGCGGCATATGGCCCCGACGTCGGTCCCGACGTGGCTGCGGAGGCGTTGGCCTACGCATGGGAGAACTGGGACCGGGTCGGCGAGATGACGAACCCTGCCGGCTACTTGTACCGAGTCGGGCAGAGCAGAGCGCGGCGCGGGATCTTTCGAAAGCCGCCTCCGGTGCAGATCCCCGACCAGCCGGACAGATCACATTGGTTCGAGCCGGGGTTGGCCGACGCCATCGCTGCGCTCTCCGCCAAACAGCGGGCCGCTGTGGTGCTGGTCCACGGCTACGGGTGGAGCATCACCGAGGTCGCAGAGATGTGGGGAGTCACATTTTCCACCGTCAAGGCACACATCGAGCGAGCCATGAGTCGTCTTCGTAAACGGTTGGGGGTAGACGAATGAGCGTGCGACTCGAAGAGCAGATCCGCAGTTACACCCAGATCGTGGATTCGATGGCACCCCCGGTCGAGGATCTTTTGCCCGCCGGCCTGCGTGAAGAAGCAGGTTGGCCCCGCGAGGTGGTCGAGATCACCGTCACCCCGAGACCTCAAGGGCCCAGATGGTGGGTGCCTGCCTTGGCCGGAGCCGCGGCAGTCCTCCTGGTCGCTTTCTCGGTCTGGGTCTTCAGCTCCCGTGGTCCCGACGACGTGGTCGATTCGACGCCGACGTCGGTGCCCGCCACGCCGACGACGGTTCCAACACCTACGACAACGCCGGCCTCAGCCGGGTTCGATCTCGATCAATTCCCTCTCGTGTTCAGTGGTCTTGACCGGGCCCTCTCCGGCAACGGTTGGGAGCCCGACATCGAAGTGGTGGCCACTCTCGAATACGAAGGAATCACCGAGAGGCGAAGCGCGAACCCCGACTCCGACGGCCGTTTCACCATGCCTGCGTTCGACGAATGCTGTCGCGACGTGACATTGCTCACCGTCACCCAGGGGGAGCGGACGGTCGTGGCCCGGATCGATCGGGGGGTCTCCATAGATCGTCTCGACGCTGAACTCGATCAGATGACCCTCGCCTATGGCGATGCCGCGGATGTGAGAGTCATCGTCGACAACGGAGGCGAAGTCTTCACCACCAGCGTGGTGCCGGACAGTGACTGGTGGTCGATGGACTTCCCCGATGGCGTCGACATCGTGGAGGGAACCCAGGTGACGGTGGCCCTGGTGAGAGACGGTGTTGCCTTCATCGATGTCACCGGAACCACCGAGCCAGACATATCGGCCGGCGTGGACATGAGGGTCATGATCTTCGAAGGTCGAGGCTTCCTCCCCAACACGCCGCTCCAGGTGACTATCAATGGCGCCTCCTTGCCGGGTGGCCTGGTAACCGACAATGGTGGGCATTTCGTTGTTGATCTCGCCCAACGAGGCGTGTCCCTCGTGCCCGGAGACACCTTCTCCTTCACCCACTCCGACGACGTACTGGAGATGATCATCCCAGAGGTCAGCTTTGACTCCTATGACTCGGACTCCGGGGAAGCCAGCGGTTCCTTGTCGGGGGTGGCCGAGTGGATCAATTTCGGGGTCATGTTCATCGACGAGGCCGGGGTATCACACGAGCTGACGTCGGGTCACAATCCATTCGAAACCGGTGATTGGGCGTTCCGATTCACGCCTCTTCCGTTTCCCGGCCAGTTCCTCGATTCGGGGTGGATCGAAGCCGGATCGGGAGACATCGGCGTGAAGTTCGGGTTCGACCCAGCCACGATCGACCAGTCCTAGACGTCGCGATTCCCCGGTTACCGGCGCTCTAAGTAGTCATGAGGCGAAAAGCCATTGACTACAAGGGGGATTGATGAGAAGAGCCACTCTGACTCTGGCAATAGCGCTGATTGGGGGACTGCTGATGGCCAGCCCGGCCAGTTCGGCGCCATCCGGTGATCCCCCGGACACTCCACGGATCAACTTCTTCACGGGTGCTCCAGACCAGTTTGCCGCCGGTGAGCCGTTCCACGTCCAGCACGGCTGGTTCCCGCAGAAGGGCCAGAGCCCGGGAGACATGCACTTCTATCTCTTCGTCGATGGGGAGCAGGTGGAACCCGACACCATCGGCTGCTTCGGTGGGGCAACTCCGCCGTGTCGGGGGCACCTGTTTGATTTCAGCGAAGGACTGGCGCCCGGAGAGCACGAATTCATCGCGATGTGGGTGGCGCCGTGTGAGGTGTGGAACGAGTACTCGAACTGTGTGAAAGATGACGCTCAGATGACCCATCCCGATCTGGTTAAGCGGGAGACCATCGAGTTTGTCGATGTCCCCTACCTTGGCTCGTGGATTGCGTTCGAGGAGAACGGGCCCAACTACCTCAACATTCATCCCGACGGAGGGTTCGACCTGCTCGATCCCACGGCGGTGGTCTGTGGCGCCGATCCCGTCGCGGGTGGGAGTCATCCTGGCCGAGGTCCTTGGCTCGGGAGAGTCTTCGTGGATGGCGGAATCGCCGGAGTATGTGTTCTCCGGAGAGATCTTCTGTCTACCTGACCAGGAGCCGGCGTTCTCTGTGAATTCGAGTCTCATCTACGACCCCGCCAGCGACACGCTGTCCGATGGGGAACGGCAATGTCTTCACCCGGAACCACGGCTATGAGGAGATCCGGGAGAGCGACGTCCTTTGCTCAGTGGAATGGTTTGAGGCTGATAACGATCCCGGGACCGAGCTTCCCGATCCGATCTCAGTCGAATGTGACGCAATCAACGTCAGGACGGACGATGCCGGGTGACTACACACTTGGTTCTCACCGCCGAGCTGCCCGACGATGTTGCTGCTGCTTGGAGAGCCGACGGTTCACCAAATGAGTACGAGACCGGCTGTCTGGCCAGCTATCTGTTCAACCGACGTGACGGGTTTCAACCCGGAGTCGATGTTTTTCGTCGACTCGGTACGCGACTATGTCGGACAACGGCGGGAGCGTGGTCTTCACCGAGGTCTGTCTCTTCGAGGGGAGTTGAACCAAGAACTTGGGGGCGCTCGCACCGGGTGCCCCCAAGTTCGCACTTCTGGTCGCTGAGTTCTCTACCGTTTCCCGCTCATGGCAGGTCTGGCGATACTCACTTCCGGCGGCGACGCCCCCGGGATGAACGCGGCCATCCTCGCGGTGACCAAGGTCGCTGCTGCCAACGGGGTCCAGCCCTGGGGCGTGATCAACGGATATGACGGTCTCATCGACGGTGAGCTGCGCCCGCTGACGCACTCCCGGCGTTCCGGGAAGATGGCACCGGTTCCTGAGGTGGAGAACAGCGGGGGCCTCGGAGGCACGGTTCTCGGCTCCTCGCGGAGCCGACGCTTTGTCTCCAAAGAGAGCCGCCTTCGGGCCGTGGAGAATCTCGAGGAATACTCCATTGAAGGTCTGATTGTCATCGGCGGAGATGGAACCCTGGCCGGCGCCCACGCCCTCGCCGGCGAGTGTGAGATCCCCGTGGTGGGGATCCCGGCGTCGATTGACAATGACATCGGTCTCACCAGAGAGGCCCTGGGTGTCGACAGCGCGCTCAATACGATCGTCGAGGCGTGCGACAACATCTCAGACACCGCACGCTCTCATCATCGTGCGTTCATTGTCGAAGTCATGGGACGCGAGTCGGGATACCTGGCGATGGCCGCCGCAGTTGCCAGCGCCGCTGACGCGGTTCTCATGCCGGAGCGCTCCCATACGCGCGACGAGGTCATGGATTCTGTGACCGAGTGCATCAGGGCCTCCTTCGACAGTGCTCGCGGCAAGACCCGGGTCTTGATCATCAAGGCGGAAGGCGTTCCGGTGCCGACCCATGAGATTGTGGACGAGGTCGCCTCGCGACTTGGCGAGACCAATGGATATGACGTGCGCGGCACCGTCCTTGGCCATGTGGTCCGCGGTGGCAACGCGTCATTCAGGGACCGTTTGCTCGCCGGCCGGTTCGGGCTCACCGCTGTCGATGCAGTGCTCGGCGGCGTCAGTGACGTGATGACCGGATGGAACATCGGTGTCGACTCCGGCGAGCCGACCAGAGACGATTGGATTCGTCTGTTCAAGCTCGGCGATGTGCTCGAGGAGACCGCGCATCTCAAAGACGGATCGTCACCGGTGAGTATCGACCGGGTCAACCGCATGGAGGCAATACAGGGAGTTCTCGCCCTCTGAGGTCGCCCTGACGGCGCAACCTATGACGCCAGTTCGGTCCTGGGTGACTGCTTTCCGGTGAGTACTTCAAAAGCCGCCAGGCGATCCTCGATTTCTGACGGGAGGTGGGTGGGGAGTGGCTCGTCGAGAAGACCCTGTTGGATGATGAATGCGGCGTCCTCGCCGCCTCGTTCGTTCCAAGGACGGGAGGCGTCGAACCAGTTGTCATGATCCCGAAGCTCCATGAACTCACGCCTCTTCCCATCTTCGAGGTGACTGTGCTCCCAAGCGTGGGCCAGCTCGTGCTCGTAGATGAACTCATGGTGGGTGCAGATCAGAATCTCTCCCGGTCGAAAAAGGCCGAGATGCCCGTTGCAGGGGCCTTTGTCGGAGTGGAATGAGACCTCGAGATCCGGCAGGTCCAATCCCACGGCGTGAAACCTCTCCGCCGCTTCGAGCATCCGATCGATCTGGGCTGTCGTTCCGTTGAGGAAGACGAGGCCATCCACTGTCTTTGCGCCGGGACCGGGCATTGCCACGAGCGTCAGTACAAGGATGGGGGCGAGGAGGCGAGCTTTCGACATGCGTCGAATGTCCGACAGGTCGCTTTGTCGTTTCTGAGCGGAGACTCAACCGCCGCTCAACGGACTTAGGATCCCGATCTTGGAGATACGCGTTCTCGGCCAAATCGAGGTGTTGGACGACCAGGGCAGTGTCGTCGACCTGGGCCTCAGGCAACGTCAGGTCCTTGCTCTGCTCACGGCCAACGCGGGAGATGTTGTCAAGTTCGACACCCTGATGGAGGAGGTTTGGGGATCAGACGAGCCTCGGGCACGGACTTCGCTGCACACCGCAGTGTCAGCCCTGAGAGCGGTCCTTGGCGACGATGCGATTTCGACGGTGAAGTCCGGCTACAAGCTGTCACTAGACGGCGAAGCCATAGACGCGGAGAGATTCGCCAGGTTGATATCCGAGGCCGGAACCGCGACTGGGGAAGAGGTCGTCTCGAGCCTCGATCGGAGTCTGGGGGAGTGGCGCGGAGATCCCTATACCGATGTGGCGGGGGACCTGCCTTCGCTGGCGCCAGCCATTTCACGGCTGCACAGCTTTCGCCGGACCGCGATTGAACAGCGACACCGAGCGGCGCTGGGTGTCGGCGACGCCCAAGCCATCATCCCCGAACTCGAGCTGCTGGTCGGTGAGCAGCCTCTGCACGAGCCCTTCTGGGTTCTGCTGGTCGAAGCTCTTGCCACTGCGGGACGGCCGGTGGACGCCCTGCGGGCTTATGACCGGATCCGTCGGTTGTTGGCCGAAGAAGTCGGCGTTGTGCCCTCTTCGGAGCTCAGAGCCTTGGAACAGCGGATTCTCGACGAGGGAGCCGCCTTGGAGGTTCCGGAGCCGCATCCCACGCTCTTCGTCACTAGCACTGACGGAACCCGCGTCGCATACAAGGACTTTGGGGATGGCCGTCCCCTGCTGTTCGTCTCAGCTTGGGCCCAGGACATGGCCGCCGCGGTCTCACATCCCCGCGGTCGTGACTATTTCGAGGCCATTGGCCGGGGCCGTCGCAACCTCTGGATCGGGTACAGGGGCGCCGGGGCGTCTCAACGCGATGTCGCCGATATCTCGATCGAAGCCAGAGAGGCTGACGTCGAAGCCGTCCTTGCCGTTTCGGACCTGAGGGAATTCGATATCTATGCCACGGGTGATGGCGTTCCGGTGGCGCTGGCGGTGGCGGCCTCCGGCAGGTTTCGGGTCGGACGACTCGCCGCATACATGCCCCAGATCGGGATGCGGTCCTGGATGAGCTCGGATTCGATGAGCTCGTTTGTCGAGACGATGCTCTCCAGCGGCAGCTTCGGAAGACGCACAATCTCCGACATCGTCCTGCCCGACGAACCTGCAGCAGACCGCCGCTGGTTCAACACGATGCTGCAGTCCACCATCAGCGATGACATGATCGCTCGGGCTCTGAGCCTCCAGCAGGACATCGATGTGGGTGATCTGGTGGATCGAGTCGAGGCTGACGTATTGGTCGTCACCCGGAGGAAGTCGAACAGCATCCGGCCTGAGATCGGGCCCGAGCTGGCAGCTTCAGTTCGCAATGGCCGGTTCGTCTCGGTGCCCGGTACTTCGGGAATCCCCTGGCTGGGTGGCGGGGACGTGGCGAGCGTCGTCAAGTCGTTTCTGGATGACTGAGCAGAGCGTCGTCGCCTCTCAGGCGGACTCTTCCATGTGTCGCTGCCTCTCCGCAACGAGCAACCCGACGACCATTCCCACGAACGTGACGAGATAGACCTGGCCTACGACAGCTTCCACTGTGGCGAGGAGCCTCCCCAGCTCTCCAGCCGGGGCCAGGTCGCCGTAGCCGAGAGTGGTGATGGTGGTGAGACTGAAATACATGAAGCTCGTCGTGGGCTGCTCACTTCCGAAGAAAGTCCCCGCCGCGTAGTAGTCGACGGCGATGAAGGCGAAGTTGAACGCCAGGGCGATCAGTAGATAGGCGGAGACGGCCCCGAGGAGAGTGCGGCCGGTCACCTCTCGATGTTTTGTCAGCCTCCTGATCACAAGTAGCGAGGCCAGTGGTGTGAGGACGATCCAGATCATCGGCGGTGCTGACAGTTCCGCCTGCTCGGCAGTGGATTCGGAGAAGATGGCGACCAGGAGCACCACTAGTGAGATCACTAGACCCACTCCAACGAGGATGTCGGCAATCGTCTGGTAACGGCGTCGGACACCGGAAGCCCGCAATGCCAGGAGCAATGTGGCGCCCACAAAAACCGTGACTGCGATGACTCCTATCTTGGAGCGGACGCTCTCGATCGAGCGCATGTCGACCAAGGACAGAGTGATCACCGACAGAGTCGAGATGACGAGCACCAAGCCGAAGCGGTCGACCAGACGATCAGAGTCGTCGAATAGCCTCAGCCGATTGTCACTCTTGGTCATGCCTCTCCAGGGGCGGAGTTCCTGAGAGGTTAGGAAAACCAGACGGAACGCACCGGAATGCAGTTCAACTGGGGCTCGCGGCCAGACGCCTGGCGCGGACCCCACGAGCGCCGAGAACGACGAAGAACAGCACGATCGGCACCAGTGCCATGGTTGCCGATCCCGCGGTGTCGAAGTGGAAGCTGATGATCAAACCTGTAGCCACCGACAGAACCCCGATGAGTGCGGCCGCAAGCATCATTGCCGGGACGCGTCTGACCAGGAGGGCTGCTGTGGCAGGAGGCCCAATGAGGAGTCCGAAGACCAACAGCGCGCCAATAGTCTGGAACGAGCCGACTATGACCGCGGTGATGAGTCCCAGCAGCACCCAGTGGGCGAGACCGGGTCGCATACCCAGGACGCGAGCCTTTTGCTCATTGAATGCGAGCACCAGGAAGGGCCGATAGAGAAGGAGAGAGGCACCGGCGGCGATGGCGAGCACGATGCCTGCCACAAGTATGTCGGTGTCAGAAACACCGAGTACGTCACCGAACAGGATGGAGGTCAGGTTGCCACTGAAGGACGTGGTGCGAGAGATGAGGATCACCCCAAGCGCCAGCATGCCCACGAAGAGCAGGCCGATTCCTGTGTCCTCTGAGAATGTCGTCTGGCGGTGGATGAGGTTGATGCCCAGGATCATCACCAGCGCTGCCGCCGCAGCGCCCATCAGAACGTTGAAGTCAAAGAGAATGGCCATGGCAATGCCGGGAATGACCCCGTGGACCAGTGCGTCTCCGAGAAAGCTCATCCCGCGGATTACCACCCAAGTGCCGACGAGGGCGAGAGCGATCGCGGCCAATGAACCGCCGATCAGAGCCCTCTGTTGAAAAGCGAACTCGAAGGGATCGATCAGCCACGCCACAACAAAACCGTAGCCTTCCGGGTTTTGGACCTCTTACCGCGATAAGCCCGCGGCAATGTTCCGTGCGTTCTCTACGAGGAGCCCGGCCAGAGTGTCGGTGTTCGATCCCGGATCACCCAATGAGCCGGTATGAAGCACCACGACGGCAACCTCCTCCTCGATCTCTTCGGCGATGGCCTCTGCGAGGTCAGTCGGGGCGGTGGAGTCGACGAATATCGCTCGTACTTGTTCGGACCGGATGGTGTCTATCAACTCGGCCAGCTGTTCCGAGCTTGGTTCTCCCAGCGTGGAACCTCCCGGAATCACTGTTCCGACCACACTGAAGCCGTACCGCTTCGCGAAATATCCCATCGAGTCGTGGTTGGTCACCAGCTTCCGGTCCTCCTCCGGGATTGCGGCGAGAATGCCCACGACTTCCGCGTCGATAGCAATCAGTTCCTCTGCATAAGGGGCGGCAATGGAGGCCCAGTCAATGCTGGGGTCTATCTCGGCAAGCCGTGAGGCAATCAGGCCTGCAGCTTGGGCCATCCGTCGTGGATCCATCCATACGTGGGGATCGTGCTCACCGTGGTCGTGATCGACATCCTCCTCCTCCTCGTGTTCGGCGTGATCGTTGTCGATAGCGCTTGGGGGAAGGGGATCGAGGAGGGGCCCTATCTCCAGCAGTTCAGCTCCATCGCCCTCGGCCGAGGCTAGGACGTCGGAGATGCCTTCCTCGAGCCCAAGACCATTGGCCACCACCAGATCGGCTTCGTTGAGGAGCCTCACCTGCGCCGCAGATGCCTGAAAATCGTGCGGATCGGCTCCGACTGGCATCAGTACCTCGACCTGAGCCGCGTCCCCGGTGACGTTTCTCACGACGTCACCGAGAATGGTCGTTGTCGCCACGACTCGGAGTCCGGTCTCGGCGGTCTCTTGCCCGTTCCCGCAGGCCTGAAGAAGCAAGCCGATGACGGCGAACACGATCGTCATCAAATATCCCGTCCGCGCTCGACTGGCATCCTTCTCAGATCCCGACCTATAATGAGAATCGTTATCAATCACTGCCAAAATCTAACCACAAGGGGCTGGATGTGACAACCTCAACTCTTGACCGGGAGGTCCTGGAGCGTCTCCAGACCCTGAGCATTCGCTACACCAGCGGGAGACAGAGCGTGGTGGCCACGTTGTCTACCGCTGAGGGCCCTTTGTCCGCGGGCGAGCTGCATGACGCCGTTGATCGGTCTCTTCCTCTCTCTTCGATATACCGATCGCTGACCGTCCTCGAGGAGGCGGGAGTTGTGGCGCCGCACCATGGAGCCAAGGGGATCACCAGGTTTGAGTTGGCGGAATGGCTTCGGGGGCATCATCACCATCTGGTGTGCATCGACTGCGGAGCCGTCGAGGACGTGGAGCTGTCTGACCAGCACGAGAAAGAGGTCGACAGGGTGGTCAAGGAGACGAGCGATAACGTGCAGTTCTTCCCGCTGACCCACGCCCTCGAAATCGAAGGCCGGTGCACGCGTTGCGCATGAGCGATTTCGCGGTGTCCGCTACCGACCTGATCGTCGCCTACGGGGACAACGTTGCCTTGGACAGGTCGACCTTCACCATTCCCGCCGGTCGGATAACTGCAGTGATCGGCCCCAACGGGTCCGGCAAGTCGAGTCTGTTGAACATCATTGCCGGTCTCGTCGATCCACGTGAGGGCGTGATCGAGGTGCCGGCTCGAACAGGGGAGGGCCATCGGATCTCTTACGTGTTGCAGACCACGAAAGTCAACGACACTCTTCCCGTCTCGGTTCAGGAGGTGGTCTCGATGGGCCGATATGGCAGCCGCGGGCTCTATCAGAGGTTGAGTCAGGTCGATAGGGAGGCGGTCGAGGAGGCGATGCGCCGTACTGGCGTGGCCGACTTGCGGACCCGGCACCTGAACGAGCTGTCTGGTGGTCAACGCCAGAGGGTGTTCGTCGCCCAGGGCATGGCCCAGGATCACGACCTGCTTCTGCTGGATGAGCCTCTGACAGGCATTGACATCACCACCGCTCAGGCAATCGACGAGGCTATCCACCAGGAGATCGACCGCGGATGCTCCGTGGTCATGACGACCCACGATCTATCGGAGGCTCAGGTTGCTGACTACGTGGTGCTGCTGTCGGGAAGAGTCGTCGCGGCTGGGACGCCCGAAGAGGTGCTAACGATGGCCAACCTCACCGAAGCGTATGGACACGCTCTCCTCCATGTCTCAGACGACCGGGTCTTCATAGATGACGCCGCACACGATCCCGTCGGAGACCGCCACGTCCACCGTGACCGTTCGATCCACACCGAGAGCTCACCCAGCGAACTGCATTCCGATTGAGTGCACCGGGCCTACATCGCCTCTTGGAAGCGGGTATCGGTCCTCACGTGCTCGACCAAAAGCGCCAGGAACATGAGCGCCACGACCAAGAGGACCACCGTTAGCCCCACCGCATCGGGTGTGAGCGCGATGACGACCGCAATCAGGCCGGCCACGGCCACCCGTTCCACGGAAAAATGTCGGGAGGCCCTCCACACGGCGCCCACGATGGAGAGATAGGTGAGGCCCAAGCCCCCGGCCAGCATCAGCCGAAACGGATCCTCGACGACGTCTTCGGGGTGGAGTGCGATCTCTTCCAAAGCTGCGGCGGAGAGGATGATCCCGGCAACCAACGGCGCGTGCAGCCAGGTGTAGACATCGCGGGCGTACTGGCCTTTGTCCTGATCTGACGTGAGTTGTGATGCCATGTGCTCCAAACCCCGAGCCGGCCGGTCGAAGTATCCCCACCACAGGAGAGCGGCAAACAACCCGGTCGCCACCAGCGCTGCAACGGTGGCTCCGTCCAACCCTCCTGACTCGACGAGGGCGGCCACGACGGGCACCCCGATGGCGACTATGACTTCGCCGAGGGCGATGATGACGATGAGACCGTGGCGCTCGGCGAAGTGACCCGATCTGATGGACCACCCCTGACGGCCGGCGGCAATCATTGCCGCCAGCACAACGGCGGCTGCGCCCAGCCAAACATAGATCCGAGAGTTCCCTTCAGCATTGGCACCAAAGAGAAGCACCACGATTGCGACCACGTTGGGGCCTATCCACCGAACTGCGGCAGTCCAGGACCCGGTCCCCTTTTCCGCACCAATGAGCTGGATGGAGAACCCCAGAACCATTATCAGCCCCAACGAGACGGCGAACACCCATCCACCGGTGGTGAGTGCCGTTGTTGTCGACGCCGCCATGGGGACGCTGACCACAGTCGCAAGTAGGAAAATGGCTCTGATTGGTCGGCCGTTCCCCGACACCGCGTTGGCCGCCCAGGTCAGCTGCTGCCAAGGCAGCCACAACAGGGCGAAGATGAGCGCGGCTTTGCCGACTCCAGCCCAGGTGGGATCGTGGATGAGTGATCCGACGATCTGGGAGAAAGCAAACACGTAGGCAAGGTCGAAGAAGAGCTCGACCGGGTCGGCGCTGAAGTCTTCGGTGAGTGGGGGGAGTTCGAGGCTTTTCACGACGGCGATTGTATTGGACGGCTCATATCACCTGGCAGAGGCCGCGTAGCCTGAGCCGAGCAGTAATGGCTGACATTCGCGTAGGGACTTTTCTTGCCCCGAACATGCTTCGGGTCTATCAAGCCATCACCGACGCCATCGGCAAGCGACTTGGTGCCAGCGCCGAGTTGGTGGTTGAGACGGACTATGAGAACTGTCGCAACGATGTCAACGACATCTGCTTCGTGTGCAGCCTTCCCTATGTGATGTTCGAACGGCAGGGAATCAGCCCAGCGGTTCCAGTGGCGGCACCTGTCCTCAAAGGTGATCGGTATGGAGGCAGGCCGATCTACTTCTCAGACGTAGTTGTCCGGCGTGACGACGAGGCTGCCCGGTTCTCGGACTTGAGGGGACGGTCCTGGGCCTTCAACGAGCCGTTGTCGCACTCCGGCTACGGGATCACCCGATATCACCTGGTCGAGATTGGCGAGACGGGCGGCTTCTTCTCCGATGTCGTAGAGGCCGG
The DNA here is from genome assembly GCA_965216725.1 of Acidimicrobiia bacterium. Lineage (GTDB taxonomy): Bacteria > Actinomycetota > Acidimicrobiia > Spongiisociales > ZC4RG35 > JACZUI01. The sequence goes on along the minus strand of CBDCGI010000019.1, from coordinate 67,234 downwards.
TTTCCATGAGACTGCGGTGCGGCTGGTCGCCGACGGTGAGGTCGACGCCTCCGCAATCGACTCCCAGGTTCTGACGATCGAGCTGCGGGATCATCCCGAGCTTGCCGCCAAGCTCAAGATCATCGACAGTCTTGGTCCATCCACCATCCAGCCGGTGGCCGTGTCGAAGCGATTGGGTGAGGGCTATCGCGACGAAGTCCGCGAGGTGCTCGTTGATTTCGATTCCACCTCCGGCGGCCGGGCCGTGCTGTCCCATGGCGAGGTCGTCCGATTCGTCCCGGTGAACGCCTCAGATTATGACGACATCCGGGCGATGGTCGATGCTTGTGAGGCTGCCGGTTTCATGGAGATTCGATGATCGGCGGGTACTGCGATTTTGGGTCACACGGTCAGGCGTTCGCCAGCTTGCGGGCGAGACCGTCGAGGATGAGATCGAGGCCGAACTTGAACTCGGTCTCGTCGTCGCACCAGCCGAGGGTGTCCTCCGGGTCGTCGTGTGTGATCTCCACCATCATCTGCACCAGGTAAGGGACCGTCTCAGCCATCTGCTCCATCAGATCGGCCTCTTCTTCGGGACCGGGCTCCTCGCCCTCTTCCGGCTCGAACAGCTCTTGGGTGAATCCCAAGGATCGACTTCCCAGAGCATGCATGGCGTGGTGAGCCAGGTCGTAGGAGAACCCTCCGGCGCGCATGATCCCGAGCAGGTCATTGAAGTAGATCATCACCGTGGAGCTGACTTGGGTTCGGGCCTCGAAGACCTGTGGTGCCCATTTGTGCTGCATCATGACGCTTCGAGCGGCGAGGATCCGGGCCCGCATCGCACCCTGCCAATCGGCTTCAGGGTCAGGACCGCCGAGTTCAGTGGCGGCATTGAGCATTTCCCGGACCAGCGCGTCGGCCATGCCGTCGAGCACCGCCTCTTTGTTGGGCACGTGGTAGTAGAGCGACATCGCCTCGACTCCCAGTTCCTCTGCCAGTCGACGCATGGTGACCGCCTTCAGACCTTCGACATCGGCCACGTGGATCGCCGCTTTGAAGACGCGTTCGTCGTTGAGAGGCTGTCGTGGTCGACGCCTGGTCTTGGTTCTGGATCGGTTTGCCAAGCCTGAGTCTCCTTCCTCAAGCAGGCTAGCCGTACAAGGTAAGTCTGGGTTGACAACCTTACATTGTAAAGTTACCTTACGACATAAGAATGAGGCAGTGACTTGGAGATGATCATGAAGGCAATCGTGCAGGATCTATATGGCGGTCCGGAGGTGTTGAGTTTCGAAGATGTCCCGACACCGGAATTGGAGCCGACCAAAGTCATGGTCGAGGTGAGGGCGAGTTCGGTCAACGCCGCCGACTGGCATCTGATGACCGGCACTCCTTATTTGGTGAGGCCCCAGAACGGGTTCCGCCGGCCCAAGCGGAAGATCCCCGGCATTGACTTCGCTGGGGTGATTCGAGAAGTCGGATCGGAGGTCGACGGGCTCCGGGCCGGTGACGAAGTCTATGGCGAGGCAGGCGGTGCCTTCGCCGAGATGGTCGCTGCAGATCCTCGATACCTCTCTTCGAAGCCGCCCGGTCTTGGGTTCGAGGAGGCAGCAGCCATCCCTCTCGCCGCCCAGACCGCACTCCAAGGGCTCCGCGACGTTGGCCGGCTCCGAAGGGACCAGAACGTCTTGATCAACGGTGCTTCGGGCGGAGTCGGCGTGTTTGCGGTTCAGATCGCCAAGGCTCTCGGTGCGAACGTGACCGCGGTGTGCAGCCCTCATAACGTCGAAGCGGCCATTGCCCTTGGCGCAGATCATGTTGTCAACTATCACGACGAGGATTTCGTGGAGTCGGGGAACAAGTACGACCTGATGTTCGACAATCCGGGAGATCGCTCATGGAGGCAGATCCGGAAGGTTTTGGTCGAAGGCGGTAGGCACGTGATGGTGGGCGGGCCCAAAGGCAAATGGCTCGGTCCTCTTCCCCGCATCGCCGGGATTCAGCTCGGCGCGTTGTTCGACAGCCGGTCGAGTGGAGTTTTCGTCGAAAAAGGCACTACGGCAGATCTCGACGTTCTGACCTCGATGATCGAGTCGGGCGCAGTCAGACCTGTGATCCAGGACACCTACACCCTGGCGGAGGCGGCCGCGGCAATGTGGCGGTTTGGCGAGGGGCACATGCGGTCGAAGATCGTTGTGGTCGTGTGACAGCTCGATGGGGTCTGGAACCGTTCGTCTTTGGCCCCTAGTCCTCCAGATCAGGGACCTCCAGGGCTGCCGGTGAGTCGTCGCCGGCTCTTCTTCGCAAAACCAACACGACTACTCCCAGTAGGACCAGCCCTGTGGTGAGCAGAGCGACGGGAACGCCAATTGTGTCGCCAAAGAGCTCGAAGACGGTGAGCGGCGTGTAGACGAACATCCCGGCGACTCCGAAGCCGAGGAGGACGTTCTCGTCGAGAGCGACGGAGATGATCATCATGATGAGTGCCACCACCAAGCCCATCGCCGTCCATGGCATGTCTCCGAGCTCGGGGAAGGCGATCAGAAGGAGCCCTGTGGCTCCGAGAGCGAGGCTCGTCCGGCGCGGCCGGAAGTAGCCGACGTAGGTGAGAACCAGCCACAGGACTCCCAGGGCGGCAAACACGATGCCGAACGATCGCTCGGATATGTCGTCGATGAGCACGAGTGCCGAGACAGCGGTCAGGCCAGTTGTCAAACCCATGGCCGTCATCTGGAGGACCGACGGACGGGCACGCCAGAGGGCGAAGGCAACGGCAAGTGCCACCGAGGAGGCGTAGAGGAAGGCGACCTCGTCGTCGAAGGAAACCATCTCACCGAAAACGACGTGCCCGGCAAACCACATCGCAATCGTGGCCAATAGCCAGGCGAACGACTGGGCCCGCGCCATCGCCGAGCCCTTTGCCGAGCCCATGATCAGACCCGTGGTGAACAGCACCCCGGCAACGAGGAGACTCACTGCCAGCTGGCCCAGCGGCTCGAGCCGGTCCCAGAACTCGACGGCCAGCGTTGCCAGAGCGACCAAGACCAGCACGGCTCCCAGGTAGGCCACAGCCTCTATCCCCCGCCCTGACTTCGAGTCGGAGCGTCCTGCCTCGTAGGCGGTGATCTTGGCGGCGGTGTCGGCGTCGATCAGCCCAGCAGACAACCACCGTCCGAGGTCGTCACTGATGCTCATTTGTCCTCTGCGGTTCTCGTGGTCAGGCCCTTGTGGCCATGACCGGTGTCAGATGAAGATGGTCTGGGCCCCCTCGGACAGCTCGATGAAATCGGCAGCACTGATGATGCCCTCGACCCGGTCGTAGAGATCGTCTTCGGTGACATGCATCATGTCGGCAGACATTCGGCAAGCCCAGAGGTGCCCGCCGGCGTCCGAGATCATCTCCAAGAACTCGGGTACGTCCGGCACGTCGATCCCGTCGATTTGCTTCTTCATCATGTGCGTAGCGAAAGCGGTCATCCCCGGCAGCCCCATGAGCATCGGCGGCATGTGTGTTGCCGGGTTGCCCAGGGGTGTGAATTGGAGCTTTCCCATGGTCTCTTTGTTGATCATGTCGAAACCCCAGAAGGTGAAGAACATGTGGGTCTCCACTCCTTCTCCGAGGGCGGCGTTGGCCAGCACCAGGCCCGGATATGCCATGTCCAAGGATCCTTTGGAGCAGATGAGCGCCAGTTTGCGGTCTTCGGCTTCCAGCTCGAACGCAGGAATCGGTGCTTCAGCGGTAAGTGTCATCGCGGTCCTTTCAAACGCATCCAGCCGGCTTGGGCAGCCCGGCGATGTAGGCCATCTTCTTGGCCGGCTTCTTGGGGAACAGTGAGAACAGCTCTTTGGTGGGGATCCCCGTCTGTTGGGTGACTCGACGCAGAGTGGCGGTCTCGCCCTCGGCTTTGAAGTCGTCCCTCAGGAATCGGATCGTTTCCCAGTGCCGGTCGGTCAGCTCGACGCCGATGTTGGACGCGAGAATCTCACCGAGTCCTTCGTCCCACTCGTCGTACACCGTCAAGAAGCCCTCCTCGTCCACGTGTACTGGACGATCGGCAATGGTTGCGACGGTCATTCGTTTTCTCCTTTCTTGCCTGACATTGACATGAGAGTGGGCACCGGAATCGGGCGTCCGGGCAACAGGGCGTTCCAATAAAGCCACTTGAAGGCGAGCTTTCCGGTGTGGTTGATGCGGCTTTCCTCGAGGAGCGAGAACGGCCCAACGCCGGCGATCGGGTATTTGCCCGGAAGCGGTTCGACGTCGTAGTTGAAATCGATGAGCAGGGCCTTGCCATCGCCCGACTCGACGAAGCAGTTGGCGTGGCCATCGAACTCTTTGAGCATTGGCCGTCCCTCGATGTGCTCGAGGAAGTTGTCGCAGAAGATATCGACGGCGAAGTGGGCCACGGATCCGGCCTTTGAAGTCGGGAGATCCGCGGCGTCACCCACTGCGAAGATGTTGTCCCACTTTCGGGATAGGAAAGTCGTCGGATCCACTTTCACATAGTTGAGCTCGTCTCCGAGACCGCTGGCCCCTACGAAGTCGGCTCCCATGTTGACCGGGACCGTCACCAGGAGGTCGAACGGGACACGTCGTTCGTCGAAGGAGACCAGCTCCCGCGTTTCGTTGTCGACCTGCTCGATCATGAAGTCGGTTTCGAGGCCTATGTTGCGCTCAGCGAGCATGCTCCCCAGGTGGCGCGATGCCACGGGCTTGGTGAATGCTCCGTCGAGCGGAGTGACGTAGGTGATCGAAATCCTGTCTCTAGAGCCTCGCTCGCTGAAGAAGGCATCGGCGAGGAAGGCAAACTCCATGGGTGCCACCGGGCACTTGATGGGGGTCTCGGCCACGTGGACGACCAGACGGCCTCGATCGAATTCATCGAGGGCCGTGCCCAGGGCCTTTGCCCCGTCGAGTGTGTAAAAGTCGAAGATGTTCTTTTGCCAAAGAGCGTCTTTCATCCCCGGCGTCTCCTCGGGACGAGGAGTGGAACCGGTGGCGATGACCAGATAGTCGTAGGCCAGGAGCTCTCCGGTGGCCAGCTCAACCTTGGCGTCTTCCGGATGCACCTTCTCGACGGAAGCCAACACCAGGTTCACACCGGAGGTGATCAGCGACTGGGTCGGCTTGGTGAGCTGGGATTCGGTGTACCGGCCGAAAGGCAGGAACAGATAACCCGGCTGGTAGTGATGGTCGGTCGACTCGTCGACGACGGTGATCTGCCACTGGTCTTTGGGCAGCCGTTTCCGCAGCTTGTTGACCACCATTGTGCCGGCGGTACCGGCACCGAGTACCAAGAGTCTCTTCACGTTGCTCCTTGCTTGTCAATGCCAATTCCAATTCCGGATGGGGTCAACGGGTAGAGGCTTATGGGCACTTGAGCGAGGCTGATGGCCCTATGCCCCGGGAGACTTCGACCGGCGATGTGTTAGGGCCGAAAGGCCCTACGCCACACCAACGAACGTTCGTTAGTTTTGCGAACATGTTGCCATTGGGAGTGATCGTTCCTGCTTTCAACGAAGCGAGACGGCTTGGTGATGTCCTCGGGTCCATGCCGCGCACGGTCGAAAATGCCGAGGTCGAGGTGATCGTCGTTGATGACGGGTCCAGCGACGGAACCGGGGATGTTGCCCGGAGCCACGGGGTCACGGTGATCACCCAAACGCCGAATCAGGGAAAGGGAGCCGCCCTTTGCCGGGGGCTCGACTATGTGAGGGTCCACGGATTCGAGGCAATGGTGTGGATGGATGCCGACGGGCAACACCTCCCGTCCTCGTTGCGCGATCTGGTCAGGCCAGTGGTGGCCGAAGGCTTTGACCTCTGTGTCGGCTCCAGGTACCTGGATTCCCATCAGCCGTCGTCGGCACCCCTCAACCGGCGCCTGGTGCGGAAGGCGACAGTTCGTGCTGTGGAGCGGATCACTGGTTTCCCGGTCACCGATCCGTTTTCCGGCTATCGCTGTTTCTCCAAAGCGGCGATCGATGTTCTCGAGCTGGAAGGTTGCGGATACGAGTCGGAGCTCGAATCCACCTTTGCGGTTGCCCGGGCCGGGCTCAGCTTCGTCGAGATCCCGATTCCCCGGATCTACGGGCCGGACACATCCAAGATGGCTCACCGGGGTAGGTTCGAGGTCATCACCGGCTATTCACGAACCATCCGCGACGCCCGCCGCCAGACACGGATTCAGAGACAGGTCGAGCCTGTTGCCTGACAACAAGGCCGAACACTTACTGGACCGCCTGGTGGAGGAGGTCGCTACCGACGACTTCGTGGGCAGGGCACGTCCCTTTCTCGACGACACGGCCGAGCTCTTTGGCTATTCGCTGGAGACGGGCGACTTCTTCCTGCCACCGGATCCCTTCAAAGGTGACGCAGAGGAGGCGGCGGCAGATCCCAACGCCTATTACCGCATGTTTTGGCGCATGTTCGACAAGACACCGGCGGCGATGATCCAGGGGTTTGCCATCCCGCTGCGGAGGGTTTTGGCGAAGAAGCTGTTTCGCCACTGCGGCGAAGATGTGATCTTCCACCACGACGTCTTGTTCTCCGACGGGGCGAACATCTCACTCGGCGATGGAGTTTTGGTCAATCGGAAGTCGATGCTCGACGACCGTGGTCCGATCGACGTCGGGGCCTACACCATGCTCTCTGCCGGGATCACCATCGAGACCCACACCCACCCCTTTGACAATTTCAGCCGGCCGATCGCCTACGCCGGGCGGGGGTTCTCGCCGGTGACGATCGGGGCCAACAGCGTGGTGGGTTACAACGCCGTCATCATGGCGGGGGTGACCCTCGGGTACAGATGCATCGTGGGGGCGAACTCGGTGGTCACCAAAGACGTGCCTGACTACGCGGTTGTAGGTGGGGTTCCGGCCAAGCCGATCAAGATGATCGAGCCGATCGATGACCACGATCCGGTGCGGAGCCAGCTCGGGATTGATTGAGTCTGGTTGCTTGCATCGCGTTATGCCCCGAACTCTGAAGCTGCCCTGTCGCGATGTTGTATTACTTTCAGACGGCCGACTTGGGCGAAACGACCCGATCCGAGTGCGTTGCCGCTCGTCTCGGGTCGCATCCGCCCTCCCCTCCCCGATTAGCGATCGACGATTGTCACGTCGGTGCCACTTTCCGACTCGGCCTGATTGGCCGATGCAGTCATGAGCAGCGTCAGGACGACGCCCACCGCTCCGACGACCATGAGGATCAGACCGATCGTGTTCAGGTTGAAACCTTCGCCGTCGACCGAGATGGCCCAATAGAGAATCGCTCCCAACGCAACTAGGAACAGACTCCCGCCGATGCCTCCGGATCTCATTTGTTCTCCTTTCGTCCGAAGTGCACAGATACCCCTAAAGCAAATACCCCAAACTCGAGGTGGTGGTTTCTCAGGGCGGTCGGCGAGACAGGGAGTCTGAAGTGGCTGGTGTCAATTCGCCCGCTGTGGGCTAGCCGTCAAATGTGTCGCATTCGCTCGGGTCGCCGTTGTCAAAGCCCGTTCGGAACCATGACATCCGCTGCTCGGATGATCCGTGGGTCCAGTTCTCGGGATCGACGCGCCCGTTGACTGTTTCCTGAATCCGGTCGTCTCCGACAGCCGCGGCAGCGTCGATCGCCTCCTGAAGATCACCCGACTCCAGTAGATCCCGCTGAAACGTGGAATAGCCCCAGACTCCAGCGAAACAATCCGCCTGAAGTTCGAGGTCGATAGACAACTGATTCGGATCCCCGGCACCTGAGCTTTGAGCTTTCTGGACCTCTTGCATGGTGCCGAGAAGGTATTGCACGTGATGCCCGATTTCATGGGCAAGCACATAGGCCTGAGCGAAGTCTCCCTTTGCCCCGAACCGTTCCGAAAGCTGGCGAAAGAACCCCAGGTCTAGGTACACGCGTTGGTCCAAGGGGCAGTAGTGGGGCCCGACCGCGGCACTGGCCCCACCGCATGAAGAGTTGGTGAACTGATCGAACAGGACCAGCTCTGCTGGTTGATAGTCAAGGCCGGAGAGGGCGAAAATTTCGTCCCATTCGGCCTGGATGTCGTCGAGTACAAAAGACAGGAAGTCGACTAGCTCTGCGTCGGGATCGGCGGCCGGAGACAGCGGGTCCGCCCCGGCAGCCCCGCGGTTGGTCCCCAGTCCGTCGACTCCGGCATCGATTCCAGAACTGCCCTGGCAAAACGTAGCGAAGAGGATGAAGGCTACGACAACCGCGATTCCCGGGATCCCTAGGCGCTGAAGAGACCCAAGGGGTATGGGAATTCCGCTCAAGCCAGAGCCACGCGCTTTGGCCTCTTCTATCTATGAGATCGTCACTACGAGGACCTCGTTTCCAGCGGACCATCTCGAAAAGCTTCCTTTCTCGAGCTTCGGAGTGTGTGCTTTCTGCGTCGGGTATTGTTACCCCAAGTGGTCTCCGAGCAAACAGGCACTCTTTCCAGTTTTCGTCAGAGTCGGGGGCGTAGGCAACGCACATGGGTGATCTCGAGACTTCTCTTGTCACGTCGAATCTGGTCGATGTCTTGTCGACTACCCACCCGGCGCACCTCTACCAAGCTGTAGTAGGATGTGATCGGTTCGTTTCCGGGAATCGACAGTGTGGATCTCTGGATTGCTGACATGGGCTACACCCAGCTACGTCACATGAAGGGAGCGGGCATAGTCGACGTGGATGGCTCGCTTGCAGGCAGGTCGTTCAGCAATCGTCGAGATCGTTGAGATCGACGAAGCCGTATTCGCTCCAATCGACTCGGTCGGCAGAGTGATCGGAGTTGTGGAGATACGCGGACCCGGCCTCCACAAGCCTTGCGCCCTGAGATTCCCCAGCTGGCCAATGTGATCGCGAGTCGACTGATCGCCGCCAGGGGCCACAGTGACGAGGTGGAAATCCAACGAGGGGCTGGCGCTCTTGACATCGCCGCCACGCTTGCAGCACGAGCTGATGCCAATTCCTTCGTACAAGGACGATGGAGTCGACTTGGGAGGCCGTCTGGAGCCCGCCTACGAGATCGCAGGAGATGCCTTCGACTACGCCATAAATGGTGGCAGCGTCTACTTCGGAGTCTTTGACGCAGTTGGCCATGGCCTCAAGTCAGCCCTACTGACTTCGATTGCGGTCGGCGCTTTCCGTCTTCATCGGAGACGCTTGGAGCCTTTGGAGGATGTCGCCCAGGCGATCGATTACGCGGTAGGGAGCGTCGCCGACCTGGGCCAGTTCGTGACTGCCGTGATCGGCCGTGTCGACCTCGATCACTTGACCCTTGAGTTGGTCAACGCCGGCCATCTTCCTCCGACGCTGATTCGTGACGGCCAATCTCACCAAATAGACGTCGATGCTGAAGTTCCCTACGGGATTGGTCGATTTCAAGCGAGCAGTTCAACCCTGAACCTTCAGCCTGGCGACGCCGTCTACGCGTTTTCCGATGGGATCATCGAGGCGTATGACGATGATCGTGTGACGTTTGGCTCACAAGCACTGTTCAGCATCCTGGAGCAGCGAGAAAGGGATCACATACCGGTGCAGCACGTGTGCAAATCCGTCCTGCAAACAGTGCTTGGCCACGTCGGAGGACGCCTCAGGGACGATGCGACCATCTTTGGTATCCGTTTGGCCGGGTGATGCTGTCAGTCTTACCCGGGCAAGGCTGATCTGACGTCGATCACACTCCGAAGCCCGGTGATCTCCAGAAGACGGTCCACCGGCCCTCCGTCGACCAGAACTACGAACCTGGCTCCGTATTCGAGCAACCGTTCGTGGGCGATGAGGAGATGCCTCAGCCCTGTCGAATCCATGAAGCTGACTTCTCTCAGGTCCAAGGCCACGTTCTCGACGTCCTCCTTCGCAATGCCGATGACCTGATCCGAGATCTGTTCGGCATTTGACAGGTCTATCTCGCCGGAGGCGGCGATAACCACCCATCCCCCAGACTCGGTGGTCTGCAACGTGAGGAGATCCTCGGTTTCGGAATCGATGACGTTGGGTTCGATCATCGAACTCTAGACGGGAGCCCGGATCAAGATGGAGTGGGGAGAGGCCCATGGGACCCCTCCCCACGTACCCGTGGTCGTCTGTTTGTCGCTAGACGGTGCGGGTACCGACGGCTCTGAATATCAGGAGCACGATGATTGCTCCCACCACGGAACCAACCAAGTTTGCCGCACTGATTTCCAAGTCGCCGTCGAATATGAGATTGCCCAGGAATCCGCCGACGAGGGATCCGACGAGGCCCAGTATCAGCGTTGCCAGCCAGCCCATTGGATCTCTCCCGGGCACGAGCAGTCGAGCCAGAGCGCCGGCTACAAGGCCTATGAGAAGCCAAACCAGAATCGTCATGTCTACAAGCCTCCAATCAATCTGTGATTCGGTTGGTGAGGCTCTACCCAGTTGGCGGCTTTCCCAAACTATTTTGAGGCGTTTTGCATACGCCGCGGAGGTCGGTGCCGAATAAGCGTCACGTTGGATCTCGCTCTATCTGCGCTCGGATGTGGTCGACGGACTTTCTGAGGATCCGAGAAACATGCATCTGTGAGATGCCGACACGTTCAGCGATCTCTTCTTGTGTCAGATCTTCGTTGAATCTGAGGTGGAGAATCTCTCTTTCTCTATCCGAGAGGTCCGCGATCATCTGCTGGATGCTTAGTCGCTCATCTGCGGAGGCCAAACGTTGGTCGTCACTGGCTACGAAATCCGTCAGCTCGGAGCCGTCGGGTTTGACAGGGGCGTTGGCGGATGTCGCAACATATGCCTGTCGGGCGATTCGCGCCTCCTGAACCTCTTCCTCCGTGATATCCAGATGTGATGCCAGCTCGGCATCACTGGGCTCTCTGCCCAAGGAATGTCGTAGTTCCTGTTCAGCCAGCCCCAGGACCATGACGCTTTCTTGAAGCGATCGTGGGACGTGTATCGACCATCCTCGGTCGCGAAGCGTTCTCTTCAACTCTCCTGAGATCGTTGCCGCGGCATAGGGCCCGAGCTGGCCGAGTTGAGGGTCGTAGCGATGTATGGCCTTGAGCAGGGCCATATACGCCACCTGGTCGAGATCTTCGTCGTCGATTCCTTTTCCTCGGAATCGTCGGGCGATCGAGCTCGCGAGCGATGCGTGACGCCTGATGAGCTCATCGGAGCTGGCCGCAGGGTCTGTGGGCAACAGGTTGAAGAGCTCCTCATCTGTTACCTCTTCGGATATCGAGTTGGTGCCAGGGGTCCTGAGCCCAAACCATGACTCCAACACACCGTCGCTGTGATGGTGGCCCCATCCATTCGACAACCTGTCCAGCAGCAGCGTGCCCATGCCCGGGGAGCAGCTTTCGAGTGGGCGGTCGTGGGAGTGAGAGACCGAGATCCTGAGTCGGCGCCCCGGTTCGTGGGCAATGCGGAGTTCGAAGTTGGAAGCGCTCGGGGAGTGGGCGATCAGGTTCCCGACCAATTCGGTGACCAGTAGATCTGCCTCAGCCTGTCGCATGAGATCGAGGCGCGTCTGCTCGCGGATGAACTTCCGCGCAGCAGCGGCTGACTCCTCCGTTGCGGGGAGGGTTATCGACAGATAGTCACGGTTGGAGGTCATGAGCGATGCGAATTGGGTTGGGTTGGACTTGGTCGTACGACACTGACATCGGCGACGGAACGGACAGGGACAGATACGGCCAGATGTGGCGGGTGACGTCTTCGGTAGGTACCCGATCTGGCCGTGCGCCAAACTCATTGGTTGAGTTTGGGGCATTTAGGGTATGTGTGGGTCGTGAGCAACCAGGAAACAGGCAAAGGGTCCGCCAGCGGGGAGATCGACGATCAGTTCCGGGCCTTGTTGGAGGGTCTGAGGACGACCATCCCCGGGGTGATGGTCCTCTTCTCTTTCCTTCTGGTTCTGCCCCTCCAGGCGACCTTTGGCGATATCAGCGGCGTTAACAAGGTGATCTTCTATGTGGCGTTCACCTCATCGGCTATAGCGTCTGTCCTCCTGATTGCTCCGAGTGTTCATCAGCGGGTAAGGGCTCCGATAAGCGGCATCAGGCGGACGAGCCAAAGCCACGTGATGTACGCAACCAAGCTCACAATCGTGGGAAACATCTTCTTCCTGATATCGATCAGCTCGGTCACTTTCCTTGTCTCCTCGCTGGTGTTTTCTGATTTGCTTGCGTCGATTGCGACAACCTTCGTGGCCGGGACTGCAGCCTGGTCATGGTTCTATCTGCCGCTGGTCAGGTTCAGCGGCGCCATCGATTGACCCTTAGGTTCCGCGAGGTATCGAGGTTTGTGATTTCTTGGCGTCGGGTATGGCTATGCCATCACTAGACGTAGGAGGCAACGTTGCAGACCCACGACAACGACTGGAGTCGAAAGCTTCAGAACGAAGGAACTTGGGACAAGTTCAAGGGTAAGGCCCGGGAAGCTTGGGGTGACTTGACCGACCAAGAGCTCGAGCAGGCTCGAGGCAACTGGGAACAGTTCTTGGGCACCGTCAAGCAGAAGACAGGTGAGGGTGCTGAGGCGGTTGAGCAGAACTTGAAGGAGTGGACTTCTTAGGTCGCTAACTGCTTGATCGAGAAAGACCCCGGGCCCCCCCGGGGTCTTTCTCTGTTTGGTCCGGTATCCACGACTTCAATATGCCGGATACGAATTGTGGATGTGATCAGGCGAAGGTATCTCGGAGATTCCGGACTTCGTCATGAGCGCCACGCACCTCGTTCACCTGCTTGGCGATGAGGGCTCTGACTTCCTGGGGGAGTTCCCGGTGCGCTAGTGCGTTCTCATATGCCTCCAAGGCATGATCCTCACCAGCCTCGGCTGCGGCGAGCACGGCGTGAGGGTCGTCACCGGTCAGGGCGTCAGCGAGTGCGATCCAGCCTCGGTGTAGCGCTGCGGTTACCGAGCCCTGCTCTTCAAAGGTCACCCCGTTCGATGAGGCTGCCTCGCGTAGTTCGCTTTCCAACCGCTTCCTCTGACTTGAGAACTCTCTCATGCGGGCCGCAATCTCACCGTGGCCGTCTTCTTGCAGTCGATCAGCAACCTGTTCGAACCCTTTGTGGCCATCGACCACTGTTTCGATTAGATCCTCCAGGACCTCGCGCGTCGCGACTTCCATCTCTGCACCTCCAGTGCGTCGTCGTGCAAGGTGGGTACCCGCACAACAGATGTTCAAAACACCGATCGGATGCAGCTCGGTCCGGCCGGACGACTCTCGACGATCTGTTTGAGGTTGTGCACGTCAGACCTCATAGAATGAGACCCATCTGGGGACGTAGCTCAGCTGGAAGAGCATCGGCTTTGCAAGCCGGGGGTCGTGGGTTCGAGTCCCATCGTCTCCACCCCACAACCGTTCGAGCCGAGACCAGCGTCTCGGATCAGTACGAAGGGACCGAGGCAATATCTAGCTCGGCCCACACAACGCATCCGTTCGAGTCGTCGACTCCCCATGCGCTCGACAGTCGGTCGACGATGACCAGCCCAAGTCCCCTGTCTGCTTCATACGTCGGATCGAAACAGGGGCCGTCGGTCCCGACCTCCACCCTCACGGTGTCGGTGTCGGTGTCCACCGTTACCTCTATGTCCCTTGTCTTGGAGTGCCGAACCCCGTTCGAGACCAGTTCGGAGACAACGAGCAGCAGGTCGTCGAAGCGAGCACCTACCGTCGGGCGCAGCGGTAGCAGAGCCTCCCGGCAGAGACGGGCTGCGTCCAAATCGGCGAAGACTTTGAGTTCAGCTCTGGTCATTCCCTGTCACACCATTACCCACCAAAGTAGAGGCTAAACCACTCAAGGTGCTGAAGGCCGTCCGCCGACGAAACCCGATCCAAGCGCCGATTGTGGTGTCTCCCCGACATGAGCCTGGTCCTCCGAGTGTGTCGGCACGCAGTAATGGTGGATGCGGTCCGGACCCCGATCGAGCGCTCATGGAGCGGGTCTAAACCGTCGAGTGTGCTTGTCCTACCCGGAAAGCGAGAGGATAAGCACACTCGAGGAAGTCAGGAGCTAAATAACGGAGCGGGGTTCCGGTCGCGTGGGGCCCAGAAGCGTCGGCACGAATAGGCTTGTTGTCGTCGCCTTGGAATTGAAACCCACCCGACGCATGTTCTCTTTGGCGAAGAGACAGGAGCCAAAATGCCGAACGCAGTAATAGTGGATGCGGTCCGGACCCCGATCGGACGCCGCAATGGGGTCTACAAGGACATCCATCCCGTCGACCTGGCGTCCATCCCGCTTCGAGCGCTCATGGAGCGCAACGACCTCAACCCGGCAATCGTCGAGGACGTGATCATGGGAACCGTCAATCAGGTCGGCGAACAGGGTTACAACGTCGGCCGCAACGCAGCGCTCGCTGCCGGGTTTCCCGAAGAGGTGCCCGGGGTGACGATCGACCGTCAATGCGGCTCGTCCCAACAGTCTGCACATTTCGCAGCCCAGGCTGTCATGGCAGGAGTTCAGGACGTGGTGGTTGCCGCCGGCGTCGAGAACATGACTCGCATACCTCTTGGAAGCTCGGTGCAGAACGGGCCCGGTCTCCCCTTCGGGCCCCAAATGCTCGAACGCTACGCCCAAGGGTTGGTGCCTCAGGGGCTATCCGCCGAGATGATCGCCGACAAGTGGGGGATCAGCCGTGAGGAGCTCGACGAGTTGGCGCTGGAATCGCATCGGCGGGCGGCGCAGGCGACTGACGAGGGCCGGTTTGAGGGCCAGATCGTCCCAGTCGAGATAACTCGCGATGACAAGTCGACCGAGGTGGTCACCACCGACGAGGGCATCCGCCGGGACACCAGCGTTGAAAAGCTGGCCGGCCTCCAGCCGGCGTTCCAGTCGGATGGAGTGATCACCGCCGGGAACAGCTCCCAAATATCCGATGGAGCGGCCGCAGTGTTGATCATGTCGGAAGACAAAGCTGCCGAACTGGGACTGGTGCCGAAGGCCCGGTTCGTCTCGTTTGCCCTTGCTGGAGTAGACCCGGTCATGATGCTCACCGGCCCCATCCCGGCGACCTCGAAGGTCCTCGACAAATCTGGGCTCACCATCGAAGACATCGATCTGTTCGAGGTCAACGAGGCTTTTGCATCGGTGACCGTCGCCTGGCGAATGGAGCACGGCGGCACCGACCCGATGGCATTGTGGGACCGCACCAACGTGAACGGCGGTGCCATTGCCCTCGGTCACCCGCTAGGAGCCTCTGGTGCACGGCTACTCACCGATCTGGTGTGGGAGTTGGAGCGGACCGGCGGCCGGTATGGCCTGCAGACCATGTGTGAGGGTGGAGGCATGGCGAACGGGCTGATTGTCGAGCGGATATAGAACCCGTTTCTCATTTCGCGCGCCGTTTGTCCCACATATGACGCCATCCTCCTAAGGAGCGCAGGAACGGAGTGACTGGTAACGCGTTTGTCGATGTTGTGATCGCCGTGGCAATCGGCCTTGTCATCTGGCGGGTGGCCCTCGCCGTAATCAGAGTTCTGTCCACTCCGCCTCCCGAGGTGGACCCGGCGGACGTCGTGGCTGTAGACCAGGACTACAGATGCACGGTGTGTGGGGCGGAGCTGACGATGAAGGCAGTGAATGTGTTGGATGACGATCCGCCACGGCATTGCCGTGAGGAGATGGTTCCGGTATCACGCCCTGCCGGGTAGCTTCGCCTTATGAGAATCGCAGCCGCGCAGACGTCACCGGTGTGGGGAGATCCCGAGGCCACGACTGAGGTTGTCGTGGACTGGATCGGCCGAGCCGGCGATGCCGGGGCCGAATTGGTCGCATTCGGTGAGACGTTTCTCTCGGGCTACCCATACTGGTTGTCGCGGACCAACGCCTCGGCCTGGGACGATCCCGATCAAAAGGCGGTCTACGCCCACTACGTGAAGGCCGCGGTCCGCCTCGAAGGCCCGGAGATAGCGTCGATCGCCAGCCGGGTCGAGGAAACGGGTGTGTTCACCTATCTCGGAATCACCGAACGAAGCGATTCCGAAGGCGCTGTCTATGCGACATATGTCGGCGTCGACCCTACGCACGGTGTCGTCAGCGCCCATCGCAAACTCTCACCGACGTACGACGAGCGAATGGTTTGGGCGCCGGGCGACGGGCATGGTCTCAGAGTTCACGAGGTGGCTGATTTCAGAGTCTCCGGTCTGAACTGTTGGGAGAACTGGGTGCCGGCGATTAGGCACACGTTGTACGCCCAGGGCACCCAATTGCACGTCGCGGGGTGGCCAGGCTCTCGAGGGCTCACCGACGAGATAACTCGATTCATCGCCCTCGAGGGCAGATGCTTCGTGTTGTCAGCCGGCCAGTTGTTATCAGCCGAGTCGATCCCCCAAGGAGTCCCGCTCCGTGAGGAAGCCATCGCCGACGCCACCGGCTATATGTACCCGGGCGGCTCAGCCGTTGCCGCTCCCGACGGGGAGTGGCTGGTGAAGCCTGTCTACGAGGAAGAGACGCTGGTGTTGGCCGACGTCGACGTCGACAGAGTGAGGGGTGAGCGAGAGAACTTCGACCCCGCCGGCCATTACTTCCGCCCAGACGTCATCGAAGTCTCGGTGAACAGGCGTCGTCACAGTCCGGCACAGTTCCGGGATTGACACACCCTTTGCCCCGGTCTTCGGGGTGTTGCTTTCGACTAGCCTCGGCACGCGATGCCAGAATCCAAGCGGCGCAAGCCGAAACAGCGCCCCCAATCGGTGAGAGCCGCAGAAGCAGCGAAATCAAAAGAGCCCAGTCCGACCTGGTATGTCGCGTTAATGGCAGGCCTCATGGTGGTAGGAGTGGTACTGGTCCTGCTCCGTTTCATATTCGAGATGGATCAACTGGTGCTGGTCGCTGGTCTCGTCGCCATCGCCGCCGGCTTCTTGATGACCACCAACTACCGGTAGCAAAATGACCGGCCCCAGGGCCCTCATCCTCGACAACAACGACTCCTTCACCTACAACCTCGTACAGGCGATCGGCCTCTTGGGAGCACGGTCCGAGGTGGTTGTCGCCAACAGCGGGGAGGTTCCGGACCCAAAAGACTTCGATTTGGTGATCATCTCTCCCGGCCCCGGAGCGCCGTCGGCCGCTGAAGACTCTCGTCGCATCCTCGAGAAGGCTGCCGGCGAGCGCCCGGTTCTGGGAGTTTGTCTCGGTCATCAGGTGATAGCTGAGACTTTTGGCGGATCGGTCGCCCAGGCTCCGGTCCCGCGGCACGGTGCGGTCGCCAGGATCACCCACGATGGAAAAGAGTTGTTCGACGGGCTGTCGGATCCGCTGGAAGGGGTGCGGTATCACTCTTTGGCGGTGGTCGACGAGGGGCCCGTTTTGCAGATCTCGGCGCGCAGTGAAGACGGGGTGATTCAGGGGCTGCGCCATCCAACACTGGACGTCGACGGTGTCCAGTTCCACCCGGAGAGCGTGCTCACCCGGGAGGGCCCGGGTCTTCTTCGCAACTTCTTAGACCGTGCCTAGTTGGCGATCGTGGTTGTCGTGGTTTCAGGTGGCGGTTCAGTGGTGGTGGTCGGCGGCGGGGTGAACTCGCCGAGGGTCACGACCACGATGTCCCCAGGGAAGAGTGTGGCACCAACACCGGGTGCCTGATCCACGATCAGACCGTCCTGGCCTGGGTCGACGACCGGCACGGTCGTGTTGGATGTCTGCATCACTAATCCTAGATCGTTGAGGATGCTCTCGGCCTCTCCCGGCGTGAGCAAGATGAGAGACGGGACTTCTATCGGTGCTGGGCCCCTCGAGACCACGATCAGAACGACATCTCCTGATTGAGCCAACTCTCCTGCAGCAGGCTCGGTCCGTATGACGAACCCGTCCTCGACCTCGTTCGAGAACTCCTCTTCAGTGTCGAAGGCGAGCCCTAGTTCTACCAATTCCGAAATCGCGTCCACCTCGGGGAACCCCTCCAGGTCAGGAATTTCGACGATCTCAGGGCCTGTGGACACCTGAAGGTTGACCGGCGTTCCAGCCCCGACCTCGATGCCGGCTTCAGGCGACTGTGCCATGACCACTCCGGCCTCGAAGTCTGCACTGGGCAGCTCTTCGATGTTCCCGACGGTGAGCCCGGCGTCGGAGATGAGAGCGCGAGCGTCAGCAAGTGTCTCGCCGATCAGGGGCGGCACCTCGGTCTCCTCTGTGCCCGAAGAGACGTAAAGGGTGATCGTCGACCCAAACGGCGCCTCCGAGCCGCCAGGCGGGTCGGTCCGAATCACGTTCCCGGGCTCCACGGTCTCGCTTGTCTCGAACTCGAATGCGATCTCGAATCCGTCGGCTTGGAGCCTCTGAGTCGCTTCCTGCTGAGTCAGACCGTTCACGTTGAAGATCGACACCAACTCCCCCTCGCTGTCGTCGCTACCGGCGACCTGGAACAGAATGAAGATCAGCACCACGAGAGCGATGAGCAATCCGAAGGCGGTGAGAATGAACGGCAACTGTGAAGGAGGGTCGCCCTCGATCTCCCGGTAGACCTCGTCCGGGGGAACTGTGGGAGGAGGAACGGCCGACATGACCCGCGTGGAATCCTCCGATTGGACGGCCGCCGCAGCGGCCGTTGCTGCAAGGGGAGCGGCGACATCCTCGCCCCTCAGGACCATGAGGAGGTCGGCACGCATCTCGTCGGCAGACTGGTATCTACCGGCCGGATCCTTACGCAGGGATTTGACCACCACCGTGTCGAGAGAATCGGGCACGTCGGGGTTCAGCGAAGAGGGGTCCGGCGCTTCGGTGGAAACGTGCTGGAAGGCCACTGACACCGGGCTGTCTCCGGTGAAAGGCGGCCGGCCCGTGAGCATCTCGTAGAGCACTACCCCCAGGGCGTAGACATCAGATCGGGCGTCGGCCGTTTCCCCCTGCGCCTGTTCCGGGCTGAAGTAGGTGGCGGTCCCGATAACGGCGCCGGTTCGGGTGAGCTCTTGACTGTCGTCCCAGGCCCGAGCGATGCCGAAATCGGTCACTTTCACTGTCCCGTCCGGCGCCAGCAGGATGTTGCCTGGCTTCACGTCGCGATGCACCAGGCCCGCTTGGTGGGCGACCGATAGGGCTGCTGTCACCTCGGCGGCGATTTCAGTGGCCCGCCGTGGCAGCAGGGCGCCCTCGGACTTGAGGACGTCCCGAAGGGATCGTCCCTCGACCAGTTCCATCACGATGAAATAGGTGCCGTGCGCCTGACCCCAGTCGTAGATGCCGACGATGTTGGGATGACTTAGGTTGGCGGCCGCTTGGGCTTCGCGGCGGAATCGCTTCACGAAGGCCTCGTCGGACGAGAACTGGGAGTGCAGGACCTTGATGGCCACCTTGCGGTTGAGAAGGGTGTCCTGACCCTCGTAGACGTCGGCCATCCCACCACGTGCCAGGTGGGACGTCAGGTGATAGCGATCGGTCAGATTCGAGGGGGTTTCCATGAGGAACCGTCGATTGTATGACAGGCCGTGCCGCAACTCATTGGTCTGGGCTCAACCAGATTTGGATCAACTCGGAGGCGAGCGGGGCGGCGAGGCCACCTCCGGTGGCGGACTCGCCGACCGAGCCGCCGCCTTCGATGAGAACCGCGATCGCGATCGAGGGGTTATCAACGGGAGCGAACCCGATGAACCATGGATTGGGAAGGCCTCCGGGCCCGGATGAGGTCCCGGTCTTGCCGGCGACGCGTACTCCGGGCACCGCCGCCAGCCGGCCCGTCCCCTCCGTCACCACCCGCTCCATCATCTGAGTGAGCACCGATGCGGAAGCTGACGTCATCGAGTCGTCGAATGCCCTGGGCTGGGTGGTCTCGACGGTCTCACCGTCGGAGTCGAAGATCCGGTCTACCACGAAGGGGGTCATTGTTCTCCCCTGATTTGCGATTGAGGCTGCGACCATCGCCATGTGCAACGGCGTGGCCCTGACATCGCGTTCCCCGATGCCGCTCTGGGCCAATGCCGCCGGGTCGTCTACGAGCTCGTCGACAGGAAAGACAGCTTCGGGGATCCGCCAGGGAAAGGTGACCTCGCGGTTGAATCCGGCACCTGTCGCCGCGGCATTGATGGGCTCGGCTTCGACCTGAATCGACAGGTCGGCGAAGGTTGTGTTGCACGACCTGACGAAGGCGCGGAGGAGCGTGGTCGATATGCCATCGTTGCAGGGGCGTCCGTTGGCGTTCGAGATGGTTGCCGTGGAACCAGGGAGCTGGAACTCCACCGGGTCCGCGAATTCGGTCTCCGGGGTGGCGGCCCCGCTGTCGAAACCCGCCCCACTGACCAAAGTCTTGAAGGTGGAGCCCGGTGGATAGAGCTCGCGGCTGGCACGATCGGATAGCGGGCTGGCGGGGTCTTGGAGCAGGATCTCCCAGACCTCCTGAGCGTCCTCGCCGAGTAGCAACTCGGGGTTATATGACGGAGACGAAACCAGTGCGAGTATTCCGCCGGTGAGGGGGTCGATGGCGACGACCGCGCCCCGTTGTCCGTCCAGGGCCGCGTAGGCCGCCTCCTGGAGAGCAGCGTCGACGGTCAGCTGAAGGCTGCGAGGACGCAAGTCGCGACCCAGAATCACCGAGATCAGGTCGCTGATGGTGAGATCGCGTCTCGAACGCAACGTCGTGGCATAGGCCCTCTCCAGACCAGAGTCGCCGACAACGATGGAGTTGTAGCCGACGAGATGGGCGAACGGCTCTCCCTCGGGGTAGAGCCTGACAAACGATCGGGGATCATCGGGATCTACGACCGATTCCGCAACCACGACTCCGTCCGCGGTGACGATCAGCCCTCGCTCTTTTCCGCGGTCGGTGAGCAGCGGGCGCGGGTTGCGGGGGTCGGCACGTAGTTCATCGGCTCTGATCACCTGGTACCAGGTGACACCCGCGAGCAAAAGCGCAAACCCGGCGAGCAAGCCGATCGTGACTCTCCGGACCGGCCCGTTCACGACGCTTCCTCGTGGCTGATGCGGAGGAGCAAGACGATGAGAAGGATGTTCCCCACCAGCGCCGATCCTCCGTAAGACATGAATGGCAGAGTGATCCCGGTGAGGGGAACGATTCTCAAGATTCCGCCGACGATCAAGAAGGTCTGCACTCCGAAGACGAACACCAGGCCGGCGGCCAGCAGCTTCCGGAACGTGTCACGGCTGCGCAATGCAATCCCAAGGCCCACCGCTATGACCATTGAGTAGAGCGCGATAACGGCAACGGTGCCGGCGAAGCCGATCTCCTCGCCGACGGCGGCAAAGATGAAGTCAGTCTCCGCATTGGGAATCAGATCGGGCCTGCCGAGGCCCGGGCCCGACCCAGTGAGGCTGCCAGTTCCCAACGCGAACACCCCCTGGGCGATCTGGAATCCCTCATCCTGATAGTGCTCAAACGGTGACAGCCAGGCCACGACCCGGCGTTGGACGTGGTCAAAGGAGGCATAGGCGACAACGGCGCCGACGGCCGCCATCACACCGCCGATGGCCAGATATCCGGCCGTTCCGGTGGCCGCGTAAAGGAGAAGGACGAAGCCGGCAAAAAGGAGCAGGCTTGCCCCAAGGTCGCGCTGGGAGAGCAGCACTACCACGCTCACCCCCCACGTCACAACCAGCGGCACCAACTGTCTCGGTTCAGGGATCCGAAGCGGCCCCAACTGGCGGTGGGCCTCGCGGAGGCCGCGCTGATGGTCGGCGAGGTAGGCCGCCATGTATGAGACCAGTCCCAGTTTTGCCAGCTCGGCAGGCTGGAATTGGAGAGTGGTGAACCCAACGTCGAGCTGGATCCAGAGACGCGAGCCATTGACTTCGAGCCCGCGGAGGAAGAAGGACCAGTCGGAGGGCAAGGCAGGCAAGAGCAGCAGTACCAGCGAGATAAGCAGGACGATGTTGCGATAGCGGCGAAGCACCGACGTGGTGCTCGTAGCGAGGAGAGCGAGTGCCAGAGCGCCCAGCCCGGCGGCTATGAGCATCCACCACAGCTGGAGGTCGGCGCGGTCCGGGTCGAGTCGGTAGATTTCGAAGAAGCCGATGGCGGTCAGGAGAGTCACCGGCCCGAGGAGCAGTGGTGTCGCCCTCGGCGCCCATCTCCGGACTGCGACGTGGAGCCCACCGAAGGCCAAGATGAAAACTAGGAAAGCGAGGGCAGTCTCGGTGTCGACGTTTCCGTCGCCGGCGAAGTTGACCAGGCTCACTCCGAACCCGGCGAGGGCAGCGGCGGAGATCACCAGCACCGCCGAGACGTTGCGGGTCATCTGATCATTCGACGACGTCGATGACGATCACCGAGATGTTGTCTACCCCACCGGCGGCGTTGGCAGCGTCTATCAGCTTCCAGGCGGCGTCATCTGGAGACTCGGCAGAGAGAATCTCCGCGATCCGATGATCCGGGACCATCGAATTGAGACCGTCAGAGCACAAGAGGAGCCGGTCTCCCGCTTCCAGATCGCGGGTCGTTTCGTCGACGTTGACAAATCGAGTCAGCCCGAGGCACCGGGTGAGCATGTGGGACTGCGGATGGTGCGTTGCTTCGTCGGGGGTCAACTCTCCCAGCGTGACCATCTCGGCGGCGACGGTGTGGTCTCTGGTGAGTTGGATCAGGTCACCGTCTCGGTAGGCGTAGGCACGGGAGTCGCCGACGTGCCCGAATCGTGCGCTCGAATCCGTTGTCAGCTCGACCAGCGTCATGGTGGTGCCCATTCCATCGAGATCTGGCTGCCGGGCAACTTCTTCTCGGATGGCCCTGTTTGCCGCCGCCACCCGATCGCCGGGATCGTCGACATCTGTCGACACGGCGGCGTTGACCGCCAGCCTCGAGGCGACTTCGCCTGCCACATGACCTCCCATGCCGTCGGCGACCGTGAGCACGACCGGCCCGTCCGACTCGCCGGATGTCGCGGGGAACATGGAGTCCTCGTTGTTCTCTCGAACCATGCCCTTGTGTGACGCCGCCGCCCATCGATATCTCATGACGTGGCTATTCGTTTACTCATTACCGCACTTCCATCACTGTCTTGCCCACCTGGATGTTGTCACCTCGACGGAGGTTGGTGGGTGCGGTTATGCGCCGTCCGTTGACATACGTGCCGTTGGTGCTGCCCAGGTCGTGAACGACGAGCTCGTTTTCATTGGAGACGAGTCGCATATGGAACTCGGAAGCGTAGGGATCATCGAGATACACGTCGGCACCATCGGAGCGACCCAGCACCGAAACGTCGAGGATCTCGATCTCGTTGCCGCTTTGTGTGTCCGACTTGACCACGACGACCCGATTGCCGCCACGCTGCTGGCGTCGGAGGGAGATGCCGAGGTGGGAACCGATCGACCTCGACACCTGCCATACGAACAGATAGACCAGGCCGAGGAAGATGATGCGGAGAAGGGCGAGGATTACGTCAGGCATCAGGTGGTCACGAATCGGAACTGATGAGAAGCCAGGATCAACAGGCTTCCGGGTTCGAGAGGGATTGGTTCGGAGCCGATTCTGACGTTGTCCACGTGGGTTCCGTTGGTGGACCCCAGGTCCGACACATACGCGGCGCCGTGCTCTCGGAAGATGAGGGCGTGTCTGCGGCTGATCTCATCTTCACTGATCCGGACATCGCATTCCTCATCACGGCCGACGACGGCTCGGTTGTGTCCGATGTCGTGTTCGGTGGCCCCGATCAGCCGGCACCACGGCTCTTGGCGTCCGGTGCGGTTTTCGTGCGTGCACCGGAATTGGCCAGGCGGGGTGGCCCCGTCGGTGGCGATCGTCACTTGTGGCGGTCCCTCCAAGCGGAGCCCCTGTTCGGCGGCGTAATCAGCCAACACGCCACTGAGCTGCCTGGCCAGTTTGCGACGATCGCCGGCCAAGTCCCGCGGGTTGAGCGTCAATGCGTAGCTGTTGGCCGTCGCGGGACCCGTCGCGTGCTGGAATCGAGCCAGGTCGGCCTCGCGGGCGATTCCCTCGGCAAGCTCCGAGGGGTGTACCCGTCCGCTGAACATTCGCCTCGCCGGACCTTCGAATAGTTGTTCCAGTCGCCGCTCAAGGCTCCGTGCAAGCTTCACGGGCGACAGGTTACGGCCGTCACGTTTGCTGTACCTCGCGACTACCGCAACCGGGGTCACGTCGTTACGATTTTGGGGTCCCGGGCGAGTGGCGGAATTGGCAGACGCGCAGGATTCAGGTTCCTGTGATCGCAAGATCGTGGGGGTTCAAGTCCCCCCTCGCCCACCAGGTGTTTCGACCGGTCTGGGGTTTCTGCTCGGAGGCGAGAAATCCCGGATTGCAACCCAATTGCAACCATTTCAACCGCACGAGTGTTCGATCAGGGCCGACCGAGCCCCTCAGTCGAGGGCCAGGAAGGAAGCGGTTTCGTCATCGAGAAACGCCATGATCGTGTCGTGGCCGCCTTGGATCGCCTGCTCGATGTCGCTCGTAGTGCAGTTGCCCAACCGCACCCAGATCACTTTCGGTGGGGGTCCGGACACCAATGCCCTCTGATGGAAGTCTTCGTCCTTCGACACGATGACGAATCCTTGATCGAGCGCATACCTCCAAATCTCTTCGTCGGTCGCATCGCCAAGACCGAGCAAGGCCACATGAGACGAGTCGGGGAAGGTCTCAGAGATTCGAGGTATCAGCCGACGCGAGATGTTCGCATCGAGGAGCAGCTTCACGCGCCGGAGACAAGCTTGCGTTCGCGATCAGCAGCGAACGCCAGACATGCCCGGATGTCCTCCTGCTCGAGCTCGGGGAAGTCGCTGAGGATCTCCTCCTCGCTCATCCCGGACGCGAGGTAGTCGAGGACGTCGTAGACAGTGATGCGCAGCCCTCGAATGATGGGCTTGCCTCCACGCTTGCCCGGCTCCGTTGTAATGCGGTCCTGATAGTTCACGATCTCACCCAATTCTAGATGCCTGGTTGCGGATCAAGGCCAGGGAAGTAGTGAGTACGTTGCTCATGCCCTCAACCGGACGAGTGTTCGATGAGCGCGGCGACAGCCTCCGCTGCAGCACGGTCCATCCCTTCGATCAAGTGGCTGTAGCGGTCCATCGTGATCGAGATCGAGGAGTGGCCGAGCCGCTCATGCACCACCTTCGGAGGTACACCAGCGGTCAATGCCAGCGTCGCCCAGCCGTGGCGTGCGGCGTCGTGCGGTGTCAACGGCGGCACCCCTGCCTGTGTGGCTTGCTGTTTCGTCCACCGGGTGAACGTGGCCGGGTTGACCGGATCGCCGATCGCGTTCGTGAACACGAGATCGAGGTCGGCCCATGCCTCCCCCGCCATCAAGCGCTCCTCGTTCTGCCGGCGGCGGTGCTCCCTCAAGGCGGCGATGGTTCCCGTGTCGAGCGTGGCGCCGCGCATGCTCGACCCCAACGGCGACATCGGATTAAGTGCTGTCGCCCAACCGCAAGGCATCGCGTTGCAGGCCACTCTTGACACGGACTTGAGAATGCTCACGATCGTCCTCGGGGCTGCACTGGTCGTCGCAGGAGGACTGGCCATCGCGAATGTGATGACGATACGTGTCTTTGCCGGAGTGGGGGAGATCGGCCTGCGCAGGGCCCTGGGAGCTACGCGCTGGCAGATCGCACTGCAGTCCGTCACAGAAGGGATCGTTCTTGCTGCCCTGGGTTCGCTCATGGGCTTGGCCGCGGGGGTGACCGTGAGTGCGGTGGTTGCGGTCTCCAATCAGTGGCCCTACTTCCAACCAGCGGAATTCGCCTACGTCGCCCCTCTTCTGGGGATTGGAATCGGTCTTGTTGCTTCCTTGTACCCAGCGTGGCGGGCAGCTCACCTGTCACCAGTTTCGGCCCTTTCGGGAACTCGCTAGCAGACTGCCGCAACTGGGAACGCCACGTCAGCCTCCACCTCCGCAGCGGAGATCGAGGAGGCCTTGTCGAATACGACAAGCGCGGCCGAATCCATGGTGGGACCCAGACTCAAATGGAGACCGAGTTGATTGATGCCTGGCGGCAGGCACGAATCGCGGCGAGTCGGTCGCGGTCATGGCCAATGCAGCCGACACCGTGACCCGACTCAACCAGGCTGCTCAACGATCCCGCCTCCACGCCGGGGAACTCGACGCAAGGGCGCCACGCTTGGAGGTCGGCGGCGAGTCGCCAGAAGCGTGCTTGCTTTCGGCTGTCGGCGGGTCAGGTCCGTTCAGTCGGTCTTGGCTTGGGGATCGAGTATCTCGTCGATCAGCGCATCAAGGGGTTCATCCGTTAGCTGCTCATCGCTGAAGAGAACCCTGTCGAGAACGAAGAACTTGGCGACCCACACAACTCCGTAGGCACTGAGGTTGGTCAGGTTGATAGCGATCGGATGCGGCGCCCAGGTCGCTTCAACAAACCAGACAGCGAACGTGGATAGAGCGAAACCGGCAAGGGTCAGTATCCAGAACGGCACTACTTCCTTGAAGACGTGATTCCTTCCCCGTTTCTGCCAGACCCAGTACCGAGCAACCAGATAGGCCGGAATGGTGCCAACACATACAGCAAACACGTTGGAAGGCACAGCCGACCATCCGAGAATCGTCTGCGCGCCATAAAGCAAGGCTTGGCCCAACACAACGTTGAAGGCACTCGCCGCTCCGTACCTGAGCAGCTTTGCCCCTTGGCGCTCTCGAATGAGGCGAAGCCGACCCGAAACCTGAGGTATCACTCCAATCAGGGTATCGGCTGACACTGGGCAAGCCATGAGCACGTCGGCACATAACGCCTGATCCCGGGCGGAATCGCCCATGTATTAGAGACCGTCCGAGATCGGCATCACTTCCAGGGTGGTGTGGGAGGTCATTCTCGTCACTCTTCGTGAGGAGCTTGCTCGCCCTCCTGCCCCGCGGTCATAGCGTTGGTGTGTGGGTCGAGGCCGACGATTCAAGTCCCCCCTCGCCCACCAAAGGTGAATCCCTCTACATCTCGCTAGAGGTGCCGAGCCCATACGCACCTTGTGGAGGTTGCCTGCGGCTCCGTTGACCAACGCTCTACAGAGCATCGTGACTGTACGCTCGAGATGTTGGGAAGGGCCAAAGTATCGGTCCGAGACTCGGCCGCTCCTGCGGCTGTGAGGAATCGGCAACGGGTGATGTATCTCTTTTGGCTGTCGATTCGTCTGTTTGGTGTGCAAATCGAAAGTCAAAGGAGCACACAATGAGTTTCGCCAACGAAGCGTCCTGGGATCGGATCGGCAGGGTCCTCCTCGGAGTCGTCCTTCTGTATCTCGGCTGGGCCGATGTTGTCACCGGTGGATGGGGCGCAGTCTTGAAGGTCGTCGGCTTTGTCCCGCTACTTACCGGACTGGTTGGATGGTGCCCGTTGTACGCGTTGTTCAGCTTCCGTACCAACACAGGACCCACCACTCCTGCGAGCGTGGGCTGACCGAACACTTTGAGGACGTGAGGGGAGACAGTCTTTCTCCTCTCCAAATGGTCTCCCTTCACGCCTGACCTCCCAAAATGACCATTGAATCCATGCTCAATCCCACCGTTGTTGAAGTGACGGCACCCTGGTGCGGAGAATGCAGAGCGATGAAACCCACGATTGCGGCTATCGCTGACCTCAATCCAGACGTGGACTTCAAGATCCTCGACGCCACCACCCATTCTGAAACAGTGGAAGCCCTCGGAGTCAAGGGCACGCCCACACTGATCGGATACGCCAACGGCGAAGAAGTCTTCCGGGCCACGGGCCGGCGCACAGGCGCCGAACTGGAGGCCATGTTCAAGTTCGTGGCCGGGGCCGAAGCCGTTCCGACTCTCGGAAAGGGAGACGAGTTCCTTCGAGTAGGAGCGGGAACAGTTCTCGTCGCATTAGGACTCCTCTCAGGGCCGGCCTGGCCCCTTGTAGGTATCGGAGCGCTGGTCGCTCTGTTTGGATTCGTCGCGATGAGGACACATCGGACGTGACCGACATCGGAGTCCTGCTCGAAGCCGAATACCCACAGCTCTACCGGTTCGCCCTCAGCATCACCCGCAGCCCGACCCGAGCCGAAGATCTCACGCATGACACCCTGGTCCGGGCCATCGAAAGAGCCGACCAGTGGAGCGGCGACCCCACCAAGTTCGGTGCATGGTTGCGAAGAATCCTCCATAACCATGCGGTTGACACCGCACGGAGATCAGCGAGAGAACTGATCGTCGAGGACGTCGAGGATCGCTGGAAAGACGACGACTACACCGTCAACCCAGAAGCTTTTGCGGTCAAGGCCCAGAGCACCCACGAACTCGAAGACGCACTCACCCGTCTCCCCTTTATCTACCGAACAGCGGTGCTCCTACATGACGTCGAAGGCTGGACAGTCCGCCAGATAGCCGAGCTTCAAGATATCGGCCTCCCAGCGGCCAAACAACGCCTGAGGCGAGGACGCATGGCCCTGGTAACCGCCCTTGCTGAAGGCGCAGAACGTAGTCATCTTCTGAAAGGAGTCCCCATGCGCTGCTGGGACGCCCGCCAACACATCTCCGATTACATCGACGGCACGCTCGACAAGTCCATCGCTAAGACCGTCGAAACCCACCTCCAAGTCTGCCCCACGTGCCCGCCCCTGTACGCGGCCCTCGTCGACACCCACCGAAACATCAACGAGCTCAGGGACCCTGACTCGGTGATACCACCTGAACTTGACCGACGCCTGCGTCAGCTGATCAGCCGACGGACAGAGACCCAGTAGCAGGCTTGCAGATCTGGCGGATCTCGCCCACCCACTTCTTCGCTCCTTAGGAGGAGGGCGTCAGATATGGGACAAATGACGCCCAGAATGGCCAGGATCTCGTAACGCTTCCGTCACGCCTCTTTTGGCAAACTCGCAAGACATGGATTCGAGGACCGTCTGACGAAGCGTTATGTGCCGTGGGTGTCGACCGGTCTGGCGGCCGTCGTCCTTCTAGGCGTGATCATCAGAGACCTAGGGGATGGAGGGGCCGCATTCGACCTGGTGAACGCCGTGCCGTCTATTGCGTCGATCCTGCTCTTTGTCTTTTTGGGCACCGTGATTTTGACCCGTGTACCAGGCAATCTCATCGGCTGGTTGCTCATTTCCGCAGGGTTGGCTTTGTTGGTTTCGGTGATGATCCAGCCGTACACCGGCGATGTTCCACCAGACGACCCGAGGTTTGTCGACTATTTGGCGCTGATTGTCGACATCTCGTTGGGGCTCAATTACCTCATTTATCCGCTCCTACTCATCCCATTCCTGCTACCCACCGGGCGTTTCCTCACCAAATGGTGGTCATGGCCCGGGTGGCTTGGTGCCTTATTCATTCCGACGACGCTGCTCTTGAGCGTTGTCACGGAAGAGATAGGGCCGGCCTTCACAGAGTGGACGATCTCCAATCCGATCGGGTTCGTCCCCTCAGGTGTTCTCGATGCGGTGTTTGGAGTCTGGGTGATGGTGGTGTATCTCATGGTCCCTGGCTCGGTGTGGGCCATGGTCGCCAGATATCGTCGCTCAGAGGCAGAGGTGCGTGCCCAGATTCGGTGGGTGCTTCTGGGCTCGATCGGGTTCGCAATCAGTTTTGTGCTGCTTGTGGTCGGTGTCGGCTCTGAAGGAGGCCTTGGAGGGGCAATAGTGGCCATCGGATTCGGCTTGATTCCGGTCACCATCACCATTGCCATAACCCGCTACCGGCTCTACGACGTCGACCGGCTCCTGTCCCGAGCGATCGGCTATGTCCTCGTATTGGTAGTCCTCGGTGCGGTCTACATGGTGGGGGCCGTTTGGCTGCCAACTCAGTTCTTTGACGAGCAGCCGCCTCTGTTTGTCGCCGGATCAACCTTGGCAGTGGTAGCCCTGTTCAGCCCTCTGCGAAAGAGGGTCATGGGCTGGGTCGATCGCCGCTTCTACCGATCGCGATATCGAGCAGAGCAGGTGTTGGCTTCATTCACCGATCTGGTCCGCGACGAGGTGGCTGTGGACAGCCTTGCTGCCCAATGGGAGTCAGCCGTCACAGAGACGTTGCAACCATCGGCTATCGGGGTTTGGCTGCAGGGCGGGACCGAATGAGACGAACCCTGCCCTGGGTGTGGACGGGTGCGGTGGCTGTGGCCACGATCTACTTCACCTTCGCCGGGTGGTCGGATTTCGAGGACAACTTCAGCAGCACGGTGGAGCAGGTCGTCTTCCTGGTGTTCCCAATCCTGTACACGGCTCTTGGAACGGTCGTGTTCATCCGCCAGCCAGGGAACCGCATCGCCTGGTTGTTCTACATCGTGGGACTCGGCGGTGTATTCGATGCTGCCTTGTCACCCGTCATCGACGGGAAGCCGGATCCTGTCACCACCGTGGACTTGCTGGCGATGATGTGGTCTCACCTGGGGTGGTTCGTAGCCTTGCTCATCCCGCTCTTCCTGCTGTTGTTCCTCTTTCCGACAGGGAGATTCTTGACCCGTCGGTGGTCCTGGGGCGGCTGGCTGGCCGGAACCGCCTGGTCGACAATTCTCGTCACCATCGTCTTCCGGGAGGAGATGAATTCGGCTGGGCTGGATGAGAATTGGGTAGTCGACAACCCAATCGGGTTTCTTCCCGGAGCACCTTTCGAAGAAGAGATTTCAGGGGTCTTGGAACTGTCGTTTGGGCTCAGCTTGATCGGCTTGCTGGCAGGAGGGATCATCGCCATCTTGGTCCGCTACCGCCGGTCGGATCTGACCGTGCGGACCCAGATCAAGTGGGTCATGTTCTCCCTAACTCTGTTCGCGGTGACCATCGCCGTACGTCTCTTCTGGGAGAATTGGGGTTCTCTCCTCACAGATGTCGTACTTGTCACCTCGCTGGCTCTGATCCCGACGTTCATCACTATCGCAATCGTCCGATACCGCCTGTTCGACATCGACCGGCTCGTGTCGCGGACCATTGGGTATGTCCTGGTCTCGGCGGTGCTGGGCTCGCTGTATTTGGTCGGTGCGGTCTGGCTACCAACTCAGCTGTTGGGTGAGCAGCCACCGCTGTTCGTTGCCGGTACCACGCTGGGGATCGTTGCGCTGTTCTCGCCGGTGAGGAGGCGAATCTTGGGATGGGTCGATCGTCGTTTCTACCGCTCCCGTTATCGAGCAGACCTCGTGGTCGATTCGTTCTCCACTCGGATCCGTGACGAGGTGGAGGTGGAGAAGCTGACCGACGACTGGGCCCGGGTGGTCACCGATACTTTGCAGCCCCAGGCGCTCGGGATCTGGGTCACGCAACGCGACTAGACCTTTTCTGGCACTTCCCTTTTGGATGTTGACCTACGGGACGGGGTGGGGCCGGGCGAACATGCCAAGCTAAACCGCATCACAGAGCGCATCAGGAGCCTGTTCGAGATGAGCTAGGACCAGTCAGCTGGCAGACTTTCGGTTCTCGTGGTGCTCGACCCCCAACCGAAACGGCGCACACGCTGGCGCTTCATCTGGCCGCTCCTACTGACTGCAGGTGTCGCTGTCGCCTTTGTGGCAGCCTCGGCCAGCCGGGAGACGCGGGACGATCTGGAGTACGTCGAGGCCATGCACGACGAGCTGACCGACATTTCGTTCGACTCAGATGCCTTCACCGATGTCACTCGACGGCTTTTCTCAGTCGACCGGGTCGAGTTTGTCACTGTCACCGACAGCCTTCGGTCGAACCTTGCCGTCGGCTTGAACCGAATAGAGAACGAGACGCCAACTGACATCCTCATTGCCACCCATCATCTCTACCGGCAGACCCTGGAGGCATGGAGCGCTGGGGTCTCCCAGTACACGTCGGCGATATTGGTTGCCGCCGACGACCCAGAAAACGAATTCGTGGAGGACCAGGTGGCCGAAGCGCTGGCGGCGATGCGAGCCGGCGACGATCTCTACGTGGCGCTGCTCCACGAACTCGGAATGGAGGACGTCCCCCAGCCGGTAGCTCCCATGCCCCAGGTGACGATGTCTCCAGCCGAGGGCAGCCTCGTCACCCTCGCCCGCACTCACGTGACCGCGGCCCGAAGCACTGGCAACGGCCTGGCGCTGCGTCCTGGGCTCGGAGTCAGCCAGCTGGTCTCGGACCCAGAGATGCTGATCGGCCCTGATGGCCAGGCAGCTGTGCCCGCCACAGAGACCATGGTGTTCACCGTGGTTGTCACCAACGCCGGCAATGTCTTGAGTGAGGAGGAGATGCTCACCCTGACCATCACCGGTGGCGAGGTGCCTTTGGAGATGACTGCCGACGTAGCACCGCTACAGCCGGGGCGTCAGACGAGCATCACGTTTGATGCCGTGCCAGTGGCAGGGGGTTTGGTGTATGAGGCCACAGCAGCACTGCTGGTCACCAACCCCGACGCCACCCTCGATGACAACCAACGATCGGTGATCTTCCTGGTCAACGAGGCTTGAATCGTCGGCTGGGTACCATCGCCCGGTCCATGATCGATCCCAAACTCCTACGTGATGATCCCGAGACGGTTCGACACTCTCTGCGTCGCAGGGGTATGAACCTCGACCTCGATTCGGTGATCGACCTCGATCGTGCGGCCCGGGAGGCGCTGCAACAGGCGGAGGAGCTGCGTGCGCGTCAGAAACAGGCGGGCCGTACCATCGCCGGGCTCGAGGGCGACGACAAGGAAGCTGCAATAGCCGAGGTCGGAGAGCTCGCAGCACAGGTCAAGACGGCCACCGGCGAGGCTGATCGCCTCCGAGAGGAACTGACGCTTGCCATGTTGGAGGTCCCCAACCTCGTCGCCGAAGACGCCGCCGAGGGCTTCTCCGATGAAGACAACGTCGAGATAAAGCGGGTTGGTGACGCTGCCACCGAGGGGGTGAGCCATGCCGTCCTCGGTGAGTCGCTGGACATCATCGACACGGCTCGAGGCGCCAAAGTCTCAGGGAGCCGGTTTGGCTATCTGAAGGGCAAAGGCGGTTCTCCTGGAGTTCGGCCTCGTCCGGTACGCCATGGATCAAGCTGGTCGCTCACGCGGCTTCACCCCGATGGTCCCGCCGGTGCTCGTCCGGGAGGAAGCGCTGGTGAAGGCACCGGCTTCTTCCCAGAGCGACTCGGGAGCAGGTGTACTCGGTACCGGAGGACGATCTGTTCCTCGTCGGAACGTCTGAGGTTCCGCTCGCCGCGTATCACTCCGATGAGATCCTGGATTCTGAGGATCTGCCCATTGCGGTACGCCGGATTCTCGACCTGTTTCCGCCGGGAGGCGGGCACCTACGGCAAGGACACGGCCGGTATCTTCCGGGTTCACCAGTTCGACAAGGTCGAGATGTTCGTGTTCATGTGACCCTGAGGAGTCGGTCACGGGAGGAGCACGACCGGCTGCTTGCGGAATCGAAGAGGACAGTCGGTCCAGGGCTTGGACGTCCCGTACCGGGTGGTGAATGTGGCGGCCGGTGATCTCGGTGCATCCGCCGCCAAGAAGTACGACATCGAGGCCTGGTATCCCCGGAGAACAGAACGTACCGCGAGATCACCTCCTGCTCGAACACGACCGACTACCAGGCCCGCCGGCTCAAGGTCCGAACCCGAACCGACGATGGCGGAAACCGCGAGTGATTCACACCCTCAACGGGACGGCCTGTGGCGGTGGGTCGAACCATCCTCGCCATCCTGGAGAACCACCAGCAGTTGGACGGTTCCGTTCGGATCCCCGACGAGCCCTGCAGTCCCATACACCGGGTTCGACCTCATCGACTCCGTGAGCGAGGTCTCCGACCCGATCTTCGCCAAGCATCGCCCGCCGCTACGACCTGCTGAACCGGATCCTGTCGCTGGGACAGGATCAGCGTCTTGGCGGAAACGGGCCATCGCCTATGCTCCCCGACGGCCTGGGTGGTCGACCTCGGCAGCGGGACCGGTAGCGGCACTGCCGGCCTTCGAAGGTCGAACCTGTGGTCGGGTCTCGACCCGGTGATCGAGATGCTGGCGCTGAGCACCGATACGACCAGTCGGGTCGGTCGGACGTCGGGGAGCGGCTGCCCTTTGCCGACGAATCCGTCGACGGCGTGTTCAGCGGGTTTGTGTTCCGGAACCTCACGTCCGTTGATGCGACGCTGGCCGAAATGGAGCGTGTCCTCAAACCAGGGAAGGCTGCGGTCGTGGTCGACCTGACGCGTCCCGCAACTCTGTGTTGTCTTGGCTGCATCGATTGGGGACCGCGATTGTCCTGCCGTTGGTGGGCCTGTTGTTCGCTCGGCGCTCCGGGCGAATATTGGTATCTGCATCGGTCGCTCGATTCGCTCCCGCCACCAGAGGAGATGTATCAGGGTCGGGGTCTGGTCTGGAAGAGGTTTGGCGAATGGGCCTCTTCGGCTTCGTCTACGGTTCCCGCCTCCGCAAACCCGACGGCGCTCCTTAGGAGGACAGCGTCACATATGGGACAAACGCCGCGAAGAGGGCACGACCCGCCGTCGAGCAGATCGTGCCCCCGCCGTCGAGATGACAGCGACGCCGCTGGAGGCGGCCGCCGACTCCGGTCAGGCAACCCCACCGCACCCGGAAACCGACACTTAGGGCTGCTTCCTTCCGGACCTGACCCGATTCATGTTGTTCCGCCGCGGGGACCCGGCCATCAATGCCACGTGTCCGCCGCCGATGGCTGTGCGCCACGGCGTCACGCCAACCCTCAGGCGGGGAGCTCGGTCCCGCATGAAGAGGGTTTCGGGTACAGGGCACCCCTAGTGCCCCACCTAGCACGATCACAACTCAGGCTACCGACCGCCGATGCAAACCGGAATGCCGATTCTTGGACACGCTGCTAGCGCTTGTCGGCGAAGAACTCACGGAGCAATTCAGCGCACTCGTCGCCCAGCACTCCGTCAACCAAGTCGATGTGATGGTTGAGACGCCGATCCTGTGGGATGTTGAAGAGCGACCAAGCGGCTCCCGCCTTGGGATCAGCCGCCCCGTAGACGATCCTGTCCAGCCGGGCGTTGAGGGCCGCTCCGGCGCACATCGGACAAGGTTCGAGGGTGACCACGAGCGTGTGTCCACTCAGTCTCCACTCCGAAATCTGGCGGGCCCGGTTCGACAACACCAGCATTTCCGCATGGGCCGTAGGGTCGCGAAGCTCCTCGCGACGATTGTGGTCGCGGGCGACCAGCTGGCGCCTTGGTCATCGAGCAGCACCGCGCCCACCGGCACATCTCCGGACTCTCGTGCTTGGGCCGCCTCGTCCAGGGCGATCCTCATCGCCTCCACATAGCGCTCGTTGGATATGGGCTCACTCATGGCCTGGGATTATTCTTTCATGTCGCCCCACACCCAGAGGGGCAACTCCGGAGGGATCGCATAGTCTGGCCTAGTGCGCGGCACTGGAAATGCCGTTGGGGGTTTGCGCCCCCTCGAGGGTTCAAATCCCTCTCCCTCCGCTCACGGGCGCTGCTGGTCGGCGTCTGTACTTGGCACATCGGGTAGTTAGTACCTTGTGCCTCGGCGAAAGCCGGCCCCGGAGGGGTCGCATAGTCTGGTCTAGTGCGCGGCACTCGAAATGCCGTAAGGGGCTGACGTCTCTTCGTGGGTTCGAATCCCACCCCCTCCGCGCCTCTTATTTCCCCGATAACGCCGCGAGGCGCGACAATCGACACACAACACTCCTGGAGGGGTGTCCGAGCGGTCGAAGGAG
This sequence comes from Acidimicrobiia bacterium, assembly GCA_965216725.1. GTDB lineage: Bacteria > Actinomycetota > Acidimicrobiia > Spongiisociales > ZC4RG35 > JACZUI01. The sequence continues at coordinate 31,832 of CBDCGI010000019.1, read as the reverse complement.
ACGGTCTTGAAAACCGTTGGGCCCTACCAGGGTCTCGTGGGTTCGAATCCCACCCCCTCCGCCATCTGCGCGCTGCGGTCGACGTGCCGCTAGGGCGACCAGTCCTCTCCGTAGGCGACGCCCAGAATGAGAAGGTGTCCGTCTCGGTAGAGGAACTCGTGATAACCGAACTCGCCTTCACTTTCCGTCTGATAGCCGGAATAGCATTCGATCTCCAGCAGACCTCTGATCCAGTTGTCGTCGTCGAGGACGTAACGGGATAGGCCGCCTTCCCAGAAGAGCTCCCGGTTGGACTCGGTCGGACGGCAGCCGGAAACCTCGAAAACTGCTCCTGCTTCGAGAAGAGGCTCAGTGGCATAAACCAGCTCTTCCCTAACGGTCGGCGCCCCGTCATGCCCCGGGATTTCTTGACTGGGCCAGTGAATCTCGATGAGTTTGTCGTAGTCGCCGGCGTTGAGGGCCGCGTGGTAATCGTGGATCAGTGAGATTCCGCGACTCTCCTCGTCGGTAAACGGTTCTGTGACCGGTGCGTCGACGCTCGGCTCCTCGCCGACCAAAGCGGCCGCCAGCCAAGCAGCGAGGTACTTCACCTCATTCGCGTAGTCAGAGGTTGACAGAAGCGGCTCTTCAGGCTCTGGCGACTGGGGCTCACGCCAGATCCCTGCAATGGCCACCGAGGTACCTTGTCGGACTCCCACGATCGGACTGTCATCCCACATGAAACCCAGGGCATCGTCTGCGTCAATGGTGACCTCGAACAGGTCTGGAACGTCAGTCGGGTTGGCGATCGTGCTCTGAGAAGGGTCCACGAACACTTCCTCACGCGCTTCGTCCAAGTCGAAATAGTCCGTCAGGAACCCGTCAGCCGTGAGTTCATCTTCGAACCGGGCGAGGAACACCTGGGTCTGCGCGGCGAGACGTGTCTCAGGGGCATGTGCGAGCGCTACGAGGAGGCTCTCGATGCGTGGATAGCGGTTCCATCCATCCCATTGCTCCCTGCGAATCACCAGGACATCGATGGGATCGAGGTGAGTCTCGATTGAGCCCTCGAGCGCCATCTCCTCGGTGACAGAACGGACTCGATACCGACCGCTGTCCACGAGTGCGGTCAATGCCGCTGACATTTCGACCTCTGTCGCCCGAACGACAGAGGTTTCTGTGATCTCTTCGAGTGTCGTGGCAACTGGAAGGGTCGTGTTCGTTGGTGTGGTTGTCTGAGTCGTTGCGTCCTCACCGCCAGCCAGCAGCCCGAACCCTCCAAACACAAGCCCAATCAGGGCGGCGCCTGCCAACGTTGCGGTCGCCGGGTGTTGCCACCAGCGGCGAAGGTAAGGAGGAGCGGCGACGTGTCCGTCGAGCTCGTCGAACGTCACACTCTCCACGGCCTCCTCGAGTACCTCTCCGTACCCACGCAACCTCTGATCCAGGTCAGGCATCCACCACCACCTTCAACGATCGGCGCAGCTTCGCCATCCCTCGTTCGTCGTGCTTCTGCACCGTGGTAACACCAATACCCAGCAGGTTGGCCACCTCAGTGGCGCTCCAGCCGTAGCAATGGATCATCACGACGACGACTCTCTGTCTATCGCTAAGAGCCGCTATTGCCTGTCCGAGTCCCGGCTCGAACTCCGGCTCATGAGCGGCGGGAACAGCCGGAAAGTAAGGGCGTCTACTCCGATATTTGCGACCCCGGCTCTGACCTACTCGATACAGGTAGCCGACAGGGTTGGACATCTCAGATACCCGATCCCAATGCTCCCATCCGTAGGCGAGTGCCTCAGCGGTCACTTCGCGCGCTGTCTCGGTCCCAAAGCGGGCGACAAATGCGAGACGCAGCTTCGACTCTGCGTCCTCGAGGAAGGACACAAACGACTCGGCAGCGCTAGCTCTGCTCACATCACCTAAAACCAAAACCACCCCACGTCATACGACAGCCAATTTCCGAACAGGCGGTCATAGGTCTCGCTTCTAGAGAGTGTGGCGCGGTTTGCGCAACTACTTCTGTTTGCGTTGTGAACGGACTCCCCACCAGACCAACCCCGTACCGACGATCACCGTCACCAACCCGGCAACGCTCCAGGATCTGTTGTCGGTCATGAAGCTCTCCGGAGCGAAGGCAACATCGAAACCTTGCAGTATCCAGATCGATCCAACCATCAACAGGATCACACCAGCGGAGATTCTCAACACCTGGCCATTCTCGTCTTTCTGGTGTCGCGCCGGCTACGGACGACCAATCTCGACCGGCAACGCCGCGTCGAGAACCTTGGCCAATCGCCGTTCGCCTTCGCCCCCCACGGACCACCCCATTCGGTGTCGTTGACAAGTGCGTGCGTTTGGTTTGGGATTGGTGCTGATTACCGACAAGACTCATTGTCGGTCCAACAACCAGATGGAGAGGTGGCCGAGCGGTCGAAGGCGCTCGCCTGCTAAGCGAGTAGGGGGTTTTAAGCCTCCTCGAGGGTTCAAATCCCTCCCTCTCCGCCGAAACTCACTTCCGTCCGCGGCCGGTCGGGCCCTGGTCCGTACACTGCCGCGGCATGTCGTTTGTGATGGCGAGCGAGGCTTCAACCGTCGCTTCGGAGACCCTCTTCGTGCTGGCGCTGATCGTCATTGCCGGACCCTTGCTGGCGGAGAAAGCGCGTCTTCCGGGTCTCATCGGTTTCATGCTCGGAGGAATCGCACTGGGACCGTTCGGGGTCGGCGTGCTGGCGGAGGGCCAGCTCGACGGAATTGGTGCCATTGGCATTCTCTATCTCATGTTCATGGCCGGCCTCGAGCTGGACATGGACACCTTCAACAGATATCGAACCGCGGCGCTCCAGTTCGGTGTGCTCACCTTTGCCGTGCCATTTGCGCTCGGATGGTGGGCGGGCAACCGCATTGGCTTCGAGCTCGCTGAGTCCATACTCCTCGGGTCGATCTGGGCGTCTCACACTCTGGTGGCGCTCCCCATCGTCAAAAGGGCCGGTCTCTCGGCGTCCCGAGCGGTGGCCGTCGGAGCCGGAGCCACGATCATCACCGACACTCTCGCCCTGGTGATCCTGGCGGTGATCAGTTCCGGAGCCGCGGAGGCGGTGGACCTCCAAAGCGCCGATACCTCGTCCACGCTCCTCAGGTTGGTCATCGGGCTGGCGGTGCTGGTGTTCGTAACCACCTGGGTGTTCCCCAGGGTTGGCCAGTGGTTCTTTGCCGGTCCTGGAAACGACCGGCCCTTGCGCTTCATGTTCCTTGTCGGGGCCATGGCGCTGGCCGGGCTGATGGCCGAGTGGGGTGGCATCGAGGGCATCGTCGGAGCCTTCTTCGCAGGGCTCGGGCTCAACCGACTGGTCCCGAAAAGATCGGCTCTGATGGAGCGGGTCGAGTTTTTCGGCTCATCCTTCTTCATCCCGGCCTTCCTGATCTCGGTGGGGATGCTGATCGATCCGGCTCTGATCATCGATCTCGACGTTCTCCGGACAGCCGGACTCTTCTTGTTGGTGGTAGTCGTCGGCAAGGCGGTGGCCAGCGCCATCGGCGGAGGGATCTTCCGATTCGGATGGCAGGAGGTCGGTCTCCTGTTCTCCATGACTATCGGCCAAGCCGCTGCCACTCTGGCGGCTGCGCTGGTTGGGGTGAACATCGGGCTCTTCGACCTCGAGACCCTGAACTCGGTTGTGGTGACTGTCCTTTTTACAGTCCTTCTGTCGTCGGTCCTCACCAAGGTTTTCGCGGGTCTTGTGCCCCCCGACGATTCGATCCTGCGTCCAATTGGATCCTCAGTTGTGGTCCCTGTGCCCCTGGGTTCCAATCCCGATCACGCGCTGCGAGCCGCCGGTGCCGTCGCCCGAAGCAGTACAGGGACGGTGACACCGTTGGTGGTGGTGCCATCCGGCCAGTTCTCCAGCCGCGCCGGCGAAACAGCCAAAGAGCTGGTGGAGCAGGCCACGGCAGCGGCAAACACGTCGGGGGCGGAGGCGGAAGGGCTGGTGCGGGTCGACTCGGACGTCAAGAGCGCAGTGCTCAGCGTGGTCGCCGAGCGCGACGCATCGTTGATAGTCCTGATCGCACCCGAGTCGAGACGCGTGTCCGAGCTCGCGTTCGGCGGGCCCATCAACAGCATTGGGGGAGCGTCCCCGGTACCCACGGTGCTGGCTGTTGGTCTGACCGAGCCACCGGAGCGAGTGCTGGTGGCCGTTCCCGGACGGCATCGAACTATGGGAGATCAGGTCGACAGCGAAGTGGCGATCCAGGTCACCACCGCCGTTGCGGGCGTTTTCGAGCTGCCGATTGTGGTCCTGGTTGGTCCGGGCACCACCGTTCCCGACATATCAGAGTCCGCCGAATTGGTGAAGGTGCCCGATCTCACTCGCAGCGGGGTCAGCGGCGTGATCGAAGAGAAGGACTTGGTGGTTCTGCCACTCGCCTTGGTCAGGCGGGCGTTTGTGAGCAGTTCCCCCTACTCGGCAAGCACCGCTGGGCTTTTGATCGCCGCCGGCCCCCATCGCTTGCATCGGGCTGGAGACGGCGCAGAAACCGTTTCGACCGTCTTCGGCTTTTCGAGTCTCCGCGACTAAAGCGCCCAGGGGTTATTGAGTAGAGAAGAATCCGAGGCCGATTGTCTGATTCCCGCTGACCTCGATGGCGAGCACTTCCAGCTCGTACAACGTGTCCGGCTCCAGAAACGCGTCGGCGACGGTCAGGGACCTGGCGTCCGGCCCGACGTGGACGTCATAGACCGGACGGGAAAAGCCGTTCGGATCGTCGTGTTCGACCGTGGTGATGATCACCTGGTATCCGGTGATCTCGACGGCATCTCCGTCGATCGTGGACGTCACTTCTTCCCAGCTGACGGCGAGGTCTGTTGAAGGAATCGGGTTTGCCCCAGCCTGTTCCTCATCCTCGACCAGGTCTGGAGCTGTTATGGCCGGCGGTGCCGGAATGGCGTGGGTGAACTGTGCTGTCTTGACTCGGACCTCTCCGTCTTCCCCCAAAGCGGCGACCAGATACTCACCCTCCGGGAAGTCGCCGCGTAGGTCTGCGATCGAATACTCGTCGTTGGGTGGCTCGTTCGACTCGGCGAAGTAGTCGGATAGACCGAGTGCCCCCAGCGGGCCCTGGGGCTTGACCTCGACGAGGACGGCGCCGGAAGGGTCGCGAAGACACAAGTGCACCCACGGCTCACCGCCAACGTTGGAATGGACTCCCGTGTCTTCGTCAGCCGCGTTGTGCTCGATGTAGAGCATGGCCGTCTCCAGCTCCCCTCCCTCCGTGGGGCAGACGTCTGAGCCGACCGAAGGCTCGCTAGGTCCTTCATTCGCGGACGTCGAGGTGCACGCGGAGATAGTTAGCGCCAAAACGGTGATCCAGGTCAGGGTCCTTCTCATGGAACTCAGCCTGCCGGTTGCTTGCTGACTCCTTCCTGACCCCACCTGACGTGGCGGTCAGGTCGTCCAGGTGTGTGTGGGCAGCTTCATCTCGAACCTGGCACCAGCGGAACCCGGATTGACGAGTTCCAAAGTCCCACCGTTGAGTCGTGCGATGTCGACGGCTATGGCAAGACCAAGCCCGGCGCCGCCGGTTTCGCTTCCCCGAGCTTCATCGAGGCGACCGAAACGATCGAAGATGCGGTCGGCTTGAGATGCCGGAACTCCGGGACCGTCATCCTCGACCGAGAGCAACACCTGGCCATCGTGCTCGTCGAGAGTGACAACCACCTTGGAGGTTGCGTGACGTTCCGCATTCACCAACAGATTGCGCACCGCTCGGCGGAGCTGACCGCTGTCGCCGACGCATTGGGCCCCGGAGACTCCGGATATATCGACATCGACCATCCCGGTCGCCGCCACCGCATTGGCCTCCTCGAGGACAACATCATCGAAGTCGAAGGGCTGATGGACCGCGCCCACAGAACCGGCATCGGCTCTAGCCAGGTAGAGAAGATCGTCGACTAGCTCTTGAAGCGAGACCACATCGCCGAGCAGGAGCTGGAGTTGTTTCCTCTGCTGGGCGTCATCGGCTTCGCCGAGGCCAAGCTCGATGTGGGCGCGTAACCGGGTGAGGGGAGTGCGAAGCTCGTGTGAGGCGTCGGCGACGAAGCTCGTTTGGCGTGCCACCGACTCTTCGACGCGCTCCAGCATCAGATTCATGGTCTCGGCGAGACGATCGATCTCGTCACCTGTTTGTGGTCGGGGGACGCGGCGGTCGAGCTCAGTAGGACCGATTGAGGCAACTTCTGTCCTGATGCTCTCTACGGGCCGCAGAGTTCGACCTACAAACCACCAGACCAGAACTCCGAGGGCGATGATGAGAGCCGGCACCAAAATGGAGAGAGAGCCCACCAGGGCGGCCGTGCTTTCCCCGACCACGTCGTAGGTCGTGCCGACATGGAGTGTGCCGGCGGTGAGGGATCTGGTCAGGACCCGGAACTCGTCGTCATCGACCTCCCGAACGACGACGGTGCGAATCGCCGCTCCGGTTTCGTCGACACCAAGTGGCGGAACACCCACGAGATTCGCCGTCGCTGCTATCACTTCGCCGCCCGAGCCAACGTATTGGGCAAAACCTTCGCCCGTGCCTTGGGCAAGCGTCGACGGCAGTTCGCCTTGATCGATCAGGGCGACCATGTCATCTGCGCGTTGAACGAGGCCCTGGTCGATGCTGTCGGTCAGGGCGTTCCGCTGCAGCACAACCAGGAGGACGCCCGAAATGGCCAGCACCAGCGCCACCGCGGCTACCGCCGTCACCGTGATCCGGACTCTGATCCCGCGGCGGGCGGCCATCATCCGCCGTCTGCGGCGAGGCGGTAGCCGGCGCCTCTGATGGTTTCGATGGCAGCTCGACCGAAAGGCTCATCGATGCGGGTGCGAAGTCGCCGGATATAGACCTCAACGATGTTCGGATCGCCTTCAAAGGCATACTCCCAGACACCGTCGAGGATCTCCCGTTTACTCACGACCTGGCCGGCTCGCCTCATCATGAACTCGAGCACGTCGAACTGTCGAGCGGTCAGATCGATTTCGGTTTCGTTGCGCCACGCACGACGTTGACCTGTGTCGATTCGAAGGTCTCCCGCCTCGAGAGGCGGGAGTTGGCGCCCACCCGCCCGACGCATCAGCGCTCGCACTCGAGCCACGAGAACCGCAAAGGAGAATGGCTTGGTTATGTAATCGTCGGCGCCGGTGTCGAGTGCTTCGGCTTCGTCGAGGTCGCCGTCCTTTGCGGTAAGCATCAGGATCGGAGTCCAATCGCCGGCGTCCCTCAACTCGGCGCAGATCTGAAAACCGTTCCGGCCGGGAAGGAGGATGTCGAGGATGATGAGGTCGTAGCTGCCCTCGTTGGCCAGCCACAGGCCATGATCGCCATCGAGCGCCACCTCCACGGTATAGCCCTCTGCTTCAAGGCCCCGCTTCACCATGGTTGCTATTCGTTTGTCGTCTTCGACTAGCAGCAGCTTCACCTGGCCATTGTCCCATCCAAAGCTGAATCTCAGCTGAACGTAGTCAGGCGGGGTCAGGCTGGTGTCAGGACTCCCTTCGTACCTTGCGGTCAGGTCTAGAGAAAGGAACAGCAATGAGCCGCAAGCTCAAAATCCTTCTGCTCGGTGCCGCGATCGCCGCGGCGGCGGCAGTTCCCGCCATAGCCCAGGCCGGTGGTGGCTCCGGCGACAGCAACGACAATGATGTCCCCATCACCGGGGCCGAGTTGGAGCGAGCCAGCATCGCAGCGTTGCTTCACACCGGAGAGGGGACGGTTTCCGACAGCGAAGTCGGAGACGAGGAGAGCTACTACGAAGTCGAGGTCACCCTCGACGACGGCAGCCAGGTCGACGTTCAACTCGACGAGGACTTCAACGTGGTTGGCACCGAGGCCGACACGCCTGGCTCCGACGACTAGCCAGCAACAGGTATGGGGCCACCGACATCGGTGGCCCCATGCTCACGTGACTCTGGTCCCGAGCGACGTCCTCGCAAACCGTGTCTTGGTTCACCCCTCATGGTGGTCCGGGTTTGGCCCGTCGCTGCAAGCGTGAGGAGCGGGGACGACGAGGGCGGGATGGTCAGAGCCCGGCGTCGGGACCGGGATCGTTGCCCTCGGCGGTCGCCGCCAATCGGGGGACATAGTGATCCCATCCCATCTGATGCAGCGGCCGCTCGTCCTCGGGGAGGCCGCTGTGGGTCAAGGTGAGGAGAGTGACGCCTTCATCCTCCTCGAGGGTTATCTCAACCGTGGACGAGCCGGGAGGCACACCGGGGTGGTCGATCCATCCCCAGGTGAATACAACCCTCCGATTGGGCACCATCTCGAGAAACTGGCCGCGAGACCGCGTCCCGTTGGGCATTTCGATGGTGAAGAGCCCTCCGATCCGAGGGTCGAGGCTGGCTGCGGTCCCCTGCCATAGTGCCCACTTCTCCGCCTGGGTGAGGAACCCATAAACGGCCGCGGCCGGGGCCGAGATCCGCTTCTGGATGATGATGTCCGTCATGGATCCTGCTGGTTGGTTTGAGTCTCCACCGCGTCGGCGAGTCGGTCCAGCGTGGCACTCCACATCTGCTCCAGCAGTGGTCGCAAGGGTCCCAGCGCCTCCTTGTCGGCGTGGTAGAGGCGGCGGTTCCCATCCTTCTCGACGCGGACGAAGCCGGCTTCCCTGAGAATCCCGAGGTGCTGGGAGACGGCCCCGAAGGTGACGTCGAATTGCTCGGCTATCTCTGAAGCCGAAAGCTGCTGGTCCCAGACCAGGGACAAGATCCTTCGTCGTCTGGGCTCGGCCACGATTTGGAGGTCGTCCATTGGTGGGTCAATTTTAGCTGCCGTTGAAATAGCTCGCGTCAAGCAATATAGTTCAGACTGAAATAGCCGATAGGAGGAGCGAAATTGGCCAGCTACATGATGATTTATCGGGGCGAGGCGACCGACATGGCCGACATGTCCGAGGACGAGGCGGCGGCTGTTCTTGGCAAGTGGGCCGCATGGATGGAATCGGTTGGGAATGCACTCAGTGACGTCGGTGCGCCGTTTGGCCGAGGTGTTTCGGTGGTCGACGACGGATCGATCAGGGAAGCCCTCGCATTGACTGGCTATTCCATCGTCGAGGCTGACAGTGCCGAGGAAGCACAGGCGTTGACCGAGGGCCATCCTTATCTCAGTGACGGAGCGGGCCAGTTCTCGATCGAAGTCTTCCCCGAGCTCATGCCGGTGCCTTTCCAGGATTAGCGACCGCTCGGTCGAGCTTGGATGTGAAGAGGAGCCAAACGCCCAGTCCCACTTCACCAACTATCGAAGGAACCGCGACGGCGGCTTCGAAGACACCCTCGAGGTCCTGGTAATTGGCCAGCAGGCCATAGGCAAACGTGTCCAAAACGTAAGCCAGACCGGCGACGACAAGCGAGTAGCCGATCACTTTCGTCACCAGACGTGAACGAAGGGCAAGGACTCCCAAGAGGACGAGGTGGATTCCAAAGGCGGCCAACCCGACGATCCAGATCGACTCGAATGTCGACAGCGCTTCCAACACCGCGGCGTCGGTGTCACCGGCCTGTCAGTCCTATCCACAAGTCTCCAGAAACCAGTTGAACGACTCGAAACAAGGCAGCCACGGCGACACCCAGGATCGCTCCGTATGCCAACCGGAACCATCCGGAAATCAGCGCCAAGTCGCGATTGACGTCTCCGGAACACCACATACAGGGCCCAGGCAATGACCACATCGAGAAGGGCGATGGCCAAGAACGCCACGGCTCCCAGTCGGAACATTCCCAACGACTCAGAGATGTTGGCCAGGGTGGCCGGACCGTCGTCGGCGACCACCATCGTCTCGAGTACGACGAAGTTGGCGAAGATGGCGAGCAGGAACATCGCCAGATACGAGATGCCGGCGATTCGCCCCGCCCTCTTCGGCGATATCCACTGCCGGACGGCACCCGGCCCGAGGAGGTCGGATCGTGAAGTGTCGGGTGTCTTCAAGGTTTGCATTTGGTCTCCTTTCGAAACCTCTGAGATAGAGAGTCGTACTAAGTACGGGTAAGTGGCATCAGGCTACCGTACTTAGTACGATGGGTCAAAGTGAGGATGAATTGACCGCCGGAGGAGAACAACGTCTGCCACTGAGCCGGGAACGGATCCTCCAAGGTGCGGTGGCGCTGGCCGACGAGAACGGGATTGATGCCCTGACGATGAGACGTCTCGCGGACGCGTTGGATGTGAAACCGATGACGATCTATCACCACATTCCCGGCAAGGAAGAGATCATCGACGGAATGGTGGATTTTGTCTTTGCCGAGATCTCGCTTCCTCCTGAAGATCTCGATTGGTCAGAAGCAATACGGGTGCGGTGCCGGTCCGCTCGAGAGGTGCTCAAGCGACATCCGTGGGCGCCGCCCCTGATGGAGTCGAGGACCACTCCTGGCCCGGCGACACTGCGTCATCACGACGCCGTGCTCGGCTGCCTGCGAACCGGTGGGTTGTCGCTCGCGTTGACGGCTCACGCCTATGCGATCCTCGACAGCTATGTGTACGGCTTTGCGCTTGAGGAGGCGAACCTGCCCGGTGGGGGCGGTGCCGAGATGGTGGACGTCGCCGCTGAGATCTCCGAGCTGATTCCCGCTGACGAGTATCCCTTCCTGTCGGAGCTGACCCTGGATCACGTGCTTCGCCCCGGCTATGACTTCGGCGACTCATTCGAGGTTGGGCTTGATCTGATTCTCGACGGTTTTTCCAGAATGGCCGCCTCCGGGAGGTGACGATGGACCTTCGGCCATGAACGATGTGCCCGACCTTGGCGAGTTGCCAGTCGTCTACCTGACAACGTTGGGCAGGAAAACCGGCCGACTGCATTCAATCGAGATCTGGTTTGCCCAAAGAGGTCCGGCTCTCTACATGCTGTCGGGAGGAGGCGATCGATCGGATTGGGTCCGCAACCTCATGAAGACGCCTGAGGTCGAGGTGAGGTCGGGCACCTCAGTCTTGCGTGGGATCGCCCGCGTGCTGACCGAGCCGGCGGAGCAGCGACTCGCCAGAGAAGCCGTCTACGACAAATACTCGGTCCGTTATGCGGGCGATCTCACGGGATGGCGGGAATCAGCTCTTCCCATCGCAATTGACTTGGACGTTGGGGGTGGACAAGGCACCGCTGTCACGGGCTAGGGGCCGCGGGAACAGTCGCCTGAAGTTGCTACCTCTACAGCGCGCTCGGGAGGACTCGAACCCCCAACCTTCTGATCCGTAGATCTCCAAGGGGCGTCCAGGAGTGTTCGTAGTTGTCGATCCGTCCCGAGCGAGCGGGCTTCTCAATCCAGGGGGGTCCACGACGATCCGCTCGGGTGCGCAGCGGTTGGCTCCCAACTTGGCTCCCAAGCCGAACCGGCACCTCTCCTCTGAGCTAGCGCCGAATGTCGGATTCAGGACGGGTGATTCGACTGACTGCGGTGATCATGCCGCGCTCTATGCGCTGCTCCCATTCTGGACGTCTTCGGGGGGGTTCTCTTCCGGATCATCCAATGTCACGGTCACCTTGGCATCGCCGAACAGGACCAGGGTGAGCCACTTTGGATCTGATGGCTGATACTCAGCGAAGGTCAATTGCGTTCCGACCATGAAGACGGTCCCTACGTCATAGGCGAGGCCCTCCTTGAACCGAACCTGGAGATGGTTGTGAACCGTGATTGGCCTATCCGAGTTCAACTTCTGAACGTATGACTCGGGTTCTTGATCAGACGGATTCTCAGTATTGAACGTGACGTTGTGTGCTACCAAGCGGCGCTCACGGATCAGAGCAGCTGCCAGACTCAAGTCGGCCAGACTCGCCTCCGAGACCAGATCAGGTAGGAGGACCGTGTCGGCAACATACGTCTGCAGAGTGTGGAGATCCTCAACCATGGTGGCGGTCTCGGGGTCGATAGAGGCGAACCCATTGCCGATGTGCGCTGTGGCGAGGATCTTCTCTCCATGCTCGGGCAGGAGTTCTAAGACGTTGCCGGGTTGGATTGCGGCAATGAATCGCACGACCTCGACGATGTCGTCCACGGGAGCAAGGAGAATGTCTTCGACGTTGAAGTTCATATTGCAGCGTCCAGCAAGCTTGCCCACGAAGTCGATTGTGAACTCGATGCGCAGATGACGATGACGGTCGTACATCAGCGACTTGAGCCCTACCTCACCTCGTGTCGTCTGTTGGACGAACAACTCGAGAGTATGGGTCTCTCCCGAGTCGCCGTGGGCTACACGAATCCGAAACTTCTTGGCACCTGCCTTCGAGACGGCCGGGCCAAGGCGAGCGGCCGCCCCCTCGACCGAACCACCCAAACCTCCGGGTGCGTTCATCGTCATATCCACTGAACCCATGGGGAATTCCAAGGCGGCCCCATAGCGCAGGAAGTTTCCGACGTCGTCTCTCAAGTCGATTCCAAGGTCAGGGTCGACAATGCGAGCCGTCAGCGTGCCGCCGATGGGTGCATCGGTCGTCGAGTAGCGGTGTTTGGCCACTACGTGGGTAACGAGAGATCCACCGTCGGTCATCGGCGCTGTTACCGACAGAACCGCCCCTGGTCTAGGTCGAAGGGGTATCTCCAGAGAACTGCTTCCTCTGGTCTCGAATTCGTAGCTGTAGTGCGGGTCATCTTTGTTGAGGTTTGCCGCCAGGATCGCTAGACGACCCGATACGTCGAGGGGTGTCAGGGGGGTGTCGACTGCGCTTGTTGACTCCAGGAGCGCTTTTGCCCGGTACACGACCCGGTCCTTGCCGCCTCCGATGTAGTAGTCGATCACATGTGGATGGTCGGCAGCGAGCTTGTGCCAATAGAGTTCCCCGTCCCACCAAACATCAAAGGGTGCGTCGGCCGTCAAATCGTTGAACCACTCCTGCTCCCCGGATGTCGGGTCGACTGGAACGGTGAGCCTCCACTCAACTACTGGTTGGTCGAGCCTTGGGTCATTCAAGAGGGATTCGTAGGACTCTCGAATCTGGCGGCGCTCGCTAGAGCCGATACGGTCCGAAAAACCCTTTACCTGCTTGACGTGAAAACCGCCTTCCACCGGCACAAGGAGATCGACCCCACCATCCCCGCGGGAAGGGGTTCGGCGCAAGGTCTTCGGGTGATCTTGAGCGACGAATACCGCCATTATCTCTTCGAGGAGCTCGCCGGGATACGCGCCCCAATGGACCGGTGTTGTACTCATATCTGCTCTGCAAGCGGTCCGTCGGCACTGACCGGCAGGAAAGCGAGCACTACCTCCCTCGATGGACGGATGCCACCTTTTGGCCCGCGCTCGACCAAGCCAAGTTCGACAAGCTTGTTGATGTCACGCGTCACCGTCTTACGGCCTTTGCCCCCGTAGCCGGCCGCTACACGGGGCGAGACTTCACGCAAAGCGGATCGGGGCGTGAATACGTCCGGGGGAAGGTCGAGCGCCAGGTGTCTCTGCCGACGCGCCGTGACCGTGTCACGATCCTGAAAGAGCTCGTGCACGTAGTTGATCCAGGTGACGCTGTGCTGTTGGTCCCGGACAACCCTCAGCTGCTCCCTCAGTTCATCGACGAACCCCTCCAGGGCATAGGACATCATTTCCCTTGGTGAGTACGGCGCCACCCGGCTGGCCCGATCCAAGACTTCGTAGTAGCGGGTGCGTGTCTTGTTGTAGTGGTCTGAGAGCAGGTGAGCGGCAGGTATCGGAACGCCAGCCTCGACCAAGGCCTGGAATTCGATGAGCCGGGCGGTACGCCCATTGCCGTCCCCGAATGGGTGGATCCAGGCAAGGTAAAGGTGCGCAGCGACAGCCTTCGCAAATGCCCGGGTGAAGGCGAAACGGTCGCTGGACTGGACCTCAAAATCAGCGCTGTTCATCCAATCACAGAACTCCCCGAGCAAGTACTCGCAATCCTCGGCTGGTGCACCGAGATACCTGCGGACTCCGACCTCGTCCGTCCGAATCTCACCAGGCACGATCCCCGGCGCGAGATCGAGGCCGTCCAACACCTGGCGGTTGTAGCCCCGAATCCTCTCGACAGTGAGAGGCTGGGGTCCCTCCGAAATGACCTCGCCAATTATTCGGTTGTAGGCGTCGACGATGTTCTGCACTTCTTGCTCGAGGTATTCGCGGGAGGGCGGTAGATCCAAATTGCCTTCTACGAGTTCCAGCACGTCCTCTTCGCTCAGTGTGTTCCCCTCGATCGCTGTTGTCCCGTGGGCCCCCTTGCTGAGATAAACACGATGCAATCGCTCGGCGATGCCCGGGATAAGCGGGACACCTGCCACATGGGCAACCTTCGACTCGGCCTCCCCAAGCAAGAGCCAGTCGGATGGATGAAGTTCAGTCAGATCAATCCGAAATGTGATCCAAGGATGTGTCCCAACATACCTACGCTCGATGTCCTCGAAAAGCCTGTCCATGCTGAAATTATTGCACATGAACCGATTTTGATGCCATTTCTGTCCACTAGTTTGACCGGGCGTTCGAGACACGAGGACGGCATCTGCAACCGAGACAAATGAATCAACTGATTCCCACGAGACCGATATTCATCCCAACCACGTAGACCTTCAGCACCGCGTCGCCGTGGCGAATGACGACTTGACCTCGATGCCGCCGATCTCGGCCGGGGCGAACGGGCGGCTGTTGTTGGTGTCCCCGGAAACGAGGCTGTCCTCCTCAGTAGTCGGTCGCAGCGTCACTGAGGTAGAGCTGCTCGGCGTCGGCTGCTGACTCGATCGCAGCCCGGACCTCGTCTCTTTGTATGTCCAGTACTCGAAGGGTGTCGTCCTTCATCTTGGCAACGGCTTCGATGCGGTGGAATGCGTCGCCGTACTCGAGAGCGAATCGGGCGAGGCCCCGCAACTTGGGTAGGGCATCTCCGAGGTGCACGCCGTGGGGGTCCACGATGGAGACCCTGATGTCGTGGTCGTTACCGCTGAAGAAGAGGAAGTCCGGGGACATGCGCCGCCAGTTTCCCCGAGCGTCGACGTAGGCGATGGCGAGGGAGTCGTTCGACGCACGAGAGGGGTTGCGGTACCAGGCCCGGAAGCCGGGCTGACCCATCTCCAAGTCGAGGACTGCGACCTCCCATGTGTTCAGGGAGCCGATTGGGAACTCTCCGTTCTCGTCAGACATGAGGTGCAGGGTTCGCGTGGCGACCTTGCCACCGTCGGCATCTTCGGTCTCCTCGGCACGGACACGGGGCCGCAGAATCTCGATGCGCTGGGGGTTACGGGACATGCCGATTATCTCGTCGTAGATTGCCCGGCGGTCGTCCGACTGGTTCTTGATCGCTACCCGATGCTCGGTGAGCCATCTCTTGGTGAGGTTGTCGGCTTCGCGGTCGAGCTCATCCTTGATCCCGGGAACCTGCGCAAGGGCAGCCACCATCACGTGTGCCTCAAGGAGACCGTCACCGTCATCTGCGGGAACGGCGATGTGGTCTGCGTACTTCCGGGCTAGGTCGAGTCCGATGATGCGCCCAGCAGACCTGAAGTCCGCGTCGATCGAGCGCTCATCCGCCACCTCCGTGAAGGTTCCCGCGGGACTCACCTCGCCGGCGAAGACACCGGCGACGAGGGTTTCACCTGAGACCTCCAGTATCGCCTCACTGGCTGCTTCCACCTCGGCCTTGTGCTTGGCCGTGAGGCCGTCGAGGACCGCGAAAAGCTGCTTGTAGGCGTCCTTCCGGGCGTCGGGTCGCAGGCCGTCCCGTGACAACGCCTGAGCGAGCGCCGACAGTCGCTTGATAGGCCGCGCCGTCTTCCTTGGCAGAGTGTCCGACGGCAGTTGGTCGAAGGCATCCCAGACGCTGTCCGCGAGGGAGAGGTTGACCTCCATGTCGACGGGGCTGACAAGGACCCGGCGACCCTTCCCGCCCCCCGTTCCACCCGTCCCGTCATCGCCTTCACGTTTCTCTCCGAGGAGTACGCGCGCGACGTCGGTAGCCGTCTTGCGGTTGAAATGAGGGAGAACACACTCGACCGAGTTGAGGACGTCGTTGCCCGGGATGCGTCGGGCCAGCGGCGTCCGAACCATCCGTCCGAGCAACTGGGTGATGTGCGTCTCGTCCCTCGCCGGGCGGAAAGACACGAGGACTTCTGCGCGCGGGCAATCCCAGCCCGTTGAGATGGCGTCCTTGGCGAACAACACCCGAATGTGAGTCCGGTCCTGGACCGTTTCAGGGCTCACATGGGGAACGACATACTCGCCGAGTTCGATCGGCTTGTGATCGCCAAATACGTGTGCCATCGAGTCAGCCGGAAGGTCGGGCCACTCGCTCTGAATCGTTGAGAAAGCGGACAGGAGCAGATCGTCCGACGGAGTGTTGGGCACCTGTACCACCAGCAGCGGAACAACGAGATCTCCCGTGCTGTCCTGCCGTTGCGCGTAGCCGCGCCACAGGTCCGTGGCCTCCCTGACCTTGCGTGTTGCACGTGCCAACAGCACAGTGTCGAACTGGCCGGTCTCCATGGGAAAGTCGAGGCGGATGTCGTCCTTCAGCAGGCCCGACTCCTGAACCCGTGCAGGGTCGACGATTACCGACGGGTAGTTCGTCCGTCCCTCTGCCTGCGCCATCGCCGCGTTGAACCGCTCCACCGTGGCCGAAATGCCCCACACGATCGGAACTGGAGGGACCCCGTTGGCGCCGTTCACGAGCCGCCGGACGATGGTCGTCTTCTCGTCGCGCTCGGTCTTCGAAGGCGCCTTCATCCCCCTATGAGCCTCGTCGAGGATCACATAGAGCGAGAGGTGTTCGTCCTCGATGGTGTTGCGGATGATGTCCCACATCGTGAACGCACGCAGATCTGGTGACGCGCTCCGATCGAACAGAGGGTCCTGCGTCTCTTCAGACGCTCCCTTCACAAGCAGCGAGTTCCTAGACAGCTTCTGGGCGTTGAGGAAGTAGACGTTGCCCGGCTCCAGCTTCTCCTGGCTGAAGGGATGCTCGATCACCACAAGCCGGGAGTGGGCGATCCGATCCGAGGCATCCATCAGGCGAAACCGGGTCTGCTCGTTCAGGGATGGATCGTCGGTGAACCACAGGACCACTGCGCCCGGGTCGGCTTCAAAATCGAGGTCATCGTTGCCGTCGAACAGTGCCTCGATGACCGCCGCAGCCATGACCGTCTTTCCCGCCCCGGTAGTCGCCGTGAGCGAGAACGCCACCGGACGGGCCCGGCGATGCCAATCATCACGGGCGTCGCCCAGGTTGCGAAGCACATCGGCGACCGCATCTTCCTGGTAGTCCTTGAGCGTGTACCGCATCGGAGATTCAGTCCCTGCTCGCGTTGATCGTGAAATTCGTCAAATAGGACTCGTACAGACGGACCGGCTCCACGTGGGAGGGCAGCTCGGCACACACCATCTGGAAGCCCCGCTCGTCGTCAGTGACGATAAACGCCGTCCACACCGATTCGACCTGAGCGATGGCGGCGAGGAACTCGTGCGCGGTGTCGAGGTCGAACAGTATGCCGTAGGTGTCAGCCACGTCGAAGTCATCCTTCGCTTTCTCGATCCGGCGACCCTGTGAGCCGGCCTTGAGCCACAACAGCGGAGCTATGGCCTCGAACGCTCTGTTGTGCGCTACCGGCCTTGGTGCCTCGTACGTCATCCTGAAGAACTCCACGTTCTCAGGGAGGCCGTCAGCGATAGGGAACTCGTCGGTATACCTATAGTCGCCGTCGATTGGGCGGCCTTCGGGTGTTAAGCCCGTGATGGCGGCGCGGATGCGCGGCTTGGTGATGAAGTCGCAGATGCCTAGAGCCTCCCACTCCGGATCACCGGGTCGCAGGTCCTTTTGGCGTAGCTTCGTCTCTTCCTCGGCCGAGACTTCGTTGTTAGTGATCAGGATCGCCTGCCGACTCCCTCCGTCCTGGCGGTTCAGCCGCGCCACTGCGTGGCCGGTCGTTCCCGACCCCGCGAAGAAGTCCAAGATCACGGCATCCGGCTTGTCGGCTACGAAGAAGCGGAGTGCGTCTTCGACGGCGTAGAGCGACTTGGGGAAGGGGAACTTGCGATCGGGCATCATCGCCTTCTGGAGATTGGTCCCCCCCTGTTCAGGGTTATGCGAGACGATTCGCCACTGCGTGCCGGGGACAAAGACTGGCGTGTAGTCGGATGCGTCAACCATGACCGAGTTGTCTGATCCTCGACCAACGATTGGGAATACTCCTGACTCGACCTTTCTCTGCTCGCCTCGCTTTAGGTAGCTGATCGATGTCCGACTCTCACGCCACGTCCCAAGCTTGGCGTAACCCTTGGCAATGAGATCGTTCATGCTCTCTGCGCCCACCTGCCAGCGACCTTCAGAACCGTCCGACCGAATGGGCCACACCGCGACACAGTCCGATGGCGGCACGATCTCGGCTGTTTCGCTGCCGAAGTACGGCTCGCCGACACTGTGAAAAGTCGGCCCACTATCGGTATTGCGGATGAATACCGGGAAGAATTGATTTGGCCTATCGGACCGCCTAGTGCTGGAGCCTGACCGCAGGAGCTCCGTCCACCGCAAACTCTCGGCTCGACGGTCACGAACGATCTTCCACTCAGTGTCAAGAGGCAGCGCTGTGGGCGCCGCCTCACCGATCATTACGTAGAAGAGGTACTCGTCAGTCCGAGCGAAAGCCATCGAACGCGACTGGCCCGAGGGTTTGATCACACTGCTGATCATCTGCACCCGCGCCTCGGGGAACGTCTGCTCAAGGAGCAAACCCAGACGCAAGTATTCCCTTTCGTCGATCGTGACGATCAAGACCGAGTTCCGGGGGTTGAGTAGCTTCTGGGCGAGCTTGAGGCGACGTTCCATCATTGCCAGCCACTTGGAGTTGCGGTAGGCGTCGTCGCTGTCGACGTAGTCGTTGTTGTACTTCCAGTCCCTGGCGCCGGTGTTGTACGGCGGGTCGATGTAGATGGCGTCGACCTTGCCCTCGTGCGTGTAAAGCAGCGCCTGGAGGGCGTGGTAGTTCTCCGCGTTGATCACCGTATGGAACGGCTTGTCTCCACCATCCTCGATCCTCCCGGTCGACACGAGCCCCGGGTAGATCGGGTCGCGGAACTCAGCGACCACGACGAGGTCGTCGACACTCCGGTTGGTGGTTTCCGGTTCGTCGTCTTGGTCATCGCGCCGGACAAGGTCGGCCATCCGCCCGTCATCGGCCCGCCGGATAGCGGTCACCCGCCACAAACGACGATCAACGCTGCTCGGGGGTTGGCCTCGCTGGGGCAAGAACCGAACCTTGTCGCCTCGCCTGATGGGCCGCCCCGGCAGCTCCACGGTCTCAGGAATGTGGCGTTCGAAGCTCAGTCCGAACGCACGCCGCCTGCTGAGCGCCTCAACTTCGCGCCGAAGATCCGCTGCCAGCTGAGGGTCCTTCGCCTCGACTTCGCGCAGCAGGCTGCTCAACCTCGACACGTTCACCGCCCTCCGTCGATGTTGGCCCGCACTCGCGGCAGGCGATCAGTTTGCCGAGCCTTAAGCTGTGTCTCGATGACGGCGTCACGCGGCATCCAGCACCTGCTCGCAGACTTGGTCGAGAGCCTTCATGAGCCCCAGTATCCCCCGAACGCTGGCTGCAGGCGTGAAAATGGGCTTTCTGCGCCAGATCCAAGGGACGGTGGCGACCAGTGCTGCCGTCGTTGACGACCCTCGACATCCGAGCGGCCGGCCGAGGACGGCCTCCCAGGGCCGCCCGCAGGCCGGCTCCTTGATTCTGTAGGGAAAGTCCTCACATCCGAACTCGCGCTTCGGGGCAGGCTGACGTACCGTGATGAGCATGGATTTCCGCAGCTGGGCCGAGGATTACGCCGGGAGTCTGTTGAGTTCGCTCGGTCGCCGGTGGGATCATGCGAAGGCGGTAGCCGAGACGGCACGGCAGCTGGGGAACGGACTGACGGCGGAGGAGGCCGACGTCCTCGTCGCAGCGGCGTATCTGCATGACATCGGATACTCGCCGTCGCTGGCTGTAACCGGATTCCACCCGCTCGACGGCGGCAGGCACCTGCGGATGCTTGGACACGAGCGGCTGGCGACGCTGGTGGCTCATCACACCCGAGCACGACACGAAGCTCACATCCGAGGTCTGACGTCGGAGCTCGCAGAGTTTGACCCTGAGCACACTCTTGTGTCGGCGGCCCTGGCGTATTGCGATTTGACCACCGGTCCCAGTGGGGAGGACATGACTCCGGAGCAGAGGCTCGTCGACGTTGAGGCGCGCTATGGCTCTGACGACCCCGTAACCCGAGGCATGCGGGCAGCTTGGCCTGAGCTGATGAGAGATGTTGATCAGGTCGAGGGCCTACTGAATAAGGCCGCCACCGTTTCTCAGCCGACGTAGGGCTCTGTCCTATTCTCGAGAAAATGCTGGATCCGCAGACGGATCGAGGGATGGACGTCCATGTCCTCCAGCTCACTGGGATCGAAGTATCCGACTTCACTGGTCTCGTCACTTGTGGCCAGTTCCCCGTCGACACGCCGGCATGCGAAGCAGACCGAGAACTGTTGGCGCACTTCGCCGTCCGAATACTCAACCACGTGGTTTGGGTCGGAGTAGATGCCGACGAGAGACATGACCTCAACATCAAGACCGGTTTCCTCCTTGACCTCCCTGACCGCAGTTTCGGCGATCGTCTCACCGGGCTTCATGGTGCCGCCTGGGATCGTCCAGAGGGAGTTGTCGGTTCGTTTCGCCAGAAGCAAACGCCCTTCGTCATCAACGACGACAGCGGAGGCAGCAGGTACGAGCCTGGTCGGGCGGGGAGCGTTTGGATCGTTGAAATGATCGATGCGTGTCATGGTTCTGGGATCGGCGTCGACAGGGCCCACACACGCTCGAAGTGCGCCAGGAACCCATCAAAGACGCCGTCGTCGGCGAGACGCCGGATGTGCAGCAGCGGCGCGCGATAGCCCTTCAACCCAAAGAGGTGCGGTGTCACGAACATCTCGTCGTCTCCACGGAACACTGAGTTGTACATCCTGGTCTGATGAAACCGGAGATCGATGCCATCCACGCCGAACAACGGCTCGAAATGGTCAATCGTGGTGCGAATGCGATCGGGGAAAGTCCCGCCGAGGCCCTCCTCCTCGTCGCGTTCCGACACATACGGTGAGTCGGGGTCGGCCAGAGCGATCCTGACCTGGCACCCCGAGCCAGCCTTGTCAATAAGCATTCGGTCGAGCCTGGAGTGGTCTTCGGGTAGGAACTGCATGGCATAGCCGAGCAGGTCGATACTCGCCTCGGCTTCACTGAGAATCGCCCACCACCGGGCTTTCGGGGCATCGGCTCGGTGAGCCCAGACTGCCGCTACTTCTTCGGTCACCTCACGATCCTCCGTCAATGGGCGACCTCGCGGCGATGCCGGCCAGAGTTCAGTCTCGGTAACCCCAAGGACGTCCGCTACTCGGGCCTTGAGGCCGACTCGGCGTGGCACAACGCCCTTGTTGGTCCATCTCCATACGGACTTCGGGTCAACGCCGACAACCTCAGCGAGATGATCAGCCGTCACACCGGCGTGTTCCATCGCTTCGCGGAGTCGGTCATTGCGCACGCCTCGATTCTGGCAGCCGACGTCCTCGCGCACCCGGGACGCGAACGAAACGCGACCAGACATTCGTAGACGTCTGACTGCCGCGGTTGTGCCGTCCGGCGATTTCGACATATCTCGGTGGAAGACGCCGAATGTGCGTCGGAAAGGAAGTGGAGGTGAAACTCCCCATAGACACGACGGGAATGACATTCCTCGCAGCCGGTCCGCCCGAGCCGGTGCTCGACTTCGAGTCGAAAGCACAGCGCATGGACGAGAGCGGCGCACCGCTGCATTCGGTGCAGGTGGTTGCGCTGAACGACGGCGGCGCCGAGGTGATCGCCGTCAAGGTGGCTGGCCAGCCGAAGGGTGTCACCCAGGGCAGTGCCGTGAAGATCGCCGGTCTGGTGGCGACACCATGGACCATGGGCGACCGGAGCGGCGTGGCGTACCGAGCCGACCAGATCGAGCCGACCCAAGCCGCCAAGGCCGGTTCCTAGCCGAAGGTGTCCTCGATGACTCGCCCGATGTCACAGATTCGAGGTTCGCAATGATGCGCAGCCAAGAAGACGACGTCGCCGAGGCGATCATCGAGGCCCTTCTCCGCAGCCTCTGGGCATTCCGCCTGGAGATGGCTCTTGCCCTGGCAGGTGCAGCACTGTGGACAGTGATCTGGCACAGCCACGGTGCTTCGGAGGCTGGCATCGGTGTGGTTCTCGCCATGGCCGTGGTACTCGTATTGCCGCTCACTCGCCGCGTTCTGGCGCGTCTTCTGCGTCACTCTCGGGTGCGAAGGCAGTGGGCTCGGGCCGTACGCGCAGCCCGGATCCCCTCCTTGGACGATCGGGTGCCGACGGTTCGCAACCTGAGAGATATCCTTGCAGGGGAACGATTCGATGTCCGCGTCCCACCTGGAAGCAGCGTTCCGGAACTCGAAAGCGCCTCCGAGGTCATGGCTGCGGCCCTATGAGTCCGCGACCTTCGGGTGCGTCGCAACCGTGACAACGCCTCACTAGCCGAGGTCGTGATAGCCCGACGAGACCCTCTCGCAATTGGACCGCCACAATCCTGGCCACACGCCGACCTGCCTCGGGCCAGCCTATGGAACCCGATCCCTATCGGCGTCGGCGAAGATGGCGAAGACGTGACGGTTCTCCTACCGGAGCGGAACCTTCTTCTTGGTGGCGAGCCCGGAGCCGGCAAGTCGGTTGCGCTCTCGATGCTGGTCGCTACTGCAGCCCTCGATCCAACATGCCGACTCTGGCTATTAGACGGGAAGCTCGTGGAACTCGCCACCTGGAGCCGCTGCGCAGACGGCAGCGCCGGCGTTAGCTGCTCCGACGCCATCGACGTGCTTCACACTCTGCAGGAGGAGATGGACCACCGATACTCGGAGCTTCTCCGCTCGGGACGGCGAAAGGTGGTCCAGGGCGATGCACTCGCCCTCCACGCCGTCGTCATCGACGAGCTGGCCCACTATCTAACGACGTCTGAGCGCAAAGAGCGTACGGAATTCGCAGACACGCTTCGCGACCTCGTATCCCGCGGCCGTGCGGCCGGAATCATCGTTCTCGCCGCGACGCAGAAGCCTTCCGCCGACGTCGTCCCCACCTCTATTCGTGATCTCTTCGGATTCCGATGGGCCATGCGCTGCTCCACGCCACAAGCTTCCGACACGATCCTCGGGTCGGGCTGGGCATCTTCCGGCTACTCGGCCACCGACGTCGATCCGGCCTCTCGCGGTGTGGGATACCTTCTCCATGAGGGAGGAACACCGCAGCGCATCCGCTCCTACTACTTAGACGATTCGAGTCTCGCATCTCTCTCACAGCGAGCCGAGGCTCTCCGCGCTCAACCGTCGACGAAGGCGGAGTGACATGCAGCTTGGATCGTCTGGTCTCGACTCTCTTCTCACACGAGCGTCCGACTCAGAGTCTTTCGAGCGGTGGCTCGACATGGCTCGGTCAACGGGATGGTGCGAGAACCCGGTCAGATTGACCGGAACCACACACGAGATCGACCCGGCAACCGGCGAGATCTACTCCGGCTACTCCACTGCTACCGAACCCGACGGACATCTCCTCAAGGCGTGCGGCACAAGAAGAGCGACAGTCTGTGAGCCGTGCTCGGCGAGGTACCGGGCAGATGCCTGGCACCTCATCGTCGCCGGCTTACGGGGTGGAAAGGGTGTTCCAGAGGACACTTCAGCACATCCGATTCTGTTCGTGACCCTCACTGCTCCCAGCTTTGGGCCGGTTCATTCACGACGCATCACAGATGGGTCGGCGCGGAAATGTCGGCCGAACCATCGCGGAGAGTGCAGCCACGGCCGGTCGATCCGCTGCGACGAGATTCATGCTCAAGACGATGTCAGACTCGGGGAGCCCCTGTGTACCGACTGCTTCGACTACGAACGAGCAATTCTGTGGAATGCACACGCCACCGAGTTATGGCGCCGCACCACCATCGGTATCCAGCGGGAGCTAGCTAAGGCCGTCGAGATCGGCAGCTCACAGTTCGCCGACCACGCCCGGCTGTCGTACGCCAAGGTCGTCGAGTACCAAGCTAGAGGGCTTATACACCTCCACCTCGTCGTCCGCCTCGACGGTCCAGGCGGACCTGACGAAGCGCCTCCGCCGGATCTGACGATTGATCACTTCGAGTCGGCCGTCATTTCTGCCAGCCAGCGAAGTCGTGTCGGCTATCCAGCTTCTCCGGGAATCGCAGGCGAAGCTCGATGGGGCAACCAGACCGACGTTCGAAGAGTCACACTCGATACCACCCCTCCGGGTGCAGTAGCGGCATACATCGCCAAATACGCCACCAAATCGACCGACTCATTCGGCCGGCTCGACCATCGGCTCAATGGTTCCGATCTCGCATTCCTCGACCTTCGAGCACACCTGAAGAGACTCGTCACGACGGCATGGGATCTCGGTGGGAGGCCCGAGCTCGAGCATCTGAAGCTACGACACTGGGCTCACACCCTCGGATTCCGAGGGCACTGGCTCACCAAGAGTCAGCGATACTCGACCACCCTTGGAGCCCTCCGCGCCGCCCGCGCCGAGTGGGCAGCGACACGACGAGATTCGCTCAATCGACCGTCGGAAGCGGAGAAGGTCAAGGACTGGCAATACGTCGGCCGCGGGTGGAACCACCAGGGCGATGCCTGGCTCGCACAGACGGCCGCAGCCCAAGCCGCTCAAGCTCGAACGCTGGCGCGGGATCAGCGACTGATCGAAAGGGCCGAGAGACCGTGACTACTGAGAAGCTTCTTCTCACGCCGGTGGAAGCCGCCCAGCTGCTCTCAATCAGCCGATCGAAGCTCTACGAGCTGATTAGTCAGGGGCGGCTCACCACGGTTCGCATCGACTCCAGTCGGCGTGTCCCGCGGGAAGCGCTCAACGAGTTCGTCGACCGCCTGAAACACGAAGAGGCTCAGCATGTGGTTTGAGAGATGAGACGTTCTGCAACCAGAAAACACCGGACCCCAGGCAACGCTTTACAGGGTCAAGAGTTCGACCGTATGCTCCGACCCATGACCGGTCACCTCGTGGGTCTCAGTGAGATTGCGTCGATGCTTGGGGTTACCCGCCAGAGGGCAAGT
This sequence comes from Acidimicrobiia bacterium, assembly GCA_965216725.1. Classification (GTDB taxonomy): domain Bacteria; phylum Actinomycetota; class Acidimicrobiia; order Spongiisociales; family ZC4RG35; genus JACZUI01. Next base: position 6,757 of record CBDCGI010000019.1, on the reverse strand, counting down.
CAATTGGTGCGGGACTACGAAGACTTCCCGGCACCCGTCGCACAGCTCTCGGCGGGGCGTGTCTGGGAAACGTCCGCGGTCAACGCCTGGGCGGAAGCCCATCCAGAGAGGCCGCCAGGGCGCCGGGCGAGACAGCAGCACAAGGATCGTGCCTAAGGGACGTCGAGGATGGGGCGAAGATTCCGTCTATCAGGACGGCGATCGATGGCGAGGAGCCATCTCACTTGGCAAGACTCCCGATGGTCGCCGCCGCCGAGTCAAGGTCTCGGGCGCCACGAAGGCCGAGGTGCTCGCAAAGCTCAAAGAGGCTCATCGCTCACTCGATGCCGGAGTTGAGAACCCGACTAGTCGCCTTACCGTTGGTGCGTTCCTTGATCGGTGGATCCAAGGTGTGCCTGCACGAGTCGAGCAGTCGACCGCAGCCGATTACGCCGACACGGTCCGGCTTCACCTCAAGCCAGCCCTTGGCGCGAAGTACTGACCAAACTGTCCGTATCCGAGCTGAATGACCTTTGGGCGGCGAAACGGAAGGCCGGGTACAGCGCGAACAGCATCCGCATCATGCGCACTGTGTTGCGCTCTGCCCTCCACCAGGCCGAACGCGAAGGCCTCCTGGTTCGCAACGTAGCAGCGCTGTCGGATCCGCCGCAGCTCGACCCGCCCGAGGGACGATCACTGACCATCGCCGAGGCAAAGAGCCTTTTGACTGCTGCAAGAGGTGAGCGTCTTGAAGCCCTATATGCGATCACCCTGACATACGGACTTCGAAGAGGTGAGGCCCTTGGCGTCTCTTGGTTAGACATCGACTTCGACTCCGGACAGCTTCACGTCCGGCGCCAGCTAAGAAGGGAGCGGCTGTCGGACGAAGAAGCGACCCGTGTCGGGAGAAGAACTCAGCTCGTTCTTCGCAACCTGAAGACTCGGCGATCACGCAGGACGCTCCACCTAACACCGGCGCTCGACAGCCTTCTGCGAGCCCATCGAGCTCGTCAGGCCAAGGAGCGACTCGCCGCAGGACCGGCTTGGGCCAACTCGGATCTGGTCTTCACCACCAAGAATGGCACCCCTGTCGATCCGGACAACTTCGCCCACTACTTCCACCGACTCTGCAACCGCGCCAACCTCGGGCATTGGACCCCTCACGAGCTCAGGCATTCAGCCGCTTCGATCATGCTCGCCCAGGGGACCCCGCTCTGGGTCGTTTCCGAAGTCCTCGGCCACGCCTCGCTCGCCATCACCAAGGATGTCTACGGGCACCTCGTTGGCGATGAGACCAAGAAGGCGACCGAGGCCATCACCGACGTGCTCTTCACAAACCCGCAGGACAGTGACGACCGCAGTAGCGATGCCGGAGCCTGATCACAAGAGGTGACGACCTATGAGGTCAGGACCTATCGAGACATACGACTTGCGCCTCAGACGCTCGGCCAGGACCAGCCCGTTGGACTCACGTCGGATGAGGCACGTGATGAGATTCTTCGTGTACGTATGGTCCCGCATGGACGAGACCAATCATGACTGATGTTCGCCAGCTGTGGGGGCCTCCAGCCACCCGCACGCCGAGTAGCTGCTCAGTCCCAAGTCAGGTTGGGGGCCACCTCTTCGAGGCCCTCCGCACGCACTTGGAGCCTGTCGTCATTGAGCCCTGGTATTTCTGCGTGGATGCGGTCCCGAAGGACCTGCGGATCGTCGGCTCGGTCGATACAGATCACTGGACATTCGGAAACGGGGACGGTGCCTCGGAGCACCCGGTTTACGGGCTCATCTCCGAATCCATACCCAGCAATAACGATCCCTTCTGCATCTTGAAAAGCCGCTCTGAACCTTCTGTACGCCCAGTCGAATGGCTCTGCCTCGACGGCCCGGACCTTTTGGTCAGCGAGGATGACCACAGGGTCCGCTAAGGCGTGGCCGGCTGCAAAGCGGCGCCAGTAGTCGCTCGCCGAAGATCGTCCAGGTCAGCGGTTTTGAACAAAGAGTCGCCTCGACGGATCCACTGAAGCGACCCGTGCAAGTGATACAGGATGACCCGGCGGAGTAGTTCGTCGTCGTCGCGCAGGGTATAGGCCGGCACGCTCAGGTTGGGCAGTATCTCGACCTGTACCGCACCAAACCCGTTGGCCATGTCTGAGATCATCGGCTGTCCGCCTACCTGCAACGCCGCACTGTCGACCAAGGCGTCATAGTTGAGGGTAAAGATCCTCACTAGACCCACTTCACCGGATTCCTCAAATAGCCACTGGACTAGGTCGACTAGAGGCTGTTGCGCTGCAGCGCCTTGCCCGGTCGAGAGGTCGGCCACTACATGAAGGGCAGCACCTACAGTCGATTGCCGAAGTCGATGAGCAAGGTCATGCGCCTGCCGAAGTGGATCACTGAACTCTGGCGTCGGCGCTAGAAGCGCTGCTAGCTCCTCTACGGCTTGGAGACCTCGCCCAAGACGCTCCAACGGTCCGAAGAGTTCTTCGAAAACTCTTATCCGATCGGTCTCAACGCTGGTCGATGCAGCGGCCAGCTGATCGAGGGCATGACTCAGAGCTCCCTCGGCACCCTCCCCGGAGGCCAGGGTGGCAAGGACTCTCTCGGTTAGCGGGCCCATGGCGAGACCCGGGTTGTAGGGAATGGAACAACCGTTACCGATGAGTGCAGCGATCCTCATTTGCTCAGTCTCCTGACCGTCGATGACAGATCAAGGAAGTAGTTCAGATACCGATGGTCGGATACAGGGCGTGGGCTAGCGCCGGAGCCGCCGAAGAACAGATTGCCAGAGCGTATGCAGGCGTTTTGAGAGAGGCTGATCGGATTCAACCCAAATGTACCGGTCGATGCTCGAATCATCTGCCGTCAACGCCTTTTGGCATTCGAAGCAGCCGGGATCAGCAGAGACCTGGATGGGAACCACTCGCTGAGACGGCAGTTCATATGCGCGGCCGAGAACATCAAGCTGGGTCAATGGGTTGGGACGGCGACCCCCGCTCGCGAAGAGAGCGAATTCATTGACGAGCATCGCCGCTGCGGCGGCGTTGAGGGAACATACCGCTGGTGCCGGAGCCTCGAGGCCATCGACATAGCCCCATACCCGCTCTATCTCCCGAGAGTCGGGAGAGGTCACGAAGTAGCGGGCCTCGATCGGGTCGATAAGGTCCATGCAGTTGAGACATGTCCTCGTGGGAGGACTACCGCAAGCGTCGCGCCAATCTCTTCCACGCCTGAGCCATCTACTTGGATTCCGACTCCGACGTCGAAGTAGGGAATCCCGTAGGCGAGGGCTATCTCGTTGAGGATGAGTCGCGCGCCGTCGTTGTCGACGCAACCGACGAGAACATCGACGCCTTTCAACGCATGAAATGCTTCGCTCGACTGCAGAGCATGATTCAGTGCATGGACTTCGACGTCGGGAACAGTCTGTTCAAGGTGCCGGGCGGCAAGGTTGACCTTGGATTGGCCGATGTCATGAGTCGTGGCATACGGGATCCGGTTGAGATTCTCTTCCCCCACGGTTTCAGGGTCGACCAAGACGAAGCTTCTAACGCCGAGACCGCCAAGCTGAGTGATGACCTGGGATCCGGTGCCTGATGCTCCCACGACGCCGAACCTCGTCGAGGCCAGTTGTCTCTGGCCGGATTCCGAGAACCAAGGGATCTGTCGGCTGAAGAAGGCAGAATGATCTGGTCGATCGTCCGGTTGGGATACAACCTGGGCAAATCGGTTTCCGATAACGGTGACACTTTCCAAGCTGGACTGACCTCCATCGGCCATGAAGGCAAGACCTCCTACTGTCCTCTCTCCCCAGACTGTTGCCGCATATTGCGTCGCTGGCAGCGAATCGAGGACGTATGGGACAAACTCGTCGAGACCGATGCGATCAGTGTTGGAGAACTGAGGCTTGCTTCCACCGTGGTAGTGCGCTTCGACGAGGGCGTGCCCTCCCGAGATGGCACGATTCACGACCCCGACAACGGCAGCGGTACTCAGCTCCCATCCCCGATCCCCTCGCGTTACTTCCGAACCAGGAACCAGGACAGCATCGATTGCGATGAAGACTGGACCATGAAGGGAGTCAGCTACAGAGCACAGGAGGAACGCGAAGCGCTCTTCGACGGCGACTGCAATATGGCTACGTATCCGCTCCCACAGCGCCTCGTCGAGTCGCAGGATCGCCACGTCAGTCCACCTCGGCAAGGCGCTTGAGGGCTGCGCTCACGAATGTGGCGAGATTATGGCCGTCCGCCGGCGAGGCTCCGGGATTCCAGTCACCCTTCTCTACGTGCACCGAGAACATCAAACATCGCCTTTCGGCCTGTCGCTGCTCCAGGTTCGTCTTGGCTGGTTGTTGCCCGTCTGCAAGTCGAAGCGCCGGGTCGGTATAGAAGTTGTCCGGAGGAGTGGTCGGGTAGCCGGGCGGAATCAGTATCAGCACCCACGTGTGTGACATATTCCAGCCCGCCGGGAGCGGAACATTCTCCAAGACCAACCACCTCAGGTCCTGGTCCACTGCAATGTCACACCAATCACCGTTGAGCATGTCGACCTCTTGTTGGATGCGCTCCACCCGGTTCATCGCCACTAGCCCCTCTTGAACCGGGGCGCCTTCTTGTATCGACGTCCGGGCTTGAGTTCGATTACCTCATCAACAGCAACACTTCGCTGGGTGCCGTCTTCAAGGATCTCAAGCAACCCAACCTCATGGGGAATACCGGCTAGATCCATGATCTCGCCTCCTGTGATCTTGGGCTCATCCACCCGGAACTCCTCGCCATCAACGAAGAAGGTGTAGAAGCGTCCGGTGCCGGGGCGTCCTTTGCGTTCGAGTTGATCGGTCATTGGCTTCTCCTTTGTCGTATTGACCGTGTTCCTCATTGTCGCAAGAATGAGTTGTGTATGTCAAGCACCTATCATTTACGAGTGGTCGCATGCACGGGTTGGTGAACCTCGGTCACGACACGGATCATTGCTTTGCGCGCGACCGGCCGATAACCTCAAGGTCAATGTCCCGGTTTCACGAAGCGATTGCGCGCGCGATCAGAAGCGCTCGGGAATCCCGCTCGATGAGCCAACAGGAATTGGCCAGACGGCTGGGCGTATCGCGAGCGACCATCGCGAATCTCGAAAACGAACGACAAAGCATCTCACTGGACTTCTTCATCCAGCTCTCCACTGTTGTGGACATCCATCCGTGTGACCTGCTCACATCCGACATCGTGGAAGCGGCACGAGCAGACATACCAGCGGCTGTGACGGACGACCTTCCAGAGGACGACCGCGCACGCGTCCAGGCAGCGTTGAGCGACCTCCTCGGCTAGCGGGCGATGGCGAGATCTACCAAGGCAGCTCAGGAGGCCCGTCGAGTCCTCGAAGAGGCTGGCATCGACACACCGCCGGTCGATCCCGAGCTCGTCGCCAAGCACCTCGGCGTCCAGGTGAAGTTCGAGCCTCTAAATGAGATCTCTGGACTGACCTTTCATGGTGACAAAGGCAACCGCATCATCGTCAACGACAGCCACCCTCCGAACCGGCGCCGATTCACTCTCGCACACGAGATAGGGCACTTCCTGCTGCACCAGGGCAGACAACTCGTAGTCGACTCGTCAGTCCGCGTGAGCCGGCGCGACGACCTTTCGAGCCTCGCTACCGACTCTCAGGAGATCGAGGCAAACACGTTTGCAGCCAACCTCCTGATGCCTCGGAACTTCGTACTTGACGCACTTCGTGAGATCCTCAGCGACGACGAGAACATCGAAGCCGAAACGGCCATTGGAATGCTCGGTCAGCGTTTCGGAGTGTCACGAGAGGCTATGCAGTATCGCCTCGTCAACCTCGGAGTACTCAACGTCGAAACCGACGAGTAGTTAGAGCCTGCAAGCCGTCCAGGCTCAGGCGATCACCACGGAGAGCACTAGACCGCCCTATGACACAACTACTGCATTGGGTAATGGCTCCCGAGAATGGCTCCCACGGCACGAGCCCTCACACTTGGCGCCACCCACAATCAATGAAGCCCCCGCATACGCAGGGGCTTCACTTGCGCGCTCGGGAGGACTCGAACCCCCAACCTTCTGATCCGTAGTCAGACGCTCTATCCAATTGAGCTACGAGCGCGAGGGAGATCCAAAGGTTAACCGTCGCTGACCCTCTGTCAGAAGTCCCCACTGGACGTGTCTCGATAGTCTCCGGCCACCCCAGGAGGAACATGACGACAGATCTCAAAACTCCCGACCGTTGGTATGCGCTCGACGCTGCAAAGGTGGTCAGCGATCTCGGCTCGGATCAACTCGACGGTCTGGCGTCCCCGGAAGCAAGCAACCGGTTGAGAGACCACGGACCCAACGAGATCAAGGGCGAACCTCTACCGTCGAAGCTGGAGATCGCCCGTCACCAGATCGTCGATCCCATGAACCTCATGCTGATCGGAGTCGCGGTGATCAGTGCCGTGATCGGCGAGTTCTCGACGGCGGTGTTCGTTGGCGCTCTGGTGTGTCTCAACGTGCTGCTTGGGGGCGACAGGAGTTGAAGGCCCGGGAGGCGGTTGACGCCCTCGCCAAGCTGCAAGTTCCCAACGCGAGGGTGATTCGGGACGGGACCACCAAGGAGATACCCGTCCCCGAAGTCGTTCTGGGAGATGTTGTCCTCGTAGAGGCCGGAGACCTCGTGCCCGCCGACGGTCGCCTGATTCGCAGCGCAACGCTGGAAACTCAAGAAGCGGCCTTGACTGGGGAAAGCGCGCCCATCGCCAAGGACCCGTCGTCTTTGCCCGACG
>CBDCGI010000018.1:0-192004 GCA_965216725.1 Acidimicrobiia bacterium | reverse complement strand
CGCAGGCGCCTCCGATCCAACCGTGAACCGTCCCGTCGGCCTCGATGATCGCGCTCGAGCCTCTTTTACCAGAGGAGGGGCCCCTCGCCCATACCACGGTTCCGGTGACGAAAGGTTGGTGCCGGCGGCTCATTGCAGCCGCCAGCTCCAACAACTCCCGGTTCATCAGGCTTGGGCCTCTTCCATAGCCGCCCAGACCCGATCGGCCGATACCGGCATGTCTATGTTGCGCACACCCATGTCGGCGAGTGCATCGATCACCGCGTTGACATATGCAGCCGGCGAGCCGACAGTGGCCGACTCCCCGATGCCTTTGGCGCCGATGGGATGGTGCGGCGACGGGGTGACTGTCTCCCCGAGCTCGAATCGAGGTGTCTCCCACGCGGTGGGGATGAGGTAGTCCATGAAGTTCGAGCCGATGCAGTTGCCTGCTTCGTCGAACGTGATGTACTGCATGGAGGACATCGCGTAGCCCTCGGTCAAGGCCGCCGTGTATCTGACCGTCCACGACCATCGGGTTGATCCGGACGCCACAATCATCGACGGCGACCATCCTCGGCGGACTTTCCATTGGCCAGTCCCCGGATCCACATCGACCACGACGATGTAGCTACCGAACGGATATGTCATGTTTGGAGGGTCGTAGTAGTGGACACCTTCGAGGCCCGCCTCCACCCCGGGCGCGGGGTTGGTGTATGCGGCGAAAGCAATGTCCTGGATCGTCACAGAGCTGTCCGGATCGCCCTTGACGAAGAACTTCCCGGTCTCCCATTCGAGGTCTTCCTCGGAGGCCTCGAGCAGATGGGCTGCGATCTTCTTGGCCTTATCTCGAAGCTTTCGCGCGATTACTGCCGTGGCGGCGCCGGCTACGGGCGTGGAACGAGATGCGTAGGTCCCGAGACCATAAGGCGTGTTGTCGGTGTCGCCTTCAACGACCTTGATGTCCGAGGCCGGGATTCCCAACTCTTCGGCCACGATCTGGGCGAACGTGGTTTCGTGCCCCTGGCCTTGGGTCCTCACCCCGAGCTTCAGGATGGCTTTCCCGGTTGGATGCACACGGAGCTCGGCTGAATCGAACATCTTGAGGCCGAGGATGTCGTAGTCCTCTCCGTGGCCGGCCCCAACGACCTCAGTGAAGCTGGCGATTCCCACCCCCACCAGACGGCCCTCTTTCTTGGCCTGCTCCTTCTCGGCTTGGATCGCGTCGTATCCGACCATCTCCATCGCTTTCCGAAGCGCAGCCTCATAGTCGCCCGAGTCGTACACGAAGCCGGTGGGAGTGTGATACGGGAACTGGTCGGCACCTATGAAGTTCTTCAGCCGAAACTCGGCCGGATCCATCCCAATCTCGTAGGCAGCGTTCTGCATGAGGCGTTCGATCATGTACGAAGCCTCGGTCACTCGGAACGAGCACCGATAGGCCACGCCACCGGGAGCTTTGTTCGTGTATGCGCCGCGCGTTGTCACGTGAGCTACGGGGTAGTCGTAAGAGCCCGTGACGATGTGAAACAAGCCCGCTCTGAATTTGGTGGGCTGCGCGTCGGAGTAGAAGGCGCCCTGATCGCTGAGCATGTCGACGCGGAGTGCGAGGATCTTGCCCTCATCGTCCACAGCGAGCTCGCCTTTCATGTAGTAGTCGCGGGCGAAGCCGGTAGAGATCAGGTTCTCGGTCCGAGTCTCGATCCATTTCACCGGCTTGCCGATGACTAGCGAGGCTGCAGTCGCCACCACATACCCGGGGTAGACGGGGACCTTGTTCCCGAAACCCCCGCCTATGTCAGGGGACACGATCCGAATGTTCTGCTCGGGTAGACCCGCCACCAAAGCAAAGACTGTCCGATGGGCGTGGGGTGCCTGAGAGGTCATATAGATGGTCGCCTGCCCGGTTGCAGGATTGACATCGGCCACCACCCCACAGGTTTCCAAGGGAGATGGGTGCGAACGCGGGTAATGCGTCTCGAGGGAGACCACCTTGGCTGCCCTGGCGAAGGCGGCATCGGTTGCCTCTTTGTCGCCCGATTCCCAGGTGTAGCACTCGTTTGACGTCTGATCCTCTTTGTCATCGCGAATCAGAGGGGCGTCTTCCTCCAGGGAGCGCTGCGGGTTGACCAGCGGCTCCAACTCCTCGTAATCGACCCGGATCAGGTCTGCGGCGTCTTGGGCGATGTAACGGTCGGTGGCGATAACTGCCGCGATCTCCTGGCCCTGGAATCGAACCTTGTCCGTGGCCAGCACGGCCTGGGTGTCACCGGAGAGTGTCGGCATCCAGGCAAGGTTGTAGTTGGCCAGCAGCTCGCCCGTCACCACAGCGAGCACTCCCTCAACAGCCTCGGCCTCGGAGGTGTCGATGGAGAGGATCTTGCCGTGTGCGATCGGCGATCTATGGATCGCCATGTGAAGCATTCCCGGCAGCTCGATGTCGTCCACGTAGTTGCCCCGACCTTCGATGAACCGAGCGTCTTCGACCCGCTTTCGGCTATGGCCGATACCCCCGATCTCGGGTGGCGTGTGCGGTTTGTGTGCGGTCGTGGTCATGTGTTTGCTCCCTCACGGGTCGCCTTTGCGGCAGCCTGAATCGCCTTGACGATGTTCATGTAACCGGTGCATCGGCAGAGATTGCCGCTTATGGCCCACCGGATCTCATCCTCTGACGGATCGTCGTTCTCTTCGATGAGTGCACTCCCCACAAGCATCATCGCCGGAGTGCAGAAACCACATTGAAGGCCGTGTTCGGTGTGAAATGCCTGCTGGATGGGAGACAGCTCGCCATTCTTCAGACCCTCCACGGTCGTAATCGACCTCCCGTCGACCTGAACCGCGAACATTGTGCACGACTTGACCGGGGTCCCGTCGAGAAGCACGGTGCAAACGCCGCAACTGGTGGTGTCACAACCGATATGCGTCCCTGTGAGTTTCAAGGTGCTTCGGATGAAGTCGACCAGAAGCAGCCGCGGCTCAACATCTGCCGAGTGCTCGACGCCGTTGACTGTGACGTTGATGTTCATGACCCACCTCCCTGCGCTATGGCAAGTGACTCGGAAAGCCCGCGTCTCGTGAAGACATCGACTACGTGGCGTTTGTATTCGGCGCTCCCTCGGGTGTCCGATGCCGGGTCGCAGGCAGCAGCGGCGATCCTCCCCGCCTCCGCAAAGAGCTCCTCGCTCGGGGTGTTACCGACGAGTGCGGCCTCCGCTTCTGTCACCTTCAAATTGTGTGCGTATACCGAGGTCAAAGCAATGCCCGCGCTCGCGATGTTGCCATCGGCGCCCAGCTCCACACAGGTGGCCACCGCCACCGTTGCATAGTCGCCCACCTTTCGTTCTAGTTTCTGATAGTTGCCCCCACCATGGCTGCTGTGAGCCGGGACCCGCACCTCGGTCATCATCTCGTTCGGCTTGCAGGCCGTCGTGAACATGTCGACCAGAAACTCGGAAATCGGCACAGTTCTCGTACCCTCTGCCGACGTCAAGTCCACCTCGGCCTGGCATGCCAGCATCACCGATGCCCAGTCCCCCTCGGGGTCGTGGTGGGACAGTGAGCCGGCGACGGTCCCCAAGTTGCGGACGATCGGGTCTGCGACCCATGGAGCCGCACTGGTGACGGTGTGGTTCCCTTTGGCAGCTTCAGACCTGATGACATCGTTGTGACGGACCAGCGCTCCCATGCTTATGTGCCCGTTGTTGCGCGACACCTTGTCGAGCCCGGGGATGCGGTTGATGTCCATGAGAGTCGAAGGTCGCGCCAGACGCAGCTTCATCATGGGTATGAGGCTCTGGCCCCCCGCTAGAACCTTCACCTCGTCTCCCCTTTCGGAGAGTATCGACAGCGCCTCCTCGAGGCTGGTCGGCGCCAGGTATTCGAACTTTGGTGGGTACATGGGTCCTCCGTGAGGTGAGGGATGGGAGCCTACGCAACGCGACTCAAGCATGTCGTGTCGAGGTCGTGGTCCCGACAATGCACCCCCGCTCGTACGCAGTTTCCAAAGTGGGCCTTCCTCGGTCGGCCGGCCACGGGTACCAGTGACACATACATCAGGGTCTTTGGCCCCTTTGGGGGTGGCTCGAGACCCCAATAACTTGGCGGGATGGAGCCAGGACCCGCCGCTCAAATCACCGTCGACGGCAATGAGGCGGCGGCTCGGATCGCCCATCTTCTCAGTGAGGTCATCGCGATCTACCCCATCACACCTGCCTCTCCCATGGGCGAGCTCGCCGACGCCTGGTCTCATCAGGGCCGGCCGAACCTGTGGGGTGTGGTGCCCGACGTTGTCGAGATGCAAAGTGAAGGTGGTGCCGCGGGTGCGATCCACGGCTCATTGACCGCCGGTGCGTTGAGTACCACATTCACCGCGTCGCAGGGTCTCCTGCTGATGATCCCCAACATGTACAAGATCGCGGGCGAGCTCACTCCAACCGTCATCCATGTCGCGGCGAGAGCTGTGGCGACCCATGCCCTCTCGATCTTCGGCGACCACTCCGATGTGATGGCGGCAAGACAGACGGGGTTCGCCCTGCTCGCATCATCGTCGGTTCAGGAAGCCCAGGACATGGCGTTGGTGGCTCACCTGGCCACCATGCAGGGCCGCATTCCCTTTCTTCACTTTTTCGACGGATTCAGGACCTCTCACGAGGTGGCGAAGATCGAGTTGATTGGGGAGGACGTCGTTCGTGGTCTAGTCGATGAAGACCACATCGCCGCACATCGGCTTCGAGCCTTGAGCCCGACCCGACCTGTTCTGCGGGGTAGCGCCCAGAACCCCGACGTCTTCTTCCAGGCACGCGAAGCGGTCAATCCTTTTTACGAGGAGCTACCGGGAATCGTCGAAGCGGTGATGGGACGGGTGGGAGAGAAGTCGGGCCGCGAATACGGCCTGTTTGACTATTACGGAGCCGAAGACGCCGAGACGGTCCTGGTGATCATGGGCTCGGGTTCGGGTGCCGCACGCGAGGCGGTCGATCGTCTGGTGGACGAAGGCCAGAGAGTTGGCGTGGTCACCGTTCGCTTGTACCGGCCATTCGCGTCGGAGTCCTTCAGTGCCGCCATTCCGGACACCGCGACTTGTGTAGTTGCCCTTGATCGCACGAAGGAGCCAGGAGGGATAGGAGAGCCCCTGTATCTCGACGTCGTGTCGGCTTTGAAGGAGCAGGGGCGTGATTGTCGGGTGCTGGGAGGGCGGTACGGCCTCTCCTCGAAGGAGTTCACGCCGGCGATGGTGGCCGGCGTGTTCACGGAGGCATCCATTCCCGGCGGTCGCACCCATTTCACAGTCGGGATCAGAGATGATGTCAGCGGCCTCTCGGTGGACTACGACTCGACCCGGTGGTCAGAGCCTGCGGATGTGACCCGAGCCGTGTTCTACGGCCTCGGATCGGACGGCACGGTGGGGGCCAACAAGGCAACGGTGAAGATCATCGGCGAGGAGACCGATCTCCACGTGCAGGGCTACTTCGTCTACGACTCGAAGAAATCGGGCTCGAAGACCGTGTCACACCTGAGGGTTTCCCCTCGCCCCATCGAGTCGACGTACCTGATCGACAGCGCCGACTTCGTGGCAGTCCACCAATTCCAGTTTCTCAACGAGGGAGAACCCCTCAGTGTCGCTGCACCTGGGGCTGCGGTACTCATCAACAGTCCACACCCTGCCGAACAGACCTGGGAGCGAATCCCTATCGAGTCACAGAGGGAGATCGTCGAGAAGCAGCTCGAGGTGTGGGCGGTAGATGCCGGGCGGATCGCACGCGAAGAGGGTCTCGGTGGACGGATCAACACGGTTCTGCAGACTTGCTTTTTCCACATCTCTGAGGTCTTGGACCCGAGCACGTCGGTGGCAGCCATCAAAAGGCACATCGGTAAGACCTACGGCCGGAGGGGGAGAGCTGTTGTCGAGAAGAACGAGCGGGCGGTAGACCGAGCAGTCGAGTCCCTCTACAAGGTGGATCCCGGTGGAGTATCGGGGGAGGCGATGTCAGGACGCCCGGTGACCGACTCGGCGCCCGATTTCGTGAGGAAGGTGACATCGATGATGCTCGACGGGAAAGGTGATCTGCTGCCCGTCTCCGCCATGCCGGTGGACGGGACCTTTCCCACAGGGACTGCAAGGTGGGAGAAGCGCTCCATCGCTCACGAGATCCCGATTTGGGATCCAGACATTTGCATCGACTGCGGACGTTGCGCCCTCGTTTGCCCCCATGCGGCAATCCGGTTCAAAGCGTTCGATCCCGATGTCGCAATACCAGATGGCTTCTTGTGGAAGGAGTCCACGGGTAAAGACCTTACGGGGAAGAGGATCACCATCCAGGTTGCGCCCGATGACTGCACGGGATGCGCTGTGTGTGTGGACATCTGCCCGGCGAAGTCGAAGAAGGTGGTCAAGCACAAGGCGATCAACATGTTGCCCAAAGAAGACCATCTGGAAAGAGAGAGAGCCAACTTTGCCCACTTTCTCACCATCCCGGAGATGCGCGTTGATGAGGTGAATGCTGCGTCGGTCAAAGGCTCACAGCTCCTGGAACCACTCTTCGAGTTCTCTGGGGCATGTGCAGGATGCGGGGAAACGCCCTATCTGAAGCTCATAACACAGATGATGGGTGACCGAATGATCGTGGCCAACGCCACCGGTTGTTCATCCATTTACGGAGGCAACCTGCCCACGACGCCTTGGACCACCAATCAGGATGGCCGAGGGCCTGCATGGTCCAACAGTTTGTTCGAAGACAACGCCGAGTTCGGGCTTGGCATGCGTCTGGCCATGGAGGCGCAGAGAGAGGACGCAATCCTCCTGGTAACGGCTCTGGCCCCCGAGCTGGGCGAGCTGGCAGTCGACATTCTCGAGTTGGCCGAGAACCCGGAGAATCTCGATACCGATACCCTCACCCGTCTTCAGCGGGACCATGTTGATGCTCTCAAGACGAGGCTGGCCGATCTGGAGGGTCCACTTCCAAGACGTCTGGAAGGCGTTGCCGACGCCCTCGTCGAGACCAGCATCTGGATCGTCGGCGGCGACGGCTGGGCCTACGACATCGGGTTCGGGGGTCTCGACCATGTTCTGGCATCCGGTCGTGACATCAACATCCTGGTGCTGGATACCGAGGTCTACTCCAACACTGGCGGACAAGCGTCCAAGTCAACACCGCGGGCGGCCATCGCCAAGTTCGCCGCCGGCGGGAAGGCCACCGGGAAAAAGGATCTGGGCCAGATCGCCATGTCTTACGGCAATGTGTACGTGGGCCAGGTTGCTATGGGTGCCAACCCGACACAGACAGTGAAGACCCTCGCCGAGGCGGAGGCTCATCATGGTGTCTCGCTGGTCATCGCGTACAGCCCCTGCATCGCGCATGGCATCGACATGGCAAACCAGCTTGGCCAGCAGAAGACGGCAACCGAGTCCGGCTACTGGCCGTTGTATCGCTATGACCCGGCTCGAGAGGAGGCTGGCATGCCAGGGCTGAGGCTCGACAGCCGCAAACCGAAGGTCCCATTCAAGGAGTTTGCCGCCAAAGAGGCGCGGTTCGCGATGCTCGGCCGGGCCGATCCCGAACAAGCCGAGTTATTGATGTCTCAGGCCCAGCAGGACATCGACAATCGATGGCACCTCTACGAGCAAATGGTGGAGATCCATCGCACCGCCGAGTACGCGGAGATCGAAGAATGAGCAGAACAATCGACATGAAGACCAGCTACATGGGTATCGAGCTCGATCATCCCATAGTCCCGTCGGCGTCCCCCCTGACCGGGGACATCGACCACATCCTTGCGTTGGTGGACGCAGGGGCACCTGCGATCGTGTTGCCCAGCCTGTTCGAGGAGCAGATCGAACACGATGCGATGGCGGTTCACTACAGCCTCGAGATGGGCGCTGACGGGTTCGGCGAAGCGGCCGCCGGCTTCTTCCCCCAGCTCGACGACTACAACACCGGGCCCGAGGACTACTTGGACCTGGTGCGCCGGGCAAAAGAGGAAGCGTCGGTCCCTGTTATCGCCAGTCTGAACGGAGTCTCTGAAGGTGGTTGGACCGCATACGCGCGAATCCTCTGGGATCAGGGGATCGACGGTCTCGAGATCAATACCTATCGGCTTGCAACCAACGTCGAGGAGTCGGCCGATGCTGTCGAGGCGTCGTATCTACGATTGGTGGAGACCATCAAGACGGCTGGCGAAGGACCCCTCGCAGTCAAGGTCGGCCCTTATTTCTCCTCTTTCGGAGACATGGCTCGCCGGATGTCCGACGCCGGCGCCGATGCGCTTGTCATCTTCAATCGTTTCTATCAGCCGGATATAGATCTCGACACGCTTCATGTCGTTCCCAACCTCAAGCTTTCGGACCCGGTCGAGCTACGGCTGGTGCTCCGGTGGCTGGCGATTCTCTACGGGAAGGTGGACTGCGATCTCGCCGCAACGTCGGGAATCCACCAGCCGGACGACGCAATCAAGTCCCTCCTAGCAGGGGCCACGGTCATGAACATGGCCTCGGCTCTACTTCGCCACGGCGCCGGTCGTCTCTCAGAGGTTCGCGATGGCCTCGAGGCGTGGCTGGCCGAGCGGGACTACAAGTCGGCCGACGAGGCGAGGGGCAGCCTTTCGTTCGAGGCTGTTCCCGACCCGGGGGTGTTCGAGCGGACTAGCTATATGAAAACGCTGACGACCTACGTGCCCACCTGGTGAACTGAACCCCTGGGCACATCGGCATACACTGCCGGTTCGTGCAGGAACACAATCCGGTTGCTCGCTGGTCGTGACCTGGGATCACGTATACGACTGGCTCCATCTCGGTCTGCGCTGGCTACATGTGGTCGCCGGTGTCGTGTGGATTGGGACGTCGTTCTACTTCGTCTGGCTGAACAACCAGGTGAGGGCCACGCCCGATCTCCCCGAAGGCTCGTCGGCCGAGCTGTGGGCTGTGCATGGCGGGGGTTTCTACCGCGTGCTCAAGTACACCGGGCTCCGTCGGCTACCAGACACTCTCCACTGGTTCAAGTGGGAGGCGTACACCACGTGGCTGAGCGGGTTCTCCTTGCTGGTGCTCCTCTTCTACCTCGACGCGGAGGTGCTCCTCATCGATGCCGCCAAGGCGGACATCACTCCGCTGGTTGCGTCACTCATCGGAATCGGCCTGTTGCTTGTCGGCTGGTTGGTGTACGACTGGTTGTGCAAGTCACCTCTCATCGAAGATCCGCCCTTCTTCATAGCCATGTCGTTTGTGCTGATCGCAGGGACAATCTTCGGACTCGACCAGCTCTTCACCGACCGGGCGGCCTACATCCACACCGGTGCGCTGCTCGGAACGCTCATGGCGGGCAACGTCTTCTTCGTCATCATCCCGGCGCAGAAGGAGATGGTGGGCGCTATTGAGGAAGGGCGTGAGCCCAACCGTGCGCTTGGCGAGCACGCCGCATTGCGTTCACTCCACAACAACTACCTGACGTTGCCGGTGATCTTCATCATGATCTCCAGCCACTTCCCCTTCACGTTCGGCGACGAGATCGGCTGGCTGGTACTGGCCGGTCTGGTGCTGGCAGGTGCTGTTATTCGGCATTGGTTCAACCTCCGGGGGCAGGGGCATCGCAATACGTGGGCGTTGCCCGCAGCGGCGTTGGGGATGCTCGTCCTGGCCTACGTGACGGTTCCCGAGACCGACCTGCCCGCTGTAGATGCATCAACGGTGACATTTGAGGATGGTGTCGTCATCGTCACCGACCGGTGCACACCATGTCATTCGGCCACGCCGACACAGCCCGGATTCACAGCAGCTCCGAAGGACGTCACCTTTGACACGTCAGACGAGATGATCACCAACGCGAGCCTGATTCGAGCCCAGGCCGTCGATACCACCAACATGCCCATCGGGAATCTCACAGGGATGACCGACGAGGAACGGGCGACACTCGAGGTCTGGCTCGACGAGTACACCGACGGCTAAGGAGCCCTTCACGTCGATCCCGCGTTGAGTCGCGTATAGCGCGTCCTGTCGCAGGCTCGTGGAGCGGCGGTCGTGTGGGTTTCCTCGACCCGGCTTTGAGTCGCGTATGGCGCGTTTTGTTGCAGGCTCGTGGAGTGGCGGTCGTGTGGGTTTCCTCGACCCGGCTTTGAATCGCGCATGGCGCGTTCTGCCGTCGGCTCGAACGAAGGGGTTGATCGCACGGGTCCAATCCAAAATCCTCTACATATGAGGGACACCAGCCGTCTGAACGCCACCGTTCGGAAGCAGCACGGTGTGTTCAGCCGAAAACAAGCCCTGGAGTTTGGGTTTGACCGCAGCGCGATCTTCCGCGCTATCGACAACGGGGCCTGGGTGCGGCTTGACCAGTCGGTCTATGCGCTGGCGTCAGCTCCGTCCACCTGGGAGCGCCAACTCTCCGCCGCCCTTCTCGGCCATCCTGAGGCATTTGTCGGGCATCGCTCAGCAGCGCACCTCCTCGGTTTCCGCGATATGGCCAAGACCCGACCAACCATCGTCGTGCCGGAGGGGGCCAACCGTCGCTCGCCGTTGGCGAGAGTCATCGAATCGGATCAGTTTGACTTGATTTCGACGACCGTGATCCGCGGGTTCCGGGTTTCGACGGCGCCAGAGACATTCCTGTCGCTGGGGGCGGATGTGCAGGTTGGGTTGTTGGAGCCGATCTTCGATGACGCCGTTCTAAGCGGGAAGCTCGACTTGCCGGCTTTCCTTCCCTATCTTCGATCGGGAAGCCGGGCGCCGAACCCGGGGGATTAAGTCGCTTCGTCGAATGGTGTATGAACGTCTGCCTTCGGCACCGACGAAGGATTACGACGTATTTGGAGGCATTGCTGGAGCGATTGTTGCGCCGCGCCGAGGTGCCGCCGTATTCGAGAGAGCACCGGGCATTGCTCACGGGCCAGATCTGCCGCGTTGATGTTCTTGATTCCCTGAGTGGAGGTTGATTATCGAAGCCGACGGTCGCAACTGGCACCAGCGAAATGGCGACTTTGAGCGCGATCGACGACGGGACAACGAGTTGGCGACCCGCGGGTTCCAGGTTCTTCGATATACCTACAAGATGCTCACCGGCGAGCCTGAGCGTTGTGTCGCCGAAATCGAAGCGGTCGGCGTGATCCGGGCCGGGCTACGTTCGGCGTAGCAGTCTTGTTCCGTCGAGAGTGCGTTGAGTCGCGTATGGCGCGTTCTGTTCCAGGCTCGAGGATCGGCGTGGCGGCCACGTCCCGTCGAGAGTGCCTTGAGTCGCGTATGGCGCGTTCTGTTGCAGGCTCGAGGAGGGGCATACACTCCCGGCCTGAATGTTCGACGCGCTCACTTCTCGTTTCGAGTCCGTGTTTGCGGGCCTCCGTGGCAAAGGGCGTCTTTCCGAAAAGGACATCGACGCCGCCCTAAGAGAGGTCCGGCTCGCGCTTCTCGAGGCTGATGTCAACGTGGGAGTCGTCAAGAGCTTCTTGGCAAGAGTTCGGGAAAGGGCTCTCTTGGTTACCGCCACCAAGGCGTTATCTCCTGCCCAGCAGGTCATCAAGATTGTTCACGAGGAGATGGTCGTCACTTTGGGCTCGGAGTCGGAGCCCCTCAGACGAGTAGCACCGCCGCTCACAATCCTCGTGGTCGGTCTACAGGGCTCGGGCAAAACGACTACCGCAGCAAAACTCGCCAAGCACCTGGCCAAAGACGGGAAGAGACCAATGCTGGTAGCCGCCGACTTGCAACGTCCCGCTGCGATCGATCAGTTGGAGACACTTGGCTCTCGGCTGGAGATACCCGTGTTCACCGATCGCAAGGGGAAGCCAACAAAGCTGGTTAAGTCCGCCATGAAAGAGGCTGCGAAGACTGGCCGCGATGTGGTGATCATCGACACCGCCGGGCGTCTCCAGATCGACGACCAGCTGATGCGGGAACTCGCAGAGGTCGATAGGGCGTCTGAGCCCGACGAGGTCTTGTTGGTTGTGGACGCGATGACGGGTCAGGACGCGGTCAATGTTGCCGACGGCTTCCAATCTCGCATTGGCCTAACTGGCGTCGTTCTCTCGAAGCTCGACGGTGATGCCCGAGGAGGCGCCGCGATCTCTGTTCGTGAGGTGACCGGAGCTCCGGTCAAGTTTGTCGGAGTAGGTGAGGGCCTCGCCGACCTCGAGCCTTTCCATCCCGAGCGTATGGCCTCCCGAATCCTCGGGATGGGGGATGTCTTGACCCTTATCGAGAAGGCCGAAGAGACGTTCGACCAGGACGAAGCAGAGCGGACAGCCAAGAAAATGGAGAAAGGGGAATTCACCCTCGAGGACTTCCTGAGTCAGTTTCAGCAGATGAAGCGGATGGGACCTCTAAAGGACATCCTTGCTATGCTCCCCGGGTCCGGCGCGCTCCGTGACGTCGACGTCGACGACCGCGACATCCGAAGGGTCGAAGCGATTATTCAGTCGATGACACCTGAGGAGCGCCGGAACCCAAAGATCATCGGCGGAAGCCGCAAGCGGCGTATCGCGTCCGGTTCGGGCACCAAGGCCCAGGACGTGAACCGGCTGTTGAAGCAGTTCGCCGACGCAAGAAAGATGATGAAAACGCTGGCCGGCGGCCGAGGTATGCCAAACCTCGAGAGCCTCATGGGCGGTCGGCAAACCAAGAGGTGAATGAATGGCTGTGAAGATGAGATTGATGCGAATGGGCAAGAAGAAGTCGCCCATGTACCGCGTCGTGGTGGTTGATGGTCGGGCTGCTCGCGACAGCCGTTACATCGAGCAGATAGGGCGCTATGACCCGAACCAGGACCCGTCTTTGGTCGAGATCGACAACGAGCGGGCGGCAGATTGGCTGAGCAAGGGTGCGCAACCAACCGAAACCGTGGAGAAGCTGCTCAACATTTCGGGGGCGATGACCACCATGAAGGTTCAATCAGGTCAGATTCACACAGTCGGGGCCGAGGTTGAAGGTGACGACGATTCAGCTGTTTCTGAGGAGGAATGACCATGGCACGCGGTGAGATTGTGGAGCGCGTCGTCGACTATGTGGTCAAGGCCATCGTCGATGACCCTGACTCCGTCAGCGTCACTCTCGTAGAACAGGGCCCGGACGAAGTCGTTGCAGAGGTGCGGACCGCCAAGTCCGATATGGGTCGCGTGATCGGCCGACGGGGTCGGGTTGCCAAAGCGATCAGGGCTGCCGCCGGCGCGGCTGCTGAGGAAGAGGGGATCTCGGCTGACGTCGAGTTCGTCGACTGAGCCCCTGCGGCACACCGTAGGTCGATTGGGCTCACCCAACGGCCTCAAGGGCCATATCGGTATCTATATCGATAAAGAGGACATCGAGCTCATAGCCCCGGGTGCGGTTGTGCATGTTGGTGGTGAGAGTCTCGAGATCCGCGATCGTCGGCGGGGAGACAAAGGCTGGCAGATCGCCTTTTTGGGACGCATCGACCGCAGCAGTGTTGAACCACTCCGCGGAAACCCGGTGCAAGTGGACCAGCGTCGCGAACTGGCGGCTGACGAGTACTGGCCCGAACAACTAGTTGGGCTCAGAGTCGTAGACCGCGGAGGTTCCCACATCGGGGTGGTCGTCGCCGTGGCTCATGGGCCTCAGCAGGACCGGCTCGTGATCGAACAAGAGCGGGGGAGGTTCGAAGTACCGTTTGTCTCCGACCTCGTCCCAGAAGTCGATCTGGCAGATGGGAGCGTCGTGCTCAAGCCGATCGACGGCCTTATCAGCGGACCTGAATCCCCACGGTGACACCTTCCAGTCGGCCCTCTGAGTTGGGCTCACCGGCGAAGACTGTCGTATCCCCGACTTCCACATCGAGACGGGTTTGATACTCGCTCCAGCGACTGGCGCTCCCGGAGACCACGATCGTGTCCTCAGCCACCACCCGTCCCCCCGATGTCGCCAGGACGGTCACCTCTCCTGAAGTCACCAACGCATAACCGGACACCTCGACGTTCTTGGGCTCGATGCCGTTGTCGAACGGCGTGATCATCACGGCCGTGTTCGACACCGAGGCGACGCCAAGGAACGACTGTGTTCCCGGCTGTAAGTCGATCGTGATCTTGGCCGGCGAATGGGACACTCTGGCTCGGGCCCGGACCGGGACATTCAGGTGAAAGTCAATGAAACTCCCTGCATCGAGACGCTTCACCACGAACATTCGATCCACCAGGGGCGTTTCGACGGTCTGGTCGATGATGATGGTGTCATCGGCGCTCACTTCGACCCGCAGAATCTGAAGGCTCTCCATGAATCGCACCGTCACATTTGGTGGGGTGGTCGCCGGCGCGCCCTGCAATGTCTCGAAGCCGATCTCAATTCGCTCGCAGCCCTCGGATTGGTCCCACACGACCAGTCCGACTGTGGAACTGTCCGACTCTGGCTGGTCGAACCGGAGAACCCTTCCTTCCTCTACGAAGTCCACGCTCTCCGGGCATTCCGGTTCGATCGTCGGCGGCGTCGTCGAAACGTCCGAGGGGACCGTTGTCGAGGTCGATGGGACGATGGTCGTTTCGCTTCCGTCAGAAGTGGCGCATGCGGCAACGACCAAGGCCAGGACCGCTACCTGGGCTTCTCTCCTCATGTCTGTCAGGCTACGGCAGGCACTACATTTGAGTTCGCAATCAACATTCGCAGGGAGACGTGATGCCCGAAGCCGTGATCGTGGCGACCGCCCGAACCCCCATTGGCAGGGCGTACAAAGGCTCGCTCGTAGATGTGCGAGCCGACGATTTGGCCGGCTTCGCCATCAACGCCGTCATGGAGAGGGTGCCCGACGTCGACCGCTCCAGCGTGGAGGATGTCATGGTCGGCTGTGCCCTCACTCATCACGAGGCTGGCTACAACGTCGCACGGCCGGCATCATTGCTCGGGGGGATGCCGGAGACGGTTCCCGCCACGACGGTCAACCGGTTTTGTGCGTCCTCTCTGCAAACGATTCGCATGGCCTTCCACGCGATTCGACAAGGCGAAGGTGACACATATGTGGCGGCGGGCGCGGAATCGGTGACCCGGACGTACGGAAGAGCCCTGGAAAGTGAGGACCTCAATCCTCGGTTCACCGACCGCGACCGATCCGACTACATAAACGATGTCTACATCCCGATGGGGATGACTGCGGAGAATGTCGCCGAGCGATATGGGATCACAAGGGAACGTATGGATGAATTCGCCAAGCGCTCCCAGGATCGGGCCGTAGAAGCCCAGAAGAACGGCTTCTTCGAATGGGAGATCACGCCAATCGAGATTCCAGATGGTCGAACCATCGTCGACGACGACGGTCCTCGGCCCAACACCACCCTGGAGAAGCTCGCCGAGCTTCCTCCGGTGTTCAAGCCCGACGGGGTCATCACCGCCGGAAACGCATGTCCGCTCAACGACGGGGCCGCTGCCGTTCTCGTGATGTCGGAGCAAAGGGCCAAAGATCTGCAGTTGGCCCCCTTGGCGAGGATCGTGGCCTCATCGGTCGTCGGTCTGGCGCCTGAGTACATGGGCATGGGGCCGGTAGGTGCGATCACCCGGGTCTTGGAACAGGCGGAGATGACGCTGGACGACATCGATGTTGTAGAGATCAACGAGGCATTCGCTTCTCAAGTATTGGCAAGTGCCGATCAGTTGAGCCTCGACCTGGAGAAGTTGAACCCACACGGTGGTGCCATCGCCCTGGGCCACCCTTTCGGCATGACCGGTGCCCGGATCATGGGCACTCTGATCAACGGTCTCAGAGCTCTAGACGGCACTCTCGGCATCGAAGCGATGTGCGTGGGAGGTGGCCAGGGCATGGCCATGATCATCGAAAGACTCAATTAGGTAGTAGGTCGATCCAGGGATGTCCGGGATGAACCCGCCGGACGCTGTCGGCCAGCCATCCGATTTGCTTGCTGCTCATCAAGAGGAGGGCCGCTGCTAGGTCCTCTCGGTCCTTTTCACGATCGTGTTTTGCCTTGTAGAGGATGGCGATCTCAGGCTGTTCGTATCGGAGCCCTTGGTCATCTATCCATGTCGCTGTGTCGAACGGCAGATGCACGAACGGATCGCGTTTGAAGATCCACTCATCTTCCGCCATCGGGCTCAGCAGGAAGTCGACGAGCCAGGGAGACGAGGCGTCTTCTCTCAGCCAGACTTGACCCGCCCAAGCCGGGAGCGGATCGGCCGGCCTCAGCAGCGGCTTGATCTGCCCGGAGCCCGCGGCCCATACGTGGTGCGTGCCCAGAAAATGGCGAATCAAATCGGGGAGTGAATCTCTCTCGATGGAGATGTCGATGTCCTCATGGGGACGGGCAATGCCGGTGAAGGCTTCGATTGCCCAACCTCCGCTTATCCACCACCGACAGTCGAATCCGTCGAGGAGGGCTCGAGCGTCTTGAGGCGTGATCCGGTCGAATCGCCCATAGACGGCATCGAGTGGGTTGGGTAAGACCATCAGTCCAATCTACGGTTCGGGCGTTCTATGCGGCGTTCATGCCACATATGACGCTCTCTTCCCAAGGAAAGCCATCATGAGGATCAACGTGGTGACCATGTTCCCCGAGTACTTCGAGGGGCCTCTTGGGGTGAGCATTGTGGGCAGGGCCATCAAGGGCGGCCAACTCGAGGTCAACCTGGTCGACCTCAGAGATTATGGAATCGGAAAGCATCGGCAACTCGACGACGCCCCCTTCGGGGGCGGGGCGGGCATGGTCATGATGGTCGAGCCGCTCGATGAAGCCATGGGTGAATTCGCCGAATCCCATCGGGTCTTCTTCACCCCTGCAGGGACGCCAATGACGCAGTCGACGCTAGACCGATGGGCAGGTCTGGACGATCTGACTCTCCTATGCGGGCGGTACGAGGGAGTTGACCAAAGAGTGATTGACAATCATGTCGACGAGGAGGTTTCGGCCGGTGATTACGTCGTCGCGGGCGGGGAAGCGGTGGCGGCCCTGGCCATCGAAGGGGTGGCCAGGCTGCTGGCCGGGGTCCTCGGCAACCCGGAATCGACTGCGAGCGAGTCCTTTCGCGACGACACCCTCGAGGAGCCGGTCTACACCCGTCCGGCCGTATTCAAGGGGTGGGCCGTTCCGGACATCCTGCTCAGTGGGGACCATGCTGCTATTGAGCAGTGGCGGCGCGACCAAAGAATCCAGCGGACCCGGCAGAGAAGGCCAGATCTCGCGGAAGATGCCCAAGATGGAGATAGCTGATACACTTCCCTCAGTCGGGACACATCTAGTCCTACCCGGCGTTTTCTAGGAGTTTCCATGAACGATCTTCACTTGATTGAGAGCGCGCACGTCCGCGACGACATACCCGAATTCCGCGCCGGTGACACAGTCAAGGTCCACGTTCGCGTGGTTGAAGGCGGGCGGGAGCGAGTTCAGGTGTTCGAAGGTGTGGTCATCGCCCGCAACGGGACATCCAGTCGTGCCTCCTTTACGGTGCGGAAGATGAGTTTCGGGCGTCGGTGTTGAGCGGGTCTTCCCCCTTCATGCTCCGATCATCGCCAAGATCGAGGTCGTGAGACGAGGCGACGTCCGTCGCTCAAAGCTCTACTACCTGCGGGACCGGGTCGGCAAGTCGGCCCGCATCAAGGAGCTTCGCGACTGAGTAGGGACGACGCGGCGCGCCCGGGCTCGGGAGACCCTTACCAATACGGGCCGGGCAGCTCTGCACCCGGCAGGCACCTCGCCGGAGGCGGGGCCCCGACGGACTCAAACGAGTCACCCGAAGACTCGAGCAAGAAGAAGAGGAAGCGTTCCTTTTGGACAGAGCTCCCGATTCTGCTCGTCACTGCTCTCATCATCGCGGTGGTCATCAAGACTTTCCTGGTCCAACCTTTTTGGATTCCATCCGAGTCGATGCTTCCGACAATCCAGGTTGACGACAGGGTGATGGTCAACAAGCTCGCCTTCGACCTCGGCGACCCTGCGCGCGGCGACATCGTCGTATTTCGTGATCCCCGCGAGCCGGAGCAGGATCAGTCTTTGCCAGAGGCGATCATCGCATCGGTCCTCGAGGCCATTGGTGTCAGAACCAGGGGGCGGGACGATTTGATCAAAAGGGTGATCGGTCTGCCCGGCGAGACTCTGGAGATCAGGGATAACCAGGTCTATGTCGACGGCGCCCCCCTGGCCGAGCCTTACCTGCCGAACGTTTTCATGCCGGACGATGGACCCTTCGAAATCGGTGAGGATGAGGTGTTCGTCATGGGCGACAACCGCAACGCCTCCTTCGACAGTCGTCGCTTCGGCCCGATCGATCGCGACGATCTGGTGGGCAAAGCCTTCCTCAAGATCTGGCCGTTGTCGGACTTCGGCGGGCTGTGATTTGTCGTAGTGGTCCTATAGACCACTTAGGGACGGATGCTGTCATATGATCGCCGAGGAGTCGGAGTCGAAGAGGGAACAATGGAAGAGGACCTCGAGCGTTACGAAACCGAGGTAGAGCTCAAGATCTACAAGGAGTATCACGACGTACTGCCGATGTTCCGGTATGTCGTAGAGACCGAGCGGCGGTTCTACCTGGCAAACGAGGTCGATCTCAGGGTCCGAGAGGCCAATGGGTCGGTCTTCATCGAGGTCGAGATGAAGGATGCATGGGTGTGGGACATGTTCCGCCCGGCGAGATTTCTCGCAAGCGTCAAAGTGATGACGTTCAGGGACGTCAACGTCGAAGAACTGGAGCGCCAAGAGCTCTCGATCTGAGCGAACGCCCAGAAACTGGCCGGCTCGGAGAGAGACTGGCCGCCTCCTTGCTTGCCGGCCATGGTCTCAAGACACTCGTCCATAACCTCAGCGTCGAGGGCGGTGAACTGGATCTGATCTGCACCGACGGGTCTCAGATCGTTGCCGTCGAAGTGCGGACCCGGCGAGGCGGTGGTGATCCCATCGATGCTATCGGGCACCACAAGAGACGTCACGTAGCCAGGCTGGCCGCCCTGGCGGGCATCGGGCGAGTCGATCTCGTGGGGATCGGATTGACGCCCAACGCGGTCGAGTTTCACTGGCTGCCTGACGCGGTTTGAGTTGATCCATGGGTCTCCTAACGTCCCACTGATGCCAGGCACCGCGGCGCCCGCCGCAATCCAAGTCGAGGGTCTGGTGAAGGATTACCGCCGGGTTCGGGCCCTCGATGGCCTCGATTTCGCCATTCCGACCGGCGTGGTGGCCGGGTTCCTTGGGCCCAACGGCGCCGGTAAGACGACGACGTTCCGGTCGCTACTGGGTCTAACTCGATTCAAAGAAGGTGATGTCGAGATTCTTGGCCATCGCGTGCCACGGGAGTTGCAGACCATCACCAAGAAGATCGGGGCCATTGTGGAGGAGCCAGGGCTGATCAAGGCGCTGTCAGGACGTGTGAACCTCGCAGTGGCAGCAGACACCCTCGGATTCGGGCACGACCGGATAGACGATCTCCTGGAGTTTGTCTCGTTGCAGGGGGACGCCACGCGCAAGGTGACCGAGTATTCCAAAGGCATGCGTCAGAGGCTGGCGCTGGCCGCGGCTTTGCTCGGGGAACCTGAGCTTCTCATTCTCGACGAACCTCTGGACGGTCTGGATCCGGCCGGTCAGAGGGCGTTCCGGGCAAGGCTCCGCAATCTCGCGGCTGAGGGACGGACGGTTGTGTTTTCAAGCCACGACCTCGCCGACATCGAGGCGTTGGCCGACTACATCGTGGTCATCAATCGCGGCAGGTTGGTGGCCCAGGGTGACCTGCAGGGCCTCTTGGGCGGAGGGAGCACCAAAGTGATTGTCGAAGACCCGGAGGCTGCAATCCGTGTGCTTCGAGGCGCTGGGATCCAGGTCACAGCGTCGGGCGCAACTTTGAACGTCGACGAGGATGACGGGAGTCGAATCGTTCGGGTTCTCGCCGCGGAGGAGATTTTCCCTAAGGAGGTCGCACCGTCGCGGAGCACGTTGGAATCCGTCTTCCTTGGCATGACCGAGGGTGGCACCGAATGAGCCTCCTGCACGCCGAGTACCTCAAGCTGTCCCGCCGACGTCTATATCCGATGATGGTTCTGATCCTCGGGGTGTTTGTCGGGTTGGCAGCGTTTTTCCTGCTGGCTTTTGGTCAGATCGCACCTGAGATCGCCGAAGAGGTGCCGGTCCTCGAGAAGCCCGCCGCCTACACGGTAGGTGCGCAGCAGATCGCCTCTCAGACCTGGTTCGGGCTGATTCTCGCTGTCGTGCTCCTGGGTGGGGAGTTCGGCACCACGGCTTGGGCAACCACCCTGACCCGCGACGCTCGCAAGACCGTTCACATCGTTGCCCGGTTCGTGGTGTTCGTCATAGCGTCCTGGCTTGCCATGTTGCTTGCCATGGGCGGCTGGGCAGCTCTGGTGGCGGTGGTCTCTCCGGGCGAAGGGTCGCCGGGTTTGGACGGATGGATGGAGATCGGGTGGAGTCTTGGGCTGATCCAACTCGCTTGGGTGTCTCTTGGGATGGGAGCCATCTCGATTCTGAGGTCGATCGGCCCGGCGATAGGTGTAGTCATCGGCTTCTCCTTCGTCGAGAGCCTCCTTGCCCTCTGGGGCCCGTACGAGAATGTGTCCCTCACCGCGGCGTCCACCGGTCTCTTCCAAGTGGACGACTTCGGTTTCTTCGCAGCTTTCATCCCTGGAGGCGGCCTGAGCACCCTTCACGCAGTTTTGATAATCGTTGGGTGGTCGCTCCTGGGGCTGGGCCTGACCTGGCTCGGGATTCAGCGGCGCGACGCCTGAGCGCCCAGTCTGCGGCGAAGCTCTTTGTGCCAGCACCCCTGATGCCAGTGACGCCGCAGGTCGACCTCATGATCGGGCACGACCACGAGGTGAAACGTTCCGGCCGGGATCGTTAGCTCACAACCCGGGCACACGTACTCCTTGGTGGCCGCGTAGGGCTGAACCGGGGACACGGTCACCCCGAGAAGATCGCCCATGCGATGAGGCCGAGTGTGATGGCCAGTCCGACGATGAGCGCGATGACCTCTATCGGATCGTTCTTGGGCTCGCGAAAAGGGTTGAAACCCATCCGATAACGGTAACCGGGGCTCGCCCGTCTACCGTTCCATCGCATGGATTGGCTGCTCACCGGGGACCGAGGATCGGTGCGCTGGGTCACACTCAACAGGCCCGGGCGCAAGAACGCTATTCCGCCCCGTGGTTGGGAAGATCTCTTGGCCGCCATGGAGAGTTTCGAGACCTCGGATCAAAGGGTTCTCGTGATCACTGGGTCAGGAGGCGACTTCTGCTCCGGGGCCGATCTCACGTCCTCCCGATTCGACGGCAGCGAAAGAGTCTCGGATCGACACCGGCGAATGAAAACTGTGGGCTCAGTCCCTCTCCGGCTTGCACGATTGTCGAAGCCCACCATCGCAGCAGTGGACGGTGTTGCCGTAGGCGCCGGAATGAATCTTGCCCTGGCTTGTGATTTGGTCGTAGCCACGGACCGGGCGCGATTTGCGGAGATCTTCGTGAAGCGGGGTCTCGCCCTCGACTCGGGCGGGTCGTGGCTGCTGCCTCGAATCGTGGGACTGCAACGGGCCAAAGAGCTGGCGTTGACGGGAAGGTTCGTAGAAGCCGACGAAGCGGTTGCCATCGGCCTAGCGCTCGAATCGGTATCACCGGATGAACTCGACCAACGCGTCACCGAAATCGCCGGGATGCTCGTCGAAGGGGCACCGTTGGCGCAGAGCTTCATCAAAAAGATGCTCAACGCCTCGTTCGAGTCAGGATTTAGCGATGCCCTGACTTGGGAGGCACAAGCTCAGTCGGTTTTGATGGCTTCCGAGGACCTCGAGGAGGGGGTGCGCGCCTTCCGGGAGAAACGCAACCCCAGGTGGATGGGAAGATGAGCCGGCTGGTGGTGGCTGGGCCGTCGCAGCTCGTCACCAAGGCCGCGAGAATCGTTGGCGAACGTGGGGGATCTGTGGTCGACGTCGCAGTGGCGGCCGCCCTGACGGCCACTTGCGTAGAGCCCGGCGTGGCGGGTCCCGCTGCCGGGGGTTTCTATACGGTCCGCGTGCCAGGCGCCGACCCGGTGGTGGTGGATGGGTACATGGCCGTGCCCGGCAAAGGATTCGAGGGGGAGCGGCTGACCCGAGTTGTCGAAATGACGTATGGCGGGGGCACCACGACCATCGTCGGTCCTGGATCCATCGCAGTACCCGGCATTTTCGCCGCATCTCACGCGCTCATCGAGAGATTCGGCGCGGTCCCGTGGGCGCAGATCCTCGACGACGTGGCTGGCATCGTGGATGCTGGATTCCCGATGACCCAGGCGGCATATGACTACATGGTCGAGGGAGGCGATGAGATTTATGACCAGGATCCTGAGACCTCTCGAGCCATGTTTCGGAACGGAGAGGTGGCGCCGGTTGGTGAGACCTTGTATTTCGACGACCTCGGCGAGACCCTCCGTTGGATCGGAGAAGAAGGGGCCGACGCATTTCACAAGGGCGAATTGGGCTCCAAGATCGTCGACGACCTGGAAGGCCGCGGGTCGGCGCTCACCCGGCGCGACCTAGAGGAATACGAGGTCGCCTTTCGCAGGCCCCTGGATGTTGGGCTGGACGGATGGCGGTTGCTCACGAACCCCGCCCCGGCCGTGGGTGGAGCGGCGCTGGCTCTTGCCCTGGGATCGATAGTCAGATCCGAAACGCCTCTCGGTCCCGACACTTGGCTCGATTCTCTACGTCACGCCTTCGAAGTGCGAGTTGGCGACCTCGAAATGGCGCCCGACCGGGACAGCGAGATTGCGAGGGTCTTGATTGCCTCCGGCCTTCGCTCCCCGTCAACCATCAGCGTGGCCGCCATGGACTCAGAGGGTGGCGCGGTGGCGGCGACATTCTCTGCCGGATACGGCTCCGGGGTGATACCAAAAGGCACCGGGCTGTTGATGAACAACGGGATGGGTGAGGTTGAACTGAACCCGGGCGGCCCTGACATTCAGAAACCCGGTGAGCGACTGATGTCGAATATGGCGCCAACAATCGCGTCACATGACGGCCGGTCGGTTGCGGTGGCTTCGCCGGGCGCCGATCGCATCACCACAGCACTTACCATCACCTTGACCCGGATGATCGTGGCCGGCGACGACATCAGGGAGGCGATCGAACACCCGCGTCTTCACCCCCGGCCGAGTGGGGCCGCAGTCGAGCCTGGGATCGAGATCGAGCTCGAGGGCGATGCTCTCCGACGGTACCCCCAACTCAACATGTACTTCGGGGGAGTGGTGGGAACAGATTGGACGGGAGAGGAGCTGAACGCCCACTCCGACTCGCGTCGGGGCGGGTCGGTGGCCTTCATCGATTAGGGAATCGCCAATGCATGGAGGCGGTCGGCCTGCTGATCGCTGACGATGAGTCTGCCCGAGGGATCGATGGCGATCGCAACCGGCGATCAACGTGGCGATTACCAACAGCGGTGTCGTCAGGCCGAGCTTCGGCATCGCCGCATTGATGCGCTCCGAAGCTCGAGCATGTCAGAGTCTGTCTAAGACACCGGCCTTGGCGAGGGCAGTCTTCCAATTGTCGACGACACCGCTGTCCCGATACGGGTTCTGGTCGAGCCATCGCTCGACGTCCGTGGCCGGGAATCGCTCCCTGATCATTCCCGCAGTCGCCTTGGCCCTCCTCTCCAGACCCAGCTCGGCCTGTGTGGCTGCCAGGACTAGCAGCGCCTCGAGGTTGTGGGGTTGGTGCTCAACCACCATTTCGGCGACATTGGCGGCCTGTTCCCACTGACCTGCCATGAAGAGAGAACACGCCTTGATGGTCGGGTACCAGGGCTTGTTGACACCCGTGAGACGCATCGCCGTGTCTGAGAGGTCGATTGCCCGCTCCCAGTCGCCGACGTAGCGTCTGAGGCTGCTCTCGATCCCGTAAGTCGCGTCACAAGTGGGTCGTGCGATCTCTACGCCCTCCATGACGTCGAGCGCTTCTTCGTACTTGCGTCTGGACATGAGGACGGCGGCCATCACCATCGCAGACATGCCGGTCGGATCTCCCATCTCGACGGCGATGCTGGCTTTGTCGTACGCCTTTTGCAGGCTCTCGGATGGTTCTTTGGAGACCCCGGTGATCACCCCGTACCACTCGGTGAAGGCCGAAAGAGAGTGGCCATACGGCTGGTCCGCATGGGACTCCTGTACCGACTCGAACAGGTCCAATGCCTTCTTCCATCCCTCCGGCGTCAGTGAAGTCAAGTGCCACCACCCGCGGTAGATGCGCTCGATGGCCTCGGGATCGTCCAACTCCGAGTAGAGGCCGGCGGGGGCGCCGACGACGAGGTCGATCTCCAACGATCGGGCGATTTCCTCAGCCAGCTTCTCTGACAGGCTGAACAACTCGCTGACGGGAGCATTGAACCTGTGCGACTTGACGATGTTCCAGGTTGTGACGTCTATGAGTTGGGCGTAAACCCTCACCTGGTCTCCCAGAGTGTGAATCCCCGACTCGATCACGTATCGGGCGGGAACGCCGAGCCGATTCTCGTCGGGTCCGGTATCGAAGACCTCGAGCTGCGGTATGCGCGATAGCCGATGGATCATGTCCGCTCTGATCACGCCGGCGCTGGCCGCCACCTCCGGGGCCACGCTCTCGGTGTGGATCGGCAACACGGCCAGCGAGGGTGTGGCAAGGGAGAGACCGTCGTGTCCACCAACCCGGTCGTAGGGGAGATCCTTGAATTCGAAGACCTCGACAGGCTCAGGGATGTTCTTCAGCGACCTGGAGCCAAGTGGGGTGAACCGGAGGGCAGGCTCGTCGAGGCTTCGGTAGACGTCGCCGGAGACCGACAACCCGCCTTCGGGGGCGATCGCCTGGATTCGAGCGGCGACGTTGAGTGAGTCGCCGAAGTAGTGGCCATCGCTCTGGGTGACAGAGCCTGAATCGATCCCCATGCGAAAGCGGAGCCGCTGATTCGGAGGCGCCTGCTCGTTGCGAAGTGCAAGGGTGGAGGCGATCGAGATCGCGGTTCGCACTGCCGAGGTGGCGCCCTCGAAAAGGGCCATGAAGTTGTCGCCGGTGAAGTCGATCAGGGTCCCAGCACCTTGCGAGACTTCCTCGGTAACCAGTGCCCTGATCTCTTCCATTCTGGTGGTCGTCCTTTGGAAATCATCAGCGAGAAGCTTGCTGTACCCGACGACATCCGCGTTCAGGGCGACCCACTCTTTGGTGGCCAGGGTCTTGGTCATGGCCCGAAAGCTAATCGACCCCCTGGTTCTCGGCACAACGGCTCCGTACGTTGGATGCATGTACGCGGCCGCCACGTCGGTGGCGCTCGTCGGGGGAGAGGTGAGCCCTGTGCTCGTCGAAGCCCACGTCGGGCGTCAACTCGAGTCGTTCAAGTTGTCGGGTCTGCCAGACACAGCTGTGAGAGAAGCCAAGGACAGGGTTCGGGCGGCGGTTGCATCGTCAGGGTTGCCCTTCCCCAATCGGGCCATAACCGTCAACCTGGCACCTGCTGACACACCTAAGGAGGGGACCCACTTCGATCTGCCCATTGCGCTTGGGATTTTGGCGGCAAGCAAAGAGGCACCCCGACCGGACGGCGTGATCGTCCTCGGCGAGTTGGCACTGGACGGAGCGGTTCGCCCTGCTTCGAGCGCGCTTGGCGCGGGCGTGCTCAGTGCGCGCAGCGGCCTGCCCTGCGTGTTGGCGAAAGAGTCGTCCACCCAAGCTGCCGCCATTCCCGGTGCGCGGATCTACGGGGTAGGAAGCCTGGCAGAGGCTGTGTCACTTCTCGATTCTGGGTTCGACAACGCTGCTCCCACTCGCCCCGTGATCGAGGACCGGGCTGTGTCTTGTCCGGACCTGTCCGACGTCAAAGGACAGGTCCTGGCCAGGCGGGCCCTGGAGATAGGGGCTGCCGGCGGCCACCATCTTCTGTTGCACGGGCCCCCGGGCGGCGGCAAGACGATGCTGGCCAGGAGACTTCCAGGGATTCTGCCGGTGCTCAGCGCCAAGGCCCAGATCGAAGTTGCGCTGCTCTGGGCGGCCGCCGGGCTCGACCGGTCTATCGGCGATCCGCCACCTTTCAGGGCACCGCATCACACGGCATCACGTGCGGCCCTCGTGGGAGGCGGCTCTGGCATCCCGCGGCCTGGGGAAGCCTCATTGGCAAATCATGGCGTCCTTTTCCTCGATGAGTTGGCGGAGTTTCCCCGCTCTCATTTGGACACGCTTCGCCAGCCACTGGAGGAGGGGAGCGTGACGGTTGCCAGGAAGGGAGCGTCGGTGACGTTTCCGGCGAGTTTCCAACTGGTGGCAGCGGCCAACCCGTGTCCGTGTGGGTTCTACGGGGACCGGCGACGTCCATGTGACTGCCCCCCCGCCGTCCGAGACCGATACCGGGGCCGGCTGTCGGGACCTTTCTTGGATCGGTTCGATCTGATAGTCAAGGTCGGGCGGGTCGATCCCGACTCGTTCTCCGGCGGCTCGGGTGAGCCAAGCAGCGTTGTTGGTTCGCGGGTCGCTTCGGCCCGGGAGGCCCAGTCAAGGAGAGGCTATTTGAACCGACGGTTGCCTCCAGGAACTCTCGATATCGAACCTTCGGGGAGGGCGTTGGTGGTCGCAGCAGTCAAATCCGAGACCGTTACTGCCCGGGGTGCCGAACGCGTGTTGCGGGTCGCGCGCACGATCGCCGACCTGGAAGGAGTCGCTCGAGTTTCGGATGCTCATGTAGCTGAGGCATTGGGCCTGAGGGGTGATTGGCGTGAGGGATGAGCCCAGAGTGATCGATCCCGGCACTTCGGAATACCCCTCCGGGCTGGCCGATCTGGAGGATGCTCCCCGGCTGTTCGTTCAGGGTGACTTGGGTCAGAGTCCCGGCGTGGCTGTCGTTGGCACGAGAAGATGCACGAGGTACGGCGTCGACCTGGCTCATGCCTTTGGATCCACCTTGGCGAAGATGGGATGGACCGTCGTCAGCGGTCTCGCTCGCGGCATCGACGCGGCGGCACACAGGGGGACGCTGGACTCTTCGGGCCACGCGGTTGGAGTTCTGGGGAGCGGCCTCGATGTTTGGTATCCCGCAGAGAACAGAGGCCTCTATCAGCGGCTTCTTGACTCGGGCGGGGCATTGGTCTCTGAATACCCGCCCGGAACACCGCCGGACCGATGGCGGTTTCCAGCCCGCAACCGGCTCATCGCGGCCATCGGATCGGCGACCGTGGTGGTCGAAGCCGGCGCGACTGGCGGTGCCCTCATCACTGCAAGACTCTCGGCCGAGATGGGCCGGCCCGTCCTCGCCGTTCCCGGGGATGTCGATCGACCGGCCTCGTTCGGCAGCAATCGGCTGATTCGCGACGGAGCCTTCCCGGTGCTGGGTCCTGAGGATCTTCTCGAAGAGTTGTCGCTGCTCCTCGGCAAACCTCCCGGTCGTCAGGATGCTGACTCTTTTGCGTTGCCCCCGACCGGGGTGAGCCTCGAAGACCTCGCCGATCATTGGGGGCTCGAGGTCAGAGAGGCGCTGGCGAGACTTGGCGCTCTCGAGGCCGAGGGCCGGGTGCGGCGCAACGGCGATCGCATCATGCCGGCCTGACCACTCGCCGGGGCAATCCGAGGCGTTGACCGCCGTGGCCAATAGCATCCGGTGCGTGACTTCCCTCGAGATGCCGGAGTGGGCTGAGTCTCGCGTGACCGACTATCTCACCCGCATCGAGCACGAACGTGGCCTGGCAACCAACACCATTGCCGCTTACAGGAGAGATCTGAGCCAGTTCTTCACCTTTCTGGATGCAGAAGGCGTCCGCGCCATCTCTGCTGTCGACCGCCGAATCGCCCGCGGATATATGGCACATCTGGCCGAATGCGGGTATTCACGCCGGTCGATAGCGCGTAAAGCGTCTGCGATCAGGTCGTTCTACGGGGACTTGGGTCGCCGGGCTGTCGTGGATTCGAATCCGTTCGAATCCATCGACCGACCGCGATTGGGAAGATCCCTGCCACATGCTCTGCCCACCCGCACGGTCATCCATGCAATCGAGACCATCGATGTGACCAGTCCGGTCGGGCTCCGGGATCGAGCTCTTCTCGACGTCCTTTATTCCACAGGTCTGCGTGTTGCCGAGCTGGCCGCGATGACCTTGTCTGACGTCGGATCCGACCTGCTCACCGTGACCGGCAAGGGCAACAAGACCCGGCGCGTGCCCATTGGCAGACCGGCGAGAGAAGCCGTCATTGGCTACGTCAACAGTGGGAGGCTTCTGCTGGCAGGTCCGGATGCGAGTGACGCGCTATGGGTGGGAGTGAGGGGTGCTCCGCTCAGTGAGCGAGGCATACGCCGCGTGGTCCAAAACAGGCTGGCCACGTTTCCTCACGCGCTTCGTCACAGCTTCGCCACGCATCTTCTCGAGGGCGGAGCCGACCTGAGGGCCGTGCAGGACATGCTGGGGCATACCGATCTGGCAACCACCCAGATATACACTGCGGTGACTCGCCGACACCTGAGAGGGACATATGACAGAAGCCACCCAAGGGCCTGAGACCGGGAAGGTCGATTCCCTGTGGGCGAGCTTCAAGTCCTCCGGCGACGAGACCGCCCGCGAGCGTCTGATCCTGCATTACTCGCCGCTGGTCAAATATGTGGCGGGCCGGGTGGGTGCCGGCCTCCCCCGCTCGGTTGATCAGAACGACCTGGCCAGCTACGGCCTCTTCGGCCTGATCGATGCGATCGACAAATTCGAGCTCGAACGAGGATTCAAATTCGAGACCTACGCAATCAACAGGATCAAGGGGGCGATTCTCGATGAGCTGCGAGCACTGGACTGGGTCCCGAGATCGGTCCGGTCGAGGGCCCGTCGGATCGAGACCACCATTGCCGAGCTCGAGCACCGGTTGCAGCGCGCACCAACTGAAGAGGAGCTTGCTCAAACGCTCGAGATGGAAGTGGGAGATCTGCAGAGCGCCTTGGCAGAGATCGGTAGGTCGGGCATCGGAGCGCTCGACGACCTCGTCGGGTCCGACACCAACACCTCTGTCGGAGACTTGCTTGCGGATCCGGATGGTGTCTCTCCGGAGGCAGCATTTCAGGCCGAAGAGACCAGAGAGAGCCTGGTCGGAGCGATCAACAAGTTGCCGGAACGGGAACGCCTGGTGGTCACGCTCTACTACTACGAAGGCATGACCTTGTCCGAGATAGGAGACGTCTTGGGCGTGACCGAGTCGAGGGTGTGCCAGATCCACGCCAAGACGATGATGTCGCTACGCAATCGAATCGGCGAGCCGACCTGGACCTGACTTCGGCACAACCGCCCAGCGATTCCCGTCGAGTGTGCTTGTCCTACCCAAGATGCGAGAGGACAGGCACACTCGACGAGGTGATCTGGGCCGACGAGCCGGATGATGCGGCCGGCGGAGACGCTTCCGGCGGCTTCGATTACCCAACTGACCCGAGGTTTCGTACAATCCGACCCATCACGCACGCATGCGCACCCTCGCTGGTCGGGCATGTCCCGAAAGAGGGTCACTCAATCCCCGAGTGCGGCACAAGCCGCGCCTGCGGAGGTACAACCAGAAAGGAAATCCCATGGCTGCGGTAACCATGAAGCAGCTCTTGGAGGCCGGCGTACATTTCGGGCACCAGACCCGGCGCTGGAACCCAAAGATGCGCCCCTACATCTACGGGGAGAGAAACGGAATCCACATCATCGACCTTCGGCAGACGGTGACCGAGGTCGAGGATGCCACCAAATTCGTCAAAGACGCAGTGACCGATGGTGGAACCGTCCTCTTCGTCGGCACCAAAAAACAGGCACAGGACTCGATCGCGCAACATGCCGGGCGCGCCGGCATGCCCTTCGTGAACTATCGGTGGTTGGGTGGCATGCTCACCAACTTCGCCACGATCCAGAAGCGCATCTTTTACATGCGCGAGCTCCGCAATATGGAGAGCAACGGTGAGATGGAGTCGCTTCCCAAGAAGGAGCGCCTCAAGCTCCGTCGTGAGCTAGCCAAGCTGGAGCAGAACCTGGGTGGTGTGGCCGACATGAAGAAGGTTCCCGACGCGGTCTTCATCGTTGACGTCAATACGGAGTCAACGGCAGTCTCCGAAGCGGCACGGCTTTCGATCCCGATCATCGCTCTCGTCGACAGCAATTGTGATCCCGACGACGTGGAGTATGTGATCGCCGGCAACGACGACGCCATTCGAGCCATCGACCTGGTGACGGCTGCTATTGCCGACGCCGCCGAAGAAGGCCGGAAGATCGCCTCCGGCAAGGCGGCCAAAGGTGACGAGGAGAGCTCGGAGTCATGACGATTACTGCCAAGGACGTGCAGAAACTGCGACAAGACGCCGGTGTCGGGATGATGGATGCGAAGAAAGCTCTCACCGACGCCGAGGGTGATCTGGACAGAGCCTTCGAGCTTTTGCGTGAAAGGGGCCAGGCCAAGATGGCCAAGCGATCAGATCGGGAAGCCGCCGAGGGCACGATAGGCAGCTACATCCACCTCCAAAGCGGTCGGCCCGTGCTGGGAGTCATGGTTCAGCTTGCATGTGAGACCGACTTCGTCGCCAAGAGCGACGACTTCCGGGGCATCGCCGACGATATCGCCATGCATATCAGCTGGAGTAACCCGTCATGGGTCACTCGGGACGAGGTGGACGCTGACGCTCTTGCCAAGGAGAAGGAACTGATCAGCCGCCAGGCGCTCGCCGAGGGCAAGCCGGAGAACGTCATCGACAGGATTGTGGAGGGCAAGCTCGAGTCCTGGTATACGGAGAACGTGCTCTACGACCAGAAATTCGTCAATGCCGAGCGCTACGAAGGCTCCATCGGGGATATGGTCGGTGAGCTCGCCGCGAAGATGGGAGAGAACATCTCAGTCCGCCGATTCTCCAGGATCTCCATAGGCGAATAGGAGCAAAATGTCACAGCCCGGCGCAAGAAGAGTCCTTCTCAAGCTCTCAGGTGAGGCGTTCGCCGATCCGGCGGTCGGGTACGGGATAGATCCCCTCACGGTCAACCGGGTGGCCGACGAGATCGCTGAGGCCCTCGACGAGAAGGTGCAGGTGGCGGTTGTCGTCGGTGGAGGCAACATCTTTCGCGGAGTATCGCAAGCCGCCAAAGGCATGGATCCAGCGACGGCCGACTACATGGGAATGCTGGCGACCGTCATCAACGCACTCGCCTTGCGTGACGCTTTGGAGAAGCGCGATGTGGTGACTCGCGTCCAGTCGGCCATCACGATGCAAGAGCTGGCAGAGCCCTACATAAGGCTCCGAGCAGTTCGCCATCTCGAGAAAGGCCGCGTCGTGATCTTCGCTGCGGGGACCGGCAATCCTTTCTTCACCACCGACACGACAGCTGCTCTACGCGCGATCGAGATGAACGCAGAAGTCATCCTGAAAGCCAGCAAAGTGGACGGGATCTACGACTCGGACCCCGCGACCAACTCGGAGGCCGTCCGGCACCCCGAGCTCTCGTACATGGATTTCATCGCCCGTGAACTCAAGGTGATGGACACCACCGCAGTTACGATGTGCAAAGAGCACGACGTGCCGATCGTCGTTTTCGACATGATGGCCGCCGGGAACATTCTCAAGGCGATTCGAGGGGATGAGATCGGTACCGTCATCCACTGAGGAGGAATGAAGATGATCAGCGACCTCTTGACCGAGGCCGATCACAAGATGGCCATGGCCGTTGACCACGTGGCATCGGAATTCGCCACTGTCAGGACCGGGCGAGCCAATCCTCAACTTCTGCAGCGGATCAACATCGACTACTACGGCTCCCAGACACCTCTCCAACAGCTGGCGTCGATATCGGTGCCCGAAGCTCGGCTCCTGGTTGTACAGCCGTTTGACAAGTCCACCGTCTCGGACATCGAGCGCGCCATCCAGACCTCCGATCTCGGCCTGAACCCGAGCAACGACGGCAATGTGATTCGCATCGCATTCCCGCCCCTCACGGAAGAGCGCCGCAAGGATCTGATCAAGGTGGTTCACAATATGGCTGAAGACGGACGGGTAGCTATCCGCAATGTTCGTCGCCACGCCCGGGCCGACATGGAGGCCCTTCACGGTGAGATTTCCGACGACGACATACACCGCGGCGAAGACGAGCTCCAAAAGCTCACCGACAAACATGTCGGGAAAGTCGACGACCTGGTGGCCAGGAAAGAAGAGGAGTTGCTCGAGGTCTGATGGGCGACGGAGACACTCCCAACGATCAGGACAACGGCTTCAGCCGGCCGTGGGAAGCTACGAGCGAAGAGGCCGAAGTGTTCACCCTTCCCGGGTTGGAGGAGAGCGGCTCCGGCGAGCCTGCGGAGGAAGCCACCGGTCCGGACATTGGTCCTGACGACGAGGACGTGGATCTCAGCGACTGGGAAGCCATGGCTTCGTCGGCTACTGACCTCGATGACTTCTCGGCCGAAGAGTATCGCTCGGCGACAACCGAGGAGTATCGGGGTCTTGCCGAAGAGGTGAGCAAATCTGCACAGGCCGACTGGGAACAGCAGGCGGTGGCTGCCACGGTTCCCGGAGTCGGATCCGGCCTCGTGGGGTTCGAGGACGTGACCGGCACGACCCTCGACTCGGAGGAGCAGCTCGAGGCCGCGGAGCAAGCAGCTGCATCGGATCTGACCATGCGCATCGGTTCCGCGCTCATCATTTTTGGGCTCTTTCTTGGATCGCTCCTGCTCGGAGGCTGGTGGTTCACCGGATTCATTGCTGTGCTGATGGTCGTTGCCTGCGGCGAGCTTTACGCAACCGTGCGCACACGCGGCTACCGGCCGCTTGCGCTGTTTGGCCTTCTGGGAGTCGTATTCATGGCGGTCGGAGCTCAGATCAGCGGGCCGGGAGCCATCGGTGGCTGGGCTTCCGGCTTCACAGTCGCCACCATCCTCTTCTATTCGCTGTCGACAAGGCGCGACTCCCTCGAAAACGCGTCATGGACGGTTTTGGGGATGATTTGGATCGGGCTTCTCTCGTTTGCGATCTTGATCGAGAAGGGCCCTGAGCCTGTCGCCATGATCCTCTTCCTCGTTGTCGTGGTGGCATCAAACGACATCGGCGCTTTTTTTGTCGGTCGAGGCTTCGGTCGGCGGAAGCTCGCTCCGGTCCTCTCGCCGAAGAAGACCGTTGAAGGGTTGGTCGGCGGAACGATCGCCACCATCGCAGTGGCCAGTTTGTTGGTCTTGTTCCCCGCCTGGGAGGACATCGGATTCGGTCGTGCCCTCGCCCTCGCCCTTGTCATCGCCGTGGTGTCGCCAATTGGCGACCTTGCGGCATCCATGGTGAAGCGCTCGGTAGGAGTCAAGGACATGGGTTCGGTCCTGCCCGGCCATGGAGGCATCATCGACCGAGTCGACGGCTTCATCCTCGCCGTGCCCGCGGTATACGTATTGCTCAGAGGTTTCGGTCTGCTGTGACCTCCCCGATCGTCGTCCTCGGGGCGACCGGGTCCATCGGTACCCAGACCCTCGAAG
Source organism: Acidimicrobiia bacterium (assembly GCA_965216725.1). Lineage (GTDB taxonomy): Bacteria > Actinomycetota > Acidimicrobiia > Spongiisociales > ZC4RG35 > JACZUI01. The sequence continues at coordinate 158,679 of CBDCGI010000018.1, read as the reverse complement.
TCGCCGAGAAACTCGGGGTCGAGGTAGCCGGACTCGCCGCAAGGCTGCCCACGCAGACATTTGCAGATCTAGCGGGTCGATACCCACAGGCTGCGGTGGCCATCACAGGCGGCACCACGGATGAGCGGCGAGACTTCAGAGAACAGGTGGGGAATCGAGCTCGGTTCGACTCTGAGGCGATCCTGGAGATGGCTGCTCAACCTGGCGTGACTGTCGTCAACGCGATCGTTGGGGCAGCAGGGCTGAGGTCGACCATTACCGCTCTCCAAGCGGGGAATCGGGTCGCCCTCGCCAACAAAGAGAGTCTCGTTGCGGGGGGCTCTCTGGTCACGTCGGTTCTCGAAGGAGGCAAGGGTGAGCTGATCCCCGTCGACAGTGAGCACTCGGCGATCTTCCAGTGCCTGCTCGGTGAGAAGGTGGCTTCGGTCGAGAAGCTCATTCTCACCGCATCGGGAGGACCCTTTCGAGGTCGGAGCAGGGAGTCACTCGCCGAAGTCACTCCTGCTGAGGCCTTGTCTCACCCCACATGGGATATGGGTCCTCGCATCACCATCGATTCGGCCACTCTCTTCAACAAGGGTCTCGAAGTCATCGAAGCCCACCACCTCTTCGGCGTTCCCTATGACCGCATCGAGGTGGTCGTCCACCCCCAGTCGATCCTCCATTCCGCGGTGGCCTTTGAGGATGGCTCGTGGAAAGGCCATCTCGGGTATCCCGATATGAGAATCCCCATCCAGTTCGCCATCACCAGCCCCGATCGGGCACCCGGGCCAGGCGACGTGTTCAGCCCCGTTGGTATGAATCTCACGTTCGAAGACCCGGACCGCGACGCTTTCCCATCACTGGACCTCGCATACCAGGCAGGCGGCAAAGGAGGTTCGGCCCCAGCAGTCATGAATGCGGCTGATGAGATCGCCGTTGAGGCCTTTCTGCAGGGCAGGCTTGGCTTCAACGGGATCACCGAAGTCGTCGCCGCGACGCTGGCAGCGGTGCCGTGGCGGGCCCTCACATCGGTGGAGGATGTGGTGGACGTCGACCGCGAGGCCAGAGAAACGGCGGCGTCGATCGTCGCCGGTGTGTGCTGACTAGGAATGCCCCGCAGGTAACTTGATCGCGTCATGCTCCAAGGTTTGGGGATTGCCCTCGCCATCGTCTTTTTCGTAACCGTCCACGAGGCGGGTCATTTCCTGGCGGCGAAAGCCGTGGGGATGAAGGTGAACGAGTTCTTCTTCGGTTTCGGTCCCAAGATCTGGTCCACCAGGCGGGGGGAGACCGAATACGGGGTGAAATGGCTTCCCTTCGGAGGTTACGTCCGGATAGTCGGAATGAACGCCCTCGAGGAGGTAGCGCCTGAGGACATGGGCCGCACCTACAGGGAGAAGAAGTTCTGGGAAAAGAGCTTTGTGGTTCTCGCCGGTGTCGGTCTCAACTTCTTCATGGCCTTCCTGTTGTTCTACGCGATCTTCATCGTCAACGGAGTGCCCGAACCGCAGCCAGTTGTCAATGAGGTGGTCGAGACCGTAGAACTGGACGGTGTCACCGAAGTCACGCCCGCTTCAGAGGCCGGGCTGGAGCCCGGAGACGTGATCCTCGAGGTGGGTCCCTACCCGGTCACCGATTGGGAAGAGACCACGGCCGCCCTGGAGGCAGTAGGCCCCGGGGCCACAACAATCGTCATCGACAGAGAGGGTTCGCAAGAGGAACTCGATGTCGTCCTGTTGGAGAACTCGCTGCCCGACGGTACAACGACCGGCTTCCTCGGCGTGCGGCCAGAGGTCGTCACCCGCCAGCCGGGGTTGCTGGAGGCAATCGGTCTCGCCGCTGAAGAGCTCTGGACCGGGATCCGGCTGACTTTCGAAGCCATCGGCAACCTTCTGGCGCCCTCGAGCATCGCTCAATACTTCGCTGTCTTTGCCGGTGACACCGACGTCGACCCCGAGATCCGGCCCGTCAGCCCCATCGGGATAGTGAATCTGGGCAATCAGACCGATTCGCTGATTGCGCTTCTCGGGACGATGGCAATCCTCAACGTGACGCTGGCGACATTCAATGTGATCCCGCTTCCTCCGCTCGACGGAGGCCACTTCGCCGTCGCCCTTTATGAGAGGGCCACCGGAAGAACAGCCGACGTGAGGAAACTGGCACCAATTGCAGTTGCCGTCGTAGGGATCTTCGCATTCCTCGGGTTGGTGGCCATTGTCCTCGACGTGGTGAACCCGATAAACCTTTGATTGCCGGCCCCCCTCCCGGCTTCGCCGTACTCCCCCCAACGCTCACTACGTTCGCTGGGGGGAGACATGAGCGACCATTTCCTCCCCCAGGGAGCAGAGCGACCGTTGGGGGAGGTGGCGCCGTAGGCGACGGAGGGGGTGAGGCCCGTCAGGGCCGATGAGGGGAGGTGGCGCCGGAGGCGACGGAGGGGGTGAGGCCGTTAGGGCCGATGAGGGAGGTCGCTGAGGCGTATTCGACGGTCCGACAACTACCCTCACCGCCAATGATCGAACGTCGCCAGACTCGACAACTGCATGTTGGTGGCGTCCCTGTCGGAGGTGGTGCACCGATCACGGTGCAATCGATGACTACGACCAAAACCGCCGATGTCGACGGGACTCTGGCTCAGGTCTATGCCCTTGCGGGCGCGGGCGCCGATATCGTCCGCATCACATGCAATGAAGTCGAGGCTGCTCAGGGCCTCGCGGAGATCGTGCCTCGCTCGCCGGTCCCGATCATCGCCGATATTCACTACCAATACCGCCTGGCTCTCGCCGCAATGGAGGCCGGCGTCCACGGACTACGTCTCAATCCGGGGAACATCCGAAAGGAAGAACAGATCAAGACGGTGGCGCGCGAGGCTCTCGACCGGGGGATTCCGATTCGGGTGGGGGTTAACGCGGGTTCGTTGGACAAGGATCTCATGGAGAAACACGGATCGGCCGTTCCCGAGGCCCTCGTCGAATCGGCACAAAAGGAGATCGGCTATCTCGAGGATGTCGGGTTCTACGACATCAAGATCTCGGTCAAGCATTCCCACGTCCCGTCGATGGTGAATTCATACCGATTGCTCGCCGACACGGTCGACTACCCGTTCCACCTCGGGGTCACCGAAGCCGGGCCGCCGCCATCTGGGCTCATCAAGTCAGTGGCTGGAATCGCCACCCTCCTCCAGGAGGGAATAGGCGACACGATCCGTTTCTCCCTGACGGCGGATCCGGTGGAAGAAGCCAAGGCCGGTCGACAGCTTCTCGAATTCCTCGGCTTGCGGGAGCGTAAAGGCCTCGATCTGATCGCATGCCCTTCGTGCGGCCGCGCCGAAGTCGATGTGATAGAGGTGGCCACTTCGGCGCAGAAGGCTCTGGAGGCGGAAAACCTCCCCATTCAGGTGGCAGTGATGGGCTGTGTGGTCAATGGGCCCGGTGAAGCCCGTGAGGCTGATATTGGTATCGCCGCCGGTCGGGGTAAGGGGCACTTGTTCATCAAGGGTCAGGTGGTTCGGGTGGTGCCTGAATCCGAAATGGTGGAGGCCTTACTCGACGAAGCGCGCAAACTCGTCGAGGAGGGTGTCGAGAGCCGGCTCGCTCACGCCGAGGCCCATGCCGCCGAGATCGCCGCGGCGACGAGAGAGCAGCTCATCGAGATCCAGGGGGATGCCAATCGTTCCGCTGAGAGGCGGGAACGGGTTGCCGAGGTGGCCGAAAAGGGATGAGGGCCGAGGCCGAGGGGTCGGTGTCTCGGCCCCGCGGTCCTGCCAGCAAACGTCCTCCAATTCTCTTGCCGGACCCCTTGTTTCTGTCGTCTAGGGAACGTATGTGCGAAGTATGGAAATGAAATCGGCGGCCACCGACCGGCTGGAACAACAGCTCATCGCCAACGAGCAGCTTCGGTCCCGTCTCGCCGCGCCGGACGTCGAGATCCTCGAGGAGCTAGATCGTCGACAGGTGGCAACGGCCGATGGGTCACGATCTCTTGGAGAGTGGTTGTCATCTCGTGGCGACGTGTCCATTGGGACGGCTCACGACCGAGTGCGGGCCATGGGTCGGGCGGCGGATCGGCCTGATCTGCGCAGGACCCTTGCCGAGGCGCTATCAGCTTCGACCGGGTAGTCGAGCTCTCCAAGATCCGCGACGACGTTGGACACCTCCAACACCTGGACGTGGGCGGAGTCCGCAGGGAGGCAGCAAACCGAATCCGGATCACCGCCGAAGACGAGTTGAAGGCTGGAGATGACGAATTCCTCGTCTTGCAGTCGAGTCTCGACGAATCGTGGTGGAAGATCTGGGGCGGTCTCGACGGTTACACAGGGGCCATCGTCGACAAGGCGCTGACAAGAAGGCAGATGACCTCCCCACGTGGCCCGAGGAAAAGCAAGTGAGTCTGGGATGGCGCAAGGCACAGGCCCTTCGTGAGATATGCACGTCGGATGACGCTTCACCAGCTCAGGTGACGGTGATCGTGGAGGCTAGAGAAGCCGCTCCAACCCAAGGTGAAACCGGAGTGGTCCTCGAGGCTGGTCCCCGCGTCGGGGCAAAAGCCCTCCGAGAGATCCTGTGCGATGCCAGCATCGAAGTGACCGCAAAATCTCAAGACGGCCGTTACATGGAGTACGAGAGGTCGAAACGGACCGCCACACCAGCTCAGAAACGGGCACTACTCGACTAATACTCCGGCCGTTGTGCCGCCGACGGGTGCGACTCCCGCCACCGGCTGCAGGCTCATCACCGTATTCCGAGGTCAGCGGGTGGCTCGACCGATGTCGACGACATGGTTCTTCTCTGCTGGTTCCACCATCACGTCGTGGTTCACAAGTGGGGATACGAGCTCTACGGGCATCGCGATCACGGCCGAATCAGGTTTCGTAGGCCTCAAAGAGCACCGCCTGGGTCGACCTAGGCAGAGGCCGCCGCTTCACCCCGTCGAACTTGCCGACACCCGATCCATGAAACGAACCGACATGTGGAGGTACCCCTCGAAGCCGGGGTGACGCCCCCACGTCTCCATCCAGGCTGGGTCCTCCCACAGGGCCTCCCATTCCCGCTCACGATGCTCCATGTCCTCCCAGACGAGGATCCATGTGACGTTGGCTGGGCCATGTTTGGGTTCCATCGGATCCGACCCCATGATCCTCTCCGGAATCCCCGCGTCGAGCCACCATCCAAGCAACTCGAAGCGCTCCCCCAGGAACTCAACTGCTTCCTGCGCCCAGACGCGGTACTGATCGAGACGATCGGGCTCATAGTGGTAGTCGCGGATTTCGTAGATCATGGTGTCAACCTATCCCGGTCACCCGCCCCCTTGTCCGCCGCACGTGACATGGCGCGAGGAGCCGGTGTTTCGAAGATGAGACCGACGAGCGATTACCGTCACCGGCCACATATGCGCTGGTCGCAAGCTTTCATTCCCACACTCCGCGAAGACCCGGCGGGAGCCGAGGCCGTGAGCCACAAGCTCCTGGTCCGTGCCGGGTTCATCCGCCAATTGGCCGCGGGTCATTACAGCATGCTCCCGCTTGGCCAAAGGGTCCGGCTCAAGATCTCCCAGATCATCAGAGAAGAGATGGACGCGATCGGCGGACAGGAGATGTTCCTGCCCGCGATGCACCCTGCCGAGATCTGGCAGAAGTCGGGGCGCTGGTACGACATCGCCGATGACATGTTCCGGCTTCGAGACCGAAAGGGCACCGATCAGGTCCTCGGAATGACTCACGAGGAGATCTTCGCCATGCTCTCGACGGAGATCTTCTCCTATCGCGACCTGCCCCAGATTTGGTACCAACTGCAGACCAAGTTCCGCGACGAGCCCCGCCCCAAGTCTGGACTGCTGCGTGTGCGTGAATTCACGATGAAAGACGCATACACCCTGGATATCGACGAACCAGGGCTCGACACCGGTTTCGACAAGCACCACCGGGCCTATTTCGAGATCTTTCGCCGAATCGGCCTGGATCCGGTGGATGTCAAAGCCTCGTCGGGCATCATGGGTGACGGTGATTCGATCGAGTTCATGATCGCATCCGAGGCGGGCGAGGACTGGATCATCACGTGCGGCACGTGCGACTACAGGGCGAACGTGGAGACCGCCACCTCCGCTCTGGCGCCGGTTGACGATGGCGATCCGGCAGATTTGGAGAAGTTTCCGACTCCCGGCTTGCTTACCATCGCTGCCCTGGCCGCGGCGCACCCAGAGACGGCGTCACCTGATCGACAGATCAAGACCTTGGTCTACTACCACGAGAAGGAGCCAATCCTCCTGCTTCTGCGTGGTGATCACGACCTTCAAGAGCAGAAACTGAAGGACTCGATTCGCTCCGAAGCGGTCAGGCCTGGTACCTCAGAAGAGGTCCGAGCGCTTCTTGGCGCCGATCCTGGCAGCTTGGGAGCGGTGGGCGTCGAAGGTCTCAGAATCATCGCCGACCCCGCGCTGGAGGGCCGCCACAACATGGTCACCGGGGCCAACGAGGACGGCTTCCATTACTCGGGCGTCGATCTCGCCCGTGACATCAGTGTCGACGATTGGTTCGACCTCCGTGCCGTCGAAGCCGGCGAGACCTGTCCGCTCGACGGTGGAGTCCTCGATCGATGGAAGGGTGTCGAGGTTGGGCACATTTTCAAACTCGGCACCAAATACACCAAAGCCTTCGACGCTTTCGTGCAAGACGAAGAAGGGATCAGCCACCCGATCATCATGGGCTCCTACGGGATCGGTGTGGAGCGGGCGATGGCCGCCGTGGTGGAAACCCACAATGACGACCATGGAATCGTCTGGCCGGTGGCGGTGGCGCCCTACGAGGTCTTGGTGACGATTATTCGCACCGACGACGAGAAGACGATGAGCGTGGCCGATCAGATCGGCGGTGAGCTCGCTGACGCGGGAATCGAGGTCCTCGTGGATGACCGGGATGAGCGGCCCGGTGTCAAATTCGCCGACGCCGAGTTGATCGGGGTCCCGTACCGGATCGTGATCGGCCCCCGTGGAGTGGAATCGGGCAATGTCGAGCTGGTCATGCGAAGCGGTCTCGTAAAGAGCGAGCACGAGATCGACACTGTCGTCGAACACCTCGCCCAGGAGGTACGGGCAGGCCGCAACCGACGTTGAGGTGATCGCGGCCATGGCCCTATAATCCCGGCAACAACAGGACGCACTCGGTCAGGTGGGCGCCTCTGGCGGCCACCTGAATTGTTGTGGAGCAAAGAAGACGATGACGACAGCAACTGACATTTGGAGCCTCACCGAGCCCTACCTTGCTGCCGAACACCTCGAGTTGGACGATCTCGAGCTGAGCGGCGCAGGCAAAGGTCGACGGCTGCGCGTCGTGGTCGACGGCCCCGATCTCGACATCGACCGTCTCGCTGAGGTGTCTCGGGGTTTGTCACGTCTATTGGACAACGAGATCAGCATTGACGACAGCTACCAGCTGGAGGTCACATCACCTGGCCTCGAGCGAAATCTGCGTCGTCCGAGTCATTATCAGAAGTCAATCGGGCGTGAGATACGGCTCAAGGTTGCAGGCGCCGATCGCAACGAGACCCTCAACGCGGTGATCGTGAGAGCGGATGATTCGACGTTCACCGTCGAAGTTGACGACGAGAGCCGAACGTTCGAGTACGGAGATGTGCTCAAAGCCAGGACCACCTTCAGGTGGGAGAAGGCTCCCAAGCCGGGTCACTAAGGAGAGAAATGAAGCTCGACACGATGATGGAGGCAATCGAGGTTCTCGCCCGTGAGCGAGGCGTCGCGGTTGATGCGATCCTCGACGCCTTCGCCAACGCCCTCGTGGCCGCGTACAAAAGGAGCCCGGGCGCGGCAGAGGAGGCCAGAGTCACCATCGATCCCGACTCGGGCGAGGTCGTCGTTTATGCCCAGGAGCTCGACGACGACGGCAACGTAGTCGAGGAGTGGGAAGACACGCCGGAGGGCGAAGCATTCGGGCGCATCGCGGCTCAGTCGTTCAAGCAGGTGATGCAACACAAGCTGAGAGAGGCCAAGCGCGAGCGGGTGTACGAGATGTATGAGGGCCGGGAGGGCGATCTCGTCACCGGCATCGTGCAGCAGGTCGATTACCGCTCGGTCATCCTCGATCTCGGAGACGCAGAAGCGATCCTTCCCGGTTCGGAGCGGATTCCGTTTGAGCGGCTCGAGCGGGGCAACCGCGTGAAAGCTCTCATCCTCGAGGTGCGGAACGAGACCAAGGGTGCCCAGATAGTCGTCTCGCGGTCGCACCCGGACCTCGTCAGGCGGCTTCTCGAGCTCGAGGTGCCGGAGCTGACGGACGGCACCGTGGAGATTGTCAACATCGCACGCGAGCCCGGCCATCGGACCAAGATCGCCGTGATATCTCATGACCCGAACGTGGATCCCAAAGGCGCCTGTGTCGGAGCGCGGGGATCGCGCGTGCGCCAGGTTGTCAATGAGTTGAGAGGCGAAAAGGTCGACGTGGTCCAGTGGCGAGACGACATCGGCCAATTCATCGCCGAGGCCCTGGGCCCCGCCAAGGTCAAAGAAGTTCACATCGACGAGGAGGAAAAGACGGCCGATGTGGTCGTTTCCGAGCATCAGCTCTCGTTGGCGATCGGCAAAGAAGGCCAAAACGCTCGGCTCGCTGCCCGCCTTTCCGGTTACAAAGTGGACATTCGGTCCGACACCGAGGGGCTTGAACAGGAAGGTGGCGAGGAACCACCGGCTGAGGCCGAACCTTCGTCGGAAGGGGCCGAGGCCGACTCGGCAGCCGCCTCCGAGACCGAGACAGGCGAGGAAGCGTCCGACGATGCGACGGCAGAAGCTCCTGAAGATGCCGGGGAGCCCGCACCGGCGCCAGATGCCACCTCTGAAGAAGAACCCGGAGCGCCGCCCGATGATGATGAGGACGCGGCCGAGGCGTCTGACAACGACGAAGAAAGCGAATAGGGGAAGTCTCAAACCGTGAGGATCTACGAACTCGCCCGCGAGCTGGGCCTCGAATCCAAGGAGGTCCTGGCTCACGCCCAAGAGCTAGGGCTCGACGTGAAGACGGCGTCTTCGGGTCTTGACGACGAGTCGGCTGAGCTCTTGAGGCTGGCGGTGGGCGGCGACGACACCGAAGTCGAAGTCGAAGCTCCAGAAACCGATACAGACGACGTGGTTGTCGAAGCTGATGCTACGGAGCCAGCAGAAGAGCCAGAGTTGGAAGTGGCCCCGGCTCCCGAAGAGGTGGAGGTCCAGCTGGCGACGATCAGTGAGGGCGCCACCGTCTCGGAGTTCGCCGATGCCATCGACCAGCCGGCAGGGGAAGTAGTAAAGGCTCTGTTGGAGAGAGGTATGCCGGTGGGCGCCGGTCAGGCCATGCCCGGCGAACTGATCGACGAGATCGCCGAGGGATTCGGTTACATGGTGGAAGTCGAGGCCCAAGCGCCTGCACCGAGCGTTGCCGAGCAGCCTCAATTCGAAGACCCTGAAGACCAGCTCGTGTCCCGGCCACCGGTTGTGACCGTGATGGGGCATGTCGACCACGGGAAGACCACGCTTCTCGACAGGATTCGCCAATCGAACGTGGTCGAAGACGAACAGGGCGGAATCACCCAACACATCGGTGCCTATCAGGTCGAGGTTGGGGATCGTCGCATCACTTTCGTCGACACTCCAGGCCACGAGGCTTTCACGGCCCTCAGGGCACGCGGGGCCAACATCACCGACATCGTGATCCTCGTCGTGGCGGCCAACGACGGTGTGAAGCCGCAGACAGTGGAGGCCATTTCTCACGCCAAGGCAGCCGGGGTCAAGATGATCGTCGCGGTGAACAAGATGGATCTCCCTGGCGCAGACCCGCTCAAGGTGAGAACTGAGCTCACCAATCACGACGTCGTCACCGAAGAGTTGGGTGGCGACGTCCCCAGCGTCGAAGTCTCTGCCCTGAACGGCCAGGGCATCGACGATCTGCTGGAAGTCGTCGACCTCATCGCTCAGCTGGAAGACTTCAAGGCCAACCCGAAACCTTCTGCGAGCGGGGTGGTGGTCGAGGCTCAGCTCGAGGTGGGTAGAGGCCCGGTGGCAACCGTCATCATCCAGCGGGGAACGCTCAAGAAGGGGGATGCCTTCGTCGCCGGTCCGATGTCCGGGAGGGTTCGTGCCCTGTCCGACGACCACGGGAACCAGCTCAAGCAGGCGGGGCCGTCCGATCCGGTGCAGATCATCGGCTGGGATGACGTCCCCTCGGCAGGGGACTTCTTCGAAGTCGTGTCGAACGACCGCGAGGCTCGGAAGATCGCTGCCGAACGGCAAGAGTCTGATAGGGCGGTGGCACAGGCGATGCCCAGTGCCAGGGATCGCCTCCAAGGTCTCTTGGAGCAGCTGCGCTCGGAAGACGCCACCCTCAACCTGATCATCAAGGCCGACGCGCAGGGCTCATTGGAAGCTCTGCGTGAGTCGATCGGAAAGATCGAGCGTGAAGGAGGCAAGATTCAGGTGATCCATGGTGCAGTGGGCGGTATCAGCGAGAACGATGTGACCTTGGCTGAGGTCACGGAAGCCGTTATCGCCGGCTTCAACGTTCGCCCGGAGCCCAAGGCAAGGCGGGCGGCCGAAGCGGCCGGCGTGGAGATCCGCACCTACGGGATCATCTACGAACTCCTCGACGAGATTGAGCAGCTGCTTGTCGGTCAGCTCGCGCCCGAGGAGCGGGAGCAAGTCCTGGGTACCGCTGAGGTTCGAGCCACCTTCAAAGTGCCGCGCATGGGCACAGTCGCGGGTTGTTACGTCATCGAGGGTTTCGTGCAGCGTGGCGCTCAGGCCCGTTTGCTGCGGGACGGGATCGTGATCCACGACGGGGTTGTCGCCTCGCTACGACGGTTCAAGGACGACGTACGTGAAGTGCAGCAAGGTTTTGAGTGCGGTATGGGATTCGAGAATTACGACGACATCAAAGAAGGCGACAACATCGAGGTCTACCTCATTCAGGAGGTAGCGAGGACGTAGGGGCGTTGTCGCCTGTTAGCGGGTAGTCGAGGATGAGACAGCCGAGCCCGAGGATGAGGAAGGTCAACTCCACTCTTCGCGAGGTGATCGCCGAGGAGATCGAGCGATTCAGTGATCCCCGCCTGGAGTTGGTGTCGGTGATAGCAGTAGACACTGCCCCCAATTTGAGACATGCCGTCGTGTACATCGACGTTCTCGATCCGGAGAATCACGCCGACGCCCTGGAAGCCTTGGGCAAGGCGGCGCGTCGCCTCCAAGCTGCCATCGGGAGTCAGGTGCGGATGAAGTTCACGCCCACACTCGAATTTCAGATGGACCGGGGCGTTGTCGGTGGTGAGCGAATCGACGCCATACTGCGCGGGCTCGAGACCTCAGAAAACGAGGAGGAATGACGCCTCTCGAACAGACGGCGCGCGCTGTCGGCCACGCGGATGTGCTTGCACTCACGTGTCACATCGGACCTGATGGCGATGCGCTTGGGTCGATGCTCGGACTTGGGATCGCTGCCAAAAACGCGGGGAAGAAGGTCGTCGCCAGTTTCGGAAGCCCCTTCGTCGTGCCGCAAAACCTCGCTTTTCTTCCCCGTGACTTGTTGGTGTCACCCGATGAGTTTCCGGAGGAGCCCGAGATGATGGTCGTGTTCGACGTTGGCGCGCCGGATCGGCTTGGCGAGCTGGCGACCAACGCCTCAAAAGCGGAGAATCTGGTTGTCATAGACCACCACGTGACCAATGAGGGGTTTGGCGATGTGTCGCTGGTCGATCCAGAGGCCGCAGCCACTGCCGAGCTGGTTGTTGGAGTTCTCGACTTGCTCGGTTGGCCGATCACACCCGAGATCGCCACATGCCTGCTCACGGCCCTGGTCACCGATACCGGGCGGTTCCAATATGTGAACACCACTCCGACGACACTGGAGCTGGCGGCTCGAATGGTGAGTGCAGGCGCCCGCCCCGACGAGATCGCCCGGCATGTCTACGAGGAAACCCCGTTCGGATACCTGAAGGCGGCGGCCAAGGCGCTCACTCGTGTCGAGCTCGACGACGACTTAGGACTGGTGACGGCGGTCGTCACTCACGAAGACCTTTCCGACGCAGGAATCGATTGGGGCGATATCGACAATCTGATCAATCTGATCCGGCTCCCACAGGAGGCCGACACGGCCGTTTTGGTCAAGGTCCACGACAGGGGCCGAGTCAAGCTGAGCCTTCGCTCCCGAGGAGACACCGATGTCGGCTCTCTTGCGGCAGACATGGGCGGTGGTGGACACCGTCTCGCTGCCGGGTTCACGTTCCAGGGGGAGCCGGAGAAGGTGATCGCCGAAATCAAACGTCGTCTCGCCGAGTATCGATGACCGTCGGCTTCCTGGTCGTCGACAAGCCGAGTGGAGTGTCCTCGGGGTCGGTTGTTTCCAAAGTCAAGCGAGCCACCCAGGTGAAGAAGGTCGGACACGCCGGAACGCTGGATCCCCTGGCCACGGGCGTCGTGGTGGTTGCGATCGGACCTGTAACCCGGCTCATCCGGTACATCCAGGACCAGGAGAAGGAATACACGGCGAAGGCCATGTTCGGGGTGGCGACTGACACGCTCGACGCAGACGGTGCCGTTCTGGCCCGCGAGCCAATGGAGGTCACAGAAGTCGACGTTCGGGTAGTGGCCGATCGTTTTGTGGGAACCATCCCTCAGGTTCCACCCATGGTGTCGGCCTTGAAACACGAGGGTCGTCGTCTCTACGAGCTTGCCCGCGAGGGCATCGTGATTGAGCGTGAGGCGAGACCCGTGGAGATACTCGAATTGGAGATCCTCGCGGTTGGCCCGGGACCGTTCCCGGAAGTCGAGTTTCGGGTGGTCTGTGGCAAGGGCACATATGTCAGGTCGTTGGCAGCCGACTTGGCGGGGGCTTTGGGAGGGCAGGCCCATTTGACCGCCTTGAGGAGACTGCGGATTGGGACCTTGTCCGCTTCGGAGCACGGAATCGCTCTCGACGACCTGGAGCACTGGGGAGACAAGCTCTTGGACCCTTCGGCCGCGTTGACGGCGTTGCCGCAGGTAGTCGTTGGAGAGAAGACAGCTCGAGGTGTGCGCAACGGAATGATGTTTGTCGGTAGTGAGTTCGCCCCGGCTCCGGAGGGAGTTCCGGTGCGTGTGGTAGACGAGGATCGCCAACTGTTGGCGGTATATCGTCGCTCGGGTGAACAGGCTCGACCAGAGGTGGTGATACCGGGATGAGGGTCCTCGATGGTTCTCATAACGAATGGCCGGTCGGCCCTCCTTCGAGTGTCACTGTCGGGGTCCTGGACGGAGTCCACACGGGCCATCGGAAGCTGGTGAGCCGACTCAGAGTCGGCCCCCTGGTGCCAACAGTGGCGACTTTCGAGCCGCATCCGGTCGAGGTGCTCGGCCACGATTCCCGCCCGCGGCTCATAACCAGCCTGGACGAAAGAATCGAACTCTTGGAGGCGCTCGATGTGCAGCAGGTGGCCGTCCTCGACCTCCGTGAGATCCGCGACTTGAGCCCACAGCAGTTCGTAGAAGAGATCTTGGTAGGAAAGCTCGCGGCCAAAAAGATCGTCGCCGGCATCGATTTTCAGTTCGGCAAAGACCGCGCCGGCAGCGTCGCCCTGCTGAATTCGGTTGGTCCCGCACTCGGCTTTCACGTGGACGTCATGGAACTCGTGGTCGATGAGGGAGTCGTTTCGTCTTCGCGCATCCGGGGCCTCATCGAGGCTGGCGACGTCTCTGGAGCGGCCGACCTTTTGGGAAGCAGGTTTCGTCTGTCCAACGTCGTCGTACCAGGAGATGAGAGGGGCCGAGAGATCGGGTATCCGACTGCCAATCTCGCGCCACCGCCTCGAAAGGTAATTCCCGCAGACGGCGTCTACGCGGCTTACGCCGAGCTGGAAGGCTCGAGGTATCCGGCTGCGGTCAACGTCGGTGTGCGGCCGACCTTTGATGATGGCGGCTCGAGGCTGATCGAGGCCTACCTTCTCGACTTCTCCGGTGACCTCTACGGGAAGTCGCTCACCTTGGAGTTCGTTTCCCGCATACGGGACGAGCTGAAGTTCGACTCCGTGGACGAGCTCGTGACGGCCATTGCGGGAGACGTTGAGGACGTTCGGGCCCGGCTCAGCGTGGATTAGCACGGGTCAACTCGACTAGGTGTAGCGATATCCGGGGTGTTATCCTGCACTCGAATCCTCACCCAGTTAGGTTTTACGCGCAATGAAGACAACTTCTGAGATCGTCGCCGAGTTTGGGACTCACGAGAGCGACACCGGGTCTCCCGAGGTCCAGGTGGCTGTGCTCACCGAGCGCATCAACCATCTCACCGAGCATCTGCGAGATCACAAGCACGATCACCACAGCCGTCGCGGGCTGCTGATGATGGTCGGAAAGAGGCGTCGTCTCCTGGACTATCTGCGGAGGCGCGACGTGGAGCGGTACCGGAGCCTCATCGCCAAGTTGGGACTCCGCCGCTAACTAGAGATTTGCGGGGAACGGTGGAACCGTTCCCTGTATAGGGGGGAACCCCAACCCATATCCGGGCCGGTAACCGGCGCCGGGATCAGAACAGACAAAACACGAGCCCAGCCGGTTGTCAGTGGCGATGTCTCCGATTACGAGACATGACTACTGCCAACAGGCGCGGCTCCCAACAACAAGGAGCACCAACGTGCCCGAAACCTCTGTAAGAGGCACCATTGGCGACAAAGAGTTGACGCTGAGCACCGGAAAAATGGCGGCTCAGGCCAACGGCGCCGTGGTCGCCCGACTCGGCGGTACCGAAATGCTGGTAACCGCCACTGCCAACGAGAAGCCCCGGGAAGGCATCGATTTCTTCCCCCTAACCGTCGACTTCGAAGAACGGATGTATTCCGTGGGAAGGATCCCAGGTTCCTTCTTTCGCCGCGAAGGCCGGCCATCCGAGCAGGCGATTCTCACCTGCCGTCTCATCGACAGGCCGCTGCGACCCGCCTTCGAGGATGGGTATCGGAACGAGACCCACATCGTGGTCACGTCGCTCTCGGTTGATCAGGAGAACCCGTTCGATGTGGTCGCGCTCAACGGAGCGTCAGCGGCCCTCACCGTCTCCAATATCCCGTTCGAGGGACCGATCGGAGGTATCCGTCTCGGTCTCAAGAAGGGTGAATGGGTCCCATTTCCCACCGAAGCCGACCTCGACGAATCAGTGTTCGAACTGGTCGTTGCCGGACGTCGCAACGAAGCCGGAGAGATCGACATCGCAATGGTCGAGGCTGGGGCCACACCAAACGGCCTTCGCCTCGTCGCAGAGGGCGACAGGCCGTCAGACGAAGAAGCCGTTGCCCAGGGCTTGGAGGAGGCCAAAGGCTTCATCTCCCAGCTGATCGATCTCCAGGAGGAGCTGGCTTCCACGGTCGAGATCCGAGCCAAGGAATGGCCCATCGCCGTCGACTACAGCGACGAGATCTACACAAAGGTCGAAGAGATCGCCCGGCCGAAACTGGATGCAGTCATGTCGATCGCCGGCAAACACGAGCGGCAGGAAGCCCAGGATGAGGCGCTAGAGCACACGCTCGCCGAGCTGGCATTCGGAGAAGACGACGCGGACGCGGCTGCCGAAGCGAAACGCGCGTTCAGGGCTGTATTCAAGAAGGTGGCGCGTGATCGGGTCGTTCGCGAAGGTGTCCGACTCGACGGCCGCGGCACCACTGACATTCGGCCCTTGTCGATCGAGGTCGGCGTGGTCGAGCGCACCCATGGTTCCGCTCTCTTCCAGCGTGGCGAGACGCAGGTGCTCAACATCACCACTCTTGGAATGCTCAAGATGGAGCAGATGCTCGACACACTCGACATCGAAGACTCGAAGCGTTACATGCACCACTACAACTTCCCGCCGTTCTCGACTGGAGAGGCCGGCTTCATGCGCGGTCCCAAGCGTCGTGAGATCGGACACGGTGCGCTGGCAGAGAAAGCCTTGTTGCCGGTAGTGCCCGACGCCGAGGAGTTCCCTTACGCGTTGAGGCTCGTGTCGGAGGTGCTCGCCTCCAATGGCTCATCTTCTATGGCCTCGGTATGCGCTTCCAGTCTGTCTCTCATGGATTCGGGAGTTCCTATCAGTGATCCGGTCGCCGGCATCGCCATGGGCCTCATCCATCAGGATGATGAGTATGTGACCCTGACCGACATTCTGGGAGCCGAGGACGCTCTTGGAGACATGGACTTCAAAGTCGCCGGAACGGCCAGTGCCATCACAGCCCTCCAGCTCGACACGAAGATCCAGGGTCTCCCGACCGAGGTGCTGAAGGGAGCGTTGGATCAGGCGCGCGAGGCGCGGCTGTTCATTCTCGACGCAATGTCGGCGGTCATCTCCGAGCCACGTCAGGAGATGAACGAGTGGGCGCCGCGTATCGAGTCGATCGAAATCCCCAAAGACAAGATCGGTGAAGTCATTGGCCCCAAAGGCGCGGTTATTCGAGAGTTGGAAGAGGAGACCGGTGCCGCCATCGAGATCGAGGAGACCGATGGCAAAGGCATTGTTCGTATCGCCAGCTCCGACGGAGTCGCCCTCGCCGCAGCGAAAGAGCGGGTGACTCAGATCGCTTTCCCGCCCGAAGCCGAGGTGGGAGCCGAATACGACGGCAAGGTGGTGAACATCACCAAGTTCGGTGCGTTCGTCAACATTCTCCCCGGCCGCGATGGGTTGCTGCATATCTCCCGTCTCGACGGGTCGAAGCGCGTAGAGCGTGTCGAGGACTACCTGTCGGACGGCCAGGAGCTCAAGGTCCGAGTTCGTGAGATCGACCGGGGCAAGGTCAGCCTCGAGCTCGTGGAACCCCTCGACGGCGCGACCCTACCCTCAGGTGACGACTCTGGTGGTGGCAAGAACGACCGCCGTAAGGGCGACGGCAGGGGCCGTGGAAGAGATCAGGGTGACCGCGGACGCAACCGCGATCGCGATGGAGGCCAGGATCGTGGCGGCAACCGTGGCCAGGGAGGCGGAGATCGCCGACGTGCGGCCCGTTCGTTCGAGGACGCTTTTGAGGAGATGAGTCAGAACTAGAACCTGATTGGTTCTCATGTATGGAAAGGCCAGGCGAAAGCCTGGCCTTTCCATATGCGCGAAATAGACTCATTCGCGGTGGGCGAGAAGGGTGTCGAATGATGCGTATCGAGACCACCGGAAGAGTCAAAATGAGAGGCGAGCCGGGTCGGGGCACCCCGGTTTCGGTCACTCTCGACGGTGACCGCCTGATCATCGACTTGATCGGCGATTGGGATCAGTCCGAGCTGGGCATCACCTCCCTGAACGAGGGCTTCGCAATTCGGGCCGAAGGCGAGGAAATCGTCCTGGTCACCGACGATGATGCGGCCTTGGCTGAAGGCTTGGGGATGTCCGCGCTCAATCCACGTCTCGCCAGACGCATCGCTGCGTCGCATCCGCCCGAGGAGCGTCCGCTCGAGATCGAGGTCGTCGAACCCGAGGCGCCCAGTTTTCGATACTTGCCCGCCATCGGATTGGCCGTGAGCGGTGCCCTCATGATCCTCGGAGGCTTCATGCTCGAGTCTCTCGATCCGACAGGCCTTTCGCCTGGAGCTATCGACGCGGCCGCTGGCTACTGGTTCTCGTTCACGGTCGGAGGGGTGTTGATGATCGCCCTCGCCTTTGGGCTCTCCATCGGGTGGTCGTGGGCGAAATGGGTTTCGGTCGGAGTCATGGCCGTGATGATCGCCTTCTTGGTCAACGCCGGACAGGAGGCTTCGTTCGAAGGGGGCCAGCTCGTCGCATACGGCTTGGTTGCCGCCGGCATCGTGGTTGGCGTTTCCATCGCTTTCGGAGCCGGTTCCAACACCGAGACCTGACCGTTAGCGTGGACGGGTGCCTGAGCTCCCGGACATAGTCGTCTACATCGAATCGCTCGAGAAGAGAGTTCTCGGCGAGAAGGTGAGCGGTATGCGCGTCGCCTCACCGTCGGTTCTTCGCACGTTCGATCCTCCGTACGACGCGCCCGTCGGGCAGGAGGTGACGTCTTTGCAGCGTGTCGGCAAGCGGATCGTGTTCGAGTTCGGGGCCGACTTGTATCTCGTCGTCCATCTCATGGTTGCTGGACGTCTGCGCTGGGAGGTGGCGGGCAAGGCGATACCGAAGAAGGTTGGACTGGCTGCCCTCGACTTCGATGTCGGCTCGTTGATCCTCACCGAACAGGGCACCCACAAACGAGCGGGAATGTGGCTTTTTTCAGATTGGTCGGGAGTGGAGGGCCTCGATCGCGGGGGAGTGGAGCCTTTGGATACCGCCTTCGACGATTTTGCAGAGGCGTTGCGCCGAGAGAACCGCACGTTGAAGAGGGCCCTGACCGACCCCAGGATCTTCTCGGGAATAGGGAACGCCTATTCCGATGAGATCTTGTGGAAGGCTCAACTCTCGCCGGTGAAGCGCACGGCACAACTCGACGATTCGGAGGTGCGGCGTCTTCACGACGCCGTGGTGTCATCTCTGATCGATTGGACCAAGAGACTCCGTGATGAAGCAGGAGGTGATTGGCCGACCAAGGTCACAGCGTTCCGGGATGACATGGCAGTGCATGGGAAGTATGGCGAGGAATGTCCCCGTTGTGGGTCGAAGGTGCAAAGAATCGTCTACGCGTCCAACGAGACCAACTACTGCGCCACGTGTCAGACCGGGGGCAAGCTCCTCGCCGACCGTTCTCTGTCGAGACTGCTCAAAGACGACTGGCCGAAGACCATCGAGGACCTCGAGGAGGGCTGATTCTCCTGGGAGCCGGACGCCTAGCCGGTCTTGGTGGCGAGTATCTGCAGGTAATTCCAGCTCGCCGAGTAGCTACCGTCATCAGACTCATTGGTCTCCGCGAGTAGCTGTCCCATTTCGGCATAGGCCTCCTCCCAGCTACCCATCTCTTCGAGCGCTGCTTTTGCGGCGATGAAGCCACCCGAGTTGGCGAAGAGGAACTGCTGAAACGAAGCGACCGACTCGAAGTTGGCGGGTAGATAGCGAATCCCCATTTCGAGCTCGACAGAATGACGCCGAAACAGGTTTCGAACGTGATTGGGATCACCCCAGTCGACATAGGGTGCGCCGAACTCCTGACCTGGCGGAAGGCGTTCGAAGATGGGCCGCATTGGGATTCGGTTGGTCCCGTCAGGGGGCCAGGCGTTCAATCCCAACAGACCACCTTCGTCACAAACGCGGAGCATCTCGGCGGCGGCAATTTTGTGTCGTGGGGCGAAGATGGCGGCAAAACTGGAGAGGACTGCGTCGAAAGAACCATCGAGGAAGTCGAGGTCTTCGGCGTCTCCCAACCTGAGGTCGATCTCGACTCCGGCATCGTCTGCCTGAGCGCGAGCCGCGTCCCACCAGGTCTCGGCGATGTCCACGGCCACGACTTCGGCACCACGTTTGGCGGCAGCAATGGCGACATTCCCAGTTCCGGTGCCTACATCGAGAACCTTCATGCCTGGGCGGATTTCTGCGTTGTCCACGAGGTCGAGCGAGGCGGGTTTGAGGAGCTCGCCAACCGGCCGGTAGTTACCCTGGGCCCAGAGACGACGCTGATTGTCACGAAACTCTTTGAGATCCATCAGGAAAGCCTATATCCTCTTGTCATCGAACAAATGTTCGATATGATGGAGTGCCCGAAAGCGGAGTCAGTTTGGGCACAAGAGGTCTCGAAAGCCGAGCTCCTCTTCTCGATTCATCGAAATGGGGAGTGGGGCCGTTTTATCTACAGCCAGGTCGGGTCACGGAGTTGATCGGTGTGCCTGGGACCGGGCTGACCCGGCTAGGTCTTCATCTCCTTGCTCCCCATTCTCGAGTGGCACCTGTGGTTGCCCTTGATGTCAGAGGTTGGCTTTCTCCCGAAGCGGCTTGGGAGGCGGGAGTGGAGCGTCACAATTTGATCGTTGTCAGATGTGACCAGAAAACCTTGTGGCCCAAAGTCGCAGCTGCCCTTTTGGAGGGGGTGCGTGCCCTCTATGCAGAGGTTCCGCCCGGCGTCAAGGACCACGATTTACGTCGCGTCGCTGCCCTGGCGAGGGCGCGCAAGGCAGCGGTGGCGATGCGGCCACTGGGTAATCGTCTCCCTTCCGGTGTGTCTCATCTCCGGTTGCGGGGGATAGGCGTCACCTGGGAGGGCGCCGACCGTGGTCATGGAAGACTGACCAGGAGGCGTCTGATGATCGAGGCATCGGGCAAAGGAGCATCAGGCCAAACGAGGAGATTCGAGGTGGACGATGAGGGCACGAACCTTGTGCCTCTGGTTTCCGATGTGGTCGTTGACCAGGTCGGACACGCCGTCGGATAGGCCGGTCCTCGTTGTTGACGATCGGGTCACCGGTGCTTCGTCAGACGTGCTGGAAGCCGGGGTCACATTGTGGATGCCACGTCGGGAGGCGGAGGCATTGGCGCCATTTGCAACTGTTCTGACCAGAGATGTCGGCGATGAGGCCCGACGATTCGAACCGGTGGTACAGGCAGTGGAGGATGTGGTGCCCCGCGCCGAGGTGGTGGCGCCGGGATTGGTCTACGTCCCGATTCAGGGTGCGGTTGGTTACTACGGCGGAGAGCGAGAACTGGCAGACCACCTCCAAACCGTTCTGGGCGGATCTGTGATGACCTGTCAACAGAAGATTCGCCCAGAACGGGAAGAAAAGGGGTGGGAGGCCCTGATCGGGGTGGCCGACGGGCCGTTTGCGGCGCGATGGGCGGCCGCCTCGGCGAAGCCAAGGGAGCCGTTGATCGTCACCGACACCATCAGCTTCCTTTCCGGGCTCGACCTGTCAACACTCAGGGAGAGCCTTGGCGGTGAGGAAATCATCGATACCTTTCGCTGGCTCGGGGTGTTGACCCTCGGCGATGTCGCCCGTCTGCCCCGCGAGGCGCTGGCGACGAGATTCGGGAGCCAAGGCGCCCTCGCCCACCAACTTGCCTCCGGTGAGGACGGTTTCGTCAATCCCCGCGATATCCCACCCGAGCTGGCGGTCGAATCGAGTTATGAAGAGCCTCTTGAGCACCTCGACGCGGTTGCGTTTGCCGGCAGGGTTCTGTCGGAACGTCTTCTCAAGAGGTTGCGATTGGCCGGAGTCGCTCCGCATAAGGTGACCATCACCGCGGAGCCAGAGGTCGGACCAGCTCGTGAACGCGTATGGCGGTCGGCAGATCCCTTCACCGAACGTTCTCTCAACGATCGAGTGTGGTGGCAACTACGGGCATGGGTGGAGGAGGGCGGTGTGCGTGGTGGGATCACGAGACTCCGGATCGAGCCCGACGACCTGTCGGGAGAGGGGCGACAGCTCGGCCTGCTCCAAGACGAGTCGTCACGGATCGAGACCGAGCGTGCCTTGGTCCGGGCACAAGCGCTGCTCGGACCGGATCAGGTGCTGCAGGGGAGACCCCAGGGGGGCCGTATGCCCCAGGAGCGGGTTGCATGGTCGAAATGGGGAGAGCCGGAGATACCCGAGGATCGTGACCCGGAATCGCCATGGCCGGGATCGACACCTGCACCCTCACCATCACTGGTGCCGCCACGACTCCAGCCTCTAGAAGTGGAGTGGGATGCAGGTCTCCCGGTGAGGATGCGACTCGGCACCCGATGGGAGCCGGTTCTCACCTGGAGTGGGCCCTGGCGACTCAGCGGCCGCTGGTGGACGGGTGAGAAAAACGCCGACCGTTATCAACTGGTGACATCGGTTGGCGCCTTCCTCTGTGTGGTCGCCGAAGGGAGAACGTTCTTGGCCGGGGTGTACGACTAACCGTTCCAAGCAGAGGCGATGTCCTACCCGTCCATCCGATAGGGGTAGATGTAGTTGTCGCCCAGGAAGGCTCAGCCGGCTATGGACCCTCCGAAGTCGTTCACGCGGCCCGAGATGACTTCATATGCCTGGTCCCGCACGGCGCCCACGTCCGATGCCGCTAGCCCGGTCGTCTCGATCGGCCTGTCGATAACCGCCGTGATGTGCCCGCCATACACCCACGGTTTGCCAGGAGGGAAGGCTTCATATGAGCCGTGGATGGTCAATGGCAGTACCGGTAGCTGGGCGGCCACAGCCATGGTGAACGCCCCTTTCTTGAACCTCTTCAGCGCGCCGTTCCTGGGCCGGGTCCCTTCGGGGTAGATGATCAGGCTCCTTTTGGAGGCGATCAGCTTCGCGGCCTGTTCGTTCACCTTGGCGTGGATAGCCGAACGCGCCGACCGGTCCACTTCGATGATCCCTACCGCTCTCATAGCTTGGGCGAGAAGTGGGATTCGAAACAGCTCCTTCTTGGCGAGATATCTGATGGGCACGTCGACGGCGAGGAAGCAAGTCATGATGTCGAGTGTGGAAAGGTGATTGGCGACCACGACGTACGAACGGTCGGGGTCTACGTTCTCGCGTCCCTCAACCGAAAGTGCGGTGCCCGACGTCGTCAGCCAGGCCCTACTCCACATCCTGATGATGCGTTCGATCGTCGCTGACTCCGAGTTGAACAGCGAGATGATGATCACCGTGGGCGCGGCGATGAGAGTCGCCAAGACGCCGATCATCCAGGTAAGTGCGCTCCGGAACAGAATGGAGATCCAACGCATGGGACAGCGAGAGTAGTTGCCCGGCTCGTAGCCTGGTGACATGGAAAAGGGTCCGCTCCGCTCCGAGATGCGCAAACGGCCTGGCCCGTCGACTGAGGCAAGTCGACTTGTGAGTGACGGGCTCTTTTCATTCTTCTCGGGGCAGCTGCCGGGGACCGTGGTGGCGTTCTTGCCTATGAATGACGAAGTCGATGTCACGGATCTCTTTCAACGTCTCCCAGGGTGGCGATGGGTGCTTCCCCGGATCGAAGTGGATCACTCGCTCACACTTCGTGACCGGGATGTGGGTGTGGAGCTGCATCGCTGGGGCATGTACCAACCAAGGGATCGCGGCCTGGCAATACCACCTTTCCAGGTCGACACGGTCCTCGTTCCCGGTTTGGCATTTGACCACCAGGGCACGCGGCTCGGCCGCGGTGCCGGTTATTACGACCGCCTATTGAGCGAGTGTCGCGCCGATTGCGTGACCGTCGGCGTCACCTCGTCGGATCGTGTCTTGCCCGAAGTGCCTCGAGAACCTCACGACGTTCAGGTCATGTATCTGGCGACAGAGGCTGGTGTCAGCCTGTGTCCCACGAGCTGACCTGGTCGATGGATAGGTATATCGCCGGCCCCTCAGGGGGAGTGGCCTCGTATTGGGCATACTTGTCCGCCAGGGCCGCCTTCGCGATCTCCCACTCCGGCCCCGAATCGAAGACCGACGTGGCGCCGTCGACACGGACCCACCACAAACGGTCCCACTCGTCGGTGTAGTGGTCGACGAGGAGGCTTGCCCGAGGGTTGGCTTCTAGGTTGGCCAACCTTTTGAGACGGTGTGTCGTCTTGGGTTTCCCGTCGACCATGTGGACCGCGGCGCGTCCGACGACCGTGAAGGTGATGGGAACGATGTGGGGACCAGTGTCGGGATGATTGGTGGCGAATCTGGCGACCCGGGCAGCCGACAACCGAGTCAGGGCGTCAGACTGCTGCATCCGCAGTGCCGAGCACGGATTCGATATGCAGCCAGAGGATGTCGGCGTGGCGACCGTGTCCTTTTGCGCTCATGTGGAAGAGGTCGTCAGCCCAAAGCTCGCGGTCTTTGAGCCACAGCCTCCGAGGATCCGAGCGCTGGTCGACGACGATCGCTCCGTACTTCTCGGCGACCTCCCGATGGATCCGATCGAACAGGAGTGACCTCCTCGTGATGAGGCCTCGAAGCGGAGGCATCAACCGCGGGATGGTCCCGAGGTCGCCGACACCGGAGAGGATCACCGGTGAACCCGCCGCGGACAGCCCGTCCACCAGAGCATCCAAGTGTTCTCGAAACTCGGAGATCGGTGTGCCCTTGAGAACGTCGTTGGCACCGACGGAAACCCAAGTCATGTCGGCATCCCAGGCGAGGGTGGGGCCCAATTGTCCCTCGACAAGGTCGCGTGCCCGAGATCCGCTCACCGCAAAGGACTCCAGCTCCACCTGATAGCCATCTCGAGCGAGTCGTCTCGCCGTTGTCTGGGCCCATGTGTTCTCCGCCGAACCGACGCCAGGGCCGGTAACGGTGGAGTCGCCTAGAACGGCCACCTTGAGCAACGGGTCGTCCACATCGCCGAACCGGCCGGACGGGTCGAACTGCACCATGTCGGGTGAAGGTCTGAGCACGGCGTAGGCCAGCTCGGCTGCGAGCAGGGCGATCCCGGCAACGGTGCCACGGGTGATGAGACGGCCGACCATGCCCAAATTGTGGCAGCGATCGGGCTTACTTCAACCGCCTACGGCCTTTTCTATGCGCGCTTTCAGGCCGAAACGTCCCGTGCTCTCGCGAAGGTCGATGACGGCCCCTGCGGCGTCGGAGAATGCCGAGGGATCCTCAGGGAAGAACTCGAGTTGGTCGCCTTCGACGTTGAGCGAGAATCGATAGATCGAGGTCCGCTCGATCTCAACATCATCCATGTTCCACGACCCCATGTGCTTCCGTCCGGCCACGATGCGGAGTCTGCCCTCGTCGATCTGGATAGCCACATAGGTGGGCTCTAGAGACGGGCCCTGGAGTCGTCCTTCGAAGTTCGCCATCAGGCTCTCCAATCTAGCGACGTTTGGCATCCGGTGGGTGAGGCAGAACCCTGAGGTACCCTTTGAGCTAGTCACTTCCCTCACCTGAGAATGGAACGCGAAATCGCAAACAAGATACGCTTCGTCACGGCCACCACCTTGTTCGATGGCCATGACGCTTCGATCAACATCTTTCGTCGTATTCTCCAGGCGTCAGGCGCCGAGGTGATCCACCTTGGGCACAACCGGACCGGGCTCGACATCGTCGAGACAGCGATCCAGGAGGACGCCCAGGCCATCGCCGTTACCTCATATCAGGGCGGCCACATGGAGTTCTACCGGTATCTGCGCGATCTGCTCATCGAGAGAGAAGCGGATCATGTTCGGATCTTCGGAGGCGGCGGTGGCACGATTCTCCCCACGGAAGGCGATGAGCTTGCCGAGTATGGGATAGCCCGGATCTACTCGCCGGACGATGGACGGGGAATGGGCCTCCAGGGCATGGTCAGCGACATGATGGAGCGATCCGACTTCCCCACAGGGGAGCTGGGCGAGGGCTTCTCAGTTGGGCTGCTGACCCCTCGAGATCACAACAAGATTGCCCATCTCATTTCGGCAGCCGAGAACTACGGCGACAAGTATGCGGACGTGATCGAGGAGATTCAGGCTCGAGCCCTGGAATCCTCAGCGCCGATCGTCGGCATAACCGGCACCGGGGGATCCGGAAAATCAAGCCTCGTAGACGAGATGATCCGCCGATTCTTGCTGGACTTCTCGGACAAGACGGTGGCCGTGATCTCGGTCGACCCATCAAAACGTCGGTCCGGCGGAGCGTTGCTCGGCGACCGGATCCGAATGAATTCCCTGCCCCATCCCCGCGTGTATATGAGATCACTGGCAACCCGGCAGGCGAATCTTGCTCTGTCGCCCTTTGTCCGTCACGCAATCGACGTGGTCAAGGCCGCCGGCTACGACCTGGTGATTCTCGAGACATCGGGCATCGGCCAGTCGGACACCGAGATCGTCGATTTCTCGGACGTCTCGATGTACGTGATGACACCTGAATATGGGGCCGCCACCCAGCTCGAGAAGATCGACATGCTGGATTTCGCCGACCTGGTTGCCATCAACAAATCTGACAAGGAAGGCTCGTTGGACGCTTTGCGGGATGTGCGCAAGCAATACAAGAGAAATCATCTTGAATTCGCGGCCGCAGCCGAGGATCTGCCAATCCACCTGACCATCGCCTCCGACTTCAACGATCCCGGCACCAACCGCTTCTATCAGGCTTTTGTCGAGGCCTTGCGTGCCCGAGGGATGACTCTCGACGGGACACTCGTCTTACCCACCGCTGACTCGACGAAACAGCACATGGTGCCTCCCGAGCGTGCCCGCTATCTAGCCGAAATCGTGGAGAAGATCCGAGAGTACGACGCCTGGGCCCACGACCAGGCCGAAGCTGCCGAGGAGTTATACCGGATCGTCGCCACGGGGGATGACACCAGGATCGCCAAAGCCCGCCAAGGGCTCGACCCAGTGAATTCAAAGGCTCTGGACCGTTGGGAGGCCATTCAAGCTGAGTATTCGGGCGAAGAGTTTGTTTATTACGTCCGGGGTAAAGAGATCAAAGTCCCGCTGTTCACCAAGACCTTGTCCCACACTCGAATCCCCAAGGTCGCCCTTCCCAAATTGAGGAGCTGGGGAGATCGTCTCGAATGGTTGCTTCAAGAGAACCTCCCTGGTGAATTCCCGTATACAGCCGGCGTCTTCCCCTTGAAACGTCAGGCCGAGGATCCGGCGCGGATGTTCGCCGGTGAGGGTCCACCTGAACAGACCAATTCTCGATTTCATTACCTGGCCCGCGAGACTCCCGCCAAACGCCTGTCAACTGCCTTTGACTCGGTCACGTTGTACGGCGAAGACCCGCACGAAAGACCGGACATCTACGGCAAGGTAGGCAACTCCGGGGTGTCCATTGCGACACTCGACGATGCAAAGAAGCTCTATTCGGGATTCGATCTCTCAGATCCGACGACTTCAGTCTCCATGACGATCAACGGTCCGGCGCCGATGATCCTTGCATTCTTCATGAACACAGCCGTTGATCAGGCCTGCGAGAAATACATCGACGAGCACGGCCTCTGGGATGAGGTCGAAGAGAAGATCGCTGCGATCTATGGCGAGAGGCCGAGACCCGTTTACCACGGTGAACTCCCCCCAGGTAACGACGGCCTCGGCTTGCGTCTGTTGGGAGTCAGTGGTGCCCAGGTCCTCCCTGATGAAGTCTACGAAGAGATCAAATTCGAGACCATGAGCCGGGTGCGGGGGACAGTCCAAGCGGACATCCTCAAGGAGGATCAAGCACAGAACACATGCATCTTCTCTACGGAATTCGCCTTGAGGATGATGGGCGACATCCAGGAGTACTTCGTCGAGAACGACGTGAGGAACTTCTATTCGGTGTCGATCAGTGGCTATCACATGGCGGAAGCGGGCGCCAATCCCATCACTCAATTGGCCTTCACCCTTGCCAATGGCTTCACCTACGTCGAGTCATACCTGGCTCGCGGCATGGATATCGACGACTTTGCCCCGAATCTCTCGTTCTTCTTCTCAAATGGGATCGACGCCGAATACGCGGTCATAGGACGTGTGGCACGGCGGATCTGGGCCAAGGCGATAGGGGAGAAGTATGGAGGCAACGAGCGCTCACAGAAGTTGAAGTATCACATCCAGACCTCGGGACGATCGCTTCATGCACAGGAGATCGGCTTCAACGACATCCGAACCACGCTTCAAGCTCTCTACGCCATATACGACAACACGAACAGTCTTCACACCAACGCCTATGACGAAGCCATCACAACACCGACCGAGGAGTCGGTACGCCGAGCCATGGCGATACAGCTGATCATCAATCGCGAGCTGGGGCTGAACAAGAACGAAAACCCGTTGCAGGGAAGCTTCATCATCTCCGAGCTGACCGACCTCGTCGAAGAGGCGGTCCTCATGGAGTTCGAGCGGATCAACAGCCGGGGTGGGGTGCTGGGGGCGATGGAGCGCCAGTATCAGCGGACGAAGATCCAAGAAGAGTCACTCTTCTACGAGCAACAGAAGGAGTCAGGGGAGTATCCGATCGTCGGGGTGAACACCTTCATCTCCAAGAAGGGCTCTCCATTCGAGGTACCCAACGAGTTGATCAGATCCACCGAGGAGGACAAGCGACGCCAGATCACCAACCTTCGGTCCTTTCAGGAAAGGAACAGCCGCCAAAGCGAGAGTTCGTTGCGGTCGCTTCAGGAGGTGGCCATCTCGGGGGGGAATGTGTTCGCCCAGCTCATGGAGACCGCCCGCGTCGCCTCCCTGGGTCAGATGAGTCATGCCCTCTACGAGGTCGGAGGCCGGTACCGGAGGAACATGTAGAAATGAGCGACGACAACAGAGGCCCGGAATCTCGTCCAGGTATCGGCCCCGGTGCCGGAATCGCCATCGGAGCTGGAGTAGGCACTGCTTTGTTTGCCGCCACGGGCGGTGCCTGGTGGATAGCCGTTGGCGTGGCGATTGGCGCTGCGTTCGGAGCCGGACGCCGCTCATCCCGCTGATTCACATCCACGCTGCAGCCCCAACCCACCATCCCGAGCAGGTTTCCTGCCTTCTTTCCCGGAATGACGTGTCGGTGGGGCGTGGCTCACTCGGGGATATGGAGTAACCACATCGAGGGTCGTGGTTTACCCTTGCCCGGCTGATGACAAGGAACATTCCCGAGAAACCGACCCTGGAGGGTCTGGAGACAAAATGGGACTCCTGGTGGGAAGAGAACGGGACGTTTCGTTTCGACCGCACCAAGTCCAGGGACGAGGTCTATGCCATCGACACTCCGCCGCCGACGGTGTCTGGTGCCCTCCACATCGGCCACGTCTACAGCTACACCCACACCGACACCATTGCCCGGTATCAGCGAATGGCGGGCAAAGAGGTCTTCTACCCCGTGGGTTGGGATGACAACGGGCTGGCTACGGAACGAAGGGTCCAGAACTATTACGGCGTCCGCTGTGACCCGTCGCTCCATTACGACCCCGAGTTCACGCCCCCGGGTGAGCCTGCCGATCCACCGATTTCCATCAGCCGACCCAACTTCGTCGAACTGTGCTCGATCCTCACTCAAGAGGACGAGCGGAGTTTCGAGAGGATCTGGCGCACACTTGGCCTGTCTGTCGATTGGACCCACCAGTACGCCACGATCGACGAGCACTGTCGTCGCACCAGTCAGCGTGCGTTCCTCCTCAACCTGGAGCGGGGAGAGGCGTACAACCAAGACGCACCTGTTTTGTGGGACGTCGATTTCAAGACGGCAGTCGCCCAGGCCGAGCTGGAGGACAAGGAGCGCCCCGGCGCCTATCACCGGGTGTCATTTCATCGGAGTGACGGGTCAACCGTCGAGATCGAGACAACTCGCCCAGAACTGATTTGCTCGTGTGTGGCTCTCGTGGCCCACCCTGACGACGATCGATATCGCGATCTGTTCGGGTCATACGTCGTCTCTCCGGTCTTCGGAGTCGAGCTGCCCGTGGTGGCGCACCATCTTGCCGATCCCGAGAAGGGCTCAGGTATAGCGATGATCTGCACGTGGGGCGACACAACCGACGTGACCTGGTGGCGAGAGCTGAACTTGCCAACGAGGACGGTGGTCCAGCAGTCGGGCCGATTCGCAGAAGAAACCCCAGAATGGATCGAAAGCCGGCCCGGGCGTGAGGCGTACGCTCAGATCGCCGGCCTTTACCCCAACCAGGCCCGTCGCAAAATGGCCGAGTTGTTGGCCGACTCAGGTGACCTGATCGGCGAGGTCAAGCAGATCACGCATCCGGTCAAGTTCTACGAAAAAGGCGATCGGCCGCTGGAGATCGTCTCCACCCGCCAGTGGTATTTTCGCAATGGAGGTCGAGACGAGGATCTGCGAAAGGAGCTCCTGGATCGCGGCGATGAGCTGGCCTGGATCCCCGACTTCATGAGGGTCCGCTATCACCATTGGGTCAACGGCCTCAACGGAGATTGGCTGATATCGAGACAACGGTTCTTTGGAATCCCGTTCCCGCTCTGGTACCCGCTGGACGCACAAGGTGATATCGATTACGACAACCCGATAACACCCGAGCTTTCGGATTTGCCAGTCGACCCCAGCTCCGACACGCCGCATGGGTACGAGGAGTCCCAGCGCGGGGAGCCGGCGGGATTCGTCGGAGACCCGGATGTTATGGACACTTGGGCCACGTCGTCCTTGACGCCCGAGATCGCAGGGCACTGGGAAGACGATCCAGATCTGTATCAGCGGGTGAGTCCCATGGACCTCAGACCGCAGGCACATGACATCATTCGAACCTGGCTATTCGCCACGGTGACGAGATCACATCTCGAGTTTGGGCGTCTTCCGTGGAGTCATGCCGCAATATCCGGCTTCGTCAAGGACCCGAAGGCAGAGAAGATGTCGAAGTCGAAAGGGAACGTGGTCACTCCAGAAGGCTTGCTTGCGCAATACGGCACCGACGGAGTCCGATACTGGGCATGCAGCGGCAGGCCCGGGACCGACACGATCTTTGACGAGGGCATGATGAAGATCGGTCGCCGCCTGGCCACCAAGATCCTGAATGCCTCTCGTTTTGCCCTTGGGTTCGGTGAAGACGTCCCATCGACGGCAATCATTGAGCCGCTGGACCGCGCGATGCTGGCGTCTCTGGCTTCCGTGGTCGACGAGGCCACCGCCGCCTTCGAGGGATACGAGTACTCACGTGCCCTGGAGACGGCCGAGGCTTCCTTCTGGAATTGGACGGACGACTATCTGGAGCTGGTCAAGGCCCGCGCTTACGGCCAAGGTGAGGCCGCGGCGTCTGCGCACGCGGCTCTGCAGCTATCGCTGAGCGTTTATCTGCGCCTCTTCGCTCCCTTCTTGCCTTTCGTCACCGAGGAAGTCTGGTCGTGGTGGCAGGATCATTCTGTGCATCGGGCTCCCTGGCCGTCGGAACCGGAGCTGGCGCCTGGAGCTGGGGACCACCAGGTCCTCGGCGACACCAGCAAAGTTCTCACAGCCGTGAGGCGGGCGAAGTCGGACGCCAAACTCTCGATGCGCGCAGAGGTGGACGTGGTCACCGTGCGTGGTCCTGCCGAACTGCTCCGGCGGCTGCGTCAGGCAGAGGATGATCTCAAGGCCGCATCCAGGGCGTCCGAAGTGGCCTATGTGGAGGGAAAGTTTGCCGTCGAAGTGGCCATCGCCGAGGTGACGAGCTGACGGGACCGGTACAACAGCCCCGACGTCGGTATCGGGCCTGGGGGCTCCTCCTCGCGGTCGGGTCGTGGGTGGTTGCTCTCACCGGTGATCCCTCGGGCGGGGTGACGGTGGCGGCGGCTGCGAACGTCTTGATAGCTCTGGGCTTGGGAATCGGTGCGATCCTTCTGATCCCGATCGAGCGTCCCTGGCTTCGCTGGATAGTCAATCCTCTGATATTGGTGGTTCCGATCCTGGTGGCGTTGGAGCTGTTCGCCGGCTGATCAGACCGACTTACGCACGGCGACGAAGTGCTCGTGGTGGCGATGCGGCCGGTATCCGGCATTTTCGTACATAGTCGGTGAGCCTTTGTAATAGGCGGCTGTCCACGGCATGTCCGAATTGGAGGGCGCCACGCGGCGGGGATATCCCTCGGCCTGAGCCAATCCCAGTCCCCGGAAGTAGTCATCCAATCGATGAAGCAGGGCCGAGGCCACCCCGCGGCCGCGATAGTCGGGGTGGATCACGAAGCACATGATCGAGCCAGTAGGGGGATCACTGGGCTCGACAGCAGCCTCGAAATGACGAAGGTTGCCGTAGCGGTGGCGAGGGCCCGCGTTGACCCACCCCACCGGCTGTTTGTCAATGTAGGCCAAGAGGCCGTAGGCATCACCCCGAGCTATGACATCGAGCCGAGCCGAGCGGTTTCGCTCGGCGAAGCCGGGAGTTGAGCTGTCCCAGTCGTCGGTGGGCGTTGGATCGTCGTAGAAGGCGCAGTAGCAGCCCGCCCAAAAGGGATTGTCGGTGAAAGCGTTGTCGAACAGGGCCAGGTAGTCGTCGGCGAGACTCGGGCCAATCGGCTTGATCTCCATCATCTGATCCTATGTGCGAGACCGGGTCCTAGTGTCTGTGTTATGAGCACCAGCCCGGATGTCGACCTGTGGTTCGCCGACTATGAGCACCCGGCCAAAGAGGTGATGCTTGCAGTGCGAGGGATCGTTCTCTCCGACGAGCGAATATCGGAAACGATCAAGTGGAAGAGCCCTACGTTCATGTACAAAGGAAACTTGGCCAGCTTCAATCCCAGGACCAAGTCACATGTGAGCCTCATGTTCCACACTGGAGCTTCGATCCCCGGAGATCATCCCAGGCTGCAGGGAAGTGGAGATACGGCGCGCTACATGAAGTTTGCGGATCTGGCGGAGGTTGAAGCGGCCCGGTCAGACCTGGAGGCGGTCGTCGCCTCATGGTGCGAAATGAAAGGCTGATCAGCGATTGCAACCCGGGAACGAGCTGGGCTCGTAGATCTTGCAGCTATCTGTCGCTGGCTCTCGCCGGGCGCAGCAGCTTGCTGTAATGGGTAAACGATTGACGCACCTCCATTCCCAGAGCCAGATACAAGTCGAGGGCGCCGGTTCGCGAGTCGGTACTCAGTCCCACCTCCGGGCAACCGCGATTCCGCATCTCGTCGAATGATCGTGAGAGAAGTGCTTTGGCCAGCCCCCGATTGCGGTGTGTCTTCTCGACGGCGATTTGGTGCACCCAGCCTTCTTCGGGATAAGAGAGACCCACCGACGCTCCGACGACCCGGCCTTCGTGTAGCGCCACGAAGAGGAGGCCTGGATCGAAGTCCGGGTGATCGACGGTCCAGGCCTTCCAATTCTCGAAAGTAGAAGGTTTTCGGTTCGGCCATTCGTTGAAAGCGTCCTCGATCACCACGTAGATGTCGTGGGTCTGCTCTTCGAGGTCGGCAACCTCAACGGTGTAGCCCTCCGGCATTGCTCTCGGCTCCAGATTGACGTCTCTGGGAAGCCGCAGGACCCAGGATGTGTGCCGCACCTCATAGCCATTTCTCTTGAACAGATCGATGGCCTGGAGATTGGTGTCAATGACCGTCTGCCCGATCCGGGCCTCTTCCCCTTCAGCCTGGTGGCGCAAAGTGGTGGCTTCGGTCCAGTTGAGGACTGCCTGGCCCAGACCCCGATCACGCCATCTCGGATGAATCGCGACGTCGGCCTTCCAGAAATAGGCATCGGCGTAGGCAACGAGCTCTTCGCCATCGAAAACCAACAGGCTCTGCTCGTCGAGGTCGAAGTCAGGAAAGTTGAGGCTCGATTCGATGTCACCGGACGAGATTTCAGGGGCACCCAAGTCCTCGTTTTCGGCAATCTCGTAGAGGTGTGTGATGATCGCATGGTCGTCGGTGGCAGCGGGACGGGAGGTGAGACCCGCGGGGAGTTGGACCTGGCTCATGATCCAATCGAGGCTAACTGGCGACCTTGTCCTGAACTTTCGAATTCTCTTCGTCGGGAGAACGACACGGTTTCTGTTTTCCACGATGCAGTAACAAGATGTGGGCATGCTGATGCTGCCGGCACGCGCTGCTGCTCTTCTGGTTGTTCTGTCCGTGGTGGCCTACTCCTGTGGTGGCGGCGTCGCTGGGGACGACCTCCAAGGCGTGGTTGTCGAGTCGCCGGGCGAAAAACCCGACTTTGTTCTGACTGACACCGAGGGGAAGTCTTTTGACTTCGCCGAGGAGACGGCCGGGAAGCTGACACTTCTCTACTTCGGGTATCTGAATTGCCCTGATATCTGCCCGGTCCATCTGGCTCAGATTGCCGAGAGCTTCGACCAGTTGCCGGAGATCGGCCGGAGCGCTTCTGTGGTGTTCGTGACGGTTGATCCGCAACGCGATTCCCCGACCGCGATTCGCGAATACCTGGACCGGTTCGACACCAGATTTGTTGGTCTTACCGGCTCTGTCGCAGACGTGGCATTCGCGCAGAAGGCAGCAGGGCTGCCCTTGGCGCAAAAGATCGGCGAAGGCGAGGACTACACCGTCGATCACGCAGGCCAGGTGTTGGCCTTCGCCCCCGACGGTTTGGGGTATTCCATGTACCCCTTTGGCACTCGGCAGTCGGAGTGGGTCAACGATCTGCAAGTGCTTGCCGAGACGACTCCCGGGTGAGAACGAGGAGGCTGCTCTCGATTGTCGGGGTCGGGGCTATTGCCCTCGGCGCGTGTGCAGGCGATCGCGGCGTACCTGAGCTTGTCGACGCGAGAATCGGCGAGCCGGCTGGTCCCAACGCCGCCATGTATTTCATCGCAAGCAGCGAACGGGCGGATCGCCTGATCGGAGCCGCGTCCGACATTGCCGCGACCATCCAGATTCACGAGACCGTCGTCAACGACGACGGCACGCTGGGCATGAGACAGGTGCAAGCGCTTCAGGTCTCTCCCGGCAGCCCGTTGGTTCTGCAACCTGGTGGGTTACACCTCATGTTGGTCGATGTCGATCGGCTAGAAGCCGGCTCAACAGTGGTTGTCGAGTTGGAGTGGGAGGCTGCCGGAGTCGTGCCAGCTGAGGCAGTTGTGGTCGAATCAGGTGCGGCGAGTTGATGAGGCAACTGACGACACGCGCTACGAGTCTCGCAGTAGCGGTGCTAATTGCAGGCTGTGCCCCGGGCTCTCAGGCAGAAGGCCTCTCCGTGGCGCGAGACGCCGGATGCCAAGGATGTCACACCGAATCCGACACCTCGGTAGGGCCAACATGGGTTGACCTCTGGGGTTCGCGTGTTGAATTGGAAGACGGCACCACGATCACCGCGGACGAGCTGTACATTCGAGAATCGATCGTCGACCCCCATGTGAAGATCGTCAAGGGTTACGGTTCGACGATGCCTTTGGTCCAGTTGACCGACGACGACGTCGATCTTCTGGTTTCG
Source organism: Acidimicrobiia bacterium (assembly GCA_965216725.1). Classification (GTDB taxonomy): domain Bacteria; phylum Actinomycetota; class Acidimicrobiia; order Spongiisociales; family ZC4RG35; genus JACZUI01. Next base: position 124,171 of record CBDCGI010000018.1, on the reverse strand, counting down.
TACATCAGGAGCCTCTCGTGATCACTTGGTGGTGCACAGCCCAGGAGGAGCCGTGGACCTGGAATTGGGTCGCATACCCGGGGATATGGATCGCGGCCATCCTGCCGATCGTCTTCTACGTTCGTGCGGCCCTGATCCATGTCGGACCGGTCGATCGCAAGAAGCTGTACCAGTTCTTGGGCGGGATGTTGGTGTTTTGGGTGGCGTCGGACTGGCCGATTGGCCCCCTTGGAGCGGGCTATCTGGCCTCGGCCCACATGATCCAGTTCCTGCTGTACACCCTGGTCGCGGCGCCGTTGCTGATGTTGGGAACACCAGAGTGGATGGCGCGCCGTGTGACCAGCCGGCTCCGCGCCTATCGCCTGACAACCAAGTTGGGGCGCTCGCTTGTCGTCTCAGGGCTCTTGTACAACCTGTTGCTCATCTTCAGTCATTCCCCGGGAGTTGTGGAGGTCCTTCGCACCAACCAGTTCGGCTCGTTTGTGATGGACGCTCTGTGGCTGTTGGCGGGCATGATCTTCTGGCTGCCGGTGCTGAGCCCTTTGCCGGAAGGCCGGCACGAATCGGCCATAGGGAAAATGATCTACCTCTTCGTGTCTGCGAGTGTGGTCTCGGTGATCCCCGCAAGTTTCTTGACATTCACCACCACACCCATCTATTCGATCTACGAATTGGCTCCCCGCATCGGGTCGATCACCGCCCGCGAGGACCAGCAGCTGGCTGGCATCATCATGAAGCTGGTCACGATCCCTGTCATTTGGACCTCCATCGCAGTCCTTTGGTTCAGGTGGGCCAAGTCTGAGGATGCGGCCGACCTGGAACCGGTTGGCTAGGCGAGATACACCACGCGTCCATCGCGTTCCTCGACCTGTACTCGCCCGTTGGACGCCAGATGCTCGAGGTGGGCAATCGTCTCCAAGAACGCGAGGCGGGCAGACACCGGGTCGAGGTTGGGCCGGAATGACTCCCGCATTACCTGCCAGGCCGAGTTCTTGCCCTCGCGCACCAGCTCGGCCATATCCAGAAGGCGCCGATCATGATGGAGGAGTATTTGGCGAACCCTCTCGTCCCCTCGATCGATCAGCGTGCCATGGGCCGGGTAGGACACGCCGATTCCGAGGTCGAGCAGCTTCTTGAGCGAGGTGAGGTAGTCGCCCAGCACGTCGTCCAAGGTCTCTTCGTACATGATCACCGGCGAGATTCGAGGAAGCACATGATCGCCGGTGAAGAACACACCGGTCAGCGAATCACGGAGGCTGATGTGTGACTGTTCATGACCAGGGGTGTGGACCACTTCCAGGAAGCGACCTGCACCAAGGTCGATGTGGTCTCCATCTGCCACCGTGTGGTCCGGGTACTGGATGGTGGCGTACCAGTCTGGTCTCCCAAGATCAGCGGCAGCCTGGAGCAGAGAGTCGGGGACACCGTGACGTTGAGCTACCTGCACCAGGCGGTCCAGTGCCCCGTTGGTGTCGTTGTATCGATCGACGAGGCGGGTTGCGTGCTCGTGCATGACGAATCGACACCCGAGCTCCTCCATCAGTTGAGACGACAGGGCCACATGATCGGGATGAAGGTGGGTCACAACCAGGGTATGGACATCGTTCTCATCGAGACCGAGCCCGTCGAAAGCATCGGCTATCGACATCCGACCCTCTACCCACGCCGCACCGCAGTCCAACATCAAAAGGCCTTCACCGGCCTCAACGATGTACACGTTGACCCACGCCGGGCTCCTTAGTGGTAGCGGTATAGGGAGCATGCTCACCCCGCTGCCCAGGTCGCGCGGCTCGGGCAGGCTCACGGCGACGGGCGAAGGTGGAGGAGAGAGGTCATGAGGCCGGTGCGACCACACGTGATGTCGTCGACTGCTTCATTCGTAGGACAGAAGTGGCTGTTTGAGCCTTCGCCGCGCAGGCCGGCTACCCGTGTTCAACTGGGTCCTTGATGCCAAAGGTTATGTCGAGGGTCACCGAGAAGGCAGTTGGGGCACCGGACTCGTCCACTGTGCCACCTACTCGGTGGATCTTGAAACTCTGAATGTCGGAAATCGTGCTGGCGGCACGGGCGAGCACCGTGCGAACGGCGTCCTCGATGGAGCCGGTGGCCTGCCCGGAAAGCCTGATTGTCTTTGTTATCGACGACATTTGTCCTCCTGCGGTCGAGGTTAACCCGGGATGCAGGATCCGCTCGTGAGACTGGACGCAGACATCTTGATTCCCGGCAGGGGCGATCCCCTGGCGAGTGCAGCACTGGTGATCGCGTTCGATGTGAACCCAATCGACGACATCGGCGTTTGGGGCGACCTGGCCCGGGTCACGCACGTTTGGAAAGGCGGAGAAGTCTTCAAAGGCCAGAGATGATGGAGGCAATGATCGGGACACCATCTCCGAGAACCAAGGTGTCGTGATTGAGACCCTTCAACAATCGAGTCGTCAGCAACGGATTCAAGGCTGACGCTTCCTGGGCTCCGTTTTCCGCGACAAAACCTCCCGGCTCGTCGGTCATCCCGTGGTCCACGACCACCAAGGTTGCGGGCACGCCGATTCGATGCCCCGCCGTTGTGATGTCCCGATTGAGGGTTATGTCGTAGCCGCCAACCCTGACGGCTTCAGGATTTGCGCGCACCCGCAACCCATTTGTGTCTGAGACGAGGTCGTATTCGAGCACCTCGTCGATCAGAGGATTCCAGCGCCCGCTGAGAGTGGGCCAGGCTCGGTGGTATTCGAGGTAGCTGTGAACGTCGCGGTATGACTCTGAGAGTCTTCGCACTGAAGGTCCGACCATGGTGTCGAGAATCTCCTCGGGTGTGAGCTTGGGGTCGACGGTGACGGGGATCCCCCCATCCAAGAGAACCGCATGATCGACAGTCTCTGTGTTGGGCCCGGCGAGGAGGGCGAGGATCCAGGCGCCCATCGAATAGCCGACGCCGATGACCGAATCAGGCCCAAGTTGGTCGACAACTCCACCCACGTCAGAGGCCAGCGTCTCCAAGTCGTACGGCGGTTGGGTCCTCCAACTCGCACCACGCCCTCGGAGATCAGGTGCGATCACCCCAAGGTGGGGTGGGAGCTCGTCGAGCAGCGGTATCCACAGCCGCGAAGTGCCGGTGAGCCCGTGTATCAAGACAACCGTCTTCGAGCCAGGAGCGGCAGCGCGGTACCACACGTTGATGGTGGCGTCGCCACCAACCCCGACCGAGACGTCTTCCATGGCGTCGCAAGGTAGTCACACCGTCGTCTTCAACGGAAGGAAGGGGAGTTGGTCAGGCATCTCCCGAAAATGCTCGAACAAATGTTCGAGTATAGTGCGAGGAGTGAGCGGGTACGCCGAACTGCATTGCCATACCAACTTCTCCTTTCTCGACGGGGCGTCACATCCCGAAGACATTGCGGAAAGGGCGGTGCGGCTCGGCTATCAGGCGTTGGCCGTCACCGATCACAACGGTTTCTACGGTGTGTCCCGTTTCTGGCAATCAGCCAAGACAACCGGGTTGCCGGCCATATATGGGGTCGAGATCGGTTTTGAAGTTGACCCCAAACAGGACACCGACCCTGTTGCCAGTGCCCAAGAGTGGGATCGGGAGCGTTACGCCCGAGTCAAAGGTGGCCAGGGACGCCTCCGTCGGGGCCGGAGCGTCCGCTCACATGGTGTGAAACCCACCGACCTTCCCGAGACCGATCACCTGGTGTTGCTTGCCGGTTCACCCGCTGGTTATCGGGAGCTCTCGCATCTGGTGACCAAGTCACAGCTCAGAGGTGAGAAAGACCACCCCATCTACTCCTGGACAGACCTTGCCGAAGCAGCTCGGAATCAGGACATCCACGCCCTCACCGGCTGTCATGCCGGAGCGGTGCCCAAGGCCGCGGCAAGAGGAGATCTAGGCATCACCCTGCGCGAGGCCGATCGTCTCAAAGACCTGTTCGGACCTCGATTGCACATGGAGCTGTGGCACCACGGCATGCCCGAAGACGACCCGCGCAATGACCTGATGTGGGAGGTTGCGCAACGTCTCGGGCTGTCCGCCGTAGCCACCAACCAGGTTCATTACCACGACCGCCGTGATGCATACCTTTCAGAGGTACTGGCGGCGATTGGAGGCCGACGGAGTCTGGCGGCGGCCGATGGTTTTCGCCCGGCTAGCGACGAGCGATATCTGAAACACCCTGAAGAGATGTACTTGCGGTTTCGCCGCTACCCAGGAGCAGTCGCCCGTGCCGGGGAGCTGGGCCGACGTCTGGCCTTCGATCTTGGACTGGTTGCCCCGGAGCTTCCCGACTATCCCATGCCGGGTCATTTCCGTGACGAGATGGAGTACTTGAGACATCTCACGTGGGAGGGGGCGCGCGATGTCTATCCCGGATCTGACGACGGCATCGACCCCCGCGCCCGTCGCCGCCTCGAGCACGAATTGGACATCATTGAGCGTCTGGGTTTTCCCGGGTACTTCCTGGTCGTCAAAGACCTGGTCGATTACGCACGTGAACAGGACATCTACTGTCAGATCAGAGGCTCCGGCGCCGACTCGGCTGTGTGTCGTTGCATAGGCCTCACCAGAGTCGATCCGCTCCGACTTCACTTGCCTTTCGAACGCTTTCTCTCCGAAGAGAGGGGCAAGCCTCCCGATATCGATGTCGACTTCGAGGCCGATCGGCGCGAAGAGGTGATTCAGTACTGCTATCGCAAGTACGGGCGAGAACGGGCGGCCATGGTTGCCAATGTGATCACATATCGGGCTCGGTCGGTTCTTCGTGATGTAGCCAAGACCTTTGGTTTCACCCAGGCCCAAGTGGATGGTCTCTCCAGATACGTCGACACTCACGACCCCGCCCAGCTGAGGTCTGCGGACGTCACCCTTCCAGATGGGATGACCGCCGAGATGATCTATGACATCTGTTGGCGACTCGACGGTTACCCGCGGCATCTCGGGATTCATTCCGGCGGCATGGTCATTGCCGACCGTCCCTTGTGGCAGGTAGTGCCCCTGGAATGGGGCCGGATGGAGGGCCGGACGGTCATCCAGTGGGACAAAGACGATTCGTCCGCTGTGGGGATCGTGAAGTTTGATCTCTTGGGTCTGGGAATGCTGAACGCATTGCACTTGGCCACAGATCTCATCGCCGACACACATGGGGTGGAGATCGATTTGGCCCGGATACCCCAAGAGCCGGCCATTTATCGATCAATCACCCGTGCTGACACCGTGGGGTTGTTCCAGATCGAGTCGCGAGCACAGATGGCCACGCTTCCCAAGATGAAGCCCAAGACTTTCTACGACCTCGCTGTCGAGGTCGCCTTGATCCGCCCCGGACCGATCCAGGGACAATCGGTGCATCCCTACTTACGACGCCGCAACGGGGAGGAGCCGGTGCGCTATCCCCATCCTTCAACGGAGAGGATCTTGAAAAAGACCCTGGGTGTGCCCATATTCCAAGAGCAGTTGATGGAGTTGGCCAAGATCTGCGCCGGCTTCAATGGGTCACAGGCCGATCGGCTACGTCAGGCGATGACTCACAAACGTTCCGAAGAGGCAATGGCCCGCCTGCGAGATGAAGTTTTCGTCGGCATGGCCGGCAACGGCATCACCGGTCCCGCAGCGGAAGAAATCTGGGAGAAGCTTCAGGGTTTTGCCAGTTTTGGCTTTCCGGAAAGCCACTCGGTGAGCTTCGCCTACATCGTCTACATGTCTTCCTGGCTTCGATTCCACTACCCGGCTGAGTACTTGGCAGGCTTATTGAACGCACAACCGATGGGCTTCTACAGCCCCAACTCCCTGGTACAGGACGCACAGCGACATGGAGTGGTTGTGCTCGGGCCCGACGTCAACGTCTCCTGGCACGACTGCACGATTGAGTCGACCGAAGCGGACCCCGAAGACGTCGTCAGCTATCTGGGGCAAGAGTGGCGGCGGGGGAGGGGTGCCGCAGACGACCCAATCCGACCTGCGGTGGCGGTGAGGATGGGCTTGCGTTATGTGAGGAACCTGGGAGAGAAGGAAGTGACCCGTATCGAGGCAGCTCGAATCTTGAATGGCCCTTTCGAATCGCCTCAAGACCTCGCCTTTCGAACCGGGCTCGACGTCGATTCATTACAGGGACTTGCGGCGTCGGGTGCTCTGGAGTCGGTAGGGCTCGGGCGCCGAGAAGGGATGTGGGCTGCCGGTGCGCTGTCCGAGATCGACCCCGAGCGTCTTCCCCTGGCCCCGGGTGTGGAGGCGCCCCAACTGGGTGAGATGGTCGCAGAAGAGAAACACCGCGCGGATCTGTGGTCTACGGGGGTTTCGCAGCGACATCCCATCAGCTTTGTGCGTGATCAGCTCACAGATTGTCTCACCGCGGCAGAGGCTCTGGCCATGGAGAGAAATGGGTCGAGGGTCAAGGTTGCAGGAGTGGTCACCCATCGCCAGAGGCCGGGCACTGCCAAAGGGGTGTACTTCCTCAACCTGGAGGATGAGACCGGATTGCTGAACATCGTGGTGTTGCCTGATGTGTGGGCCAAGCACAGACGAGTGGTCCGCAAGAGCCCAGCCTTGGTAATTCATGGTCGTCTCGAGTACCACGACGGGGTCACCAATATCGTTGCCCAGGACTTCGTCCCCTTGGGAGTGCAGACCGTGCGTTCCCGAGACTTCCGATGACTTCGAAACCCATGCAACGACATGCTTGGGCCAACTGACCTAGTGACAAAAGACCAGGAGCGGTGAGAATCTCATCAACCTTCGATCAGTAAGCCGTGGGAGGCGGGAGAAAATGAAGCTCGTTACTCGTAATGCAAGACGCACGCAAGGGGTGTGCTCACATCACAGCACTGTCTCGGTCACTCATGCCGGCCTGGAGAGGATCATCTGCGACGACTGCTCCGAGGTCCGGCTTGTGTACAAATCCGAGGGCATTCAGGGCGACCCGAGTCGAGGGAGCTTCTCGAGAGATGTGGACGAGGTCGTAGGAGCCTGATAGTCAGAGTCAGCCGCGGCAGCTGAAGATCTCCCAACCCGCGCCGTTGTAGACCTCCCAGGCGGCCGCAGCAGTAGATGCCTCGGGATCCGTCGCGGGATAACCCCCGAAACCTGCCTCCGAAGATCGCTCGGCCCAGTAGCGGGGGAGATGCTGGAACAAGCCCACCCCACCCGTCCTCAAGTTGACAGAGCCGGGATCGAAGCGCGACTCACACCATGCGATGCGCACAGCCCGGTTCACGTCTGCTCGATCGAAGTACAAAGTGACCAATGCTCGCACTTGGATCTCAGACAGCCAGCCGCTGGCATCCACCTCGATCGGTATCGACGTCGAAGTCGGCGACTCGTTTTCTCCGGCGGGCGCGGCCGACTCGGCAGGTTCTTCGGTGTCGTCACCTGCGACGACGATGGCACCGCCACTGTCGCCTGACATCATCGCAAACGAGACCCCGGCATAGGCTCCTGCGGTGTGGCCAATAGTCGAAGCGGCAGCCTCGACGCTGATTTCGGGATCGCCCTCTCCGGAGGTTCCGAACGCGGAGAACCCGATGACGGCCGCCATGATGACGGCAGTCCATCCAGCAACAAACGATAGGCGTCGGATACGCATGAAATGACTCCGCAGGGGGTGACTCCTCCCACTGCCCGAAGCGGAACCCTACCCATCTGTGGATAGAACTGCATCCCGGAATTCACAGAGCTGTCCACAGCTTGGTCAGGAAACGTCGATGACCCCCAAAACCTCCTGCCAGGCGGGGTGAGCCGGGTTGAGAAGGTCGAAATGACCGGCCCCGTCCATCGTCTTCACAAAGGCGGCGGCGCAACCGCTGGAATGCTCAGTCGGGACAAGCTCATCGTCGAGGCCATGGAACAACCAGGCGCCGTCGGCGGAGAGCGACGCTGGTGCTCCTGCCGCCAGTAGCTCCTTGGCGGGTTCCCGACCGGGTCCGTCGATTCCTGCCTGAAGCTCGAGGCTGGTCAATGGCGCAAGAGCGACGACACGCCCAACATCGTTGCGTTGTCCAAGATGAAGCGCCAGGTATCCGCCGGCAGAGTGCCCCAGCACCGTTATCGGCAGGCCAGCAAGCTCGCTGCGGCGTGTCAGATAGTTGTGAGCAAGCCAGACGTCCTCACCTGAGCCAGGCCAGGCCCCGCCGGCATTTGTTCTTCTGTATTCGATGTTGAGTGTTGCGACACCCCGACGATGAAGATCTACGGCTATGGAGTCCATGGAGTCGCGGGTCCACTCTTGCATCCAGAAGCCCCCATGAATCAGCATCACCGCCTTGGTGGCGTCATCAGGATGCCTCAGGTCGGCGATGTTCTCCGGGTGGGGGCCGTATTGCACCAACTGTGCAGGTGTCTGCAGGTTGACAAGTAGCCGCATTGCGTCCCGATAGCCGGTGAATCCTCGGCCGTAGAAAGAGCGTGTCACGACATCCTCGAGCAACGACACAGCCCGCCATGCCTCCCGATGCTTGATGTTGGAGATGTGCACCTCGACGACCGGCACTCCGATCGACGAAATGGCGTCGGCGATTGCCCGCGAAGTGTGGGCGTATGCGCCCGGGTTCAAGACGACTCCCAGGGAGCCGGCCGCTCCATGGAGGGCGTCGATGATGGCTCCCTCATGATTGGTCTGCATCATCGTGATTTCGAGGTTCAGCTTGTCGGCCCAAATCAAGAGGTGGCTTTCGAGATCGGAGAGGGAATCGGTGCCGTAGATTTCGGGCTGGCGCGTTCCCAACAGGTTGAGGTTGGGGCCGTTGATGACGTGTACTAGCTGTTTTTGATCCGCCACAATGCTTGAGGATACGTGGCCGACAAGTATCTTCTTGGGGAGACCCGTCTTGCGTTGGGAACGGCAATGACGGGTTTGCCCGTTTCTAGGGGCAGGCTCAAAGCAAAACTGGGAGCGATTTGAAGAAATCCGGGCTTTCTCTAGTCCTCATCGTTGCGACACTGGTGTTGGCGTCGTGCGGTGACACGCCCCTGGAGGGGGTTGGCCGGCGCAGCTCAGATTGGATTGCTGAGCCCACCATCCTCACCACGACAACGGTTGTCGTCACGGTTCCCGTGGTGACCGGAAGCGAGCAGCTGCTCTGGTTCAACGACAGCATCGAGAGCGGACCGCTGAGCAATGAGCAGCTCCTCAGAGATGAGGTGTTCGCTCGCCGGGGAGGCGATTTGATCGTTCAGGCGAACCGCGACGAGATCATCGTTCTCGCACCATCGATCAAGTTTCCGGGCTCGGCACCAGCCCAAGCCGAGTATGTGACCTCGCAGATCGTGTTCGAGCGCAGCGGGGAGCTGTCTGACGAGCCTCTGGCCGGCTTTGGTATCTGGTCCTCGGAGCCGTACACCCGATCTCGCTCCGTGGCCCAGATCGCGGTGCTCTGGGTGAGTCGGGACGCTCAAGGGGCACAGGAGGCCTTGGGCTTGGAAACCGGAGTCTCCTGCGCCCGATTCTCCGATGCGTCGACGACTTCTTGCGATCTGATTCAATATGAGGAGAAGCCTGTGTGGTCTCTGTCCTCGAGCTCGGGGAGGACCCTGATCTGGTTCGACGGCATCTACCGATACGAGCTCTTCGCTCGTAACGTCGTAACCGAGGAGGCTTTGTTCGCCATGCACACCTCTTTTGTCGAGCTGGAGCGGCTAAACCCGGCAGACCTTTAGGCTCCGATAGCCAACCAGGAGCACGAGATCTTTCACAGCGGCGGATGGTGGTCGTACCTCAAGTACGACGAAGAGCATGATCGTCCAGAGGTCGATCGCGCCCTCCTGACTCGAGTATGGGGATATGGACGCCCGTACTTGGGCGGCCTCATCGGGATCTTGGTGACGATTCTCATCATCTCGGGCCTAACGGTCGTACCACCGATTCTCATTCGAGTCCTCATCGATGAAGCGTTGCCCGACGAGGACCTGCGACTGCTGACCCTCCTGGGCGGCGCGATGATCCTGGTGGCCGTGGTGAATGCTCTGGTAGGTGTCGCTCAACGCTGGTGGTCGTCCAAGGTCGGCTCGGGGATCATCTTTGATCTTCGCTGCGAGTTGTTCGATCACCTGCAGCGCATGTCGCTTCGCTTCTTCACGGCCACCAAGACAGGCGAGCTCATGAACCGGCTCAACAGCGATGTTGTGGGTGCGCAGCAGGCAATCACGGGCACTTTCGTGACCATCCTGTCCAACGTCGTCTCGGTAATCGTCATCCTCGTGGTGATGCTGCAGGCAGAGTGGCGGTTGACGCTGCTGGCTGTGGCCGCTCTTCCTCTGTTTGTCCTCCCAGCGAGACGGGTGGCCAAAGTGTTGCGTCGAGTCACGACGGAGCAGATGGAGCACGAGGCGAAGATGTCGGGAATCCTTCAGGAGACCATCAACGTGTCGGGAGCGTTGCTGGTGAGGCTCTTTGGTCGTTGGGACGAGGAGTCGCAGCGGTTCTCGTCGGAGGCGGCTCAGGTCCGTGACATAGGGGTCCGCCGCGCCCTGGTCGGAAGAGGGTTCTTTGCTGCCCTGGGTCTGGTGTCAGCTGTGGGCACTGCCGGGGTTTTCTGGGCCGGCGGCTACATCGTCATCAATGGGGGACTCACCCTGGGAACGCTCGTCATGTTCTCTGCTTTGCTGCCTCAGCTCTATGGCCCGCTTTCCGCTGTGTCCAACTCCCGTGTCGAGTTTGCTACCTCCTTGGTGTCCTTCGAGCGGGTGTTCGAGGTCTTGGACCTAGAGACCGACATCGCCGAACCCGAGGAGCCGGAGCGCTTGGTTCCCCTAGTTGGGCGAGTCGAGGCCCGTGACATGTCTTTCAAGTACGAAAGCGGTGAAGTCGAGGGCTTGGAAGCTGTGAACCGGTTCAGCTGGCACAGTTCCCGGAACGCGGAGCCGGACATCGTCAGCCAGGTGAGCACCCGGAAGTGGGCGGTACGTGATATCGACTTTGTTGCCGAGCCGGGCACGCTGACCGCGCTGGTGGGGCCGTCGGGAGCCGGCAAGACGACGATCTCCTATCTCATTCCCCGGCTATACGACGTCAGCAAGGGCGAAATCGTCATCGACGGCCACGATGTGAGGAAGCTCAGCTTGGCCGACATCTCCGCCGCAGTGGGTGTGGTGACCCAGGAGACCTATCTCTTCCACGACACGATCGCCGCCAATCTCAGGTACGCCAAGCCAGATGCAACGGACGTCGAGCTGGCGACTGCCGCCCGGGCCGCGAACATCGACGAGATGATCTCCAAACTCCCCGATGGTTACGAGACGGTCGTGGGCGAGAGAGGTTATCGGCTATCGGGAGGCGAAAAGCAGAGGATCGCCCTCGCCAGGGTCCTGCTCGAGGATCCAAGGATCCTGATCCTCGACGAAGCAACGTCGCATCTCGACTCCAGATCGGAGGCTTTGATCCAACAGGCGTTGGAGAGAGTCATGGAAGGGAGAACCTCCATCGTCATCGCTCACCGTCTCTCGACAGTCAGGGCGGCGGATCAGATCCTGGTGCTCGACGAAGGCAAGCTGGTCGAGCAGGGCACCCACTACGAACTTGTCGCTCGCGGGGGTCTTTACTCCAGCCTGTATCGGACCCAGTTCGAGGAGCGATCCACGGCCTGACCGCCCTTCACCGGCGGGCGCTGTCGACCAGTTCCGAGTTGGTGGTCAGACGGAACCTCCACCGGCACTCAGCTCGTAGAAGTCGCCGAGCAGAATGTGCCAGTGGATCAAGGCCGCCGCCAGAGGTATGGAAGCTTCCGTCTCAACAGTCCAGGTGGAACGCGCCAGAGCGAGCCTTGACGTACGCGTGATTTCTGCGCCCCCGGTGTCGCCTCGGCGTGCCCTTTTCGCCGGGGCGATTGGATACTCCCGACTCCTGGTGAAGACGCGTGCGGCCTCACCTCGGCCGGGTCCGCCAAGGTCGCCGCGTGTCGTCGCTATCAAGGTCGGGGCTTCATCGGCCCCGACTTGCTCGTGTACGGATATCTTCCGTCCGCCAAGTCGGCGACCGACGACTCCTTGGACTCGACCCCATTTCTTGTAGGTGAGCTCTGTCTCGAATTCGGTCTGGACAGTCCGGGTGTCCGGCAGTTCGGCGGCGATGTGCCACTTGGTATCGCGCTCGTCCAGGAAGTAGATATCGGTGGTGCGGAGCATGAACCCCCGGTGCTCGGCCTCTTTCAGTCGGTCGTCGTCGACCTCGGTAGAGACTCGGGCGCTGTCGATTCCATCGATCACCAACCGGTACCAGGGAGAGTTGGTCGGTTTGATCGTTGCCTGAGCTGAAATCAGCATTTGTCGATTGCCGGTGCCGAACCGGGAGGGAAGCGTCGGAGCCCGGGATCACGCCCCTCGTGTGAGGTTCTCGATGAGTTGTTGGTGGTTTGTCGCCAGGAGCAACGTCTCGTTGTCGTGTGAAAGCCAGAGGTCTGGGGCGACCTGGAGCCAGGTGTTCGCCGGCAACACTCCGAGATTTCGCCTCCTTCGCGCCGAGGGCGCAGCATAGGCGAGCACAGTGGGGGAAGGTGCGTGCAGGGCGTCGACGTGGCCGATCAGGTCGAAATTGCCGAACAGGTGCGCCATCCCTTCGGCCGGGTCAATCGGACCGTCATCGGACATCCAGTGGACTGTGCCACAGTGACCACACGCAGCCACTGCCACTCGCCCAACCCAAGTCGGCTTGTGGTCACAGGTCTCGGTGCCAATCGGTCTCATGGCCGCCAAGCTACGACTCGGGTGTGACAATTTTTCAATCCACACCAATATGCGGGCTAGAGCTCGATTACGGGCATCTCCATCGTGTCTTCGATGCGAAGGCCGGGAACCACCAAAACCGGAAGGTTGGATTTGTCCATGACGCGGGCCGAAACGCTTCGCCAGGCCTCCTCCGTGAAGAGCCGCCTGGTGGCGCCCATGAGCACTATCTCCGCACCAATCTCCTCGGCGGTGTAGATGATGGCCTCGGCGGGGTCGTCACCTTCGACATATCGGACGTCGGGTTCGATGCCGACCGCCCAGAGAGCGGCAACGATTGGCTCCACCGCCTTCTGGCCCCGCTCCTCCAGATAGCGACCTGCTTTGGCCTCGGCGTCGTCGGTGCCCGAGGTGTCGTCGAGAAACGATCGTCTCACGTCAGCGTCCAGAGCGTCCAGAAAAGAGCGCGGGATCTGCACGACGTTCATCACCGTGACTGCGCCCTCTTCCGAAAGGAGGCGGTTTGTCAGATCAGCGACCGGGACCGGTGGCAAGACGCCGGTGGTGGCGATCAGGATTCGCACGGCCGCGACATTAGGGTCATTCCCTGGATTTTGCGGGTTGGAGATGGACGCGGAACTGCTCAACAAGGTCACCTGGCGGATACCAAACGCCCTCGCCCTGGTCGGATCGGCATCGGGAGAGGAGTGGAACGGTATGACCGCCTCTTGGATCACCCAGGTCTCCATGGAGCCGGTTTTGGTCGGCGTCGGAGTCGACAACAAGGCCGTGACCCACAGACTGATCACGGAGGGTGGTGCTTTCAGCGTCAACCTCTGGTCGCCAGATGACACCAGAGTGTTCGTCAAGTTCTCCAAACCAGCCATGAGAGACGGCCTTACGTTGAATGGTCGACCTGTTCGCAGGGGAAAGACCGGTGTTCCCGTGTTCACAGAAGCCGTTGCCTGGATGGAATGTCAGCTCCGGGACGCCACCGATTACGGGACTCACACCTTCTTTGTCGGCGAAATCGTGGATGCTGGAGTCAACGATGATGATTCACGCGCAGCCGCCATCTCCGACACCCGGATGAAATACGGCGGTGTGAAGCGCGGCGGTCATTGAGCCCAGGAGGACACGAAAACATGGAAATAAATCTCGACGGGAAAGTGGCGATTGTCACCGGAGCAAGCAGAGGTATCGGGCTGGAGACGGCTCTTACGTTTGCTCGGAGTGGAGCCAGCGGAGTCGTGATCACGTCGCGCAAGCCGGAAAACCTGGAGGCGGCCATGGCCCAGTTGGCTGAGGCCGGCGTGGAGCAGTCCTTGCTTCTGCCCCTGCCAGCGCGCGCCGACTCCGCAGACGCGGCTGAGGAAGCAGTTGCTGCCACGATCGATCGCTTCGGCGCCCTGTTGACATCCTCGTCAACAACGCAGCAACGAATCCGGCCGCCGGCCCGCTCATGGACGTAGATATGGGAGCGCTCGACAAGACGTGGGCGGTAAACCTCAGGGCGCCGCTGCTGTGGACCCGAGCCACGCATCATGGCTGGATGGAAAGCCACGGCGGGGTGGTCATCAACGTGGTGTCCGTGGCCGGGCTGCGACCGGGTGCTTTCACCGGCGCATACAACATCGCGAAGGCGGGATTAGTGTTCATGACGAAACAGCTTGCATTTGAGCTCGCTCCTAAGACTCGAGTGCTGGGCGTGGCGCCGGCGGTGGTCAAAACCCGTCTGGCCGGCGCGCTCTTGACCGACGAGAATGCCGCGGCAAGGGCTCACCCTTTGGGTCGGGTTGGCGAGCCTGGTGACATCGCCCCAATGATCACGTTCCTTGCCTCAGATGCTGCGTCGTGGATGACCGGTGCGATCATCCCTGTCGATGGCGGGGTGGCGGAGGCGACTTCCGCTGGGATCTCCTGACTGATCAGCCGCGGTAGGTGAGGCCCCTCGGGGCGGCGGCGAAACCCCACTCGGTGAGCGCAGGGGCCAGGGGCGAGGATGAGGCGAGGTTCCCGTTGACAGTGAGCAGTGTCAGCCTCCTGTGACGGGCCGCGACAGAGGCGAGGATTCGTGAGATCTCCCCATACATCGCTGGGTCGGTATCGAACAATGTCAGCCCGCGCCGGCCTTTGTCGAGGTAGGCAACCAGATCGCCGTCGGCGGTGACCACGTATGCCCCGGCGTCCCTGGCAAGCCTGGCCTCCGGGGATTCCGGCCAGGGGAGAATCGATCCGTACGGGTTCGCCGGGTCGGTCGCGGATAGGGCGGCGATACCGCCTCTCCTCTCGGACCTGAGGAGGTCGACGGCTCCGGGCAGAGCGAATTGAGATCCACCTAGACCTTCAACGAAATACCCGCGGCGGATGCGGCCAGACTCCTCGAGGTGCCCCAGAACTGGGTATAGATTGGTGAACCCCCCCGGATAGTTCTCTGCGAGCGCCGTCGACCTTGCGACCACTCCGTGGCGGTCGAGCAAGAGCTGGGCCCAGGCAGCGTGTCTCTCTGTAGGCGGGGGCTGGGAGCGAACCATGGCGGAGACCTCTGACCAGCGACCAGCCGAGTGGGCAGAGAATCTGGAGGAGAGTGGCCTCCTTCCCTGACGCGACGAACGCTGCCGCCCGTAAGCCCGGAGCGGTTCCAGAGTGTCGTTGGTCACATATCCAGCCCACACCAGGTCCCAAAGCGCCTCCAAGGCCTCTTCGGGATCTCCACCCGCCGTCCCCTCGTACATGTCACGGAAGAAACTGGCGCCGTTCTCACGGAGAAAGTCCAAGTTCGCCTCCGCACGGTTCGACAGATCTGCCTCGGGGTCGGGGCCCCGCCACAGCAAACCGAGTCGGTCCCGTGGGTACAGGGCGACCCTGCCGTCTCTCGCGCCTAGTGCACCCGATCCCACCCAGATCAACTCCCCGTCAGCCAGCAGCCGATCGAGTCCCGTTTGGGGGCCGACGACTCTCGAAGACAAGACATCGCGTTCCAGGGTGGAAGCTGGGACCGGGGCCCCGGCGAGCCGGTTCACTGCTTCGAACAATGCGTTGGCACCGGTCGGCGTCTCAGCCCTAATACCGTGCCATCCGATGGAGAAGCGAGCCAGCGCCGCAGGCTCAACCGGCTCGATCTCCTTTCTGAGAAGGGCGAGGGAACGCCGTTTGAGCCGTTTCAGCACGGTCTCGTCGACCCACTCCCGACCTTCGCGGCCGGGCCGGAACGCGCCCCTGGACGACCCGACCCCGAGCCTCTAGGGCGTTCAAGGTTTGGTCGACCACGGCCGTGGGGAGCCGGAGAGCCGAGGCCGCCTCGCTGGCGGTGAACGGACCGTGAGTACGGGCATACCTCCCGATGACGTCTCCAAGAGGGTCTTCGACTTGCTCGAGAAATGTGTACGGGACACCTTGCGGCGGCTGGACGCCGATTGCATCCCGAAGTCGGGAAAGGTCCTCTGCAGCCGCATAGTGCACGTCGCCGCCGATGGTGACTTCAAAAACCCGTCTCTGTTCGATCAGAGATTTGATGGACACCGTCACGTCCAAGCCCTCGGTTCTCACCTCTAGGTCTGGGACGGTTAGCGGGCCCAGATCCCTCAGCATGTCATGCACGCCGTCGACGTTCCGCGCCTTGCGGCCATCCGTCAGGCGCTGTAGCTCCAGTTCGACGGTGGTCACCACTTCGGGGTCGATGAGCTCCCGAAGCTCGCCCTCGCCGAGCAATTCTCTGAGTAGCTCCCGGTCGAGGGTGAGGGCTGCTGCTCGACGTTCTGCCAACGGCGAATCCGCCTCGTAGAGATAGGCGGCGATGAAAGAGAAGAGGAGTGAGGAGGCAAATGGGCTGGGTCCCGTCGTGTCGACCTGGGCCACTCTGATCTTCCGGGAACGCATGTCGGGACAGCAGATCGACGAGGGCGGGAAGGTCGAAATCGTCCTGGAGGATCTCGCGGTAGACCTCGAGCAGGATTGGGAACGACCCGAACTGCTTGGCGACCGAGAGCAGGTCGGCCGATTTCCTCCGCTGCAGCCACAGCGGTGTCCTCTCGCCTGGTCTTCTCCTGGGCAGGAGCAGCGATCGTCCGGCAGCCTCGCGGAATCGGGCCGAGAACAGCGCGGTGTCGGCCACTAGATCGATGAGAGTGGCCTCGACGTCTTCCGGCTCGAGGATCAGCTCCGCAGCGTCGGGTGCTTCGTCGGTGTCGGGGAAGCGAAGGGCTATCCCGTCGTCGGACCATATGGCGTCGATGTCAGTACCCGCCGCAGCGAGGTGACGGTGTCGAATGGCCATCGCCCAGGGTGCGTGCACTCTGGCGCCGAACGGGGAAAGGATCACCACTCGCCAGTCACCGATTTCATCGCGGAAGCGCTGGACGACGATGGTCTGGTCGGATGGAAGGATATGGGTCGATTCGCGGCTCTTCCTCCAAATAGTCGACGAGGTTGGCGGCCGCCCACTCACCAAGGTGGTAACGCTCCATGAGGAGCTGCCTGGCTTCCGAGGGGTCCAGGGGCCCCGATCTCCCGGGTGAACGTTCCTATTGCCTTGCCGGTCTCCACAGATCGACCAAGCATGTCCCCGTGCCAGAAAGGCATGCGTGCCGCGGAGTCTGGCGGCGCCGGCACAACCTCGACTTTGTCATGTGTGATCTGGTTAATGCGCCACGCCGAGGAGCCGAGCAGGAATGTGTCGCCTTCCCGCGACTCGTAGACCATTTCCTCATCGAGCTCGCCAACCTTGCTCCCGTCCGGCAGGGCCACCCGATACAAGCCCCGATCTGGGATGGTTCCCGGGTTTGTCACCGCGAGCATGCGGGCTCCCGGACGGGGGCTGATCTCTCCTGTGGCCCGATCCCAGTTGATGCGTGGTCGTAGCTCTGCAAACAGGTCTGAGGGATAGCGGCCGGCGAGCATGTCGAGTACTCCTTCGAAAACGCTTCGGCTCAGCTCTGCATAGGGGGCCGCCCGCCGGGTCAGTTCGAATAGGTCGTCGGCAGTGGTCTCGTGTGACACCACTTCAGCGACCAACTGCTGGGACAGGACGTCCAGCGGGCTGTTGGGGATGACCGTCGCCTCCACTTCCCGTCTCAGCATCTGCTGGGCGACGACCGTCGAGACCAGCAGGTCGCCCCGATACTTGGGAAAGATCCTCGCTTTGGATGGAGTGCCCACCTGGTGCCCGGCTCGCCCCACCCGTTGCAGGCCGGAAGCCACTGAATGTGGCGCTTCGATCTGGATGACGAGGTCGACGGCGCCCATGTCTATCCCCAGCTCGAGGGAGGATGTAGCCACAACGGCCTTGAGGCTCCCGGTCTTGAGGGACTCCTCTATTTCGACCCTGTGCTCGCGAGAGACCGATCCGTGGTGGGCGCGGGCGATCTCGGAACCGGCGAGGTTGTTGATCTCGGCGCAGATCCGCTCGGCGAGACGTCGCGAGTTGGCGAAGACGATCGTGCTCGTGTGGGAGTTGATCTCGTCGAGCAGGGCCGGATATATCGCGGGCCAAATGGAGCGCGTCGGCTGGTGATCGGGATCGAGAGGGTCTGGATCCCCGGGCTCGTTCATGTCCGCAACCGGTACCACGAGTTCGAGCTCGATCGCACCGTCGTTGGGCACGTCCAGGATCGTGACCGGCCTTGGTGCCCACGAGTCGGTCTCGGGTGATCCACCGCCGAGGAATCGGGCGATGGTCTCCAACGGCCTTTGGGTGGCTGAGAGCCCAATGCGTTGCGGAGGCGATGACGTGATGGTCTCGAGGCGCTCCAAGGAGAGTGCCAGATGGGCTCCCCTCTTGGTGCCGGCGAGGGAGTGCACCTCGTCGACGATCACCCACCTCACCGGATTCAGCACCTCTCGGGCGGCCGAGGTGAGAATCAGGTAGAGAGATTCAGGCGTCGTGATCAGGATGTCTGGGGGCACGCGCTGCATCCTCCGCCGATCCTCCTGCGGTGTGTCACCGGTGCGAAGGAACGTGGTCAGCTGGGGAAGGGTGTCTTCTCCGAGACGTCGGGCTGCATGGGTGATCCCGGCGAGCGGGGCACGTAGGTTGCGGTCGACGTCATGGGCAAGGGCCTTGAGCGGCGAGACATAGAGCACGCGGCATCGGTCCGCTCTCTCCGGCGGGGGTTCGGTGAGCAGGCGATCGAGAGTCCACAAGAAGGCGGCGAGAGTCTTTCCCGAGCCGGTGGGGGCGTGAATCAGTGTGTGATCGCCGTTGGCTATCGCCGGCCAGCCGAGCTCCTGGGCGGGGGTGGGTGCAGCAAATGAGGCCTCAAACCAGGTTCGGGTAGGTCGGGTAAAGGCCTGAAGTGGGTCCACACCGTGAAGGTATCAGAGGAGTGTGACAAGAGTCGTCAGGCGGTGAGCTCCAAGGGGAGTCGGTCGACGGCGGCGAGGTCCGTGAAAATCTCGACGACAGCAGGGTCGAATTGGGTGCCGGAGTTGGCCTGTATCTCAGCTACCGCGTAGTCAACCGGGAGCGCCGGCTGATAGGCCCGGGTGGAGGTCATGGCGTCGAAGGCGTCGGCGACGAGGACGATGCGAGACAGCACCGGGATTCTCTCGCCGGCGAGCCCGAAGGGGTAGCCCCGTCCGTCGAATCGCTCGTGGTGGTAGAGGATGGCTTCCGCGACTTTGGGGTCCATCCGGTTGCGCGTCATGGCAAAGCCGAGCTCAGGATGGCGTTGCATGAGTTCACGCTCGGACTCGTCGAGGGGGCCCGGCTTGGCGAGGATCCCTGGATCCAGGTGAATCTTGCCCACATCGTGGAGAACTCCGGCGAGCGCCAGACGATCGAGATCGTCATCTCCCAGGCCGAGACCCGCTCCGAGATCAACGGCGAGGTCCGACACGCGGTGAACGTGCCCGTGGAGATCTTCGATCACGTCTTCCATGACCTCGATCAGGATGTCTCTCGGTAGCTCTCTCATACTTACCCGGAGTGAATTCTGTTCACTATGAGTGCTGGAGGCTATGGGTCTAGGGTCTCAGATCGCAAACGAACTAGTCCCTGGACCTCTCTCAACCCCGTCGAGTGTGCTTGTCCTACCCAAAAAGCGAGAGGATAAGCACACTCGACGGGATTAGACACATCCGACGGGAGGAATGGGAAGGAGAGGCGCCGGTTGTGGACGGAGTCCGGTCACAGAAGCCCGACAGCGCCGGCCGCAGCGACGAAGCCCTCGGCGCGGTCGGGGTCAACCCGGTTGGACGCCACACCGCCGTGTTTGAGTGCCGACCCGACGATCACGGTGTCCGCCACCTCGCAGAGTGGGCCAAGATTCTCCGGTGTGGCACCGGAGCCGATGACGAGGCGGGCGTTGGTGCCGATGGCAGTCCGAATCGACCGTGTCAGCCCGAGGTCAGGCTCACTACCGGTGCCGGATCCGGACACGATAAGAGCATTGGCGCCACCCCTCTCCAGGGTGTCCAGGGCCATTCGCACCGGATCGGTACCCGGCGGCGCCGTTGCATGTTTCACCATCACGTCCGCCCAGATCTCGACATCTGGGCAGAGCCGCATTTTCAGACGTTGAACCTCGGCTGCCTTTCCCACGATCGGCCCCTGATCGGTGTACATCATGCCGGACAAGACATTGACTCTGACCGATCCGGCGCCGACGGCAGCAGCGACGGCAAGCGCAGCGACGGCGTCGTTGCGAAGGACATTGACTCCAACAGCCAGTCCGGACTGCCTTTTCACTGTCGACACCGCGACTGACATCGCAGCAACCGTCTCCCGCGGGACCGAACTCCCGTAAAAGGGCGCATCTCCGAAGTTCTCCACCATCAAGGCGGGAAAACCAGCGTCGGCGAGGACGGATGCATCCTCGACTGCCACCTCGAGGACATGTTCGAACGAACCTCCGAAACCAGGCGATCCCGGCAGGGGCAGAAGATGAATCATCCCCACCAGGTGGGGGATTTCACTCACAAAAAGGCCTGAGCCACCTCGAGTGCGGTCTCGGCGAACTCCCCGGTGGTCTTGAGTCGAGTGTCCTTGGGCGCGGCTTTGCCCACAACCAACCGGGCCCAATCCGAGGCCGACCCTTTGACCAGCTGCTCCGTGTCTTGGGGACCGTATACCCACTTGGCATAACCGGGCCCTATCACCTCCACGCGAACGGCCTCGTAGTCCTCGCCGGCCTGCTTGAACGCATAGGGCAGGGTTTTCCAACCCAACCAGCAGATGTGTCGGATTCGCGGGGTGTCTTCCACTTCCGCGCCGAGCGTGGCATAGATGTCCAAACCGTGCATCCAGGTCTCCATGAGGCGGAACGTGGCGAATGTGCGAGCACTCATGTCGCCATCAATCCATTCGACCCGCGCGTCGCCGCTCATGTGGGAAAGTGGTTCCACGACCTTGGCACGCCCGCCGCGCCACCATTCGATCACATCCTGGGGTCTCATCCCGCGGCCCTTGGTGATGGCGACCTTGCGCAGCTTCTCGAGGTCGGTGGCGTTCTGCCACTCCTTGATCCTGTCACCCCCAGCAATGGTGTCGGCACCAAGGTCTTCGGTATCGGCGAGATACGCGATCTTGTCGCGAACCGTCCACGGCTTGGCCGGCGTGACCATATCCCAGATCTTTATCGGGATTCGTTGCAACGATTGATCGAGGAACTGTTGCTCGGCTACGAGGTCTGACAGGATGTCGCGCACGTAGTGATTCTAATAGTGCTCAGAGTGCTACTAACAAGGTGAAAGCGCCTCTTACCAGGGGCGTTCTGCGTGCTCCTCGGTCATCGGTTCCGGTAGGCGGAGGGCCTCCGGCTCAGCCACGGCGTCGTTGAGCCGGTCGATCATCTGTCGGAGGCGGCCAAAGTGCTGCCGGTCGAAGAGGAACGAAATGCGATCACAGTCGAGCGCGTCCTCGTCCTCCACCTCGGCCGGGAGCGGTTCTGCCATCTCAATGGATCCTTCGACGACTATGTCGGCGAAGTCCCGGTTCAGCTCGGCCAGCAGCTCGGGTGACGGCCCCTTGCGCAATCGGAGAATCAGCTTTCCCTGGTGGTAACGCTGCGAGTGGTAGTTCGCGTAGAAGTGCTTGAGGTGGCCGATGGCGTCTTCAGCAGAATGGCTGAGATGAAACAAAGCGAGATCTGATTCGGAGATCAGCCCGGAACCCAGTTGCTGCCCGCCGATGAACTCGATGATCTGCTCCCAAAAGCCGGTGCCCGGGGTCTCGAGCATCACGACCGGGTGCAGGTCGCTTTTCCCGGTCTGAATCAACGTCAAAAGCTCGAACGTCTCGTCGAGCGTGCCGAATCCGCCAGGCATCACAACGAATGCGTGCGCCTCTTTGACGAAACCCAGCTTCCTCGTGAAGAAGTACTTGAAGTTGACTGTCCTCTCGGGATTGAGATAACGGTTGGCTGCCGCCTCGAATGGAAGGCGAATGTTGACCCCGTAAGACGACTCCTTTCCGGCGCCCTTGTTGGCAGCCTCCATCACACCGGGCCCGGCACCGGTGATCACCCCCCATCCCTGTTCCGCCGCCAGCGCTGCGAACTGCTCGGCGAGCAAATAGTTGGGGTCGTTTTCGGGCAGTCTCGCCGAGCCGTAGATGGTGACTTTGGGCTCGTCATGGCGGGAGAAGATGAGGTTCGAGTAGCGCATCTCCTTGAGAGCAGTGTTGGTGAGCTTCAGATCTGCCCGACTGGCCCCGTCACGATGCATCTTCAAGGCAGTAGTGATGATCTCGGAGATGATCTCGGGGTTCTCGTTGTCTGAGGCAGCCGCCACCAGGTCGCGAACTTTGGCATCGAGCTCCTCATTGCCGAGGTCGTAGGGCATCAGGCGAGCGTACTTCTACTTGAAGGGTTTCTTTTCCGGCCCACGACGAACGACGGCGTTCCACACCGTCTCGTAGTGATCCCGGTCGAAGACGTCGACGTGCGGCAAGACGAATTCCTCCCAGGCGGTGCGTAGCGGATCGTCCCGGTCGGCGTGGATGAGAAGGCCCACTGGCAAGCGATCGAGGATCGAGCGCAGCGACAACGGCGTCTCGACCCTGACTCCTGCGTCCTCGGCCTCGAAAGAAGCGTTGACCTCGACCGCGAGGCGGGCGATTGCCTCGACGTACTCTTGTCGGAGGCTCGGATAGCGCGTGGTCAGCATCTTTTCGATCTGGTCGTTTCCCGGGAATCGCTTCTCCCAGATGACCCAACGGTCGGCAAAGGCCTTGTTGAGGGTTTGCGTTCCTGCGTAATCGCGGAGGTCGGTTGGGTTCATCGTTCCGAAAACGCGAACGTCGTCCCGTAGGGCCACGGTCTCACCGTTGGGAAGATCGAGCGCCGAATAACGGTCGAGTAGTCCATGTAGAGCGAACAACGTCTCGGCTCCGGCAGCGTTCAGCTCTGACAGGTTGAGCAAAGCCGGACCCCGGAGCGCCCTGGTGATGTCGCCATCCTCCCAACGACTCTCGGTCCCACCCTTGCCGTCACCATGGAGCCGGGTCGAGCCGATGAGAGTGACGTCCCGAACCTCGCCGGTCAGAGGTATCCGGAAGTAGGGGAGGCGCATCGCCGCTGCAAACTGCTCTATATCGTGGTCCTTACCCGTGCCCATGTGGCCCCGGACCGCGACGTGGAGGGGGACCAGACCTTCGGAACCATTGGCGCGGGCTTGCTCGACTTGTGCGAATCGATAGAGCATCCCAAGGTCGACATAGTGCGGGTCGGGTTCGGGGATCTTTCTCATCCGGAGCTCAAAGTCATCGAGCCCTTTGTCGATCTTGATCGTGTCGAGCGTGATCGGGGGACGTTCCCCTGTGGGATCGTCGAATACGGCTTTGTCAGGCAACTTGTCTTCCTTCCTGGTCCTTGTACTCCGAAGCCTTCAGCCACCAAGTGTCCATGCCCGAAAGCGCTAGCGAGCGACGCAGAGCACCGCGTGTGCCGTCGATCATGGCTCGCGCCAGATCCTGAGGCTGCTCCACCACCTCGTGGCGTCGGTAAGTCTCGTCGACCGTATGGTCGCCGATCCCGATGCCGATGACCGTTGTGCCTCCCCACTCGACCGTGGAGACCGACTTGGTCAACGCGTCCACTGATCCTCGGGTCATGCCGTCGGCGAGAACCATCAGCACTCGAACCTGGGCGCCCAGTCTGGCCATCCTCTCTGCGGCGTGGATCACGTTGAACTCGTCAACGTTGGCGGCCTTCTCGAAGAGGGAGACCGGAGGAGCGTTGTTGGGGTCGCGTCGGGCCATAGAAGCGACTCGAGTCGGCTCGATCGCAGTGTAAAAGAGACCTGCCAGTGCAGGTTCGGCTTCCCGCCACCGCCGATCGAAAGGCTTCACGATGTAGTGATTGACAGTTGTTATCAGACGTTCGGCGGCAGTTCCCTGGGTTTGCTTGAGTCCCGACGTGGCCGCCGTTCTCCGATGTCGGAATGTCGTCTCCGTGTCGTCGGGACGGGCAGCAAAACCCCGATTGAAGAGGGCGACCTCGAAATCGATCTGGAGCTCGTCGCAGAGTCGCGCCATGGTCCACGCTCCAAGCATGGCGGCTGGCATCGCCCAAGATGTGTTTCGACCCCTGGCTCTTCCCGGGCTCAGCATCGACGCCGAGGCGTCCACGAGAAGCGAGACGGCATAAGTCCGGCGGGTGCGAGCCGCCCGTCGCTCGTAGAGGCGCTGGTAGAGCCCGGCGCCGATGAAGAGAGCAGAATGGGGAGAGACATCGCCTTGGTCATACCCCGAGCGCAGGCCACGGCGCTGGTTGGCCGCAAAAAGCGGATACAGCTCCCCGGAGACCCGCCGCTGGGCCACCGCCCAACGCTCGGCGGCTCTTTCGAGAGAGGCTTTGCCGTCGGAGCCGAGTTTTGCGAATGCTGTAGGCACCGGGGTCACGACTAGTTTTCCTCCCTGTCCGGTTGGGAGATAGACCTCCGGGGCCTGACTGATTCTCAGAAGCTGGTCGGTTGATTCGTCTCCGGCAATATCGGATGGCCCGCGACGGTCCGATTCGCCCGACCGGGCGTCGGCCGAACGCCTGGTGTCTTGGTAGGACTCGGCGTCGGCGACGATGGGCGAGGTGACCCTGACCGAGTCCACTCCCTCGGCAGCAGCCTCCGCGTCCGCTTGGCGCAGGGCCTTTTCCTGAAGGCTGTTTGCTCCCTCGGGAATCTCCGTGATCAACCCGTTGGCTCTGGCAATCATCTCCAATTCGAGAGCAAGTTGAGCGACCTCCCAGGGATCGTCGGAGCCGGAGGCGTCAACGCAGTGCTGTGAACCGTCAGCGAGTGCCACGGCGGCGCGGGCGTCGAAGCGGCGCTCCAGTGTCTCTCTTTCGACATACCCGCCAGTGAGAAGGAAACAACCCAGTACGAACTGGCTCAGCGCGCCAGATTTGGCGAGCGCCTGGCCGAGTGAAGACATGTACAGGTCGGCCAGGACCGAGCGGGCACCCGGATACACGGACAATCCTTGCAACTCTTGGCGAGCGTCTTCCAGCGCAAAAAAGAGGACCTCGGCGACCGGACGGTTGGTGTGCTCCAAGGCGGTTATCACGTCGAGCTCGGCGGGTAGCGGACCATCTGATGTCGTGGGCCAATCGGTTGGAAGCTCCCTGGTCTCATCGAGCTTGGTGGAGACGAGGTGCATCACCTCGTGCAAGGCTGATGCAAGGGCTACTTCATCCGGTGTGACCGGTGCGTTGCGGTGGTACGCAGCTTGAAAGATGCGCGGGTCACAAACGACTTCGTCATCGGCCGCTGCGGCTTCGGCGCCCAGTCTCACCTTGAGGTTGGGGTTCTTGGACAGAGAGCGGGCGAAGCGCGTGACGGCAGGCGCCACCCGTTGGTACCGCTGCACCACCGATTCGATCGCGGTGTCTTCCGGCCGTATCAGCTCGGACAGGAAGGTCTGTTCGCGTGCGCGCATAACGGTTCATTGTCTCACGACTGTCAAGTGGGGCTTGCTGGCCTGGGTCTTCGCTCGAGATTCGCTCGACTACTCCAACGTTGGGATTCCTCATAGACTCACCGACCCGTGCACTACGAATTGACCATCCTCCCGAACGGCCTTCGCGTCATATCCGAGACCATGCCTTCTCTTCGATCGGTTGCCCTTGGATGCTGGGTAGACACGGGCACGCGTGACGAGCTTCCCAACGAGCACGGAGCGTCGCACTTTCTCGAGCACCTGTTGTTCAAGGGCTCGGACAAACTCTCGGCACGTGACATCTCGGAGCTCTTCGACTCGATAGGGGCCGAGTCGAACGCCTTCACTTCTAAAGAGACGACGTGCTACTGGACCCGCCTCCTCGATCAAGACCTGGACACGGGTCTTGACGTCCTTTCGGAGATGCTCCAGAAGCCGGCTTTCCGGCAGAAGGAGATCGATGCCGAGCGCCATGTGGTCATCGAAGAGATCAACATGAACGAGGACGACCCCAACGACGTGGCCTTTGAGAACTTCGCATCGAGCCTGTTTGCCGGTCATCCCTTGGAGCCTCAGGTGTTGGGCACACGGGAGTCGATCCTCGGAATGTCGCGTGATGACATCGACGGATACTGGAAGAGGCGTTACGGAGCCGGTTCCATGGTTGTGGCGGCAGCGGGCTCCCTCGATCACGAGGAGTTGGTAGCGCTGGTTTCAGAGCGGTTTGGGGATTGGTCGGGTGATGGAGTCGACCACGTCCGTGACAGCGCTCGGTCTCAGTCCGCGTTGAAGGTGACCGAGCGTGACACCGAGCAGGCTCACATAATCGTGGGTGGCAAGGGCATGAGCCGGTCGGACGAGAGGCGCTGGGCCTTCGAAATCCTCAACCACGTCATGGGCGTCGGGATGTCCTCCCGCCTCTTCCGCGAGGTCCGCGAGGAGCGAGGCCTGGCGTATGCCGTCTATTCGTTCCGACTTGCCTACACCGACGCCGGAGCTTGGGGTGTCTATGTGGGAACCACTCCCTCTCAAACCGATACTGCTGTTGGCGTCATCCTCGACGAGCTGGGCAAAGTCATGTCCGAGGGCATAACCGATGCGGAACTCGAACGTGCCAAAGGTTCGATGCGAGGTGGATTGGCCCTGTCGCTCGAGGACGCCAACAGTCGCATGGTTCGCCTAGGGAGAGACGAACTTGCGGGGCTTCCACACCTTTCGGTCGATGAGCGTCTGGAGAAGTTGGATCGGGTATCGCTCGAGGATGTGCAGACGGTTGCGCAAGACCTCTACACCTCGGAACGGGTGATCGGTGCTGTAGGGCCGTTTTCGGAATCCGATTTGAGCCGCTATCTCTAAGGACCAACTTCGAACGTCGCTGTCATCGGCGGCTCCCCGAAGTTGAGAGCACCCGCATAGGGTTCCTCGGGCCTCTCGATGACGAGCGCGCCTCCCAGGTCGACGTCGCCATCATGCACCGGCCATCCTTGGACCTCGATCCTCGTCACAGGCCCGGCCATAGAGGTCCACAGGATCGCCCCATTGGATTGGAGCAGATCTATGACTTGCGCCGCACCTCCGATCGGTCTCAGGTCTTGGTTGGGACCCGGAGCCTCAAAGGTGGCGGTGGCCGTAGCGCCGGCCGCGAGCAAGATGAGCCCGGCAATGCCGGCGGCGGAACGAGAACGGAATGCCTTCACCCAGTGCATGCACGCATCACGCTAAGTGGCGGCGGCCAGCTTTCAGCCGACCAATTCGACGAACTGCGAAAGGACTAGTCCATAAGCCAAGGCAAGAACCACGAACAGCACAGAAACGGCCGTGACGGCGGACCCGCGGCGGTGAGCCAGGCGGGCCGCCCAGAATCCGAGGACTACCCATAGTGTTATGTCCAACGGCCAAGCGACCACGATGGTGTCTGTGAGCACCCCGAACACCGCGGAGATGGGGCCGCCCGCGTACAACATGCTGAGCCCTGCCGTTTCGCAAACACCAGTGCAGTTGTCTCCGTTGACGAAGGTCAAACCCACAGCGAACAGTGCGGCGGCGAATGCCAACAGGAATGCTATGGCGATGGTGGCGTCCCGGCAGCCCGGAGCTTCGAACTCGGTGGTCACGAGACGGGCGATGGTATGGCGTCATGGTGGCTTTCGCATCGTCTAGTTTCCTCACCACCTGAGGTCTGGGAGGCCGATGAGATCTTTTTTGCTGTGGTTTCACATCGTCGGTGCCGGAACATGGCTTGGCGCCAACATGGTGCAGGCCATCGCACCCTCAATCGCGGCGAAACAAGGTCCCGAAGTGACGGCGGGTTGGTTCCGCATCGGCAAAGCACTGGGGAATCGTCTGTACATGCCGGCGGGGATCGTGGTCCTCGTGACAGGCGTGTTCCTGGTTCTCACAAGCGACGATGCCTACTCCTTCGGGGATACCTTCGTGACAATCGGCTTTGCGATGATCGCCATCGGGATCGTCCTCGGGAGTGTCTTCATCGAAAAGTCGACCGAGCAAGCCGCACAGGCCGTCGAGTCGGGCGACCAGACAAAGATAAGACAGGCAGTCGCCCGGGTTGCGGCCCTTGGAACAATCGACACACTCGCGTTGCTGTTCACTATTTTCGCCATGGTCTCGAGGCTCGGCGCCTGAGGCGGACGCCATATCGGGCCTTAGTGGGGAGTGGTCGCCAAAATGTGACCCGGCCCTGACGCCGGACCTATGAAGATCATCTCGCTCCTCCTGATTCTTTCGATTCTGGCCCTGGCGGCTTGCCGGACGGATCAGCAGTCCGATGAGTTCGGGCCCGATGTGAGCACAACCGGCGACGGAGGTTCAGTTTCTTCTTCCACAACGACCACGATGGCGAGCCACACCGTGGTCGGAAAGGTCCGAGACAAAGCCGGATCCCCGGTACCGGAGGCCGTGGTATCGATGGGACAGGACACAGCGGTCACCGGCCCCGACGGGTTCTTCTATTTGAGTTCCACGACACCCGGTGATCTCATAGTTTCCAAGCCCGCGTGGTCGGAAACCGTCGTTGCGGATCCAACATCGGTTGATTATGTGAACGCGGTCATCGACCCGATCAAGGTGAGAGGGCTCAGAGTGGGAGGCGAGGCGGCTGGTGACGACGAGAAGTTTGCCCAGATTCTCGAGCTCGCGGACTCGACCGCGGTCAACTCCCTGGTCTTCGACACCAAACAAGAAGGGGGCCGAGTTCTCTACGACACTGCGGTCGAGGCAGCGCACGAAGCCGGGGCTGTCGTACCCGCTTACGACCCGGTGACCCGGATTGCCGAAGCAAGGCAACACGGCCTTTACGTCATTACTCGGATTGTGACTTTTGAAGACTGGTTCCGCGCCGAGTCTCACCCGGACCAGGCCCTCCATGGACCATGGATCGACCCCACCGATCGCAGGAGTTGGGAGTATCCGCACGCACTTGCCGTCGAGGCGTGCGAACTCGGCTTCGACGAGATTCAATTCGACTACGTTCGCTTCCCTTCAGGTGAAGCGGTGGAAGTCAGCGGACAACTCGACATGACGCAGGAGCAAAGGGTGGCCGCCATCGAGGGGTTCCTTGCCGAAGCGAGAGAGCTCCTGCATCCTCTGGGCTGTGCCGTGAGCGCAGATGTTTTTGGGATCATCGTCTCGACTCCGAACGATCAAGGGATAGGCCAGCGCCCCGAGGAACTGAGTCGCCAATTGGATGCGTTCAGCCCGATGGTTTACCCGAGTCACTACGACGACGGTTGGAGGGGCTTCGACGAGCCAAACGACCACCCCTACGACGTCACCGCAGATGCGATCGACTCGGCGGCACGGAGGATCGAGGAGGGAACGGTGCTGCGGCCCTGGCTCCAGGCGTTCTGGTGGACAAATGGGCAGATTCGAAGGTCGATCCAGGCGGCTGAGGATCGTGGTGTCGGCTGGATCCTGTGGAACGCACTCTCCAATTTCGATATTGCGGCGCTCCCGACAAACGCTGAGGTTTCCGGCTAATCGCCGGCACCGGTACGAACATCAGGTGCCCCCATTCGCGCCGCGTCGGCAGTCTCGTCGTCGAGTCGAGTCTGGGAATCGCGTTCGGCCTCGACTCGGGCCGTGTAGTGGGCGATCTCTCGTTGGATGGTGGCCTTGTCCCACCCCAGCTCCGCGGCCATGAGGTCTGCCACTCGAGCGGCGACGAGCACCCCCCGGTCTTTGGTCTCGATTGAAACCCGGGTTCTCCGGGTGAGGACGTCGTCGAGGTGCAGAGCGCCTTCGTGGGTCGTCGCGTACATGACGTCGGCGAGGGTGTAGCGAGATTCTCCGAGCGAATGGCCGAGCTTGGGCTCGGCGTCGACCAACTCCCTCAGCTGGCCGGTTCGGTCTTTCCCTACAAGCGGGATGCGATCGGTCACGCAGGCTGCGACCGGCCGTCCCAGGACCTCGGAGGCTGCATCAACCGCATCGCGCGCCATCACCCGATAGGTGGTGTACTTGCCCCCGGCAATCGAAATCAGCCCGTTCCGTGAGACCTTTACTGCGTGCTCCCGGCTCAACTTCGATGTTGCATCGGATTCTCCCGAGAGCAGCGGCCGAAGTCCGGCATATACACCGATCACATCGGTTTTCGACAATGGCCGGGTCAGGGCAGTGTTGATCCATTGCAGGATGTAGTCGACGTCGCCAGCCGAGGCAGCGGGGTGTGCCCGATGGAGAGTCCATGGTGTGTCGGTCGTTCCCAGGATCCAGTACTCACCCCACGGAACCACAAAGAGGACGCTCAGGTCGGTTCGCAGGATCAGGCCGGTTTGGGACGAGATGACCGACCGTGGAACCACCAGATGGACGCCTTTGGAGGCGGTGACGTCGATGCTGTCGTCACCGGCAAGCCGCTGGATGTCGTCGGTCCACACACCGCCGGCGCTGATGACCGCACGTGCTCGAATGGCGATCCGCCTGCCGTGCTCCAAATCCACCGCGGTGACCCCAGAGATCTTGCCCCCATCTTCGATCAGGTCGGTCACCCGTGTGCTCGGCGAGAGAAGGGCACCGTGCAGGGCCGCGGTTCTCGCCAGCGTCATCGTGTGGCGCGCATCGTCGACCACCAGGTCCCAGTATTTGACGGACCCGGCGAGCTTGGAACCGTCTAGCGAAGGTGAGTCCTGGAGTGTCTTTGCCTTGGTGAGATGGCGATGACTGGGCAGGGAACTGTCACTCATCCGGGCAAGGACGTCATACACCAGGATGCCGGCGCCGACGTAAAGGCGCTCCCAGATTCGGTGTCGCAGGGGATAGAGAAACGCTGCCGGCTCCACAAGGTGGGGACAGAGCTTGTTCATCATCAGGTTGCGCTCTGCCAGAGCCTCGCGAACCAGCCTGAAGTGGAATTGCTCCAAGTATCTGAGGCCTCCGTGAAACATCTTCGAGGATCTGGATGACGTGCCGGACGCGTAGTCCCGCTGCTCCAACAACCCGACTGAGAGACCGCGGGTGGCCGCGTCCAAGGCAATGCCGCACCCGGTGACTCCTCCGCCAATGACGAGAACATCGAGCTCGTGGTCACCCATTTGCGCCAGGTGTGCCTGGCGTTGGCGCGCGTTCAGCGCGGAGCGGTCACCCGTCGTCATCACCTTCCCGTTCTGTGCGGATTTACCGCGGACAGTCTCCAGGAAATACGCACAGAACGGTAGGCAAACCCCCGAGCGCTAGCGTCCCGGTGATGAGAATTGGACTTCAACTCCCAGAGGTGGAGCGCGAGTACGGCTGGATCGAGATCCGCGATATCGCAACCACCGCGGAAGAGGTCGGCTTCGACTCGATCTGGGTAGGCGATCATCTCCTCTTTCGCGACCCGACAACCGGCACCAGGGGACCATGGGAGGCCTGGAGTCTTCTGGCCGGGTTGGCCGCGGTCACGGATCGAGTTGAGCTCGGTCCGCTGGTGGCGGCCACTTCTTTTCACTCACCGGCAATGCTGGCCAAGAAAGCGGCCACCGTCGACGAGATCTCCGGCGGACGGCTTCTCCTCGGTCTGGGCGCCGGATGGAATCTCGCCGAGTACGAGGCGTTCGGATTTCCCTATGACAACCGAGTCTCCCGCTTCCGTGAGGCCTTCACCGTCATCAGGACCCTGTTGCGCAAGGGTCACATCGATTTTGAGGGTCGCCACTACGTGATCCGTGACTGCGAGTTGCTTCCCCGTCCCCGACCCGACATTCCCCTGATGGTTGGCTCCAACGGTCCAAGGATGCTCCGAATTGTTGCCCCTCACATAGACATGTGGAATAGCTGGTTCGTCTGGTTCGACAATCGGCCAGAGGAGTTGTCATCGCTGATCGGTGAGCTGGAGGACGCCTGTAGGGAGACAGGTCGCAATCCAGACGAGATCGAAAAGACGGCTGCGGTGTATGTGCAGCTCAGCAGGGGAGACGGGCGCGTGGCAGGTTCCGAGACCCGGCCCAAGGCCGCTCCGATTACGGGAGACCATGAGACCATCGCGGAAAGACTGAGCGCGTTCTCTTCGGCGGGTATGAGCCGGATCCAGGTTGTTCTCGACCCGATCGACGTCGCAGCCGTTGAGGAGATGGGAGAGGTTCTCAGAGTCTTGGGGAAGTAGGGTCGGCGCCATGCACTTGAGCACCACGAGCTTCGAAGCCGGGGGAGTCATCCCCGACCGCTACGCTCTGGCACGCCCGGTCAGCCCCGGGCCGGTGGAGCTCTCTGACAACATCAATCCTCATCTGGCCTGGACCGAGGTGCCAGATGAGACAATGTCCTTCGCAATCATCTGCCACGATCCCGACGTTCCCTCCCAAGGTGATGACGTCAACCAACCCGACCGCGAGGTGTCTGCGGACCTGCCGAGAGTTGACTTCTTTCATTGGGTGGTAGTGGACCTGCCTGCCCACCGCCGCGCCGTCGAAGAAGGCGAGTTTGCCTCAGGTGTGGTCCCAGGAGGTCAGCAGGTAGCTGAGGGACCTCACGGGTGCCGCCAGGGGCTCAACGATTACACCGGGTGGTTCAGTGGCGATCCGGAGATGGCTGGGAATTGGTATGGCTATGACGGGCCGGCCCCACCTTGGAACGACTCCATCATTCATCGCTACATCTTCACCCTGTACGCGCTGGATGTGGACCGTCTCGCCCTGGCAGCCGATTTCACAGGACATCAAGTGCGCGACGCAATCGAAGGCCACGTTCTGGCCGAGGCTTCGGTTGTCGGGACGTACACCCAGAACCCGCGTCTTCGCTGACTCCGGTCTGTCAGCCGACGTCCTCCGTCCACAGAACTGCTGTCCCGTCGAGGACAACGACACCGTTCTGATCGACTACCGCGCAATCGATGTGTGTTATTGGCTTGTCCACGCGCACTTGGGTGACTTCCACGGTCGCTGTGATGGTGTCCCCGGGATGCACCGGCGCTCGGAAGTTGAAGGTCGTATTGAGGAAGACCGTTCCGGGGCCAGGTAAGTCTTCCGCTACCACGGCGTTGAGCAACCCTGAGGTGACTCCGCCCTGGACCACGATTCGCCCGAATCTCGTCCGCGCCGCCGCCTCTTTGTCGTAGTGGAGCGGGTTCCTGTCGCCAGTGAGCTCGCTGAAGAGCTCGATGTCCCGTTGTGTGATCTCTTTGGTCCGTGAGGCGCGGTCGCCGACGGCCGGTCTCAAAGCACGCGGCTCCTAGGAGGCTGGTTCAGAAACGGCGGTTCTCTCGAGGTCGAGCTTCGTTGACCTTGAGTGAGCGACCTCCGAAATCGGAGCCGTCCAACTCTTCGATAGCCTTTCGGCCACCCTCGTCATCCATTTCCACGAAACCGAAGCCGCGGCTGCGGCCTGTCTCACGATCGTTGATGACCGCCGCGGAGTCGACCGAGCCATAGGCGCCAAAGAGCTCTTCCAGCTCGTGGGCGTTGGTGCTAAAGGGGAGATTCCCCACATAAATGTTCATCTGCGACTTCATTCCTTTCTCATGGGCTGGCCTATGCCAGTTCATGATTCTCATCTTCCATTCTGCTCTCAGTTCGTCGCATTGAACTGTGGGAACAAAACGCATGCTGTTTACACAGCGGGCGCAAAGCTAGTGGCTTGCCGATCCTTGCGCTGGCAAGCGGCCGACTTTCAGGTCTCAGTGATCGTGACGGAGCTGATCGTTACTTCGTCTACAGGGCGATCAGAAGGCCCGGTGGGTGTGCTGGCGATCGAATCCACAACAGGCATCCCGTCGGTGACGTTGCCAAAGATGGTGTAAGAGTGAGGCAGGCCTACGTCCGTGTGGCAGATGAAGAACTGTGATCCGTTGGTGTTGGGACCGGCGTTGGCCATGGCCACCGTTCCTCTTCGATACTCGCCGTCACCTTCCAACTCATCGCGGAACCGATAGCCGGGCCCACCACGACCGGTCCCGGTGGGATCGCCCCCTTGGATCATGAAATTCTCGATGACACGGTGAAATATGACACCGTCGTAATAGCCGTCCCGCGCCAGGAACACGAAGTTATTGACCGCCAACGGGGCGCTTTTGGCGTCAAAGTCGATTTCGATCACGCCGTGGCTGGTGTCGAGAGTTGCCGAATAAGACTTGTCGAGGTCGATCATGAGATCGGGTGGTGAGGGGTATTGACTCATGCTTTGAGGGTAACCACACCTCGGGGACCTGTCGGTCCCCGTGCCAAGGGTGCCTGACGTTCAAGAGATGCGGCCTCTAGCGGAAGTAGTCCGGCACGTTTTCAGGCTTCCACTTGATGGAACAACCCATTGACGGCCATTGCTCTTCGGAGACGATGCCACCGTCGAGCACCGCCTCGATCGCCTCCCGGAGATCCGACCCCGTCAGGGGAACACCGTTGCTGGGTCGGGAGTCGTCGAGACGACCCCGGTATACCAATTCTCGGTCCTCATCGAACAGGAAGAAGTCGGGTGTGCACATGGCTGTGTAAGCCGCCGCCACGGTTTGCTCCTCGTCGAACAGGTACGGGAATCGGTAGTCGTATTCCTTTGCCTCGAGTTTCATCATCTCGGGCGAGTCGTCGGGGTAAGCATCGACGTCGTTGGGGGATATGGCTACCAGACCGAGATCGCTGTGCTGGTAGTCGGCTGAAAGCCGGGCCAGCTCTGGTCTCACGTGTTTCACGTAAGGGCAGTGATTGCAGATGAACATGACCAGGAGGGCCGGCTTGCCTGAGAAGCTGGCTAGAGAGAACCTTTCGCCGCTCACTGAATCGACGAGGTCGAAATCTGGGGCTTTGGTCCCGAGGGCGAGCATTGTGGAGGTCACGGCCATGCGCCGATGTTAGGTGTCTTCGAATCTTGCGATCACGTCGGCGAACGTCTCGATGCTCCTTTCGAGATGGACGTCGGGCATGGCGACTATCGAGTGGCTGGCTCCGGCAGCCTGATAAGAAGTGAAGAGCCGAACGAGATCTTCGACGGTGCCCGCATTGTTGACACGGGCATAATTCTCGTATGGCTGGCTTCGGGCGCGAAGCTCCCCGACTCTGGTCCGCAACGCGGCGCCGTCGGCACCGGCCACGACGTTCGTGAGGTGTGTCACCTCGAGGTCGTCCATGTCACGTCCCAGTTTGTCGCAATGGCGAGAGAGAACCTCAACCTTTTGTCTAACCCGCTCCGGGTTTCCAAAGACGTTGCAGGCGTCTCCGTATTTGGCAACGAGGCGCAACGTCCGCTTCTCACCTGATCCCCCGACCAAGATCGGAATCTTCTCCTGAATGGGCCTTGGGTAGCAGGCCAGCGACTCGGCTTCGATTGCCCTGCCCTTGAATGAAGGGGCCCCCTTGCCCCAGAGCAGAGGCAGTAGCTGCAGGGCGTCCTCGAGCAACTCGTATCTGTCGGCGACTGCGGGGAAGTCCCACCCATAGGATCTGTGTTCTTCCTCATCCCAGCCCAGCCCGATGCCACAGATTGCACGCCCTCCTGAGAGAACGTCCAGTGTGGCGACGGCTTTGCCCAGTAGGGCTGGATTGCGGTAGGTGACCCCGCTCACGAGGGTGCCGAGCCGAATCTTCGATGTCACTCCCGCCAGGAAGCTGAGGGTCGAGTAACTCTCGGGCATGTCTTCCCAGGGTCGGCCGACCTGTCGGATCTGTCGAAAATGGTCCATGACCCACAAATCCCGAAAGCCGGCCTCCTCGGCACGGCGCGCCACGGACGCGATTTGTCGGCCACGATCGGCTTGGTCGCCAGGCCAGTTGAAGCGGCTCAGGATCAGGCCGAATGTATGACCTGCGGGTTGTGTCTCGGATGGAGGTTCGTCGACGAACTGGGGCGCTACGACTGCAGCGGCAGTGTTGGTCAGGACCTGGTCGAATGACTCATTTGCCACCTCCCTCTTGACGTCTTGGAACCGCCGAAGCTGCCGGCGAAGCACACTCTTCGGAATCGGAGTGTCCCGGCCCTCATTACGTCTGAGGCACTCTTCGTCTGGTGTGTCAAAGACGACGGCATAGACGCCCATGCCTTGGTCGTGAGCCGTTTGCACCCAGTGTTGTCGTCTGGTCGAGTCGAGCCCGAGAGTGTCGATCACCGTGGTCAATCCACGTGTGGTGCGCATGTCCACGATTCGCCCTAGTAGGTCGAAGGCGTCAGCGCTCGCCTCCTGATCGCCCGATCCCGCGCCTACCACCGCCCGAAGATTGTCCGAACTGACGATCTCGGGCGTGTCGAAATGCTGGGCCGCCCATGTGGACTTGCCGGAAGCGCCCGGCCCGATGAGGACGACGAGGCTTGGCGCCGGGAGGCGGGTTTCCATAAGCGAGGGTTCTAGTCGGTCGCCTGTAACCTTGCCTCGTGACCTCAACACCTACACCTCCGTTCGGGCGGGTGGCGACGGCAATGATCACCCCGTTCGACGGCTCTGGCCATGTCGATCACGAGAAGGCTTGGAATCTGGCACGTTTCCTCGCTGCCAGCGGCAGCGATGCTCTAGTAGTTGCCGGCACGACGGGTGAGTCGCCAACCCTCAGTGAGGCAGAGAAGCTCGCCTTGTTCAAGACTGTGATCGACTCGGTGGCCGAGAAGAAGACCTTGGTCATCGCGGGGACCGGAACGTACAACACCGCCGAGTCGGTGCACATGACGGAGAGGGCGGGCGAGTTGGGTGCCGACGGCGTTCTCGCGGTTACGCCCTACTACAACAAGCCCAGCCAAGAGGGGCTGATCCGCCATTTCACTTCCATTGCCGACGTTGGAATCCCGGTGATGCTGTACAACATCCCCGGCAGAACCGGCACGCTCATCGAGATCGAGACGCTGGGGCGCCTCTCCGAGCACCCTTCGGTCGCCGCAGTAAAGGACGCGGTGATGGACATTGATTTCACGTCCGAGACCATCAACCGAATTCCAGCCTTGCCCGTCTACTCGGGCCAGGATTCGGAGACGTATCCCATGATGGCCGTAGGCGCTGTCGGGGTGGTTTCTGTGATTGCGCACGTAGCAGGCCCTACGGTGGCGGCCATGGTCAAAGCTGCGGTTGCAGGCCACCTCGACGAGGCGCGACGTTTGCATCACCTTCTACTGCCTGTGTGCCACGCCTGTTTCCTGGAGACGAATCCTGCTCCGGTGAAGGCGGCCGTGGGTCGGCTTTGGGAGTCAGTGGGCCAGGTACGTCTGCCACTCGTTGGCGCCGCCGAGGAAACGGTGGCGGCCATCGAAAAGGCGGTTGGCGCGATCGGCAGCCCGTGACAGTTTCCGTAACGTTCCTCGGAGGCCTGGGGGAGATCGGGCGTAACTGCGCCGCCGTGGAGATCGACAAGAGGATCGCCCTGGTCGACTGCGGTCTCATGTTTCCTGAAGAGGACATGCTCGGTGTAGACCTCGTCTTTCCCGACTGGTCATGGTTGGCCGAGCGCTCCAGCGATGTGGATTGCGTGATCCTGACCCACGGCCACGAGGATCACATGGGGGCGCTGGCATACTTCCTCAAGGAGATCAACGTCCCGGTGTACGGGACGCGCCTCTCGGTGGAACTGGCTTCAGGGAGGATCGAGGAGCTCGGGGTAGAAGGCGATTTGAGACCGGTCCGATTCAAGAAATGGACCAGTCACGGGCCTTTCAAATTTCAGCTGATTCCCGTGAGCCATTCGGTTCCCGAAGCAGCTGCGGTGGCCCTCGACACACCCGAGGGAATCATCCTCCATTCTGGGGACTTCAAGCTCGACCCAACGCCGATCGACGGTCGCCCCACAGACCTGCCCGCTTTTGCAGCTCTTGGGAGGAGGGGTATACGGCTGCTGCTCTCCGATTCGACCAACGCTGAGAAAGACGGGTTCGTGCCTTCAGAGAGCTCCGTCGGCCAACCCATCGCCGATGTCATCCGCGACGCACCGGGGCGGGTCATCGCCGCCTGCTTCTCGAGTCATGTTCATCGCGTGCAACAGATCGCATCCGCAGGCATCGCAGAGGGCCGGACCGTGGCCTTCTTTGGGCGGTCGATGCATCGCAACACGACGCTCGCCACTGATCTGGGAATCCTCGACCTCCCGAACGATGCAGTGGTTGATGTCAAAGACCTCGGTGAGCTGCCTCCGGAGAAGCAACTCCTGATAACGACGGGCAGCCAAGGTGAGCCGTTCGCGGCCCTCTCATTGATGTCTCAAGGCCGGCACAAGTTCGTCGAGTTGGGAGATGGCGACACCGTCCTGATCTCCGCCAAGCCGATACCCGGCAATGAGACAGCTGTGTCCAAGGTGATCTCCAACCTCATTCGGCGAGGGGCGAATGTGATACACGGTCAATCGCACCATGTCCACGTTTCGGGGCACGCCAACCGTGAGGAGCTGCTCACTTTCCTGAACCTGACACGCCCGAGGGCATTTGTCCCCGTCCACGGGGAGTATCGGCACCTCCACGCTCATGGAAGGCTGGCCGACACCATGGGGGTCCGAGGGGTGCATGTTCTCGAAGACGGGGACAGGATCACGATAAGGGGCAAGAAGGAAGTCGTCGATCGCCGGGTCGTTCCCGCGGGATATGTGTATCTGGACGGATCGTCGATCGGCGATGTCAAGAACGCCGTGCTCAGAGACCGGTCACATCTCGCCGACGACGGGGTAGTCGTCGTCACGGTGGGCATCGACCATGACACGGGCGAAATCCACTATGGGCCGGATCTCGACAGTCATGGGCTCATGGACGACCCTTCGGCTGTGCTCGAGAAGGCCGCGAACGAAG
Organism: Acidimicrobiia bacterium; assembly: GCA_965216725.1. Classification (GTDB taxonomy): domain Bacteria; phylum Actinomycetota; class Acidimicrobiia; order Spongiisociales; family ZC4RG35; genus JACZUI01. The sequence continues at coordinate 85,499 of CBDCGI010000018.1, read as the reverse complement.
TCCGGGATGCGATTAACGGCCACAAGAGGGGCCGGACCGACCTTGGGAGCCTGCAGAAGACCGTGCGTCAAGCGGCCGGCCGAGTGATTCGGGCAGAAACGGCAAAGAGGCCAGTCATCGTCCCCGTCGTGATGGAGCTCTAGGTGCGGCCAAACTCGGAACGGATTCGAGCAGACCTGGAGACGCTGATCTCCATCGAGTCGATCACCGGAAATGAAGGCGCGGTCCAGCAGGAGATGACTCGCCTGATGGCGGCAGCCGGGCTCGAGGTGGTGTCTTTCGACACTGACGTCGCGGTAATGGCCGCCGATCCGTCATGGCCTGGGTCGGAGATGCCCAGGGAGACTCTGCCAGTGGTCTCCGGCTCACTGAAGGGGGAGACAGTCGGTCCCAGCGTTCTCTTGCTTGGCCACGTCGATGTTGTGCCTCCAGGAGATCCCACTTCGTGGACGACTCCGGCCTTTCAACCCGCGGTCCGCAATGGGCATATCTTCGGACGGGGTAGCTGTGACATGAAGGGCGGAGTGGTTGCCGCGTTGGAGGCCATGAGACTCATAGCCGAGTCAGACCGGAGAATTGCAGGCGAGGTCAAGCTGGTCACCGTGCCGAGCGAAGAGGACGGAGGCGGCGGTGCGCTCGCAGCGGTTAGAGCAGGCCTTGTCGGCGACATGTGCGTGATACCCGAACCAACACGTCTACAGGTCGTGGTTGCCCATGCCGGTGCCATCACCTTCACCCTGGAGATTCCTGGCAAAGCAGCCCATGCCTCCACGCGGCGGGAGGGGGTCTCGGCTCTCGACAAGCTGGCCTTGGTCCTGGAAGGGCTCAGGGAGGACGAGCACCGCCGAAACAGTGCCGAGACCGAACCGTTGATGGCGGATCTCGGACTGCCTTATCCCACCATCGTCGGCAAGGTGCGCGGCGGCGACTGGGCCTCGATGGTCATGGACGCTCTGGTCGTGGAGGGCCGTTATGGGGTGCGTCTCGGCCAGACCCCGGCTGAGGCAGAAGAGGAGTTGCGCTCAGCCATAGCTGCCGTTTGGGAAGCCGACGACTTCCTCAGCGGCCGACCTATGAGGTTGGAGATTTCTGGAGGACGTTTCGGTCCGGCGCAAACGGAGTCCGATCACCCCCTCCCGCAGGGCCTGCTTCGGGCGGCAGAGTCCTTTACCGGGACACTTCCCGGGGTCATTGGCGTCCCGTACGGGGCGGATATGCGTCTGCTCATGGATGAGGGAGACACACCCACCGTGATGTACGGGCCCGGTGACATCAGGGTTGCACATTCCGCAGACGAGCATGTGAGCCTCGAAGAGGTAGAGACATGTGCTGCCGTGTTGGCCACCTGGCTGCTGGCCGAGCTCAGCTGACCCGCGGGCAGCCTCTCATTCGGTGGCCGGCACCTCGACCCTCACTTCGTCGAGGCTCTTGCGTCGCAAGTCGGGGACAGAGCAATCCTCGGCCGGATAGCCGATCGGGAACAGGCAAAACGGTCGCTCGTTTTCTGGACGCTCGAGAAGCTTGGTGAGGAATCTCATCGGGCTCGGCGTGTGCGTCAGCGTGGCGAGGCCAATGTGGTGCAGGGCCGCGATGAACAGGCCGGCACTGATCCCGACCGACTCCTTGACGTAGTAGTGGTGGGAGCGTTCGCCTTCTGCGTCGTAGCCGTACCGCTGCTCGAACAGGACGACGATCCACGGGACAACCTCGAGGAAAGGTTTACGCCAGTCCGTGCCGAGCGGAGCCAGGTCCTCTCTCCAGTGGTCGGGAAGCCTTCCCCCCTCGTAGTTGATCCTCTCTTCTTCTTCCGCGGCTTCGCGGATACGCCGCTTGATTGCGGCGTCACCAGTGACAACATACGTCCAGGGTTGTTTGTGAGCTCCGCTGGGTGCCGTGCTCGCAGTCTCGATTGCAAGGTCGATGAGCTGCTTCGGAACCGGCTCGTCTGAGAAGAATCGGACACTTCTGCGCCGATTCATCTCTTGATAGAAGTCTCGTGCCCTGTCTAGCTGAGTCGATGCGTCGAGACGGTCAGGGGAATAGGGGATCATGGGCTCAAGGGCTTCCTTCCCAGAGGTCTGTCGACAGGTATTTCATCCCCGAGTCGGCAAGGACCACACCCACAGTCGCTCCGGGATGGTTGGTGGTGAGCAATCGTTCGGCGGCAGCGACGCAGGCTCCTGCGGAGAAGCCAGCGAAGACCCCTTCGAGCCTCGCCAGACGCCGGCTTCCCTCGATCGCCTCGGCGTCATGGACTTCGATGACGCCGTCCACCAGCTCGTTGTCGAGCGCCTCGAGGTTGGACATCGCATAGCCGCCTCCCTGGATGCGGTGGCTGGGATTGGTCACTTCTTTTCCAGCCAGTGCGGCTGCGCCGGCCGGCTCGACGAGGTAGCAAACGACTTCCGGATTTCTCTGCTTCAGGTGTCGAGTCACTCCGGCGAACGTCCCGCCGGTCCCGACGAACTCGCAGAAAACGTCGATGGCTCCGGCCGACTGCTCCCACAACTCTCGACCCGTGCCTTGGTCGTGGGCGTTGACGTTCCCGGGCAGATGAAACTGATCAGCTCGGAAGGCGGAGCGTTCAACCGTGATTCTCCGAGCAGCCTCCTCCACTCGAGCCAGGTCGTCACCCGTGACGTGGCCTGGTGATGCTCCGGGCTCTTGATCGACCAAGACAACCTCGGCTCCGAGCGCAGCCATCATCTGGGCTCTTTCCCCCGAGTTGCCCTTCGACATCACGGCGACGAACCGATAACCCTTGACGGCGCAGACGATGGCCAGGCCGGTGCCGGTGTTGCCGCTGGTCAGCTCGACAACAGTCTGTCCTGGTTGGAGTACGCCAGAGCTTTCGGCTTCCTCCACCATCCTGAGCGCAATCCGGTCTTTCTTCGAGCCTCCAGGATTCAGGTAGTCGAGCTTGGCGAGGATCTCGCCCGGCCCCTTCCAGAGTCGACTCAACCTGATCAGCGGGGTAGAACCGATCGCGTCGAGCACAGAGTTGTAGACACCGCCGGTCATCCGGCAAAGTTAACGGTCGAGCATGCCCGGCGTCATCAGCGTGTCATCGAGAACGCCCGAACGTAAGGTTCCGGCCGTAAACGCCCGGCAAGGTCAAAACGCGCGACTCATTCGGCGCGCCGGGCTAGGGTCTACTTCACATGGCTGCCAAGACACCCACCCGTAAGGGTGTCTCCGGGCGGAGACGGGTGTCCAAGCCAAAGAGCACAAAGAAAAAGCCCAGTCGGGTAGGGGCAGTTCGCCGGAAGCTGGCGGCGGCTGCGCAATGGGTCCGGGGCACCTTGGGACGTCAGACCGACGACGTCTGGGGACTTGTGCTCATCGTCCTCTCGGTACTGATCGTCCTTGCCTTCTTCGACATGGCCGGACCCTTCGGAGAGGGTGTGGAAACGGCGAGCCGTTTCTTGCTGGGAGTGTGGATGTACGCGCTTCCCGTCGCCATCGCCGGTCTCGGTCTGGTGTTGATCGTCGGCAGACGGCGAGCCGGAGCTCGACGGTTGGTTCTCGGCGGCATTGCGGCATTTGTTGGATCTCTGGCGATGTTTCACCTTCTCACGGGTGCTGTTTCGTTCTCGTCATCGGTCGACCTCGTGCAGCAGCGGGGTGGCGCTATCGGGTCGCTTCTTGCCTTTCCGCTGAGGAGGATCCTGGGTCATTGGGGGGCCTTTGTCCTGCTCGCGGCGATCATGGGTATGGGGGTCTTGGTCATGACACACACCACCGTTCGCGAACTGTTCGCAGGGGTGGCGACGATCGGCAGGTCGATCCGAGGCTTCTTCAGGGAGCTATTCGCGTCACCCTCCGGTGAGGCGCCGATTGCTGTCGTGGACGTGAAGCCGCTTGCCCCCCGTGGCAGGCATGTGAAGCCAAAACCGGAACGTCCCAAGCAGTTGCCGCTCGACTCGAAACCGGTGAAGCCGGCGACTTCCCCGGTGATAGATCCGGATGCCGGTGTTGTCGATTTGCGGGACTCCGAATACAAGCTCCCTCCGCTCTCCTTGCTGGAAGGAGGTACTGGGGGCGAGGTCAACAAACGAGCGCTCGAGGAGACCGCTCGTCAGTTGGAGGAAACGCTGATTCAGCATGGCGTCGACGCCACTCTCACGCGGATAGTCCCCGGCCCAACCGTCACCCGATATGAGATCGAGCTGGCACCGGGCGTGAAAGTGAATCGGGTATCCAATCTCTCTCATGACATCGCCTACGCCCTCGCTACGCCCGACGTTCGCTTGCTGGTGCCGATCCCGGGTCGACAAGCGATCGGAGTCGAGGTTCCCAACCAGAAGAGACGACTCGTGGCGCTCGGCGACATCCTCGGTTCGTCTGCTGCGTCTGCCCCAGCACATCCCCTTGTCGTCGGTTTGGGAATGGACATCAGCGGAGCACCGAAGATGCTGAATCTCGGAGAGCTGCCCCACGTCCTCATCGCCGGCGCCACTGGTGCTGGAAAGTCGAGCTGTATCAACTCGATAGTCACTTCGCTGCTGATGCGAACCCATCCCGATGATGTCCGGCTGATCATGGTTGATCCGAAGCGGGTGGAGCTCGGGCAATACAACGGTGTCCCTCACCTTCTGACGCGGGTCATCACTAACCCGAAGAAGGCAAACGATGCCCTGAAATGGGCGGTAGCGGAGATGGATCGCCGCTACGACCTGCTCGCCGATTCCAACGTCAGAGATATCGAGGGATATCGGGAGAAATGGGACTCGGGCGCACTCGACCCCGACGGTTTCGACCGGTTCCCGTACATCGTGGTTCTCATCGACGAGCTCAATGACCTGATGATGGTGGCGGGTAGGGAGGTCGAGGAGTCGATAGTCCGTATCGCGCAGATGGCTCGGGCCGTCGGCATTCACCTGGTCATCGCGACCCAACGGCCATCCGTGGACGTGATCACAGGCGTCATCAAGGCCAACGTTCCCAGCAGGCTCGCCTTCAGTGTCGCCAGCCAGACTGATAGCAGGGTGATCATCGATGGCGCCGGTGCGGAGAAGCTGGTCGGAATGGGGGACATGCTCGTCGTCACCGCCAAGGAGCCCCGTCCGCAGCGCATTCAGGGAGCGTGGGTGAGGGAGGCAGAGATTCAGGGCGTCGTCCAATGGGTTAGGAAGCAGCGGGAGGCCGCATACAACGACAAGGAAGTGCTGGAGACGGCAGCCAAGATCGCGGCGGCCCAGGCCAGCACAGAAGACGACGAAGACGCTGAGTTGATTCGGCAGGCCACCGAGCTGGTAGTCAGAAGCGAATTGGGCTCCACTTCGATGCTGCAACGCAAACTCCGCATCGGGTTTGCAAGGGCCGGAAGAGTCATGGACGCCTTGGAGAGCAGGGGAGTGGTGGGTCCGGCGCAAGGGAGCAAAGCAAGAGAAGTGTTGATGACGGTGGAAGAACTCGAGGAGCTACTGCAGGCTGAAAGCGTCCACGCCTGACCTAACCTCGCGAAGAATGTTCAACCTGATCAGACCGGACGGCACCGTCCGCGATCGCTTGCCCGTGACCCTCGAGGATCTGAAGGGTCTTTATGCCGACATGGTCGAGGCCCGGTCATACGACGACAAGTGCATGGCTATGCAGCGTCAAGGCAGGCTGGCGACATATGCACCCTTCCGGGGCCAGGAAGCTGCTCAAATCGGAGCGGCAGCTGCTCTCAACGACGAGGACTGGGTTGTGGCCACGTACCGTGACGCGGCCCTGATGTGGCGTGCCGGATACACCTGGGAGCTGCTAATCGCAGGGCGAACGGGCGATGAGCGGGGTGGCAGCCCATCATCCGAAGTCAACGTTCTCCCGCCGTCGATCACGGTGGGCGGGCACATGATCCACGCCGTTGGCCTTGCCTGGGCAGAGATGCTGAAAGGCGCAGATCGCATTGCTCTTACCTCGTTTGGCGACGGTGCCACCTCGGAAGGCGATTTCCACGAAGCCTTGAACTTCGCTGCCGTGTTCCAAATACCGACGGTGTTCCTATGTCAGAACAATCAATATGCGATTTCGCAACCAGTGTCGGCACAAACCCGGTCGGAGTCGATCGCCGTGAAAGCCGAGGGCTACGGGATGCCGGGTGTCCAAGTGGACGGAAACGACGTGGTCGGGGTCCTGGCCGTGGTCAGCGAGGCCGCGGAGCGGGCACGACAGGGTGGCGGTCCCACCCTCATCGAGGCGCTGACGTACCGCATGGGCCCCCACACCACGGCGGACGATCCGACCCGATACCGGTCGGATGACGAGGCCCGGGATTGGGAGAATCGAGATCCGATTCTCCGAGTGCGACGTCTCTTGCAGCGGGCTGATGCCTGGTCGGAGACGTGGCAAACGCATCTGGAGGAATCAGCTGCAGCTTCCATCGAGGCCGCGGTTGCCTGGGCCGAAGCCCTACCGCAGCCAACCGCAAACGAGATGCTGGCCCGTATGTACGCCGAACCGACGCTGCCTCTTCTCGAACAGATGGAGGAGCAGGCACCGTGAGCGTCCTGAATATCGCTCAAGCAATAAACCTGGCACTGGATCGAGCGATGGATGCAGACGAGTCGGTGGTGTTGCTCGGTGAGGACATTGGTCGGACCGGCGGCGTGTTTCGGGTTACCGATGGCCTGCTCGACCGGCACGGTTCAGACCGCGTGTTCGACACCCCGGTGGCCGAGTCCGGAATCGTAGGAGCCGCTTTCGGCATGGCCATTGCCGGCCTCCGACCGGTTGCCGAGATCCAATTCATGGGCTTCTCTTACCCGGCCTACGACCAAGTAATCAACCATGTCGCCAGGATCAGGAACCGCTCGAACCACCGGTTCACCTCCCCTCTGGTGATCCGAATCCCGTATGGAGGCGGCATCGGAGCTGCGGAACATCACTCAGAATCGATGGAGGCGATTTACGCCCACATACCGGGGGTCAAGGTGGTGGTTCCATCGACCCCGAGCGATGCGTACGGTTTGCTCGCCGCTGCCATCGAGGATCCGGATCCGGTGATCTTCCTCGAGCCCATAAGGCTTTACCGCGCAGTGAAGGAGGAAGTATCCCACCTGCCGGACCCGCTCGCGATCGGCCCCCTGCGTGTGGAACGCGAGGGCGAGGACGTGACTCTCATTTCGTGGGGAGCGATGATCAAGGAGAGCCGAGCGGCCGCAGATGTACTGGAGGAAGAGGGCTACTCGGTCGAGGTTGTCGACCTGCGATCGCTTTCACCACTCGACCGAACAGGAATCGTCACTTCGGTCGAGAAGACAGGACGTGCAGTCGTCGTTCACGAAGCTCCCCGCACGGCTGGCCTCGGAGCTGAGGTTGCCGCCCTGATCGCGGAGCGAGCGCTGTACTCATTGCAGGCACCCGTGCATCGGGTCGCCGGCTGGGACACCGTCTTTCCCTTGAAGCGTTCCGAGGGGCACTACCTTCCTGGTGTCGATCGAATCGTGGATGCGGCAAAGGCCGCCCTGGAGGGATAGTGGAACGCGAATTCAGACTTCCGGACATAGGCGAAGGGCTGACCGAGGCAGAGATAGTTCGGTGGCTCATTCCGGAGGGTGGTCAGGTCGAAGCCGACCAGGGGGTGGTCGAAGTCGAGACCGACAAAGCGGTGGTGGAGATTCCATCGCCTTACAAAGGTGTTGTCGTGAGGCATGGCGGGGCGGAAGGCGAAGTGATCGAGGTCGGTTCAGTGTTGGTGGTGATCGGGGAGGAGAGCCCGGCTTCCGAGCCCGGCGCCGACGCCACACCTGAGCTCTCGGAGCCCGAAGTTGAGCTTGAGCGGGCCGGCGATCCCATGACGACCGTGGCCCCGATCGTGGGGACCCTTTCTGAAGAGGCCGAGATCCTTGTGCCGTCGGGGGGGCACTCCGATTCGGCAAACATGGTCAAGGCGCTGCCGGTCGTGCGGAAGTTGGCTCGCGATCGAGGCGTGGATCTGGCGGCGGTGACGGGGTCCGGTCCTCAAGGTCGCATCACCAGAGAAGACGTTCTTGCCGCAGTGCCTTCCGAAAACACAGCTGAAGCGAACATGGCCACGTCATCGACCGAGGCCTCGAGTCCGGCTCCGCCCGCCCCGGAGAGGCCGATTGAAGGCTCCGAAACGCGGCCCATGTCCAGATTGCGGAGGACGATCGCAGCCAACATGGCTCAAAGCTGGCGGGAGATTCCCCACGTCACCACATTCGACGATGTCGATGCCAGTCGGCTGCTCGACGTCAGGTCTGCTCTGGGCACGAGGCACGGCGTGAAGATTCCGCTGGAAGCACTGGTGGTGAAGGCCGTGTTGCCCGCCCTCGATGAGTTCCCCGACTTCAACGCCACGCTGGATGGTGACAACGTGGTCCTTCACGGGAGACATGACATTGGGATCGCCGTCGATACGCCCGATGGTCTCTTGGTGGCCGTGATCAAGGACGCAGCGGGCAAGGGGGTGATCGAGCTGGCCGGCGACGTCGAAAGATTGGGGCGGGGCGCCAAGGAGCGGAAGCTGTCTCCCGAGGAGCTGACCGGTCAGACGTTCACGGTGTCCAACATCGGTGCGGTGGGTGGGGGGCACGGCACTCCGATCGTTCCTCACGGAACCACCGCGATCCTTTCCGTGGGGAGGGCGCGGGAGAAGCCGCTTGTCGTATCCGGTGACCTGGTGATAGCACTGGTGATGCCTCTATCTCTTTCATACGATCATCGGGTGATCGACGGCGGCCAAGGGCGCAGATTCATGGCCAGAGTGATCGAGAACTTGGAGGAGCCGGCGCTCTTCTTGGCAGGTTGACCCCAGCTACCGTCTCTTGCCCATGAGTGAGAACGGCCGCAGCAAAGAAGACAAATCTCCCGACTCGAAGACTGAGCTTCCGGAGGTGGAAGAGAAGCGAGTCACCAGGAGCTACACCGGGAAGTTCGGCAGACGCAAAGTCGAGTACACAGCGACCGCGGCGACCCGGGTCATGAAGCGTGATGATGACAAGAAGGCCGTCTTCTTTTACGTCGCTTACACAGAGGACGGTGCGGATGCGCGGGAGCGTCCCGTCCTCTTTGCTTTCAATGGTGGTCCGGGGTCGTCGACTGTTTGGCTCCACCTCGGACTGTTCGGCCCACGACGTGTTGAGTTCGACGCCGACGGAATGCGGGCCTCGATTCCAGGCCGGCTGATCGACAACCCGGAGTCGCTTCTCGACAAATGCGATCTGGTGATGGTGGACGCCATCGGCACCGGGTTCTCCACGGCGGCGCCTGAGGATAAGACAAAAGACTTTCACCATTTCTCAAAGGACATCGAGGCGTTCACCGACTTCATCGTCGATTACCTCAACCAAAACGACCGCTGGCAGTCGCCCAAGTATGTCGCCGGTGAGAGCTACGGCACCACCCGTGGAGCTGCCATCGCCCACACCTTGTTCACTCGGCATGGCGTCGAGTTGAACGGTTTGATCCTCATCTCGAGTGTTCTCAACTTCCAGACCATCGGCGTCGAGGAGAAGACGTGGGTATTCGACCCGGGTAACGATTTGCCCGCCATGCTGTATCTCCCCGCCTACGCCGCTACGGCCTGGTACCACGGCAAGTTGGCAAAGAAGCATCAGTCGAAGGGGCTCGCCGATCTCGTTTCCGAGGTCGAGCAGTACGCGATGGGGCCCTACTGGACGGCCCTCGCCCAAGGAGATCGGCTGGATGACAAGGAGCGGGCCAAGGTGCTCTCCAAGGTCGCCGAGTACACGGGCTTGGGCACGGACTACATCGATCGTTACGACCTTCGGATTCACATCATGCGCTTTGTGAAGGAACTCCTACGTGACGAACGTTTGGTGGTGGGCCGACTCGACTCCCGATACACCGGCACCGAGCGATTCGCGGATGGAGACTCGATGGAGACTGATCCATCGGCAGATGTGGTGACAGGCGCCTTTACCGCGAGCCTCAACTCCTGGCTACGAGGCGAGCTTGGGTTTGAGGCGGACGAGTTCTACGAGGTGCTGTCGATGAAGACACACGAAGCCTGGGACTACGAGGACTTCAAGGGTCGGTACGTCGATACCTCGGAGAAGCTTCGTGACGTGATGTCGCGATCGCCATTGCGCGTGTACGTCGCCAACGGCTACTTCGACCTGGCGACACCTCCGTTCGCCACCGAGTACACGTTCAGCCACCTCGGACTCGACTCCGGGCGCCGGGAGAACGTGACCATGTCCTACTTCGAAGCGGGGCACATGATGTACGTTCACCACGAATCGCTCAAGAAGCTGGCGGCGGAGCTGCGCCAGTTTGTGAGCTAGCGAAGTCGCATCCTGGTCGGCGAGATTCGGCCTTATTCACCTGCGTGACTATCGACCACAGCCAATGCCTGAGGCAGATCCACCTTCGGGTAGGGGTCCGCAGCAAGCATCCCCAGGATTCGGCTCTGAGACCGCGCCGACACGATGACCTTGTCCTGCCATCTCCGATTGAGCTCTTCCGGTGGGGTCCGGCAACATGATGGATCGGGACATTCCGACGACACACGTCTGTCGGTGCCGCGACCCCGAAACCATCGTGCGTCTCCAAAACTCACACCAACCGTGATCGCCTTCACAGGGTCACTGGTCGTCTCGATGTGGGTTGAGCAGAAGAAGGTCCCCGCCGGGGTGTCGGTGAATTGGTGGTGAGCGTCGTAACGATCGCGTGAATCGAAGGTCGATCGGGCACCCCATCGTCTGCATACGGTTTGAGTTTCCATGCCTCCATAACCATCCCGATCCACGGGGAGCCCATCATTGGCGTAACCCTTGAGAATCGTCCCCAATTCATCAGTGACCAGGAGATGGCTTCGGATGTCGAAATGCCTGGTGAGCAGATTGACGGTTCGCCACGCCGCCATCTCGTAAGAAACGTAGAAGAGCTCCTTGACATCTTCGACGTCGATGTCGTGGGCCTTCTTGGATTCGTCGAGCCGATTGAGAACCGCCGACTCGGGAACGAGCACAGCGCCGGCGAAGTAAGCAGTCTCCATTCGCTGTTTGAGGAAGGTCTGTAGGTCAGGGTTGTTGTCGTGGCTCAAGAGGAACCCGGCAAGGGTCTGCAGGATCGCCTTCCGAGCCTGTCGGGTCTTCAGCTCGTCGCGCTGGGCGATGTATATCCGATTGGACTCGAGGTCGATGATCGACCGTGCAAACGGTGGCATATCGTCGATGTGGACGATGTCAAAACCCGCGTGGGCGGCGAGGTCGGCAAGGTTGCGCGAGTTGAAGGGGCCCTCACCCGGGTACCCCGATGCGGCAAGAGCGTGTGACGCTGCGTCTTCGACGTCTTCGAGATAGGCGCCGTTCTCGGATAACTGAGCAGCCATGAGACCGTTCGCCTTTCTGACCTGGTCTGAGCTTGCGTGCTCGAGGCTCGACCTCTCGCGTAGTGCCTCGTGGACGCCAACGATGTGGGCGAGGGTTGTGTCGTCCAACTTGGTTGACGGCTTGATATGAGGGAGATTCAAGGTCTCGAACAGGGTTCCGCTCTGCGACCGATGCAGGGCAATCTCCAGCTCGTCACGTTTTGACGGGGGATCCGTCGCAAGCAAGTCATCGAGGGACACCTCCAGAGCAGCCGCGAGATCCATGAGAAGGTTGATGCGAGGCTCTTTTTTTCCGTTCTCGAGAAGAGAAAGGTGGGGCGCCGGCCGACCCACCTGCTGGCCGAGATCGTCGAGCGTCATCCCGGCCCGTTTTCGGTAGTGCCGTACCCACCGCCCAAGCAGCATGGGATCCAAGGTGTCAGGATTGGCCATTTCTCTCCTTGCTAAAAGATCACCCGATCTTTCATCGGCCACAGCATGCCAGGAGTCTGAAGTAACAAGAAACTAACTTCTTGTGAACGAGAAGTTGCCATTGGAAAAAGCCGTCCTCACCGAAGAAGCCGTCCGGTACCTCGAGGACATGGAAATGGAGTTTGGGTGGCGGCGGCGGAGACTCCTGGATGCGAGACATCGGCGACAGGACCGTCTCGATGCCGGGGAGAGGCCTGGGTTCATCGCCGCAACCAGGCATGTGAGAGATGGTGACTGGACGGTGGACCCGGTCCCGGCTGATCTTCAGGACCGGCGCGTTGAGATAACGGGGCCGGTTGACGCCAAGATGATGATCAACGCCCTCAATTCTGGCGCACGGGTGTTCATGGCGGATTTCGAAGACGCCAATACTCCGACATGGGCCAACATCCTCGGTGGCCAGCGGAATCTCCTCGAAGCTCAGCAAGGAACACTTCGCCTGGAAACCGATACGAAGACCTATGAGATCGGAGCTGACCCGGCCACCCTGATCGTAAGGCCCAGAGGATGGCATCTCGACGAGAAGCACTTCCTGGTAAATGGCTCGCCGATGGCGGCCTCATTGTTCGACTTCGGCCTCTATCTGTTCCACGGCGGCAGGGCGGCCATCACCGCCGGGAGCGGACCATATCTCTACCTGCCGAAGATCGAATCCCATCTGGAGGCGAGGTTGTGGAACGACGTGTTCGTTTGGGCTCAGGACCGACTCGGGATCGAACAGGGGACGATCAAGGCCACGGTTCTCATTGAGAACGTGCTCGCTGCCTTCGAGATGCACGAGATCCTCTTCGAATTGGGCCCCCACGCGGCCGGGCTCAACGCCGGGCGTTGGGATTACATCTTCAGCTTGATCAAGGGGTTCCGCGAGGACCCCGGTTTTGTCCTGCCGGACAGGGTGCAGGTCACGATGACCGTTCCCTTCATGCATGCCTACACCGAGCTCATGGTGGCGACGTGTCATCGCCGCGGGGCTCATGCCATCGGAGGCATGTCGGCGTTCATCCCCAACAGGCGCCAACCGGAGGTCACGGCCGACGCAATAGCCGAAGTCGGTCGAGACAAGGCGCGAGAAGCGGATGCCGGTTGTGACGGCACATGGGTGGCCCATCCTGACTTGGTCGATGTGGCCCGGAGGGAGTTCGACCGGGTCCTTGGCGAAAAGCCCAATCAGATCGAGCGGAAGCGAGACGACGTGAGAATCACTGCCTCGGACCTCCTTGATCTCGACTTTGAGGGGTCGGTTTCCATGGACGGGATCCGCACGAACATCTCCGTGGGCATCCGGTATCTGGTGGCCTGGCTCTCCGGCACCGGAGCCGCCGCCATCGACAATCTCATGGAAGATGTCGCCACCGCCGAGATCTCCAGGTCACAGATTTGGCAATGGGCACGCCACGGAGTCGTCACGACAGAGGGCATCGCAGTCAGCGAGCCGCTCGTGCGCGAAATCGCCAGCGATGTTGTGTCAGTCATCGAGGCAACAACCGAGGTGGACGTCGAGCTGCTCAACGCCGCCCGCAAGGTGTTCGAGGACGTGGCCTTGGGCCCCGAATTCACCGAATTCTTGACTCTGCCCGCGTACGAGCTGATCGACTAAGGGAGGAACCGTGAATCAGATCATGGCCGAGGCAAGTCGCCTCGCACACGAATGGGCGACCAACCCGCGCTGGGATGGCGTCGCCCGTGCCTATTCCGCCGAGGACGTGGTCCGGCTGAGAGGAAGCATCCGAGAGCAGTACACCCTGGCGACGCGGATGTCGCTGAAACTCTGGGAACAGTTGTGGAGCGAGGACTACGTGAATGCCCTTGGAGCCATCAGCGGTGGGCAAGCCACCCAGATGGTCAAAGCCGGGTTGAGGTCGATATACCTCTCAGGATGGCAGGTCGCAGGAGACGCCAATCTCGCCGGCCAGGTGTATCCGGATCAATCGCTATACCCCGCCAACTCTGCTCCCCAACTCGTGGAGCGCATCAACAACGCCTTGCGTCGTGCAGACGAGATCCATTGGTCGGAGTCCGATGATTCGATTGAATGGTTTGTGCCCATCGTCGCCGACGGTGAGGCCGGCTTCGGGGGCGCCTTGAACGTCTTCGAGCTCACGAAGGCATTCATCAGGGCGGGAGCTGCGGGAGTTCATTTCGAAGATCAGCTCGCGGCCGAGAAGAAATGCGGTCATATGGGGGGCAAGGTGCTGATCCCCACCGGTCAACACATCAGGACGCTGCAGGCGGCGCGGCTGGCCTCGGACGTCATGGGCGTTCCCACGATCGTTGTGGCCAGGACCGACGCCAACGCGGCAACTCTCCTCACGTCGGACATCGATGGGCGCGACCGCGTTTTCATCACGGGTGAACGGAGCGCGGAGGGTTTCTACAAGGTCAGGAACGGACTGGACGCGGCCATCGCACGCGGCCTCGCCTATGCCCCGCACGCGGATCTGCTCTGGTGCGAAACGGCGAAACCGGATCTCGAAGAGGCAAGGGCGTTTGCCGAGGCGATACACGCCCAATTCCCGGGCAAGCTCCTGGCTTACAACTGCTCGCCTTCATTCAACTGGTCCGCACATCTCGACACTGACACGATCAGTCGGTTCCAGAAGGAGTTGGGCTCGATGGGATATCGCTACCAGTTCATCACCCTGGCCGGGTTTCACGCATTGAATGCTTCGATGTTCGACCTGGCCTCGGGTTATGCGACTCGGGGAATGAGCGCCTACGTCGAGCTCCAGAATCATGAGTTTGCGATGGAGTCGTCGGGGTACACCGCCACCAAGCATCAACGGGAAGTGGGGGCCGGCTACTTTGACCTCGTCAGCCAGGCAGTTGCCGGCGAGGAGGCGTCGACTCTGGCTCTGGTCGGGTCAACTGAAGAGGAGCAGTTCTAGAGCCCATCTGACCCACAAAAAAACGAAGGAGGGGGTAGCGTCGGGTGATGGTCGACTGCACTCATCCCGAGGTCAACTGGCACAAGGTCGCCGAGCTTGACGATCTCCCTGAAGGTCGGGTGAAGACAGTGACAGTCGGTCGCCGGAGTCTGGCGTTGACTCACTACCAGGGCGCCTACGGAGCGCTGTCCAACGCTTGTCCACACCAGGGTGGTCCACTTGGAGAGGGGTCTATTGAACATGGATGGCTCAGGTGTCCGTGGCATGGATATGACTACAACCCCCTCGATGGCTCACCTCCGGAAGGCTTCAGCGATATGCCCGGCTGCTATCAGACGGAGGTCCGCTCCGACGGTGTCTACGTCGCATTGCCTCCAGAGCCGCAACGCTCTCGGACGGTAAGCGACGTCCTTGTCGAGACCATGGTCAACTGGGGTGTGACCCATGTTTTCGGAATGGTGGGACACTCCAACCTCGGATTCGCCGACGCGATGCGCGTGGCAGAAGAGCGCGGCGACCTCAACTACATCGGGATCCGACACGAGGGGGCAGCCTCTTTCGCCGCCAGCGCCTTTGGGAAGCTGACCGGTCGGCCCGCGGCGTGCTTCGCGATTGCGGGGCCCGGCTCCACCAACCTTCTCACCGGGCTCTACGACGCCAAGGTGGACAGAGCTCCTGTTTTGGCTTTGTCCGGTCAGGTTCCGTCGTCCGTAAAGGGTCGCGGGGCATTTCAGGACTTGGATCTAGCGTCGGCTTTTGCCGATGTGGCCGGCTACTCGGAGACTGTGCAATCTGGCTCCAACCACGCCGAGCTGATGAGCCTTGCGTGCAAACAGGCTCTCGTCGGCCGGGAAGTGGCCCACCTCATGCTTCCGGACGAAGTGCAGCTCCAAGTCAGCAAAGCCGAGGCTGGATCACCCAAAGGCCGGACCGGCGATCCACATGTCTCGCCACCGCCAGAGGTTCTCGATGAGGCCATAGACCGGATACGGAGTGCCAAGCGGCCCCTGTTCATTGTTGGCGCCGGGGCCCGCTTCGACATGCCCACTGTCATCGATCTGGCGGAGCGGGTAGGTGCACCGATCGTCACGACTTTCAAGGCCAAGGGCCAGATAGATGATGGCCACGCTCTTGGATGCGGCGTTCTCGGCAGAAGCGGAACCCCGGTTGCTTCATGGTTCATGAACGAGGCCGACCTCCTGGTGGTTTTCGGCGCCAGCTTCTCCAACCACACAGGCATCGCGGAATACAAGCCCATCATCCAAATCGATTTTGATCTCATGGCACTGGGGCGTTTTCACTTTGTCGATCTGCCGGTGCTCGGCCATGTTGGGATCACAGCCCAGACCATCCATGAAGCCCTTGGTGAAGATCACGAGCCGATCGACTGCAAATCGGAGCTTGCGCAACGGTGGAAGCTCTGGCGAGGCGAGAAGCGATCTCGGGAGGGTGACAACTCGGACCGGGGCGCTAATTCGGCGACCATCTTCGCCGTCTTGGCCGAGGAGGTCACGGGCGACGCGGTGATGGCCGTGGATGTTGGCAACAACACATACTCCTTCGGTCGCTACTTCGAAACGAGTGGACAGGCGGTCCTCATGTCGGGCTATCTGGGCTCGATAGGTTTTGCCTTCCCTGCCGCCATGGGTGCGTGGGCCGCGGTCGGGGGCAGTCGGCAGATCGTCGCGATTGCCGGCGACGGCGGTTTCGGGCAGTACGCGATGGAGTTCGCCACAGCAGTCAAGTATGGGATGGACATCACCGTGATCGTCCTTGCCAACACCGAGTTGGGGAAGATCTCCAAAGAGCAGAGGTCTGCGATGCTGGACGTCTGGCAGACATCGCTGCACAATCCGGATTTTGCAGAATTTGCCAAGAGCTGCGGGGGTTTTGGGACGCGTGTCGGGCCTGGCGACGATCTGCGCAAGGCCTTGCGCTCCGCCCTCGATTACCCCGGCCCGTCGCTGATTCAGGTCGACACCGACCCGCTGCTGGTTTAGCGGCCGCAGGGTGAGTTAACCTCGTCTTGCGTCACGACCACGGCCCCGCTTCGGGAGAGCACTAGATGAGAATCGTTCACGTAGTCGGCACCGGAACCATCGGAGAGCCTCTGATTGGCCTGCTGGCCGACAACAAGGAGCACTTCGGGATCGACGAAGTCACGTTTCACAAGAGGACACCGCTCGTCACGGAGCGGGCGAAGGTCTCGGACCTGGAGCGCAGAGGGGCAATCCTCGCGGTGGATGACGAACGTCGGTCGACCTTCGAGGAGTTAGGCCACGCGCCGAAGTTCGAGTCGAAGGAGGCTGTCGAACGAGCGACCGTCGTGATCGACTGCACTCCCGTCGGGAACGAGATGAAGGAAAACCTCTATCAGTACGCCGATGGGCCAATCGGGTTCATGGCCCAAGGGTCGGAGTTCGGGTTCGGGAAGATGTACGCCCGAGGTATCAACGACGAGGCGTTGGACCATGACACAGACCGGTTCCTCCACATCGTGTCGTGCAATACGCACAACATCTCAGTCTTGGTGAAGCAGCTCGGCCTGGACGAGAGCGGCGAGAATCGTCTGGTCGACGGACGCTTCCTCTGCATCAGGAGGGCCAACGACATCTCTCAGGACGGAGGCTTCGTAGCCAGCCCTACCGTCGACCCTCATAAGGATCCCCAATTCGGAACGCATCACGCTCGAGACGCCCACGAGCTGTTCAAGACGCTGGGCCACGAAATGAATCTGTATTCATCGGCGGTCAAGCTGAACACCCAATACATGCATTCGGTCCATTTCTCGCTCACTCTCGACCACGAGGTCACTCTCGAGCAGGTGAAGGATCGTCTGGCGGCGAACACCCGAGTTGCCCTGACTCACAAGAGGTCGGCCAATCAGGTTTTCTCATTCGGCCGTGACCACGGTTACTACGGGCGCATCATGAGTCAGACGGTGGTCGCCCTCGACACCCTTGCTGTGCGCAACGGGAACGAGGTGGTCGGGTTCTCTTTCACGCCACAGGACGGCAACCCACTGCTGTCGACTGTCGCAGCAATGCTGTGGTACCTCGATGCTGAGAGCATGGACAGCCGGATGGACATTCTCCGCAGGTATCTCTTCCGCGAGATCTGATGGACTCCAAGGCGCGCACGGCAGCCGAGGAGGCCATCAGGTCCCTGGGTAGGGGAGACGTGCCGTCGGCGCGTACCGCGATCGCCGAGGCCTACGACCTGGACCACACGTTGAGCGGCCTAGCCGACACCGTGTACCTCGCTTGCGCCGAGATCGAAGCCGATGGCTCCGTCACCAACGCCACATGGAACACGCTTGCCGACGCGGTTGCTCACGACGAGCTGCTTGCCGTAGTTGAACAGTGCCGTTGAGTGAATAGGTCGCCAAGATCGAGCCGACTCCGGTGATAGCCGGTTGTCGATATCGGCCAATCTTGCTCTTCTAATCTCCAACGAGTGCTTGATTCCTTCCGTTGCCTGACCATGCCAGGCTGTGCCGAACACCGCGTTGACTCCGACCCCGAGGTGAGAGTCGCATGATTGTCGAAGTGATCGCCGTTGGGACCGAGCTTCTTCTCGGGCAAATCGTCAACACAAACCTCGCCTATATCGGCGCGAGACTCGCTGACCGAGGGTTCGACGCCCACTATCAGCAAACAGTCGGCGACAACCTGGAGCGGATGGTGCACTCCATTCAAACGGCTCTGGCGCGAGCGGATGCATTGATCATCACCGGGGGCCTAGGACCCACCCAAGACGACATCACGAGGGAGGCGGTAGCCGAGGCAACGGGCAGGCAGCTCGTGTTCAACGATGAATACGCCTCACAGCTCAGGGAGCGCTGGGAACAACGGGGGAGGTCCATGCCAGAGAACAACCTCAGGCAGGCGTACCACCCTGAGGGCTCTGAGCTTGTGATCAACCCGAGAGGCTCCGCACCTGCGGTGGTCGTCGGCCATCAAGACCGGCTGATCTTTTGCGTGCCCGGTGTGCCGGCAGAGATGGAGTTTCTGATGCTGACGGAAGTACTCCCTCGGCTTGCAGCGGCTGCAAAGAGTGACGAAGTGATTGTGAGCAGGGTCCTGAGAACGTGGGGTCGGTCCGAATCGAGGGTTGCTGAGATGCTCGACGATCTCTACCGGGAGCCCAACCCCTCAATTGCGTTCCTGGCCTCGGCCTCGGAGATAAAAGTTCGGATCACTGCCAAAGCAACAACCCACAAGATCGCCGAGAAGATGATCTCACCGGTTGAGGCAATGGTCCACGAACGCTTGGGAGACAGCATTTTCGGATCCGACGACGAGACCATCGAGGCCGTGCTCTTCGATCTTCTGTCAGAGCGGGGATACACCATCGGCACTGCAGAGTCGATGACCGGGGGAATGGTCACGGCCAGGCTCACCGATCTGCCGGGCTCCTCTGCCGTCGTACGGGGCGGTCTCATCGCCTATGACGCGGAACTGAAACGACAGCTCCTTGGCGTCAGCGATATCTCAAAGGTGGTGGATGAAGAGACGGCCATAGAAATGGCTCAGGGCGCGAAAGACCTGCTCGGCGTCGATGTCGCGGTGGCGATCACCGGATCTGCCGGCCCCACGGACTTGGAGAAGCCCGCTGGAACCGTTGTTATCGCTGTGGCGACTCCGGAGAGAACGGAAGCGCGAGAGTTGCGGTACGGAGGAGATCGAGAACGGGTGCGGACGTTTGCCACAACGGCGGCTCTGCAACTGACCCGACTCGCTCTGCTTGGAAGGTGGTGGGGTGATTGAGGCGAATCTTCCTGGCTGTGCCCTTGCCCCATTCGATCAGGTTGGCTCTCGCCGACATCCTCTCCGGCCTTGGGCTCCCCGGCCGGGTGAGCTCACCAAAGAGCTGGCACATCACGCTTCGGTTTCTCGGTGAGATCGAGGAGACGACCTACGAGCGTTTCCTGGCCAATCTCGACCAGGAAGACCTCGGTGGCAAGTTCCGGATCGGACTCAACGGCTTCGGCACCTTTCCGGGGCCGAAGCGAGCCAAAGTGTTTTGGGCGGGAATCGGAGAGGGCTCTGGTGGTCTGGCACGTCTGGCAGCAATAGGCGAAGAGGCAGCGGTGGGCGCCGGCCTGGAGCCTGAGGAAAGGCCATACCGGCCACATCTCACGTTGACCGTCGTGAGACCGGCCCAGGATCTCACCAAGTTGATGCACAAGGTTCCCGATGTCGATCTTCGGTGGGAATGTGACCGGGTGGTTGCTTATCAAAGCCACCTAGGTCGGGGGCCGGCCCGGTACGAGGCGCTGGACACGCTGCCTCTTCAACGGCAATACTCGTGACGAACAAGTGTTCGAGTTAGTATCCCGGCGGTGAATCCGCGTTTTTGTCGGTGACGGTCGATACGTTGGCGGTCACGAGGACTTGGAGAGAGGCCGAGAGGCGTTAGGAGCAGACTGTGGAACGGGAAAAGGCATTGGACATGGCGGTTGGACAGATCGAGCGCCAGTTCGGCAAGGGCGCCATCATGAAGATGGGCGAAGCCGCGAATCGCAAGGTAGATGTCATCTCCACCGGGGCGCTCTCTCTCGACCTCGCCTTGGGGATCGGGGGTGTTCCCAGAGGACGCATCGTCGAGATCTATGGGCCGGAAAGCTCGGGAAAGACGAGTCTTTCTCTCCACGTGGTTGCCGAGGCCCAGCGCAACGGTGGTATTGCAGCCTTCATCGACGCCGAACACGCCCTGGATCCGGTCTACGCCAAGGCGATAGGTGTGGATGTTGACGAGCTCCTCATCTCCCAGCCCGATACCGGGGAACAGGCGTTGGAGATTGCCGACATGCTGATTCGGTCCGGCGCGCTCGATGTGTTGGTCATCGATTCGGTGGCGGCGTTGGTGCCTCGAGCCGAAATCGAAGGCGAGATGGGCGATTCCCACGTCGGCCTTCAGGCGCGACTCATGTCTCAGGCTCTGCGGAAGCTGGCCGGCAACTTGAACAAATCGAGAACCACCGCGATCTTCATCAACCAACTCCGGGAGAAGATAGGAGTGATGTTCGGGTGCTTTCAGTATTCAACCCGGGTGACGCTTGCCGATGGCTCTCAAGAGAAGATCGGCAAGATCGTCAATCAGAGACTCCCGGTAGAAGTCATGGCGGTCGATCCAACAACCGGCAAAGTTGAGCCCAAGAAGGTGGTTAGCTGGTTCGACAATGGGAATGCGGACGAGTTCCTTCAGTTCACGGTCTATAAGCCTGAAGGCAATGGCAGGGCGCAGTTTGCTGCCACCGCAAATCACTTGATCTCGACTCCAGGAGGATGGCGCGAGGCGGGTGAGCTGATCGAAGGCGATCGAGTGTTGATGCCGTTGCCGCATTATCTATCGGATCAGCAACGCCAGCTGGTCCTGGGTTCCCTCATGGGCGATGGATCTGTCTCTCCGAAGCGTGACAATTCTCAGGGTCCGGGCATGAAGTCCAGATTCCGATTTGGTCATGGCCCGAAACAGGACGACTACGCGAGGTGGAAAACGGAACTGCTCAAGGGGGTCCCGCTGTCAGTCTCCCAGCACTCGAAGGGCGGCCTGATGGTTGAGACGACTCCACTGGTGGAGATGGATGAGCTACGCGAGGCGGTGTATATCGGCGGCAAGAAGGTGTTCAGCTGGGACTACCTCAAAGAACTGACTCCTTTCGCGCTAGCCATTTGGTATATGGACGATGGCAGCTTTGCCGAGCGCCGCAAGGATGGTTCGGCCGGACGATCCGATATCTGTGTGGAAGCGATGGACCTAGGATCGAGACGGCGCCTGACTGCTCTTCTCAAAGAGACTTATGGACTGGGGTGCAAACTGATCGATCGGGCTGGTAAGGCAGTGATTGTCTTCGATCGTGACGGCACCGATGCGCTGCATGCCCTCATATCCTCTTATGTTCCTGCGTGCATGGAGTACAAGCTCTTGCAGCATCACCGCGGTAAGGGTGCGGTGAATATCGAGCCTGGAGAAAAGACCTACAGACTGGCGGCAGTGCCCGTTGTCGACATTCACGTGAAGCCCGCAACCAAGAGCATGCGCCGCTTTGACATCGAGGTCGAAGGTCACCACAACTATCTGGTTGACGGTGTCATGGTCCACAATTCGCCAGAGACAACCCCGGGTGGGCGGGCATTGAAGTTCTACTCGTCGGTTCGACTCGACATCCGTCGCATCGAAGCGATCAAAGACGGCACCGACAACGTGGGCAACCGGGTCAGGGTCAAGGTGGCGAAGAACAAGATGGCCCCGCCTTTCCGCTTGGCCGAATTCGACATCATGTTTGGCCAGGGAATCTCCCGAGAGGGGAGCTTGATCGACGTCGCTGTGGACAACGGTGTGGTGAAGAAGAGTGGTGCCTGGTACACCTTCGACCAAGACCAGCTGGGACAAGGAAGAGAGAACGCCAAGCGATTCCTGAGAGAGAACCCCGAGGTCGCCATGCAGCTCCAGGCCAAGGTATATGAAGCAGTTGGGCTGGCAGACAGCGACCCCGTCGAGGACGACAGCCTGGAAGAGGCGCCTGCGACCGAGGAGTGAGGGCGCGAGGTTTCTTCCAACCATCCCAGATCTCGGTGTAGCATCGACGCCAGCACACGAACTACTGACATTCCGGGTCGAGAAACAGGAAACAGGAGGAACAGAAGACTTAACGGGTAGAAGAGCCTGATCAGTCGTTGGTTCCTCACGTGTGCCGAGTCCTTGTGGCTCGGCACGTCTGTTTCCTCACCCGGGGGAGGACAAAATGGACACTGCCTTGACGATCGGATTGGCAGTCCTCGGCATTGCGCTCGGATTGGGATTCGGCTTCCTCCTCGCCAGAGAGATGATGCGCCGCCGCCACGAAGTCGACGGTGTATCAGCCGAAGAAGCCGTCTCGGGGGCGCGGGTGGAAGCACAACGCATCCTGTCGAAGGCCGAAGAGGAAGGTCGAGCTCGAGCCGAGGCGTACCGGGAGCGAGAGGAGGCAAACCTCGAGCAGAGGCTCCTCGATGCCTCCAACTTGGAGAGTCGTCTGGGTCAGCGCGAGGAGACCTTGGAGCAACGAGCCTCCAACCTCGCACATCGCGAGAGGATTCTCATCGAACGCGAAGAAGAGCTGACCAAGTCGAGGGGCGATCTCGAGATGCTGAAAGAGGAGGCACGTTTCCAGCTGGAGCAAGTCGCCGGGATCGACGTCGCGGCTGCCAAAGCCGAAATGCTGACCCAGGTTGAAGACGAAGCACGCCGGGAAGCCATGATCGTGGTGCGCGATCTCGAGATCAAAGCCCGAGAGGAGGCCGAGAGACGAGCCCGCAGAATCCTGGCCACTGCGATACAACGTCTCTCTTCAGAGGTGGTGACCGAGTCCACGGTCTCGACGATCACACTGCCCAGCGACGATATGAAGGGTCGCATCATCGGCCGGGAGGGTCGCAACATCCGCCACCTCGAGTCGGTGACCGGAACGAGCCTGATAGTCGACGACACGCCAGAGGCGGTGGCGGTTTCTTCGTTCGACCCGGTTCGTAGGGAGATAGCTCGGATCACCCTCGAGAAGCTGGTCGCTGATGGGCGAATCCACCCCGCCTCGATCGAGGAGTTCTACGAGAAAGCCCGGGCCGAGGTTGAACAGAGCATCCGCGATGCCGGCGAATGGGCTCTCGTTGAGGTCGGAGTGTCGCGTCTCCACGCGGAGCTGGTGACGTTGCTTGGCCGCCTCAAGTACCGGACTTCTTATGGGCAGAACGTGCTCAAACACCTGGTCGAAACGGCCCATATCGCCACGATGCTGGCCGCCGAGCTCGGTGTGGATCCGGCGCCGGTGAAACGTGCTGCTCTTCTCCACGACATCGGGAAGGCCGTTACTCATGAGGTCGAGGGCTCCCACGCCTTGATTGGGGCCGAGATCGCCCGACGTTTTGATGAGGACCCATCGGTGGTGCACGGCATCGAGGCCCACCACAACGAGGTGGAACCGCGAACCGTGCTCGCCGTTTTGGTCCAGGCAGCTGATGCCGTATCGGCGGCCAGGCCCGGAGCACGGAGAGAAACACTGGAAGGCTATGTCAAGCGTCTGGAGCGATTGGAGACGCTCGCGTCAGAGTTTGATGGAGTCGAAGAGGTTTTCGCTCTTCAGGCCGGTCGGGAGGTAAGAGTCGTGGTCAACCCGGGCTCGATCAACGATCTCGCGGCGCGTGACCTTTCGCGTCGCATTGCTCGGAAGCTGGAGGAAGACCTTCAATACCCTGGTCAGATCCAGGTGACTGTCATTCGCGAGTTTCGTGCCACCGACTACGCACGCTGAGCGCCGGATCATGAGCCAAACAGTGCTGATACCAACGCCGACACTTCGCGAGCCTCCGCGTCGGATGCCCACTCGCGTGGGCCAGCGATATCACATCCGCACTTTCGGATGTCAGATGAACGAGCACGACTCGGAGCGGATTGCAGGGCTCTTCGAAGCCGATGGCATGAAACCCACCAACAGCCTGGAGCTGGCGGATGTGGTCTATATCAACACCTGCACCATCAGGGAAAACGCCGACAACCGCATGTACGGCAATCTGGGCCAGATGAAGGCGATCAAGGACGTCAACCCGGAGATGATGCTTGTGGTGGGCGGTTGCGCCGCCCAAAAAGACAGAGACCTCGTCAGGGAGCGCGCTCCGTGGGTCGACGTCGTCATGGGGACCCACAATCTCGATCGTGTCCTCGATCTTCTCGATCACGTGGAGCACTGGGGTCCGGTCACCGAAGTCGTGGATGAACTGGAGGCCATGCCTTCGTCTCTACCCGTCAAGCGCGAGCTGGAGCATTCGGCTTGGGTCACCATCCAGGTGGGTTGCAACAACACGTGCACCTTCTGCATCGTGCCGTCGGTGAGGGGTGTCGAGGTGTCCAGACGCCCGGGAGACATCGTTCGCGAGGTGGAGCGCCTGGCCGGGGACGGTGTTGTGGAGGTGACGCTCCTCGGACAAAACGTAGACACCTATGGGCGCGACCTCGCCATCGACGGCAAGCGGAGGCCGATCTTCGCCGAGCTTCTTCGTCGTGTTGGCGCTGTCGCCGGAATCAAGAGAGTTCGCTTCACCAGCCCGCACCCCAACGACTTTCGTCCTGAAGTGGCCATAGCGATGGCCGAGACTGAGGCGGTTTGCGAACAGCTCCACTTCCCGGTCCAGTCGGGCTCGGACGACGTGCTGCGCCGGATGCATCGTGGGTACACCAAGGCGAAATATCTCGATCGGCTGTCGATGGCTAGGGAGAAGATCCCCGGTCTAGGCGTGTCCACCGACATCATCGTGGGCTTCCCGGGTGAGACCGATGCGGACTTCGAGATGACCATGGAATTGGTCCGCGAGGCTCGTTTCGACAGCGCCTTCATGTTCATCTTTTCGCCGCGGCCGGGGACCCGGGCCGCAGACATGGAATCGGCCTTTGTACCGCAGGCGGTGATTCAAGAGAGGTTCGAGCATCTGGTCGATACGCAGAACCGCATCACACACGAACGCAACGAAGACGCGGTGGGCGAAATCGTCGAGGTTCTCAGTGAAGGACCCTCGCGTAAGGATCGTGCTGTGGGCACTACACGGACCCGATCCGGCAAGCTGGTGCATGTTCGTGGGCTGACTCACGCCGGGGCCTTCCAGAATGTGGAGCTCGTCGAGGCGAGACATCATCACCTGGTGGGGAGGCCGGTCTGACCAAGCTCTTGGCTCTCCTCGGCCCAACGGCTGCGGGGAAGTCGGAGGCTGCCGTCAAGCTCGCCCATCATTTCGACGCCGAGGTCATCTCGGTGGATTCGATGCAGGTGTATCGCGGTTTGGACATAGGCACCGCCAAACCCTCACTGATGGAACGCGAGGGTGTCCGACACCACATGATCGATTTGGTCGATCCCGAAGACGAATTCAGCGTGGCCGAATTCCGCGCCCTCGGGCGTCGGGTGATAGAAGAGTCGCAGGCCGCTGCGTTGATAGTCACAGGAGGATCGGGCTTGCATTTCCGGGCCCTCGTGGATCCGATGTCATTTGCTCCTACACAGCGGTCTCTGCGCGCCGAGCTCGAGAACGCCGATTTCGGGGAGCTTCGCTCTGAACTCCTGGGGGCGGATCCAGACGCCGCCCAGCATGTGGA
Source organism: Acidimicrobiia bacterium (assembly GCA_965216725.1). Lineage (GTDB taxonomy): Bacteria > Actinomycetota > Acidimicrobiia > Spongiisociales > ZC4RG35 > JACZUI01. Next base: position 59,714 of record CBDCGI010000018.1, on the reverse strand, counting down.
TTTCTCGAATAGTCGGAGAGTCATCCGAGCAGTGGAGATCTACCGACTCAGTGGTGAGACCCCATCGTTGCGTGCCCGGAGCGCTGAGGCGGAGCGAGTGCGACGCTATGAGTCCGAGATCGAGTTCATTGCAGTGGGAATCGATCCAGGGACGCAGCTCGAATTCAGGGTCAGCCAGAGAGTGAATCAGATGCGGTCCGGGGGCCTCTTCGAGGAGGTGGCGGCACTCAGGCACCGGTTGAGTCGGACCGCCTGCTCGGCCGTGGGCTACCGAGAGTTGATCGACGTTGTGGACGGTGACGAGGACGAAGACACCGCATTTGAAGCCATTGCCGCCAATACGATGCGTCTCGCGAAGAAGCAACGGACCTGGTTCCATCGTGACCCGCGGATCCGGTGGATACCGTGGATGGAAGACTTGGATGCAAGGGTGACTCGGATGATCGAGGCGTTAGATGGCTGACTTGCCGTTCCACAAGATGCAGGGCCTGGGAAACGACTTCGTCGTGTTTCAGGGCCCACTGGCTTTGTCGCCTGAGCAGATCGCATGGATTTGCGACCGAAGGCTGGGAGTGGGAGCGGACGGTGTTCTGGTGGTGACACCGGGGGACCCAATCCGAATGGAGTACTGGAACGCTGATGGTGGGGCCGCCGAGATGTGCGGCAACGGGCTGCGCTGTGTCGCTCGTTTCGCCTTAGACAAAGGGATGTCGGAGGTGCCGCGGTTCGAGGTAGATACCCCTTCCGGAGTACGCCAGGTGGAGGTCCGCGGTGATTACGTAGAAGTCGAGCTCGGGCCGGTGAAAGTGACCGGCCACACCACCATCGATGGAGCGAGGTACCACCTGATCGATGTGGGCAATCCCCATGCGGTGTCGGTGGTCGACGACCCTGAGCGCACCGAGGTGGATGTCATCGGGCCGAAGGTCGAGCATCACCATGAATTCCCCTTTGGGACCAACGTGGAGTTCGCCGTCTTCGAGGAGGCGGCGGTGCGGCTCCGGGTGTGGGAGAGGGGAGTTGGGGAGACCCGGGCCTGCGGGACCGGAATGGCGGCCGCGGCCATGGTGGCCACAAAACTGAACAACTTGGAAGGCCCGATTCCGGTGACGGTCCCCGGAGGGACTGGGACCGTCGAATTCAGGGAAGGAAGCGCGTGGTTGTTTGGGCCGGCTGAGTATTCGTTCAGCGGAGTCGCCGAGGTGTAGTTGACTCCTCGGGGAGCCACACGCTTGATGCGGTGTTGGCTCCTAGACGTAACTCCTGAAGACACTCACCACTTTTCCAACGATTTCCACCCCGTGGGTGAACTCCATTGGCGGGTATGAAGGGTTCTCCGATTCCAACACGACCTTGCTGCCGTCTCTGCGGAACCGTTTCACTGAGGCTTCTTCACCATCGATTAGGGCAGCGACAATGTCGCCATCCCGCGCCTCCTTCTGAGAGCGCACGGCGACGAGGTCGCCTTCGAGAATGCCCGCGTCGATCATCGAGTCACCTTTGACTTCCAGCAAGAAGACCGGATCACGTCCCACCAGATCGACAGGAAGCGGATAAACCTCCTCGACATGCTCAGCTGCCAGGATCGGGGTGCCGGCGGCGATCCGCCCCAACAGCGGCACATCCCTGAGCCGATCGGACTGCCCTCTTGCTGCGGGCCTGTCGTTGTCGACGACGACGATGGCTCGCGGCTTGGAAGGATCTCGCTTCAAGTGACCCTGTTCGACCAGGGTCGAGAGATGGGCATGGACGCTCGACGGTGAAGACAACCCGACGGCATCGCCAATTTCACGCACCGATGGGGGGTACCCACGGTCGAGGGTCGTCTCTCTTATGAAGTCGAGTACCTGTTGCTGACGTTCGGTTAACACCTGACTCCCTTTCGAACGGATGTTCTAGAGAATACCCACCAAGGGCTCCGCTACCAAACATTTGTTCGATATTTTCGACTTGACACCGAACAACTGTTCGATAACATGACGAACGCACGTTCGACTCGAACGTCTCCAGCAACCAAACCGATCAGGAGGAAGACCACATGCAGATGGCACCGAACCAGCTGTTCGTCCGGCTGTCACTGCTTATCGCCGCCGTCTGCACGGTCTTCCTCATGATTGGGAACACGGCAGATGCCGACGGACCCCATCCACCGCCCGTCGAACATGTGGTCGCCGCAGGAGAGACCCTTTGGGAGGTGGCCCAGGCCCATACCGCTCCCGGCGACGATGTCCGGAGAACAATCCGCGACATCCAGTCGGCGAGCGGGCTCGACGGCGGGGACGTTTTTCCGGGACAGATCCTTCTCATCCCAACTGCCTAGCCATATCTCACCCGTCTACGCTGGGTCGATGCTCTGTCCCAATTGCGGGGCACCTCACACTCGGGTGGTCGACAGCAGGCCGGCCGAGGCAGGGGTCTCGATTCGCAGACGACGGCAGTGTGAGACGTGCTCCACGCGTTTCACGACCTACGAGCGAGTCGAGCCCCAACTCATGGTCAGGAAGCGCAACGGGCGTCTCGAGCCCTTCTCAGCTGCAAAGTTGGCGGTTGGTCTGGGGAGTGCACTTGCCGACCGTCCAGTCTCCGGCGCGGCGGCGGAGGACCTTGCGCGAGACGTTGAGGCGGCGGTGCGGGATGGCGGGAGCCAGGTGACCTCAGAGGAGATTGGACGTGAAGTGCTGGCGCGCCTACGCAATCTGGACGAGGTCGCATACCTCCGCTTTGCGTCCGTGTACAAGGAGTTCCAGGCAGCGTCTGACTTCGAACGTGAGGTCGCGGCCCTGGAGTCAGCCGACTAGTTCATCGAGAGCAAGGCGAGTCTCAAGAATCGATGCGTCGATATCCAGGGCAATCCTCCCGAACACATCGCCGATGAGCTCGGTGTACTCGTCGATTTCGGCATCGATGGCAGTCATGAGCCTGTTGGCCTCGAAGCCGTCGTCAGCAGCCAGTGCGTCGGTGTAGTCCGGCTGAGCCGAGGCAAGACCGGCCAGGAGCGATTCGAGCGCGGAGTCGAGTTCGTCGCTGACTCCGGAGGGAAGGCGATTCGCCACGTCTTCAAGTGACGAGCGCCATTCGCTGAATGCGAATGCGGCTTCGGGGATTGTCGTCAATCCGGGGTCGGTCACGAAGTCGGGCCGGATGAGGGCCGACTCAACACTCATCCGGTACGCCATAGCGTCCCTGATGCGTTGCGTGTCCGCCAATGCTGCGGATGCGGCTTGGCTGGCTCCCGACTTGAGAGAGGCCTGGTCGCCGCTCAAGGCGGCTGAAGATGTGAAGAGTTCTCTGGCGGAGTCGTCCGCCGACGAGAGGGCGGCCACGTAGTCGGCGTCCAGGGTCCCAGCAGCAAGCTGCCCGGTGACCTGGATTACTCCTGCCAGCTCAGCTATGAGTTCGCCGGCCTCTGTAGACACGTTGCCGGCCGCGGAAGCAGCCTCCTGCGAGGGCCTCTGGTACAGCCAGTACCCCCCAAATCCGAGTCCGATGACCAGAGATAGGCTGAATACGACCGTTGTCCATCGGAACCCACGTCCCTGGAGGACTCCGGCCATCTCCGCCGGCCGCCACTCCTCCAAAGTGGGAGCGTCGATGACTGTGCTATCCCAAAGACCTTCGACGCCTTTCTTGGTGTGCTTGCCCACCACGGTTTCGACGGTGGTGGTGACATGCGACCGTTGAGGATGATCGGGGCGAACGGAGGAATCGAAGGCCGATTCGTCGAAACCAAGGGATTCCATGGATGGCAGCGCCACCCGATGTCTGCGTGTTCTTGGAGAAGTAGTGGTCATGGTCTCAAGTCGCTTACAGTCGACTCGTCACCCGCCCGGTGCCCCACGACGCCCATGCAAGTTACCTTCAAGAGACTCAGTACGGAAGTGGAAATTCCCACAACCGCTCATATCGGCGATGCCGCAGTCGATCTTCAGACGAGATCTGATATCACTCTCGAGCCGGGGGATAGGGTCCCGGTGCCTACTGGGCTGGCGGTGGCAATACCAGCTGGCTATGCGGGTCTGGTCCTTGCCCGCAGCGGGCACGCACGAAGAAACGGCATTGGGGTCGTCAACGGGCCCGGTCTCATCGATTCCGGATACCGAGGCGAGATCTCGGTGCTCCTGATCAATCATGGCAGCGAGACGGTTGGTTTTCGGGTAGGAGATCGGATCGCTCAACTGGCCATTGTGGAAGTGCCGAAGGTGAGTTGGGTGGAGGTGGAGGAGTTGGACGAGACGGCCCGAGGCCACGGAGGGTTCGGCTCCACGGGAGTTTGAGGCCTGAGCAGGGCTCGCCGTGGACCTTTTGGTACGTGACCTGCCATTGGTACAATGCCGGCTCGCAGCGCGGAAGTAGCTCAGTTGGCTAGAGCGCAACCTTGCCAAGGTTGAGGTCGCGGGTTCGAATCCCGTCTTCCGCTCCGACGACGGAGACGAAGTCGTCCGGTATCCGGCGACGTGGCCGAGTGGTTAGGCGCGGGTCTGCAAAACCCGTTACACCGGTTCGATTCCGGTCGTCGCCTCGAAGGGGCCCTTAGCTCAGCCTGGTAGAGCGCTTGCTCGACACGCAAGAGGTCACTGGTTCAAGTCCAGTAGGGCCCACGAAAAGAAGCCTCCGCCGCGGCGGAGGCTTCTTTCAATGCGAGATGGTCTGCGTCAGAGCGAGAAGGGACTCGAGAAGTCCTCACAACCCGTAAACGGCGTCAACCCCATGAGCGGGATGACCCAGTTGCCAGCTTGAAACAATACCCCGCCTGCGAACGGTGAACCGCCGGGCACTCCGGTGTGCACCGAGAGGTGGTGGGCTGTACCGCGCAGAGGCTTGCCTGCTGCCAACTCGACACACTTGTCGAAGTAGATGTCGCCGTTGTCGACTTCCACCCCGATGAGCATGATGTGTCCATGCGGTGGCAGTCCTTCCGGCCAGTCGTTTCGGCCTCGGTCGTGACCAGCCGCAAGTGCGGTGCCCGCCAGCAAGCTGATCCCCAGACCCAAGGTGACCACGAGCGTGATCCCTCTCTTCATGTTCTTCGTCCTCCCTAGCCCCTTTCGGCCATAGCCAGATGTCTGTCGGACGATAACTGAGAGTGGGAAGCGATGTCGGAGAGTGACCAGGTTTGCCGGTTACGGCCTCTGCCCTTAGTAGAAGTAGGCGCGGGAGTCCTGGTGGTCGTATAGAGCCCAGAGAATGAAGAGAGAGATGGCCACCCCCACGGCGGCAACCACGACCAGGCCTCCGCTGTGAGCCATCATTTCGTAAACGCCGATCCCGACTCTGGCCACCATGATGGTGGCCACCAGAGATCGCCCGGCGCTTGAGCCCCGCATCAATCCCATGGCTCCTACCGCCAAGATCACCGCGGCCGCGACTTCGACGAATCCCGTCGAGAGAAGCGCTTCGGGATCCTGGTTGAGCCGTTCCTGAAACTCGGCGTTGTTGCGGTTGACGAACAGGATGACCGCAGTGATGGCAGCCACCAGGGCCTGCAACCACAGGAGGATCGCTATCAGGCTGATGATTCCAGGACGCTCAGGTGATGATGTGTCGGTCATGGCTCTCTTTCGTGATGGCGCGGGGCGGAGCCTACAACTGACAGCTGACGGCTGCTGGTTGGGCGGGATATCATCGATGCGAGCTAGCAGCGGCGGTAGACGGCCATGGCGATGACCCAAGAACACAAAGAGGCTTTGAAGAAAGGCCGTGCTGAGGCGCGTGCGATCAAGTCATATCTTTCGGCACTGGGCGCGAGGAAGCCAGGCCGACCGGTGACAATGGACGGCGTACGGCAAAGGCTGCAAGGTGTGTCCTCGAAGATCGAGGATGAGGCTGATTCGCTCAAACGTCTCGAACTGATCCAGAAACGCCTCGACCTGGAACAGGAGTTGAAGAGACTCCAGGATTCGGAGGATTTCGACCAACTCGAAGTCGAGTTCAAGAGGCACGCCGCCTCCTACTCGGACCGGAAAGGGATCTCCTATACGGCTTGGCGCGAGGCGGGCGTACCGGCCTCTGTCCTCAAGGATGCGGGCATCGCCGAGACTCGACGGCGCTAATCCCAGCCCAACTCGTGCAAACGCTGGTCGTCTATCCCGACATGGTGGGCTATCTCGTGAAGAACCGTCTTACGGATCTCATCTTCCAATTGCCGCCTGTTCAACTCCATTTCGAGATGCGGCTCGCGGAAGATCACTATCCGATCGGGCAAGGCTCCCCAATAGTCCGAGGACCGCTCGAGCAGGGAGACGCCCTCGTACACCCCAAGCGATCCCTCCAGGTCCGGAGGGGGCCGGTCCTCCACAGCAACGACCAGGTTGTCGATCTTGGCGACGACCCAGGCCGGGAGCTCGTCGAGGGTGCGGTCGACCACACCCTGGAAGTCGGCCCGGTTCACACCGAGATCAGGTGTCGATCTGCCGGGCTCCGAGGAATGCGATTGCCGACGCGCCGTAAAGCGCGAGGCCGCCGATGATCTCTGTGAAGTCGTCAAGCTGAGACGATGCGAACCGCACGTCTTCGATCAGCTGGAGCACACCCACCACTGCGATGAGATAACCGGTGACCTTCATGATCACAGGTAGGGACGCAACCTTTTCCACGAAACTACGGTCGAGACGTGGCGCGGCGATTGCGATTACGGAGAGGATCACGGCGATCCAACCGACCCAGTAATCGTTGAGGATGAGACCGAAGATCAGATAGTCGACCACCAAAATCATGCCGGCGAACGCCACCATCCCCTCACCTGTGGAGAACATGTTCTGCATGGCTCCTGAGGCAGCTGGGGTGGGCGAACTATCGCCCATACCTTCGGCGCTCGGCTGTTCCTGGGGTGGCGACATATGATCCGGGGGCTCCGGTACGCCGGTGTGCTCGTCAGTCATGGCTCCTCCGCCCGATGATCGTGGAAACTCCGGGCGTCGCGACTCTATCGCCGTGGTGACTACCCATGCGGGAATAACTACCCTGAACTTCCCATTCGGGCGATTAGCTCAGTCTGGCTAGAGCGCTCGCCTCACACGCGAGAGGCCACTGGTTCAAGTCCAGTATCGCCCACTCTTCAGTCATGGTGCCCATAGCGCCGCCGTTATGACGTCGGTTGGCCGTCTTCGATCCATTGCACGACCGCTTCGGCGTGTTTGATCATCATTGGCGCACATTCGGGGACGCGGGCAAGCCCACCGTGTTGAGAAAAGAGCCCGGTCTGCTGCTCTGGGTCACACAGGGCGTAGTCGTCGGGGTGAAACATCATCATGTAATCGCGATAGGCATGTAGCGCGTCGTTGAATGGGCTACCCAGCGGGATCCAGGAGTCGGCGTTCAGTTGTTCGCCGACCAGAGTGAACGGCCAGACCGATTCGCCGGCCCCCACCGCCTCGAATACGGGCTCCGTGTAGGTGTGCTCGCACTCGATCTTGACGATCGTGCTTGAAACCGAGTCCACCTCGCACTCGCCCAGGTTCCATTGGATCCCAGACGAGTTCAGCGTGGCATGGAACTCAAAATGTCTCATGTCCCTCTCGTTGAGCGCGGTGCCGATGATGTCAGCCATCTCCTCGATCCGACCCTCGTTGACGGCGTCGACGTAAGCCCGGGCGCGCGCTTCCGCGTCTGCGATCCTCGCCGCCTCGTCATCTTCGGTCACCGACGTGACCGTGGTTGCCGCAGGTTCCTCGTCCGAGCATGCGCTCGCCAATAGGAGTAGCACGGAGACCGCTGCCGCCAGATTCGCTGTCTTCACCGGGGCACCTCCATGTCGGACGCCGGGCACAAACCTACTCGACGATTCCTTTCGGGAACCTGCCGACACAGGTTTTGTGGTGGGTCGGCCGCCTTGGGGCGACGTCAGACGTCGGACGGGCGAGTGTGTTGTTCCAGGAAAGGGGTAACCGACGCGACGAGCACGTCAGGGTCGGTGCGGATTCCCAGATGGTGACCAACACCGCTCAGCGCCAGCCCTTCGGCCCGGGGAAGGACAGTGATCGCCCGGTCGATCTCGCCCTGGGTCAGCAGAGCACCCTGAGACTCGTCACCTCCGACGAGGAGAACCGGACAGGTGATCGCAGGGTGGACGGCATCTTCCGGAAAGCCTTCGAAATAGGCGTCGAGATCGCCCTCGACCAGGAAGTGGACGAGCGGTTTCCGTTCATCCTCCATGAGAATCGCCTGGATGTCCTCGCTCAACAGACGTTGGCGGGGGAGGAGCAGCGGAGTGTCACACGCCACGACCGCCTTGACTCTCCCCGGTTGCCGAGCTGCAGCGGCCATCGCGATATGCCCTCCAGCCGACAGCCCGAAGAGGATTGGGGGGTTCGCAGCTCGCGAAATCCGGCGTTCGATGTCGTCGAGCCATTCGACCATTTGAAAGGGATGGTCCAGGGGTTCGACGTGACCGGGCGCGTCGGGGGCAACCACTGTCCCAAATTGACTCAACGGGTCGATGAGCATCGAGAATTCGTCTCTTCGATCACGGAGCCCGTGTATCAACAGGATTTCAGCCATTTGACTCCTTCATGGCGAGAACGCAACTGCCCGCCAACTCCCAGTGCGTGAATGACCCGTTCACGACCGGTCGATGTAACGGATGAGGAGACCGGCGGGCAGTTTCGGCTCGAACAATGTCGATTTTGGAGGCATCATCTTTCCGGAGTCCGCCATCCGAAAGACCTTTTCGACAGACTCAGGGTGGGGGAGAAACCAAACGAATTCCTCGCCACGAGGCAGTTGGCCGGTGGAGGGGCTGAAGCTCAGACGCGGGTCCGAAGTTGGATCTTGAATACCCAGGAACGGTTCGAGAAGGAGCTGCTGTACCAGCGTAGATTCAGGCATCTTTGAATCTGTGTCGAGCTCGATTTGATAGAACACACCTCCGATATGAGCACCGACGTGGTGAATCTCGGTTGGAGCCACGCCTTCGGGCGCAACTTCGGATATGTGGTGGCGTCCCGCGATTCTGGTCAGCAAGTCAGCTGGTCGAATGTCCGGATCGGTGACGATTCTGGCAAAGGTCGCCAGATCCAATTGATCAGCCTGGAAGATCCCGGCCGGGATGTAGTCGGTGCGATTCTCCTGAGCTGCGAGGTCCGACGAGGCCGCCAGACGATGATGCCCATCGGTCACAAACAGCGTGTCGTCCAATCTCTTGCATATGTCCCACGCTGCGTCTCCCTCGATGAACCACAGATCGTGGACTGCGTCGTCGGCGGAGGTCAGAGACGCGTTCGGCTCTTGTGACGCGGTCGACTCGACGAGTTTCGCCACCGGCCCGGATCCTCTGCCTCCCAGGGCGATCGGGTTCCCGTAGACCCTGGTGTGGCTCATATACGCGACCATCTTGTCTGTCGTCTTGGGAAATGTCCTCTCATGGGGCTTGATCCGACCATTCGCCGCAGCCTCGAGCGAAACCTCGGCTAGAAGACCAAGCGATGAGATTCCCTGGTACTTCTGCCGGTAGACGAACAAGGCCGATTCCACAGCCTGCAATGCCCCGCGGCCGACTTGATCATCGACCCATTGCCTGGCGACCTCTAATGGGTTATTGGCTCGCCGGCTCAGTGCGTGGCGGAAATTGAGTGGGTCAGAACGGGTCTGTTCCTTCTTCGCTCGTGTGAGATGGGCCGATGGTGGACCCAAGATGCGTCTCGAGTGCTGAGACGTGGCGACGTACCCGGTGAAGGGCCGCACAAGACCGCGGTTCGACGCAGCTGTCATCAGCCGAGGACGCTAATAGCCTTCGGTTTTCGTCCAACCCGAGACCAACCAGGCGACCCCCATTCCATATGACGTGACGACGGGTTGGGCTCGGATCCCGGGCATTGAGATCGATAAAGGGGATGGGGGCCGCTAGCTAGGCTTGAAAACAAAGCACTCCATGAGCGTCACCCGGAAGGACATCGAGGAAGCGGCTGCCCGAATCCGGCCCCATGTACGCCGAACGCCTGTCATCGACCTCGGCGACGCGTTGGCAGGCGGCTACCGGCTCGTGTTGAAGCTTGATCAACTGCAGCCCACAGGGTCCTTCAAGGTACGAGGAGCCTTTTCTGCTCTAACGCCTGGAGTGGCTGCTGATTCGAGCGTCGTGACCGCCTCCGGAGGCAATTTCGGCATGGCCGTTGCATACGCATGCCGACAACTCGGGTATCCGGCGACCATCTTCGTGCCCGACTCATCGCCTCCCGAGAAGACCCACGTGATCAAGAGCCTCGGGGCACATATGGAAGTGGTGGCGGGCTTCTACGGCGAAGCCCTCAGGGCTGCCGAAGAATTCGTTGCCGAACGTGGCGGGACGAGAATCCATGCCTATGACCAAGTCGAGGTCATGGCCGGCCAGGGAACTTGCGGCCTTGAAATCATGGAACAGGTGCCTGAGGTCTCGGCCGTCGTGGTTGCAGTGGGAGGGGGCGGCCTCATAGGAGGCGTCGCATCGTGGGTGAGGGGAGATGCGGAGATTATTGCGGTCGAGAGCGAGGAATGTCCCACTCTTTACCGAGCCCGGACGGCCGGCCGACCCGTTGAGGTGGAGATTCGTCCCGGCTCGGCAACTTCGTCACTCGGCGCCTCACGTGTCGGCGACATTCCTTGGACGGCGAATCGATGGATCGGCGACTCGGTCCTCGTCCCTGACGCAGAGATCCTGGCCGCTCAGCGATGGCTTTGGGACGAGGCACGACTCGTGGCGGAGCCCTCAGCCTGCACCACGATCGCCGCGCTGCGAATGCAGAAGTTCCGGCCGGCGCCCGGCTCGACCGTCGTTGCGTTGATATCGGGGGCGAACACCCCGGTTGATTTCAGGTGATGGGCTCCATCAGCCCGAATTCCTCGCCACCGGGACCACGCACCTGCGCGTACCGTCCCACACCCTGGATCTCGGTGACGCCGGCGACAACCGTCCCGCCACTCATCTCCACAGCCTGAACGGCAGCGTCGATGTCCTCGACGCTGCATGTGTTCATCGTCTTGGGCCCGTCCCCCCCGGAGCGAACGACGGCACCATCGATGCCGGCCCCGTCACCGGTGTCGATCATCCAATAGTCGGCCTCTCCGTACCGCTGCACCCCCCATCCGAATGCCCGTGCCAGGAACTCGACTGTGGACTCCGGGTCGTCGGAGTAGAACTCGAAATGCGTGGGTCGGACGGCCAAGACTCGCTCCTCTCGCTGCACTGACGTCAATCGCCGCGGCTACAAAGCTAGTACCAGTGCAGGTCTGATTCTTGGGATGTGCTGACTCCGGGGCCATACTCGCCGCCATGATTCTCGAGTTCGTGCGCACCGCCGTGGGCGGGTTTCTCATGGGTTCGGCAGATCTCGTCCCTGGAGTTTCAGGTGGGACCATTGCCCTGGTGATCGGAATCTATGAGCGGCTGGTTGCTTCAATCCGCGAGGGGAGCTCAGCACTCGGGGCGTTGGTCAGGCGAGACATCTCTGGTTTTACAGGCCACTTCAGGAGCGTCGAGTGGCCGTTTCTCCTCACGCTCCTCGCCGGGATCCTTGCGGCGGTTCTCGTCCTCTCATCCTTGATCGACGCCCTGCTCGAGGAGCAGCCGATCATTGTGTCGGCGGCCTTCTTCGGACTGGTCATCGGGTCACAGTTTGTCGCATGGCGGCTCATCCGAGCTCCTGACACGAGTTCGCTGGTCATTGCCCTCCTGGTCGGGGTCGCTTTCTTCCTCCTTCTTGGGTTTAGATCGGAGACCGAGGTGACCGCTCCCGGCGTCTTTGCTTTTCTTGGAGCTGGGGCGTTGGCGATATGCGCCATGATCCTTCCCGGTATCTCCGGATCGTTGATCCTTGTTCTGATTGGCATGTATGAGCCGGTGCTCGATGCCGTGAACGAACGAGATCTCGCTCAAGTCGGTCTATTCGCACTCGGTGCAGTGGTGGGTCTGGCCCTGTTTTCGCAAGTTCTCCACTGGGCTCTCGAGCACTATCACGATGCCGTCTTGGCTGGGCTCATCGGGCTCATGGCCGGCTCACTCAGGATCCTATGGCCTTGGCCGAACGGTGTCGACGGATCCGCCCTGGGTGCGCCGGATACTCAAGTGGCAGGAGCAATCGGGGCTGCGATGGCCGGCCTTGTGGCCGTGTTCGTTATCGCGAGACTCGGTCTGAAGAGCGTCGAGACCTAGAGCGCTCGGACGCGTCCTCCGACCCCCGGTGCCACGAGATGGTGGTCGAGCCGCTCCCAGATTTCGGGCTCGCCCAGCCTTCGCTTCTTAGCGAGGAGGGTGCGGATGAAGGTTGCGACCGCACGCGTCGGGTCCATGGGATTGGGTCGCATCACGTTCTGGACCGACGGTGAAGGTGCGAGAGTAACGACGTCGCAGTGGGGCCAGGCCTCCTTGATCAAAAGTGTCTCCTCCTCGAGAGACTTGAGGCCCACCCGATCGAACATCTTTTCGTGGAATTTCGCCCTCTTGCGCTGGGTCTCCGCCGCCAGCGGAGCGATTATCAGCACTAGATCGAGCGGTTGTTCAGCACCCAACACGAGATCGGCGTGTGTTCCCGACGTGACACCCGCGTCGATGTAATAGGTGCCGTCGATTTCATAAGGTCGAAACAGCACGGGGATGGCCGACGATGCGGCGACGGCGTCGGCGATGGCCACGGGTGGCGCCTGCTCGGTGCCAAAAGCAGTACGCCTGTGGTCGGCGATGTCGTAGGCGACGATCGCAGTCGGCTGGGCCGGCCAAGACTCGGCTCTGTCCCCACCGACCTGATCTGAAACCCAGTCCCTCAGACCTTTTGCCGAGTAGCGGGCCGGCGAGCCCATGAACAGCGTGACCCCGGGCCGCACCAACCCCGGGCCTAGCCCATACTTGACCCAGTGGCCGACGTTGCCGCCGGGGTCTTTTCGGAAAACGTGGGAGCGAATCCGCTCGGCAACGTCTGATCGGTCCTCATCAGTCCTGACCACCGAGTCGAGATGCAGGGCGTCGTTTCGCACGAGGGCAGTGACGTAGGCACCTCCTGAGGTGCCAATCACGACATCGGCATCGTTGGGATTCCAACCGGTCGCCAGTTCGATGGCCATCAATGTGGCCATTTGATACGCGGCGCCAGTGATCCCACCGCCCCCAAGGACCAGTCCTACCCTGTGCACGAAGGTCAGCCTAGGACGCTGTTGACCGCTCTGTAAGTGGGTGTGCTATCCGAAAGACTGCCCGCAACCTGGGCATCGCTTGTCCTGCTCCTGGGTCGGTCCGTAACACCAGGGACAGGGCAAATCGTCACCTCGGTCGTCGCGGCCGTTCACAACGAGCGTGGGGTTGATCTCGTACCGCTGATTGGGCTTCATCACCTTTGCCAAAGCGAAGAGGCCGGTCGTGGCCGTCAACGCCAGCATCACTTCCAGCATTTCGTCCTCCTTGCTTCCGCCACGGCGAAGGCTAAGGGTGACTAGGTCAGATTTCGCGGATTTCGTCGGATCAGGTTCCGAGGACAGCCTCTGTCAGATCATCGACCAGATAGGAGAGGTCTCCCAGCCGGCCTTCTCGAACCTCAGCTGCCTCCAGCATCATCATCGCCGAGTGATACGCGACCCAAGGGCGGTAACGGCTCTCTGGCAGCTCCGCCTGGTATCCCTCCCGGAATGCGGCTGCGGCGTCTTCTCCGAGCTTGCCTGCGAGTTGCCAGACGCTGAGCGTGAGATCCCATTCGGCAGGAGCAAGAGTGGCCCACTCCCAGTCCACGATCAGCACGTTGCCGTCATCGTCGACCACGTATTTGCTGAGGAGTGGCTTGGTGTGCGAGGGCACCGGATCGGTCGCTAGTGGCGGTTCCAGGTCCAAGGCTCGATCGAGGACCGCCTGGCTCATCTCGAATCGTCTTCGGTATCGACCAAGACGTTCGATCGTCGACCTGTAGTGGCTGAGCACGTAGTCGGAGTCGATGCCCGCCGAAAGGTTGGATATGTTGGCGCTCGCGGTGTGGATGCCCCGAAGCGCACGGCCGGCATTCTTGACAGTCTCCAGGTTCTTGGGGAGGGTGGCCAAGCTCCACCGGCCACCGTCATTCATTTGCAACCATGCCGTCTCCCCCTCTGCACCGCTACCGAGAATCTGGGGCACGGCCGGCAACCCGGCCAAGGCCTCCAAGGCATGACGCTCCCGCCGCTCGCGGGACAGCACGGGGTAGACCTTCACGATCGAGGAGGCCGCGTCTATCCGAATGACGCGGAACACCCGGTTCGCCCCGGCCGCCAACTCCCGGACATTTGCCTCCGGGTGAAGAATCGAGACAAGTTCTTTAGCGTCCATCACTAACCCCTCTTTGGGACTGTCGCCCAACCAGGTGACGATCGTTACCCTCTCAGGGCATTCAGGCTAGCGAGAAACCACCATGCCAGTGAACCTTCGATACCCAGACGGAGCTGAGGTCAGCTTCGAATCCGGCATCACCGGACTCGAAGTTGCGCGTTCGATCGGTCCGCGTTTGGCGAAGGCGGCCGTTGCGGTCAGCCTCAACGGAGCACTATTGGATCTCGACGCCCCTATCAGCGCGTCCGGGGACTTCTCGGTTGTGACACTGGACTCGGACGACGGGCTCCACATTCTTCGACACTCGGCGGCCCACGTACTCGCACAGGCCGTCCTCGACCTGTTTGAGGACGCCACCTTTGCCATTGGCCCGCCGATCGAGGATGGCTTCTATTACGACTTCTCAGTGCCAGAGCCGTTCACCATGAACGATTTGGAACGAATCCAGGAACGTGTCGACGAGATCATCGCCCAGGACCAGCAATTCCATCGGGTGTCGATGTCTATGGAGGAGGCACTCGAGGTTTTTTCGGACCACAGGTTCAAGGTTGAGATCATCGAGTCGGTTGATCCATCCGAGGTCGAGAGTGGCGAGACCGTTACCGCCTACAGAAACGAAGGATTCATCGACCTCTGTCGAGGGCCCCACTTGCCTTCCACGGGGCGGATCCCGGCGCTGAAGTTGCTGAGAACGTCAGGGGCCTACTGGCGGGGAGACGAGAATCGAGAGCAACTCCAGCGTATCTACGGCACAGCGTGGCCGTCGCCACAGGAGTTGCAGTCGTACTTGGACCGGCTCGAAGAGGCCTCCAAACGTGATCACCGCAAGCTCGGCGCCGAGCTCGACCTGTTCAGTTTCCCCGAGGAGCTGGGACTTGGGCTATCGATCTGGCATCCCAAGGGAGGCGTGCTCCGTGGTCTGGTGGACGAGCACAGCAGACGGCTCCACGCCAGGTACGGCTTCGACCAGGTCTATAGCCCTCATGTGGCGAAATCGGAGCTATGGCACACGTCGGGTCACCTCGATTACTACGCCGAAAACATGTATGCCGGCATGCAACACGGAGACGATCCGGAATACCGCGTTAAGCCGATGAACTGCCCTTTCCACATTCTGGTCTTCCAGAGTCGCGGACGTTCCTATCGCGAGTTGCCGATACGACTCGCCGAGCTTGGCGGCGTATACCGGTACGAGAAATCGGGGCAGGTGCACGGGCTGCTTCGTGTGAGGGGGATGACCCAGGACGACTCGCATACCTTCTGCACCGAGGACCAAATCCAAGATGAGCTGGTCATGCATCTTCGGTTCGTCCTAAATTGGCTGAAAGATTTTGGATTCACCGAGTTCGAAGCAGACCTGTCGACCATGCCCGAGAAGGCCGTCGGGGACCCGAAGCAGTGGGAGGTCACCGAGGCAGCGTTGGCGGAAGCCTTGGAACTGATGGAAGTCCCATACCAAGTTGCCGAAGGTGAAGGCGCCTTTTACGGGCCGAAGATCGACGTGCACATACGTGACGCCATCGGGCGGAGGTGGCAGTGCTCCACGATTCAGCTCGACTTCAACGAGCCAGAGCGCTTTGGGATGGAGTACGTGACGTCGGAGAACACCACGGAGCGCCCATACATGATCCACTGCGCAAAGGCAGGATCGATAGAACGATTCATAGCAGTGCTGATCGAGCATTACGCGGGCGCGTTTCCTGCCTGGCTGGCTCCCGTGCAGGCGACGGTGGTCCCGGTGGCAGACCGGCACCTCGAATACGCGGGAGAGGTGGCGAAGGCCTTAGGCGAAGCAGGTCTACGTCCGGAGGTCGACGAGTCGAGCGACTCGCTGGGAGACAAGATCAGAACCGCCATCACCCAAAAACACCCGGTCGTTCTGGTGGTCGGGGACTCCGACGTGGAGAACGGGACCGTCGGTGTGCGCTACTACGGCGAGGACGAGGACACCAGAAATGTCCCGCTGAACGACGCGATTACGGGACTTTCTGAGAAAGCCAAGGCTCCCGGTGAATGACGAGAGGCGGGTCGACCGCGAAGGCATCTTCATCGAGAAGGATCTCGCCGAGCAGCTGGATATCGAAGAAGAGCTCGATTCCCAGGTTGTGGGCCCATACCGATTCCCCACGCCGATGAGGCGCCGGATCTCGGGGTGGATTCTCCTGGTAGGTGCCGTTGTGCTGCCTCTGGTGGTGGATGGAGCGTGGCTGCCGGCACTGGGATTTGCTGCGCTGGCGGTATGGCAACTCATGTCGAGTTGGCCGCTGAACATCGATGAGAACCAAGCGCTGGAGCTGGCGGCCCGGGAAGTCTCCTTTCCGGTGGGACATGCTTCGGCGGCGATCACCTTTAGCGGCTGGCGCTCCCGGCCCAGGTGGAACGTCGTTGTCTACTCGGCTTCGGAGCCACCCGATCAGCGAGCGATGGTCGTGCTCGACGCAGTGTCAGGAGAGCTGAGCGAGACGGCCTACACGGAGGACATACCGGCTGTATAGAACCCAGGGCTAGCGGTCGTCGATCTCCACAAAGTCGCGCACTGCGGGCCCGGTGTACACCTGCCGCGGACGGAAGATCTTGGTCTGCGTATCAGCCTGGAGTTCACGCCATTGTGCGATCCAACCCGGCAGCCGACCCAGCGCAAACAGCACCGTGAACATGTCCACCGGAAAACCCATGGCCCGATAGATGATCCCCGAGTAGAAGTCCACGTTCGGATAGAGCTTGCGGGAGACGAAATAGTCGTCCTCGAGGGCAATCTCCTCGAGTTGTCGGGCTAGGTCGAGCAGCGGGTCGTCGACCCCCAATGACTCCAAAACGGCTTCGGCCGTCTGTTTGATGATCCTGGCCCGGGGATCGAAGTTCTTGTAGACCCGATGACCGAACCCCATCAGTCGGAAGGGATCGTCCCTGTCTTTGGCTCTCTTCACCCTGGTGTCGAGGTCGTCTCCGCTGTCATAGATGTCTTGGAGCATTTCGAGTACCGCCTGGTTGGCGCCCCCGTGCAACGGCCCGGAGAGGGCGTGGATCCCGGCCGAGATCGAGCTGAAAATGTTCGCTTCTCCCGATCCGACGAGTCGGACGGCCGACGAAGAACAGTTCTGGCCGTGGTCGGCGTGAAGGATCAGAAGCATGTTGAGAGCCTTCGCGATCACTTGGTCGGGGATGTACTCCTCCGCAGGCACCGAGAACATCATCCTCAGGAAGTTCGATGCGTAGCCCAAGTTGTTGTCGGGGTACACATACGGTTGATGAACCCGGTACTTGTAAGACCACGCGATCATCGTTGGCGTTTTGGCTATGAGCCGATTGGCAGAGATGTCGACTGAGGCCTCGTCTTTGGGGTTCAAGGCGTCCGGGTAATACGTGGCGAGCGCAGAGGTTGCCGAGGCGAGAATCTGCATCGGGTGGGCGGAGTGGGGAAAGGCCTCGAAGAGGTGCTTGACATCTTCGCGAAGCAGCGTGTGCCGGGTGATCTTGTCCTGGTATGCGTCGAACTCCGCCTTGGTGGGCAACTCCCCGTACTGGAGGAGGTACGCAACTTCCAGGAATTGCGCCTTTTCGGCGAGCTGCTCTATCGGATAGCCCCGGTAACGAAGGATGCCGGTCTCGCCGTTGATGTAGCTCACGTGAGATTGGCCCTCGGCCGTGTTGGCAAATCCTCGGTCCGTGGTGACGAGGCCCAGCTCCGATCGGAGTCGGCCGATGTCTACGGCCGAATCTCCTTCGGTGCCCGTCACCACTGGCAGCCTCAATTCTTCTTCGCCGTACCGGAGATAGGCGTCGGGCATCTCTTTCCTTTCCTGGCTGGGATCAGTCCTCGGAATCCCGAGTAGCCGCTATGACTTTCTGTGCCTCGTTGTGAGGAAGCTCTGCGTAGTGGTCAAACTCGACGTCAAAGGTACCGCGACCGGACGTCAACGAGCGAAGCTCGGCGGCATACTGCTGGATCTCGGCCATCGGGATCTCGGCCGCGATCGTGCGCAGACCCCCCTCGCCCTCCATTCCCAGGACGCGCCCGCGTTTGGAATTGATGTCACCCATCACGTCACCAAGGTGGCTTTCGGGGACGGTGACGGAGACCTTCATGATCGGCTCCAGCAGGATCGCGTTCAGCTTGCCTGTGGCGCTTCTGACCGCCTGAATGCCGGCCATCTTGAAGGACATCTCGTCGGAGTCGACCGAGTGGTATTTGCCGTCGTAGACCTCCGCGGCGATGTCGACCACCGGATAGCCGGCGACCAAACCTCGGCCAAGGGCCTCCTGAATCCCTTTGTCCACAGCCGGAATGAAGGACCGGGGGATGGAGCCGCCCTTGATCGAGTCTATGTACTCATATCCGGAGCCTCGGGGAAGTGGTCCAAACTTGACGAAGGCGACTCCGAACTGGCCCCGCCCACCGCTCTGCTTCTTGTGTTTGCCTTCGACTTCGGTCGAGTTGGTGATCGTCTCGCGATAGGGGATTTTCGGCAACTCTGTGTCGAGTTCGACACCGAATTTCCGCTTGATACGGGCCACGGTGACATCGAGATGGGTATCGCCGAGGCCGGCGAGAATGGTCTCGCCGGTCTCCGATCGCCTCTCGACTCTGATCGTCGGGTCTTCGATCTCGACGCGTCGCAGAGCCGTTGAGAGCTTCTCTTCGTCGTGATGGGACCGAGGGGAAATGGCTACTTCCGCTACTGGTCGCGGGTATTCAACAGGTGCGATAACGACGTCGAGTCCCTGAGAGCGGAGAGTTTCCCCCGCGGCCAAGTCCTCCACTTTGGCGACGGCCCCAATGCCTCCGGCGGGGAGATCTTCGACATCGTGGTGTTCTTTCCCCTGCAGTTTGAAGAGGTTGTGGAGGCGAACCGTTTTGCCAGAGGAGGTCTGCAATTCCTGGTCGGCTTTGACGGTGCCCGAGTAGATGCGGAACAGAGAGATCCGACCCACAAACGGATCCGAAATCGTCTTGAAGACGTAAGCGAGGGCCGGTCCGTCGACTATCGGTTGGAACGATTCACCCTTCGAGAGGGTCGGCAGGCGACGTTCCAGCGGGTTGGGCCCGTATTCGACGATGAAGTCGGCGAGAATGTCGATACCGATCATTCTCTCTGCCGACGTCACCAGAACCGGATCGATTTCGCCTGCCACTATTCCCTGGTGAACCGTCTCGACGATCTGGTCACGTGATGGTTCTTTGCCTTCGAAATAGGCTTCCATCATCTCGTCGTCGGTTTCGACGACGGTCTCTACGAGTGCGGTGTGTGCGGAATGCACACCTGCCTCGACGTCGGAAGGGAGCTCCACTTCGTTCCCTGAGATGCCCCCCGAGTACTCGTATGCCCTCTCGCTGGCGACTCTCACCAACCCTTTGAGATCCGACTCTGACCCGATGGGGACATGAATGGGGGCGATGGCCTTTCCAAAAGCGGAGCGGAGATCGTCGATGGTCCGGTCGTAAGAAGCGCGCTCCCGATCGAGCTTGGAGACGACTACTGCACGAGGAACCCCTTCGGCATCGGCAACTTTCCACAGTTGCTCGGTTTGCACCTCGACCCCGTCAACACCGGAGACGACAAAGAGGGCCATGTCGGCGGCCTTCAGGGCGGTCCGAGCTTCGCCTACGAAGTCGCCAGATCCCGGAGTGTCGATCAAATTGATTCGGTGGCCCTTCCAGTCGAAAGTCGCCACAGCGAGGTTCAGCGAGATGTTTCGCTCCACCTCCTCGGGCTCATAGTCGAACGTCGTGGTGCCCTGCTCGACACTGCCCTTCCGGTTGATGGCACCGCCGGCGTGCAAAAGAGCTTCCGCCAGTGTTGTCTTGCCACTGCCACCGTGACCTACCAGGGCTACGTTGCGAACCTTCTCGGGAACCACTCGACCTCCTCAAGATCAGGAACCACCGATCATAACCCTTGTCATGTAGGCACAAACAGGCTGCTGCTGCTACTTTCCACAGCCGTGATCGACATGCGGGTCCGACCCCGCGTGACGCGCTTTCTCGAGCCGATCGGCAAGGCGCTGGCACGGGTCGGCATGACACCCACCGCCATGACTGCGATCGGCCTCTCCACCGTTATCGCCGGTTCTGTTGTCGTCGGCTTCGGGGCCCTCCGGACCGGAGCGGTGATAATCCTCATTGGTGCCATGCTCGACGGCCTGGACGGTTCGGTGGCGCGAGCCTCCGGCAAGGAGACGGCTCGGGGTGCCTTCCTCGACTCAGCGTCGGACCGTATAGGGGAGATCGCCGCATTTGCCGGCCTTGCAGTCGCCTTCGCAGAGGACCGAAGGGTGCTGCTGCTCTGCGTCCTCGCCGTCGGTGGAGCGATGCTCGTCCCGTACATCAGGGCGCGCGCTGAAGCCGAAGGCTTCAGCGGAAAAGGTGGGATCATGGGTCGCGCCGAACGGGTGATCTTGTTCGGGGCAGGCCTGCTATTCGCTCAGGTTGAGCCCATGCTCTGGGTCTTCGTCGTTTTGGTGTGGGCCACGGCCTTGGTGAGGTTCGTCACTACCTACCGTTCCATCGAGTGAAGCATTACCTGGGCTATCTCGCCATCAGGCTCGGTGTTGGCCTGGTGGGCTTGCTGCCGTCCGGCCTGGCCAGGAACGCCGGGCGATTCGCAGGCAGAATGCGATACCGGTTTGATGGGCCGAGGCGGTCCATGGCCGAGCGCCACATGCGCCGAGTCTCCGGAGAGTCCGTGGACCCCGAGCGATCCGCACGACAGGTCTTCGAATGGTACGGCAGATACTGGGCCGAGATCCTGTGGATGCGTTCTCGCCGCGTCGATTCGATGCTGGAGTCGGCGTCCATCGACGGGCTGGACAAGGTGATAGCGGCTCACCGGGAAGGAAGCGGCATGATCTTTGCACTCCCGCACATGGGCAATTGGGAGGCGGCCGCTCCCATAGCGGTACGGGAGGGGATTCCGGTGGTTGCCGTTGCGGAGAACCTCGCAAACCAGAGGATCACTCGGTGGTTCACAGCGAAACGTGCCGAGTATGGAATCGAAGTCGTGCTCGCCACTGGCAGCGTGGAAGTGATGAGAAAGCTGGAGGCTGCACTCGACTCCAACAAAGCGGTTGCTCTGCCGTCGGACCGTGACCTCAAAGGCAGAGGTGTCGAAGTGGTCTTCTTCGGCGAAAAGACCACCATGCCTCCAGGGCCCGCGACGTTGGCCATCCGCAAAGGGGCGCCTCTGTTTCCTGTAGCCGCCTACTTCAAAGGTGACGGACACCACGTCGTGGTCAGAGATCCGATTCCTGTACCCGATACGGGAGCCCGCAAGGAGAAGGTTGCAGCGATGACCCAAGAACTGGCGAGGCACTTCGAAGACTTCATCCGCTTCGCTCCCGAACAGTGGCATCTGGTATTGCCGAACTGGCCGTCAGACCGGGAGGTCGAGTGAAAGTCGGTGTCGTGTGCCCGTACGACCTCGGGTCACCCGGAGGCGTTCAGCAGCTCACATCAGAGCTCTGCCAGCAGCTCCGTCGCGCCGGACACGAGGTGGCATATGTAGGTGCCGGCAAGGCGGTTTTCGATGGCGGTCCGGGGAGAGACGACGTCACCGTGCCTGTGGGACGGCCAATTTCGATCCGTTCCAATCAGTCGCGTGTGCCGTTGACCGTGGCGCCGGCTTCGGTTCGCCGTGTCCAGCGTGCTCTCGCCCAGGTCGATGTGGTTCACCTCCATGAGCCGATGATGCCGTTGGTGGGCTGGACGGCCTTGCGGACATCGAAGCCCTTGGTCGCGACCTTTCATGCCGACGCTCCCCGATGGGTGGCTCCGGCTTATCGGATGACCCCCGGGCTCCGGCGCCGGATGGGCGACGCCGTTTTGACTGCGGTCTCCACGACCGCGGCGGCTTCGGTTCCAGGCTCGTGGGGCGAAGTCGACATCATCCCCAATGCCGTCGACACCACCGCGTTTCAGTCAGGCAGCGGTCGAGTTATGCGGAGGGTGGTGTTTCTGGGTCGTGACGACCCCCGAAAAGGGCTCGACCTCTTGCTGAAGGCCTGGTCTCAGGTGAGAGCCGAGCACTCGGACTCTGAGCTGGTTGTTATTGGCGCCGAGAGAAAAGGCGATATCGACGGAGTTGAGTTCAGAGGAAGGGTCAGCGAGGGGGAAAAGCGACGCGTCCTGGGGACGTCGGCGGTGCTTGCAGCACCAAACACCGGTGGCGAGAGTTTCGGCATTGTCCTCATCGAGGCCCAAGCCGCGGGTTGTGCGATTGTCGCGAGTGACCTGCCAGGTTTCCGCGAAGTGGCTCGGGATTCGGTCGTGTTCGTCCCACCAGGCGACGTCTTGGCGCTCGCAACAGCCCTATCAGCTCTTCTTGGGGACGAAGCGGAATTGCGCCGCCTATCCGAATCCGGCCGACAAAACGCGGCCAGATACGATTGGTCGGTGGTTCTAGATAGGTACGTCGACGCATACCAACGAGCTATCTCAGGCTGAGAAGCAGCAGCCAGCCTGTACCATTTGAAGCTGATCCAAAGGAGCGAAACCGAAGTGGAAACCGGCACCGATCGTGTCAAGAGGGGCCTCGCCGAGATGCTCAAGGGCGGGGTGATCATGGATGTCGTCACAGCCGACGAGGCTCGAATCGCCGAAGAGGCCGGCGCGGTGGCAGTGATGGCCCTGGAACGAGTCCCCGCGGACATTCGCCGTGACGGGGGAGTGGCGAGGATGGCCGACCCCACAAAGATCGAAGAGATCCAGTCCGCAGTGTCTATACCGGTGATGGCGAAATGCCGCATCGGGCATTTCTCGGAGGCGGCCGTGCTTCAGGCCTTGGGCGTCGACTACATCGACGAATCCGAAGTCCTTACGCCCGCCGATGAGGAGCACCACGTGGACAAGTGGGCCTTTACAACCCCGTTCGTTTGCGGGGCCCGGAACCTCGGTGAGGCCCTACGCCGGATCGGTGAGGGAGCCGCCATGGTCCGCACCAAGGGTGAGGCAGGCACCGGCAACGTGGTGGAAGCCGTCCGACATATGCGGACGGTCACCAACGAGATACGCCAGCTGACCCAACTCGACAACGAGCAACTGATGTCCGCCGCGCGCGATCACGGTGCACCCTTCCACCTGGTGCAGGAGGTTGCACAGACCGGTCAGCTTCCGGTCGTCAATTTCGCGGCAGGCGGCATTGCCACCCCGGCCGATGCCGCTTTGATGATGTCATTGGGGGTTGACGGGGTCTTCGTTGGCTCGGGCATCTTCAAGAGCTCCAACCCGGGTCTGTACGCCAGGGCAATCGTGGAGGCAACCACCTTCTGGAATGAACCCGAGGTTGTGGCCAAGGTATCGCGGGGTCTCGGCGACGCGATGCCCGGCATCGAGTTGGGAGCGCTGGAACAGAACGAGCGGCTGGCCGGGCGGGGTTGGTAGATGACCCGGGTTGGCGTCCTCGCACTACAGGGGGACGTGCGGGAGCACATGACGCTGCTGGGTGGACTGGAGTGTGACCCCGTTGCCGTCAAACGTCCGAAGGATCTGGACGGACTCGACGGGCTGATCATTCCCGGTGGTGAGTCCACCACGATTGGGAAGATGGCTGCCAGATTCGGCGTCCTCGAGCCGCTGAGAGCCAGGGTCAGGGAGGACCTGCCGGTTTACGGAACCTGCGCCGGGATGATCTTGCTCGCTGACTCGTTGACTGATGGCGATCAGCCATTGGTCGGTGGTCTGGACGTAGTGATACGACGCAATGCCTTTGGCCGCCAGAACGAGTCCTTTGAGCGAGACATCGAAGTGTCTGGCCTGGAGGAGCCACTAACCGCGGTCTTCATCCGGGCACCTTGGGTGGAGAAGGTCGGAGCCGACGTCGAGGTCCTGGCGGAGATCGACGGTCATCCGGTGATGGTGAGACAGGGCCATTTGCTAGCCACCTCTTTTCATCCAGAGCTGGCCGGAGATCGACGGATTCATGAGTTGTTCTTGCAGATGATCGGGACGTAGCAGATGGCAGGGCACTCGAAATGGGCAAACATCAAACACCGCAAGGGCCGACAGGATGCAGCGCGCGGAAAACTGTTCGGAAAGTTGGCCAAAGCCATCGAGGTGGCTGCGCGAGAGGGCGGGGGTAACCCCGATTTCAACCCGACCCTCGCCACGGCTGTGGACAAGGCCAAGGCAGCCTCCATGCCCAACGACAACATCGATCGCGCCATCAAACGAGGTACCGGCGAGGTCGAAGGGGCGGTTTACGAGGAGATCTGGTACGAGGGGTACGCACCTGGCGGTGTGGCCCTTTACGTCCAGATACTCACCGACAACCGAAACCGTGCTGCATCGGATGTCCGATCGGCCTTCACCCGTCACAATGGCAATCTCGGCGAGCCGGGCTCCGTGGGCTACCTCTTCGGGCAAAAGGGGCTGATCGTCGCCAACGGTGAAGAGGAAGAAGTCATGCTGGCTGCGTTGGAGGGCGGCGCTGAGGATGTGCGAGAGGCAGGCGACACGTCTTTCGAGGTCATCACCGAGCCGTCGGATCTGGGGTCGGTTCGTCAGGCGTTGGAAGGATCAGGGATACAAGTCGAGACGGCAGAGGTGACCCAGCTCCCCTCGAACACGATTCCCGTCGACGAGTCGAAGGCCCGCCAAGTCTTGCGGCTTATCGATGCTCTAGACGACTTGGACGACGTGCAGGCGGTCTTCGCCAATTACGACATCGAGGATGATGTCATGGAGAAGGTGCTGGCCGAGGCGTGACCCCAAGTCTGGAGGAGGCAAGCGCCTTCTTCGATGCCGAGCTTCCCTTCTTCGACACGTTCGGCTTCGAATTGGTGGCGATCGAACCCAATCTTGGGGTGGTCCGATGGCGATACGACGATGCCTGGACCCGGCCGTACGAGATCGTGAACGGAGGGACCCTGATGGCCTTGGCGGACGTGGCGGTCTATGTGGCCGTGTTCTCGAGAGTCGGGATTGTGCCGCTGGCCGTGACCAACGAGCTCAAGATGAACTTCCTTCGGCCGGCGATGGGTGGCGACGTGATTGCCAGAGCCGAGCTCTTGAAGCTGGGTCGCCGAGTGGCCTACGCGACGGTGGATCTGTTTGTTGAAGACCAACCCGACCGACTGGTGGCACACGCCACGGCGAGCTACGTGTTGCCCGATGGTTCGATCCTGGAGGCATAGCCGACCGAGTCGAAAGGCCAGACGGTCTCCAGCCAGCGGCTCACCTCTCGCCACAGCGCGACGTCCAAGTCGGCCCTCGAGGCCCTCACCCACGAGCGGACCTGGGCATCTAGATCGGGTTCCTTCGACGGGTAGATGTAGACGCATCCGATGACCTCGTCGCCATCCACGACCGAGTAGGTGAAACCTTCGCGATTCTCGAAGTGGCGGGCGTGCATCTCCAGGTCGGAGAGGTTCTCCTCGAGGGTCATTGGTGTCGGCCAGCCCCAGTTGGCAAAGCCTGGGGTCGAGGCGATGTGTTGCATGCTCGACGTCCATGCTTGATAGTCGCGTTCGTTGTGCTCGGGGCCGAGGGGCTCGAGTCGAAAACTCCCGGCAAGATGTGACTCGGGGACCTGAAAACTGGCGGGGACGAAGCTCATCTCGAGATCTTTTCAGATTTCTCGGCGAATCGCAGGCGATTTGTTCCGAATCTGTCAGACCCTCCCGATACGTTGCAGGCATGGGATGGGAGAACGCAACATTCGACGAGATGGAACAGAGTCTCAGCCATTTCTTCGGTTTGAGCTCCGCCGCCTGGGCGAACGCTTGCGACGTGATCGTCGAAGCCGATCGGGCTCAAGTCTTTCTAGCTGACGGCTCCCCGGACATGGTGCAATGGCTTTCGAGTCGATACGGGCTGGCACACCGGACCGCGCGACGCCTTGTTGAGACGGCGCGCCGCCTAACAGGTCTTCCGCTGCTCACCGAACGATTCCGGGCCGGGGATATGTCATTTGACCAGGTAGAGGCGATCTCCAAGGTCGCCACCGCGGAGAACGAGCCGGCTTTGATCGATGAGGCCCTCGGACTCACTGTGGCCGGGGTGGAACGGTTAGTTCGCACCGCTGACGCTCCAGATCGGGCCCAGGCGGCCGGAGCTCTCAACAGCCGCTATTGCTACATCCAACGCTCCTTCGACGGCTTGGCGGACAAGATGACCACCCAGCTACCCGGCGCAGAGATGAGCATTGTGGAGTCCGCGATCAGGGAACGAGCCGATCGGATTCCGGCGAACCCGGAAACCGGGCTTTTTGACCCTTACCCGCAGCGGATGGCCGACGGCCTGGTGGAGCTTGCCTCGACAACCTCAGGCGAAGCGACGCCTGCTCAGGTGACGGTTTTCGCCGATCTCGAGTCATTAACGGATGGGCCCGATGGTGTCACCGAGACAGATCTCGGCTCCATCCTGGCCAACGACACCGCACGGCGCCTGTCGTGCGACTCGATCGTGGAATGTGCTGTCTTCTCCAGGAACCAGCCGTTAGGGGTAGGGCGCAACAGCCGAACCGTTCCCCGGTGGCTGCGAAGACAGCTCTGGAAACGAGATGGTGGATGCCGGTTCCCAGGCTGCGGGAGGATCAATTGGGTGCATGCCCACCACGTGGTCCATTGGGCCGACGGGGGAGCGACCGACCTCGACAATCTGATACTTCTCTGTGGGTTCCATCATCGGTTCCTCCACGAGCACGGATGGTCCATCACCGCCACCGAGATTGGGTTCCAGTTCCGCAGAGCCGACGGTGAGTCCTACCCGCCGGACCGCCCAAGGCT
Source organism: Acidimicrobiia bacterium (assembly GCA_965216725.1). GTDB lineage: Bacteria > Actinomycetota > Acidimicrobiia > Spongiisociales > ZC4RG35 > JACZUI01. Next base: position 32,743 of record CBDCGI010000018.1, on the reverse strand, counting down.
CAACCCCCGCCTTCGGGCACTGGTCGACATCAGTATCTAGGGGCAGTTGCCCCCGCCTCCGACTGATCAGAACAAGACTGCACAGCGACCCGGATGCTTCGGTTGGCGTTGTCCGTATTGTGTGGCGGAATGTGATGACGTCGTCCAGGATTGCCTCGAGGTAGGATTCGATGAATTTCCGACGTGCCATGGCCGAGGATCGCGCGCTGTTGGACGAGTTGACGCTGGCGGGTATTCGATATTGGGGTCATGACGTCGATCATCCCGATGCTTACGAGGGTTTGGTCAGGGCCCTGGCCGACGAGAGGGGTCCAGAGCACTACCCCGTTTACGTACTTGAGGACTCGGGCGCGGTGATTGGCTTCTTCGAGTTGAGAGACCGAACGGACCATGTCGAGTTGCTGAGGATGTTTCTCCGCCCCGGGATGATCGGTCAGGGGTATGGAAGGACGTTGTGGGCCGAAGCGTTGAAACGTGCACGTGAATCACACGAACGCATGTTGATCATGTCCGACCCGGGGGCGAGAGGCTTCTATGAGGCCATGGGGGCTGAGCTAGAGGCAGAAATCGAGGTTTCCCCGGGGTTTGTACTCGGCAGGTACTGGTACGAGTTCAACGATCCGGGCGAGTGACGGGTGGTCGTTTGCTCGGCGAGGGTTGTCCGGTCAAGTATCAGCGTCCTTCGAATCCGGGATGTGAGCCGTTACAGTCTCAGAACATATGTTCGTTCTTGGCATCGATCCCGGCCTTGCCGTCACGGGCTATGGGCTGGTGGAAGGGACCAACCCGCCGACGGCGCACTCTGCCGGAGTGATACGGACCAACGCCGAAGCTGAGACGACCTCACGGCTGGCCGAGCTACACGAGGGCCTCGCCGAAATCATCACCGACCTCGACCCTGACGTCGTCGCCTTGGAGACGGTCTTCACCAATCGCAATCTGCAAACCGCCATATCGGTGGGCCGAGCCTCCGGAGTTGCCCTTCTCGCCGCGGCTCAGGCGGGCTTGCCGGTAACCGAGTACGTGCCTACCGCGATCAAGTCGGCCGTCACAGGTGACGGCTCGGCCTCTAAGAAGCAGGTGCAGACGATGGTTGCTCGGCTATTGCGCTTGGAGGAACCGCCAAGACCAGCAGACGCCTCAGATGCGCTCGCAATCGCACTCTGTCATCTGCGTGGGGCTCCCCTGGAGGCCATGCGATGATCGGTCGGATCAGGGGCTTGCTCGTCTCCAGACGTGGTGAGTCGGCGATGGTCGACGTCGGGGGGGTGGCCTACGAAATCGCGATGACACCCAAGGCCCTCGTGACACTTCCCGGCGTGGGTGAAGAGGTAGTAGTCCACACCCATCAGCATGTGCGCGAGGACGAGATGACCCTCTACGGATTCGACACGGAACGCGACCGCGACCTCTTCCGCGTCCTGCTCACTGCCTCGGGCGTCGGGCCCAAAGTGGCGATGTCACTGCTCGCCACACTCGATCATGATGAGATCGTGCGTGCGGTCGCATCAGAGGACCCCGACACGTTGACCGCTGCCCCCGGGATAGGCAAGAGAGGGGCCCAAAAGATCGTCCTCGAGCTAGCACCGAAACTTGCCGGTCGTGAGGCCGAACTGACAAGCTCGACGTCGACCCTGACCGTGCGTCAGGCGCTCGAGGGTCTCGGGTACACCACCGAGGAGATCAACAGTGTCATCGTCGAAGTGGATGCGGCACAGCCTGTTGCAGAGCAGATCAAGGCTGCGCTGCAGGCATTGGGGAGACGGTGATGCGAGAGGACAGCCTGCTCAACCCCACCCAGCTGAGCGAAGAGGAGGCAACTCTCCGTCCCCAAAACCTCGATGAGTTCGTTGGTCAGGACCGGGTTCGGGAGCGGATCCGGATATCCGTTGAGGCGGCCTCAGCAGAGAGCCGGTCCCTGGATCATGTGCTTCTTTCCGGGCCCCCGGGACTGGGCAAGACCACGCTGGCGGGCGTGATCGCCCACGAGCTAGCCGTGCCCATGCGCACCACATCCGGCCCAGCACTGGAACGCCCCGGTGACCTGGCGGCAATCCTCTCCAATCTGCAGCCGGGCGATGTGTTCTTTATCGATGAGATCCATCGACTGCCACGTGCGGTTGAGGAAGTCCTCTACCCGGCCATGGAGGACTTCAAGCTGGATATCGTCCTCGGCAAGGGGCCAACCGCACAATCGATTCGGCTCGATCTTCCCCGGTTCACACTTGTGGGCGCTACCACACGAAAAGGCAAAGTGACCGCCCCTTTGCGCGATCGCTTCGGGATCGAAGAGAAGCTCGACTACTACCAGGCGGCCGAGCTGGGGCTAATTGTTCGTCGGTCGGCCAGGATCCTCGATATCACGATCGACGCGGCTTCGGCGGAGTTGATCGCCGCCCGGAGCCGAGCCACTCCTCGAATTGCAAATCGGTTGCTGGCAAGAGTGCGAGACTTCGCCGTGGCACGAGCGTCGGGTGTGATCGACCCTGACACCACCGAGCAGGCACTGGCGGTATACGAGGTTGACGACTTGGGTCTGGACAAGGTCGATCGATCGATTCTGGAAGCAGTGATTCACAAGTTCGGTGGCGGTCCGGTGGGGTTGTCGACGCTCGCGATCTCAGTGGGGGAAGAGCCGGAGACGATCGAAGACGCTTATGAGCCCTTCCTGCTCCAGTCAGGGCTGCTCAAGCGGACCCCCCGAGGTCGCACCGCCACGGCTGGCGCATACCAACACCTTGGTGTGACCCCACCACAAGACTCCCAGCAGAGCCTGCTCTAGCCTCACACCTGCATGAAGGTCGAAGACCTCTACTACGACCTACCCGATTCCGCGATTGCCCAGTCTGCAGTCGAGCCACGTGACTCGGCGCGCCTCCTCGACACCAGGGGGATGGTCGACTGGGAGTTCCGTGACCTGCCGCGTCTACTCGAACCAGGAGATCTGGTCGTCGTAAACGAGACGCGGGTGCGAAGGGCAAGGCTCCGCGGGCACAAGAAGGACTCCGGGGGAGCCGTGGAGCTTCTCGTTCTGGAGGCTCTCGAGACCGGCGGGTGGACGGCCATGGTGCGTCCGGCACGCAGGGTTCGAATAGGGACAACGCTCATCATTGCCGGAGTCGAGGTTCGCGTAGTGAAGGGCCCTGAAGCCGGAGTTGTCACCGTTGAGTTCGACACTTCAGACGCTGAAGCACTGATCGCACGCCAAGGGGAGGTTCCGCTTCCACCATATTTCCACGGAGACCTGGGCGACGACCGGCGCTATCAGACGATGTTTGCCAGGGAACCCGGAAGCGCCGCAGCTCCCACAGCGGGACTCCACTTCACCCAGCGGGTGGTTGCGGGCCTCCGGGACAGAGGGGTCGTGATGGCGAACGTCGACCTGCATGTGGGTCTCGACACTTTCCGACCGATTGCTGTCGAGAACATCGATGAGCACGTGATGCACTCGGAGTGGTGCTCTGTAGGTATCGAGACGGCTGATGCGATCACCTCAACTCGTGAGCGCGGCGGACGTGTAGTTGCTGTCGGCACCACGACCACTCGAACCCTGGAGACGTTTGCTGTGGGAGACGGGACAGTACGTTCGGGTAGCACCGAGACAAACATCTTTCTCAAGCCCGGCTCAGGGTTCACGGTGGTCGATTTGATGGTGACCAATTTCCATGTACCTGGTTCCACGCTCATTGCCATGATCGCCGGTTTCATGGGTGCGAGATGGCTAGACGCATATCACCACGCCCTCCGATCGGGATACCGGTTTCTATCGTTCGGCGACGCCATGATCTGTGAGAGAGCCGATCGATGAGAGCCGTCAGCTGGGAGCCCTTGGCTGTGGACGGGATGGCGCGAGCCGGATGGTTGGACACCCCTCATGGGCGAGTGGCCACCCCGCTGTTCATGCCGGTGGGCACTAGGGCCGCCGTCAAAGCCCTTTCCAGTGAAGACCTGGAGGGACTGGGCGCCGAGCTCGTACTGTCGAACACATACCACCTCATGCTCAAGCCGGGGACGGACGTGATCGAGGGAATGGGCGGGTTGGCGAGTTTCATGGGCTGGAACCGCCCGACTCTCACCGACTCGGGGGGGTATCAGATCTTCTCCCTTCATCCTGAGATCACCGAGGAAGGGGCAAGCTTCAAATCCGTCTACGACGGGTCGGCGGTGAGCCTGACACCCGAGCAGGCGATAGCCGCACAGGAGGCAATCGGAGCCGATATCGCAATGGTGCTCGACGTGTGCGTGGGGCTTCCGGCGGAACGGGATCACGTCGAGACGGAGATGGAGCGAACATTGCGGTGGGCCGAGAGGTGCTTGTCCAGCCACACCCGCAGCGACCAAGGGTTGTTCGGAATAGTCCAAGGCGGTGTCGATCGCGACCTCCGGGCGAAATCGGCCACCGAGACGGCCAAACTGGGATTCGACGGATTCGGGATCGGGGGGCTTTCCGTGGGTGAAGACCCGGCCGATCGCAATCGGGCACTGGAGGCCTCCATAGCTGAGCTCCCAGGCAACAAGCCACGATATGTGATGGGGTTGGGTGACACTCAAGGAATCCTCGAGGCGGTGGCCAGAGGAGCCGACATGTTCGATTGTGTCTTACCGACACGCCTTGCTCGCCACGGCAAGGTCCTCACTTCCGCCGGCGACCTGAGCATCAAGAGCGCGCCTTTCGAAACCGACGGGGCGCCGATCGAGGCGGACTGCGGATGTCTGACATGTAAGAGATACAGCCGTGCATATCTGAGACATCTGTTCCGGATGAACGAGATCTCTGCTCACCGTCTGCTCTCGATTCACAACCTGAGCTACACGTTGCGGCTCGTCCGCGGTGCCCGGGAGGCGATCATCGATGGGAGCTTCAAGGACTTTGCCGAAGCGGTGGGTGGGAGGCGCGGTTCGTCTTACCGGACGGCGGAGGCCTAACCTCACCGGCTGTCATCTTCCCGTCCCGGAGGCCTTTGGTGAACCAATTTGTCCTAGCCGCGGAGAGCAGCGGCGGCGGAGCCGGCGGCTTCACATCCCTCATCTTCCTTGGTCTGATGGTGGTGGTCTTCTGGCTGTTCATCATCCGACCGCAGCGGCAGAGGACCAAGAAGCAGCAAGAGTTGATCAAATCGCTGGAGGTCGGCCAGGAGGTGCGAACCATCGGGGGCATCCACGGCAAGATTCTCTCGATCGACGACAACGACGTGGTATTGAAGGTGGAAGAAGGCAGGCTTCGGGTCACACGCAGGGCCATAGGCTCGGCTGCCTCCGAGGAGACAGAGTCCTGACATGGCCCGACGACTAGTCGGGCTCTTCGTTGTCCTCGCCATCGCCTGGGGAGGGCTGGCCGCGGCCGTGGCCGCCGGCTTGACGCCAAAACTCGGCCTAGATCTTCAGGGCGGCACCGAAGTCATCATGACGGCCCCCGAAGGAACCTCAGGTGAGTCCATCGAGGTCGCAATCGACATCATGACGCGTCGCATCGAGGGCTTCGGCAATGTCCAGGAGCCCACGATCCAGCAGTCCGGCGACGACATCGTGGTAGTACAACTGCCGGGTGTCGAGGATGAGCAGCTGGCCATCGAGGTAGTCGGGCAAACCGGATTGCTCTCATTCCGTCCGGTACTCGATTCAGTCGATGGCACAACGGGTCCACTGGCAGGAACCGGGTCCGAAAACATCGACGACACAACTGGTCTCACGATCGAAGACGACATCTACGCACCTTCCGCTTGGCTGCTGTACGACGACCCTGTGCTCGCTCCTCGGGTTTTAGAGGTGGGTCCGGCAGCGCTGGAGGGCAGCGATGTCGAAGACGCAAGCACATCCTTTATTCCACAGTCCGCCGAGTGGTCGGTCTCCCTCAGACTGACTAGCGAGGGAGCCGACAAGTTTGCCGAAGTCACGGCGGAGGCGGCTGGCTCGGTTGGCGTCCAACGGCAAATCGCGATAGTCCTCGACTCGGAAGTGGTTTCGGCCCCAGCGGTCAATCCCTCCGTGTCTCCGGAGACCGGAATCACCGGGGGTGAGGCGTCGATCACAACAGGGCAAGGAGAGGACGCCCAGGCTGAGGCGAATCAGCTGGCCAGCATCCTCCGCTACGGCGCGCTCCCAGTCGAGTTCGAAGTGTCGGAGGTGAACAAGGTGTCCGGGACCTTGGGCGAGGATTCCCTGCAGGCCGGGATTGTCGCCGGGATAGCCGGCTTGGTCCTGGTTGCCATCGTCCTGCTGCTTGTCTACAGGGCCCTGGGATTGGTCGCCATTCTCGGCCTAACCGTCTTCGGTACGGCCCTCATCGCACTTTTTGGAGTTCTGGGAAGCTGGATGGGTCTCACGCTCACCCTGGCCGGCGTGACCGGCATCATTGTCTCGGTCGGGATCACAGCCGACAGCTACATCGTCTATTTCGAGCGAATCAAAGAGCTGATGAGGAACGGGTATGAGGTGGTGGAGGCCGCCGAGGAGGGTTTCAAGCGGGCTTTCAGAACAATTCTCACTGCGGACACGGTCAGCCTGCTCGCCGCCGGCCTGTTGTGGTGGCTGGCAGTGGGAGCGGTGAAAGGCTTTGCCATATCCCTGCTGATTGCGACGTTGCTCGACATCTTCGTGGCGCGTTTCTACACCAAACGGGCCGTCGGGATGATGGCCCCGACGCGGCTGGGTGAAGGTGGTGCCTTCACCATCGAGGGGGCAAGCCGATGAGAACCTGGCGCAAGCTGAACCGTGGTGAGACTCAAATCGACTTTGTTGGGCTCCGCAGACGGTGGCTCCTGATTTCGGCCACTCTCTTGGCGATATCACTTGCGAGCATCGGCATCAGGCAGTTGAACCTCGGTATCGAATTCGAAGGTGGCGTCGAGATCAGGGCACCAAACCCGGCTTCTGCTGATGTTGCAGAGGTTCGCAGTGCTCTTGTTGACGCCGGAGTCGATGAGGCGACGATCCAGACACTCGACGACGGCGAAGCAGTGAGGGTGACGACACCCGAATTGGACGAGGACACCACAAACAATGCCATCGACGCGGTGGCCGAGGTCACCGGGTCTGACAGAAACGACATCTCGGTTCAGGCGGTGGGAGCCTCATTCGGGTCGTTGGTTCTCAGGCGCTCGCTCACCGCCCTGGGAGTGTTCCTTGGTGTCGTGGTGCTGTTCATCAGCTGGCGGCTCGAGTTCAAAATGGCCATGGCCGGCATCGGAGCCCTCACCCACGATCTCATTCTCACTATCGGGGTGTATTCGATCACTGGCTTCTCCGTGACTCCGGCGACAGTTGTGGCCGTGCTCACGATCCTCGGCTATTCGCTCTATGACACCGTGGTCGTCTTCGACAAGGTGGACGAGCTGGTCGAAGAGGAGGAGCGCCTGACCTATTCGGAGATCGTCAACCGCGCCATGAACCTCGTGCTTGCGAGGTCCCTGTACACGTCGCTGACGTCGCTTCTCCCCGTCGGCAGCATCCTCTTCGTTGGAAGCTTCGTGCTCGGCGCCACCACCTTGTCCGACTTTGCGCTGGCCCTTTTCGTGGGTATCGCTGCCGGGACCTACTCGTCGATCTTTGTCGCGGCGCCACTACTCGCCAGTTGGAAAGAGCGAGAGGACGAGTGGCAAGATCGCGCCTCCCGGGCGGCCAAGAGGTCAAAGTCGGGCAAGCGGTGATCGGGTCGTAGAATCCTGATCGTGGCAGACCTATCCGCGCTCATCCGCGACATCCCCGACTTTCCTGAGCCGGGTGTCGTCTTCAAGGACATCACACCGGTTCTTGGTGACCCGTCGACCTTCAGCGAGCTTGTCGAGGAGATGAGTAGGCCATACCTCGATCTTGGGGTGAGCAAGGTTGCAGGTATCGAAGCCCGTGGATTCACACTCGCCTCGCCGGTCGCCGAACGACTTGGTGCCGGCTTCATTCCGATCCGGAAGCCGGGGAAGCTCCCTTATCAGACCGTTACTGAGGAGTACACCCTCGAATACGGGACCGATGCCCTAGAAGTCCATGTTGACGCCGTCGCCAAGGGCGAGAGAGTTCTGGTGGTCGACGATGTGATTGCCACCGGTGGGACGGCGGCAGCGGCCGTCCGTCTCCTTCAGCATCTAGGCGCCGAGGTCGTGGGTTTCTCAGTCTTCATCGAACTTGCCTTCCTCAACGGCTCTTCGAAGCTGGACGGTGTCCCCATCAATGCCCTCCTCGTCTACGACTGACCTCAGCCCAGGAGCCGGGATGGACGACGTCCTCCGCGAGTTCTCCCAGCACCACCCCGGTGGAGACACCGAGATCATTCTGCGCGCATACGAGGTGGCCGAGGAGGCACACCGCGGCCAAATGAGAAAGACCGGTGACTCCTTTATCACCCATCCGGTGATGGTGGCGCGAATGGTCGCCGAGTATGGCCTCGATCAGCAGGCCATAGCGGCGGCATTGCTCCACGACACTGTGGAAGACACCGATCTCACGATCGGCGATCTGACGGCCCGGTTCGGCCCGGAGATCGCAGCTCTGATCGACGGTGTCACCAAGCTGGACCGTGTCAGGTTCTCCAACCGCGAGGAGGCCCAGGCGGCCACCATTCGAAAGATGGTCATCGCCATGGCCAAAGACGTCCGCGTCTTGCTCATCAAGCTTCTGGACCGGCTGCACAACATCCGAACCGTCTACGCGCTTCGTGATGAGAAGCAGCGGCGCGTGGCACGGGAGACTCTGGATGTCTACGCGCCCCTGGCCCACCGGCTCGGAGTCCAAGAAATCAAGCATGAGCTCGAGGATCGCTGTTTTGAGATCCTCTACCCGGGCCCTTATGCAGAGATACTCGACAAGCTGGCACAGCGGGCGCCCGAGCGGGAGGAGTTCATCGAGAAGATGGTCGCCGAGGTCGAGGCCGTCCTGGCGGGAGCAGGGTTGGACGCGGATGTGTCTGGACGCCCGAAGCATCCCTATTCGATCTATCGCAAGATGGTTGAGCAAAACCGCCCATTCGAGGACATCCATGACCTCATCGGGATTCGAATCATTGCTGAGACAACGCGGGACTGTTATGCGGCGTTGGGATTGGTCCACAGCCACTGGGTGCCGGTGACTGGCCGATTCAAGGATTACGTGGCGATGCCCAAGATCAATCTCTATCAATCGCTGCACACAACGGTGATCGGACCGGATGGTAAGCCTTTGGAGGTGCAGATCCGCACCGAGGAGATGCATGGTCTGGCTGAATCCGGGATCGCAGCGCACTGGCGCTACAAGGAAGGTGACGAGATACCGGCTATCGAGTTGGTCCCGTCACCAGATCCCGAAGAGGACCCCGAAGAGTTCCTCGCGAACCTCAAAATGGACCTCTATCAGGACGAGGTTTTTGTCCTGACTCCCGGGGGAGATGTGAAATCGCTGCCGGTGGGCGCAACGGCGATCGATTTCGCGTACGCGATCCATACCGAGGTGGGGCACGCCTGCGTGGGGGCAAAGGTGAACGGAAGGCTTGTTCCGCTGTCTACTTCCCTGCAGTCAGGTGACATAGTCGAGGTGCTGACGTCCAAGTCTCCTGAAGCCTCACCGAGCAGAGATTGGCTCGGATTCGTCCGTACTGGGCGAGCCAAGTCGAAAATCAAACAGTGGTTCACCAAAGAGCGGCGCGAATCAGCCCTGGCGGAGGGAAAAGATGCCCTGTCCGGGATGTTCAAACGTGAAACACCAAGAATCCCCGCGGCGGAGCGGGAGGCCTACCTGGAGTCCATCGCAGCGGACCTAGGTTTGAAAGGCTCCGACGCCCTGTATGTCGCAGTGGGAAGCGGGAAGATCTCCATCGACTCGGTCACCTCACGACTGCAACGACTCATCAAGCCGTACACGGGTGACGAGCTGTTCGTTCCCAAGCGGAGACGCCCCCGGGGAAGTGCCCACGTCGCGGTCGAGGGTCAAGACGACATGCTCGTCCAGCTGGCGCAGTGCTGTGCACCAGTGCCCGGCGATGACATCGTCGGTTACGTGACGGTGGGTCGTGGCGTGTCGGTGCACCGTGCCGACTGCACAAATGTGGCATCTCTCGCCGACAGGCGGGAACGTACCGTGGATGTGACATGGCCCCCCTTGGATCAAGGCGAATTCGTGGTCTGGATACAGGTGGAGGCCCTCGATCGCACCCGCCTCTTGCGCGACGTAACCGCGTTGGTCAGCGATACCGGCGGGAACATCACAGCGTCCTCCACGCATGTGGGCGAAGACAAAGTGGCCATTCTCCGTTATGAGGTCGAATTGTCTGATCCGGCCCAGCTTCCCCGGCTTCTTGCAGACATGAGGGGAGTAGACGGCGTGTACGCGGCCTTCCGCTTGTCCAACGACCCGGCGTCATAGAGATGCTTTTGCTGGCCATTTCGGCCTGGGTGGCCGAGACCAACTGCTATGTACTCGCCGAAGGTCCCGGTAGCCCGGCGCTGGTCGTCGACGCCCCGCCCGAACCGGAGAAGATCGGAGCCGCCCTCGCTGAGCATGATTTGAGCGTGTCTGCGCTTCTTCTGACGCACGGGCATGTCGACCACAGCGGCGGAGCGGGTCGGATCGAAAGCGATACAGGTGCCACGGTTTTCGTCCATCCCGACGACGATTTCCTCACCATGCATCCCGAGAGGCAGCTTTCGGCCATCTTTGGTACGACTCCACCCGGTTCGTATGAGCTTCCCACCAGTTTCGAGCCGCTCGGCCACGGGCGCAGACTGGTGGTGGGCAGCTTGGCGTTGGAGACTCTGCACACTCCAGGTCATACCCCCGGCCATTGCTGCTTCTACTTGGAGAGCGAAGGAGTTCTGTTCTCTGGCGACCAACTCTTCGCCGGATCGATCGGCCGCACCGACTTGCCAGGTGGATCAATGCCTGACCTCGCCCGCTCAATGGCAACCATGGTGATGACGCTCGATGATGCAGTGCGAGTCATGCCAGGGCACGGGCCCGAGACCACGATCGGACGGGAGAGGGCAACAAACCCCTTCCGCGATCTGTGGGCCTGAACTCGCATTGACCGCTCGGGCGTGGATTGAAGTGACTGCGGCTGCGGTCAAGGGTGGGGCAAGCGTTACCCTGCCACGGCCATGAGTTTCCAGCCTCCAAAGGGCACTTTCGACGTTGCCGCCGGGACCAGCCAGATGCTGGGCGATCCCGATGTTTGGCGAAGTGTGCTTGCAGCCTGGGAGCGGCGTGTTCTCGAATATGGCTATCCACTTGTGATCACGCCGGTCTTCGAGGCGACCGAGCTGTTCGAACGAGGAGTGGGGGAGTCGACAGAGATAGTCAACAAGGAGATGTACACCTTCACCGACAAGGGTGGTCGGTCTGTGACCCTTCGGCCCGAGGGGACCGCCGGTGTGGTGCGTGCCTACTTGAACCTCGGAGCACAAGGAGTTTGGAAAGGGGCCTACTCGGGTCCGATGTTCCGTTACGAGCGACCGCAGAAGGGGCGCTACCGGCAGTTCTGGCAGGTGGGGGTGGAGTATCTCGATGTCGAAGGCGCCGCTGCGGACGCCGAGGTGGTCGAACTGGGGTACCGATATCTGGAGGAGATCGGGGTCCCCGGCCTCGAAATGAAGCTCAACAGCCTCGGATGTCGTGAATGTCGCCCCGATTACGTCTCCAGATTGCGTGACCACCTCGACGCGAACCGTCATCTGCTGGGCGACGAATCTCAGAAGCTTATCGAAACCAACCCGGTGCGGATTCTCGACTCAAAAGTTGACCGGGACGCGTTGAGCGATGCCCCGATCATGGCCGACCATCTATGCGAAGCCTGTCGTGATCATTTCGATTCCGTCCAGACATTTCTCAACGCCTTGGGCGTTCCCTTCACCCTCGATCCTTATCTGGTGAGAGGCCTCGACTATTACACCAGGACCACCTTCGAATATGTCGCGACTGAGCTCGATGCGGCGCAAAACGCCGTCGGGGGCGGCGGGCGTTACGACGGCCTGGCCGAGTCCATCGGTGGACGTCGAAGCCCCGGAGTCGGACTGGCGCTGGGCATCGACCGCGCAATACTGACCTTGAAGGCGCCGCCTCGGAGTCGGCTCCAGGTCTATATCGTGTCCGAGGCAGGGGTGGGCCCGGCGCTGGAATTGGCGTCAGAGCTTCGGAGCCAGGGGCTCAGCGTCGATTTCGACAGCGAAGGGCGCTCAGTGAAGGCCCAGTTCCGGGCTTCAACCCGTCGCGCGGCTGGAGTGACCATCGTCGTCGGCGACGAAATGAACGAGGTCGAGATGCGGGCCGGTGGAGAACGGGTCAGGATCCCGACTGCTGAAGTCAAACAGTGGGTCGAGGAAAGAGATTTGTGAGAAGCCACCGCGCCGTTGAGACCGCAAAGCTGGCTGTCGGGGAAAAGGTGACCCTGGCAGGCTGGGTACAGAGGCGCCGAGATCACGGCGGCGTGGCGTTCATCGACCTTCGCGACGCTTCGGGTCTGGTCCAGGTCGTGGCCGACCCTTCGGTGCTCGAAGTGGTCGATCAGATACGCATGGAGTTTTGTATCTCGGTGACGGGACAAGTCCGTGAGCGGCCGGAGGGGACTGTCAACCCAGATCTCGAGACCGGGGAGATTGAAATTGGAGCCGAAGACATAGTCGTCCTGTCTCCCGCAGAAACGCTCCCTTTTATGATCGCCGACCGTGTCGACGTCGACGAACGGGTGAGACTCCAGCATCGCTATCTGGATCTGAGGCGGCCGCGTATGGCTGAAAACCTCAAAGCCAGGTCCAGGGCGGTTTCCACCATTCGGCGCACCTTGGAAGACAGAGGCTTCCTCGAAATCGAGACGCCGACTCTGGTGGCCTCCACTCCCGAAGGGGCGCGGGACATGCTGGTTCCGTCCCGTCTTCGCAAGGGTGAGTTCTACGCCCTCCCCCAATCACCACAGCTCTTCAAGCAGCTGCTGATGATCGCCGGCGTGGAGAGGTACTTCCAGATCGCCCGTTGCTATCGGGATGAGGACTTTCGGTCCGACCGCCAGCTCGAATTCACCCAGCTCGACCTTGAGGGATCCTTTTGGGAGAGAGACGATGTCCTGTCGGTGATCGAAGACGTGCTGAAAGCTGTCGCCGCCGAGTTGCGTGGCGGGCCAATGACCAAGCCGTTCCCCAGGATCACGTGGCAACAGGCCATGGATCGATACGGCACCGACAAGCCGGACATCCGATTCGGCATGGAGATCGTGGACCTGAGCCAGGTATTCGCCGAGTCCGAGTTCGGAGTTTTCCGTGGCGCCCTAGATGGTGGCGGCACGGTCCGGGGGATCAACGCTGGACCGACCGATTGGTCTCGGAAACGCGCCGATGAGCTCACCGAACATGCCAAGGGCCTCGGTGCCAAAGGGCTTGTGTGGATGGTGGTTGAGGCCGACGGTTCCCTCCGATCCCCGGTGGCCAAATACCTATCTCCTGCAGAGGTCGAGGGCCTGAAACTGGCCTTCGGGGCCAAATATGGCGATGTGCTTCTGATCGTTGCCGACCGCTGGAAGCCTGCGGTGACGACCCTCGGTGGCCTCAGACTCATGCTGGGTCAGCCCGACTCTCACGAAGATCTGGCCTTTCTCTGGGTGGTGGACTTCCCCATGTTCGAGGAGGGTGCCGACGGCAAGCTGACTTTCTCCCATCATCCATTCACCTCTCCGACGTCGCTGAGCGAGATGCGAGACAACCCACACGAGGCGCTGTCCAATGCCTACGACGCCGTTCTCAACGGCGTGGAGCTCGGCTCAGGATCTATCAGGATCCATGACCCCGAGGTGCAGCGTCAGGTGTTTGAGATCCTGGGGATCGACGGGGAGACGGCCGAGAGGAGATTCGGGTGGTTCCTCGAGGCCCTCCGTTACGGGACGCCGCCTCACGGAGGGTTCGCATTCGGTATCGACCGCCTGGTGATGGTCCTCCAAAACGAGGCTTCGATGCGCGAGGTCATGGCGTTTCCCAAGACCCAGACCGGCATGGATCCGATGACCGGCGCCCCGGCATGGGTCGAAGAGTCGCAGTTGGAAGAGGTTGGAGTGGCACTCAACGCCGCCGCTCGTGCCCGGCTGGAGGAGGGCAGCGACACACAAGTTGAGGAGGAGTAGTCCGATCACCGGCGAAGAGAGCTTGTTTTCTTCGAGAGCTGAAACAGCGGCTCATCAAGCGGCTCCGTTGGCGACGCGGATGCGCCCGCGGGACCTCGGCGAAGTGGTGGGCCAGGCCGCCCTTCTCGGGCAAGGCTCTGCGTTCCGTCGCGTGGTCGAGACCGGACACCCGATCTCGATGCTTTTGTGGGGCCCACCTGGCACCGGAAAGACCACCCTGGCTCGTCTGGTTGCCGGCCACGCCAACGCCGGTTTCGAGACGTTGTCGGCGACATCGGCCGGCGTGAAAGACATCAGGGAAGTATTGGCCACAGCTCGCCGAGCGTTGGAGACCGACGAGAGGCGGACGGTCCTGTTTCTTGACGAGATACACCGTTTTGCCAAGAACCAACAGGACGCCCTTCTGCCCGGCGTCGAGGACGGAACCTTGACGCTCATCGGGGCAACAACTGAGAACCCCTATTTCGAGGTGAACACACCTCTGATATCGCGAATGACCCTGTTCCGGCTCGAGCCTCTCGACCAAAGCGACATACTCGCTCTGCTCAACCGGGCGCTGGATGACCAAGAGCGCGGCCTGGGTTCCCTGGGACTGTTGCTGGACGATGCCGCGGCCTCTGAGCTGGCAATTCGCACAGGAGGTGACGCTCGCCAGGCTCTCAACTCCTTGGAAGTGGCCGCGATCCTCGCCGCCGGTGAGGATCGGAGGAGGATCGAGCTGGCCGACGTGGGCGAGGCTCTCCAACGCAGGATCGTCAGATACGACCGCGCCGGCGACTCCCACTACGACGTGATCTCAGCGTTCATCAAGAGTGTCAGAGGCTCCGACGTAGACGCTGCCCTCTATTGGCTGTTCCTCATGCTCGAGGGAGGTGAGGATCCAGAATTCATTGCGAGGAGGCTGATGATCCTGGCGTCGGAGGATGTCGGTTTGGCCGACTCGCAAGGCCTGATGGTCGCCACAGCAGCGGCGGATGCATTGTCGTACTGCGGATTGCCGGAAGCTGCGTACCACCTGTCGCACGCGACCATCTACCTGGCGACAGCCCCGAAATCCAACGCGATCGGTTCAGCGATGACAGCTGCCAGAAGTTACGTGCGGGACGGACCCACTCCCAGCGTGCCCGTTCATCTTCGGTCCACCGGATACCAAGGGGCCTCCGAGCTCGGTCATGGCGACGACTACCGGTACTCGCACGACTACGAGGGCGGGGTGGTCGCTCAGCAGTATTTCCCCGACGGAATTGATCCGGAGGCCTTCTATCAGCCGGGCACCTCCGGTGCCGAGGCCGAGATCGCCGATCGTCTCTCCCGCATCGACCGGGTCCTGGGAAGAGCAAGACCCCAGACGAACCGCTAGCTTTCGGCTCATGCTGGAGCGGATCTGGTGGTTTGTTGCCGGCACCGTTGCCGGCGCCGTAGTAGTCATACGAGCCCTGGGAAAGACGCCAGAACCCGAGCAACTGAAAAGCGCTGCGATCCGAACCGGCGCCGACGTCCTCGATCTGGGGGCCAAGGCCATGCGTCCCAAACGTACCGGTTAGGAAGGCCCGGGTCGTTAACCTCGCGCCGTCCCAACCCAAGGACGACTCCTGAACAGTCACGAGCTACGACAGAGCTTCACTTCATTTTTCGGCGAGCGAGATCACGCGTTGAGGCCCTCTGCCTCCTTGATCCCGACCGACCCGACGCTGTTGCTCACGAACGCGGGCATGGTGCCTTTCAAGCCCTATTTCCTCGGAGACGAACCTGCTCCTTGGGATCGAGCGGTCACGGTGCAGAAGGTCGTGCGCACGGTCGACATCGACATCATCGGAACCACAAAGCGTCATTTGTCCTTTTTCGAGATGCTGGGCAATTTCAGCTTTGGCGACTACTTCAAAGAGCAGGCCATCAGCTGGGCATATGAGTTCTCCACCGAGATCATGGGCCTGGATCCGGAACGGCTCTGGTACACGGTCTATGACACCGATGATGAGGCTCGAGCGATCTGGGTCGATGGGGTTGGCGTGCCTCCGGAGCGGGTACAGGACGGAGGAAAGGACAACTTCTGGCAGATGGGTGTTCCTGGGCCTTGTGGGCCATCGTCGGAGCTGTTTTGGGACCGGGGTCCCGACTTCGGTGATGAGGGTGGCCCGGTAGGAGGTGGCGAGGACCGCTACTTCGAATTCTGGAATCTGGTCTTCATGCAGAACATCCAGGACGAGCCGTACCACGTCGTGGGTGATCTACCGGCGAAGAACATAGACACCGGGATGGGGCTCGACAGGATGATGGCGATACTCCAGGACGTCGATTCAGTATTCGACATCGACACCACGAAACACGTGCGGGATGCAGCTGCCGATTACACGGGTCTCGTCTACGGCGATTCTGAGCGGTCGGATATCTCCCTGCGGATTCTTGCCGACCACGGTCGCACGGTGACATTCCTCATCGGAGATGGCGTGATCCCCTCTAATGAGGGGAGGGGGTATGTGCTGCGGCGAGTCCTGCGGCGCGCAGTGCGGCACGCCTGGCTGTACGGGGGCAAAGGGCTGATCCTGCCTCGCTTGGTCAACGCAACGATCGAAGCGATGGGTGATTGGTACACCGAGCTTGCCGACCGTGCGGACTTCATCGGGGACGTGGTCACTCGTGAGGAGGAGAGATTCCGACGGACGTTGGAGTCAGGCCATCAACTGCTGGATACCGAGTTGGACGACGATGCCGGCACCATCTCGGGAGACACCGCCTTCAAGTTGCACGACACCTATGGCTTTCCCGTCGAGTTGACCGAGGAGATTGCTTCGGAACGAGGAGTCGAAGTGGATCGCAAGGGGTTCGAGTCTGCAATGGAAGAACAGAAGGAACGGGCGCGAGCGGCTTGGAAGGGAGCAGGCGCGGCGGCCACGGCCGAAAAGGTCTATCGGGCGGTGCTCGAAGCCACCGGGCTCACACAGTTCGTGGGCTACGAAAGAGAGCGGTCGTCCGGGGTAATCCTGTCAATGCTCCACGAAGGAGAAACTGTGGAGCGCGCCGAAATGGGCCAGACGGTCGAGCTGTTCCTCGACCGCACGCCGTTCTACGCAGAGGCCGGGGGACAGGTAGGAGACGTGGGTGTGATCGAGTCGGAGACCGGCAGGATCGCCGTCTCGGATACCCAGCACGCAATCCAGGGGCTCCACGGCCATCGGGGAAAGGTGATCCAAGGCCAGGTCCTGGTTGGCCAGGACGTCGAGGCCGCGATCGACTCGCCGCGGCGAGATGCAATACGCAAGAGCCACACCGGCACTCACGTCCTCCACTGGGCACTTCGCCACGTGTTGGGTGAGCACGCTGCCCAGGCGGGATCACTGGTGGAGGCGGGAAGGCTCCGTTTCGACTTCTCCCATTTTGCCCAAATGAGCAAAGAAGAGATGACTGCGGTGGAAGGCGTCGTCAATGAGAATCTGATCGCCAATCCCGGAGTGGAGACCACGGTTACGAGTAAAGACGAAGCCGAGGCGATGGGCGCGATCGCCTTCTTCGGCGACAAGTACGGTGAAACGGTGCGCGTGGTGGAGGTCGGTGATTTCTCCATCGAATTCTGCGGAGGCACCCACACGTCAACCGGTGGCGAGGTGGGTCCTCTCCTCATCACCGGGGAGTCATCGATTGGATCCAACATGCGTCGCATCGAGGCGCTCACGGGCCTGGCTGCTTACGGGCATCTGGTTGAGCTGAGAAACCGGATGGATGACCTAGGTCGAATGCTGAAGGTGCCCTCCGGCGAGGTGAAAGAACGAGTGGAGGTCCTACTCGACAAGTCGCGCGGCCTCGAAAACGAGCTGGATTCGATCCGGGCCCAGAGAACAAGCGAACTTGCTGCAGACCTTGCCGGCTCAGCGAACTTGACGGGAGACGTGACTCATGTAGTGGGCGCCGTCGGAGAGATGGGAGGGGCCCAACTTCGAGAGCTGGCTCTCGGTGTTCGCGATCGACTGCCCGGCTCCTCGGTGGTGATCCTCGGGGCGACCACCTCCGGGAAAGGCGCCATCATCGGTGTGCTGACTCGGGATTTGGTCGAGGCTGGCCTGTCCGCAGGGGAGCTGATTCGGGACTCCGCTGCCGCTCTCGGGGGCGGCGGATCCAGAGACCCGGAGTTGGCGCAGGCAGGTGGCCCCGAGGGTTCGAAGATCGAGGATGCCATTGCCAAGGCAGCCAAGACCGTCGAGGCGACCCTGGGAGCCCGGTGACGCGGATCCTCGGAATCGACTGCGGTACCAGACGCGTCGGGATTGCCTGGTCCGACCCTCTTGGCCTGGGAGCAACTCCACTGGAGGTCGTGGACAGGAGCGAGGCCCTGGTGCGGATCGCCGAGCTGGTTGATGAAGAGGGTATCGAGACGGTTGTCATTGGGCTTCCCGTCGGACTCGGCGGCCTCGAGGGTCGGTCAGCCGAAGATGCTCGGAACTTTGGTGCCGAGTTGCGACGTCAAACCGGGGTGGAAGTCGTCTTTCGCGACGAGCGCTTCACTTCGCGGATCGCCGAGCAACGGCTCCTGGCTGCAGGCTTGAAGAGACGGGAGCGCAGAGCCGAAGTCGATCGGATGGCCGCCGCAATCATCCTTCAAGACTATTTGGACGGTAGAACATGACATTCGAGCCGGTACCCGAGCCATCGCCCTGGGGGAGATTCGCCAGGCTATTGATAACGGTTGCCATCGTCGTCGGAGCCGCGGTTGCAGTCGTCGGAGGCGCGTCGTACTTGGGCAGAACAGTCGGTGATCGGGTCGCGTCCGACGACACTTCGACGGGCGCTGCCGCGATAACGCCCGGAGTCGCGGTAACCGTCAACATTCCTTCCGGCTCGACTGCACGTGACATCGGAGCAATCCTTGCTGGGCAGGGTGTTGTCCGCTCCTCTCTCGAGTTTGAGGCTGCGGTGAGGGAGACCGACTCCGCGGCGAGCCTGAAAGCTGGAACCTATGAGTTCGAGACTCTGATGGATCCCGGTGAGGTGGTGGCGATGATCGTTGTCGGACCGGTGGCGGACGTCTACCGCGTGACGGTGATCGAAGGCCTCAGAGTCCCGGAAATCCTCGAATCCCTTGCCCAGGCCAGCCCCCACGATTACCAGGCCTTCGAGGATGCGCTCCTCGAAGGCGACGTCTCGAGTGCCTTCTTGCCCGATTCCGACGAGCCGTCGTTGCAGCAGTGGGAGGGGATCCTCTTCCCCGACACCTACGAGTTCCGCAGGTCGGCAAGCGCAGCGCAGATCCTGCAGAGGATGTCGTCCACTATGGAGCAACACGTTGCCAGCATCGATTGGTCCCGTCTCACCGATCTCGGGCTAACCGAGTATGACGGAGTAGTGATTGCATCACTCATCGAGTCTGAGGCTCTTTTGGACGAGGAGCGCCCCATCATCTCGAGTGTCATCCACAACCGCCTCGAGATCGGGATGAAGCTGGATATCGACGCCACCGTCCTCTACGCATTGGACACGCGTGACGTGACCCGGTTCGACAACACCGTGGACTCTCCCTACAACACATATGCTGTTGCCGGGCTACCACCCACTCCCATTGCCGCCCCTCGCGTCACTTCTCTCCAGGCGGCAGCGAATCCCGATGACACTCCGTACCTCTTCTATGTGCTGTCGGACACAGAAGGACACCACGCGTTTGCCGAAACACTCGAAGAGCACAACGCAAACGTGAACCAAGCGCGTGAGGACGGAGTTCTCGGCTGAACTCGGCCCAGGGGCATAACCTTGCGGCGTGACGTATCGGCTGGCCGTCCTCGGCGACCCCATCGAGCACTCGATCTCACCCGACATCCACGCCGCTGCATTCGGGTCCTTGGGACTGGAGGTGAGTTACTCCCGAGTGCGGGCCGACGTAGGAATACTCGAGACTCACCTAGATCAGATTCGCCGGGGCGAACTCACCGGTATCAATGTGACCATGCCACTCAAATCGGCCGCTGCGAGTTTGGCAGATGAGCTCACACCCATTGCCAGGTTGGCCGGTTCTGCCAACACCCTGACACGGACTGGCACGAAGGTGATCGGCCATTCCACCGATGCCGACGCCGTCTCGAAGATTGTCAATGACAAATGGCCCGGATCAGAGCCCATCCTGGTGCTCGGCTCGGGGGGAGCGGCGGCCGCCGTCATCGCCGCCCTCAGTGACCGTGAGATCTATATCGGTGCACGGTCGCTGTCTAAGGCGCAGTCGCTGGCCGCATCGTCGAATCTTGTCGAGGCTGTGCCATGGGGGGTCCCGGTTGTCGGCTCGGTACTTGTGAACGCGACACCTCTGGGAATGCATGGAGAGCAGCTGCCGCGGTCAAATGTCGAGTCGGCCGCTGGGTTGGTGGACTTGGCGTATGGTCGTAGCCGGACGCCTGCCGTCGCAGAGGCGGCAGCGAGAGGAATCGAATTCGTGGATGGGGTGGAGTTTCTCGTGTGGGCAGCTTCGGCGTCATTCGAGTTGTGGACGCGTCGAGTGGCGCCGGTCGACGTGATGATGCGCGCGGCAAGGGCTGCGACGGGGAGAAACGCCTAAAGGCATTGACGTATGGGGACGAAATGGTGGTCATGGATCTCCCGAAAAGGAGTAGCTGAGGTGGCCCTGTCAGGAAATTTGGGATTTGTCCCACTCGAAGAAGTTTTGCGACTGCTCGCCCGAGCCGGGCAGATGGGTGCCCTTGAAATCGAAGGCGAGAGCATCAACGGCCGAGTCTTCTTCAGCCCGCGCGGTATCGACCTCGCCACGACGTTCGCGGACCACGATCTCCGCGACCATCTCGTCAACTCTCAGTATGTCGCTCGGGAACAGCTGATAGCCGCTGAAAGCGACCACTCTGTGATGGAGACCGTCGCGGCCGACCAACCGGAGTTGGTCGATCTGCTGAGAGAGATGACAGTCGAGAGCATTTACCAACTGTCGCATTCGGGCACCAAATTCGAGGTGGCCGAGAACGTCACATCTCCCTACGGAGCGCCCAGTTCATTTGATTTGGAGTCTGTGCTGTCCGACGCTTCGAGGCGGGCCGACGAATGGGCCGAGGTCGAGGCATTGTTGTCAGATATGGCCGGGGTCATCCACATGAAGCGAGATCTCGGTGAACGCGATGAGGTCACAGTCTCCCGCGACGCGTGGAAACTGCTCAGTGAGCTCAGATCTGGGTCTTCGGTGTCCGAGATGGCGGCCCGTTTGGGAACAACCGAGTTCTGGACGGCGAAGGTCGCAGCCGACCTCACGGCGCGAGACCTGCTGACCCCTAACGGCAGTCCTGCCCGTGGGGCGGCTGAGGAGCGGATTCAGGACGTCAGCGACGAAGGGTTCGAGTCCGTCACTCGAGAGAACGATGAAGTCGCGACCGCCCATGAAGACCCGGTGGCCGCGGAGGTCTCCTCCTCCATCGACGAAGGGCCTTTTGAAGGGCCGGCATTCGACCGCGACGAGCCTGAGGAAGGGCAACTGGATGAGGTCGCAGTCTCAGCGGAGCCCGACTATCGGGCTGCAGAGACTCAGGATCCGGTAGGTTCCGTTGACGATTCGCCCGAGTCCGACGTGAACCACAGCGAGAGTTGGTGGGTCGAGCCCGGTAACGAGGGGCGCCCCGAAGGCAGCCAGGACGACGGCGACGACGAGCCGACCGACGAGCGCCGTGGCCGTCTCGGGGTTTTCGCATCAGCTCTGAATGAGGATGGAGACGCTGACGCTTCCGCTGAGGATGTCGAAGAGGACACTGAGGCCTTCCTGGAGAAGGTCTTCTCGCAGCTGGATGAGAGCGAGCAGAGCGCGTCCGATGACGAGGACTCGGCCGACGACGATGATCCGGCCGGCAATAGCGAATACGGCACCACCGGCCACGGACTTTTGCGACGGAGACGTCTCGGGACGATCCTCACCGACACATCGAAGACCAGCGACTGATACCCCGGACCTGACTGCCGGGCGCCGCTAGGTTGCACCGGTTGTGACCTCTATAGCCTTCGGTGCATTGGGCCTGCTGCTGGGGCTGGTGAGTCACGACTTGGCCGCTCAAGCGCTTGGCGAAAAGCCGTTTCGGCCGTTTGGCGGCACTTGTCCACGATGTGCCACCGATCGTGGCTGGGTTCGCAGAGCATGCCAGAATTGCGGCCGCTCCTTGGGCAGAGAGCCATTGGTGGCTTTGGCGGGGGCCGCTGGCGCGGCCGCCATGGCGGTAGTAGTGGGAACCAATTGGGTTCTCATCGCGTATCTCGCGTTCGTAGTCCTCAGCCTCGCATTGGCGCTCACCGACATCGATGACATGCGGATCGTCAACCGACTCAACATTCCCGGGACAGCCATTCTCGCCGTGCTTCTCACTTTGACCTCGCTGGCAGATGGTGCCCAAACCGGGTTGGGAAGGGCCCTCGCTGGGGCTGCCGGGTACTTCCTGCTGACGAATGTCATGTTCTTTGCGGCCCGGGGCCGGGGCTTTGGATACGGGGACGTCAAGCTGTCAGTTCAACTCGGAATGTTCACCGCGTACCTGTCATGGCAGACCCTGGCTTGGGCGATTTTCTTGATGGCCCTAATCGGCGGAATCATGGCGGTGGTTGTGGTGGGGATTGGTGTGGCGGGGCACCGACGCCGGGAGAATGACAGTGCTGCGACACTGCGCGAAGCCATGCGCCGCGAGCTTCCCTACGGGCCGGCGATGATTTTCGGCTCATGGTTGGCGATCTATCTGGTGGGTATCGGGGTCCTGGGGTCGTAGCATTCGTGTGATGTTGAGGTATCTGACCGCCGGAGAGTCGCACGGTCCCGGTCTGGTGACGATCGTTGAGGGTCTGCCCGCCGGGCTCGAGGTATCGATGGAGAAGCTTTCCAGTGAGTTGGCGCGACGTCGGCTCGGTTTCGGACGGGGCAAGCGCATGGACATCGAGGTCGACGAGCTCGAGGTACTCGGTGGGATCCGTCACGGGCACACCATCGGGGCACCGGTTGCGGTTGTCATCAGGAACACAGAATGGGAGAAGTGGTCCGAAGTGATGAGCCCGGATCCACGAGATCCAGCCAAGAAGGTGACGCGGCCCCGGCCCGGTCATGCTGATCTTCCTGGCATGCTGAAGTACGACTCTGACGATGCCCGAGATGTGTTGGAACGGGCCTCAGCACGAGAGACTGCCGCCAGAACGGTTGCCGGCTACCTGGCCAAGGAGCTCTTGGCCCAAGTTGGCATGTCCATTGTGAGCCACGTTGTCTCGATCGGGAAAGCAAGGTACGAAGGCCCTTCCCCGGGGCCGGGTGACCTCGAGCTCGTCGATTCGAGCCCGGTGCGGTGTCTCGATGAGGTCACGAGCGCCGAGATGGTGACGCTCATCGAGGAGGCGTACGCGACGAAAGACACGCTTGGCGGGTGGTTCGAAGTTGTCGCCTACGGTGTCCCACCCGGCCTCGGGTCGTACGTGCAGGCAGACCGGAGACTCGACGCTGCGATCGCTTCCGCTCTCATGTCGATTCCGGCCATCAAGGCGGTCGAGATCGGGAATGGCATCGCGGTGGCTGAGGCGCGAGGCTCCGAAGCCCATGATGAGATCGTCAGAGGTCGGACGGGGATAGATCGCACGTCGAATCGAGCCGGGGGAGTCGAGGGCGGCATGAGCAATGGGCAGCCGGTGATGGCGAAGGCGGCAATGAAGCCGATCTCGACCTTGATGCGTCCTCTGCAAACGATCGACATGAGCAGCGGTGAGCCGGCGCAAGCCGTTCGGGAACGGTCGGACGTTTGTGCTGTGCCTGCTGCAGCGGTCGTAGGGGAGCAGATGCTGGCTTGGGTCCTCGCAGTGGAGTGCATCCGCAAGTTTGGTGGCGACACCGGCAAGGACCTTGTTGAGAGCTTTGAGAGCTATGTGGCTCGGGTGGACAGTCGGACCAGGCCATGAACCTCTGGCTCGTGGGTTTGATGGGCGTCGGTAAGAGCACCATTGGCCGACTAGTGGCCACGACTCTCGAAATGGGCTTCGTGGACACTGACGCGATGGTGGAAAAACGGGCGGAGGCGACCATTCCCCAGATCTGGCTGACCGACGGTGAGCAGGGTTTCCGCGAGCTCGAAGCAGAGGCCGTTCAAGAAGCAGCCAAGGCCGGGGCAGTTGTCAGTACGGGAGGGGGTGCACCGCTGATGGAGTCAAACAGGCGGACGATGACGGAGACCGGCCGAGTTGTTTGGCTCCGGGCGTCGGTTCCAACGTTGGAGCAGAGAGTTGTGGGTTCGGGGCAAAGGCCGCTGCTCGAGACGTCTCCGACCGCTTTGCGCGAGTTGGCCGGTGAGCGTGAGCCGATCTACAGGTCCATCGCTGATATGACATTGGATACAGGTGACCTGGACGCCGAGGCTGCTGCGGCGCGGGTCGTCGCCTGGTGGAAATGACACCCGGCCCGTCGGACACCGAGATAATCGTCGGTGCAGGTATGCCGGAACCACTGCTGCCCCCACGTATGGGGCGGACACGTGCAGCCATCATCGCCCAACCCGGATCCGCGAGTGTCGCTGCCCAAGTCGCCGACGTCCTTGGCGACGGGGGCCTCTTGGCTGACGTGATCAGAGTGCCGGATCGGGACGAGGCAAAGACGATCGCGGTTGTGGAGTCGGTCTATCACTCCCTGGCGACGCTGGGTCTGACTCGCGACGACACCGTGGTAGGCGTGGGCGGGGGAGCTGTCACGGACCTGGCAGGGTTCGTTGCAGCCACCTGGCTGCGAGGCGTCGAGGTTGTCCACGTGCCAACGACACTGCTCGCTGCCGTCGACGCGTCCGTGGGCGGAAAGACCGGAATCAACCTGGGAGGCAAGAACCTGGTCGGTGCGTTCTGGCATCCCAGCCGCGTTGTCATAGACGTCGAGATCCTGAGCCAGATCCCCGAGACCTTGAAAAGGGAGGGCTTGGTGGAAGCGCTGAAGACCGGGCTGGTGGGAGATCCGAAGTTGTTCGCAATCATCGAGGAACGTGGTCTGGAGGTGTCCCTCGAAGATGTCGTGCGCCGGGCGCTTGCCGTGAAGGTAGCGGTCGTCAGTGAAGACGAGCGGGAATCGGGAAGACGCGCGGTCCTCAACCTAGGTCACACCGTCGGGCATGCCATCGAGTTTGCATCGTCGCTTTCTCACGGCCACAGCGTGGCTCTTGGGCTCATCGCAGCGGCTTCGGTCTCGCAAAGGAAGCTGGGTTTTGAGGAGCTGTCGAGAGTGACCGGATCGGTGTCAAAACTGGGCATCCCAACGCGTGCTGACAACCTCAGTCGGGCAAAGGTGATGGAGCTCATGGCCAAGGACAAGAAACGTGGAGAGTCGGGTCTCCGCATGGTGTTGCTTCAGACCATCGGCTCCCCACTGGTCATGCCGGTTACGTCCGAGGATGTGGAGTTTGCTCTGACGTCTGTAGGAGTCTGAGATTGGCTACTGTCGCCGCAGCGTCGAAGAGGACCGCCGTTGATAAGCACCAATGATGTGAAGCCAGGTATGGCACTTCAACTCTCTGACGGCCTCTTCACGATCGTCGAGTATCAACACGTGAAGCCGGGCAAAGGGAAAGCGTTCGTCCGCATGAAGCTCAAGAACGCGGAAACAGGACAAGTCCTCGATCGCACGTTCCGCGCCGACGAAAACGTGGATCAGGCCTACATCGACCGCCGGGACCACCAGTTCCTGTACCGCGACGACCTGGGCTTCCATTTCATGGATTTGGAGAACTTCGGACAGATCGCCCTGACCGCCGAGGACGTGGGGGACGCCGGATCCTTTCTCGTGGATGGCATGAGCTTGAGTCTTTCCATGC
Source organism: Acidimicrobiia bacterium (assembly GCA_965216725.1). Lineage (GTDB taxonomy): Bacteria > Actinomycetota > Acidimicrobiia > Spongiisociales > ZC4RG35 > JACZUI01. The sequence goes on along the minus strand of CBDCGI010000018.1, from coordinate 6,904 downwards.
ACGACGGAACGCCGATCGGGGTCGATCTGCCACCTTCCGTCGAATTAGAGGTCACCTATGCCGAGCCAGCCGTGAAGGGTGACACGCGGACAGGCGCTACCAAGCCGGTACAACTAGAGACCGGACTCGAGATCCAGGTCCCGCTGTTTGTCGAGCAGGGAGACAGGGTCAGGGTGGATACCAGGTCTGGTGAGTACCTGACCAGACTATGAGCCCAGTCTCGCCCGATGCCACGATCCCGGCTCGGGTCACGGCAGGTGACCTCGCCGAGATCATCGGTGTCGAGCTCAGTGGAGTCCAAGAATTGCTGGACGCTCTCGGCGAACCTTCCTCGCCCGGAGACCTGGTCGAGCCGTCGGTTGCCGTTGCGGTGGCAGAGGGACTGGGCAGGAACGCCACGCTCGAGCCCAGAGACCTCGCCCTGGAGAGCCTCTACGAGTTCGAGACCAGGGGTGAGTTTGACGCCGCGGGCTTACCGGCCCGGGCCGAGACGCTGGTACGTGGCGTTGTCGACAATCAGGAGCGTCTCGACGGCCAAATCGAGGAGGTGTCGGAGCATTGGGCGGTCGCACGCATGCCGCTGGTGGACAGGACGATCCTGCGCATGGGCCTATACGAGCTGGAGACCTACCCGGAGACCCCCACGGCCGTGGTGGTCTCGGAGGCTGTCCGGCTGGCCAAGTCATATTCGACGGAGCGATCCGGGTCTTTTGTAAACGGAGTACTCGCCTCCTTGGCCAAGAGAATCCGGCCCGAGTAGGGATGATTGGTCTGAGTTCCCCCAACGGCTAAGGTCGCCTCGTCCTTTAAGCGACGGTCCAGTGAGGCCGGCAAGGAGTGGTGATGGGGAGTCCCCCCGCGGACACGGCTGCGTCCGTAGTCATGAGCGCTGACGAAATGAGACGCGCGTTGCGTCGTATGGCCCATGAGATCGTCGAGCGCGACGTCGATGCCAGCGAGCTGTTTCTAGTCGGCATCCTCACCAGGGGCGCCTATCTCGCCGATCGATTGGCCGAATCGATACGCCAATTCGCGGGTGTGGAGCCGGAGGTGGGGCATCTGGACGTTCGGCCTTTTCGCGATGACCGTGACCGCCGTGTCGCGCCCTGGTCCGACATTCCGGTACTTCCCATCGAGGGCCGAACCGTTGTCATCGCCGATGATGTTCTCTACACCGGGAGGACAGTGCGCGCAGCACTCGAAGCTCTGACAGGAATGGGAAGGGCCGGGTCGACGCAACTGGCGGTCTTTGTGGATCGCGGCCATCGCGAGATGCCCGTACGCCCGGACTTCGTCGGGAAGAACCTCCCGACCAACCACCGGCAACACGTCTCAGTGCAATTCGTCGAGGTCGACGGTATCGATTCTGTTCGGATCGGGCCCCGCTGATGGGGTCACTCCTGTCCATTCGGGCACTTTCCAAGCCCAAGATTCTCGACTTGGTCGATGCTGCGGAGACTTTTGCAGACAAAGTCGAAAGCGGATCCAGGCACTTTGATGCGCTGCGGGGGAGGTTGGTCACGACAGCCTTCTTCGAGCCCTCGACCCGCACCCGTCTCTCCTTCGAGGCGGCCGCCCGATTCCTCGGTGCGGATGTGCTTGACCTGGCCCCCGATGTCTCGTCATCGGTAAAGGGAGAGTCACTCGAAGACACTGCCCGGACCATCGATGCCATTGGCTCCGATCTGATCGTTGTCCGCCATTCCGAAGATGAGGCCCCTGAGGTTGTCGACAGGGTCACGTCGGCGCTGGTGGTGAGTGGCGGTGCCGGCACCACCGAGCACCCAACCCAGACGCTTCTCGACCTACTCACCATTCGTCGCCGTTTCGGAGACGTCGGTGGGCTGAGGGTGGCGATTGTGGGAGACATCGTGAACAGTCGGGTCGCCGCAGGCCTTCTCCATGCCCTTCCCCTGCTTGGTGCCGAGGTGGTATTGGTCGGGCCCCGCCCATTCCTCCCCAGAGCCCCGGGGTTTGAGAGCTCCGATGACCTCGACCACATTCTGGAATCGGTTGACATCGCATACGTGCTCCGAATTCAGACGGAGCGGGGCTCAAAGACCGGATATCGGACACGAGGTGAGTATCACGAGCGTTTTGGGATGACCGTCGCCCGACTCGGCCGAATGCCATCACGATCGGTAGTGATGCACCCGGGACCCATGAACCGGGGAGTTGAAATCGCCGATGAGTTGGCCGACCACCCGCGTTGTCTGGCACGAGCCCAGGTGGCCAACGGTGTCCCCACCCGAATGGCGGTGCTGGCCCGGTGTTTCGAGGAAGCCATGTGATCTTGATAAAAGGCGCAGACGTGTACACAGACAGAGGTCTGCAAAAGACCGACGTGATGGTGGAGGGCAGCTCTGTGGTTGCGACAGGCGACATCCATCACAGTGGCGCCCACCGAGTCATCGATGGTTCTGGAAAGGTTCTGGGTCCCGGCTTGGTCGATCTTCACGTCCATTTCCGGGAGCCAGGAGGCGAGCACAAAGAAAGCATCGAGACCGGTTCTCGCGCGGCCGCCGCTGGCGGCTATACCGCGGTCGTCACGATGCCTAACACGACGCCTGCTTGTGATTCAGCGGAAGCGGTGAGCGCTGCGCGCCGTCGCGGTGAAGATGTCGGGCGTGTCGCGGTGATCCCGGCTGCGGCCGTGACCAGGGGACGTCGGGGTCACGAGCTAACTCAATTGACAGACCTCTACACAGCCGGCGTTCGCATATTCACCGACGATGGTGACACCATCGACCAGGAGCGCATGCGTGAGGCCCTGGAGGTCACCAGGCATCTCGAAGGCGCGGTCGTGGCCCAGCACGCCGAGGATCGAGACATCGCCGACGATGGGGTCATGCACCAGGGCCGCGTGTCGAGCGTCCTGGGCGTGCGAGGTCTGCCTTCAGTAGCGGAGACCTCGATCATCGAGCGTGACCTCGATCTGCTTCGAGCCTGCGGTGGGCGTCTCCACGTCCAGCATCTGTCAACTGGGAAAGGCGTCGAATTGGTCGCGGCAGCGAAGGATCAGGGCCTCGATGTCACAGCCGAGGTCACTCCCCACCATCTCGTACTCACCGAAGATGCCCTGGCTGATGGAGATACGAACTTCAAGATGTATCCGCCTCTGAGGGCGGAGAATGACAGCAAGCTCCTCCAAGATGGCCTGCGCACGGGGACGATCGATCACGTAGCGACTGATCACGCCCCACATACACGCGAGGAGAAGGCGACTGCGTTGGAGGCCGCACCTCGAGGTGTGATCGGCCTGGAGACGGCTTTGGCGATCGTGGGCGACGTCTTGGATTGGGATCCACAGCTTCTCTTCGCTCGGATGAGCTCGGCGCCGGCCCGGCGCGCATCCTTGACTAGGCATGGACGTGCGGTGGCCGTGGGGGCCCCCGCCAATCTCGTTTTGATCGACCCCGACTTGAAGTGGACAGTGGCCTCGTTCGAATCAAGATCGGCCAACAGCCCATGGCTAGGACGCGAACTGACCGGACGGGCGGTTCTGACGATGCTGGAAGGAAACATCACCTGGGAGGAGGCATCTTGATCACGGGATCACAGGCCTTGCTGTGCACAGCCGACGGTGCGGTCTTTCGAGGCAAATCGGTGGGCGCCCCGGGGATCGTTACTGGGGAAGCCGTGTTCAACACCTCGATGAGCGGTTACCAGGAAATCCTCTCCGACCCTTCGTACGCCGGGCAGGTGGTGGTCATGACCAGCCCTCACATTGGCAACTATGGGGTGAACCAAAACGACGCTCAATCCGCTCGACCTCATGTGTCCGGTTTTGCGATGCGCTCCCTTTCGGAGAGGCCCTCCAATTGGAGGTCGGAAGGGTCTCTTGGGGAGTATCTACGCGATACCGGCGTCACAGCGATAGCGGACATCGATACGAGGCGTCTGACGAGGCATCTGCGCGATCGGGGAGCTATGCCGGTCGCCGTGGGTATCGATGTCGGCGAGGCCGAGCTCACCGAGATCGCCGCCGGGGCTCCATCGATGGTTGGCAGGGATCTGGCCTCGTCGGTAACCACCGACGAGGCATACGTAGTTGAAACCCAGGGCGACCTGAGGGGAGAGGTGGTCGCCATCGACCTTGGCATCAAGACCGACATCGTCGCCAATCTCACGAATCGTGGCTTTCGAGTGATTGTGGTGCCGGCCGCGACCTCCGCCTCAGAGATTGAGGCCATATCGCCCGACGGAGTCTTCGTATCCAACGGTCCGGGCGATCCCGAGCCTCTTACCGCCACAGTCGAGACGCTCCGTGGCCTCCTCGGCAGTGTTCCCATGTTTGGTATCTGTCTCGGACACCAGGTTCTGGGACTCGCAGCCGGGGCCAGCACGTTCAAGCTTCCATTCGGTCATCACGGTGGCAACCACCCTGTAAAGAGGCTCGCGGACCAAAGGGTTGAGATCACCGCTCAGAATCACGGATTCGCCGTAGACATTTGGGAGCTCGATGGGGGTTCTCCACCCCAGCGCAACGGGTTGGTGGGTCGCCAGATGCTTCCAGCTTCGGTTGAAACCGATTACGGACCGCTGGTCCCCACCCATCAGAACCTGAACGATGGGACGCTCGAGGGGATGGAGATGCCAGACGCGGTCGCCTTCTCCATCCAGTACCACCCGGAAGCGGCCCCTGGCCCGCGTGAATCCCTGCGCTATTTCGACCAGTTCTCCGAGTTGATAGGGGTGGCGTAGTGCCGGCTCGGCGAGACATCCGCTCGATTCTTCTGATCGGTTCCGGCCCGATCATCATCGGCCAAGCCTGCGAATTCGACTACTCGGGGACCCAGGCGGCCAAGGTCTTGCGCAGCTACGGGTACCGGGTGATCCTCGTCAACTCCAACCCGGCGACGATCATGACCGATCCCGAGTTCGCCGACGTCACCTATATCGAACCGATCACTGCTGAGGTGGTCGAGGAAATCATCGCAAGGGAGAAGCCCGAGGCGCTGCTCCCAACCCTCGGAGGTCAGACCGCTCTCAACGTGGCCACCGAGCTCGCTCGCAGAGGGGTTCTCGATCGGCACGGCGTTGAGCTGATCGGCGCAGGGCTCGATGCCATCGACAGAGCCGAGGACCGAGGGCGTTTCAAGGAGACAATGGAGGAAGCCGGCCTCGAAGTGCCCAAGGCTGGATACGCGCGGTCATTGGAGGAGGCAACGGCCATAGCGAGCCAGATTGGCTACCCGTTGATGGTTCGGCCATCGTTCATCCTCGGCGGCGGCGGCACGGGTCTGGCCGGGGATGAAGCCGCCTTCATCGAGGTTGCACGGCGTGGCCTCGACGAATCACCCATATCGGAGATTCTCGTGGAGGAATCTGTCGCGGGTTGGAAAGAGTTCGAGTTGGAGGTCATGCGCGACCACCGTGACAACGCCGTGGTGGTCTGTTCGATCGAGAACCTCGATCCGATGGGTGTCCATACCGGCGATTCGATAACAGTCGCCCCGGTGCAGACCCTCAGCGATCGCGAGTACCAGGAAATGCGCGACGATGCGATTGCAGTGCTCCGGGCGATAGGCGTGGAAACCGGAGGCTCGAACGTCCAGTTCGCGGTGGACCCCGACACCGGTCGCCGCTTGGTGATCGAGATGAATCCGAGGGTCAGTCGTTCTTCGGCATTGGCATCGAAGGCCACCGGCTTCCCGATCGCGAAGATCGCGGCGCTTCTCGCGGTGGGGTTCACACTCGACGAGATCGCCAACGACATCACCGGGGTCACTCCGGCTTCGTTCGAGCCGGCACTCGACTACGTGGTGGTGAAGGTCCCTCGGTTCGACTTCTCCAAGTTCCCGTCTGCGACACCGCGTCTGGGCACTTCGATGAAGAGCGTGGGAGAGGTGATGGCCATCGGCCGCACCTTCAATGAGGCCCTGCAGAAAGCCTTGCGGAGTCTGGAAGACGGGAATTCGGGACTAAACGCGGGACCTGAAGAGACGCGACTTCTGGAGATGAACGATCTGGAGTTGACCCGCGCCGTTGGGGAGCCAACCCCAAGTCGAATCCTGGCCATGGGGGAAGCGCTCCGTCGTGGCTGGCATCTGAGACGTGTCAGCGAGCTGAGCCATGTCGACCCTTGGTTCGTCGACAGGCTCTCCGAAATCGTGGCCACCCGAATCGAGTTGGCCGGGGTCGGGGGTTCGGATACCGGTCTTCTCAGGGAGGCAAAGAGGTCGGGCTTCTCGGACGCTCAGATCGGGTATCTGACCTCGACACCCGCTGTCGATGTTCGAAAGGGCCGGCTGGCTGCGGGGATCGCCAAGACCTACAAAACAGTCGATACTTGTGCCGCGGAGTTCGAGGCCAAAACGCCGTACATGTATGGCACCTTCGAGGACACATCTGAGGTTCCTGAAAGCAGCAAGCCACGCGTTTTGATCCTCGGCTCGGGACCCAACCGGATCGGGCAGGGCATCGAATTCGACTACTGCTGTGTCCATGCCGCGTTTGCATTGAAGGACGCCGGCTTCGAGACCGTGATGCTGAACTGCAATCCAGAGACCGTGTCCACCGATTACGACACCTCGGACCGTCTCTATTTCGAGCCCTTGAGCGCGGAGGATGTCCTCGACGTCGTCGCGGTCGAGAAGCCGGAGGCGGTGATAGTGCAACTCGGTGGCCAGACGCCCCTCAACCTCGTCGACGATCTCAGCGCTGCCGGGGTGCAGATTGCCGGAACATCGCCGGCATCGATTGCACTCGCCGAAGATCGAGAGAAGTTCGGGGAGCTATGTCAGAGCCTTGGCCTGCGCCAACCGCCAGCCGGAATGGCAAGCTCCGCGGCCGAAGCCGCCGAAGTGGTCGATCGGGTAGGCCTCCCGGTGATGCTGCGGCCCTCGTTTGTGCTTGGAGGTCGCAAGATGCGCGTGGTCTACAGCCTCGAGGAGCTTTCTAC
>CBDCGI010000017.1:0-33170 GCA_965216725.1 Acidimicrobiia bacterium | reverse complement strand
TGCAGGACACGGAGACCCTGCAGAATCTCGTCGAGGAGGCCGATGTCCTCATTTCGATTTGCCCACCGGCGGCGGCCCTGGGGATGGCGGAGGAGGTGGCTAGCCGGGGGTTTGAGGGCATCTATGTCGATGCCAACGCCATTGCTCCGGCGACCGCGATAGAGATTGGCAAAGAGTTCCCCCGGTTTGTCGACGCGGGGATCGTCGGTCCGCCGCCCCGACGGGAGGGTGATGCCCGCCTTTACCTTTCAGGCGCCGACTCGGCAGCGATCGCAGATCTTTTTGCGGGCTCAATTCTCGAATCGAGGATTGTCGGGTCCGAGGCGGGTGCCGCGTCTGCCTTGAAGATGGCGTATGCGGCCTGGACCAAGGGGTCTACTGCGCTTCTGCTGTCGGTAGTGGCGCTCGCCGAAGCCAACGGGCTGAGGGAAGAGCTGGAGTCGGAGTGGGACATCTCGATCGAGGGTCTAAACGATCGGGTGGAACGAACGCTGAGCCGAATCGGGGCCAAGGCCTGGAGATTCGAAGGGGAGATGCGCGAGATCGTCTTCGCCTATGGCGGAGCCGGTTTGCCAGAGGGCTTCCACCGCGCCGCGGCCGAGATCTACCACGCATTGGGGCCGCTGAAGCACGAGCCGGATTCCGCCGGGCGCGTCCTCGAGCTTCTCCTCGAGGACGAGGGCTGGAATTGAAGCGTTTCGGTGCCGTCGAGCTTGGAGGAACCAAGACGTTGGTCGCCCACGGTGCGACACCCGATGAGCTGAAGCCCTATCGCATCGAAACCGAGGATCCGGGCTCGACGCTGGGGCGTGTCGTAGAGAGGCTTCGATCTGCGGACGTCTCCTCGGTCGGCGTGGCATCGTTTGGTCCCCTCGAGCTTCGCGATGGCCACTCGGAGTTCGGGCGGATCGTGGATACCCCGAAACCTGGTTGGTCCGGAGTGGATCTCATCACGAGTTTGAGATCGGAGCTAGGCGTTCCGGTCTTTCTCGACACTGATGTCAACGCCGCCGCCGTCGCTGAAGGCCGGGCGGGCGCGGCCACAGGCGCCCGAATTCACGTATACATCACGGTGGGAACCGGGGTTGGCGTGGGCGTTGTCGTCGACGGTTCGCCACTCCGCGGGCTGGGTCATCCGGAGATAGGCCACGTAGTGGTGCGGCACAGGGAGGACGATGGCTTTGAAGGCGCCTGCCCCTATCACGGATCGTGTCTCGAGGGCATGGTCGCGGGCCCGGCCGTCTCTGCTCGCTTCGGCGCTCAGCCCTCCTCTCTCACGGGGGAAGAGGCAGAAGCCGCAGCTTCGCTGGTGGCCTTCTACCTTGCGCAAGGGATCAGAGGGATCATCTACACGTTGATGCCCGAGCGCATCGTGGTCGGCGGCGGCCTATCGGCGCTTCCAGGCTTTCACGGTCGGATTCGCTCCGAATTGGCGAACCAGTTGGGTGGCTATCGCGACCTGGCCGAGTTTGGGGCGGAGTCCTACATCTCAGCTCCCGGGTTGGGGGGAGTCTCCGGCCTCGTGGGTGCTTGGTACCTGGCGGGCGGAAGCTGATGGGCACTCCGCGACTCAGCATCCGTCCCGGAAACCCCGACTTCCTTGATCTTCCTTGGGAAGACCCAATCGACAAATGGGAGACGGACCGGCTGGTGGACATGCCCACGGGTATTCATCGCCACCCGGTTGTCTTCGTCGCTTACGACGAGGGTATCTATGCGATCAAAGAGATGCCGGTGCGCCTGGCCACAAACGAGCACCGGGTGCTGGAACGGCTGGAGGAGCTGACACACCGAGGGGCGAGCCCGGCCGGCTTGGTGATTCGTGACTGGGTCGACCCTCACGCTGAGCAGGCGGCCGCCGTCATCACCCAATATGTCGAGCACTCGTTTCCTTATCGTCGGCTGATCAGCGGTCCAGGTTTTGGGAAGCGAAGATCCCAGATGTTGGATGCGATGGCTGTGTTGCTGGTCGAGATCCATCTCGTTGGTTGCTTCTGGGGTGATTGCTCGCTGTCCAACGTTCTTTACCGGTTTGACGCCGGGGCTATCGAGGCCATCATGATCGACGCCGAGACTTCCGCGCTCTATCCAGCCCTGACCCAAGGTCAGAGGGAGCAGGATCTCGACATCATGCGAGAAAACGTCGCAGGCGAGATGTCGGACATTGCCGCGATGAACGATGTCGACCTGGATTCAGCCGACCTGGATTTCGGCGATGACGCGATCGTCCGCTACCACGCCTTGTGGCAGGAGTTGACCGAGGACCTGGTGATATCGCGGAGTGAGGGTTATCGGATCAGAGAACGGATTGCCCGGCTCAATTCCCTTGGCTTTGCAGTCGACAACATCGACATTATTCCCCGTGACGATGGTCATTTGGTGACCATGGCCACGCACGTGGTGGGGAGGACCTACAACTCAGACCGGCTGCGCCGGCTCACCGGCATCGAGGCTTCCGAGAACCAATCTCTGGTGATCCTGGGAGACATCGAGTATCACCTGGCGAAGTTCGGTCGGGCTACGAGCACAGGCAAGAGCGTGGGGACCATGACCTGGCTGACCACTGTCTATGAGCCAATCGTCGCCCGCATCAGCGTTCTCCTCCCCGATGACGATCCGGTGCAGAGGTATTGCGACTTCCTGAATCACCGCCTCGAGTTGGCGACGGAGCGGAAGGCCGATGTCGAAAACGACGAAGCATTCCAGTCGTGGGTCGAGTCGGGATTCTCAGGCTTCAGTCTCGAGTAGAGCCGGAGCTGCGCTCGGCCCAGATGTCGGCGGCTCGCACCACCAGCAGCGGCGTGACGGCGCCTGCAAAAATCCCGGCGCGGGGGATCACCAACACCAGCAACGTCACGTAGATCGTTCCCAGCAGAGCGGCGCGGGCCCGCCAGCGCTTGGTCATTATCTCCGGAGCCTTGAGCGCCAGGGCTCCCCCCGCGGAAAACCCGGCGACCAGCCCGGTAACGGGGTTGAAGAGTCCCACCGGCAGCGCGAACACCAGCCAAGCCCCCATCGCTTTCAGGACCGAGAGAGGTGCGTTGGGTCTTCCCGAGATCAAGGTGACCGTCAAGAAGACCATTGGCACGAGGGCAAAGCCGAGGGCGAATGCCGGGCCGGCAGCGATGTCCTCTTCACTTTGCGCAGCCAGCGCTCCGACGAGTATCGACCCGTAGCTCACGGTCTGGAGGAGAGTCCCCAAGCCGACCGCCCACCAGATGCGACTGTTTTGTGATCTGAGGTCGGGGTCGGTTATTCGTCAGCCCTTCACCGAACCGGCGGTGAGGCCGCGGACGAAGTAGCGCTGCAGGGCGAGGAAGACGGTCAGGGGCAGGGCCATGGTGATGAAGGCACCCGCGGTCAAAAGGTGCCATTGCTCTCCCCGAGATCCGTTCAGGTCTCTTAGTGCCAGCGTGACGACCCTCACCTCAGGCTCGCCACCCAGGAACACCAGGGCAACCAGCAGGTCGTTCCAGACCCAGAGGAACTGGAAAATCGCAAACGAGGCGAGAACCGGGACCGACAGGGGAACCACCAGCTTGGTGAAGATCTCGAAGTGGGTAGCGCCATCGATCTTGGCCGACTCCATGAGTGAAGAAGGCAGCGAACCGATGTAGTTGCGTAAGAGGTAGATCGCGAGGGGCAAACCGAAGCCGGTGTGGGCCAGCCAGACGGCCGGGAACGTCCCGTTGAGGTCGAACGTGACGTAAATGCTCAGCAAGGGGATCAGAGCCATCTGCAACGGGATCACGAGCAGGGCAACAACCACGATGAAGATCCATTGGCGGCCCGGGAACTCCATCCATGCGAAGGCATAGGCGGCGAAGGCGGCGATAGTGATCGGGATCACCGTGGCCGGGATCGTCACCGACAGGCTGTTCAAGAACGCGTTGCCGAAGCCTTCAGAGTTGAGTACCTGGTCGTAGTTGGAGAAGGTCCACTCGTTGGCTCCGATGTCGGTGAAGACAGTCCACCAGCCGTTGGTGTTGACCAAGTCGCCGGGACGGAACGAGCTGATCAGCACCCCGAGCGTGGGGACAACCCACATGATCACGATGATCGTGATGACAAGCTTGATCAGCCAGTTGTCGAGCCAGCCCCTTTTCTCTCCGGGTGCAGCGGCGGCCGATGCCCGCTCAGAGACCGCGGTCATCGTGTCTCCTCCTGCTCCTGGAATCGGCGGACGTTCGCGATCATCAAGGGGATGATGGCGACCAGCAACACGACGGCTAGTGCTGCGCCAGTGCCGCTGTTTCTGAATGTGAAGAACTCGGTGACCATCTTCTCGGCAACCACGGACGTCCCAAAACGCCCACCGGTCATGACAAAGACGATGTCGAAAACCTTCCAGACCGTGATGATGACCGTCGTGCCCACCACGACGATCGTGGATCGAATGCTGGGAATCGTCACTTTGCGGAACACCTGAAACTCCGTCGCCCCGTCGATCCGCGCCGCTTCGATGATGTCCTCGGGCACCGATTTGATCGCTGCGGAGAGGATGACCATGGCGAATCCTGTTTGCAGCCAAATCAGGATCACCATCAGATAGAGGTTGTTGTACGGCTCCTGTAAGAGCCAGGCAACCGGCTCGTTGCCCAGGCCGGTCCAGATCCCGTTGAGCAGCCCGATCTGCTCGCCAAATCCTTCGGGCCGAAAGTTGTAGATGAACCGCCAGACGATGGACGCGCCGACGAAGGAGATGGCCATCGGCATGAAGATGAAAGTCTTGGAGAATGACTCACCGCGCCGTCCGAGTCGGTCGGCCAGCACCGCGAATCCGAGTCCGATCACCACAGAAAACAGAGGGACAACTATCACCCAGCCCACCGAGTTGCGAAGCGCGATCAGGAAGTCGCTGTCGGTGAACAGCCGTTGGAAGTTGTCGATGCCGACCCAAGCTTCGTTGTCGGCATCGCGGAAGCTGCGATAAATGGTGTCGAAGGTGGGATACAGCAGGAATATGCCGAGGATGACGATTGCGGGGCCCACGAAGGCAAACGGGCGAACCTTGTCACGGAACTGCTCGGGGAGACGGTTGACCACCCAATCCATCCCGTAGTAGAGGCCGAAGACTCCGAGCACCCCGACGATGAGCGCCATGATGACCACGACGCCCCGGTTGGAGTCTTCGTCGAGCAAGACGTTGCCGGCGAAATAGAGACCGAGAATTGCCAGGACCGGCACCACCAATGAGACGCCGATGCGAAGGAGCTGCGTTCCGAGTGTGGAACGCGACTCGTCAGGCGGTTGTGACTCCGGGCCCGGCCCCGCGGGTTTTTCTTGGACGTCGAGTGTCATCTGAATTTTCGTGAAATCGAGTTGTCGACAACCCTAAATGAAAGAAGGCGGCTCGTGAAATGAAAGAGGGCGGCTCGTGCCGCCCTCTTTCGTCAATTTGTCGACGTTCTTACGAGGGCCAGCTGTCCTCGATGGCGTCGACCACATCCTGAGTGGATGTTCCCCGGGTCCAATCGACCATTCCGGTCCACCATGATCCCTGACCCACTTCGGGTGGCATCAGGTCGGAGGCGTCAAACACGAAGCCGTTGGCACTCAGAGCCGCGGCAACAGCCTCAGCCTGCTTTCGAACAGAGTCCGACTCGTAGCAGTCTGGCGACGTATTGGCATTTGCCGAGATCCGCTCAATCCCCGCAACGCCGTGGCCTTTGGGTGCTGCTTGGACACACTGCAGGTCGGCCCCGGCATAGGCCTCGAGGAACGCAGCTACTTCAGGCCGGTTCTCGAACACCATCATCAACTCACCACCACCCATGGCGATGGCCTCGGTGTTGTCGATAGCCGGGAAGTCGAAGAAGTCCGCATCCGTCCCAGAGACAACTCCTTCAGGGAAGAAGTTGGCGATGAATGATGCCTGCCTGTGGAACATGCAGCTCGGGGGCTCGTTGAACATCGGGTCCGGGGCATCCCGGAAGTCGATGGCTGAGACGCCGTCGGCACCGCCGAGGACAAAGTCGTCGGCAAACATGATCTCGGCGAATGTATCGAATGCATTCACGACCGCCGGGTCGTTGAACGGGATCTCATGATTGACCCAGGCGTTGTAGGTGTCCGCGCCTGCGGTCCTGATCATGATGTCCTCGAGCCAGTCGGTTCCCGGCCAACCCGTCGCCGCCTCGCTTCCAAGTCCTATGCACCACGGGGTGGTGCCATCGTCCAGCACCTGCTGGGAGAGAGCGACGAGGTCGTCCCACGTCTCTGGGATCTCGTATCCGCCGGCCTCGAAGAGAGGCTTGTTGTACCAAACGATGCTCTTGTAGTTGGCATTGGTCGGAACCGAGTAGTGCTTTCCATCGGCGCATTTGCCGAGGTCCATGAAGTACTGGCCATGTGCTGCCTCGAGGGCGGCAATGTCCAGTCCAAGGTCCTCAAGAGCCACGATTTCGCCGGCGTCGGCAAACACGCAGATCGATCCAGGCTGGGGCGTAATAGCCAGATCCGGTGGTGCCCCACCGTCAACAGCGATTCTCAGGTCTTGTTCGAACGAGTCGCTTCCCAGCCACGTGACCGAGGCGCCTTCTGCCTCGCCGTAGATGTTGAAAGTCGCCTGTATCGATGCGCCTTCGTCACCGGTCGGCGCACCCCACACGGACACTTCAGTTCCGGAGACGTCGACATCGGTGTAGCTGACGCCATCACCTCCGCCGTCTCCGCCACCGTCGCCTCCACCAACGGTTGTGTCTCCGCCACCGTCATCACCACAGGCTGCAAGCACCATGGCGACCACGGCCAGGAGCGCAAATAGCTTCTGCCATCGCTTCATATGTTCTTCCTCCAATCGTGTCGGTCGCACGAGACGCGCGACCAAAACAGGCTCAACCTTAACTAAGGATCAGAAGTGTTGCTCCCGCACGAAGCCGTGCAGTCTGGATGTCGGCGTAGTTCCTATTCTGTATCGGATGCCGGACACTCCCATGAACCGCCCGTGGTGGCGCGACGCCGTCTTCTATCAGGTCTATCCACTCAGCTTTGCCGATTCCGATGGTGACGGCCGAGGTGACCTGAAGGGTGTGATCGCCCACCTCGACTATCTGAAAGACACGCTCGGAGTGGATGCGTTGTGGCTTTCTCCGTTCTACAAGAGCCCGATGCGGGACTGGGGATACGACATCGCAGACCATTGTGATGTCGATCCCGTTTTCGGCTCGTTGGACGACGCCAAATCTCTGATCGAGGCGGCCCACCGGGCCGGGCTCCGGATCATCGTGGACTACGTGATGAACCACACGTCGGATGAGCATCAATGGTTCTCCGAGTCGAAATCCTCGCGTGACAACCCGAAACGAGATTGGTACGTGTGGCGAGATGGCAAAGACGGGGAACCTCCCACCAATTGGGTGAGCGTATTCAGTGGCCCGGCATGGTCATACGACGAGACCACCGATCAGTGGTATCGCCATACCTACCTCTCCACGCAGCCGGATCTCAACTGGCGGAATCCTGAAGTGGTGGAGGCGATGCTCGACATCGCCCGATTCTGGCTCGACCTCGGCGTCGACGGTTTCCGGGTCGATGCCGCACATCAGATGATGAAAGACCCGCTGGAGCGAGACAACCCCCCGGCGCCCGAGGACTATCCGCGACCCTGGAAGGACATGGGTGAGTACGACAAGTTCATCCACCTCTATGACTTCGCTCATCCCGATGTTCACGACGCTCACCGCGCCTTCAGAAGCGTCCTCGACGAGTACGAAGGCGACCGGATGAGTGTTGGGGAGATTCACATCTTCGACCTGCCCGAATGGGCCTCCTATTACGGAGAGGAGATGGATCAGCTCCACATGCCGTTCAACTTTCACCTGATGGCATCGGACTGGGACCCGGCATCGCTGAGGGCAACGGTCGAGGCCGTCTTGTGGAATGTCCCGGTCGGGGGATGGACCAACTGGACCCTGGGAAACCATGACGAAATCCGTCTGGCCACTCGCCTTCCCCAGGGCCAGGAGCGGCTGGCAGCATTCCTGCTACTCACGCTGAGAGGCTCGCCGTTCATTTACTACGGGGACGAGCTCGGCATGCCTGAGGCAGACATACCCGATGGTCAACGCAAAGACCCTTGGGGAGACAATGTCGCCGCTCTCAGCCGCGACGGTGCCCGTACGCCGATGCAGTGGTCGTCGGGGGCAAACGCCGGCTTCAGCCCGGCAGATTCCACGCCCTGGCTCCCTGTTTCGCCCGACTATGAGACGGTCAACGTCGAATCCCAACTGGCCGATCCGAAATCGATCCTCAACATGTACCGCCGACTGCTCGAACTGAGACGGCAGTCATCCGGCCTTCGGCGGGGCTCGTTCCTTGTCCATCCGGAGTCAGACAATCACGTCCTGGCATATCGCAGAGAATCGGATACCGAAACGGTGACGGCCATTCTCAACTTCAGCGACGAGGAGCGTTCGATAGGGGTGGGCAGGGGTCACGTCGTCTTCTCCACCCTCGATCCCGATCGATCACATCGAGTGGGCAAGGGAGAAGAAGTGAGTCTTGCGGCAGGAGAGGCTGTGTTGTTGGCGCATCGTTGAGCGCATTCGACATCGATTCCGTATGATCAGCTAACTTCGGGAAGTCTTGGAGTCAGGAGTAACGAGATGGCGCAAATAACCATGGAGGGCTTGGGGAAGATCTATCCCGGCGGGACCCGGGCCGTGGGAAATGTGGATCTCACGATCGCCGACGGGGAATTCCTCGTCCTGGTGGGCCCCTCCGGCTGCGGCAAATCCACGGTCTTGCGCATGATCGCCGGCCTCGAGGACATCAGCGAAGGCACGATGAAGATCGGTGACCGGGTGGTCAACGACATCGCACCGAAAGATCGGGACATCGCCATGGTCTTCCAGAATTACGCGCTGTATCCCCACATGACTGTGTTCGACAACATGGCTTTCGGGCTCAAACTGCGGAAGATGAGCAAAGAGGACATCAAACAACGCGTCGAATACGCCGCGGACGTCCTCGAGATCAGAGACTTTCTCGACCGGAAGCCCAGGGCGCTCTCTGGAGGCCAGAGACAACGGGTAGCCATGGGGCGTGCCATCGTCCGCGAACCAGCCGCCTACCTGATGGATGAGCCGCTTTCCAACCTCGATGCCAAGCTCAGGGTGCAGATGAGATCGGAGCTGGAGAGGCTCCACAAACAGCTTGGGACCACGACGGTCTATGTGACCCACGACCAGGTGGAAGCGATGACCCTGGGCGACCGAGTCGCGGTGCTCCGCCCGGTCTCAGAGGCGAGGCCATACAACCTGCAACAGGTGGGCCCTCCGACCGAGTTGTTCGACAACCCGGACAATCTCTTCGTGGCTGGCTTCATAGGCAGCCCAGCAATGAATCTCACGTACGGTCACCTGGAGGCTGAGGGTGACCGGGTATTCGTGGTGCTCCCCAACAACAAGATCCTCGTGAACCGCCGGGCCCTCGATCGGCATCCCGGCATCGAGGACCGGATGG
The DNA here is from genome assembly GCA_965216725.1 of Acidimicrobiia bacterium. Lineage (GTDB taxonomy): Bacteria > Actinomycetota > Acidimicrobiia > Spongiisociales > ZC4RG35 > JACZUI01. The sequence continues at coordinate 23,705 of CBDCGI010000017.1, read as the reverse complement.
GGGAGGAACTGGTGGTGGGGCTGCGGCCGAGCGATCTAGAAGCTGCTGAAGCGGCTGCCCCGGATCCGGACGCCACTCTCCAGGCACAGGTGGAGGTCACCGAAATGCTTGGCGCCGACACCTATGTTCACTTCACCGTGAACCGGCGCCCTGTGGTAACACCAGACATCGAAGAGCTACTCGCCGACACGGGTCAGGACGCAGAGTCCTTGGGGGACACCACCAACTTCATCGCCCGCGTCGACCCCGACGTGCGTGTGGAACACGGTGACACCGTAGACCTCGTGGTGAACTCCTCGAAGTTCCATTTCTTCGACCCAAAGACCGGAGATCGAATCGGCTTGAAGAAGCCGGCCGGGGTCGCCTGAAGCCTCTCGCTGAAGTGGACCGGGGACCTTTCGCCTGGGGTGTTGCCACTTCGGCCTTTCAGATTGAGGGAGCACGCTCGCAAGGGGGCAGAGGCCCATCGATCTGGGATGACTTCGCCGACCGTGGCCATGTGCCCGGAATCTCGCTGGCTGGATGTGACCACTACCACCGATGGGAATCAGACCTAGACCTGATGGCCGAGCTGGGGGTGGGTGCCTACCGGTTCTCCGTCTCGTGGCCAAGAGTCCTGCCCGACGGGACCGGCAGTGTCAACGAAGAAGGCATCGACTTCTACTCGCGCCTTGTCGACGGACTCCGGGAGAGGGGCATTCTTCCCTATCTCACCATCTACCACTGGGACCTGCCCCAGGCCATTCAGGAGCGAGGAGGTTGGGAATCCCGGGAGACGATTCAGGCTTTCGAGGAATATGCAGGCCTACTCGCCGACCGTCTTGGAGATCGGGTGGAGGCCTGGATCACCCACAACGAGCCGTGGGTAGCGACGTTCCTGGGCCATGTAGACGGGGTGTTCGCCCCTGGGATCACTGATTGGGAGATCGGACTCAGGGCTGGCCATCACATCTTGGTTTCGCATGGTCTGGCTACGCGAGCCATTCGGGCAAGACTGCCCGGGGCCAAAGTCGGGATCGCCATCGATTGCCGGCCGGCCACGCCGGCCTCCGACACCCAAGAGGACAGGAACGCAGCCCGCCATTTCGATGGCTTTCGCAACCGCTGGTTCTTCGATCCGGTGTTTGGGCGGGGGTATCCAGAAGACATGGTCGCCGCGTATCGCGCTCGAGGGCACCTCCCCAAGGGCGTCGAGAGCTTCGTCAAGAAAGGGGACATGGAGCTGATCGCGGAACGCATCGATTTCTTGGGTCTGAACTACTACACGACGTCCCGAGTCGCTCTGGGAGACGAAGAGAGCGACGAGCCTGCCGTGGCGCCCGGTATCGATCCTCCGCCGGGACACACCGAAATGGGATGGCTCATCAACGCACGCGGGCTGGAGGACTATCTGGTTCATCTGCACGAGACCTACGCCCCAGAATCGATAGTGGTCTCTGAGAACGGTGCCTCGTATTCGGACTCGCCTGATGCCGACGGGCAGATCATTGATGATCGGCGCATTGATTATCTCAATGAGCACATCCAGGCGGTGCTCCGGGCGAGAAGGCGCGGTGTGCCCGTCGACGGGTATTTCGTCTGGAGTCTGCTCGACAACCTGGAGTGGGCTCACGGCTACGGCCAACGCTTTGGGTTGGTCTGGGTCGATCACGAAACCAGTGAGCGCATTCCCAAGGAGAGTTTCCGCTGGTACGCCCGAGCCATCGAGTCGGCTACCTTGGAGTAATGCCCGATCTGAGCCGGCTTGCCGAAGACGCACCTGAGGACACAGATCCACCCGGCCGACTAGAGGCGTGGATGGACGGATACATCGCGGCGTGGTCGAGCAACGACCCGGTCCAGATCGCTTCACTCTTCAGCTCCGACGCCGTATACGACCCACAGACCGCCGATGGAGAGATCCATGGCGCGGATGAGATATCTGCCTGGTGGCGGGAGATCGGAGACGATTCCGACAATTGGGATTTCGAATGGATGCCCCTCGTCGAGACCGACGACGTCGCGATCATCACCGGGAAGACCAGATATTTCGAGCCGCCTGCATCGTACCGAAATCTCTGGGTGATCCATTTCGATGAAGACGGCCGATGCCGGGACTTCACCGAGTGGTACATCGAGGAAGACGACGGTGGCTGAGGAGACTCCGAGGCGAGCCGCCGAAGTCGGTCGAGAGTGAAGACCGCATTCGTCCTGGGGGGTGGCGGGAAATGGGGTGCGGTGGAGGTGGGGATGCTGCAGGCCCTCGAGGCGGCGGCTATCACCCCTGACCTGATACTCGGAACCTCGATTGGAGCCTTCAACGGCTCGGTCGTCGCCGCCGAGCGAGGGAGCGCCGGATCAGAGAGGCTGGCCGAGCTCTGGGACCAGATCGCCGGCGCCGAGCTGTTCAAAGGCGGTGTCTTCGATCGCGTGAGGAGTGTCGCCACCTTGAAGCCGGCGATGCACGAAAACACCGAGCTGCGCCTCATGTTGGAGAAGATCCACGGCCCAGACCGGAAGATCGAGGATCTCGAGATCCCATTCCAGTGCGTGGCCGCCAGTATCGAGCGCACGGCTGAGAAATGGTTCAGCGAAGGCCCGCTGATCGATGCGCTCCTCGCCAGTTCTGCGGTCCCCGCATTGTTTCCTCCGGTGGAGATCGCAGGTGAGCATTACTACGACGGTGGGCTGGTCAACTCGATTCCCGTCGACCGCGCGGTGAAGCTCGGTGCATCCCGGGTCTTCGTGCTGCAGGTGGGAAGGGTGGAGTCGAGCCTGAGAGTGCCCGAGCGCCTCCACGAGGCTGCGCTTATCTCGTTCGAGATCGCCCGACGGCACCGCTATGCCGCCCAAATCGAGGACATGCCCGAGGGTGTAGAGGTGCACGTTCTCCCTTCTGGGAACACGGTCGACTTCGACGATCGGCGACAACTTAGATGGAGCGACACCGGTTTGACCGCAGATTTGGTAGCCGGTGCCCATGAGGCATCGACCAAGTATCTGGCTGAGAGAGGGCTGGCATGAGGCTCCCGCCTAAATGGCTGAGAAGGATCCTGATCGCGCCCGCGGTTGTGGTGGGTGTAGCTCTGGCCCTGGTCTCGATGCCTATCTGGATCATTGGTGCCCTGTTTGTCTCGAGGATGGTTCCCGGCAAGTGGCGGATCTTCCGCATTGCCTGGTTCCTGTTCCTCTACCTCGTCGTCGAAGCCGCGGCGCTGGTAGCGATGTTCGGGATGTGGATTGGCTCCGGGTTTGGATGGAAGCTCGAGACTCCTCGTTTCGTCGATGCCCATTACTCGCTTCTGGGCTGGGTGCTGCGCCGCGTTATCAGATCAGCTCTCTACACCTTCAAGCTGACCCTTGTCGCCGACGGCCCACGTCCCGCCAGGCGGGGAGACGGGTCGCAACGGCGCCCGATCCTCGTTCTGAGCAGACACGCTGGCCCCGGTGACTCGATGTTGCTGATGAACGGGCTGGTCAACAACTATGGCCGCAAGCCTCGGATCGTGCTCAAGGAATTCCTGCAGTGGGACCCGGCTGTCGATGTGATCCTCAACCGGCTGCCCGCCGCCGTTCGTCCCGGTCGGCCGCAAGGGTGGTGAAGCAGCTGCTCCAGTCGATATCTTCGGATCTGGCGCGTGATCGATGGGTCCCGACGACAGTCGCTCTCGTCATCTTTCCCGGAGGGTGCCAACTACACCCCAAGGCCGGCACGCCCGCGCCATCAAGCCAAGCTCAGGGAGATCGGCAGACCCGACCTCGCCGAGAGGGCAGAGCAACTCGAAGCAGACGCTGCCTCCGAGGTCCACCGGAGTGCGAGACGGCCCTTGCGGCAGCACCCGACGATGACACCGATGTCGTGTTCGTCGGCCACGCCGGACTGGAGGCATTCGTCACCCCGGCGAGACATCTGGAGAGGCATACCGATTGACACCCACGATCGCTGGTGAAACATGTGGAGAGTGCCGGGCGGAGGAGGTGCCTACCCGCCGGATGGCCAACCTCGAGACCTGGCTCTTCGACACCTGGGCCGAGATCGACTCGTGGATCAACGACAAATCTGTCAGAGACGGGTGAGGTCGTCGTTTGACGACCCTCACTGCCTACTGAGGCAAGTGCCTTGCGCGAATCGAGGAAGACCATCAGGCTGCCGCAGCTCGCGGCCCACCAGCTCGATCTGATGGGGTGCTGGCGGTCCTGGCTGCGGCGCTCGCTCTTCGAGGTATGGCGCGCACCTTCTCTGGCCTGTGCCGAGCCATTCGTTGGCGAAGGCGCCCGACTGGATCTCGTTCGAGAACATCCTCTTCATTGCGTTTCCCGGGTCTCCTCGGTGATGATCCGAGGGCCCGCGGGTGTAATCGCCGTACTCGGCGGTATCGGAGATAGATGTCCCTCATCCAGGAGAGCCCGCCCTCGTAGAGGAGGTCGACGATCAACTTCAGCTCGTGGAGGGTCTCGAAATAGGCCGATTCGGGTTGATACCCCGCCTCGACCAGGGTCTCGAATGATGCCTTGACCAGCTCCGAAACACCGCCGCACAGGATCACTTGCTCGCCGAAGAGGTCGGTTTCGGTTTCCTCTCTTGAAGGTGGTCTCGAGTATCTCCGGCACGGCCACCCCCAATGGCGGAGGCGTAAGACAGCCCAAGAGCGTGTGCTCCAGGGCCCGTCGGCTGTGATCCTGGTGAACCGCCACCAAGACAGGGGACTCCGGAGCCTTCGACTGATAGGTGCGCCGGACCAGATGTCCCGGGCCCTTTGGGGCCGACCATGGCCACGTCGACCTCTTCTGGAGGGTGTCGATGACTCTCCAAAATGGATGTTGAAGCCGTGGGCGAACAAGAGTGCATGTGTCGGGAATCGAGACTGCTCGAGCCACCTGCTTCTGAGTATATCGTCACCGCATGGCCTGATCGGGCACCAGCAACATCACGACATTCAGCCCACGCCGCCGCCGCATTCGGCGCAAGCTCTCATCACAACCTGAGCTCACTCGCGCCTCGGCGAGAGCACTTGGATCCGGAGCTGAGCCTTCCCGCAGCCCGACTGCGATCCATCACGCCGGACTCCTTCAGATTCAGGGCATGGGCATGTCCCTGCGCTGCCGATACCCGATAATCGGCCACGCACCGCTGGAACGGATCAGCTCGATGTCGCATGTCTTCGTCGTGGTAAATGGTTGCCATGGCCCGGATTCTGGTCGAAGGGAGATCTCTGCACCCAACCGTCGAGCTCGTAGGATCGTCAGAATGACGCTCGAAGATCCGACTCGGTTGATGTCACAGAGGGCCCAGGCCAAAGCAGGTGCCAGGGCGATGTTGCAGAGCCGTGGGCCTCGACCGAGGAGGACTTCGACAAGACCCCAGGTCGGGGTGGTCTCCGCCGGTAACGAGGTAACACCCTGCAACCTGAGTGGCCCGGAGCTTGCCCTCGCACGACGAGCGAAGGAGGGGGTGGCCGCAGGCCGGGGGAGTTGGTCTGACATTCTCTACCATCGCTGTCTCGGATGGTATCGCCATGGGTCATGAGGGAATGCGGGCCTCGCTTGGTGTCCCGTGAGGTGATCGCCGACTCAGTCGAGCTTGGTCATGCACGCCGAGCGGTTCGACGCACGTGGTGGCCATCGCCGGCTGCGACAAATCCCTGCCCGGGATGATGATGGCCATCGCACGACTCGATCTCCCCGGTGCGTTCTTGTACGGCGGCTCCAGTCTGCCGGGTCGCTATCAGGGTCGCGACATCTCCATCGTCGATGTGTTCGAAGGGATCGGCGCCGAGTCCGAGGGGCGAATCTCGGCTGAGGAGTTGACGGAGATCGAGAAGGCGGCCTGCCCTGGAGCCGGTTCCTGTGCTGGGATGTTCACGGCCAACACCATGGCTTCGGTCGGGGAGGCCCTCGGACTGTCACTACCCGGCTCATCGTCCGTTCCGGCGGTCGACCCTCGCCTCGGGGAGCTCGCGCACGCGTCCGGAGAGGCGGTGATGGCTCTGCTCGCCGCTGGGATCCGACCCCGCGACATACTCACCCGCGAAGCCTTCGAGAATGCCGTGACGCTGGTGATGGCGCTCGGCGGATCCACGAATGCCGTCCTTCATCTCCTCGCCGTAGCCCGCGAGGCCGAGGTCGATCTCGACCTCGACGACTTCGACCGGATATCTCGGCGCACCCCCCACCTCGGCGACCTGAAACCATTCGGGAGGTTTCACATGGTTGATCTCGACCGAGCGGGTGGTGTTCCCATGGTTCTCCGCGCCCTATATGACGAAGGCCTTCTCCACGGCGACCCGATGACAGTCACGGGCAAAACGATGGCTGAGAACCTCGAGAGGGTTTCCTTCACGTCTGACCAGGAGGTGATCAGGGCGCCGAACGAGCCGATCTCGAACAGTGGCGGGATCGCCGTGCTTCGGGGGAACTTGGCTCCAGATGGTGCAGTAGTGAAAGTCGCGGGTGTGCAACTCGAGGTGTTCGAGGGCCCCGCAAGAGTGTTTGAGGGAGAACAGGCGGCTCTCGATGCCTTGTTCAACCACGAGATCGCGCATGGCGACGTCGTGGTGATCAGGACCGAGGGGCCGCGTGGCGGCCCCGGTATGCGTGAGATGCTCCAGATCACCGCCGGTATCAAAGGGGCGGGACTGGGTGAAGATGTTCTCTTGATAACCGACGGCAGGTTCTCGGGGGGAACTACCGGGCTCTGCATCGGCCACGTCGCTCCTGAGTCCGAGGTCGGTGGACCCATCGCCCTCGTGAGGAATGGCGATCGTGTCAGGGTCGACATCCCCCAGCGAAGGCTCGATGTCTCTTTGAGCGACGAGGAGTTCCGCGATCGTCGGGAGTATTGGGAGCCGTTGCCGCCGAGGTACCCCAGCGGTGCCTTGGCCAAATACGCGAAGCTCGTAGGCTCCGCGGCTACAGGAGCTGTCACCAACTGAGGCCTTGACGGCGCCGGGCTGACTACCTTGGTCACCTATATGGCCGACGCCGGCAAACAGGAGAAGAACGGACGACGGGGTTTGTTATCTAGGGCAGCCCGTGGCGCCAGCGATCGGGTTCTCGACATCGTCGATCCCGATGTGGTCCTGGAGCACGTGGATGTGAACGCCTTGTTGGAACGGGTCGACGTCAACACCCTTCTCGACAGGGTCGACGTCAACGCGTTGCTGGATCGTGTCGACGTCGATGCCTTGTTGGGGCGTGCCGATATCGACGCGCTGATGGAGCGGGTGGATGTCAAGGCCCTGGTCGACAAGGCAGGGATCCCTGAGATTGTCGCCGACAGCACGGCGCATCTCACAGGATCGGCACTGGATCTGTTCAGACGTCCGATCGTCGGGCTTGACGAGATCGTCTTTCGAGTCTTGAACCGGATCTTGAGAAGAGACGTGAACAGCTTCCCGGACGGTCCGGCCCCACTCGTCGATTGGGTGGACGAGCATTCCGAGCGTGACTCGAATGTCTCCACCGGACGGTATGCAGGTCCTGTTACCCGACTCTTGGCGGTGATCATCGACGGATTCGTGGTCAGTGTCGGATTCACCCTCACGCTGGCCGGTCTGGGCTTTGTCCTCAGCCTGGTGTCCGACGGTCTCGACTTCTCGGGTCGCCGCGGCTTCTGGCTCGCCTCGCTGTTCGTGCTGTGGATTCTTCTCTACCTGGTGATAGGCATTGCGGTTTTCGGCAAGACCATCGGCAAGGCTGTTATGGGCGTCCGAGTTGTCAGCAGCGACGGCTCGATAGTCATCAAGAGGCCGCCAGGCCGTGTTGCGGGCAGCTGACCTTTCCCTTCAGCACCGCTCTTCTGGGTCTCGGGCTGCTCGGAATAGTCTTCGGCCCCGAGAGACGGGCATGGCACGACAGGGCAGCGAGCACAGCCGTGGTTTATGACTGGGGTACTCGTACCGCACAGATGCCGACTCCCCTTGCTGCTTGGTTGGAGAGGCGCCAGGCCTGAGGCAATAGCTCCGATCAGGCCTCGATCGTCACCAAGGTGGATTTGAAGGCTGGCGTCTTGGACGCCGGATCGACAGCTGCGGTCGATGAGGCGGTTGGCCTCGGGGTAGTACATGACCGCATTGCCCGCTGGGATGTCGATCGGTCGAACCAGGACGTCCTCGAGCTTTCCCGACTTTGCGACGACCGTGACGGGTTGGTCGACGGCCAGCCCCATCTGGCCAATGTCGCCTGCGTTCATCATGATCACGTCGCGTCGATTCTGTCCCCGGTAGAGATCCTCCTCCTCGTAGACGACGGTGTTGAACTGCCCTTCACTGCGAACGGTCATCAATCTCAGCTGGCCGTCGGCGCCGGCGAGAACCGGCAGGGCGAGCGCGTGAAAGTTCGCCCGTCCGGACCCGGTATTGAAACGAGGCGCATGAAAGGTGCGTCCTTCGATGTGGAACTCCTTCTTGGTTTGGTCGATGGCCCCTATCTGGCCGTAGCCGGGGATGAACTTCGCAATGGCCTCCCTTATCCGCCCGTAGTTCCGCATGGAAGCCCAGTCGAGCGGTCCATCGCCCAGAACCCGTTCGGCTACATCTGCGATCACCGCGACCTCGGCTCTAGGCCCCTGATGCCTGGAGGGCCCTCCATCGGAGAGTCGGACGTAGTTGAACATCGACTCCTGAGTGGTGGGCTGGGGCTCTTCGTCGCGAGCAAGAACCGGGAGGATGATCGTCTCGCGGCCACGGCCCCACGCGTGGCCGGTGTTCAGGGTGGTCGACAGGTATACGACCATGTCGATGTTGGAGAGGGCCCTGGCTGCGTATTGCGAGTCGGGATTCGCTCCGTAGAGGTTGCCACCGAGGCAAAAGGCAAACCGAACAGCTCCCTCTTCGGCGCGAATCATGCATTGCATGGTGTCAAGGCCCTCGTCGGTAGGGAGAGGTCCGTATTCAGCTTGGAGAGCGTTGATGACTGCGCTCTTGAGCCCGGGTGTGACACCGACGCTCCCCACTCCCTGAACGTTGGAATGGCCGCGTAGCGGGAGTAGCCCGGCGTTGGGCCGGCCGAGCATGCCTCGTGTCAAGGCAAGGTTGGCTATCGCTTGGACGTTTTGCACCCCGTTGGCGTGATGGGTGATTCCCATTGCCCAACAGAAGATGGCGTTGGGGGCCGAGGCGTATGTCTCCGCAACCAGGTCGATGGTCTGTTTGTCGACACCGCTGGCATCCACGATCTGAGTCCACGGCATCGACTCGATTTGTCTCCGGAATTCGTCCCATCCTTCCGTGTGGTTGGCGACGAAGCTCTCGTCGTGGTGACCGGTTTCAATCACTGATTTGGCGACTCCGGAGAGGAATGCGATGTCTCCACCGATATGAGGCTGCACGTAGACGTCTGCAATGCGCGATCCGAAGACGAGGCTCCGCAACTGTGACGGCACCTTGAATCGGACCAGGCCGACTTCCTTGAGCGGGTTGACGACGATGACCCTGGCTCCTCTGCGCTTGAGGTTGGCCAAGGTCGTCATCATCCGCGGGTGGTTGGATGCGGGATTGGCGCCGATGAGGAACACGACATCGCCGCGACTCAGGCCCTCGAGATCGTCGAGGACCACCGTCGCCGTCCCGGATCCGGTGACTGTGCCCAGGCCTACGCCGGAGGCCTGGTGGCAGTAATAGGAGCAATTGTTGACGTTGTTGGTCCCGTACATGCGGGCGAACAGCTGGAGGATGAAAGCGGCTTCGTTCGACGACCTCCCGCTGGCGTAGAAGAAGGTCTCGGGGGGTGAGACCGTCTTCAGCTTGGCGCCGATCCGCTCCACGGCTTCGCTCCAGCTGATTTCTCTGTAGCGGTGTTCGAGTGGACCCGCATACAACGGCATGGTGATCCGGCCCAACGCTTCGAGCTCGCGAGGAGTGAGCCGCTTCATCCGTTCGAGGTCGACGCCGCTGAAGAACGCTGGCGGCACCGCTCCTGCCATGTCGGCCGTCATCGCCTGAATGGATTTCTTGCATACCTCCGGGAAATGGCCTTTCTCGTTGACCATGCCCCCGGCCTGGCCTCCCATCCCCAGCGCACAGGTCTTACAGGCATTGGCCGAGCGCAGCGCTTTGTAAAGCTTGAAGACACCGCCGGCTTCACGTCCCTTGCGGAGGGCGTACCAGATAGCGGGAAAGCCGCCCCCCGAGACGACAGGCTTCACAAGAGACACCAGGTCATTGGATGCGGAGGATACGTCTCGTTGGCCGCATCAATCCCGGAACCGCGAGGGGTGAGTCAACTCGGGCTGAACTCCTGCCTGGAGAAGAGTCTGGGGAGTGGGGGCCTCATTGACCATGGACGCGATCAGCTCGCCGTAGGCGGGTGCGGTGGCAATGCCCATCCCGCCTTGGCCGACCAGCCAGAAGAAGCCGGGCACAGTCGGCTCTTCGCCGATGACCAGATGCCGGTCTGGTGCAAATGTGCGAAGGCCGGTCCACTCGGAGTTCACCGTTCTGATCCCGAGGGTCGTTGCCTGGTTGATCCGCTCGATAGCCAACGCCACGTCTTCCATCCGCGGCTTCGGATCGCCCGGAATGTCAGGCACCTCTTCGGCAAGCGAGCACAAGAGTTGAACACCGTCAGGACGGAAGTAGAAGCGTTCCCCGATATCCACCACCAGGGGCCACTTCGAGTAGGAGTCGTCCCCGGGGACCATGAATGCGGTGCGCCGCATCGGTGTCAACCCCACGGGGGGAACACCGGCGAGACCCGCCACGACATCTCCCCAGGCGCCGGCCGCGTTGATGACGACGTCGCAGATGATGGTCTCCTCACCTGTGACCACCTGCCACGCCCCGCCAATTGGTGACAGGCTGGTCACCGGCGTGGCGACTCGGACCTCGGAGTCGTTGTGCCTGATCGTCCGCACAAAGGCCTGGTGCAACCCGGCAACATCGATATCCGAGGCGACCGGCTCGTAAATCGCGGCAGTGACGAATTCCGGGTTGAGAGCAGGGACCAACGCCAACGCCTCGGCGAGCTCGATTGCCTGAGAGCCCGCACCCGAGGTCCGGCCTGCATCGGCCACCTCTTCGAGGTGGGGCTGCTCGGAGACATCGGAGATCCACATGACACCTCGGTGCGAAAGCAAAGGCGCATCCAGAAAGGGGGAATCGTCCTTCTCGAAATAGGGGAGGCTGGCCGCGGCCAGCGGACGCGCCGAGGCGCCGCCGTAGTTGATCAAGAAGGTCGCAGCCGACCGACCCGTTGTGTGGTAGGCGAGACTCGATTCTGCTTCGAGAAGAGTCACGTGACATGATTCGGACAGGTAGGCCCCCGCAGCCACTCCGGCGATCCCGCCCCCGATGACGACCGCCCGCTTCATGGGACGACCACTACCCGGCCGATAGCCCGCCTGTCGGCGACCCATTTCATCGCATCCACGGCGTCGTCGAGAGGGAATGTGCGTTGCAGGCGAGGGCGGAGGCTGCCCTCGGCAACCATTTCGAATACGTGACGGTTGTTGGACGCGTATCGCTCGGGCTCCTCCATCGCGAAGCGACCCCAAAACACTCCGACAATCGAGTTTCCTTTGACCAGGGTGAGGTTGAGAGGGATCGAGGGGATGTCGCCAGAGGCAAACCCAACGACAAGCAGGCGGCCGTTCCACCTGGTAGACCTAAGCGCCGCCTCTGTGGCGTCGCCTCCCACGGCGTCGTAGACCACGTCGACCCCGTCTCCGGCGATGGCCTTTATCCCGTCGCGCAACGAAACCTGGTCGTAACGAATGACGTGATCCGCCCCCGCCTCGGAGACAGCCACTGCTTTCTCGTCGGAGGAGACTGCAGCGATGACGTTGGCTCCCAGGACCTTGCCGATCTGGACGGCAGCCGTGCCCACCCCGCCGGCTGCCCCGAGCACCAGAAGCGTCTCGCCCGGTTGAAGGTGGGCACGGTCGACCAATGCGTGATAGGAAGTTCCGTAGGCGATGGGGATCGTTGCAGCCACGTCCGTCGGGATAGGGGCCGGAACGTGGATCACACCGACTTCGGGCACCGCGACCAACTCTGCCATCGCCCCATGTGGGGTGAAGGCGGCCACTCTGTCACCTGCGGCGAAGCCGCTTGCCTTTGATTCCACGACGGTTCCCGCCAGCTCGGAACCGGGAGCGAAAGGAGTCTCAGGCCGCATCTGATACAAACCCGAGACCATGAGAACGTCCGCGAAGTTGACGGTCGCCGCCTCGACTTCGATCAAGACCTCCTGATTGCCCGGGACAGGCGTCGGCAACTCGGCCACCTCCAGGGCTTCTAGGCCGTCGTAGCTGTTGCAGACCAGGGCACGCATGCGGAAAGACTACGGACAGCCGGCGAGGGAGCGTGGAAGAATCGTCTCATGCCGATTGAGCCATTGGGAGCCAGGGTGAGGTTTCCTGATCCCCGGGATGCCAACGACGATGTCGTTGCGGTCGGCGCCGACCTGCAGCCCGCAACCGTTCTGTCGGCGTACAGGCAAGGACTGTTCCCGATGAACCTGCGGGACGGACGTCTTGGCTGGTGGTCGCCGGTAGAACGAGCAATTCTGCCGCTCGACGGACTTCACATCTCCAAGTCACTTCGCAGGGCCACCCGACGGTTTCAGGTCTCAGTCGACTCTGACTTCGAAGGCGTTATCCGGGGGTGCGCAGACCCGCAGCGCCCTGGCGGGTGGATAACCGACGACTTCGTCGAGACCTACATCCAGTTGTACCGTCTCGGTTGGGCGCATTCGGTGGAGGTTTGGGACAGCGACGGCGCTTTGGCGGGCGGCCTCTACGGCGTCGCAATTGGGGGCCTGTTCGCCGGCGAATCCATGTTCCACCGTATGCGGGACGCATCGAAAGTTGCGTTGGTGCATCTCGTCGTGACTCTGAACGAGGGCGGTGCTCGGCTCCTCGACATCCAGTGGGCCACTCCTCATCTGACTTCTCTTGGCGCCGTGATCATCGGTCGTGAGGCGTATCTCGAAAGGCTGCCGTGGGCTCTCGAAGGACCGGACCCCTTCGCAGAGGCAGGCGGAGAGGAAGGTCGTTAGAGTCCGCGCCGCGTCTTCTGACGGAGGAGTTCTTGCGGGCGATTGTCGCCGGTGTCGACCTGACCGTGATGGGTCGACGCGTAGCCGACAGAGCCGGGATGATTGCCGGCTCGTGTGATGCGGATCTGCAACTCGTCCACGTCCTGGAGCCAGTTGGCGAGGCAATGATCGATACCGATCTCGCTCGCCTCCTTCGCAATCACCAGATCGAGGAGGCGGAACGACTCCAGAAGTGGGTTGGCGATCGGACTCAGGCCAATGTGAGCCTCGAAGTCCCTCGCGGCTCTCCGTCGTGGGATCTCGTGGCACGGGCGAAGAAGGCTGATCTCGTCGTCGTCGGCTCCTCCTCTGTGGACGCCTTTGGGGTGGGGCCCGTCTCGAGGCGAGTGGCCCGGATGTCGGTCACTGATGCTCTGATCGTCCGTCGTCAGCCACGAGTGCCCTACCGTCGGATCATTGCGGCCGTCGACTTCTCGGAGGCCTCCCGACTCACGGTGGATCGGGCGCGGGATCTCTTCCCCGATGCTGAGATCACAGTCATGTTCTCCCTGCCCTCACGGTTTGATGCTCTTCTTGCTGACGCGGGTCTCTTCACCGAAGAGGTCCAAGCTTCCAGGGAATCGAGGCTTCTCGCGGCGAGGGACCGGATGGACGAGTTTGTCGCCGACTGGGACAACGGGCTCCGTACTCTCGTGGTCGATGGGCCCCCGACCGAAACAGTGGAGGAAGTGGTCAGGAGGCGGAACGCAGATTTGGTGATGGTTTCAGCGAGGGGAGCATCCGCCACCAGGATGGTCTTGATGGGAACCGTCGCCGAGGGCCTCGTGGGCAGGGCACCGTGCGATGTGATGGTCGTGAGGGCCGGATCCAGCTTCCGCAGACCCTGACATTCACTAGGCGTCGACGGACTGCTCGGCCCGCGGGAGGCGAACCGTGAATGTGGTGCCGGTCTCGTCGGATTCAGCCGATATCGAACCCCCCGCCCGGGCGACGATGGTGTGGACGGTGTGGAGACCGAGGCCGGTCCCTTTGCCAGGCTCTTTAGTGGTGAAGAATGGGTCGAAGAGCTTTTCGGCGATTTCGGGCTGGATGCCTTCACCGGAGTCGGTCACCTGCACCACCACATCTTCGTCTTCGTTGCGTGCCGTAATGGCGAGCCGACCTTTGCCGTCCATCGCGTCGGCAGCGTTGTCGATGAGGTTGGTCCACACCTGGTTGAGGTCCCTGCCGGAGACTTCCACGGGCCCGAGGTTCGGCTCGAACTGCTTGGTCACCTCGATGTCGCGCAACTTGTGGCGAAGGAGGATCAAGGTGTCCTCGATGCCCGACGTCGGGTCGATGACTTGAATGGGTGCTTGGTCTAGATACGAATAGTCTTTGACCACCCGCACCAGCTCCGAGATCCTTCCGGCACCTACACCCAGCTCCGCGATCAGTTGGGAGGCGAGACATCGCAGGCCGATCCACTCGACCAGCGCCCGGGTTTGCTCCTCAGTGAGCCCATCCGCAGACCCTTTCAGAGAGTCGAGAGACCATCCGTCACTCACCAACGCCGGAGCCAGGTCCCACGGCTCTTCGATCGCCATCCCTTCCAGCCAATCGGCGACCGTGTCTTCGGCTTCGGCGCGACCCATGGCGTCGAGCTCTGCCAGCGGGTCCGGAGGCTCGAGACGCCCGGTTACCCGAACCTCCGCTTCGGCCAAGGCCATGGCAGCCACCCCCAGCCTCCGGTAGACGTCGCCCAGCGCCTTGGCCGAGCGGCCGACTGCGGCTGCCGGGTTGTTCAACTCATGCATCAGCTGGGCGGCCATGCGACCCAGCGCGGACATTCGCTCCTCATGGCGGAGCGTGTCCTCGATGTCCCGCAGACGAGATGTGACGGTCCTGATCATTCGTCTTACCAAGCCCGGGTCGCGGAGCAGGTCCTCCAGCGCTTCCTGTGGCACGCAGATGAGATCAGTAGGAACGACGGCGGTGACGGTTGCAGTACGTTTCGAACCGTCCAGCATCGCCATCTCACCGACTACATCGCCGGGTCCCAACGTGGCCAAAACGACGTCGCGTCCCTGGCTGGCCTTGGTCACCTCGAGCTGCCCGTCCACGATGACGTACATCTCGTCGGCAACAGACCCCTCATCGATGAGGACTGTCTCCGGATGCACCGTGAGTCGTTTCGAGACCGATCCCACGGCCTCCACAACCGAGCGGTCGAGCCCGTCGAAATAGGGGAGGTTCTCCAGAGAGTCGGCGATTGACATCAGAGGCTGGCGAGGTGCTGGTGGACGAAGCGGATCGCCGTCGCCCCCTCACCCGTCGCACTCGCCACGCGTTTTATCGAGCCATGGCGAACGTCACCAGCGGCGAAGATCCCGGGAACGCTGGTTTCCAGGGGCAGCGGATCGCGGTCGACATTCCATCCGATGCTGGGCTCCAGATCGGAGCCGGTGACGATGAAGCCGCGGTCGTCAAGCTCCAGCAGTCCGGTCAACCAGCCGGTGTTTGCGGCCTGCCCGATGAATATGAACAGTGCTCCGGCGTCCACGCGTTCCGCGGTCCCGTCGGCCAGGTTTTCGACGGTGATGGCTTCGAGCCTCGACTCGCCGTGCGCCTCCACGACGCGGGTCTGGGGACGGACCGTCACCGATTCGTTCAGGTCGATGGCGTCTATCAGGTATTGGGACATGGTGGCCGTCAGGTCTTCTCGTCGAATGAGAATGGTGACGGACTCGGTGAAGCCGCTGAGGAAGAGAGCGCCCTGGCCCGCTGAGTTCCCGCCACCGACCACGAACATCGGCTCTTCACGATGCTGGTTGGCCTCCACACGCGACGTCCCGTAATAGACGCCCATCCCAGCTAGCTCGTCGGCACCTTCGGCCGACAGGTGGCGATAGGCGACGCCGCTGGTCACCACGACCGCCCGGGCAGTGACTTCCGTCCCATTGTTCAGGGCGACGATGCGGAAGGGGTCCTTCCTCTCTATCCCGGTCACCTCTGCCGGCACCAGGAGCTCAGCCCCGAGTCGGCTGGCTTGGGTGACGGCGCGTCTGGCGAGGTCGGCCCCGCTGATTCCTTTGGGAAAGCCCAGGTAGTTCTCGATACGTGAGCTCTGGCCGGCCTGACCGCCCGGCGCTTCCTGTTCCACCAGGAGGGTGGACAGACCTTCGGAAGATCCGTACACCGACGCCGCCAGCCCTGCCGGGCCGCCGCCGACCACCACCAGGTCATAGGCGGGTGATCTGGCGTGGGTATGCAGGCCGACCCGTTCGGCTACGGCTTCGGGGGAGGGGCGGGCCAGTGGGTCGGAGTCCGGGAAAAGCACGGCGGGCAGGTCGCTCGGTTCGAGCCCGGCGTCTGAGATCAGCGTCTGGCCAAGGGAGTCGTTCTCGATGTCCACCGAGCGGTAAGGGATTTGGTTGCGGGTGAGGAAAGCCTTCAGTTCGTGGGTCTCGCGGGACCAGGAGGGACCGACGACGCGAAGACCCTCGAAGGACGGCCGGTAACCGGCGAGCCAATCGCTGAGCAGATCGTCGATGACCGGGAACAAGATCTCTTCGGGAGGGTCCCATGGCTTCATGATGTAGTGGTCGAGCCCGACATCGTTGATCGCCGATATCGCGGCTTCGGTGTCGGCGTAGGCAGTCAGCAGAGCCTTTTTCGCATTCGGAAACGACCCCAGAGACGCCTTGAGAACGTCGACTCCGGTCACCCCGGGCATGCGCTGGTCGGCGAGGATCAGCGCCAGGGGAGCATCGCGTTGGGCGAGCTCGCGGATGACCTCGATCGCCTCGTCACCACTCCCGGCCCCCACCACCCGATAGTCAGAGGCGTACTTCGAGCGAAGATCACGCTGGACCGCACGCAGGACTTCGGGCTCGTCGTCGACAGTGAGAAGGACGGGCTTGGCTGCTACCACTGCATCAACTCGTCTGGATAGCAGTACCGCCAGGTCTCACCGAGCTCCGCCGACTGAATCAAGGGGTGGCCCTGCTCTTCCCAGTGTTTCCGGGCGTGGGTGTTCTTGGATTGGTCGCAGCAACCGATCTGACCGCACCCGAGGCAGGCTCGGAGGTGTACCCAGGTGTCGCCCATGTCGACGCATTGCTGGCAGTGGCGGGGACCGCGGGGTTTGGCCGGCTCGACGAGCGCGGCGAAGTGTTCACAAGGTGCGTTGTCCATACCGGCACCATATTCGTTTTGTGGGTCGCATCGCGCCCTGAGGGGGCACGATCCGACCCACAAAAGGGGGGACGAGGGTTGGGTGGGGTCTAGCCGGCTGCCGCCAGGGCGGCCTTCACCGCACGCGCCACGTAGACCTTTGCCAGATGCGCCTTGTATTCCTCCGAGCCGTAGAGGTCTTCGAGGACTGTGACACCATCCACCGCGTGCTCAGCCGCGGCAGCGACGGCGGCGTCCGACCCGTCACTTCCGATCAATGCCTCGGCCACCGACTCCGCCAACACCGGCTTGGTGCCGACACCGGTCACCGCAACGCGGGCGTCTTCAACGGAACCGTTCGACTTCTTCACCCAAGCCGCCGCTCCGGCGACCGCGTAGTCGGAACGTCCCCCGCGACGGCCCAGCTTGTCGTATGCGGAACCCTCGCCGGTACCCGCCTTGGGAATGCGGATCTCCGTGAGGATCTCGTTGGGCTCCAGTGCAGAAGTCAAAGAGTCGACGAAGAAGTCGGCTGCGGCGATTTCTCGACTGCCTCCCGAGGACGAAGCGATCATGGTCGCTCCACAGGCCAATGCTCCCGCGGGCTGGTCGGCTGCGACGTCCGCATGTGCCAGGGCACCGCAGGTGGTGCCCCTGTTCCTCACTTGAACGTCGCCAGTCAATGCGGCGGCCTGACCCAGCGCTGTGGCGTGCGCCGCGATGCTGGGGTCAGAAGCCGTCGTGGAGTGGCGTACGAGTGCTCCAACGGCGATGTGATCGCCGTTGTCCGCGATGGAGTCAAGCCCTGGAATCCGTCCGATGTCGACGACGACTCCAGGAGAGAAGAGCCTCATCTTCATCAGGGGGATCAAACTCATCCCACCGGCCATGACCTTCGAGTCTTCTGCCAGGGCGGCGTAGGCGTCGTCGAGTGATGTCGGTGCGACGTAGTCGAACTCACGTGGATACATATCAGCCCCTCGCTTCCTGAATCGCGGCCCAGACCCGTTTCGGCCTCACCGGCATATCGATGTGTTTGACTCCCAGTGGGCTCAAAGCGTCGACCACCGCGTTGACGATCGTGTGTGCCGATCCGATGGTCCCCGCCTCGCCGATGCCCTTGACGCCCATGGGATTCACATCCGTAGGTGTCACCGTGTGGCTCAGTTCGAACGAGGGCAGATCGGTCGCCGCAGGCAATGGGTAGTCCAGCAGCGAGCCGGTCAGCATGTTGCCGGCTTCGTCGTAGACGGCATCTTCGAACATGGCCTGGCCGATCCCCTGGGCGATGCCACCGTGCACCTGTCCGTTGACAATCATCGGGTTGATCATGTTCCCGCAATCGTCGACCGACACGTACCTCAGCAGCTCGACGTTCCCGGTGTCGGCGTCGACCTCGACGACGGCGAGGTGGGTGCCGAACGGCCAGGTGGCGTTGCCGGGGGAGAAGGCCGTGTGCGCTTCGAGGCCAGTCTCCATGTCCTCGGGGCAGAGGTGAGCCTGATAGGCCGCTTTTGCCAGCTCGGACCATTCGATGCGCTTGTCGGGCGAGCCGGCCACATGAGCACCACCATCGGCAAGGACAATGTCCTCGGCCGACGCCTCCAGGAGATGCGCGGCAAACTTGGCCGCCTTCTCCTTGACCTTCTGGGTGGCCTCGTATGTCGCAGCACCGTCTACGGCGATCGAACGGCTGCCGAAGGTGCCGATGCCCATCGGGTGTTCCTGGGTGTCGCCGTGAAGAACGCGGACATTCTCGACAGGTAATCCGAGTCCGTCGCCGACGATCTGGGCCCACGTGGTTTCGTGTCCCTGTCCAGTTGGGCCGGTTCCGGTTACAACCGTCACAGTGGCGTCGGGATTGACCCTCACCAGACCCGAGCCGTTGAATGACGCGGGCAGGCCGTAGCTCGTCCAAGAGAACCCGATCTCGGCCAGCACTGCCGGACCGAACCCGCAGACCTCTACATACGAGCCGATCCCGATACCCACCAACCGGCCCTCGGCGCGTGCGTCGTCACGCATTTTCTTCAGGCCCTCGTAGTCGGCGGCGTCAACCAGCTTGTCGACTGCACCCTCGTAGTCCCCGGAGTCGAGCGAGAATCCGCAGCCCATCACCGCCGGAAACTCCTCTGGCTGCCAGAAGTTCTTCTTCCGAACCTCGATCGGATCCATCCCGATTTCTCGTGCGTACGCGTCGATGACACGCTCCAGGTAGTAGATGGCCTCTGGGCGCCCAGCACCCCGATACGCGTCGGTCGTCATCGTGTTGGTCACCACACAGTCGACCTTCCATGAGATCGGAAGCTTGTACTGACCGGAGGCGATCCACAAACCCAACAGGGGGATGGCGACCGTGAAGTTCTGGGTGTACGCACCCATATCTGCCAAAGCGTCCAGTTTGTAGCCGAGGAACTTCCCATCCTTGGTTCCGGCAAGGGTGGCGGTGCCCAGCCATCCCCGCCCGTGGATAGTGGCTCCGGCAGCCTCTCGCCTGGTCTCGGTCCACTTCACCGGCCGACCTAGAGACTTGGCGGCGAACGCGACGAGAACCTCGTCGTTGTACACATTCAGCTTGGAACCGAATCCACCTCCGACCTCAGGTGCTATGACCCGAACGTCGCTGGCAACCAGTCCGAACATCTTGGCGACGGCTCCACCCAGGGCGTGTGGAACCTGGCTCGAGCTGTGGATCGTGAACCTCCCGTAGCCGGGCTGGTATTCGGCGATCACGGATCTGGGTTCGATGGCAACCGGGATCAATCTTTGATTGGTCATCTCGATAGAAACCACGACCGAATCTGGGTCGTCGATCGCGGCGTCGACCTCTGGTGCCTGGTCCTCCAGCCCCAGAGCTTCCCAATAGCCGTGATAGGTCCAAGAGTGGATGACGTTCGACTCGAGCTCGTCGTGGACCTTGACCTCGTCGCTGGCCGCCTTCTTGAGGTCAATCACGGCGGGTAAGGCTTCGAACTCGACATCTATGGCGTCCACAGCGTCTTGAGCCTGGTACCTGTCTTCGGCGACCACCATGGCGATCGCTTCTCCGACATGGTTTACCTCGCCGTTTGCGAGTAGCGGCCTGAGTTTGCCGATGGGTACCTGTGCCAGCAGGGGGCCGAGATGTGAGACGTCATCGTGGGTGTAGACAGCAATCACGCCGCTCATCGCCTTTGCCGCCGCCGTGTCGAGCTCGGTTATCTTGGCCCGGGCGACCGGAGAGCGGAGAAAAGCCACCTGCAGGGTCCGTGCCGGGGCCATGTCGTCGACAAATGTGCCCTGGCCCCTGATGAGAGCCGGGTCTTCGCGACGGCGGACTGCGCCGCCCATCACACTCGTGGTGGCCATCAGGAACCTCCCTCCCAGTCGGGCGGTGCGGGCTCTTCACCTCGCATCTTGGCTCCGGCGTACTCAACAGCGCGGACGATGTTGTGGTATCCGGTGCACCGGCACAGGTTCCCCTCGATGCCGTGGCGAATCTCGTCCTCAGAGGGGTTGTCGTTCTCGGCGAGCAATGCGGCCGAGGACATGATCATGCCGGGCGTGCAGAACCCGCATTGCAGGCCATGACGCTCCCAGAAACCTTCCTGTACCGGGTGCAGTTCGCCATTGCTGGCCAAGCCCTCGATTGTGGTGATGGTTGCGCCGTCGGCTTGGACGGCGAGCATTGTGCACGACTTCACAGGTTGCCCGTCGAGATGAATGGTGCAGGCCCCGCAGTATCCGGTCTCACATCCGACGTGGGTGCCGGTTAGACGCAGGTTTTCGCGGATGAAATGGACGAGAAGGGTGCGTGGTTCAACGTCGCCGGAGACCTCCTGTCCGTTCACAGTCATCGTTACTTCCACAGGAGGACCCCTTTCGTCGAGCGCGCGGGTTCCGAACCTATCAAATCGCGTCGAGTGGTGCCGGTGTCGGGTGGGTCGGCACGAGTTGAACAAACGTCCGGAGCGGGCGTAGCCTTCAGTGACGGGCCCGTAGCTCAATCTGGTCAGAGCAGCGGACTCATAATCCGTTGGTTGCAGGTTCAAATCCTGCCGGGCCCACCGCGTTCCTCCATGGCGGCGGTAAACCCGTCGAGTGTGCTTGTCCTACCCAGAAAGCGAGAGGACAAGCACACTCGACAAGAGGGTGTCGGGTCGGGAATCCCGGAACCTTCGTTTAACGTTTGCCCCACACGATGGGCGCAATCAAAGGACCTGGTGCAGCTCGGCTTTCCTTGGGAGGGGCTGGACCCCTTCATCTTCACCGTTCACCACGTCGACCACTACCCGGCGGGCAATGACCAGTTGGGCCCAGTGAAGCCACTGCATGGGCGAAATCTCGGATCGGATTTCTCATACCACGACGGCTGGAGCATGTACCACGGCGTCACCATCCCTGGGTTTTCCCCAACATCCGCACCGCGGCTTCGAGACGGTGACCGTTGTGCGGCGGGGTTACGTCGACCACTCCGACTCGCTGGGCGCCACTGCCCGTTACGGCGAAGGCGACGTCCAGTGGCTGACAACCGGCAGCGGCATCATGCACTCAGAGATGTTTCCGCTCCTCAGCCCGGAAAGAGACAACCCGTTGGAGCTCTTCCAGATCTGGCTCAATCTTCCCCCGGAATCGAAGATGGTCGACGCCTACTTCGGAATGTTGTGGAGCGAGGACATACCGACCGTGTCTCCGGCGCCAGGCGTGTCTATCGATGTGATCGCCGGACAGCTCGGTCGGTCCACGCCACCTTCGCCTCCGCCCGACTCATGGGCCTCCCGTGCCGACACCGACTTTGCGATATGGCTGATTCGGGTTGGGAGCGGAGCGACTTACACACTTCCCCCGACTACGGCCGGGACAGATCGAACTCTCTACTGCTTTCTCGGAGACGATCTCAGCATCGACGGTTCCACGGTCGAGTCCGACGTGGGCGCTCGCCTGGTTGGAGACCAAGCCGCAGTCATCGAGAATCGGGGCGGACCGGCGGAGTTCCTGCTACTTCAAGGACGTCCGATCGGAGCACCCGTTTTCCAGATGGGCCCATTCGTCATGAACACGCCCGAGGAGCTGCAGCAGGCTGTGCTCGATTACCAGAGAACTCAATTCGGCGGTTGGCCATGGTCACGGCCCGACCCGGTTCATGCCCGCGAGGAGGGCAGGTTCGCACTCCACGCCGACGGCAAGGTCGAGCACCGCGACCGACAAAAGGTCTGATCGAACTCACGTCACCCCCTGACACCTAATCTCGGTCTGTGTCTAACTCTTCCCCGGCCCGGCCGTTGAGACTGGTCCTGATTGGGCTCGCAGCCGGCGTCGTCGGAGGCGGCTTGGGGGTCGGCGGCGGCATCATATTGGTGCCGCTGCTCTTGCTGGTCGGCTTCGACCGGCACCGGGCTCACGCCACGTCACTGGCGGCGATTGTGCTGATTGCGGTCTCCGGCACCGTCAGCTTCTCCTTGGATGGCGAGATAGATGTTGCCGTCGGGATCACGGTCGGTATCGGAGGCATCATCGGTTCAACTCTGGGGGCTTCCTTGATGCACCGAATGAGTGTGCGGAACCTGAGCTTCGTCTTCGGTGTGGTGCTTTTGGCTGCGGCGATACGAATGATCACCGGCGCAGACGCCCTTCAAGGGTCGGGAGGTCTCGCCGGGCTGGCGGAGTCCGCCATCTCGCTCGGTATAGGTGTCCTTGCTGGCTTGTTCGCAGGGGTTGCCGGGGTCGGGGGAGGAGTGGTGATTGTGCCGGCGACCGTGTTCTTCTTAGGTCTCAGCCAGCACGAGGCACAAGGAACCTCTCTGCTGGCGATCGTCCTCACCGCTATCGCGGGAACCGTTGTCAACTATCGAAACAATCGAGTCCGCCTGGAAGACGGACTCGTTGCGGGTTTTGGAGGGGTGGTCGGCTCGGTGGCCGGGTCCCGGATCGCACTCTCGTTGGAGGGAGAGACACTCTCGGTGGTGTTCGGGCTTCTCGTCTTGTTTGTTGCGATTCGGACGCTCTATCGAGCGTTTCGCGTGCCTCAGCCAGTATCCGCGGACTGATCCTCGGCGGGCTCACCTGAATCCCGAGTGGAGGCCAACGCGGGCACCACGATCGCTACGCCGATGGCGAGCAGCACCGTGGGCCAGAACCAGGCTCCGATGTCTCCGAGAAAGCTCCAAACGTCTGAAGTGTCTTGAGGGATGAGGAACAGAAGCCCGATCCCTGTGACCACCAGACCCGAGAGAAAACGAGACGACGTCAAACTTGTGTGTCTTCACTTTGCACCTTTCTAACGAATGTCGACGTCGATGTCTCCAACGTCGACCGAGAGATTCAGTTCTACGGCACCCTGGGTGCCCGGCGTGTTGAACTCGACCCGAAGGTCACCTATCCCTGCGGACCGTTCGCGGGGTCCCGAGACCTGGCCGACGTCGGCGGTAGCGGTTCCTTGGATGCGGACGCCAGGGGGCACAAAGACTTGGATCTGCCCGGCATCGACGTGGGCATCGATAGCCACGTTCTCGCCGTCCCACGGAAGATCTCGAAGATCGATCTCGAGGCCACCGATGTCGAACACGTAGGTGGTCTGGAGCTCGGAGAAGGTCGTC
>CBDCGI010000016.1:0-154278 GCA_965216725.1 Acidimicrobiia bacterium | reverse complement strand
CTGTGAGAGTCGAGGTGCTGGACAAGGCAGCAGAGGTGGCTGCCCATCTCAACGCCGTCGGCATCGAGACAGTCGTCGACGGCCCCCACATCATCGCCGGGCCTGGCGACGAGTCGATCGAAACGGCGATTATCGAGGCCGCCGCGGCGACGGGGTCGGGGCTGGTTCGGATGAAGCGGGGTTCGGCTTCTCTCGAAGATCTCTTCCTCGAGGGGAGCCAGCAATGACCGAGCAGGTCATCTACGACCGCGGTTATCGCAACTATGAAGGTGAGCGGAAAGGACCATCCGGGGCACGCCGTGCCGTTTACAAGGACGGGATACGGAGAGTTCTGGGATTAGGCCGGAAGGCTCGAAGAAAGATCTTCCCCTGGTCCCTGATCTCGGTTGCCGCGATCGCCGCCCTCATCTTCGTCGCCATCCACTGGGTCATCGGAAACATCGAAGAGAGCCTGGCTGAAGGCATCCCCTCATACGGGGGACTGTTCGACTTCTACTCCGGCATCTCTTTGTTGTTCGTTGCCTTTGCCGGTCCTCAGCTGCTAGCTCCGGACCGGAAGTCCGGCGTGCTGTCGGTGTATTTCAGTCGACCCCTCACTGTCGACGGCTATCTCACGTCGAAGGTCGGCTCTTTCGCCACCCTCGTGGGGGCAATCTACGTGGTGCCTCAGGTGCTCCTCCATCTCGGGCTGGCACTGATCTCTGATGACGGCGCTCTTGGGTATCTGGGATCCAACATGGACATCCTGTGGAAGGTCCCCGTGATCACGGCCGCCTACGTCGGCATGCACGGCGCGATCATCTTTGTGATAGCGGCGTACGGAAACCGAACCGGCATCGCCGCTGCGGTGTACATCGGACTGCTGACGGCCGTAAGCGGCATCGTGGGCCAAATCTCGACAGCGAGTTTCGCAGGAGCGCGCTGGTTTGCCCTCGCCTCGCTCGATCAACACCCCCGCATCATCCGGGACTCCCTGTTGGGTGACACCGTTGAGTATCCGGCCGAGGCCGCGGGCTTCAGCGTCTGGGCTTCGGGCGTCGTGATCTTGGTCTTGGTCGCCGCTTCGGTCGTGATCGTCCGCCGCCGATATCGGAGACTGGCATGAAGGACACCATCGTCGTCGACGCCGTCTCAAAATGGTTCGGCCTGAAAGTTGCCGTAAGCGACGTGACCATCGGCTTCCGGCCCGGAGTCACCGGGCTGTTGGGTCCAAACGGCGCCGGTAAAACCACCCTGATGCGTGTGATATCGGGACTCCAGATCCCCTCCCAAGGGTCAGTGTCCGTACTTGGAGTGGATCCGCGGCAAGACCCCGCCATCTACTCCCGAGTCGCACTCGTACCCGAAGATGAGGCGGTCTACGAGCGAATGACCGCGAGGAAATTCGTCGAACTCGCCGCCAGGCTCACCGGGCTCGACGATGCAGCCGAGAGGGCGGATCGTGTACTTGAGACCGTGGAACTGACAGGCTCTGCCGACCGCAAACTCGGCGGATTCTCCAAGGGCATGAGACAGCGGACCAAAGTTGCTGCCGCCCTGGTGACCGACCCCGAGATATTGCTTCTCGACGAGCCGCTCAATGGGGCCGACCCGGTGCAGAGGGCCAAGTTGATAAAGCTCTTCAAGGATCTCGGAGCCGCCGGGCACACCGTAATCGTCTCGTCACACGTCCTCGCCGAGGTAGAGCGGATGGCAGATCGAGTGGTCGCCATGGTCGACGGCCGTCTCGCCGCTGTGGGGCAACTCCGTGACATTCGGGCGGCAATGACGGACAAGCCGCGCCTCTTCTATGTCGAGAGTGACGAACCTCGCCGAATGGCTGCCGCATTGATGGGGCTCGATGGAGTCGTTGGAGTCCATCTTGAGAGTGGAAGAGTTCGCATCGAGGCTTCAGACGCCCGATTGCTCGCTCTTCAGATCCCGGTCGTGGCCACCTCGCAGCAAATCCCTGTCTCGTCGGTAGAGCCGGTTGACGAGTCACTGGAGTCGGTCTTCCGCTATCTGGTGGATGCGCGATGACCCTCACCCGACATCTCTTCGTGCGCCTGATGAAGAAAGGGCGCCTGATCGGGCTTCTGCTGCTCAGCGTGGTACCGGGAGCGACCCTCGCCTTCAGTGACTTTGGCGATACGCGAGTCGGAGACCAATACGCACAAGTGATCGGTACAGGAGGCTTCACGTTCGCCATCGCAGCCCTGGTTCTCACTGCAGCGACACTCCGCGAGGAGCGTGACGATGGGACATTGCCCTACATCTACATGCGCCCTCTGAGCCGGCAGAGGATCGCCCTCATGTCCCTGGCTGCGGGAGCCGGAGCGGCAGGCATGCTCGGGATAGTGGCGTGGCTCTCGTCCGTGATCGGCATGCTTGCCATTGGGGGATCTGTGTCGGATGCCGTGCCCGGACTGGCGCTTTTCCTGTCGGCTTCCGTTGGCTACGCGGCGATCTTTGTACCTGTGGGGTACTTGCTTAAGCGATCGCTGCTGGTCGGGTTGGCGTATCTGTTCGTCATCGAAACCATCGTTGCCAACGTGATCAGCGGCATGGCACAGCTTTCGGTATGGAAGATCTCCAACTCGATCTACCTGGGGCTCGAGTCGAACGTCACCGAATCGGTTGTCGACGACCTGCTGGGCCCCGTGGCGGCCGGAGCAGGTGGCGGCATGGCCAAGCTCGCCGTGGTGGCAGCGCTCGGCTTCGCCGTGCTCACCTGGGCCCTTCGCACCAGAGACGCCCTCTGAGTTCTCCGCGGCGGCTCCCATTCGAACCTCGGTGTGCTCCCGCTCAGTACTCGTCGTCAGGCCGACGCTGTTTCGAAGGCTGCACACGCGGAGGCTCACCGGGCATCTTCGGGTAGTGGGGCGGCCAGGGAGCATCACCGATGCCCTCGTCCTCGTCGCGGGCCACCCACTCCATCAAGGTGTCGATCCGCCCCGGACTCTCGTCGATCCCCTTGGTCAGATCCCCGACCGAGGCGTATCGGTCGGCGAACGAACCCATCGGAAAGTCTTCGACGCTGACTTGGTCCAACTCGTCCCACACGAAAGGCGCTGACACGAAACCCGTCGGACGGACCCCGTATGCCGAGGAAACGGTCTTGTCGCGGGCGTTCTGGTTGTAATCGACGAACACACCATGACGCTCCTCCTTCCACCACTTGGTGGTGACGAGACCCGCCATCCGTCGCTCCAACTCTCGGGCAAAAGCCAGGACGGCGCGGCGGGTCTGGAAAAAGTCCCATAGCGGCTCGATTCGGACATAGACGTGGATTCCACGGCTGCCAGAGGTCTTGGGCCAGCCGACCAGGCCCACCTCGTCCAACAGTTCTTTGGCTCCGGAGACAGCTTGTCTCACCTCTGCAAAGCCAATTCCTGGCGTTGGATCGAAATCGAAGCGCAGTTCGTCGGGATGATCGATATCGCTGTCGCGCACCGGCCATGGGTGAAAGTCGAGACATCCGAGTTGGGCGAGGCGGATCACGTCGGACCGGGTCCGGGGGACGTTCATCCGGCCTGGTCTCTGTGACGGGAATCTGATCTGCACCGTGTCGAAAGGCGTGTTCTTGGACGCTCGCTTGTGATAGATGGGATCGGTGTCAACATCTTTCATGTAGCGCTTGAGCATGGTGGGTCGGGAATCGATACCTCGCGCAGCACCCTCGGCCACCGCTATGAAGTGGTTGACCACGTCGAGCTTGGTCCAGCCTTGCCTGGGGAAGACCACCCGTCCCGGGCTGGAGATGCGCACATCTTCCTTGTCAATGGTGACGGTGGTGTAATCGCTCACCCAATACCTATCCTGAGGCCCGGCACATCATCGTGAAGCAACCTTAGAAGCAGCGAAAGGTGACCAAAGGTGGGTCTGGTCGAGGACGTTCGTGATTCGGTGATTGGCAAGGACACCGCCGTCGACACGCCATACGGTCGACGCAGGGTGACTTACGCCGACTACACCGCCTCCGGGCGCTGCCTGAGTTTCATCGAGGATTACATACGCGCCCAGGTGCTTCCCCTCTACGCCAACACCCACACCGAGACCTCGGGAACCGGCCTGCAGACCACCCGATTCCGTGAGGACGCTCGCGAAATCATCCGGGAATGTGTCGGTGCCACGACCGAAGAACATGCGGTGATCTTCGCCGGCAGTGGGATGACGGGTGCCGTCGACCGTTTGATCAACATCCTTGGCATAAGAATCCCCGACCAGCTGGACGCCCAGTACGGGCTGAGCTCTCAGATACCGGCCGAAGACCGGCCGGTGGTGTTCGTGGGTCCCTACGAGCACCACAGCAACGAGCTGCCATGGCGGGAGTCGATCGCCGACGTCGTGGAGATCAACGAGGACACCGACGGTCAGATCGATCTCCAGGATCTGAACCGCAACCTGGTCGAGTACAAGGATCGGCCAATGAAGATCGGCTCCTTCTCGGCAGCGTCGAACGTGACCGGGATCATCTCCAACACCGCCGAGATCTCTACGTTGCTGCACTCCCATGGCGCCCTCAGCTTCTGGGACTTTGCGGCGTCTGCGCCGTACGTGACCATCGACATGGGCTCGGGCACCGATCCGAGCGGTGACTACAAAGACGCAATATTCCTGTCACCGCACAAGATGATCGGGGGCCCCGGCACTCCGGGCGTGCTCATCGCCCGCAAGGCCCTTCTCACCAACCCTGTGCCCGCGGTTCCCGGGGGAGGCACCGTCGCCTACGTGTCCCCGGACGACCACCGATACGTGGACGACCCGGAGCACCGGGAGGAAGGTGGTACTCCGGCGATCATCGGATCGATAAAGGCGGGCCTGGTGTTCAAGCTCAAGAACGAGGTGGGCGAAGACACGATTCGTGACCTGGAGCATCGCCACATCCGGCGAGCCATCGGGTCGTGGGAGACGAACCCCAATATCGACATCCTTGGCAACCACGACGCCGAACGACTTTCGATCGTCAGTTTCATCATCCGCCACGGGGACAGCACCCTCCACCACAACTACGTCGTCGCCCTACTCAACGACCTGTTCGGGATCCAGGCGCGAGGGGGTTGCTCGTGTGCCGGCCCATACGGGCATCGACTGCTTGGGATCGACAGAGAGACCAGCCAGAGATTCGAACAGGCCATCGCTCGCGGGTGCGAGGTGATCAAACCGGGGTGGGTACGGGTCAACTTCAACTATTTCATCGACGAGGAGGAGTTTCGGTACATCGTGGAGGCGATTCACATGGTCGCCAACGAGGGTTGGCGTTTGCTCCCCGACTACCTCTACGAACCGGATACAGCGCTCTGGCGACACAAACTAGGACACCCCGCTCCACCGGCAACTCTCAGAGATGCAAGCTTTCGCGGCGACCCCATCACGCCGGCCACTGCAGGAGTCGAGGCGCTGAGTGGCTACCTGGAGGACGCGAAGAGCATCCTGGCCGGCGGGTCGGCCGACGCCTGGGACGCTCCGGACCTCGACGCGGAGGCCGAGGCACTTAGATGGTTCCCGAACCCAACCGAGGTGAGCACATGACCGAACCTGTCGAGAACCCCACAGCAGAAGAGCTGGCCATCTGGCACCGCACATTTGCCCCACGTGCCTACAACCAGACCTGGACCTACCTCGACAAGAACGAGCTGAGCCGGGACGAGGAGATCGACATGCTCACCTCCACATTCGCTCAGCGTTATCACTGGCGTGAGGTGGGGACGCCTCGCAACTGGGCCATATCCGACTGGCAGATCTCCCGAGCCGCAGCCGTCGCCGGGTATGCCGACCTGGCACGCCGGTTTGGCGAACACGCGTTGGCGACCTGTGATGAGCACGGACTCGACCCGTTCGTGACCGGGTTTGCCCACGAGGCAATAGCCAGGGCCGCGGCGTTTGTCGACGACGTCGACACCTTTGAGCATCACGTGGCCTTGGCCCGCGCCAGTCTTGCCGAGATCGAAGATGACGAGGAGCGCGAGGTTCTAGCCGCCGACCTGGCAGAAATGAGCGAGGAGTAGCGAGGACCGCCCTCACGTGAGGTCCCCTTTCAGACGCCCGGGAGTCTGGATCCGATGAAATCCAAGGTCCTCGCCCAGGCCTTTTCAAAAGCCTCCGGATCGAAGGTGTCCGAATCCGGCTCAGAGAATCCGTGGGTCGTTCCTGGATACGTGTGAACTTCGACCTTTAGGTCTTCGAGGCCCATGGTCGCCTCCATGAACACCGCCTCGTCTGCGCTTATGAACCGGTCGGACTCCGCATAATGGAGTTGGTAGTCGGCTTCCGATCCCGCAAAGTCGATCTGCTGGGATCCATAAAAGGACACGGCTGCTGCAACCATTCCCGGCAGCCTCACCGACGCCCAGAGGCCCAAACTGCCGCCCATGCCAAACCCGATGATGGCAATGCGACCAGGGTTCGACCTCTCGTCTAGCACTCCAGCCGAAGAGAGAACCAAAGAAGCGAGACGATCCGGGCTTGCCGTCCCGAGATGGTCCAAGCCTTCTTGCTCGGTCTCGGGGAGGCTCCCGAAGTTGATGTCCGGAGCCAGGACTGTGTAGCCGTGGTCGGAGAGATCATCGGCCAGAGCCTTGAAGTCGGATGTGAGTCCCCAGAGAGAATGCAGCATCAGGACACCTGGCCCGGGACCGTGGCGGGGCTGGATGAAGTAGGCGTGATCGCGAACCACGGACGCCAAACTACCGCCCCTAACCTGCCCGGATGAATTCCGCCGTCGAGCCGCTTCGGGTCGAGGCATTTCGCGTGATGTGGGTGGCCTCCGTCATCTCCGCAATTGGCACGTTCTTCCAGTCGGTGGCCGCCTCGTGGCTGATGCTGGAACTAACCGGCTCCAACACATGGGTAGGACTGATGGTGGCATCGTCCACCCTGCCGTTGTTGTTCCTTGCGCTCATCACAGGGACTCTCGCCGACATGGTGGAGCGGACTCGCCTGATGCTCGTCGCCCAGGTCATCATGGGTGGCTCCGCTGCCGCCATGGCCGTGCTGACGGCAACCGACTCCATCACTCCCGAGCTCCTGCTCGGGCTCGGCTTTCTGCTTGGAATAGGTGTCGCGATCAATCTGCCCACCTGGCAGGCCCTTCTGCCCGACCTGGTGCCGAGAGGGCTGGTCGCGTCGGCAGTGGCTCTCCAATCTGCCGCCTTCAACACTGCGAGGGCGATCGGCCCCGCGCTGGCCGGGATCCTGGTCGCCGCCGCCGGGGCCGGGCTCGCCTTCGGGATCAATGCCTTGACCTACGTCGTGGCCATCGGGGCCTTGCTCCTGGTGAGACGTGATCTCGATGCTCCCGAGAGAGAGGACACCTCGTTTTCCAATGCGATCGCTCTCGGGATCCGGTTCACCCGTTTCACGCCGGAGTTCGCCCGACTCCTACTTTTCACGTCCCTCTTCGCGATGACGACAGCCGTCGTGCAGGCGGTGCTTCCGGACCACACCACATCTTTGGGAGGAGAAGCCGGCGCATACGGGCTGCTGCTGGGCATGATGGGCTTGGGCGCCCTGATCGCAGCCCTGTCGCGTCAGGCGATCATGACCCGACTTGGACGCTTTTCGGCAACGGTCACCGTTGGTGTGTTCGGGGCCTCGGGGATTCTCCTCGGCTTCGCACCCAATGTCACCGTTGGCGCGGTTGCGATGACGCTGGCAGGCATTGCCTGGGTCCTGACCCTCACGGAGCTGCGAGCCGTGGCGCAGCTGATAAGCCCGGAGTGGGTACGGGGACGAACGATGGCGATGTACACGCTGGCCTTCTCCGGCATCCTCCCCATCGGGGCGATACTCGCCGGGGTCTTCGCCGACTGGATCGGCACTGGTCCCGCGATCGCAGCGTTCTCATCGGCGACCGTTGGGCTCGGTCTTCTGGCTCCGCTGTTCCGCCTGCCCCGCCTCGACCAGGTGGTATCCCCGGAGTTCAGTGATGAGCGAGAGATCATCGACCACGATGCCATCGTGGGAGGAGGGCCAGTTGTGATCCTGAATCACTGGTGGATCGACGAGGCCGACTTCGAGGCGTTTGCCGAGATGATGAGCGAGGTGCGCTTGGTCCGCCTCCGCACCGGAGCTACCAGGTGGAGGCTCTTCAGAGACACGAGAGATCCCCACCGCCTGGTGGAGCTGTTTGTCACCAGCTCGTGGGAGGAGCATCTCGCCCAGCACGGACGTATCGATGACGCATCGGTCGAGGTTATTCGCAAGGCGCGCTCGTTCGATGTGTCAGGAGCACCGGTGACCACCCATCTCATTGCGGTGGACACCGATCATCCACCAGAGTTCGAGGAATTGGTTGTGACCCACGAAGAGATGCATCGCAACGATGGGTCGATCCCCGACTTCTACTCGGACCGCTGACTGAACGCCATCTCTCGCTTGAACTTCATCCAATCCGACGATGAGGTCGACCACAAGACGTCGGTGACGATGGTGGCCGTTCCCACCGCCGCCAACACCCACGCGACCCACGTAGGTGCTCCTGATGCCAGAGAGGCCCCGACCATCAAGAACGGGATTGACTTGGTGACTATTGCTCCCGAAGCATGCATCCATGCCCTGCCTCTAGCGGGAGTTCGGAGGTAGGACGAGTAGTCGACCTTGACCCCGGGTTGGGGCTGGCTGATGCTTCCAATAAACCAGCCTGTGAAACCGATACCAACGAGCCGTCCCACCACAAGATGACCCAACCCGTGTGTCGTGACGAGGAGAACACCCGTCCCCGCACCGATGTAGAAGGCAGCAGCGAAGCCTGACGTGTAGTAGGCAGCGCCGATCAAAACCAAGCCAACCAGTGTCGCGACGACCATCAGAGAAGTGCCCACGCGTAGCGGCACTTTGACCAGGGGCCAGGAAGAAAACGCCTCCTGGTCGATCCTCGCTATCCGCTCTGCGTATCGATCAACGAGCACAGGATCGGCCTTGACCGCGGCCACAGCACGCCAGAAGCCGGTTCCCGACAGCCCCATGCCTCCATCCAACGCCTCCTGGGCCCGGTCCAGGGCCTGCCCGATGCTCGAAGGGTCCACATTCAATAATCTAGATGCAACCGCTATTGCTGGACGAGGGTTCTTGTGACGATGGATGAACTGGCCAAGGCCCTCGCCAAAGACCTCGACACGGCTTTTCCATGCCTCGTCGACGAAATGGGCTCACGTCTCTATTGGGGGCTGCGTCGGATGTCGGGAGACCACCAGGAGGCCGAGGACCTCACCCAGGAAGCTTTCATCCGTGCATATCGGGCCCTCGCCAAGTACGACAGGGAGCGGGTGGTGAATCTCCAACTGGGACCGTGGATCTGGACGATCGCCCTGAATCTGGGAAGGAACCATCTCCGAGACCGATCACGACGCCCCACACCGGCCGACATGCGCGACCATGGCCGCGAAGACCCGGATCCCGTCGACAACGCGGCCTGGGACCGGCGCTTTCAGAGGCTCACCGGCCACCAGAGGACCGCGGTCGTGCTCCGTCACATCGTCGGGCTATCCATCGATGAGATCGGACGGGTGACGGACCGGCCCCCGGGAACTGTCAAATCTGACATCCACCGAGGCTTGGGCCGTCTCAGACAGGCGATGGAGGAAGAACAATGAGCATCGAAAGCCAACTTCGCGACCTGACCGGTCCGCTTCCAGAGGGAATCAGCGAGGGGATCGCCCTCGGAACCGGGCTGGCCGACGGATACGACCTCTACCAGTCCCCGCTTGGCGACGTAGCCGTGACATTCAATGGCGACGGAGTCACTTCTCTGGACCTGAGTGACGACGGTTTTGAGGTGAGGTTCCGCCAGCGTTTCAACCGCCCCCTCATCAGGGCCGAAGCCCCCCGTGCGTGGAGGCGACACATCCTCCCGGCGATCGAGTCTGGCCGGCCGGGAAACCTCCCAGTCGACCTGTCGTCAGTGACCAGCTTCCAGCGAGAGGTGCTCGAGGTCACCGCCACGATCCCCAAAGGAGAGGTTCGTTCCTACTCTTGGCTGGCTGCCCAGGCCGACCGACCCCGGGCCGTCCGCGCCGCCGGGTCCAGCGTCGCCTCCAACCCCATCCCTTTGATCATCCCGTGCCACCGGGTGGTCCGGGCCGACGGTCACGTCGGCAGGTATTCATTGGGCGGGCCCCACAACAAGTGGGAGCTTCTCCAACACGAAGGTGCCGACCCCGAGCGTCTGGAACGTCTGGCCACCGAGAACGTGAGGGTGCAAGCCGATCCTGGATCTGGGGACTTCTGCTACCCGACATGTCGTGCGATCCGGAATGTTGATCCAGGTGAGCTCATCCCCTTTCGCACCGTCGCGGATGCCGAGGCGGCAGGCTACAAGCCCTGCAGTTGGTGTCGCCCCTGCTGTTGATCCTCCTACGCGGCGCTCCTTAGGAGGAGAGCGTCACATATGAGACGAACGGAGCGGAGAATGCCGGTTCCGCCCGTTACCCTCACCCAGCGATGCCCGACCTCACGCCGGAACAGCTCGCCGTCAACACCATCAAGGCCCTAGCCATGGATGCGGTGCAGGCCGCCAATTCAGGGCATCCGGGCATGCCGATGGGAATGGCCGATATCGCCGTGACGCTCTGGTCGCGACATCTCGTAGTCGACCCGGACAACCCGACCTGGCCGGACCGCGACCGTTTCATTCTCAGCAACGGGCACGGCTCGATGCTGCTCTATTCCCTGCTTCACCTGGCCGGGTTCCCGCTTTCACTCGAAGAGATCCGCAACTTCCGCCAATGGGGCCACCGCACAGCGGGCCATCCTGAGGTAGATCAATCACTTGGAATCGAAATGACCACCGGGCCGCTTGGGCAGGGGTTCGCCACCGGAGTCGGGATGGCCTTGGCCGAAACGCATCTCGCGGCCCGGCTCGGCGACGACCTGGTGAGCCATCGAACCTTTGGGTTCGTTTCCGATGGAGACCTCATGGAAGGAATCAGCTCCGAAGCGGCTTCCTTGGCGGGGCATTTCGGCCTCGGAAAACTGATCTACCTCTACGACGACAACAACATCTCGATCGATGGCTCCACCGACATCACGTTCAGCGACGAAGTCGACAAGCGGTTCGAAGCTGCTCACTGGCACACCCTCACCGTCGACGGGCACGACCGAGACTCGGTAGATGCAGCCGTCACCGCAGCGATCTCCGAGGAAGAACGCCCATCGCTGATCATCTGTAAGACTCACATCGCGCACGGAGCGCCCAACCTCCAGGACACTGCCGCGTCTCATGGCCAGCCTCTGGGAGAGGAAGAGATCAAGCTGACGAAGGAGGCAATGGGCTACCCCATCGATCCGGCATTCCATGTTGACCCCGACGTCTATCAGACCTTTTCCACGTGGATGGATCGAGGACGTCGGTCCCACATTCAATGGCAGGAGCGTTTTCAGGCCGCAGGTGAGGACCGGCAGGCTGAATGGTCGGCCCACTACTCACCGTCACCGGTCCGCCTCGACGGGCCCGGGTTCGACGTGGGGTCGGTCGCTGCGACCCGAGCCTCGGCGGGCAAGCTGTTCGACGAGATCGCCGAAAAGGTGCCCGGATTCATCGGCGGATCCGCAGATCTCGCCGGCTCCACCAAGACCATCATCGACAAAGGCCGTCTGTATTCACGAGATGATCGTGCGGCACGTGACATCCCGTTCGGAGTCAGGGAGCACGGAATGGGCGCCCTCGTCAACGGTATGGCGCTGCACGGCGGCCTGCGGCCATACGGCGCAACGTTCTTTGTATTCAGCGACTACATGCGTCCGGCCGTGAGGCTGTCGGCTTTGATGGGGGCCCCTTCGATATGGGTCTGGACCCACGAGTCGATCTTCCTCGGAGAGGACGGCCCGACCCACCAGCCGATCGAACATCTGGCATCGCTGAGAGCCATGCCGGACCTGTGGGTGATCCGCCCGGCGGATGCCAACGAGTCGATCGAAGCCTGGGAGCTGGCAATCAACAGAAGCGATGGGCCCGTGGCCCTCCTATTCACCCGGCAAGGCGTCCCCACACTGCCACGAGTCGAGGGAGGTGTAGCGAAGGGTGGTTATGTGGTCAGGGACGGCTCCGACGTGACCATCGTCGCCACGGGGTCTGAGGTGGCCACGGCGTTGAGTGCAGCCGATCATCTCGGCGTCTCCGGAGTGGAGGCCCGCGTGGTGAGTCTCCCCTGTTGGGAGCTGTTCTTCGCCCAGGACGAGGGTTATCGACAGAAGGTCCTCGGGGCGGCGCCCCTGGTCAGCCTCGAAGCCGGGGCGACGTTCGGGTGGGAGAAGGTCGTAGGCAGCGGAGGATTGAAGATCGGGCTCGATCACTTCGGCGCCTCAGCGCCCGATCACGTTCTTGCCGATCAATTCGGATTCACCGGTCCCGAGGTGGCTTCGAGAGTCCTCGACCACCTCCGGGACTGAAAATGCCACAGTCGGCCGACGTAGTCATCGTCGGGGCTGGGATCGCAGGGATCGCCGCGGCCCACGAGCTGGCTGTTAGACGGGGCTTGGCCAATATCGTGATAGTCGACTCTCGGCCCCCACTTACTCTGACGTCGGACAAGTCGACGGAGTGCTACCGAAACTTCTGGCCCAATCGAACAATGGTCGTATTGATGAACCGCTCGATCGATCTCTTCGAGGAGATGGCTGACGAGTCGGGAAACAGCTTCGGGTTGAATCGGCGCGGATACGTCTTTGCCACTGCCGACACCACTCGTCTCCAGGAGCTGACAGCAAGCGCCGAGACCAGCTCTCGCCTCGGTGCGGGGCCGCTGAGAACCGTTTCTGCAACCGGGGCCCCCGACAATGGGCCAGACGGCTTTGAACTCTTCACCACCGGCAACGCCCTGCGCCAACGTTTCCCCTTCATCACCGAGGACGCGGTAGGTGGGCTGTTCGTGCGAAGGGCAGGGTGGCTGAGCGCCCAGCAGCTCGGATCGTGGATGCTGGACCGGGTTAAGGAGCACGGCGGACGGCTGCTTGTCGACGAGGTGACGGGCATCGACGTGTTCGACAACCACGTTGTTGGTGTAGCACTCGAC
Source organism: Acidimicrobiia bacterium (assembly GCA_965216725.1). Classification (GTDB taxonomy): domain Bacteria; phylum Actinomycetota; class Acidimicrobiia; order Spongiisociales; family ZC4RG35; genus JACZUI01. The sequence continues at coordinate 141,289 of CBDCGI010000016.1, read as the reverse complement.
TCTGGCGACAGAATCACTGCCCCCACCGTGGTCAACGCAGCAGGACCGCTCGCGTCGAACGTGGCGGCCATGGCAGGCGTGGAGCTGCCTGTCTTCTCGGAGGTCCACCTCAAGACCAGCTTCCGAGACCATCTTGGCGTCATCCCGCGCGACGCCCCGATGTTCATCTGGTGCGATCCACAACACATCGACTGGTCGCCAGAGGAAACCGAGGCGTTGGTCGAGGCCGGCCGTCCGGAGCTGACCAGGGAGCTGCCGATCTTCTGTCACGGACGGCCCGAAGGCGGCACAGGATCTCCGTACGTCTTAGGACTCTGGGAGTACCACGACGACGTCAGGGAACCGGAGTGGCCACTACCTGAAGACCCGCTCTACACCGAGGTGGTGGTGCGGGGCCTGGCCACGATGGTGCCTGCAATGACCCAATATCTGGACCGGCTTCCTGAGTCCGTGGTGGACGGAGGGTATTACACGAAGACCCAGGACAACCGGCCGCTTGTAGGACCGGCGGGACCGGAGGGATTCCATCTCCAGTGCGCCTTTTCCGGCTTCGGGGTGATGGTGTCGGCGGGGGCGGCAGACCTATTGGGCGCTCATCTGACAGGTAGCGACTTGCCCGAGTACGCGGAAGACTTCCTGTTGAGCCGTTACGACAACCCCTCATACCTGGCAAGCCTCGCCCAGGACACCGGCCAGCTCTGAGGCTCGGTTCCTGGTTTCATCGTGTGAGCCAGACCGCCTTTTCGGTGGTCTGGCTCACACGCGGGGTTCTCCTGATGGGATGGGAGGGGAGAGCTTCAGGAGAACTTGGTCTTGGGCCGTTCTTGGAGGACCTCGTCCACGTAGATGTCGACCTTCTCGTTATAGAACGCGACCAGCCCGGCAATCTTCTGTGACTCAGGCAGTGGGGTGTCGTATCCCCACAAGATGTTGTCATGGGTCGACTCGCCGATGTTCACATTCCAGTACCTGGCGGTCCCTTTGTATGGGCAAGCCGTCGCCAGATCGGTAGGCGTCAAAAGATCGAACCTCACGTCGGTTTTGGGTATGTAGTACCTCACGGGCAGACCGGTTTCGTGGAGCATCGATGGATTAGTGGTGTCGGCCACAGTGACCCCATCGATTTCGACCCTCACCCGCCTGCTGGACGGGAGGATGTCGATCCTGGTGTGAGGATCACGAGCATGCACATAGACCTCTTCGTCCTCTTCGAACCAGTGGTCCATGGTCTTCCAGGGAAACACGTAGTGGTCGGCAATCTCGGGGATCTTTGGCGCTGGGAACGAATACGCAGCACCTTCGGCATTTCCCGCTTTGACCAGATACTGGACGGCCTCCCCTCTGCTCGGAGAACGGCGCGTCTCACCGCTCTCGACCAACATCTCGGTGTTGACGTCGGCTGCGGGGAAGTAGTAGGTCGGGTAGTAGGGAACCTCCCATACGAGCAGCGTTTTGGTGGTGTCGGCGACGATCTCACCACCCAGCATCACACGGACACGCTTGTTGCCGGGTTCCACACGGACCCTGCCCCGGTCAGACATTGCAAACCTCTCGAGTTGACGACATCCGATACAACACGGCAAGCCGGACCCTGATTCCCTAGATGGCTCGGGTCCCCATCAGCTCCAGCGCACCCTGTGAGGAGTCCCAGAACGCCTCGAAACGAGTGTTGAGTGACTTGGACGACTCGGCGTAGATCCGTCGCCCGAGGATCCGGGAAGCGGTCTGCAAGTCCGATCGTCGCTGTTCGGCGAGGGCCTTGAGAAGAGACCGCTCTACGGGGTTGGGGCACAGATCCGACCTCGCGGCCACGGTGTCGAGCAAGTGAGCGAGATCGTGATCCTCCCCCAGCAGACGGCCGATTCGGTCCAGAGTTATGGCCATACCCAGGATGACCTCGGGCCAGAGGGGGGTGAGTATCTCCATCTGATGGCCCAGGTATTTGACCCGCTTGCGCCATATGTGAAACAACTCCGGCGAACCGAACTTGTAGGCCGCGACCATCTCGCGACGCCCTCTCCCGAACGTGTCACGCAGACCGGGCCCGACGGCCTCGAAACCATTTCTGATACCCGCGCCGTAGATCTCCCTCGATCCTGGTTCCACGGGCCATGACGAATATCGAGCATGCGCACGCTCCAGGCGCTCGACGACTGTGGGGACGAGGGTTGGATCCTCCATCGCCCGAGTCTCGATATTTGTCTTGAGGACCTCCAGTCGGTCCCGAAGGTCGCCAAATGTCTCAGTCGCCAGGAAAGACCCGTAGAGATCTGTCAGCAGCGAGATCGATTGCACGTTCACGGCTGCCGACCGAATGTCGGAAAGCATCCGGGCGGTGTCCCGCATCGCCTCGTTCTCGTAGCGGAAGGCGCGTTCGCCGATCTCGAATCGAATGAGTCTCAACAAGGCCCGAATTCGCTTCGTGGCCTTTCTCGATTCGTGCACGGCACTGCCAAAGGCCTCTTCCCCGTCGTAGAACCCTGTCACCGCTCCTTCAACTGTGGTCAAGGTCAGTCTTTTGAGCCCAACCCCCAAAGGCTCTCCATGCTCGAGGCGAAAGGTGGGTAGTGGAAGGACTATGGCGCGTTCCGCGGTCGCCACTTCGGGCGCGTGAAGTGTCACCTGGCCAGCGTAATGTCGCGGCCTGTGAGATCTGCGGGTCTTCTTCCTTACCGAATGAGGTCGGGTCTCGAGGTGTTGATAGCCCATCCAGGTGGTCCCTACTTCGCCGGCCGCGATCGCGGCTGGTGGTCCATCGTCAAGGGGCTGGTAGAGGACGGGGAAACCGATTTGGTCGCAGCCCTTCGTGAGTTCACTGAGGAAACCGGATGGAACGTCCCTGAGACCGGCCTGATCGACCTGGGCGAGACCCGGCTCCGATCGAGAAAAGTTGTCACCGCGTGGGCGATGGAAGCGGATTTCGATCCGGACTCCCTGGTGCCGGGGACCTTCCAGCTTGGCGCCCGCCTCTACCCCGAAATCGACCGTGTTATCTGGGCCGAACCTTCGCTCGCCAGGGTCAAGTTGAACCAAGCCCAGGCGGTGTTCGTGGATCGCCTCGTAGCCGAGCTCGGCCTTTAGGCACACATAACCAATCAGTTGGCAGAATGGGCCACATGAAAGACGCACTCCCAACAGACATGCCCCAAACCGAAAAGGAGTGGAAGAAACGGCTCGATCCCGAGCAATACCAGGTTCTCCGCAAGGCAGGGACTGAACGTGCCTTCACCGGGCGGTACTGGGACAGCAAAGTCGACGGCACCTATATGTGCGCGGGCTGCGGTACCGAGCTCTTTTCCAGCGACACCAAATACGACTCCGGGAGCGGATGGCCAAGCTTCTATGAAGCGCTCGACCCCGACAAGATAGAGGAGGTCGAGGACCGCACCTATGGCATGGTGCGTACCGAGGTGAGATGCGCCAACTGCGGCGGACACCTCGGCCACCTGTTCCCGGACGGACCTCAGCCGACCGGGCTCCGATACTGCATCAACTCTGCGGCTTTGGACCTTCAGGAGGCAGAGAGCGCCTCCTGAGCGGAGGCAAGAACGACTCCATAGTCGGCAGACAAGCTGCCGGGATCGATGTCGGCAACGGCAATCGACCCCTGAATCATCCCGGATGTCTCGTCCATCTCAGATGGGATTCCTTCGAGCATTCTCAGCACAGACCGATTCTCCGGATGCACCACGAAGCAGAAGCGATCGACGCCGTTGTGCCTCGCTGAGGCGCTGAGGGCCTGCATGAGCAACCGACCCAACCCTCGCCTCCGGAACTTGTCGACCACGACAACCGCCAACTCGGCACATCCTGCTTGGGGAATCACGATGTAGCGGGCGGCAGCCGCCGGCTCGCCGTCGACAGTCGCTCCCCACGCCACATGCGTGAATTGGTCGACCTGAGTGAGATAGTCGAGCTCGGCATCACTGAGATGGTCTATCGCCATCCCAAACCGGGCAATTCGTGCCTCCATCGACAGATGCTCGAGCCCTTCCTCGATCAAGTCGCGGTCTTCTGGACCGATGGGACGTAACTCGGCCTGAGACCCGTCAGCCAAGGTCACTTGCACGCTGGGGGGTTCGGGTTGATTGATCTCGTCTCGACTCATGCTTGCAGTTGCAAGCATACCGCATGCGCCGCGCAAGGGCTCGTGCCCGGAATGCCGGGGTCAACAGGGCAGGGCTGGGTAAGTTCGGTCTAGATGCCAACACGTCGTCTGGCCACCGTTACTTCGGAATTCGGGTCGGGGAAACGCGAGTCGCACGATTCGTCGCCTTTCTACCGCCGGTTCACGGCTCCCGTCATTTCGGACGACGAGCACGTGCAAAGACCAACGGTTACCGACGAACTCTTCGTGGGCGACGCAAGGGACATGACCGACGACCAAGTCGCTGACCGCTCTGTTGCGCTCCTCGTGACATCGCCCCCGTACTACGCAGGCAAGGAATACGAGACGGACCTGGCCCAGGGACACGTACCGGAGAGCTACGGGGAATACCTTGAGATGATCACCGAAGTGCTCAATGTCGGCCGGAGGAAGCTAGAGCCCGGCGGACGAATGGCGGTGAACGTTGCCAATCTCGGCCGCCGCCCTTATCGGTCGCTCTCCGCAGATATCATCTCCATCCTCCAGGACCGACTCGGGATGCTCCTTCGGGGCGAGATCATCTGGCAGAAGGCTCGTGGAGCCGGCGGGAGCTGCGCCTGGGGCTCATACAGGTCGCCACAAAACCCGGTTCTGCGTGACGTGACCGAACGCGTCATCGTGGCTTCCAAAGGGAGATTCGATCGGGCGATCAAACGCGCCAGAAGGGAACAGCTTGGCCTGCCGCACGTTCCCACCATCGAGACCGATGACTTCCTCAGCGCAACTCTCGACGTGTGGGAGATTTCTTCGGAGAGGGCGACCGCGGTCGGCCACCCAGCGCCATTCCCGGTAGCGCTGCCTCGGCGACTCATCGAGCTCTACACCTACGAGGGCGATCTGGTCCTCGATCCTTTCGTCGGCTCCGGCAGCTCCGCGGTGGCGGCGGTAGAGGCCGGCCGTCGGTACGTCGGATTCGATACCGAGCCGGCGTACATCGAGTTGGCACGGAACCGACTGGCTTCCATCGAGACCAACCGTTGAGGGTTCTCGCGGTATGTGCCGGCAATATCTGCCGATCGCCCGCGGCCGCGGCGGCGATACAGCACGCCGCAGGAAGTGCCGGGCTCGAGTTGGAGGTGGACTCGGCAGGGACTGGATCCTGGAACGTCGGGGAGCCACCTCATCCGGAGTCAGTCACAGCCGGCCGACGGTTCGGGCTCGAAGTAATCGGCAAGGCTCGGAAATTCATCGCTGACGATTTCGACCGTTTCGACGTGATCGTGGTGATGGACAAAGCCAACCAACGAGACGTCCTCGCCATGGCACCCTCGGTTCAGGCACGTGCCAAGGTTCGCCTGTTTCGGACCTTCGACCCCAGCACCAACGAAGAAGAAGTCCCTGATCCATGGGGTGGACCTCCCGAGGGGTATCAGGAGATGATCCAGATAGTCACCTCTGCCGCGGAAGGATTGGTGGAGACGCTGGGCTCCTAAGAGTGGAGAATCTGGTAACCGGCCATGAAGAAGTCCACCGCCGCCGACTCGGGATCGGGTTGCGACCGCAGATCGTCGAGCGACAGGCTCGATCCATTGAACGACTCATCGTTCCAATACGGATTCGACCTGTCGACATCACCCCAGGCGGCGACGTAGATGTATGGATCGGGATGGCCGTCATCGCCGGGGGAAACACCGAAGCTGGCCCGCCGCCCCTCGCCGGAGTTGCCCAGTTCGGCTGCCGCATCTAGATGCTCCGGCCAGAGTTGAACCCCCGAGGCATCATCTTCGAGCGTGGCTCGGCTGCTAAGCCTCTCCAGAGAGGACCAGCCGAACCGATACCACTCCCCCAAAGCCCTGGTGACGAAGGGGTCGACCTCGACGGCTTCATCGGGGTCCGCGGGCTCGAGGGGGTCGTGAAAGTCGGCGAACCAGTCCACTTGATACTCCACTCCGAAGAACTCTGCGGCTTCTCGGACGGTGGTGATTGCCTGCGTTGCCGCCACTTCCGATTCCTCCAAGACCAGAAGGTCACCGTCGATCCGGGCGATCTTCCCTTCGTACTCAGGGGTGCCGAACCCTCCAGGGTAGGGCTGTAACCCCATCCTTCCCACAGCGTGGTAGCGGGCCGGGCCTAGGGCGAAGAAGGCGATCTGGTGCAAGCCATCGCGGGATTCGCGAAGCGAATCACCAAAACGGATGTCGAGTCGGCTCAAGACTCCTCCTCTCGCTCGGGTCTTCGCCAGAACACGGCAAGTTGGCCGGCAGCCACTATCAGCCCACCGCCAAATATGGCCACTCCCGTCCAGCCGTCGAAGTCGCCTGCCCATCCAAGGCTGTGGTCAATGCTGAACTCTCCCGGTCCGAGAATGACCAGCGCCAGCGCGATGAGGCCCAGTGTTGCCACGTACTCATAGCCCTCGTCAGGACGGTGGAAGTTGAAAAAGCCGGCGAACCTGTGGATAGACCAAAACGCAACAAACATGGTGGCGGCTAGAGCTGCGGCGGCGAAAGAAGTCAACGCGCCGAGTATGAGCCCTGCGCCGACGGCCAACTCCATATAGCCCGAAACCGATGCATTGAGCCGCGGAGACCTGAAACCTTTAGAAGCGAACCACCGTGCCGTCCCCTCGATGCTTCTGGCGTGATTGAACCCATGGGCGGCGATCACAAATCCCGCCCAGCTCCTGAGGATCAACGAGACGATATCCAACCGCTCCAATAGACCAATCCGAGATAGGGGTGTGTGCCTTCAAATGTCACCAGGCCGCCGTTCTATGCCCGAATGTCGCCACCAGGACAATCGAACGGCCCGGCTAGGACATCCGGCGTTGGCGCCAGACGGCAATTCCACCTACGACTCCAATGGCCCCGATCACGGCCACCGGCAGCAAAGGGAATCCCGGGTCAGATTCGGCTGCGGCGGCAATGGGGATTGTCGTTGACGGAGCCATGGAGCTAGTCGGAGACGTCCGCGGAACCGTGCTGGGAATCGATGATTGCGCGACCTCGGTGGTCGACGTCGACGGAGACAGCGAGGTGCTCGTGCTTGGTGTGTTGGTGGTGGTTGGCGCCGCACTTGTCGTCGTCGAGGCTGCAGTTGTCGTGGGTGCGGCTGACGTTGGAGGGGACGCCGTCGTGGTTGTCTCCTGAATTGTCGTGGCCGATGGTGGGGCGGACGTGGTTACGGGAGAACCTCCTCGTGCCTTGTGCACATCATTCATCAACTCCCCAACCACATACGAGTTGAGATGATCACCGGGACAGGTGGTGCGGCTCATGGTGCGATGGCCCGTGATGGTTGGGGTTACGACCGTTGTGCCTTCCGGCCAGCGGTTGGAGCCTCTCGATACGAAGGTGACCTCTGACCCCGGAGCGGTGGCGACCCGGTACCGATCGGCCAGCCATGCCAAGAGCGAGACCAACGACCGGAGACTGGGACCAGTCGGTTGCGCCGCGTTGTAGTCGCCAATCACGCAGACCAGCTGTGTGAACCCCTGATTGCCGCCGGTGGCATCACCGGCAACCGGGCCTTCGAGACTGCCCGCACGCCCTTCCCATACTCCCCCGCCGGAATCGATGAGGAAGTTGTAGGCAATGTCGTTCCATCCTTTGGTACCAGTGTGGTAGTCGTAGAACGCCCGCAGGATCCCTGGCGTCTCTTCGGTGGTGTGACCGTTCCGCGAAGCGGAGTGATGGACGATCAGGAATCTCACCTCCTCAGGTCCCAGTGGTCCTTTCGGCGGCCGCCCAGACGCCCAACTGGACCGTGGGTTTATCTCAATGGCCGCGGCGGGAATTGAAGAAAGAACGACCCCACCTGCAGCGAGACCGGCGGTTGCCGCCAGAAGCCTCCTTCGGGTCCACAGATCCGGGTTTGACAATCTGGTGTCCACTCCCGCCAAACCATAGGATGCGGTATCCGGTTGTTACGGTTCCTGCTCCTATGGCCCTGGAGCTCCCAAAATGAGAGGTCTCAGCGAAGCGGTCCTGGCCGTTCTCCTGGTCGGTCTACTTGGTGTTGGGTTCTGGCTTTTCGCTCGAGACTCGGCGTCGTCCCCTAACGGCGGTTCGGCTCCAGAGGTCATCGAGGTAGACCCTGAAGCCGCGGCCAGGGGTGAGGTCCTTGCTTCCGACACCGGGTGCCTCGCGTGTCATACGGTCGACGGCACCCCGAGCACCGGGCCCACGTGGAAGGGTCTTGCCGGCTCGTCGCGACCCCTGACAGATGGCACCACGGTCAGCGCCGACGACACCTATCTGACTCTGGCGATAGTCGATCCCAACTCCCAGGTCGTCGCCGGTTTCGACCCGGTGATGCCAACGACATACGCCGATCAACTCAGCGAAGACGAGATCACAGATCTCGTGGAGTACATCCAGAGCCTGGCAGGTTGACCCGCCCGGGCCAAAAATATGACAAAGGTCGACTCAGGTTCTAGAATACGGGTCTACTAAACACCCGATTCAAAGGATTTGAACATGGCACGTGCCGTAGGAATCGACTTGGGCACCACCAACAGCGTCATCGCGGTTCTCGACGGTGGTGAGCCCACAATCATCGCCAACGCCGAGGGAGGCCGGACCACACCTTCTGTGGTCTCCTTCAAAGACGGTGAGGTCTTGGTCGGAGAAGTAGCCAAGAGACAGGCCATCACCAACCCCGATCAGACCGTGCGGTCGGTGAAGCGCCACATGGGAACCGACTGGAAGATCACAATCGACTCCAAGGACTACACGGCTCAGGAGGTTTCGGCTCGCATCTTGATGAAGCTGAAGCGCGACGCCGAGTCGTTCCTGGGTGACAAGGTCACCGACGCGGTGATCACCGTCCCGGCTTACTTCAACGACTCACAACGACAAGCAACGAAAGAAGCAGGTCAGATCGCCGGGCTCAACGTGCTCAGGATCATCAACGAGCCCACCGCGTCCAGCCTTGCCTACGGCCTCGACAAGGAGAGCGACCAGACCATCCTCGTCTACGACCTGGGCGGCGGCACGTTCGATGTGTCCATCCTCGAGATCGGCGAGGGTGTCTTCGAGGTCAAGTCGACCTCGGGTGACACCCAGCTGGGCGGCGACGACTGGGATCAAGCGATCATCGACTGGCTGGTCAAGAGGTTCAACGACGACAACGGCGTCGACCTGGGACAGGACCGAATGGCTCTCCAACGCCTCAAGGAGGCCGCGGAGAAGGCCAAGATCGAGCTTTCGACCGTCGTCGAGACCGAGGTCAACCTCCCCTTCATCACCGCCACTGCGGCAGGCCCGCTACACCTGCAGCAGAAGCTGACCCGCTCCGAGTTCCAGAAGCTGACCGAGGACCTCCTGGACCGGACCAAGCGCCCTTTCCAACAGGCGATCAAAGATGCGGGTGTCGCCATGGGCGACATCGATCACGTGGTGCTGGTCGGAGGCTCCACCCGGATGCCCGCGGTTCAGGATCTCGTCCAAGAGCTCACCGGCAAGGAAGCGCACAAGGGTGTCAACCCCGACGAGGCAGTCGCTGCGGGCGCGGCGATCCAGGCCGGTGTCCTCAAGGGGGACGTCAAAGACATCCTCCTCCTCGACGTGACACCGCTGACGCTCGGCATCGAGACCAAGGGCGGGGTGATGACCAAGATGATCGAGCGCAACACCACCATCCCCACCAAGCGCTCGGAGATCTTCACGACGGCGGAGAGCAACCAGCCGGAGGTCGAGATTCACGTCCTCCAGGGTGAGCGTGCAATGTCGGCGGACAACAACAGCCTGGGCAAGTTCCGACTGACCGGCATACCTCCGGCCCCAATGGGCGTGCCCCAAATCGAGGTCACCTTTGACATCGACGCCAATGGCATCGTCAACGTCTCGGCCAAAGACATGGCCACCAGCAAGGAACAGCAGATGACCATCACCGGTGGCACCGCCCTTGCCCAGGACGACATCGACCGGATGGTCAAGGATGCCGAGGCATACGCCGAGGAGGACGCCCAGCGGCGCGAGGCCGTGGAGACCCATAATCAGGCAGAGCAGCTCGTGAATCAGACCGAGAAGCTGATCGAAGAGCAGGGTGAGCAGATGACCGAGGACGAGAAGGCTTCGGTCGAGTCGTCGCTCTCCGAGCTCAAGGATTCTCTCGAAAACGAGGACGTTTCCACAGAAGACATCAGGTCGAAGATGGACTCCTTGATTCAAGCCAGCCAGGCCATGGCGACACGCCTCTACCAGCAGGCCGCAGCCAGCCAGGACACGCAGGACGGCGATCCGACGGGTGGAGCCGACGACGACGTGGTGGAGGCCGAGATCATCGACGACGACGACGAGGCCTGAGGCCTCTGATCGTCCTGCAATTGCCATGACCGACCAAGCCAAACCCGTGGACGACACCGAACCCGGCATCGTGGAAAGCGAGGTGGTGGAGGCCGAAGTGGTGGACGTTCCGCCGGGGGCGGCCGAGCTCGGAATCGACCTCCCGGAGGATCGAGAAGATGCGGTACGCGTGCTTCTCGGGCATCTGAGTGAAGCCCGGAAGGACGCCGCCGACCACCTCGACGACCTGCGACGAATCGCCGCCGATTTCGACAACTACAGAAAGCGAAACGCCCGCGAGCAGGACAACCTGATCAACAGGGCGGCGGAGCGCGTCGTTGCCGAGCTGCTTCCAGTCCTCGACACGTTTGACGCTGCGCTAGCCGTGGAGCCCACCACCGATTCGGAACGGCAGTTGCTTGGCGGAATGCTGGGAACTCGGGAGCAACTCCTCAAGGCCCTCGAAGGGGAGGGTTTGCAGGTGATCGATGCACTCGGGCAGGAATTCGACCCCGAGCTTCACGAGCCTGTAGCCGGCGTAGAAGGCAACGGATCACCCAAAGTTGCCAGCGAGCTTCGCCGGGGTTACACGCTCAACGGCAAGCTGCTCAGGGCATCTCTGGTAATCCTGGAAGCCGAATAATGAACCGCGATTGGCTCGAGAAGGACTTCTACTCGATCCTCGGTGTCGACGACGCGGCGTCCGCCGAGCAGATCAAAAAGTCATATCGCAAGCTGGCGCAGGAGAATCACCCCGACGCCAACCCTGGCGACAGCTCGGCGGAGGACCGGTTCAAGGAGATCTCGGAGGCATACGCCACACTCTCCAACGAGGAGCAGCGGAAAGAATACGACCAGGTCCGTCGGTTGGCCGCCTCCGGTGGCTTTGCCGGCGCAGGACCAGGCGGGTTCGGCGGCTTCGGCGGACAGCAGGTGAGGGTGGAAGATTTGTCAGATCTTCTGGGCGGCATGGGTTTCGGCGACCTGTTCGGTTTTGGAGGGAGAACTCGGGGCGGGCCGGCCCGTGGCGCCGATCTCCGGTCCGACCTGTCGATCAGCTTTGAAGACGCCGCTCAAGGATTGACGACAACGCTCAACGTGCGTGGCGCAGCCGCCTGTTCGCACTGTGGCGGCTCCGGGGCAGAACCGGGGACTTCAGTGTCAACCTGTCCCACCTGCGGTGGCAGAGGAATGGTGGCCCAGAACCAGGGATTCTTCTCCTTCTCTGAGCCCTGCCCCCAATGCGGCGGCAGGGGCCAGATCATCGAGTCCCCATGTACCACCTGTCACGGATCGGGCTCCGAGACTCGAACTCGGCAGGTCCGGGTGCGCATTCCGGCCGGAGTGCAGGACGGCAACGTGCTCCGGCTGCGGGGAAAGGGAGCGCCCGGATCCAACGGTGGCCCTGCGGGAGACCTCTTGGTGCAAATCCGGGTGGCATCCAGTCAGCGATTCGGCAGACGCGGAAACGACCTCACGTTGACGGTCCCGATCACATATCGCGAAGCGGTTCTCGGGACGAAGATCGACGTCCCCACCCTGAATGGTGGCGTCAAGGTGAAGATCCCGCCCGGGACGCAGCCCGGTCGGACGTTTCGGGTCCGGGGCAGGGGAATCGATCCCGAACGGGGCGGCAAGGGCGACCTCCTAGTGACAGTGCAAGTTGCCGTGCCCAAGAAGGTCACCAAGGAGGAGAAGAAGCTCCTCGAGCAATTGGATGACAACGGTGGCGAGGATCTGAGACAACATCTGAGATGATGGTGAGACCATGAGCGAAGCAGCCAAGGCAGTATTTGTGATCTCGGTCGCGGCGGAGCTCTCTGGAATGCATCCACAGACGCTCAGGATCTACGAGCGCAAAGGCCTCATCGACCCGTTTCGCACGCCTGGAGGCACGCGGCGATACAGCCAGGATGACATCGAAAGGCTGCAGCTGATCCAGGAGCTGACTAGCCAGGGTCTCAATCTCGAGGGGGTGAGGCGGGTCTTGGCCTTGCAGGAGGAGAACCGACGTTTGAAGCGGAAAGTCGACCGTCTCCGTGACCGTGTCGAAGACCTCGAAGACGAAGTGGGAGCGGTTCACAACGCGTATCGGCACGAAATTCTGCTCCGGAGCCAGGTCCGAAACCTGCTGGGTGAGCGATGAGCTCCTGGGCATATGAGGGGCCGGTGCGCATCTACGGCGGCGATGGCATCTTGCTCACGACGGGCCGAGCCTCTTTGGAGGACGACGCGGAGATGGGTACCTGGAAAGGCGCTGTCGAAGTGCTCAGAGGCACGGCCGTCGCCGGCAAGGCGCTGTTGGTCAACATCGAGATCCCCGGCGGCAAGAGAGGCAAGGCACAGCTGACGCCGATGGGAGAGGTCGCCGATCGCGCGTCGTCGGCAGTGACCGGTCTGGGCGCACCTCCGTCCTGACCCGGACAAGCATTCCCACACATCTCGACGAGCCAGAACGCGGAATACGCGACCCCCTGCAGGCTCGACGAGACACAACCCGGCGTGGCGACCTCACACCGTGATTAGGTCCGGTTAACCAAGCGCCCCCTACGGTGGCAGCCATGAGATGGCCGGCGGCATTGTCGATGGTGGTGGTTGTCGCCTGCACTTCGACGACGGGCAGCTCCACCATCCCAACGACCTCAACCCTGCCGACGACCACGACCAAGGTCGACGTCATCGTCCAGGTAATCCCACCTGGCGAGCCGATTCAGATCTCCCCGGCTCCTGCAGTCCCTACCGGGCCAGTGTCCGACGAGGCGTCCGCGGCCGCCGAGGAGCTGCTGACCGACGTGATGACCCAAACGCCGCCGGCCGACTCAGTCGGCGGGGTAATCGCGAGCGGCGACCCAAGAATCGCTTGGCTGATCGCTGACATGCTCCGATTCGTCCAGACCGGCCAAACAGCCCTCTCGCTGGCCACAGCTTTCACCCGTCTCACAGGGGCCCCTATCGACAACGACGGTCATCCCTATTTCGTCCCGGCTTTCGACAACCTCATCTCCTGGGATCTCCCGGCATGGGAGGGATACGATCGGCTGAAGCGTCGCCTATACACCGTTGTCGAACCGGCCTGGGACCCCTTCTTCGAGCAGAATGTCTCCCTTGACTGGCGCTACGTCACCTGGGGCGGTGTCCTCATCGACGACCGGCCATTCGGAGCCACCGAGCCCTGTTTCGAAGGTTGCATCCCGGCGCTCGACAACCCGCCTGTAACGTCGGCCGACGAAGGGGCTTGGTACCCGGATGATGCCGTGGTGTTCGGCGTCGTCATAGGAGATGAGGCTGTTGCCCTGCCCCGAAATCAAATGGAAGTCCACGAGATGGTCAACATGACGCTCGGCGGCCGCCGGATCGGGGTGCCCTATTGCACTCTTTGCGGCTCGGCGCAGGCATACCTCACCGACAGCGTCCCATCAGGCTTCGAGCCGGCCGTTCTCCGCACGTCTGGCCTGCTGTCACGCTCCAACAAGGTCATGTACGACCTGGAGTCGGGCTCCGTCTTCGACACCTTCACCGGCGAGGCTCGCACCGGAGAGTTAGCTGAGCAAGGCTTCACTCTGGAGCAGGTCACGGTTGTCACATCGAGCTGGGGAGACTGGAAGGATGAACATCCAGCGACGAAGATCCTCGCTCGCGACGGCGGCGTGGGACGTCTCTATGACCTCGATCCCCTTGGGGGACGCGACGACGACGGCCCAATCTTCCCGGTAGGTGGGGTCGATCCCAGATTGGCCGTTCACGCCAGAGTCGTGGGGATCGTCCATGAAGGCATTGCATACGCATTCTCGGTTGCCGACTTGCAGGCTCATCCCGAGATCGAGGTGGAGGTAGGCCCGGTGACAGTCATTTCCGATGGAAGCGGATTCAGGGTGGAGGGACCGGAAGGAGAAGTCACCGCACACGAGGCGTTCTGGTTCGCCTGGAGCCAGTTCTACCCGGAAACCCTCCTGGTTCGGGTGGTCGAGTCGAATTAGAACCGGGGAAGCCGGGCCCCGGGATGACCCGGCCAAACCCACTGCGCCACATCCGCACCGTACATGCGGACGATTTCCAGGGTTCTCTGGTGTGAACCCGAGTTGGCGGCAACTGCCGGGAAGATCCGGTAGGTCCCCGGCTGTACCCAGGTAGGTACCACATCGATGCCCGTGATCGACCACGCGCCGCCATCCTGGGTCGCCCGTGCGGAGACGATGACACCGTCGGCCACACCGGGACGGAAGTTCTGAGCAGAGAGGAAGTTGCCCAGGCCGTAGACGATGTACTCACCGTCGATCTCCTCAACCGGCCCAACTACATGACTGTGATGGCCGACCACCAGGTCGATGTCGGGCGACCCGATCAATTCTCGATACAAGTCGCCCTGGGCCGGTGTCGGCTCATGCTGATACTCGACGCAGCAGTGAATGCTCACGGCGACCAGGTCTGAGCCGGACCGCTTCTCTCTCGCTGCGATCGCCAAGATCTCCTCTTTGTCGAGCAGTTGGACATACCACTGCTCTTCGTCGGGCATCCGGTAGCCGTTGAGCCAGTAGGTGGCGGCTATGTGAGACAGCCGCAGCCCTCGTCCCTCATACACCGCAGCTGCCCAGGCGTCCTCGGGGGTCGACGACATACCGGCCTGAAGCAGACCTGCCTGCTGCAAAACGTCCAGTGTCCCCGCGACCCCGGCAACTCCTCGATCAAAGGAGTGGTTCGATGCCGTTGAGCACCCGTCATAGCCGGCCCATGCCAGAGCGGACGCGACCTCCGCAGGGGCATTGAAGTTGGGGAAACTGCTCAGGTCGGAGCTGGTGGGCGACAACGGCACCTCGAGATGACAAATCGCTATGTCGGCGTCGCGGAGAATCGGGGCCACCCTTGTGAACATGGTTGTGAAGTCGTAGCCGCCCGCAGTCCGTGCTCGAGCCGCCAATGGCGTATGGACCAATATGTCCCCGGTGAAGACAATCCGTGTCTCCACGAGGTCAGTTTCACCTGTCATTCCTCGCCCGGCGCCCGCCGTCGGCGCCAATCCGAAGAGCAAGGTGACGACCGCGAGAAACACAAAGCCTCGTCCCCGGTTCATCCAGTCAGTCTGCCACCAGCACCGACCTGGTGCGGGTCAAGTCACATTCCGACAAGCACCAACTCTCCGTCGGAAACGGTGACCTTCACATTGTCGCCCTCGGCGATACTTCCGCTGAGAATCCCCATTGCCAACCGATCTGCCAGATCCTTGTCGATGACCCTCTTCAGGGGTCTGGCTCCATAAACGGGGTCATAACCACGCTCGGCAATGAGATCCAAAGCGTCGTCGGCGACGACCAGATTCAACTTCTTCTCATCCAGGCGGGCCTTCAGACGCTCGAGTTGAATGTCCACGATCTTCCTCAAGTCGGTTCGGGTGAGGCGATCGAAGACCACGATGTCATCGATCCGGTTCACGAACTCCGGTCGAAAACTCGCTTGAACGGACTCCATGACGCGCTCTTGGATCTCAGACGTGCTGGCATCGCTCGTGATGTGCGCCGATCCGAGGTTTGAAGTCATTATCAGGACCGCGTTGGAGAAGTCCACTGTCCGGCCGTGACCATCGGTGAGCCGGCCGTCGTCGAGCAGTTGCAAGAGCACGTTGAAGACCTCGGGATGCGCCTTTTCGATCTCGTCGAGCAAGACCACCGTATAGGGGCGTCGTCGCACCGCCTCGGTGAGCTGCCCACCTTCCTCGTAGCCGACGTACCCCGGCGGAGCCCCGATGAGGCGGCTGACGGTGTGCTTCTCCATGTACTCCGACATGTCGATTCGCACCATCGCTCTCTCGTCGTCGAACAGATACTCGGCCAGAGCCCTCGCCAGTTCGGTCTTCCCCACTCCGGTTGGCCCTAAGAACAGGAAAGATCCGACGGGACGATTGGGATCCGCCAGCCCGGAGCGGCTGCGCCGAACCGCATTGGCCACCACATCGACGGCCTGATCCTGACCGACGACTCGCTGGTGCAAATGATCCTCCAACTGAACCAACTTGGCTGATTCGGCCGCCATGAGACGGGAGACCGGAACCCCTGTCCATTTGGCCACGACCTCGGCAACGTCCACGTCGGTGACCTCCTCCGAGAGCATCGTCCCATTTGTGTGGAGCTTCTCGATCTCTTCCTCCCGCTCCGACAGCTGCGCTTCGAGGTCGGCGATAGTCCCGTACCGAAGCTCAGCAGCCCGGGCGAGGTCGCCAGAACGTTCGGCTCTCTCCGCATCGACTTTCGCTTCCTCAATCAGCCCTTTGGTCTCCCTTATCGAGCTGATGACCTCCTTCTCTTTGTTCCATCGAGCAGAGAGGGCATCGACCTCCTCGGTGAGGTCGGCGATTTGCTGATCCACCGATGCGAGACGGTCGGATGAAGCCTGGTCGACCTCCTTCTGCAGTGCTTCTCGCTCGATTTCGAGCTGAATCCGCCGCCTGGTCAACTCATCGATCTCCTCCGGCATCGAGTCGATCTCGATGCGGAGCCGAGAGGCCGACTCATCGATCAGGTCGATCGCTTTGTCGGGAAGGAATCTCGCGGGGATGTATCGATCGGACAGTGTGGCCGCGGCGATCAAAGCCGGATCGGTGATGCGCACACCGTGGTGGACCTCATAACGCTCCTTGAGCCCCCGCAGAATGCCAATGGTCTCGGTGACAGACGGTGGCTCCACGATCACCGGCTGAAAACGTCGCTCGAGTGCACTGTCGTCCTCTATGTGCTTCCGATACTCGTCAAGCGTCGTCGCACCGATCATTCTCAGCTCGCCCCGAGCCAGCATCGGCTTCAGCATGTTGGACGCATCCATAGCGCCTTCCGCGGCGCCGGCACCGACCATCGTGTGCAGCTCATCGATGAAGGTGATGATCTCGCCTTCCGAGCTCTTGATCTCTGCCAACACGGCCTTGAGCCGTTCCTCGAACTCCCCTCGATACTTGGCTCCCGCCACCATCGACCCCAGATCGAGTGAGATCACCCGCTTGGTCTTGAGACCCTCGGGAACATCACCGTTTGCTATCCGACGCGCCAGGCCTTCCACGATGGCCGTCTTGCCCACACCGGGCTCACCTATCAAGACCGGATTGTTCTTCGTGCGACGGGAGAGCACCTGGATGACTCGTCTGATCTCATCGTCGCGCCCGATGACAGGGTCGAGCGATCCGGCGCTCGCCAGAGATGTGAGGTCGACTCCGTATTGCTCGAGGGCATTGAACGTCGCCTCGGGGTCGTCGCTGGCGACGCGCTGACTGCCCCGCACCTGTTGCAGCCCCTCGAGCAATGCCTCTTTGCTCAAACCAATCCGGCGCAGGCCGACTCCCAACGGGCTCGGTGCAGAGGCAAGCGCGAGCAACAGGTGCTCGATGGAGACATAGTCGTCTTTGAGATTGGAGCGCTCGGCATCGGCCTGAACCAGGACATGGTTCAAATCGTCGTTGGCCCTGACATCGGCATCGCCAAAGACCCGAGGCAGACCCAGCAAATGGTCATCGAGTGCCGACCTCACGCCGTCGGGAGCGATTTGGAGACGGTCGAGAAGGGGATAGACGATCCCATCGGTCTGGGAGAGAATCGCCGCCAGAAGATGTCCGGGGTCCACCGAGCCGTGGTTGGAGGCTTGCGCTGTTTCGCCGGCTCGGAGCAGGGCTTCGCGGCTGCGGCGGGTCATTCTCTCGATACTCATCTTTGTCCCTTGTTGATAAGAAATCTGAGTCTAAGTATATCAAATCTTATCGGAGAATGGCAATACCTGCCTGCGATTCCGTTGTCGACAGACTGGCGGACCGCCAGGACTCACTCTCTTGCGTCTTTGACAAATGGGCAATTCCTAGTACTCTGTATAACATGGTACCTGGGAACACCGGGCAAGACCGGAGCACACAACTCCTGCACGGAGTGCTCGACATGTGTTTGCTCTCGATAATCGAGGACGAAGCGTCATACGGATATGAGATGGTTCGCAAGCTCAACGAGCGAGGCTTGGAGCTGGCCAGCGAGGGCTCGATTTACCCCGTCCTGTCTCGGCTGCAGAAACAGGAGATGATCGAGGGGTACTTGGTGCAGAGCTCGGAGGGTCCCGCTCGCAAGTACTACCGGATGTCTGAAGCCGGGAAATCGGCGCTGGCCAGGTGGCGTGAGGATTGGATCGGCTTCAGAGATTCGGTGGACGAGGTAATGGACAGCAACAATGGATAAACGTGAGGCAGTTCTCATCGAGATCGACCGCTTTTGGCGGGAGACTCGAGTGCCTCCGAAGGCGATCTCGGAGATGCGTCTCGAACTCGACCAGCATCTCGACGAGGCCGCTGCAGAGGGTCATACCCTCGAAGACGTCATTGGCCGCGACCCCGCCGCGTTTGCAGAGAGCTGGGCTGCGGAGCATCGGAGGCGGACGTCGTCCACTGCAACGTGGTTCGATGTTCAGTCAGGAAAAACAGAAAGAGATCGGCAGACCAGGAGGGACACGACTCTCATGGGCATCGGCGCCGTCGCTCTGGTAGCGGCAGCGGCCGTGGCAGGACAAGGAGGAGACAACGTGGACAATGAGATTTGGCGATGGCTGTGGACAGGGCTGGCGGTTGCACTTGCCATCGGTGAGATCTTCACCGCCGGCTTCTTCCTCCTACCCTTTGCGATCGGCGCCGCCGGAGCAGCCGTGCTCGGCTGGGTGGGAGCAGGCGGCATAGCGCAGTGGCTGGTGTTCTTTGGCCTTTCCATCATCTCGCTGACCTATCTCCAGCGATTCATCCGACGCCAGGACGAGGAGGAGCAGCCCAAGGTGGGTGCCAATCGATGGGTCGGGGAGATAGGGCTCGTTCTGGAGGACATCGATCCCATGACCGGGGCCGGCATGGTCCGCATTCTTCGCGAGGAGTGGCGGGCATCGGCGCCGCAATCGATCTCCGCAGGAGAGCGAATAATCGTCACAGAAGTCCAGGGTGCTCGGCTGATAGTCGAGCGACTCGAGGAGTAGGAATAGGTATTAGAGAAAGGAAGAAATGATGGATCCCTTTGTGATCCTGTTCATCATCCTCGGCGCAGGTCTGATCCTCGTCGTGGCCGCCGGTTTCAAGGTGGTGCGTCCCTACGAGAAGGGGCTCATCGAGTTCCTCGGGCGCTACCAGCGCACCGTAGACAGCGGCCTGAGATGGGTTATGCCCTTCGTCAAGCGGTTGACCAAAGTCGACATGCGCGAGCAGGTCATCGACGTCCCACCGCAGGAAGTGATCACCAAAGACAACGTGGTGGTGACGGTCGATGCCGTCATCTACTACGAGGCAACCGACCCCGTGAAGCTCCAGTACAACGTGGGGAACTTCATCCTGGCGGTCACCAAGCTGGCTCAGACCAACCTGAGGAACGTGGTCGGTGATCTCGATCTCGACGCTGCCCTGACCTCACGGGAAGTGATCAACGCCAAGCTGCGCCAGATCCTGGACGACGCCACAGACAAGTGGGGTGTGCGAGTGGTCCGCGTGGAGATTCAGCGGATCGAGCCACCCGTCGATGTGACCGACGCCATGCACCGTCAGATGAAGGCCGAACGTGACCGGCGAGCCGCCGTCACCGAGGCCGAAGGTCTGAAGCGTGCGGCCATCCTCAGGGCGGAAGGCGTCAAGGAGAGCCAGGTCCTCGAGGCCGACGGTCAGGCCGAGGCGATCAAGAGGGTTGCCGACGCCGAGAAATACCAGAAGCTGACAGTCGCCGAAGGTGAAGGCCAGGCGATCGAAAGGGTGTTCGCGGCGATCCACACCGGAGACCCGACGCCAGATCTGATCGCTATCCGCTATCTAGAGACCCTGCAAGGGGTGGCCGACGGCAAGGCGACCAAGATCTTCCTTCCCTTGGACACGTCTGGTGTCCTGGGGAGCGTGGCGGCGATCGGTGAGATGTTCAAAGAGGCGTCAGAAGAGGCCTCATGAATCACAAACGGTAAAGGCTGAAAAGCTCACAGAGGGCCCCGTCTCTAAACGGGGCCCTTTGTCATATTGCGTTCTCGAAATTGGCCAGCACCAAGTCCCAGCCGGCGTCGTAGCTTGACCGGGCTTCCATGGCACGATCGCCGCGAACCTCCCAGCCGGTATGGATCAGGATCATCTCGCACCCGTCGCCCACCTCCCGGAACCTCAGCTCCACCTGGGTCTGCTCCTCTTCGTCTCGACCTGGGTGCCAGGTGAATTCGAGTCTTCGGCCCTGCTCCCAGTTTGTGACGGTCCCCCATTCGCACTCTTCGCCGTCTGTCATCGTCTCCAGGATCTTGCCCCCCACGCGGGCTTCGATGCGCACCGACACTGCCTTGTCGGCTCCAATGGAATGAGTTGAGAGTGGCCACCACTCGGCGATCTTCTCGGTGAACAACTGAAAAGCCCGGTCGGCGCTCAGCGTCAGATTCCTCGACTTGACGATTGGCTCCACTTTGATTTCCTCTGCCAGCATGTCCTTTTCCTTTCTCTGTGCGAACACGGTGAAACTGTCGATGGCTTCATCCCACATCCCGTCGGTCCAGGCACGGAGAAGACCGACTCCGGCTGGATCGATCGAGTAGATGTGTCTGGTGCCTAGGGCCGAGGACTGGGCGAGCCCGGCGTCGACCAACACCTTGAGATGTTGGGAAACTGCCGGCCGGGAAACGGGTAGGCCATCTGCCAACTCCTGGACCGACCGGGGACGCTCGTGCAGCATCTGGTAAATGAGACGTCTCGTCTCGACTCCAAGCGCTTCGAGCTGAGCATCTACCATGGCCCTATAGTAAGCAGTTACTTACGGTAAGTCAAGACCGCCTCCTCGGCGACTTCCACCTTCGGCAGCTGCTGGACCAATCTGGCTGCCTCTCGAACCGGGGAGAGCCGCATCGCACGAGCCATGCTACGAGCACGGGCCAACCGAGCGGCTACACGGCGGAAAGGGTGAGAACCGCGGCCCGGACTCTCTCCTTGGGGATCCTGTCCTTGAGCAGTGTCGAAAGCCACCAACCGCCGAGCACTGCAGGTAGCAAGACCGCGGCAATCTCCAAGTCAGAAGCCGTGGCATTGCCGGTGCTGAATCTGACTCCGACCGAGATCGAGACCCCGATTGAGAAGACGGCGGCCAGCGTCGATCGGATCGTCGCCGCCTCTGCAGTCGAGTAGAGAAGAGCTGTGGGTGGCCCTCCGATGCCGGCCACGAGCCCGGTCGTGCCCGACGCCAAACCAGCCCCGAATTGAGTCACAGGGACACGTCGAACGCTGACACCGGAGGCGAGAATTGCCACGCCGATGAGCACCATGGAACCGATCAGCAGGTCGAGAGCACGTTGGGTGGCGATTGCAAGGAGCAGCACCCCGATAGCGGCTCCGGGGACACGTCCTGCGATGAGCCAGCCGACTCCACTGAAATCGACGTCTCCGCGCTCCCTCCACAGCATCACCAGAGTGAGAGGCAGGGCGGTGAGAAGCTGGGGAACCGGGACCAAAGACGAGTCGAGCAGGGCCAGGATCGGAACCGCCACCACGGCATATCCGAGGCCGACCGTGCCCTGAACGAATGCTGCGATTGCAGTCACCACCAGGGCCAACAGCCAAATCTCCAACGGCACCTCGGCTACCCGCCGACGCGGTTCATGCCATCGAGAGTTTGTTCGACGTCCGCAGGGGCCACGGGCGGATAGAAGACCATCGAATACAGGTCACAACGCTCGCCCGGCTGCTCGAACCATCCGGCAACCCATGTTCCGTCTTCGTGGGGCCCGACCACCCCGGGAGTGCCGTCGATATCGATTTCGCCCTTCTCACCGGGCCAATCGACTGCGGGCAGTGTGCCTCGAATCAGAGCGATCGCGACCTGACCCTGCTCGTCACCCCAGAATGTCGTGCTGGTGCCTCCCACCGATGTCCAAACGTCCGGCTCTATCTCGGCGGGATCGAGGGTGTCTTGGCCCACCCCGGCGGGGAGATAATCCAGCTCGTACGGGGCCGGTGGGCACTCAACCGGCGGTGGGACCTCTGAGGTGGTCGTGACCACGGTTGATGAGGTCGTCTCCGGTGCGACAGTCGTGCTCACTCCCGAATCTCCACTCCCACAGCCGACAACCAGGACAATTGTCACGGCGAGGAGGTGTTTCACGAGCGCAGAGATGATATGGCCGGAGCTCCGGAAAGCGCGCTCAATGCTTCAGCCGATCGCACGCAAGTACCCGTCCCGCGCGCCGATGTATATGCGGCCTTTCCAGACCACCGGAGTGGCTTCGATGCAGGTGCCTCCCAGATCGAGGGTCCACTCCAGCTCGGGATTTCGGGGGTCGACGAGCGAGTAAGACCTGAGATCTCCGAGACAGGTAGCGGTAACGAGGTGTTGGTCCACGAGAACGGGCGATGACCAGGCGTGCCAGCCCACGTTGTCAGACCAGAGAATCTCCCCATCCACCGCATCGACCGCCAGCAACTCTCCGAGATGTGTGTTGACGTAGACCACACCATCCCCGAGGGCAGGCGTCGACCATGAACCGGCGTCTTCGGAGCCAGACGTGAGGTCGAGCCCCCACACTCTCGGATCACCCTGAGAATACGGGTCCAGCTTCACCAGCTGACCCACCTCGAGAGCGCGGTCCCTCTCAACTACGCCCATCTCAGAGGGCTCGTATTCGATGGCGGCGTACAACATGCCCTCCTCGTCGATCACCATCGTGGCGTCGATGTCGCCTCCGGCGTAGTAGTCGAAGACCACCGGCGCCTCACCAGATGCGATGTTCGACACGTCGAGCCCAACGATCCGACCTCCCGAGTTGGAGTAGTAGACCCGCTCCTCAAAGGCCACCACCGACGACTCGATGGAGACGTTCCGGCCCGACATTGCGATCAACTCGTCGTTGTATCCGGCCATCTGAAACAGAATGACTGGATCCACGACCACCCGGCCGTCGTCGTCAAAGCCACGATTGAGCTGGACGGCGAAGAACCAGCCGTTCTCCCCTCCTTCGTACATCACGTCGTCGATCACCAGCGGATTCGAGTCCCAATCGTTGTTCCAGATCCCGTCGACGGCTGAGGCGTCGAGGGACCACAAGAGCCTGTCCTCGTCTCGGTCCAGGGCGATGATTCGCAGCTTGTTGTCCCTCGAGCCGAAATAGGCGAGCGGATAGCCGTCGGGGTCGACCGTGACCGAGCCTTTGATGATGTCTCCCGTTGTGAATGGAGGTCGAAGATCGTTCCCGGTCTGGGCGTCTACGAAGTGGACCGCACCGTCATAGGCCCCGAAGACGAGCTCGGTCACACCGTCAGAGCGCTCCCATAACGCGGGCTGGCCTGTCCAGCCCATGCCGCACCAGACCCGAGACTCCCCGCCAACGCTGGATGTGCGACACATCGGTGATTCCGGATATGCCCAAGCCACCTCCGGGCTCTCGGGCACCGGGCCTTCCCCGTAGTAGGTGCGTGTCGGGTTGCCTCTGAACATTGTCACTCCCGGAGTAGAACCCCAGGGAAGACCGACGGTCCACCCCGGTATCTCACCGACGGGACGGTCGATTGCCGTTGTGGTCGTAACTTCGGCAATGCTGGTCGCTGTTGCGTCTGGCACGTAGGAGGCGCCTGGTCCGGCCGAGCTAGTCGTGACATCGCCTGGAGCGGCCGGCGGAGGAACGCTGGAGGTACTCGACCCTGCGCCGCTGCCGTTGTCCTCATCGGGGTCGATGAGCAGGTAGCCGCCATATGCAACCAGCCCGGCGACAAGCCCGAAACCAACGACGGCGGCGACACTCCTCACGGGTTATGGCAGGGCCGGGCCACACGACGGTTCGCCGGTGAGAACCGGATGGCCGTGAGTCTCGATAAAGGCCGGAATGAGACATGCTTCGAGGGTGCCATCAGGGCTCACCACGACACGACCCACGGCGGTGGTGGCGCTCGGTACCGAGTTGTGGGGCCAGACGAAATTGGCCAGGCTGTAGAAGACCGGCTTGCCCTCGATGAATTCCAGCGGCTGCAGTCGGTGAGAGTGATGTCCGAAGATGATGTCGGCACCAGCCGCCACCATTCGCTCTGCCCGATCCACATCCTCCGCCCTAGGAGTCGTATCCAGTTCGACTCCCCAATGAATCGTGACAATGACAAGGTCTGCACTTGCCGCAGTCTTCGAGATCACGTCCACCATTGCGTCGGTGTCCACGGCGCCAGCCATGCCGGGCCGCTCGTCGGTTGCGTACCAGCTCTCGGAGTCCGCCTTTCTCCCGAAGCCGAGAACGGCGACACGCCAGCCTTCGATCTCGAACACGGCGGGTTGGGTTGCCTGGTCGTAGTCGGCCCCAGTCCCTACTGATGCGATCCCGCTGGCTTCGAGGTTCGCTCGACCGTCGAGCATCGCATCCTTGCCGTAGTCATGAGAGTGATTGTTTGCCTGGTTGGCTACGTCGACTCCATTGGACCGAACGGATGGAAGAGCCTCTGTCGGACAACGGAACGTGAACGCCTTTTCGAGTGGCGCACCGTCGTCGGAGGGCACACACTCCAGGTTGATCACCGTGAGATGGTCGTCTCGAAAGATGTCATCCAAGCCAGACCACGCATGGTCCCAACCCTCGGCAGCCAGCGCCGGGATGTAGGCCGGATCGACGGCCACATCGCCGGTCCCGTGTATCACCAGCTCCCCCCTTGGAGCCAAGGTTGTGGTGATTGGCGGCGGCGTCGTTGATGGAGGTGGGCTGGTTGTGGACGTGGGTGCCGGCAGCGTGGTGGTCGTGGTCGTCGATAGCCGAGCCTCGGGAGGCACGACCTCACCACTGTCCTGCCATAGCGAGAAGGAGGCGACACCAACCAGGACGCCGCCCACCAATACACCCAGGAAACGAGTGGGAGATGACACGTCTGATCAGGGTATTGGCATCCGGGAACAGAGTCGTGCATCGATATCTGCCTCCACTGAATCCACACATCTTCTTCACATCAAGGGCCCATGGTGGAGGAGTCTCGAGCGAAAGGAGTTTGCAACGTGAGACGAAGTGTTTGGGGTTCGTTGTTCTTAGCCATCCTCGCACTGGGTGCCCTGGTGGCGGCCGGATTCGGCGTCTACCAGCTTGGGTATGACCAGGGCCTGGTGGACAACGGAGCTGAGGTGGTTCGCACCTACCCCGGTTGGGTTGGATTCGGGCTGTTCGGCTTGTTCTTCAAACTGCTCTTCCTGTTCCTGATCATCGGATTCATTTCCAAGATCTTCTTCCGGAGGAGATGGCGACGTGATCCCGATCATCCCCACCCCGGCCCCGGGGGCTGGTACCCCGGGCCTGGAAAAGGGATGGAACATAGGCTGGCCGATTGGCACGACCGAGCACACGGGAGAGAACCCCCTGAAGAAGGCAGCAGTTGATGCTGTCGATCACGAGAATGGCAACCGTGACGCGGGTTCTCGTGGTTGAAGATGAGTTGAAGATCACCCGCCTCGTGAGGGATTACCTGACCGAGGCGGGCTTCAACGTGATAACTGCAGCGACCGGCCCGGCCGCCGTAGCCCTGGAACGCTCGGAGCGACCCGATCTTCTCATTCTTGATGTCGGCCTGCCGGGTATGGACGGCCTCGATGTCGCCAGATCGATCCGGACCAGATCGCAAACGCCAATCATCATGCTCACCGCGCGTAGCGAGGAAACCGATCGCATCGTAGGGCTCGAGATCGGCGCTGATGACTATGTGGTCAAGCCTTTCAGCCCCAGGGAGCTGGTGGCCAGGGTCAAGGCGGTTCTACGCAGAGCCGGTGGCGAGGTGACGACCGAGATGTTGAGGGTTGGTGACGTCGAGATCGACCCGAGTACACGGACCGTGGTGGCAGGAGGTCGAGCGGTCACCCTGACAGCAACCGAGTTCGAGGTCTTAGTGTTGCTGGCCCACCAACCGGGCCGGGTCTTCACCAGAGGCCAGGTGATGACCGCGATTCGGGGTTCCTCGACCGAATCGATGCAACGGGTCGTTGACACCCATATCAAGAACATGCGTAAGAAGCTGGAGCCTGACCCCGCCAATCCCCGCTATCTGCTGACAGTTCACGGCGTGGGCTACAAATTCACCGATGCGTAGCGGGTCATATCCCGACGGGCCCTGGAAGGGCCACGGAGGTCCCGGCTGGCGGCCCGGGAGATTCATGTTTCGTCGAATCGTCCTGTTCTTGCTGTTCCTGGTGGCCACTGGGGTGGTCATCGGTGCAGCAGTCTCGGCTGGGATCTCCGGCGTGGACGGGCCGGGCCGATGGCTGGTGGTGGGGCTCACACTGCTCATCCTGGCTGTCGCAGCGTTGGCCGCGGGCAGGATGTTCCGTCGAGTGTGGGCTCCTCTTGCCGACCTGGTCCAGGCAACGGAACGGTTGGGGGATGGGGAAACCGGCGTCAGGCTCAGGGATCGTGGTCCCCGGCCCTTTCTCGCCGTCACTCGTTCTTTCAACACAATGGCTGAGAGGCTGGAGGAGGAGGACGAGCGACGAAGACGACTCCTCGCCGATCTCGGACACGAGCTGCGAACCCCGCTCACGGTGATCCGGGGCGAGATCGAGGCGGTTATCGACGGGGTCCACGGCCCGGAGTCGCTGTCCAACGTCACCGACGAGGTGGAGCTGATGGAGCGGCTGCTGGAGGACTTGCGATTGTTGGCTCTGGCTGAGGCAGGCCGTCTCCAACTTCACCGCGAGGAAACCAGTCTCGCGCCACTTGTCGAGAGCGTTTTGGCGTCCTTTCGGGCCCAACTCACTTCAGATCACACCGAGGCGGTAATCGCCGGAACCATCAGCAGAGCTGTGCATGTCGACCCACATCGCATTCACCAGGTGATCGCCAACCTGGTAGCCAATGCCGCCGACCAGACCGGCGAAAGCGGGCGAATCGAAGTTGGGCTCGCCGAGAGTTCTGGCTCCGCTGTAGTCACCGTTTCCGATGACGGGCCCGGAATCCCCGCAGGAGATGAGGACGTCATCTTCGAACGATTCACCAAGGCCGCCGACTCCACCGGAACCGGCTTGGGTCTGTCCATCGCCCGGGACTTGATAGAAGCTCACGGTGGGACCCTGACAGCCGGCAATGGTCCCGATGGCGGGGCGATCTTCACCATCGACCTTCCCTGGGAGGCGGTAGGTCCCTGACCGACCAAAGGATGGTCCGAGCTAGAGGATCTGGGACAAGAAGAGCTTGGTCCGATCCTCCCGCGGATTCTGGAAGAAGTGGTCTGGTGTGCCCACCTCGACGATCTGCCCATCGGCCATGAAGACCACACGGTCGGCAACTTCCCGGGCAAAACCCATCTCATGGGTGACGACGATCATCGTCATGCCTTCGCGTGCCAGATCCTTCATGGTGTCGAGGACCTCTCCCACCATCTCCGGATCGAGAGCCGATGTTGGCTCGTCAAACAACATCACCTTGGGCTTCATCGCCAGCGACCGGGCAATGGCAACTCGCTGCTGTTGACCACCAGACAGCTGCAGTGGAAACTTTTTGGCCTGCTCGGGAATGCGAACCCGCTCCAACAACTGCATGGCGAGGTCCTCTGCCTCTTTTTTGGGCATTCGGCGCACCTGGCGCGGGGCGAGGGTGATGTTGTCGATGACCGTCAAATGGGGAAACAGGTTGAACTGCTGAAACACCATCCCCGTCTCGCGTCGAATCTCCTGGATGTTCTTCACGTCCTCCGATAGTTCTATGCCATCTACCAGTATTCGACCAGCATCGTGCTCCTCGAGACGGTTGATGCAGCGGATGAGCGTCGATTTGCCCGAGCCCGACGGGCCGATGACCACCACCACTTCCTGACGGGCCACCTTCAGGTTGATGTTGGTCAGCGCCTGGAACGCTCCAAAGAGCTTGTCCACCCCGTCCATCTCGATGACGACGTCACCCTCAACCTTGGTGGCATCTGAGAACACGGCTTGATTGGTATCTGTCATCGGACTCCGACTCCCAGCCTCTTCTCGAGGCGTTGACTTTCTCTTGACATGGTGAACGAACCCACCCAGAACATGAAGGCAACAAACACCAGCGACTCGATGATCAGGCCCTGACCGACAAATTCGGGCTGGGCAGTAATGGCTTCAGCACCGGATAGGAGATCCAGGATCCCGAGGGCGACACCTGCAAGCGTTGTGTCTTTGAATAGGGATATGAACTGGCCGATTTGTGCCGGGATGACGTTCCTCAGCGCTTGCGGCAGCACGATCAGGAACATCTGTTTCGTAGGCGAGAGACCAAGGGCCTTTGCTGCTTCTTCCTGGCCTCTAGGAACTGACTGCAGACCGCCCCTGACTATCTCTGCCAGGTAGGCCGCAGTGAACAGAGTGAAGGTGACTATTGCCCTGATCGGCTTCGACGGTGCCAGGGACTCGGGGACGAAGAATTCGAGCGATACGTTCGCCAGCAGGAGGAGCACGAACAAAGGCGACCCTCGAACGAACTCGATGTAGACAATCGACACCGATTTGAGAAGTGGCAGCTTGGACCGCCGACCCAGAGCCAGGAGCACTCCAAGCGGGAAACAGAGGACGATTCCGGCCAGCGCCGCGGTCATGTTGAAGAGAAAGCCCTCCCACTCCCCGAGGGGGTGCGCCGCCGTCATGTAGAAGAACGTTGCGACCGGTATCACCCCAAGCGCCAGAATCAGGAGTCTCCCTGACCACTTCCCGAGCGTGAGCATGCCTATCCGGCGCCCGGTCCAATAACCGATCAGGCCACCGACGGTCATCCCGACTGCGGTCAGCCAGGGGCCAGCGGTATCTGTGAGAAGCAGAAGCAACAGGATTGTCCCGACGAGCAGCCCAAACCGCCGGCCCAGGTCGCTGACACGCTGCGGGGTGCTCATTGCCGCCGCCTCGGAAATCCCTGCCCGCCGCTGCCGTCCGGCAATGATTCCGCCAACCAGACCGCCCCAGAAAGCGAGGATGATGATGGCCACCGACACGGTGAGAATGTGGTCGGACGGCCAACGACCGATCATCAGCAGCTTGAGGTTGGAGGAGATGATCTCCCACCGTGCGTTGAAAAAGACAAACAAGATCGCCCGGTAGAGGAGATAGAGGCTGAGTCCTCCGAAGACGAGCGTTATCAGCGAGTCGTACCAGGTACGGAACAGGTTCTTCCGGACCCAGATCCGGGCCAATTCACCGCGGGTCAGAACAGGTGTTTCAACGGTCATCTTTCAACCAACTTGAAGCGTCGATTGGCCAAGTTCACGATGGCTGAAGTGATGAGTGAAAGGGCAAGATAGAAGAGCAGCGCAAGGAAAAAGGCAGGCACGGCAGGCGACCCGTTACCGACAGTGATCTGTGCGATGTTGGTGATCTCAAAGTAAGCGAACGCCGCGCCCAGCGAAGAGTTCTTGGTCAAGGCGAGGTACTGGTTGCCGATCGGAGGTATCGCTACACGCATCGCCTGGGGCAACACCACGAACCACATCCTTTGGAAACCGGTCAATGCCAAGGCACTCCCCGCCTCACCCTGTCCCTTGGGGACGGCCTGAATCGAACCCCGGGTGATCTCAGCGATGTGGCTTGCGGTGTAGATCACCAGCGCCACCAACACCGCGAAATACGAGGGGTCGATCCGGATCCCTCCTACGACTTGCCTACCGTCGACTTCGGGGGTGGTGA
This sequence comes from Acidimicrobiia bacterium, assembly GCA_965216725.1. Classification (GTDB taxonomy): domain Bacteria; phylum Actinomycetota; class Acidimicrobiia; order Spongiisociales; family ZC4RG35; genus JACZUI01. The sequence goes on along the minus strand of CBDCGI010000016.1, from coordinate 111,329 downwards.
ACATTGCCCCGAGGACAAACCATCCCACGATCATGGCGACCACCAAGAAAGAAAGGCCGAGCAGTCCTGCCCGGCTGGGCGCGCCCGTTCGTTCCGAGACGCCCTTGCGCCAACGGGCGATCAGCCACCAGCCGACAAGACCTAGCAGGAAGAATCCGGTTAGGGCGAGCAAGGTTGTTCCTTCGAACCACGTCACGCTCACACCGCGGTTGGAGATGATGATCAGCCCGCCAAAATCCCACGCCTCCTCGATCCGCGGGAATAGCTGGAGGACGATCCCGAGAAAGCAGAAAGTCATGATGACGAGGAGTGGGACGTTACGAAGCGACTCGACATAGACGGTCGAGAGTTTGTTGACAATCCAATTTCGAGAGAGACGGCCAATGCCGATGAGAATCCCGAGGACAGTTGCGAAGAAGATGCCAACGACGGAAACGCTGATGGTGTTCTTGAGCCCGACCAGATAGGCGTCGCTCACCGGTTGAGCCGGCGAGAAGTCAGCACCGGGGATATCGAACGAAGTGGGCTGAGACAAGAAGTCGAAACTGGTGGGGATCCCCAGGTCCTGACTCCTCTGGAGGTAGTTGTTCAACAGCCAGAAGAGGATGGTGAGAACAATGAAGAAGACGACAAGCTGAAACACCCACTTCAGGACATTTACGTTCCTGTAGAAGGGCGGCTTTGCCGTCTCGGGTGCCAAGGCTTTGGTCGTCATCAAATGAGAGGTGGGTGGCGGTCAGGCCGCCACCCACCTCACTTCAGCCTTTAACGATAAGGCGGCGCGTACATCAGACCACCGTCGGTCCACAGGGCGTTGGTACCCCGCTCCAGACCGAGAGGCGCCAGATGGCGTTCAAAGATGTCGCCGTAGTTGCCCACCTGCTTCACCACTTGATAGGCGAAGTCATCAGGCAACCCGAGACTCGGGTTGAACTGAGTGGCGTTGCCATCGTCGTCGGTGGTGGCACCGGTGAGGAACTTGACGATGTTCACATCATCCGAGTTCACCATGTCATCTACATTGGCCTGGGTGATACCAAGCTCCTCGGCCTGAATTGTGGCCAGAATCGCCCAATTCACCGCCTGCGCCCACGCGGTGTCGCCATCGGCGACTGCGGGAGCGAGTGGCTCTCTCGAGAAGACCTCGGGCAGGATCGCCAAGGCGTCGGGACCATCTGGATAGACCGATCGGAACCCGGTGAGCTGGCTGCTGTCGGCGCTCCAACCGTCACACTGACCGGCCTGGAAGGCCTCCTGGATCAGGTTGGGGTCGTCAAATGTCCTGACCTCCCAGTTGAGACCGAGACGGGCCGACTCATCGGCTGCGTTACCTTCGGTTGTGGTGCCTTTGGCCACACAGACGATTGCGTCCTGCATCTCAGAAACGCTCGAATAGTCGCCGGCATTGACCATCATCCCTTGACCGTCGTAATAGTTGACGGTGAGGAATGTGGCGCCTTCGAGGCCATCGCGCGATGCCGTCCAGGTTGTGTTACGCACCAACACATCGATGGCACCTGACTGGAGGGCAGTGAACCGATCAGCGGTCTCTAGATCCACATGATCGACTTTGTCGGCACCACCTTCACCCAGCACCGCAGCCGCGATGGCACGACAGAAGTCAGAGTCGAATCCGACGTGGTCGCCGTCATCGGTGAGGACTGCAAAGCCGGGGAAGGCGTCGCGAGTCCCACATTTGAGCTCGTCGGCGGCTATGACGGCGTCGAGGGTGGACCCACCGTCGCCGCCACCACCGTCGCCGTTGCCACCACTGTCGGCGACCGTGGTATCACTACCACCGTCGTCGTCACTGGTACAAGCGGCCAATACGAGCGTCAAGGCGGTCAACACCACCAAGAGCCTTTTGAGTTTCATCTCTCCTCCGTATACAGGTTTGAGGACGCCCAAGGGGCGCACCTGGGGAAAGACCCTAATCAAGGAGGTGCAGACGGTGCCACAGGTTGCCCGATCAGGCTTCTTCCACCAGGCTGAGAAACCTACGGGCCCGATCGCTCGAGGGATCGGTCAAGACTCGCGCGGGTGGGCCCTCTTCCACCACCTTCCCTTCGTCCATGAACAGCACCCGATTGGCGGCCTCCCGGGCAAAAGCCAACTCGTGTGACACGACGACCATTGTCATCCCGTCGGCGGCCAGCACGGTCATGACATCGAGAACCTCGCCCACCAGCTCCGGATCCAACGCAGAGGTCGGCTCGTCGAACAACATGATGTCGGGACTCATCGCCAAGGCCCTGATGATGGCGACACGCTGTTGCTGTCCGCCGGAGAGACGGTCGGGGTACTCGTCGATCTTGTCGATCAGATCGAACCGCGACAGGAGCGACGTCGCCAGGTCGGCCGCTTCTGTCCGGTCGAGGCCCAGGACCTTCCTCGGTGCCAGGGTGATGTTCTGCTCCACCGAAAGATGCGGGAAGAGATTGAACGACTGAAAGACGATCCCGATGCGCCGCCGCACCGGGTCGGCGTCGAACTCGGGGTCAGAAATGTCGACCCCTTCGAGCAGGATCCGCCCGTCGTCGATCGGTTCCAGGAGGTTCAGGCACCGGAGCAGCGTTGATTTGCCCGACCCCGACGGCCCCACCACGGACAGGACCTGGTGGCGGTCGAGGTTGAAGCTGACGTCTTGGAGCACGACCAGGTCACCGAACTCCTTCCAGATGCCTTCGACGGTCAGCAGGTGACTCACAGCGTTGAACCGGAGGTTCGGCCTTGCTGGCGCTTTATCAAATAGTCGGTGAACCTGGCAAGAGGGATCGTGAGCACCAGGAACAGCAGCGCTGCCGCCAGATAGGCGGTGAAGTTGAAGGTCCGAGCCACGTAGATCTGAGACTCGCGGAAGGCTTCCTGGACACCAAGCAACGCCAGAAGTGCCGAGTCCTTCTGCAAAGCGACGAAGTCGTTGAGTAGGGGCGGTACCACTCTTCTCACCGCTTGCGGCAACACCACGTACCGCATCGATTGGGAGGAGCGAAGCCCGAGTGACCGCGCCGCTGCTCGCTGGCTCTCGTGCACCGACTCGATACCGGCGCGGTAAACCTCGGCCACATACGCCGAGTAAGAGATGACCAATGTCACGATCGCCCAAAACTCCTGGCTGTTGGGGACGCCTTGGAGACGAAGGGCCGGGACGCCGAAGCCAAGGAGGTAGAGGAGGATGATGGTGGGGATCCCCCGCACCACATCGACGTAGATCGTGGCGCCGATGCGGAGAGGTGTGAGAAACGGTGACCGGCTGTTACGTATCACGGCCACAACCAATGCCACTATCAGGATCAGCACCTCGGCGATCAGGAAGATCCTGACGTTCCGCCCGAAGCCGTCCCAGATCTCGGGAAACGAGTCCCGGAAGTGCTCCCAACTGAAGAACGTCTGCCTCACGGTCGGCCAGCCGGGCGAGCTGGCCACTACGAAGGCGACAGTTCCGAACACCACCACCGTGCTGATGGCGCCGATTGTCAGCGACCGACGCCTTCGCCTCCTGTAGACGGCAAGACGCCGCGCCCTGCCCGGGGACAGCCCCGGGTCGCGACGCGGCGTCGTTGCCTCGGTCATCGGTTGTTATCGGAGCTGTTGCTCAGCCGGTTTCGATGACAGGCGCATCGACCACGTCCGACAGCCACTCCTCTTGGATCGCGTCGAGGTCGACGTTTTCCAAGGCGTCATTGACGCAATCCCGGAGGGAATTCCCTTCCTCGAACACCAGGCCGAACTGCTCTCCTTCGTCGTCGCCGGTGGGGAACTGGGCGATGACGGCGGAACCCTCGATTTCGACCGCCGACACGAAGAAGGCTGTCGGCAAATCGAGAATGAGACCTTCCAATTGGCCGGCGTCAAACGCTGCCTTGGCATCGGCATTGGTATCGAAGACGAGAGGATCCTGGTCGGGCTCGATCACATTCTCGATGAAATCGAGAGAGGTGGTGCCCACCTGGGCTCCGAGCACATACGACTTGAGGTCATCGATGGTGGTGGCTCCGGCGATGTCCGAGTCGGAGAAGCCGAGCAATGCCTGGTTGACGGTGTAATAGCCGTCGGAGAAATCAACTGCCTCCTCACGCTCCTCCGTGATCGACACCTGGTTGATGTCGAAGTCGAAGTCCTTGGCCCCCGGTGCATAAGCGTTGTTGAACGGGACTACCACCCATTCGACCTCTTCAGCGCTGAAGCCGAGTTCCTCGGCCACCGCGTAGGCGACGGCACTCTCGAAGCCGGTCCCTGTGGAGGGACCGCCGTCGAAGTCGAACCAGGGCGGGAAGGACGGATCGTCGGTTCCGATCGTGAGCTGGCCTTCGTTAACGAGATTGAGGTCTTCTTTGGCACAAGACGAGCCGCCTGAATCCCCATCTTCGCTGGCACATGCCGCCATCACCATTCCGAGAATTGCAAGTAGGGCAACGGACTTCTTCATTCGCAACCTCCTCAAGGTCGGGCGAGAACCCGCGAGGTTAACGAGTGGCCAACACCGTGGAAGCCGATGTTTCGCGATCTAGCCCGTTTGAAGAACGTCCCTGATTCGCCGGCTGATCGACTCCGGATCCATCCCTATCGAGGCCATCACATCACCGGCCGCGCCGTGGGGCAGAAAGTGATCGGGGACGCCAACAGCGGTGATAGGAGTGTCGACTCCGGCCGTGGAAAGCGCTTCGAACACGGCACTGCCAAAGCCGCCTGCCACCACGTTGTCTTCCAGGGTGAACACGTGGTCTACCGGCTCAGCCCAGGCCACGATCCGAGGGTCCAAGGGTTTCACCCATCGGGCGTTGACGACACCGGCCGAGATGCCAGAGCCTGACAGGTTGGACGCAACCTTGGTCGCCGCCTCCACCATGCGGCCCACAGCGACCAAGAGGACGTCGGAGCCCTCGGCGACCAGCTCCGCAACGCCAACCTCCATCGGCTCCACTGGGAGCCGAGGCACGGACGAAGCGCCGCCTTTGGGATACCTGATCGCACATGGGCCCGGATGGTCCACGGCCGTCTCGATCATGGCGCAGAGCTCGGTGGCGTCCGCGGGGGTGCCCACCACGAGATTGGGGATCATTCGCAAGTAGGAAAGGTCGAACACACCGTGATGAGACGGCCCATCGGGGCCGGTGACACCGGCACGGTCGATCAAGAAAGTCACCTCGAGGTCGTGAAGCGCGACGTCGGCGACGATCTGATCGAACGCCCTTTGCAGGAACGCCGAGTAGATGGCAACCACGGGCCTTTTGCCGGCCATGGCCATCCCCGCCGCCATAGTGACTGCGTGCTGCTCGGCAATTCCGGTGTCAAACACCCGGTCGGGATAAGCCTTCGCCATGTCTTTGACCGCGGTCGTTGAGACCATCGCCGCGGATATCCCGACCAAGTCGGGACGGGTACTGGCAGCCTCGAGCAGAGCCTGGCTGGCGACCTCGGTCAGCTTCAGTTCGGACTTGTGTGCTTTGCCGGTGGCGACGTCGAAACTGCCCACTCCGTGCAGCTTCTCTTCCTCGTCTTCGATGGCGGGCTGGTAGCCCGATCCCTTCTCGGTGACGACATGGATGACCACCGGCTCGTGGTAGGCCTTGGCCGCCTCGAATGTCTCTTCGAGCAACTCGAGGTCGTGGCCGTCGATGCGCCCGGTGTATTTGAGATCGATGGCGTCGAACACGGTCGACGGCTCGAGAATCTGCTTGACGGCGTCTTTGAGCCGACCGGCGAGCTCATCGGCACTCTCTCCAACCAGAGGGATGCCGCGAAGCATCTTCCCCAGCGTCTGTTTGGTCTTTTCGTAACGCGGGTCGATCCGATAGTGGGCAAGAGTGGCAAGGGACGCAAAGCCACCGACGGTTGGGGCGTAGGAGCGACCGTTGTCATTGAGCACGATGATCAGACGCTCCGGCTTGGTCACTGCGATGTGGTTCAGCGCCTCGTATGCCATCCCACCAGTGAGGGCCCCGTCACCGATGACTGCCACCGTGTACCCGGGTAGCCGGCCAGGGCGTGGCCTGCGGCGTATGAGAGCGACGTGGACGCATGGCTGTTCTCAACGAAGTCGTGCTCCGACTCCTCCCGGCTCGGGTATCCGCTGAGCCCTCCGGTGTGACGCAGTGAGTCGAACCCGTCTTGGCGGCCGGTGAGCAGCTTGTGAACGTAGGCCTGGTGCCCGACATCCCATATCAGGCGATCCTCGGGGGAGCGGAACGACCGATGCAAGGCAACAGTCAGCTCCACGACTCCGAGGTTGGGTGAGAGATGTCCCCCGGTCTGGGAGACCTTTTCCAGGATGAAGTCGCGGATCTCCCCACAGAGGAGGTCGAGTTGCTCGCTGCTCAGGTGGCGCAGGTCGTCAGGGGTTTGGATCGACTCGAGTAGCGACATGGGTCTCGGAAAAGGGTAGTTGCGGGACCGGTCCAAGGCCCATCCGGACTCTCCCTTAGCGGCGGTTGCGGCTAGCGGCCTTTCGGGATGGTGATGGTGAAGGTCGACCCCACTCCGAGCTCGCTCTCGAGATCGACCCTGCCCCGATGCCCCTCGACGACGTGTTTGACGATGGCGAGCCCGAGACCGGTGCCCCCCGACTGCCGGGACCGCGCCGCGTCAACTCGATAGAACCGTTCAAACACTCGCTCGAGATCGCGGGTGGGAATTCCCTCCCCGGTGTCGCGGACGCTGATCATCGCCTCATCGATGGCGTCCTGAACCTCAACGGTGATGGTTCCGCCGCCGGGCGTGTGCCGGATCGCGTTCTCCAGAATGTTGCGCACCGCGATCGCAAGATCCCGGCGGCTTCCCTCAACAGGCACCGAATCGAAACTGGTGGCGACTTCGATGCCCTTCTCTTCGGCCTGAGGGCGAATCCGCTCGACTTCCTCGGTGACCACCATGTCGAGGTCGATTGCAGCAAGCTCGGGTGCTTCCCGTTCGAGACGGGAGAGGTCGAGGAGATCGCTGACGAGACGGTTGAGCTGCATCGCCGAGGCCTCGATTTGCCGGGAGAAGCGCCGGGCCGATTCCTGATCTTTCTCCACGGCGATCCGCAAGGCCTCGGAGGAAGCCACGATGGAGGAGACCGGAGTCTTCAGTTCGTGTGAGGCATTGGCCACGAAATCGCGTCTGACGCTTGCCATCCTCTCCCGTTCGGTGATGTCAATGACGATGAGGAGCACCGACCCTTCGTCTCCAAGTGGGGTGGCCACTCCCCGGAGCAGGCGGGGCGGCCGACCATGTTCGAGTTCCAGGCTGACTCGCACGCCGCCCTCCTGTACCTCTCGCACCAACTCCTGAAACTGGAATGGGGTGATGGCGTCGAGGTCGTCGGCGATCTCGCCAAGGAGATCCTGCGAAGCGGAATTGGCATATGCCACGCGATCGCTCTCGATGAGCACTGTCCCCTGTGGAATGGCGCTGAGCACGACCTCCAACGTCCGCCTTGCTGCCTCGGCTTGATCCACCCTGACCTGCATTTCCTCGACCATCTCGGAAATGCTGAGGCTGAGCATGTCCAGCTCCCTCACCTCGGAACGCGACAGGTCTTCCGCGCTGCCACCTTCAGCAGCGGCCATGGTCTGCTCGGTTAGCCTCACAATGGGTCTCGCCAATCTCCGAGCGACGTATGCGACCACCGCTATCCCCAGCACTCCAACCGCCATAGCACTGACGATCACCACGCGACGTACCGAATTGAGGTCCTCTTCGATGACTCGCTCCGCAATGGACGTTCGAACGATCAGGTCGTCTTCCGGAGGCACTGCCACGTAGCTCTGCTTGAAGCCGGTGCTGGCGCTGCGTCGGCTGTCGAAGCCCACTTCGCCTTCGAGGGCTTCCAGCACCTCGGGCCGGGTTGCATGGTTTTCCATAGACGCCGCATCGGCATGAGAGTCGGCGACGACCACCCCGTCCGATTGGATGATGGTCACCCTGGACTCTGACAGACGGGCGGTCTCTTCGACCCAAGAAGCAATCTCCTCCTCGGCAGCCGGCAGCGACGCAGCTATCAGCCGGGTCTCCCGTACTTGGTCGTCGCGGAGGTCGTCAGCGAGAGACGTGCGAGCGGAAAGTGTGATGAGAACACCGACCAGGGCTATGAGCAGGATGTAGACGATGGAGAAATAGACGAGAAACCGGGTTGACAGAGCCTGACGCCCGGCGTACTGAGGATCAGCCATCAACCAGCTTGTAGCCCAAGCCTCTCACGGTAAGAAGGTATACAGGGTCCGAGGGGTCTGGCTCCAGTTTCTCCCGAAGACGTTTGACATGCACATCGAGCGTCTTGGTATCCCCGAAGTACGAGGGCCCCCATACCTCGTCGATGAGTGTGTGGCGTTCTGAGAGACGATTTTTCCGTCTCATAAGCGACTCGAGGAGGTCGAACTCCTTGGGGCGCAGCATCACAAGGCTTCCGTCTACCCGCGTTTCGTGGGCGTCGATGTCCAACTCGATGGGGCCGGCTCGCAATACCTCGTTGGACTGGGCGAGCACTCCGGAACGCGCAGACCGCCGCAACTGAGCCCGAATCCGAGCCGTGAGCTCCCTCATCGAGAATGGCTTGGTTACGTAGTCGTCGGCTCCGAGTTCCAAGCCTGACACCTTGTCTGCCTCTGAGTCCTTGGCGGTGAGCATGATGATTGGGACGTCTGACGAAGCTCTCATCTGCCGGCAGACATCGAGGCCCGACATGCCAGGGAGCATGAGGTCGAGGAGCACCAGATCGGGTTTCAATGTGCGTGCCCGCTCCAGGCCGGCGGGACCGTTGTCGGCCACCACGACGTCGTAACCCTCATCGTCGAGTGAATATCGAACCGATTCGGCCAAGGCCGGCTCGTCCTCGACTACGAGAATCCGATACGGACGACGATCAACCGTCGTCACCCGATCCCGACCTGATAAGTCCCGCCTCGTCGAATTGGGCACGCTCTCCGGTAATGAGAAACGCCGTTTGCTCGGCAAAATCGACAGCTTGATCCCCAATCCGTTCGATGGCCCTCGAGACCATCAACATCTTCGCCGCCCACTCCAGCATCGCCTTGTCGGCGCGCGCAGCGACCACATCGAGGTACATCGTGGCATTGAGCCGGTCGATGGGCTCGTCCATGGCGGGCAGGAGCCGCGCCTCGTCCAAATCCCGGCGGACGTAGGAGTCGATCGACGCCCGGATCATCGGCCGCACCAAGTCACCCATCTCCCTGATCTTTTCGACAATCGCCTCCACCTGGGGAAGGCCGTGATTCTCCTTTGCAACCTTGGCGATGTTGCCGCATTGGGCGGCCATGCGCTCGAAGGTGGCGTTGAGCTGGATAAGGACCGTCATCGTTCGCATATCGGACCCCAAAGGCTGATGCCGGACGAGCAACTCGGTCCATTTGCTGTGAACCTCAAAGTGGCCGGCGTGGACGTCGCCCTGGAGTGAGATGACCTCGTCGGCGAGCTCGACGTTGTCGGTGACGACGGATTCCACCGCCATCGCGACCATCTTCTCGTTTTGGCTCACTATTCCCAGAACCCGACGTTCCAGTTCGGCCAGCTCCTGGTGAAAATGCGATTGGGTGTCCTGGGGAAGTGTCATCCGAACCTCCCTGTGATGTAGTCCTCCGTCTCCTGCTCGTTGGGAGATGTGAAGAGTTGGGAGGTCTCCGTAAACTCGACGAGCCGCCCCGTTCGCATGCCCTGCTCGTTGAGCTTGACGTTGAAGAAAGCGGTTTTGTCCGATACCCGAGCGGCTTGCTGCATGTTGTGAGTGACGATGATTATCGAATAGTTCTTCTTCAACTCCAGCATCAACTCCTCGATGCGGAGCGTGGCGATGGGGTCCAGCGCCGAGCAGGGCTCGTCCATGAGCACGACATCGGGGCGCGTGGCGATCGCTCGGGCGATGCAAAGACGCTGTTGCTGGCCACCTGAGAGGGAGAGCCCACTCTCTTGGAGCTTGTCCTTGACCTCGTCCCACAATGCGGCTTGCTCGAGAGCGTTCTGCACCAGATCCTCGGCCTCAGACTTGGAGCCCTTGAATCCGTTGATCTTGGCCCCCCAGATGATGTTCTGGAATATGGACTTGGGGAAGGGATTTGGCTTCTGGAAGACCATCCCGATCTTGCGACGAATCTCGACCGCGTCGACGCCATCGGCGTAGATGTTCTGGCCGTGATAGAGCACATCACCTTCGGTGCGCGCAGTCGGGATGAGATCGTTCATTCGATTGAGCGACCTCAGGACGGTCGACTTGCCGCACCCCGAAGGACCGATGAGTGCGCTGATCTGGTTGAATTGGAAATTGAGACTGACGTCATGGACGGCTTTGAAGTCGCCGTAGTAGATGCCCATGTGCTTGGTTTGGATCACCCCCGGCCTGTCGGCCGGCGAAGCGACGTCATTGACCTCCGCCAAATCGGCAGCCCGCTCAGGTGACTCGGCGTGACTCGCCCCCGGGTCCGAATCTGACGTCAAAGCAACGCTCTCCTTTGTCTCATGTGTCACGACGGTCTCCTCGAGTATCGATTACGAAGTATCACGGCGCCGGCGTTGAGTATCAAGAGCAGGATCAAGAGGGCCAGACTCGCCGCCGCCGCAAGGTGCTGCCACTCGACCTGGGGCAGCGATGTCCATTGGAATATCTGGATGGGAAGTGCGGTGAACTTGGAGAACGGGCCGGTGGGATCGACGGTGATAAAGCTGGCCGCTCCAACCAGAATGAGCGGCGCTGTCTCACCGATGGCCCTGGCCACGGCCAGAATGGTGCCTGTGAGAATGCCCGGGATCGCGACAGGCAGTACCTGGCTACGAACGGTCTGCCACCTTGTGGCACCGATTCCAAGACCCGCCTGACGTAGGGAGTTGGGAACCGCACGCAAGGCCTCCTGAGAGCTGATTATCACCACGGGGAGAGTCAACAGGCCGAGTGTGAGACCAGCAGATAGCACCGTTCGACCGTTGGCGGCGTCGGTTCCGAAGATCGCCCCCGACGTGATCGGCTCGAGAACCCTCACCAGGATTGCCAGCCCAAGCATTCCATAGATGATCGATGGGACCCCCGCAAGGTTGTTGATGTTGGTTTGGATGAGGTCGTTGAGACGGGAAGGCCGGGCAAATTCCTCCAGATAAATCGCAGCACCGACTCCCACCGGAACGGCAAAGAGAACAGTGATGACCACCAGCCATAGCGACCCGAGGATGGCTGTGCGGATGCCTGCAGTCTCCGGAGTCCCGCTGGCCGGAGAGCGTACGAAGGTGGGGCTCAGCCATGCCCGCCATTGGATCTGAACCTGGTCGAAGGTGTAGTCCGGAAACCGTTCTGGTGACTCGATGAAGGTGCGTTCGACCTCTCCCTCAAAGGCCGCGGGGTTGATCATCGAGGGCACCAGATCGTAGGTGTCGATGATGTCAGGAAGGACGATGCGCTCGTTGACCAGTTGCACGAGATTTGCTTTGTCCCGAGCCGGTGCGTCGCAACCCTGGGGCGGGTCGGACTCCGCACAGACTTCGGCCCATTTCTCTTCGCTCTCAAAAGCGAGTCGATCCTCGTAGAAACGCTGCTCACGCTCTAGACGACGTCCCACGTTGTTGTTGATGCCCCCGGCCAGCACCTCGACCAACTCGTCGTATTCGAGGTCGCCAAGACCGGTCTCAGTTGGGTCGTAGCCCAGCGACTCAACAATCTCCTCGGGCTCCGTCTGGTTGACGACCGCCACCAAGCCGAAAGATTGGTTGATGATCGTGTAGAGGAGAACGGCGAGAGCCAAGACAGCCATCGTCAGAGCCAGAACCAGCAGACCGGAGAAGAGCCTTCCCCGCCTTGTCTTCTTGGAGAGAAGACGCTGGTATTCGTCGTCGGTGGGAAAGGACTCTCTGGAAGGTCTTTCTGGTGCCTGAACGCTCATTCGTAAACCTGCCGGTAGCGCTTGACGATGCGACGGCTCAGCGAATTGAGGCCGAGCGTCATGAAGAAAAGAGTCAGTCCGATGGCGAAGATCGAGTTGTAGTCGACTGTGTTGTAGCCGAGGTCACCGCTGGCCGTGAGTGCGATATAGCCCGTCATCGTCTGTGCCGGCTCGAACGGACTGAGGATGTAACCAAATAGAGCGTCCTCACCGAAGGTGAAATTGCGGGGTGCTGCACCGGCGGCCAGGGTCACCACCATCGTCTCGCCAACCGCGCGGGACATCCCAACCACGATTCCTGCGGCGATTCCCGACAGGGCGGCGGGCACCACCACCTTCAGAGCGGTCTCGCGCCTAGTTGCGCCGAGGGCATAAGAGGCCTGGCGAAGCGAGTCAGGCACCGCAGAGAGAGCATCTTCGGAGAGAGAGCTGATGAGGGGAATGATCAAGATTCCAACGACAATCCCCGCCGACAGAACGTTGAAGAATCCCACCACATCGCTGCCGAAGATGTTGCGCAGGAGAGGAGTCATGAAGTTGATTGCAAAGAACCCGAATACGACCGTTGGGATGCCCACGAGAATCTCGAGCACGGGTTTGAAGAAGCCACGGACTCTCGGGCTGGCGTACTCCGAGAGGTAGATGGCGGCGGCGAGGCCGAGCGGCACAGCCACCACGAGGGCAATGACCGTCGTGATCAGCGTCCCCAGAATCAGGGGCCAGATCCCGAAATTCCCCGCCTGTGGCTGCCAGAACGTGGACGAGAGAAAGTTGCCGATCGAGACCTGGTCGTCCTGGAAGAACAGGAGCGACTCCTTCCCCAGCTCGTAGAGAATCCCCAGCGTGGTGGCAATGGAGATCGCCCCACAGACGAATAGCGCGATCAGGATGATCCGCTCTGTCGGGCGGCGCGCCCCGCTCAGATCCGGCGGGCTAGTCGGGTAGGTCTCGGACACGTTTGTCATGATTTCAGGCTGGGGACGCTACGAATTCTGCAAGAGCGGACCCCGAAGGAATCGGGGTCCGCTCCAATGGCCCTACGTCGGGTCTCTACCACCCGGCAGCGGCCTTGATGTTGTCGGCGGCCTCTTGCAGTGCATCGTCTGGCGCTGGGAAGTACCCGATGTCCCCAATCACTTCGTTGACGTTGTTCAGGTAATAGGCGATGAACTCGGCCACCTGGGGCTTGTCGGCAATGACTTCTTGGGCCGTGTACATGTAGAGCGGGCGTGAGATGGGATAGGTGTTGGCGTTCACCGATTCGTCGCTGGGGAGAATCGGCCCATCACCCTCACCGGCATCGACCGAAACCACCTGCAAGACGTCGGCGTTCTCCTGGTAGTAGGCGTACCCGAAATAGCCGATGGCACAAGTCGTGGCGGTGTCACCTTCGGTGCAGCCGTCCTCGGCAACACCTTCCACCGTGAGGTTGTCGTCCTCACCGACGAGGTTGGCGCCACCCTCGAGAATCGGGGCCGTGCCCTCTTCGTCGTAGATCACGGGATACACCGTCTCGAAGAAGAAGTCGAATGTCCCCGAGTCGGTGCCGGGTGAGTACGTCTCGATCGGGTGTGCCGGGAATGCTGGATCGACATCGGCCCACGTCGAGCCGGCGGGCAGACCGAACGCGATATCAATCTGCTCCAGAGTCAGCTCGGTGGCGAAAGTGTTGCCGGGGCTGATCACCAGCGACAGCGCGTCGGTGCCAACCCGGATCTCGATGGGATCGGATCCCCAGGTGCCGGCACAGTCAGCCACCTCTTCGTCTTTGATGGGGCGACTGGCATTGGCGATGTCTGATGCGCCTTCAACGCAGAATCGCTCCAGGCCACCGCTCGATCCAATGGAATCAACGGTGTACTCGGGACCACCTTCGTCAATCCACTTGGCGAGAACGCCAAATGCAGTCAACGGATAGACGGTGGACGAGCCGGCGATTGCGACGTCACCGTCGGGCACATCGAGCGGGTCGATGACCGGGAGCCCCCATTCGGAAAGCTCCATGTCGTCACCGCCTCCCGAAGGCGCCGTGGTGTCGCTGCCTCCGTCGACAGTGGTGTCTCCACCGTCATCATCGGATCCACAGGCGGCCAGTATCAGCGACAGCACCGCGATGAGCGCGGCTAGACGTATGAATCGGAATTTCATCCCAGTTTTACTCCTTGAGTGGGGTCTGTTGCATGGGGTTGACGCCGGGAAGCTCCTCCCAGCAGTGCAAAAAGTAGGAAGCGCCGTTAACCATCCGTTATCCGACAGGTGAACGGAAGGTGAAACCTTCAACCGGCGTTCTGGTGGAGACAACCGGCCAAAGTCGGCCTAGAGCTTGGCCTAGAGCTTGGCCGAGTTCCTTGCCTTCGCCAGCTGCTGTAGTGCGAGATGTGCATCCACGGTCGGGGTGCCAAACACCCTCTCCCGATTGCTGAAGAGATCGGGGTTTAGGTGGTCATCTCGTCACCGCTGGGTCAATCAGAAGATTTGAGCCCGCCGATTAGGAAGCTTCTGAGATATGCAGTTATCTCGTCGATGCGCCCCTCAGGATCGGACGCGTCCATCACAGCCTTGGCGGCTGACATGATCACGTCCTGGGTGAAACGGCCGGCAATGTCGGGGGCCATGGCTCGGAACTCGCCTGCCTCAACACCCTGGAGGTAAACAGTCGTCATCTCCTCCGCCAGCGCCAAATGTGATGTTCTGATCCTTGCCTGAGCCGAGGCGCTCAAACGACCCACGTCCCGGTGGAGAATCAAACCCAACACCGGCTCATCGACGATGAACTCGACGGTCCTCGTCGCCAGATCGGCAAGTCGCTGGCTTGGCGTGCCGCCGGTGGCCGCCGAGATCAGCTGGTCCAACACGCCCGGCAGCTCTTCTTCGACGATGGTGGCTATCAGATCGTCACGGTCGTCGAAATACTCGTAAAGGGTGGTTCGCCCCACCCCCGAGGCAAAAGCCACCTCGCCAATTGCGATCTCGGCTGTGCCGGCCTCAGCGATGAGAGCTTTAGCCGAGTCCACAAGACTCTGGCGAATCAGCGCCTTGTGCTCGCCGATGGTGGCCGCTCGTATTCGAGGCATGGCAACAGGCTATCCCGCGCCGAGTGAAATGACGTCGGGGCCCGCAGTGGATCGTATAGCGTTGTGGGCCAGGAGGAATGATGCGTACAGCCAGACCCTGGACCGGACTCATACTCGGGATGCTTCTCGGACTTGCGGTAGCCGTGCTCCTCCAACAGGAGGGCGTCTGGCCGCTCGACCGATTGCTCGTCTTCGGCCTGGTCGGACTTTTCGGGCTGTTAGGGACATGGCTGGGCCGTGCTGGCCGCGCCGTTGCCAACCGGTTCTCGATGATCACGCCTTTGCTGCTCGGAGTTCTCCTGCTTGTGGTCGGCGCGTTCGGGGCCGGCGCAGCAAGTGAGAACGGTGAGTTGAACGGGCCTTGCACGGTCACCGCACAATCATCGGTGCCCGACGAGACCAGCGTTACCGACACGTCGAGAAACGACCCGTTCCGCATCGATCCGAACGGGACTTTGAGCTGGCAGGCCCAGTCGTCTCCCCCCATCACGGATCACAACTGGGAAATCTACGTGGGGTTCGCCGGGTTCAACATCCCCATCGCAGACGGCGGCGACCCCAATGAAGGCGAGAGCCCCGGGAGCTCGGACACCATCACCGACCTCACCGCATACATCCAAGAGGTCACAAGCGCCACCGGTCAAGAGCTTCGAGGCGTCTTCGAAGTCGGTGGTTTCATCGCCACCGATGGAATCGACGTCTGCGACGGGTTTGGCTTCGTTCTGCTGACTTCGGACGGCATCTTCGAGAGCACCGTGTCCAAGGTCGCTTTGGCGTTGGCGCTTCTCCTCCTCTTGCTCTTGCTCATCCTTTTCATGCGTCGCCACGGCGGCGATGCCGGCTTCGAAGAGGGCTCGGGCGACCTCTCCGATCTTGGCGAACCCGATGTGGACGGAGCCGCAGCGGGCGGAGCCGCAGCCGCGGGAGGCATGACTGCAGCAGCCGAACAGGACGAGGTTGATGACGAAGAAGGGGGCGAAGAAGACCCCGACGCGGCCCCACCGTCAACTGACGACGGCGTGTCCGACGACGAGAGTCAGGGCTGAGCGCCCAAACCCACCGAATCGAATCCACCGGTCCGGGCTTGAAAATTGGTCTTGGATTTGCGCCCGATCACAGCCAAACTCGGGGTGTGACCCGAGATTCAATCGCTCTCGACCGCAAAGTGGGCGCCGACTGGAAGAACTATGCGGCATGTGCACCGTATCCCCACGAGATGTTCTTTCCTGCCGGTGACGCTGACGAGCGAACGATCGAGCGCGCCAGAGCCATCTGTTCCATCTGCCGGGTGAGCGAAGACTGCATCGCCTACGCCTTGGAGACCAACCAGCGGTCCGGCATCTGGGGCGGGACAACCGAGGAAGAACGCCGCTCGCTGCGACGAAGGTGGCTCGCCGCCCGTCGACGGACGGCGTGACGCGACCACTGTGACCAAACAGGCCGACTACGTGCTCCGCACTGTCGAGGAGCGGGGCATCCGCTTCGTCCGGCTCTGGTTCACCGACGTCCAGGGGTTCCTCAAGTCGGTCTCGATCAGCCCTGCCGAGCTCGAGGTGGCGTTCGAAGAGGGCATGACCTTCGACGGATCGGCCATCGACGGATACGCCCGAGTGCAGGAGGCCGACATGCTCGCCGTCCCCGATGCCTCCACCTTCGCCGTTCTCCCCTGGCGGGCCGACCAGCCGGTGGCACGCATGTTCTGTGACATCTTCACCCCGGACGGAGAGCCGTTCTCAGGTGACCCGAGAACAGTCCTGAAGCGGAACCTGGAGCGTGCCTCCGAGATGGGATACACCTTCAACGCGGCTCCGGAGCTCGAGTTCTTCTACTTCAAGGACTCCGGTCCCGAGCCCCAAGTCTTGGACCAGGGTGGCTATTTCGATTTGACACCACTGGATGTGGCCCAGGAGTACCGACGCAGCACAATCAACGCCTTGGAGCACATGGGCATCCCCATCGAGCACTCTCATCACGAAGTCGCACCCAGCCAACACGAGATCATCGCCCGCTACACCGATGCCCTGACCATGGCAGACAACATCATGACCGCTCGTCTCACGGTCAAAGAGGTTGCGCTCAAACACGACATCTATGCGACGTTCATGCCCAAGCCGCTCGAGGACTACGACGGCTCGGGCATGCACCTCCACCTCTCCCTATTCGAAGGGGAGAACAACGCTTTCCACGAGCCCGGAACACAAGGCCATCTCTCCAAAGTGGGGCAGGCTTTCATCGCTGGGCTCCTCACACATGCCGCAGAGATGACGGCCGTGACCAATCAATGGGTCAACTCTTACAAACGTCTCGTCTCGGGATTCGACGCCCCGATCTACATCTCCTGGGCCAGGAACAACCAATCGGCCCTGGTCCGAGTGCCCTCGGTCAAGAAGGGGAAACCCTCCAGCGTGCGCATCGAATACCGGGCGGCAGATGCCGCCTGCAACCCATACCTCGCACTTTCGGTGCTCCTTGCAGCCGGTCTCAACGGGATCCGGGAAGGCTACGAGCTCCCGCCGGAAATCGCCGCCGATGTCAGCCGGCTCACGCCCTCGGAACTGGCGGCGGCCGGAGCGCATCGTCTGCCATCCACGCTTTCGGAGGCACTCGACATCATGCAGCGGTCGGAGTTGGTGGCAGAGGCCTTGGGTGAGCACCTGTTCGACTGGTTCCTCCGGAACAAGAGGAATGAGTGGGACCGCTTCCAGCATCATGTCTCCCGCTTCGAATTGGAGACCTACCTACCCGTCTTGTGATCGTCGCGGCCTATCCCGAGGACCTTTCGGAGGGAACGCTGGACGGCATCGGTCTCGCCGGCGCATCGATAGTTAGCCTCGGGGAACTGGACCCACCCGACCTGGTGGCGGATGCAGATGTGCTGCTGGTGGAATTGGGTGATCAGCCAATGAGGCGGCTACGAGAGATCTCTCGCATCGTCGAAGATGTCGGTCTGCCTGTGATGCTGGTCGTCGAGACAGGACAGCTGCCCTTGATGGAGTCTGCCGACTTCGTGGCCGACTTCGTGATCTCCCCGGTCAACCCCATCGAGATGCGTCTCAGGTTGGGGCGTCTGACCCCGGGCGTGGTGACAGGTGACTTGCTGACCTTCAAAGATCTCGAACTGAACCTGTTGACATACCAGGCGACCGTCGCGGCATCACCTCTGGACCTGACGTTCATGGAGTGGGAACTGTTGCGATTCTTGGTGGAGAACCCATCCCGGGTTTGGTCGCGGGAACAACTCCTTTCGAAGGTCTGGGGCTACGACTATTACGGGGGAGCACGAACCGTCGACGTTCATGTCAGACGGCTCCGCGCCAAGCTCGGCGAGGAGAGGTCAAGCTGGATCAGCACAGTCCGATCGGTCGGCTACCGCTTCGGCTGACGGCGTTGCCGGGAGGCGGCAGAAGCGACCACAATGGCCGGAATGGGTTTTCGCACTGACCAGGTCCACGCCGGAGTGGAGCCAGATCCGACCACCGGGGCCATCTTGACCCCAATCCACCAGGCGACGACGTTCGTCCAAGAGTCCGTGGACGCCTACATGGATCTGGGCTACTCCTACGCCCGAGGAGGCAACCCCACCGTGAGCGCCTTCGAAAAGAAGGTCGCGGTCCTCGAAGGCGGCTCGGGCGCAACCGCATACAGCTCCGGCATGGCGGCGACGCTTGCCGTCTTCCTGGCACTTCTGGAGGCGGGTGACCACGTCATCATCGGCGACGTCGTCTATGGCGGGACCTACCGCTTCGCAGACCAGTTTCTGACCAGGTTCGGTGTCGAAGTCAGCTTCGTCGACACCAGCTCACCCGATGATGTCGAATCCGCAGTCACCGACAAGACCAAGCTTGTCTTCACCGAGACTCCTGCCAACCCGACCCTCAAGGTGACCGACCTGGCCGCGATTTCGGCGATCTGCTCCGAGAAAGGCTTGGTCCACGTCACCGACAACACTTTCCTCACCCCCTACTACCAGCGCCCCCTCGAGTTAGGAGCCGACGTCGTCATCCACTCCACGACCAAGTTCCTCGACGGCCACAACGCGACACTGGGTGGGGCTGTGGTCACCGATGACCGGTCACTCCAGGAGAGGATCGAGTTTGCACGTCTCTCCGCCGGGTTGATCATGTCGCCATTTGTGGCCTGGCTGACGCTCCAGGGGATCAAGACCCTGAGCGAGCGGATGGACCGCCAGTCGGCCAACGCTCATGCCATCGCCGCATTCCTCGAGGCCCACCCCAAGGTGGCACACGTCTCTTACCCGGGCCTGTCCTCCGATCCCGGCCACGAAGTGTCAAAGAAGCAAGCCGGAGGGCACGGCGCCATTGTCTGCTTCGAGGTTGCTGGAGGAGCAGAGGCGGGCAAACGGCTGATGAAGAACGTCGGGTTGTGGAGCCTCGCCGAGAACTTGGGCTCGGTGGAATCGCTCATGACCCATCCGGTGACCATGACCCACGCCTCGGTGCCTGAGGCCGAGCGCATCGCCGTTGGTATCACCGACGGCCTGGTGAGACTCTCGGTTGGCCTCGAGGATGCTGAAGACTTGATCGGTGCCCTCGACAAGGGCCTCGATTCGGTCTGATCAGGCTCGCCGCCGAACTCTCACCAGCGTATCGAGCGCAAATGCGACTCCGTCGTCGGTCTCCACCGGACGGCGAACCACCGCTGACTCCACGAGATCGCCGCTGGACCAGGAGATCAAGAGATCCAGGTCCCAGAGGATCTCGAGGTACTGCGGACCGCCATGCCCCAGCTCGAGGTTCGAGCGATCGTGGCCAATCATGAACAACTCGCCACCCGGCGCCAGCCAGCTCTCGGCCCGACGCACCACTTGTTCAAGAGATGAGCTCTCGAGATGGAGATAGGCGATCAAGACCAGATCCTGCTCGGTGTCGGGCTCCCAATCGGTGACGTCCGCCCGGACAAACTCCACCTCGTCGGTGATAGCCCTCCCCCGCTCCAACGCAGCCTCTGCGAAATCAACCGCCACCATGCTCCAGCCTTTAGATGCGAGCCAGATGGCATTCCGCCCGTCGCCTCCCGCGAGATCCACACCACGCCCCGGAGCGGCGCCGGCTAGCCGGTCCTTGACGAATAGGTTGGGCTCAGCTGTCCACAGCCGATCGGCGGACCTATAGCGCTCGTTCCACGCTGCCGAATCCATCTCAGCCGAATTCGATGCCTTGGGCAAGGGGCAGATCGTCGCCCCAATTGATCGTGGTCGTCTGCCGACGCATGTAGGCCTTCCAGGCGTCGGAGCCGGCCTCCCGACCCCCACCGGTCTCCTTCTCCCCACCGAAAGCGCCTCCGATTTCCGCTCCCGAAGTGCCGATGTTGACGTTGGCGATCCCACAGTCGGAGCCGATATGGCTCAGGAACCGCTCAGCGTTCCTCACCGATTCCGTGAAGATCGCCGAAGAGAGGCCCTGGGTGACTCCGTTCTGGATCTCGATGGCCTCTTCGAGGGTGTCGAACTCGATGACCCACAGGATCGGGGCAAAAGTCTCCTGCTGGGTTATCGACGCATCTCGCGGGACCACGGCAATCGTCGGCTCCACCCAATGACCCGGTCGATCGATCCGGTTGCCACCGCTGACGATTCGCGCTCCTTGCTCTCGGGCCACATCCAGCGAACGCATCATCTGCTCGATAGCAGCCTCGGAAACCACCGGGCCCATGACGGTGCCATCGGCCATGGGATCACCGATCGCTATCTGTTTGTAGGCGTCGACCAAGCGATCGATCATCTTGTCGGCAACTGCGGAGTGGACCAGAAGCCTGCGCAGAGTCGTACAGCGTTGACCGGCAGTGCCGACAGCGGAGAAGAGGACCGCCCTGACCGCCAATTCCAGGTCGGCGTCGTCCATCACGATTATCGCGTTGTTGCCACCGAGCTCCAGAATCGACCGGCCCATGCGCCGAGCAACTGCAGGGCCGACGATCTTCCCCATGGCACAAGACCCCGTGGCCGATATCAGAGGGAGGCGGCCATCGGCGGTCATTCTGCTGCCAACCGTCTCGCCGTCTCCGACCGCCAAGTTGAACACGCCTTCAAATCCAGTGCCGCTCATGACCTCGGCAGCGATCTTGGTGACGGCGATCGCCGTCAGCGGTGTCCTCTCCGATGGCTTCCAGACCACGGTGTCGCCGCAAACCGCCGCGATTGTCGAGTTCCACGACCAGACAGCTACGGGAAAGTTGAAGGCGGAGATGACGCCGACGGGGCCGAGGGGATGCCAATGCTCGTACATTCGATGCATCGGCCTTTCCGAAGCCATGGTGTTTCCGTAGAGCTGGCGTGAGAGGCCGACTGCGAAGTCACAGATGTCGACCATCTCCTGCACCTCACCCACGCCCTCGGGGAGGATCTTGCCCATCTCCATGGTGACCAGCGCTCCGAGGGCGTCGATGTTGTCCCTCAGGGCGACGCCGAGACGTCTGACATGGTCGCCCCGTTTTGGCGCCGGCAGCATCCGCCACCTGTCGAACGTCTCGACGGAGCTGGCGACGACCCGTTCGTACTCTTCGGCTGAGGCCATCGTCACCTTCGCCAAAGCTTCCCCGGAAGACGGATTCTCGACCGTCACCTCTTCCCCGGTTGCTTCGACCCATCCCCCGGCATAGACGCCGCTGTTGGTCTCCTCGAGACCCAAAGCACTGAAGATCTCACTCGTTGTCATCGCGCCGCAACCACCTCTATCTCGACCTTGAATCCTGCTGGAAGTGCTCCGGCCTGAATGGCGGCTCTGGCTGGAGGAGAACCGACGAAGAACTCCTTATACACCTCGTTGACTGCCGGATAGTCACCCATGTCGGCCAGGAATACCGTCGTCTTGGCGATGTCGGCGAAGCCGAGCCCGAGATCACCGAGTACCGCACCGACGTTTTTCATCACTTGCCGGGTTTGCTCCTGCACATCGGAGTCGACCAGGCTGCCACCGCCCGGAACCTGGGCGACCTGACCGCTGAGAAACACAAGACCTCCAGCCTCGGTTGCCACTGAATACGGGCCCACCGGGTCTGGAGCTGAAGGGGTTGGGGGGACGGCCTTGGGCAATCTGCACTCCTAACGCAGGGCAGATCGGAGAGTACCGGACTCACTGGTTCACCATTCACCAAGAAGAAGGGCCCGTTCAACACAGGCCCTTCGTCTTTAGCGTTGTTACCCGATTCAGCTGAGGAGCTTGGCCTTTGCCGAATCGAACTCTTCTTCGGAGAGGAGGCCTTTGTCTTTGAGGTCGGCGAGCTTGGCCAGCTCGTCGGCGGGACTCCCCGCGACTTCACGGATATAGCTCTCCTGAGCCTCCTGGGCTGCCGCCGCTTTCGCCATGGCACGTTGGTTCATGCCGTCGCCGCGGGCGATGAGGTAGATCAGGATGCCGAGAAGCGGCAATAGGACGATCAAGATCGTCCAACCGGCTTTGGATCCTCCACTTGCCTCTTTGTCAGTCCAGAGGTCGGCAAGCACCGTCACGAACATCCAGAAGAACATCATGATGAAGAACAGCCAGATCATCCAGAGGACCACGCTCCAGAAGGTCCCGTCGCTCACGTCCTCGCCGGCGTTGCCGCAGGCGGCAAGCACCAAGCCAACGAGAGCCAGCAACGCATATCTCGATCGTTTCAAAACCACTCCTTGATCAGTGATTGGCCGCGCTTCGGACGCGGCAGGGGGTTGCGACGATAGCGGAATCGTTCCGGGCGGCTAAGAGAACGAGTTGCCACACCCGCAGGTGCGCTGAACGTTGGGATTGTTTATGGAGAAGCCGGTCTCCATCAACCCATCTTTGTAGTCGAGAGTGGACCCCTTGATCATCTCCGCGCTTTGCGGGTCGACGACCACTTTGACATTCCCGAACTCCTCGACGATGTCCCCATCGTCCACCTGGCTGTCGAAGTACATCTCATACGAGAAGCCGCTGCAGCCGCCGGGACGAACGGCCATCCGGAGAGCGAGGTTCGGCTCTGTTTCTGCCGAGATCAACTCCGCGACCTTTTGGGTGGCCAGATCCGTGAGGTTCACGGTCTTCTCTGGCCGGCTCGATTTGATGCTCAGTACCTGGGTCATCCCTACACCTGGTTGCTTACGACAATTCTAACCGCAATCCGGCAAAGGGCTATTCCCCCTATCGCCATAGTGGAAATTACCATGACGGCATGCTCACCGAAGATGCGGTCCTCACCACATTGGAGGGTGTCAACGATCCCGAGCTCGGAGGAAACATCGTCGAGCTGGGGATGGTGAGTCATGTCTCCATTGCGGCCGGCAACGTAGAGCTCGGCATTGCCCTCACAATCGCCGAATGTCCCCTTCGCGACCAGATCGAGAATGACGCACGGCGCCGGGTGCTGTCGATGCCGGACGTCGACGACGTCGTGGTGCGGATCACGGCCATGACCAAGAGCCAAAGGGCAAACCTGATGTCGGTTGCCCGGAAGCGTGCCCGCGACAATGCCGAGCCCACCAACGTCTCCCCCACGACACGAGTAGTGGCCGTCAGCTCCGGCAAAGGCGGAGTTGGGAAGTCGACCATCGCCGTGAACATTGCGGTGTCGCTGGCCGACCGAGGATTCAAGACCGGGCTACTCGACGGCGACATCTGGGGATTCTCCACGCCGCGCATGCTCGGCGTGGAGGATCGTCTCGAAGCCGATGCTTCGTCACAGCTGATCCAGCCCGTCGAAGCGTACGGGGTGCACGTGGTCTCCACGGGCTTGATCATCGACTCCGAAGAGACCGCTCTCATGTGGCGCGGGCTGATGCTGTCGAAGGCATTGGAGCAGTTCCTGACCCAGGTGGAGTGGGGTGAGCTGGACTATCTCGTCATCGACATGCCACCCGGAACGGGCGATATTCAGATGGCTCTGACCCGGCTATTGCCGCAGGCTGAGATGGTTGTGGTGACCACTCCCCAGCAGGCGGCGCAAAAGGTGGCGATTCGCGTCGCCGACATGGCCCGACGATCGCACATGCCCGTCATCGGAGTGATCGAGAACATGACCGGAGATGCGTTCGGCCACGGCGGAGGTCAGCGGCTTGCCGACGACATCGCAGTGCCACTCATCGGCTCGATCCCCCTGGAGCCCGGAGTTGTAATCGGTGGCGATACGGGAAGACCGGTCGTCGTCAACGAAGACAACCCTGCTGGAGCCGCCCTCCGTTCCGCGACCAACCAGCTGGTCGAGCTATTGCCCCCGGCCGACCTCGAGACCTGCACCGGCCGATTGGCGAAACTCATCGAGCAGCTCGACGAAGGGGCTGCCTGAGCCGAGACCGCATCGATCCGCTCGGTCGTCTAAGTTCCGGCCACCCGACGACCAAGGAGCAGCATGACCACACCACCAGAGTTTCCCGAGGAACAGCCCGTCGGCGCACCAGCTGCGCTTGCCTCGTGGGGGACACGGGCGCTCGGCCTGCTGGTCGACTATCTCCCCATTCTGATCCTCGCGGTTCTCACCACTTTCAGCGACGTTCTCGGGTATCTGATCGGCCTGATCGGGTTCGTGTACTTCTACTTCTATCTGGGCTATCTCGACGGCACCACCGGACAGACTCCTGGCAAGAGGCTCATGGGCACGCGTGTTGTCAACCAGCAGGGCGAACTGATCGGATCGGGAGCCGGCATCGGGCGGAAGTTCGCCCATATCGTCGACTCGCTGGTGTGTTTCATCGGCTGGTTCCTGCCGCTGTTCGATCAGAAGCGCCAGACCATCGCCGACAAGATGCTCAGCACCTACGTCGTGGAAGGACAGGAGAAGAAGGGCTTCGGAGTCGACATATACATGCCCTGATCCTGACTAGTCCTTCCGGCCGTAAAGCGAAGGGTCCTTTCCCAGCCACTCTCCGTGGTCGAATATGACAGCGGAACGTGCCTGTTGAGTCAGACGGGTTTAGGGCATGGGGAGGCCCTGAGAAAAGAGGATCCGCGACGCGGGTCCTCTTTTCCTGTCTGCGAGATCAGCAGATCGCTTTCACCAGAGGATAGGGGTTGACCGCCGCACCACCGTCAGGGTGCCACTCGAAGTGGAGATGCGGAAGCCATGAGGGTGCGTTGCCCGACGTGCCGACGTAGCCAATGACATAACCCTCATCCACCTTCTGGCCCACCGAGATCTCGCCGTAAGACTCGAGATGGGCATAGAAGAATTCATCACCGTCATCGGCCCTCAGCCACACCGCCAGCCCGCTCAATGTTCCAGTCGTTATTCGCATGATCGACCCGGACCGGATCGCCACCAGAGGGGTGTTGCGGGCGGCAATCATGTCCACACCCTGATGGCTGCGGCCCCCAGACCGGGGTGCGCCCCAAGTATCGGCGAACGAAACCGCACCGGCTACCGGACACGCCCCATCTCCCGTGGGCGGTGGCGGCGCCCCGGTTGTGGTTGTCGCTTCACCCCCAGAAGTGGTGGTTGTCGCCGGGGGTGATGTGGTGGTCGTCGTCCCCGGATCGCCGGCCGTCGTAGATGAAGACGAAGGCGCGGACGTCGACGACGCTGAAGCCGTAGTCGTCGTCGTTGCCTCAGCCTCTGCACGACGTCGGGCCTCTTCCTCGGCGCGTCGTCTCTCCTCTTCGAGGCGACGAGCCTCCTCCTCGGCCTGCTGCTGCGCCACAAGAGTGTCGAACACGGCTTGAGCTTGGACCAGATCCTCCTGCAGCTCCGCTGCCTTCTCCTGAAGCTCTGCGGTGACAACCTCTTGCTCGGCGCTCGCCTCGGCCAGACGCTCGGTCTGGCGGTCGAGCTCAGCCCGGAAAGACCGCAGTTGGTTGATGACGTCGACCTTGTCTTCGGAGATCTCCTCCAGATACTGCAAACCGGCCTCGTACTCCTCGTCGGAGGTGGAGAACAGAACCTGGATCGAGGCGGCGCTGGTTGAGCCCATGTACATCTCGACGGCCACCTCCTCGAGCTTCGCCTCGGCCTCCGCCACCTGGATCCGGGCGAACTCGATGGAAGCCTGGAGATCCGCGATTTCGGCCTCCAAGGCGAATTGCAGAGCCCAGGCGTCCTGGACCTCGCGGCCCAGTCCCTCCGATTCGGCCATGAGATCGTTTACTGCCTGGCGGGCTCGCTCGATGTCCTCGTCGCTGACGGCGGCGAACGCAGGGATGGTCATAGCCACCAGGGTCAGGGCTGCGACAGGGCGCAAAAGTCGTCTCATGGGCTTTGGGGAGGGAGGAGGTCGATCCGCTCTCCCACAAAGGCTATCTGGCCGTCGTCTTTCATCAAGCCGAGGTGTGCTACGACCGAGCGCGCTGCCAGCGGGTGGAGTGCCGGGTCAACCTCCTCGTAGACCACTTCGACGATGTCGGCCACGGTGGACGCACCCCCCTTCAAAGCGTCGAGAACCTCGGCGTGACGCTGCATACGGTGGGCGAGGTACCAGTCGATCACCGGCTCTGGATCACTGATTTCGTCACCATGGCCCGGATAGATGTGTTCCAGGCCCACGCCGCGCAGCTTCTGCAACGACTTGAGATACGGCCCCATCTCATCGACCATCACCGAAGACCCGCCCATGATGTGGTCGCCTGAGAAGAGCACGTTGCCCACACGGAAACACAAGTGGTCGCTGGCGTGCCCAGGCGTGTGGATCACGGTCATCTCGGCGAGGCCAACCATCAGGGTCTGACCCTCCCCGAGCAGCTGATCGGGATGGAATTGCGGGCCCGGGGCATATCCCAATGCAGGCGCCTCCCTGTCGTTGGCCAGCGGGTTGGCCAAGGGCGCGTGGTCGGCGTGGGTGTGGGTAACCAAGACCGCCTCGACGTGCCGATACCCCACCGCCTTTTCGATCGCGGCCCTGTGCCCGGCCTCGATGGGGCCGGGATCGATGATTGCCAGACGTCCATGCCCGTCGTCCAGCAGCCAGGTGTTGGTGCCAGGGCCGGTGAAGGGACCCGGATTGTTGGCCAGGATCCGCTCGACCCTCATCGGCGGGCGGTGACTGGTGGGGAGACCACCTTCACATCCTATGAATTCAATGGTGGAGGCATGGCAGACTCACTATGTGACAGCCGTCTCCACCCTCAGGGAACTGCCCGCCGTAGACGCCCTTGTCAGCTCCGTGTCCAACCAGGGCTTGCCCCGTCAGCTGCTGATCGACCTGGCCCGTTCCGCCTTGGAGGTCGCTCGGAATGAGATCAGGGAGGGCGGTTCCGCAGATCCCTATGCACTGGCCACCGACCTCATCTCCTCGGCAGCATCGCGCCGACATCGGCGATTGATCAACGCCACCGGGGTTCTGCTCCACACAAATGTTGGACGCGCCCCCTTGTCCAAGGCAGCATCGGAAGCGATGGTCGCAGTGGCCGGGTATTCGAACCTCGAGATCGACCTTGAATCCGGAAACCGGGGCCGGCGAGGCTCCTATTCGGTCGACCTTCTCAAGACACTCACGGGCGCTGAGGACGCCCTGGTAGTCAACAACAACGCGAGCGCGGTCCTCTTGACCCTGACAGCAATAGCTGCACCAGGGGCGGTGCCCGTTTCGCGCGGCGAGTTGGTGGAGATTGGAGGTTCGTATCGGCTTCCCGACGTCATGGCGGCCAGCGGGGTCCGGCTGATCGAGGTCGGAGCCACGAACCGGACCCGAGCCGACGACTATCGAGTTGCACTCCAGCTCCACAACTGTCGCGCTGTTCTCAAGGTGCACCCCTCGAACTACACGATCGAAGGATTCGCTGAGGAAACAAGCCTCATTGACCTGAAGACGGTGAGCGTCGAAGCGGCGCTTCCATTGGTGTACGACATCGGTTCAGGACACCTCGACGCAGACGGGGCGTGGCTGACACCTGAAGACCGAAAGTGGCTCAGCGCCGAGCCGGCAGTCGCCCAAGCGTTGGTAGCCGGTGCCGACCTCGTGACTTTCTCCGGAGACAAACTCTTGGGGGGACCTCAGGCCGGCATCGTCGTCGGATCGGCCGATCTAATTGGCCGTTTACGGTCACACCCCCTCTTCAGGGCCTTCCGACTGGGCGCCTACCTCGACGCCGGCCTTGCCGCCACCCTCGAGTCGTACGCGAGGGGCTCTGTCGACGACGTCCCGTTCTGGACGATGGCGAGACGTACATATGCCGACCTTTCAATTCGAGCGAAACGACTCGCGACGGCTATCGGAGGTCGGGTGGAATCGGGCGACTCGCTGATCGGAGCCGGCAGCGTTCCCGGAGCCACGCTCGCGAGCCCACAGGTAACCCTCGACGCGCCTGAGGGGATCCAAGAGAAGCTCCTCGGAGCACACACTCCCGTCCTCGCCAGACGTCGGGAAGGGGCGTTGTTGTTCGACCTGAGGACTGTGGACCCTTCTGATGATGACGGCCTGGCATCAGCGGTGACTCAGTGCCTGTAATCGGAACTGCCGGTCACGTCGACCACGGCAAGTCCACACTCGTCAGGGCCCTCACCGGGCGCGACCCAGACCGATGGGACATCGAGAAGACCCGCGGGCTCACCATCGACCTCGGCTTCTCATGGATGGAGCTGGCGCAGCGCGAAGTGTCTTTTGTCGACGTCCCCGGACACGAGCGGTACCTGAAGAACATGTTGTCCGGCATCGAGATGATCGATGTTGCCCTTTTTGTTGTTGCCGCAGACGAGGGCTGGATGCCCCAATCTGAGGAGCACCTCGCGGTCCTCGACCTACTGGCCGTGACGAGGGGCGTCGTGGCCCTCACGAAAGTGGATGCCGTCGATCCCGACATGGTGGAACTGGCCACGCTGGAGGTATTGGACAAGCTGGATGGCACATCACTCGCCGGCTCGCCGGTGATCGCCGTCTCGGGTGTCACCGGCGAGGGGCTGGATGATTTGAAGGAAGCCCTACGAGACGCTCTCCCGCCGCAGCCAACCGACATCGGCCGCCCCCGGCTCTGGATCGATCGTGCTTTCAGCGTGGCAGGCGTGGGAACGGTGGTCACGGGGACCCTCACCGATGGTCGGCTTCATACAGGACAAGAGGTGACGATCTTCCCCGGTCGCAATCGGGCTTCCATCAGAGGGTTGCAGAGTCATGAGACCGGAATCGATGAGGCCAGCCCCGGAACCCGAGTGGCCGTGAGCCTGCGGGGGGCAGACCGGAATGAGATCCAACGGGGGGCGATGCTCGGTCTCAGCGAGCACTGGGAAGAAACCGACCGATTCAGCGCCTCCCTGGCCACGGCACGTTACATCGACGAGATACCGCTCAAGGGGGCCTATCACGTTCACCTGGGCAGCGGCGCTCACAGAGCTGAGGTCCAGGGCATATCCGGGGATCACATGCTTGCCCGACTCGAGCACGCCCTCCCTATGCAGCATGGCGATCGCTTCATTGTTCGCGATACCGGGAGACGCAGGGTGGTGGGAGGAGGACGGGTTCTCGACCCAGCTCCTGGACGTCTGAGGGCAGCTCTTGAACAAGCGCCACATTTGAACGGACTTGGCACGCCCGATGAGGTGGCCGAGCTCCTCCTTCAGATCCGCTCTGTCGACACGGTTAGTCGGCTGCAGGCACATTCGGGCGGGGGCCTGCCCGCAACGGGCCTGGTAGTCGGGGATACCGCCATCAGCCCGAATCGCGCCGAAGCCCTACTCGAACGAGCTGTCGAAGAAGTCTCCGCCGAGCGCGCCGAGCATCCACTTCGTGAGGGTATGCCGGGAGCCGCCCTGGCGGGTCGGCTTGGCGTGAATCTGTCAGTGCTCGAGGCGCTGGTCAAAACCTCCGACGACCTGGACTATTCGGGTTCAATGGTTTCGCTGCCTGGCCACAAGGTCCAGATCAATCCTGCGGATTCGGCCCGATGGGAGGACGTCAGAGTCCTTCTCCGACACAGCATTGCCGTACCCACCCTTGACGAACTCGGACTCGATGAGGAGCTGGCCCATTACCTGATTCGGGCGGGTGAGTTGGTCCCGATCTCGGAGAGGATCGTCGTATTACCGGATCAGGCTCGGGAGATCGAGCGTCTGATTGGCGAGATGGAGGATGGCTTCACGGTCTCGGCATTTGGATCCGCATCAGGGTTGTCGCGAAAGCACACGATCCCGATTTTGGAGTGGGCCGACTCCCGACACATAACCGTCCGTCGTGGAGATGTCAGATACCGATTGACGGGCCGATCAGAGGGCTAGCTGGAGGTTCTTCCGCTCGGTTTCGGTCATGCCGCCCCAGATACCGAAAGGCTCCTTGATGTTCATGGCATGCTGGCTGCACGGACCCTGGACCGGGCACACTCCACAGATTGCCTTTGCCTTTAACTCTCGACGTTCCCGTTCCTCTTTGCGTTCGAAGGTGGAAGGGGGGAAGAACAAGTAAGCGTGGCTTCCTCGACAAAGCGCGTCGAGCTGCCACTCATCGAGTCGCGACAATCTGACTCCTCCCGTCTGCGACAAACCGAAAGGAACCTACCGAGCGCGGTCACAGGTATCAAGAAAGAATTTCGGGGACGATCAGGACGACAATGGGTCGGAGGGTGCGGGATCGACCTCGAGGAAGACTCCGTCTACGCCGGTAACCACTATCGGCGAACCGACTTCGAGGGCGGCCTCTCGGTGAGCTGTCGCCCTCCACCTCGCCCCGTTGACTTCGACCAGTCCGTCGGGGTCGAACGCCGCCAGCGATACCCCCTGGGCCCCCACCAAAGCGTCGCGCCCGAGGACTTGGGTAGAGAAGCGAGCTCGTTGCACCGTTGGCATGGCAAGGAGGAAAAAGAACAGGACCGCCAGCACGGAGGGCAGCACCAACCACCATCGGGCGTCGATCTGACCTGAGCCGTCGACAAAGAAGGTGCCCGACACCTGGAGCATCAAGGCACCACCCAACGTCATGGCTAGAACGCCACCCCGCTGGTATGAAGCCGTCAGAATCGCCCACCCCAAGATCGCCAGCGCCACCGCCCAAGGCCTGACCGGAAGATTCACCAAACCCCAGCAGGCGATGACAAGTGAGATTGCACCAGTGGCCGCCGCAAGGCCCGGTCCGATGGCGAAGAACTCGAATGTGATGATCGTCAGCCCCACCACGAAGAAGAAGAACGCGGCCTCGGGAGTGACACCGAGACGAAAGAAGCGGTCGACGAGGCCGGGCTTGACGAAAGTGACCGGGAGGAGAGTGACCCCGGTCTCACCGTCCTGGGTGAACTCACGAATAGTGACCACTTCGACATCTCCACCCTGAGTCGGAAGAACTCGGCCATTGAGGTCCTGAAGGTATTGGCGGATCGTCGGCTGCAGCTCCAATCCGCTATCAACCGCATCGATGCGATCTACGAATGCCGAAGCGACCTCCGCGTCCAGCAATGACGGCGAAGTGTCGTCCCCTGCGATCGTGGGCTCGACGATTCCAATCTGAGAATTTGGAGCGATCGCCGACTGCTCGGATTGCAGCACGAGTTGCGCTGCTCCTCCAAAGGCCACGGCAGGAGCTGGACCCACCCATACGGCGACCGGCAAGGGAGGATTCTCGACAAGCGTGACCATGTCAGCGAGTTCGTCGAAGTCCAATGCCGAGCCGGAATCGACCTCCAGGACCGCGAGTGCCTGACCTTTGGTGGCAGCATTCTCAATGGAATCCACGGCGAAGTCGATGGCAAGGGGATCCAACGATCCACTCAACGAAATCACGTCTATCCCGGCCTGCTGCTCTTGAGCCAGAGCAACCGCGGGGACCACGAGCAGCGCAACCCCAACAATGATCCGACGCACCCGGCGGAGGCTATCTGTGGACATGAATAAGGCCGAAATGGCCGACCCGGAGCTCGCGCTAACGTGCCGCATCATGGTGAAGGCACTCGTGGTGGCAGACTCGGCCTGGGTCGTCAACGACATCGAGGCCTCCCTCAGCATCGGCGAGTGGGATCTGGCCTTCGAGGAGGAACCTCGCAGCATTCTGGACCACGTGGCCGCCCACAAACCCGACGTGGTCATCGTCGACCTTCAAATCTCTTCCATGGGAGGCATGGCCGTGATCAGGGAGATGAGAGACATGATCGAACCCGGAGAGAGGCCAAAGACGGTCCTGTTGCTCGACCGAGCTGCCGATGAGTTCTTGGCCAGAAGAGCCGGCGCCGACGCATGTGTGCTCAAGCCTTTCACCGCCCAGGCGCTGCGTGAAGCAATCAATGAGCTGGATCTTCCGGCCGAAATCTCTGGGGGCGGGCCGCGAAAAGGACGTCCAAAACGCTGACCTGCCAGATCAGAACGGCCACGCGGCGACAATCCAAACGACGCCGACCACTATCGCCGCGATCCCGGAGGTGAGAATCAGCCTCTTGATCCATCCTGATCCGGACTTCTTGGCAACAACGCCCAGACCGAAAGCAAACGCGCTCATCGCCAAGACTGCCGCCACCAGGTACGAGGCGAGATAGGCAACAGCCAACCCTGTCGGCAATGCCAACGCAGGAAGAACCCCAAAGAGGTGACCCGACCCAGCCAGGCCGTGAAGCGCTCCCACTCCGAGAGCCGCGTGCTCATGGGTCCGCCCTGGTTCTGAGTGGGCGTGAAGATGATGATGCTCCTCATCTTCGTGCTCATGGGGGTGACTGTGAAGTCTGAGCTTGCTCTGCTGGGCAATCGCCCACAAACCCACCCCTACCAACAGGAACCCAACTCCAAACTCCGCCCACTCCGAGAACCGCTCAACGTCAAAGAAGCCGCGCAACGCCAGACCCAGCCCACCGATGACCACCACGCCCAAGCCGTGCCCGAAGCCCCAGAAAGCTCCGATGCGGCTCGCCTTTCCCCGGTCCTGCAAAGCAATGGGTGCCAGGGCCGCGAGATGATCGACACCTGAGAAGACGTGCAGGCCCCCGGCGGCGAATCCGGTGAGGACCTCAATCACTGGCGTTCGCGGATTGGACGAGGGCGCATGCTCTCACTTTGGCAGGCGAGGTGAGGACAATCCCAATCCGCCCCCGGCAGGGGTCAGGTGTCGGGCTCGACCCCGATCTCAGTGGCTTTCACCGATATCCAGACTTCGACCTGTTCTCCCAGACCCAGCTCCTCCACGGCCCGGTCGGTGACTTCCACCGTCAAAGGTGCTGGGTCGCCGGTCCGCAACCTGAACCGGCTGCCGAGGCGCTCCAGTCGCTCGATCCTCGTTCGCCAGGAGTTACGAGGACTGCCTCCCGGCGCCGCCGAGTGGACAGCGATCGACGACGGCTGGATCAGAAGCAGCACCGGACCGGCGAGGTCGCGATCAGCGATGTTGATTGAATGGCCGTCGACGTCGACTGTCCCTCGGCCGGCTAATCCGCGGAGAAGGTTGGTTCCGGCGAGGTCGGCTGCGTAATCGGTGCGGGGCCGGATCCTGATGTCATCCGGGGAACCTGACTGGGTGAGGCGCCCACCTTCGATGATATGAACCTGATCTGCGAGGAGAAACGCCTCCGTCGGATCGTGAGTGATCAGCAGACGCGGCCCGGCAAACAGAGATAGGTGGTCGGCCAAGAGGTGTCGGATCTCGGCACGGGTTGTGACATCGAGTGAGCTCAGCGGCTCGTCCAGCAGGAGCAGGTCGGGTCCGGTGATGAGGGCACGCGCCAGCGCCACACGTTGAGCCTGGCCGCCCGAGAGGCTGGACGGCCTTCGGTCTCCGACGTCGCCAATCTCCAGGCGCTGCAACCAGTCCATCGCCCTCGTCCTTGCTTCGTCACGGGAAACGCCATGGCTGCGGAGCCCGAATGCGACATTGTCGACACTGCTCATGTGAGGAAAGAGGAGGTACTCCTGGAAGACCACTCCGATACTCCTTTCCCCTGGGTCGACATATCGACCGCTATCTGGATGGTCCAGAGCCTGGCCGTTCAGAACAACCTTCCCCGAGTCGATCGGGAGCAACCCTGCCAAGGCCGAGACCAAGGTCGACTTCCCTGCACCGTTGGGCCCAAGGACAGCAGCCGTGCTGCCCTCTCCTACAGCGAAGGCGACCTGGAGCTCGAACCCGTCGTTGCGGCGAACGACAATGTCGACATCGAGGCCGCTCACAATGTCCTCCACCAGCGGTTTCTGAGCCCAACGAGCACGGCTAGCGCCACGATGATCATGACCAGGCTTATGGCGAGCGCGCTGTTCCGATCGTTTTCCAGAGCCACAAAAACCGCCAGAGGCAGAGTCTGGGTCCGGCCTTGGAGGCTCCCGGCGAACGTGATGGTGGCCCCAAACTCTCCAAATGCCCTGGCCCAGGTGAGAACGAGCCCGGCGACCAGCGAAGGGGCGATCATGGGCAGTGTCACCCGCCGCAGCACCGTCCAGCGCCCGGCACCGAGGCTCTGCGCCGCCATCTCGTACCGCTCGTCGAGATTGCGCAGGGCTCCCTCGACGGTGAGAACTAGAAAGGGGACCGATACGAACGCGGAGGCGATGATCACGCCCCAAATGGAAAACGGGAGGACGAGTCCGGTTGCGTTGTAGAGAGGCTCCCCTACGAGACCACGTCGTCCCAAGGAAAACAGGAGAGCGGCGCCGGCCACCACTGGGGGCAGCACGAGCGGCAACACCACCAGTCCCCGGATCAGGGCACTTCCCGGAAAGTCCACTCGAGCCAGCAGCCAGGCAAGGGGAATGCCCACGAGAACGGCAATCACGACCGCAGCCAACGAGGCCACAACCGACAACCTCAGTGCTTCCGTGACGATGTCCGCACTGAGCAGATCGCCGAGCCCGGTCCATGGCACTCGCCACAGCAGACCGACCACCGGTACCAGGAACAGGGCAATGCCGAAGGCTGCCAGCACAAGGAGCGTCCTCGGGGGTCCGCCGCCACGACGAGTCTCACGGTTGGTCATGGAGATTCGAACCCTCCTCTCTGCAGTATCGCCTGACCTCGGGATGACAGGACGAACTCAACAAAAGCCTGGGCCAGGGACAAATGGCGGTCGCCGACAACCGCAATCGGATACTCGGTGTAAGCGTTCACATTGCCGGGAATCTCAATCCCTTCGACTTGCCCTTCACCGGAGCCGATATCTGTCACGTACGTGATCCCCGCGTCCAATTCGTCAGCCGCGATCTTGGTGAGAAGCGCCCTGACGTCGGGCTCTCTGGTGTCAACGGCCGGGTCGATGCCGGCGGCGGCAAGGACTTCGTTGGCCAGCTCGCCACACGGCACTTCTTCCTGGCACAGACCGATCAGAAGATCCTCCCTCACAAAGTCGGCGACAGCGGTGACGTCGCCCGGATTGCCGAGCGGCACTGCAATCGCCATCGAGTTCAGCGCGAAGATTTGAGACTCCCCGAACAGGCTGCCCGCCCGCCGAAGCTCGTCCATGTTCGCCTGGTCGGCCGAAGCAAAGACGTCGACGGGTGCCCCTTCCAGGATCTGCACGCGCAGCGTGGAACTGCCTCCAGGGTTGATCAAGACGTCGACGTCGCGATGCATGCTCTCGAACTGTGACTCGATCTCGGTGAACGCGTCGCTGAGTGACGAGGCGACGGAAACAACCAGCTCGACCCTGGAATCAGCGCCGGCGGAGCCGCAGGCAGACTGCACCAACGCAGCCAGACAGAATCCCAATATCAAACGCACCGAAATGGCGTGTCAGCGGCGTGGCAGCTCATCGACGGAAGTTACCAAGACCGGAGAGGTGGGACCCACGCTGATCAGGGGACTTTCGGCCCTATTCGCTACCTGAAGTGCCGCGACTATTGCCACATGAGTCGTGTACTGATTACCCGAAGGCTTATCTGGGGAGTCTCCATTGCTGCGCTTGTCGTTGCAGCCTGCGGGACTGACGGCGATCGTGAAGCCGAGACGACGAATCCGACGTCGGTCGAGACAACGACATCACACGCCATGACAACCACTCACGCCGCCCACGATGACGATGAGCACACCGCTACGACCACGACCTTGGGAGAAGTGAGTGACGGAACACGGGTAGTTGAGGTGGTGATGACCGAATTCGCCTTCGAGCCAGAGACGGTCCAAGTATCAGCCGGAGAGACCATCAGGTTCGTGATCACCAACGATGGAGCCGTTGCTCACGAGTTTCGCCTCTCGAACCCCCACCGAATCGAAGAGCACATTGCCGCCGGACACGAGGATCATGGCGAAGAAAGCGGCCATCACGAGGAGGGCGGCGACGTTCTCATCGAGATAGAACCGGGTGAGACAGGTGAACTCGAGATGACCTTTCCCGAAGACACCAGTCTCTACACCAGCATCGCCTGCCTCCTTCCCGGCCACTACGAGGCAGGAATGGCCGGCGACCTGACCTACGCCAGTTAGCAACTGACGCCAGAGGGCTCGCCGCAGCGGGGATGCCTGAAAGGCCACGAGGCTTGGTCTGGCTCTTGATGCCAGAATGCCCTTAGCCGGCAAACCAAGATTGAGTGGAAATCTTCATCGACCCCAAATCCCCCACCCCGCTGACCAAGCAGATCTATGAGGAGATCCGAGGTGCGGTGCTAGACGGTCGGTTTGCGCCAGGAGACCGGTTACCGCCGAGCCGGGAGCTGGCGGAGACGCTCGGTGTCTCCCGACACACCATCACGACCGCATACGGTCAGCTGACCGGCGAAGGGTTCCTCACTGGTCGTCAAGGCGGGGGCACCGTTGTCGCCGAGTGGTTGACCCCGCCGCGAGCGATTCCGAAGGAGAGGCTCCCGGAGGACGTTCCCGCTGAGACCCAGATGGCTGAAATCCGGTGGGATTTGAGGCCAGGCTTTCCCGATCCCAGGCTCTACCCACTTGCCGAGTGGAAGCGCTACACCAAGTGGGCGGTCGATGCCCACGAGATCTCATATGGCGACCCAGCCGGCAACATCGACCTGCGCCGTGCGTTGGCGCGCAGTGTCGGTCGCTCCCGAGGAATCGATGCCGGCCCAGATGATGTCTTGGTCACGGCCGGGGCACAACAGGCCTTCTACATGATCACCGGAGCATTCGTCGCAAAAGGCGAAACGGTCGCCATGGAAGACCCTGGATATGACCAGTTCCGGGAACTGCTGAGGGCGCTCAACATCGAAGTGACTCCGGTGCCAGTGGACGGAGACGGCATCGTCGTCGACCAGATCCCTGCTGATGCTCGGGTGGTCTATGTCACACCGTCTCACCAATTCCCCGTCGGGGTCACCATGAGCCTGGAACGACGATTCGAGTTGCTCGAACTGGCCGCCGCCCAGGAGATGCTGATCATCGAAGACGACTACGACTCGGAGTTCCGATACGTCGACCGGCCCCTCGAGCCTCTTTATCGGCTGGATCGGGCCGGAAGCGTGGTGTACGTCGGAACGTTTTCCAAGACTTTGTCTCCTGGTCTGCGTCTCGGTTATGTGATCGGACCGCCCCATCTGATCGGACCGCTGACCTCGATGCGGATGCACATCGACTGGGCCCCGCCCGATGTCGACCAACGAACTCTGCGCTACTTCATCGCCGACGGTGCCTTCGACCGCCACCTCCGCAAAGCTAAGAAAGAGTACGTATGGCGCCACCAGAAGGTGACGTCGATGGCCGACTCGCTGGCACCAATGCTGGAGAGCCCTCGGTCCAACGCCGGACTCCACGTTGCCGCCTACCTGAATCCCGACATCAGCGAGCGTGCCGTTGTGAAAGACCTTGGGGCCTTGGGCGTTGCTCGTCGCCGGTTTCGAGAGGTACCGAGCCGATCCCAGCGCCACACCCCAAGGGCTGGTGTTCGGGTTCGGCCAGGTTGGGGGCGACGAATTGGAGCAGGCGCTGCAACTGATCGCAGCCACCGTCCAAGAAGCCTGACCGACCTCACTTTGGTCTGGTTATTTGGCCTGACTTTGGATCTTTTGATCATGCCAACGCTCACATACGTTGGCAGGCATGAGCACGAAATCACACTTGGCCGGGAGCAATGCCCGCATCCGGCACACGACCAACCCCAGATCCGACAGAGAATCGTTCGCTTCGGTCGACTGGATTCTCTTCGTGGCCGTGGGCGTGATCTGGGGGTCGTCTTTTCTCTTGATAAAGGTCGGGCTGGAGACACTTCACCCGGGTTTCATCACCTGGGCACGCGTCGGGCTCGGCGCGATGGCCCTGAGTCTCATCGGGAGACAGGGCCGAAAGGTCGAGGGGGCCGACCGAAGAAAGGTGGCCGTGTTGTCGATCGTTTGGGTGGGGATTCCATTCACGCTCTACCCGTTGGCGGAGCTACATGTCAGCTCGGCAGTGGCCGGTCTTCTCTGCGGTGCCACCCCATTCTTCGCAGGTTTGATCGGGACCGTATGGTTCGGCCGCCCGTCCCATGGCGCGCAACGGCTCGGAATGATCATCGGGTTCGTCGGGATTGCCTTGATCGCCACGGCATCTGGATTTCACGACGGAGCAGCCGCGGCAGGCGTGGTCATGGTGCTCGCGGCCACCGTCTGTTACGGAGTTGCGACCAACCTGGCCGGGCCTCTACAGCAGCGCTACGGATCGGTGCGCTTGATGGCCTCGATGCTTGCCTTCGGGACGTTGTGGACGACGCCATTCGGAATTGTCGGCGCCTTCCAGTCACACCTTGCTTTCGGACCGGTGGCCGCAATTGTCGTCCTCGGCGTCGTCGGCACCGGTTTGGCTTTCGTGCTCATGGCAACTCTGGTGGGTCGGGTGGGAGGGCCCAGATCCTCATTCATCACCTATCTGATGCCGCTCGTCGCCCTCGCCATGGGTTCCATCTTCCTGGGCGAGAGAGTGACCTACCCCGCCTTGGTCGGCGCCGCTCTCGTATTGGTGGCCGCGCTGCTGGCATCCCGACCTGAGAAGGAAGTGACGATGCCAGTCACTCGCCGACAGCGGTTGGCATCGGCTCGCACTTGACGAGCCGGGGTTGGGCCGGCCACCGCCTGCCCACCGATTCCTGCTGAGAGATGGTCGGGACGGCGGGATTTGAACCCACGACCTCAGCGTCCCGAAGTCTCCCGGCATGGATTGCGGTGGACCCGTGTGGACAGAAAACCCAGGTCAGGACGTTGTGGCGACGCCTGCGGACTGACTCGGACGACTACGGACGCGCGATGGACGTGCGATGGAGCGAGGCGGCCCACGGTCAGGCAACCTCGAGAAATCTACGGATCGCCTCGCGGATGAGGGAG
Organism: Acidimicrobiia bacterium; assembly: GCA_965216725.1. Classification (GTDB taxonomy): domain Bacteria; phylum Actinomycetota; class Acidimicrobiia; order Spongiisociales; family ZC4RG35; genus JACZUI01. The sequence continues at coordinate 72,370 of CBDCGI010000016.1, read as the reverse complement.
TGGCGGCTAAAGCCCCGCACCCCGTCGCTACTCGATTGTTGTTACGACGTCGTCGATCACCAGGGGGACGTAGTCGCGCTCGTCGATGTTGATGTGTGCGCGGCGAGAGCCAGCGATGTCGTCGAACGGCACCACAATGGTTGGGCTGGCTCCTTCCAGGCTGTGTAGGCACGTGTAGTCAGAGTCTCCCGGGCGGACGTAGAGGGCTACGTCGCTCCCATCGGAGGGTGCGCGGAGTTCGATGAGGTTGCTTGTCACGTCAACCCTTTCGCCTTCGTCGTTGATGTAGTGGCCCGAGCCCGTAGAGCTGTACGCAAGATATTCTCCGGACGTTGAAACCCACACCAGCACTTCGTTTTCTCCCCGGTTCTCATAGGTTGTCGCTACATTCACGACCTGCCTGAACTCGATATCCGAAGGATCAACACCGTCAGCCAGCTGGTTGTAGACATCGTTCACATCCGCGTATACCGACTGACCCGTGACAGGGTCGACCATGTCGACACTCTCAGCGAGTTGCTCTGCGAGATGCTCGTCGGGTTCGATCTGATGCTCATGGATCGGTTTGTCACCAAGTAGCTCGAAGTACGCAAGGATCGTGGCTTCCTCCGAGGCAGGTCGCGGGTCGAGATGCTGCTCGTAGTAGCGAACGCCGGCGCATGAATTGTGGTCCACTCGAGGGAACGGGCTCAATGGGTTGACGAACGCATCCACCGCGTAGAACCCAAGTCTCGTTGCTCCAACACCGGTTCCTATGGCGTCGATTGATCCCGGCTCGTCGCCTCGCTTGGCGAATGGGCCCAAGGTCCCATCTGGGAGGACTACTGCCAGGGCGGTGAAAGGGAGGGCGTCGACAAAAGCCTCATAATTCTCGTCGTTGAGGAGCATTGACCCTTGCTCCAGGTCCTCGATTGCCGACAACTCGTCGTCTGTGGCCGTTGGCACCAGCCAGGAGAACTCCAGGAATGTGAAACCTACCTCCGTGTCACGGTCATCCCGATCAAGGACTTCTGTGAACTCGAGCACCACAAGCGGCGAATGCCATCCCAGCATCCCATAGTGCAATGCAGCGAGGTTCTCGGCAGGATTCTCGTTGACTAAAACTGCTTCAGTTGTGGAAACAACAAATGATGACTCTGTTGTAGAAACATTGTCCGCAACATTCGAGGTATCAACACCGCACGCGGACAGTGCGACGACTGTTGCGACTAGCGCGGAGGCGACTCGAGTGTTCACCAGCCCTCAATCCCCGTTTTGTCTACTCTGATCGCTGAGCTCGCCTTGGATCTGAAGTAGATTTTCATAGCTATCGCGTTGTGATCGCCCGCAACCGAGAGAATCGGGAGACTGTTGATTGTGAAGAAGCAAGACTTCCAATCCTGATTGGAGTTGTTGCAGATCACAGGACTCTCGATCGGGGACCAACTCTCTCGACCTTCAAAGGTCTTTCCGGTCGCCGAAGTGTTGTAGTCATAGGTCCGCCACTTGTAGCGCAGCTGTATGCCGCCGCTCTTATTCCCGCTGTCGCGGTACTTGGTGTACAGGCGTGGCTCCGGCGTTATTTCCATTCCCGGGTAGTTGGTGGGGCACGTACCACACTTGGATTTGATCCCGTCATACATCACTCGCTGCTTGACCACCGAATGGTATGTGCTGAGAAGGACGCTCTTGCTTCCGCTGTAGGTCGTGGTGCTGATGGACGCTGATCCGCCGGTGTCCCACAGCCCAAAACCGTCCTCAAAGCCTGGACTGTAGTTCCACCAGTCGCCGACCGAGTCACCCTCAGACCAGGGCACGAGGCTTACGTCAGCGTTCTCGAGGCTGGTCATGGAGCTCGTATATTCAATATCAACCGAGCCAACCATTGTCGGATTGCGAATAATTCCCTGATCTCCATCCACGTTCCACCAGTAATTTCCACTATGTCCGTAGTTGGGCGTGTGGCCCACTTCGTGCATGAGGACTCCTGTATAGGAAGCCTCGTCGGGGCCGGGAGTTGACGAGGTCGTCCAGTCGTGATCTGTATTGAACTTAATTTTGGTGCTAGATGTAGTAGCCCACGTGTTTTGGGCGAGGTCACCCTTTGTGATCTCGATATCCTGACCGCTACACAATGTAAGAAGATCCAGATTGAACACCGAGCTCACGTCGACCCCCGGAACGTCATCCCATGTAGGAATGACCACATCCTCAAGCGCGGCCTTGGCCTGAGTAGTAGAAACTCCACTGGGTGCCTGGCTGACGCAGTAGTCGACGGTTTTCTCAGGATTGTCGTGGACCGTGAAAGCGTCCGAGGAGTGCGGGGACGCTGGCCATCGCGCTAATCATCAGCGTTAGGGCGGCCAGCACGAGCCATGGTCGGTATTCGGCGGGCCGTCTACCTTTTCTCATCGGCTCTTTCACCATATCGAGTCCTCCAACCGATGTCCATGCCCTTGTGACGGAGGGAGACCACCATCAAGTTCCCAAAACTTGTCTGCAAGGGGGATTCCTCGCGCTTAGGCGAGGAAGCGGATCTTGGGTGAGCGGGAGGTCCTCGGAATGGTGGCTTATGTGAACCACAGTCCGTGAATGAGCGGTTCCACTCTGGACACTGGTTCAACGCGAAACTCGATAGCGACATACTCCTGACCCGATCATCGAGTTGGCACGCCACAGACCGAGCAGTTCGGCGCTATCGCTTCAAGACTGCCAAGATTCCCCGGGCAGTTCAAGTCGGATGGGCCAGGCTGCCTCCGGGGCGGCTGTGACATCGCTTGTACTTGAGGCCTGACTCACACGGGCAGCGCTCATTGCGACCTGTCTTCGCCTGTGTCGTGCGAGTGGGCTGACCCGCCAGTTTCTGTGCTAGCTCCAACCGCCGTTCGCGGGCCTCCACTCCACGCTCGCGATCTCGGAGATGTTCGCTCCAACGCTGCATCCGGCCCTCGGATTTGGCGAGCTCCACCTCTCGCTCGGTGAGTGTTGCCTCGCGCTCCTTAAGGCGCTGCGGCGCCTGCTCCTCAAACCACGATCCAGACTCGCTACGCGGTTCGCCAACGACGGTCGCCAACTCGTGATCCACCAGTAGCGAGATGGCACGGCCCATCGAGACCCCAGCAATGTCGCAGTACCGCTTCCAAGTCGACCATGCCGCCGGTGTCACCGGGACGCGCACCATCTGGAACCGCTGTTCTCGGTCGAGGCCAGCCAGCAGCCGTCGATCGAGCCTCGCCAACATGCCACGGTCGAGGTCCACCACAACTGTCCCTGTCTACATGTAGACATGGCGCAACTTGTTGCAGGTGCGTGTGTAGTTGGAGGGTGGTGAACGCGAATCGCGCTCGCGCTTGTCGGTGTCGAATGCGGTCGGCGTGTTGGTTGACTGAGTGGCTGGGAGAGGCTCATGCCTGATTTCTCTCGAAGGAGTTCAGGCGAGCCCGAGATGAGTCGTAAAGGCTGGTCAGATTGCATCGGCCCAGCTGCCATCGCTGTGATGTCGGGATCGCCCGACGTTCGCACCCTTCAGACGGCACGGCTGACCGTCTCGAGCCCGATCGTGGTCATTTCGGAGAGAGATGAGACGGCGCATCGCCTGGATGGTCCTATGTGACCCTGTCGTTTGGATGTCAGTAACCCTCCAACTGGGCGGTCAGAGCCACATGTCACCCGGCTGAATCCCTGATTGGATCGTGCGGTCCGGGATGCTCGTTTAAGAACTGCAGCCCCCCGAGATGACAGGGTTCGCGCCACCCCGCTGACACTCCGCGGACAGGGTGGCGTGATCCGATGTGACCCAAGTCGTCCAGGAGCGCCCGGGCCATGTTGGTTGAGAAGCTGTTGCTGAAGCCAGAAGAAGCGGCCGAGGTGCTGTCGATCGGCCGTTCCAAGGTCTACGAGCTGATCGGCACTGGTCAGCTTGCCTCAGTGCGGATCGGAGCCAGCAGACGCATCCCGGCCGACGCCCTCATCGAGTTCGTGAACCGACTCCAAGGGGCGGTGGACCGGCGGGCCGGCGAGCGCAAATGAGCGTTCATCTCCGTTGGACCAAGAACGGGGCCCGACGCTACGACGTCCGCCTCCGTGACCCGTCCGGCCATACCTACACGAGGACCCTTCGAACCCCACGCGAAGCAGAGGCGTTCGAGGCCGACGCACGTGCCAGCCGACGCCGCGGCAACTGGCTCGATCCACGCCGATCGGAGGAGCCGCTCGAGGCGGTCGCCAGCAGATGGCTCGACTCAAACCCTGCCAAACGCCCATCATCCCGGGCCCGTGACGATTCGGCGCTCCGGGTGCACATCCTCCCCGCACTCGGAGACAGATCCATCGGGTCGCTCACCCCATCTGACATCCAACGGTGCGTGAATGAATGGTCCGAGCGTCTCGCACCACGGTCCGTCAGGCGGGTGTACCAGACCCTCTCCGCGGTCCTCAACGCCGCCGTACTCGACGATCGAATCGCCCGGTCACCCTGTCGAGGGATCCGGCTGCCGGCCATCCAGCCCACCGACCGACCCGTGCTCACCCCGGATCACCTGGCGAATCTCGCCGAGGCGCAAGGGACTCAGTACGGGACGATGGTCTATCTCGGGGCGGTGCTCGGGTTTCGTTGGGGAGAGTGCGCCGGTCTCCGCGTTGGCCGCATCGACTTCGACCGGTCGACCATCGCCATCGCCGAACAGGTCACCCGAGGCGCCGGCGGGCGCTCTGTCATTGGACCACCCAAGTCCGAAGCCGCCCGCAGAACCCTGGCTGCACCGCCCGCCCTCATGGATCTCCTCGCGAACCATCTCGAGATGCGTGGACTAACCACCAAAGACACCGGCACCTTCCTCTTCGCCACCCCGGACGGGGAACACCTGGACTACTCGAACTGGCTCCACCGGATCTGGTACCCGGCCCGGCAGCAAGCGGGCGTCGAATGGGCACAGTTTCACGACCTCCGCCGGGCCAAAGCCACCGGACTCATACTCGAAGGCGTCGACCTCAAGACCGCCCAGACCCGACTCGGTCACACCGACCCCAGGCTCACCCTCGGCATCTACGCCCAGGCCACCACCGAAGCCGACCGGCAGGCAGCGGAACGGCTCGGGGAACGATTCCTACCCCGCCAGAACCGCGATCGAGGTCAAGGTCGTGGTCTGTGACGCGCGATGGACGCGCGATGGAGACCGGTCTCAAACAAGCAGGCCGCTCCGGGAGCGGCCTGACCTGGTGTTTCTGAGTCGGGACGGCGGGATTTGAACCCACGACCTCAGCGTCCCGAACGCTGCGCGCTACCAAACTGCGCCACGTCCCGATGCGGCGATTGTATCGGTGCGCCCTTGGCACGCCAGATCCACATCCTTGAACCCTCGCCTCGAAATTGGTATGTCAAATGGCGTGACCACTTCCGAGCCAGCCAGGCTGGCCCTTTACAATCGGCTCGGTGAGCTACTCGGGCACGATCTTGCGGAGACGCTGATGTCGAGTCTTCCGGCACGGTCTGCCGACGACTTGGCGACGAAAACTGACATCAACCGTTTGGATGATCACATCGAACGTCTCGACGCTCGCATCGATGACCTTGCTGCCGAGATGCGCTCCGGATTCAGCGATATTCACCAGGCCCTGAATCGGCAGCTGATCGCGGTCATTGGGGCCATGACCGCCCTAACTGGCATATTCAGCGTGGTGGTGGGTCTGATCACCTAGCGGGCCAATTCGACCACGCACAGAACTCGCCGAATAGCCTGTGGGGCAGCCCAAGGCGGAGGACACAATGAGTGCTTACGAAGCCGTTCTGAGAATCGAAGGTGAGAACGAGCCAGGCGTCCACGTCGAAGTCGACCTCAGCGACGACCGGATTTCGATGATGGCCGGCGAGTTCCAGGTTGCCGAGTGGTCGCGAGAGGAGATCCGAGTCTCGGCACAAACCGATGGATTTCACATCAGGGCCGAAGGCGAGGAGATCATCCTCGACGTGACCGACGACGCCCACTTCGCACTTGACCTCGGATTGAAGAACGCACATCCGGCCCTGCTGCGAAAGATGTCGGCCATTGTGCGCGAGGAACGAGCGGGCGAACTGCTGAGTTCCTCACGTTCACAGGGTGGGCGGCCCGCCGGGAGCTGATTCCCCAGCTGCTGACGACCTATGAGCGCCTCTAAACGAGTAGCTCGGCTATTTGGACGGCGTTGAGGGCGGCGCCTTTGCGCAGATTGTCTCCAACCACCCAGAGGTTCAGACCACCGGGCGAGCCCACGGTTGCCCGCAGCCTGCCCACGAGGACGTCGTCGATTCCGGCAGAGTCGAGGGCAGTCGGGGTGCGCTCAGTCCAAACCTGAATCCCGGGTGCGGGCGCGAGCACGGCCTTTGCCTCGTCAACGTCCATATCTCGCTCAAACCACAGGCTGGCTACCACACCGTGACCGGTCATCACCGGCACCCGCACACAGGTTGGCTCCACTGCCAGGTCAGGAATATCGAGGATCTTCCTCGACTCGTTAACGAGCTTCATCTCCTCGTCGGTGTATCCGCCCCCGACCTGGGACCCGGCCATCGGCAGAGAGTTGAAGGCAATTGGGCGCTCGTAGACATCTGCGCCGGGATCTACCCACCCCCCTCGCTCCAGAGCCTCCACGTCCCCGAACATCGTCTCGGTCTGGCGAACCAGCTCGGCAACACCTTGGTGTCCCGATCCCGAGACCGCCTGATACGAGGCAGCGACCACTGACCGCAGGCCGGCGGCCCGATGGAGAGGACCGGCTGCCATCATCAACGTCATCGTGGTGCAGTTGGGATTGGCGATGATCCCTTTATGGCCCAGCGCTGCGGCGTCGTTGACTCCCACCACCACCAGCGGGACGTCAGGTTCCATTCGAAAGGCAGACGAGTTGTCGATCACCACCGCGCCGGCATCGGTGAAGGCCCGAGCATATTGACGAGAGGGCTCCCCGCCGGCGGAGAACAGGGCAATATCCACACCATGAGGGTCCGCCTCGGAGAGGTCCTCGACCTTGACCACTCCCCACCCCGTGTCGATCTCACTGCCGGCCGACCGCGAGGAGGCCATAACCCGAATCGAGTGCACCGGAAACTCGCGTTCGGCGAGGATCGAAGTCATTGTCCGGCCCACGGCTCCCGTCGCCCCGACGACCGCAACCGAAACGCCGCTCACCGAGACATCTCCGCAGCAAGAACAGGTGGCGATACCAGGTCGAACCCGGCCCTGACCGCGTCCTCGAGGCTCTCCGGAGCAAGGACGATCGTGGTGGCAAGACCGCGATCCTCCGTGATGTCGGCTTTGACTCCCGAATTGGCCAAGACGTCCACGAGTTTCCTGGCGGTCTCGGCGGCGTTTGTACCGACCAATGTGAGATATCCCGACGCTTCCCCAATCCGATGAGCGATGCCGGCGATCTCGTGAGGGACTGCGTCGGCAGTGACCCAAGTCCCTTCGTCATCTCCAAAAGATGACCTGACGTGGATCGGCACTTTGTGGTCGTGTGCGAACTCGACGCAATGCGGCATCAACACCCCAGCTCCTGCAGCGGCCAACTCGTACATCTCGTGATAACTGATGGAGGCGATCGGTTTTGCCTCGGGCACCACCCGTGGATCACACGAAAGCACCCCGGAGACGTCGGTGTTGATCTCACATCCAACTGCTCCGAGAGTGGCTGCCAATGCGACCGCGGTGGTGTCAGAGCCGCCTCGTCCCAGTGTTGTGATCTCTTTTCGGGACGGGTCGACTCCCTGGAAGCCGGCAACGATGACGACCCTCCCCTCTGCCAATGACGCCTCGACCCGCTCCCCAGTGATCTCGGTGATTCTCGCTTCACCGTGATAGGAGTCGGTGAGGATTCCCGCTTGAGACCCGGTGTAACTGACAGCAGGGACCCCTCGTACCTCGAGCGCCATTGCCAGCAAGGCCATGCTCACCCTTTCGCCGGCGGTGAGCAGCATGTCCATCTCGCGGGGTGGGGGATCACCGGTCACCTCGGCGGCCAGCTCCACCAATTCATCTGTGGTCTGGCCCATCGCCGACACCACCACCACGACGTCGTTGCCGGCGGCGCGAGTGGCGGCCACCCGGTCGGCAACCTGTTTGATCTGGTCGACATTGCCCACCGATGTGCCGCCGTACTTCTGGACGACAACAGCCATTACACCCACAGTTTGGATCGTTTCGCGATTCAACACGAACACTCCGGCCAGAAAGTTGTCCGGTCTCGCCGCCTAAAGTCACCGGCCGATGAGTGACCGAAGACAACGTCAAAAGGAGCAACGCGCCGCAAAGAGGGAAGCAGAGCGCAAGTCCCAGGCAAGACGTGAGCTTTGGCGTCGGCTTTCGATCGCTCTTGGCTTTGGGGCCTTGATCGTGGCGATCCTGGTCCTTGGTTCGTTCACAGGCTCCGATGAGGACTCGATACCAGGAACCTATGAGGGGTTCAGGGGCCAGACCACCGCATGTGGCGCGGAGGCTCCCCCTCCCGAGGAAGTGCTCACGTTCGACGAGCCAGCGCCGCAAGACGACATCGGCCCCGGGTCCACGGCCCTGATCAGCACCTCGTGTGGCGACATCACAATCGCTCTCGACTCTGAGTCATTCCCCGAGACTGTCAACTCGTTCGTCTTTTTGGCGAGAGAGGGTTTCTACGACGGACAGGTTTTCTATCGCATTATCGAAGACTTCGTGGCCCATACCGGCGACCCCGAGGCCGACGGGTCAGGCGGCCCCGGTTATGACATCGACGACGAACACCCCGATGACGACTTCGAATATGAGCTTGGGGTTGTTGCCATGGACAACTCAGGGCGCAACACCACGGGAAGCAGGTTCTTCATCGTCCTCGGCGAGACGGCCCGGGTGCTCACCAACCAGTTCAACATCGTGGGACAAGTGACCGACGGCCTCGACGTCTTGGAGGCGATCGCGGCGGTGGAGGTGACGACAAGGCCCAACACCAACGAAAAGAGCCTTCCTACCGAATCCGTTTACATCAACTCCGTCACCGTCCAACCGGGCTGAGGGCAGTCCAAAGTCGAACAGTGGCCATCGACCTCCACGCCCATTCCACCGCCTCCGACGGGTCCGAAAGCCCAACTCGAGTGGTCGAAATCGCGGCCGAAACAGGTTTGTCGGCGCTCGCTCTCACCGATCATGACACCCAGGAAGGCCTGGCAGAAGCACGGGAAGCGGCTTCAGAGACCGATCTGGAGATCATCCCCGGGACGGAGTTGTCGTTGGAGATCGACAAAGGGGGGATGCATCTTCTCGTTCTGTGGCTAGAACCGGGAGAAGGGCCGCTACAGAACCGCCTGCAGGAGTTGCAGGACGGACGTTCGGGGCGGAACGAAGTGATCCTGGACCTTCTGGCTGCCCACGGGATGCCGATCACGATGGGAGAAGTCGAGACCGAGGCTGGAGGGGGCTCGATGGGCCGGCCCCACATTGCTGCGGTGATGATGCAGAAGGGCTATGTCGAATCCATCCAGGAGGCGTTCGACGTCTGGCTGGCCACAGGCAAGCCGGCGTATGCGGGCCGCCCGCGGCTCGAGGTGGAAGAGGCGATCGGTCTCGCCCGTGACTCAGGAGCAGTGCCTGTGCTGGCTCATCCCCACACTCTGGAAATCAACCGAGCTTCCGAAATGTCCGAGACACTTGGCCGGCTGCGGCGGGCCGGCCTGGTTGGTTTGGAAGCCATCTATTCCAGCTACCAAAGGCACGAACGCGATGGCTATGCGGACCTCGCTCGAAGATTTGACCTGGTCCCCACCGGGGGCAGTGACTACCACGGGAGCTACAAGCCGGGGCTGGAGCTGGGGACCGGATACGGTGATCTCGTGGTGCCCGAGTCGATACTCGAGAACTTGAGAGCTCACGCCGATCCAGCATGAGCCGACCGGTGCGGATGGGTGTCGCCGCCGGCATCGTCGCCGCCAGCGTCCTCGTGTCCCGTCTCCTCGGTCTCGCTCGAGAAGCGCTGATAGCCGGACTGATCGGCGTCTCTGTCGAAACCGATCTCTATCAGTTCGCCTTTCTCGTGCCCGACCTGCTCAACTATTTGCTCGCCGGGGCCTACCTCACCATCACCTTGGTCCCGATCCTCAGCAAGCACCTAGAGGTCGGCGACCTGGAGCGAGTAAACCGAGCTTTCACATCGGTATTTCGATTCGTCACGATCGCCATCGTCGCTCTCACCGCAATCATGTGGCTGTTGGCGACACCACTCGTTGAAATCATCTTTCCCGAAGTCGCAGACCAGGTCCGCCTCACCGAACTCACCCGCATCGTTTTGCCAGCACAAGTCTTCTTCGTCGCCGGAGCCCTGTTGATGGCTTACCAGTACACGCAGCGGCGATTCCTCATTCCCGCCCTCGCCCCGATCCTCTACAACCTGGGAATCATCACGGGCGGGCTGATCGGTGCGTCCCTGGGAGACGCGTCGCCCGAGTACTTTCTCTGGGGAGCCGTGATTGGCTCTGCGGTCGGCAACTTCGGGCTGCAATGGCTCGGGTCACGACGTCTCGGCATGCGTCTGGTCAGTGTGCCGGCTGGAGAGTCTTCCGTCGGTGAGTACCTGCTGCTGGCACTTCCTCTGATGCTGGGACAATCAATCGCCGTCCTGGACGAGCAGTTCGTCAGGCTGTTTGCCCAAGTCGAGGAGACGGCCGCTTCTGCGCTCCTCTTCGCCCGCCGCCTCAACATGGTTCCGGTGGGGGTGATCGCCCAGGCTGCCGGAGTCGCCGCCTTCCCCTTCTTGGCGCGTCTGGCCGCCAGAGGCGAGGAGGCCGAGTTGGTCAACACCACGGGGCGGGCCGCTCGAAACACAATCTTCGTCGCGGCCGCAGCAACAGCCGGCCTCGCGGTGCTCGCAGATCCTTTGGTTCGCCTCGTCTACCAATACGGCGAATTCACAGCTTCTGATACCCAAATGGTGTCTTCGCTTCTCGTGATCTACGCCTTTTCGATTCCAGCATGGGGTCTTCACCAGATCCTGGCCCGCCATTTCTATGCCAAGCGAAGGATGTGGACTCCAGTCCTGATCGGAACGGCGGGGACGCTGGCTGCGATTCCGCTGTGGCTCTTCTTGTACGACCGAATGGGCGTCGAGGGCTTTGCGCTGGCGTCCACGCTGGTGATGACCGGCTACGCGCTCGGTCTCTTGCTGGCCTGGGGATTCGATTCAGGCTGGGAACCGGTGCGCCGGCTGGCACCCTCTTTTCTCAGGGGCCTCGCTGCAGCTGCCGTGGCCGCGCTGGTAACGGTTCCGGTGCTCAACTTTCTGTTCGACGAGGACACCCAAGGTGTGGTCTCCGGCCTTGGCGAGGCAGCATTGGGCGGTGTTATTGCCCTCGCGGTCTTCATCGGCGTCGCGCGAATTCTCGGTTCGCCAGAGTTGGTCGAGGTGAGGCGGAGGTTTCGGGCTACTCGGGCCTGATTGTCCCCAAAGGTGTCTCGGGTCGCCGTGGATCAGCCGCCATCACCCACGGCGATAGGCTGCTCGGATTTCGGACCGGGGACTCGGTGGTCTTGTTCTCGAGCTGATCTACCACGACGGCGATGACGGCAGCCTCAAACTCTGTGGCTCCCCCTCGGATTTGGATCGACTCAATCATCTGCCAGTTCCACCAACTCGATCAAGGTACCAGCCAAATCTGCGGGGTGGACGAACGCGATCTTCGCCCCGCGTCCCCCAACACGAGGCTCGTCGTCTACGAGACGCGCCCCTGTCGCCTGGAGATGCTCCAGGGCCAACGTGATCGAAGGCACCGCGTAAGCCACGTGGTGCAGCCCCTCGCCATGTCGGTCGAGGAACCGACCCACCGGGGTATCGGCGCCCAATGGCTGGAGCAGCTGCACGTAGGACCCACCTACCGGAATCATCGCCTCTTCCACACCCTGAGACTCCACAACCTCGCGATACAGAGGCTGAACCCGATACCTGTCTCGATAGCCCGCGAGGGCCGAGTCCAGGTCCTTCACTGCGATCGCGACATGGTCGAGGTTGATCAGCTTCACAGCCGCAGGCTATGGCGAAACCGCAGACGGCGCCAACCATCGGACACGGCGGTCATCGAGGTCGGCGCAACCAGCAGCAACCGGATGGTCGGTGAGATTCTCCACCTCACCACCAACAATCTGGTCAACGATGACGGTCATGATCGGCGCGCCTCTCATCGGTTTTCATGTATAACTCGAGGTCGTGAAGGTCCTGGCGTGGATTCTCATTTGGCTCGCCGTCGTGGTCTTTGTCGGGATGCTGTGGCTGACCCTCGCCTGGTGGGATTTCTGGGGCTTTCCTGAGAGCTCCAGCGAGGCCTTCCTCCAGTTCTTGCCGGTTCTCATCTACCCGGTGATCCCCGGATTGATCGGGTACCTCCTCTTGCGTTCGGTCCGAAAGAAGGAGCACCGACCCTCTGATGGATCTTGAAACGGGCTCCGAGACCTGGGGCCGCCTTGACCGCAACATGGTCAATCCTTGAGTTCGACACCTATCACAACGAGATCTTCCAAACCCGGGTTCTCAATCACGTGAGGAGGGGTCCCGTCGGACCAGATCACCGCCGGCATTTCGAAATCTTCACCCTGGTCTCGGGTGTCCACCATGATGCGCCCCGCGGCGTCTTTCCGAACAAATTGATCTCCTGACACGAGATACATCACAGTACGGGGGTGGGTGTGGATGGGGGTGGTGTCGCCCACCTCCACGATCGTTTCGATCACTCGGACGCGGTCGTTCTCGAACAGAAGCCTGTGATGGTCGGGAGCGGCGATCACGCCGTCGAGGTCAGGGGGCCAGGGTGAATCAGATCTCATCACCCGAGGCTATCGGTCAAAACGGAGCCGCGCCCGACAGCACCACCAACGCAAGCGGGAAGGTCCCTCCGCACCCTGCGTTACCATCGGTGACCAGGAGGCAGCTTTGAGAAACTCAGTAATCACCGGCATCGCACGCACTCCGATCGGCAAGTACCAGGGACAACTTGCACCGCTGAATGCGGTCGACCTCGGAGGCGCTGCAATAAGGGGTGCCATGGAACGCTCGGGCGCCGACCCTGCGGCAGTCGACGAGGTTCTCTTTGGCCACGTGCTTCAGGCGGGACAAGGTCAGATCACGTCGCGCCAGGCTGCCGTCAAAGGCGGTCTGCCGATGACGGTTCCGTCGGTGACGATCAACAAGGTCTGTCTCTCAGGAATGTCTGCCATCGGTCTCGCCGACAGGGCGATAAGAACCGGCGACTCCAAGTTCATAGTTGCCGGAGGAATGGAGAGCATGTCCAACGCCCCTTATGTGATCCCCGAACTCCGCTGGGGCGCTCGCATCGGAGACGTGACTGCGATGGACGTGATGCAGCACGATGGCCTCTTCTGCGCCTTCGATCAATGCACGATGGGGGAGCAGTCCGATCAAAAGAACGAACGTCTCGGGATAGGGCGACAAGAACAGGACGAATGGGCGGCTCGCAGCCACGAGAGAGCAGCTGCGGCTCGTGAGGCCGCATTTACCCGGGAGATCGTGGGAGTGGCCCTCCCCCGCCGTCGGGAGGATCCAATCGAGGTGAACGTCGACGAAGGGATCCGTGAATCTTCAACTGCCGAAGGCCTCGGTGGCCTGAGGCCGGCTTTCGCCGCCTCCGGGACGATCACCGCGGGCAATGCCTCTCAGATTTCGGACGGCGCCGCCGCTGTGGTCGTCGCCGACCGAGATGCCGCCGAGGCGTCGGGCGCACCTGTGCTCGCCGAGATACTTGCCTACGGCCAGATCGGTGGGATCGACGCCACATTGCACGAACGGCCCGCAGAGGCGCTGCTGGTCGCTACCAAGAACGCCGGCCTCAGCCCAACCGACCTGGATCTGGTGGAGATCAACGAGGCGTTCGCTGCGGTCTCACTCTGGTCGGCAAGGATGCTCGACATCAGCGAGGAAAAAGTCAATGTCCACGGGGGAGCTGTGGCGCTGGGCCATCCGTTGGGTGCTACCGGCGCACGCCTGGTCGTGACGTTGATAAACGCCCTCGTCGAACGAGGAGGCGGGATCGGTGGCGCCACCCTGTGTGGAGGTGGTGGCCAAGGCGACGCCATCGTCGTGAAGGTTGGAGATTGATGCCGGAGCCCATCGAGCGAAACCTCGGGCTCGACCTGGTTCGCGTCACCGAGACTGCTGCGATGGGGGCTGCTCGCTGGCTGGGCCGTGGTGAGAAGGAATCGGCTGATCAGGCCGCGGTTGATGGGATGCGGCTTCATCTGTCGACGCTTGAAATCGACGGTTTGGTGGTTATCGGTGAGGGAGAGAAAGACCGTGCGCCAATGCTCTACAACGGAGAGCGCGTGGGAACCGGTACCGGGATGGTGGTAGACGTCGCAGTAGACCCGGTGGATGGGACCACGCTCACCGCCTCGGGACTCTCTGGCGCGATAGCGGTGATCGCCCTCTCCGAGGGGCGCGGCACCATGTATGCCCCAGGACCGCTGGTCTACATGGACAAGATCGCAGTTGGGCCCGAGGCAGCCGGTCAGGTGGATCTCGCCGCACCCGTGGCCGAGAACCTGGAGAAGGTGGCCAAAGCCAAAGACAAGCAGGTCAGCGATCTCAGGGTGCTCATCCTCGATAGACCCCGTAACCAGCGCTACGTCGACGAGGTGCGCAAGGCGGGCGGGCGAATCTCGCTGCTCGGAGACGGTGATGTGGCGGGAGCAATCGCCACTGCTCAAGATGACACCGCGGCAGACATTCTCCTCGGCATCGGCGGCTCTCCTGAGGCGGTGCTCGCGGCCGCGGCGCTCCTATGCATGGGCGGGGAAATCCAAGGCCGACTCTGGCCTCGCGATGAAGCCGAAAGGTCTGTGGCTCTAGACCTTGGCCTGGATCTCGATCAGATTCTCGGCATCGACGACCTGGTTGCATCTGACAACGTCTTCTTCGCCGCCACCGGTGTCACCGGCGGTGAGTACCTGCGTGCGGTCGAGTTCAGGGGTGACCACGTTGTCACTCACTCGGTGATCATGCGCTCCAAGACAGGGTCGATCAGATACATGGAGGCCACACACGATCTGGCACGGCTCCGCGCCATCTCAGCGCAGACTCTGGACTGACCTCAATCGGTGGCGGCCCGCCACGTGGTAGTAAGCCATCCGGCCAAGAAGACCAAGGCCCCCACAGCAGAGACACGCAGAAGCCAGCCACTTCCCGTCGTCCCGTAGACAATCGACTCCACGCCGACGCTCACAAACATGGCGATCATTGCCGAGATCGCCGCAAGTC
This sequence comes from Acidimicrobiia bacterium, assembly GCA_965216725.1. Classification (GTDB taxonomy): domain Bacteria; phylum Actinomycetota; class Acidimicrobiia; order Spongiisociales; family ZC4RG35; genus JACZUI01. The sequence continues at coordinate 57,136 of CBDCGI010000016.1, read as the reverse complement.
CGGTTGACGATCCCGGTGGACGTGGTCTCACTCGGAACTCGATCGACAGTGCGGCTGCCTCGACGATGAGCACCACTATCAGCGCCAGAACCCAGACCGGAGGCTCCACCGGGCCGTCCAGTGCAGAAAGGATCATCACCTTCACCGCAAAGGCGACGGCAGCGAGGACAACAGGGTTCTCTTCCCCGAACCAAACGCCGATGGCCAACAGCAGAGCGCCTGCCCAGCCTGCCAACCCTGCGTACGCAGCGCCGTCGACGTCCGGGAGGAAGAATGCGACGGCAGCACCCAGAGTGATCGAGACCAGACCGCTCAGACGGGCAAACGCCATGAAGTCCTCCAGGTGGCGATACGAGCGAGAGGGATATCAGGCGGCTCACCATGGCTCCAAGGTGCCACCGGAATCCCATCGCCTACCAGCAGATCGCGTAGCCTTTCCCGCTCCATCCGCCAGACCCTTCGACCCGTCGCCCTGGCATCGTTGGTGGGTGGTGCCAACAGGCCGATGGGGTCGATTTCGATCATCGCCAGGTCGAGGCCCGAGACTCGCATCGAATGGGCCAGTCCGGCAAGGGAATCGTCCAACATCGGTGTCAGAATTATCACCAGCGCGGGTCGCCTAGCTGCCCGAGCGAGCGCTCGCTCGATGGCCAGGCGGGAGGAATCCCCACTCTCGATCGAGAGTAACTGCTCGACAACACGGCGCCGGTGAGCCTCACCCGATCCGGGTTGCATCCACCGCACGATGCCGTCGACAGTTACCAGGCCAATGCGATATCTACGACGGCCATACTCCCTGAGCATTGCGCCGGCCAGCCGAACCGCTCTGTCTACGAGTATGTCGGTCCCGGTCCCTGGTTGGGTCTGGGCATCCACCACGAGGACCACATCACCATTCCGCTCCGGATGGCGCTCATTGATCCAGGGTGAGCCGGACCGCGAGGACACACGCCAGTTGAGCGACCGTGGGTCGTCGCCGTGTTGGTAGGGCCGAAGTTCGGCGAATTCCGAGCCAACACCACGCAACTTGGACACGAGATCTCCAACGTGGAGGTTGGTGTCGCGGGGGACGAGCATCTCGGAGATAACCGCGTCTGACGGCACCGAGACCATCCGTGCGGTCTGATCGAAGTTCCACCTGTACTCGATCATCCCCAGACCCGAAATCGAATACGCCTCGATCGGGCCCAGGCTCCTCCGTCCCCATCCGTCGGCCACAACCGAAACCTCGAGACGCCTTGTGCCCTCCAACTTGATGCTGATTCTGGAGTCGTCGACCAACTCGCCGCCGTCGACATCCACGACCCTCACGCCCGAGGCCGGCGCCAGATCGAGCACGATTTCGCCGACGCGCCCGCCGGATTCCGCCAGCAGCCCAATCTTCCTGACCTCGTCTTCGACGACGGAAGAAGGGACATCCTCCAATGTCACGGAAAAGCCCGGAGCCCGGGACGAGACCAGCCCAACCATCGCCAGGAGAAGCAGCGGAACAGCGAACAGTGCAGGCTCGGGGTGACCCACAGCCAAGGCTCCCACCAGCCCGACCAGGCCGGCTGTGGCGTAGGCCCTCAAACGAACGGTGGTGTGCCTCGTCACCCGCTGGTAGGTGGAACCACGGATGGAGTCGCCACTGATTCGACGACCTCTGAGACCACCATGTCCTCAGTCACATCTTGCGCCCAATACTCGGGCTTGAGGATCAAACGATGTGCCAGGGCCGGAACCGCCATGTCCTGCACGTCGTCCGGCACCACGTAACCCCGGCCCTCGAGGGCTGCCTTGGCGCGGGACATCTTCATCAGGGCGAGTGAGCCACGAGGGCTGGCTCCTACTCTGACTCTCGTGGACGCCCGAGTACCCGCCACCACCTCGACGATGTACCGGTACACCGACTCGTCGACATGTACTTGTTCAACAGCCTTCTGCATCTCCACCAGCTGCTCACGGGAAAGAACTCGATCCAGGTCGACATCATCCGCCTGCCGCCGGGCACGTTCAGAGAGCACCTTCACCTCGGCATCGAAACTCGGATAGCCGAGGCGGACCCGGCACAGGAACCGATCCACCTGCGCCTCGGGCAGGGGATAGGTGCCTTCGAACTCGATGGGGTTCTGGGTAGCGATGACCAGGAACGGCGGCCCCAACCGCCGGGTGACGCCATCGGCGGTTACTTGTCGCTCCTGCATCGCCTCGAGCAGTGCCGCCTGCGTCTTCGCCGGCGCCCGATTTATCTCGTCAGCTAGCAGGAGATTCGCAAAGACCGGACCCGGTCGAAACTCAGGCGAGCCCTTCACCAGATCCATCACCATGGATCCGGTGATATCCATCGGCATCAGGTCGGGAGTGAACTGAACTCGCGAGAACTCAAGATCGGCTGCCTCGGCCAGAGAACGCGCCAGCAGCGTCTTGGCTAGGCCAGGAAGGTCTTCGATCAGGACGTGACCGTCGGCCAGCAGTGAGACTACGACCAGCTCGATGGCATCCCTCTTGCCGACGACTGCTTTCTCCACCTCGCCGATCAGCGAGGTCGCTTGCGAGCGCACGTCGTGTGCCTGGTTGATCTCGGTTGTCAAAGTTCCTCCAATTGTGAGACAACTCGCTCTATCTGAGTCTTGCTCATGGGCGTCAGACCCTCGTCGTAGAGCACCGGGTCAACGAGCTCGGAGGCACGAGGCGAGCCCATCCGGACGCCACGCTGGGTGAGCCGATGGCCGGCGATCCTCCGCATGAGGACTTTGAGCCTCCGATCCGCCCCCGGGCTCTCGGAGTAGGCATGGACGGCCGCCAACTCGAAAGACGAGACGGAGCGGGGTGGAATCGGTCGCTCTTGTTTGACCCTGTGGAACAGATTGGGCACACGGTCGCGATGGCGTGAAGGGAAGACACGCCACAAGACAATCAAGAGGAGGACCAGAAAGATCTCCCACGCCACCAACTCGGAGGTGCGGCTCAGCTGGGCCAGGATGACCCCGGTGATCACAACCGCCATGGCGCTGAGCAGCAAGAAGGCCCTCATCGGCCCAGTCTCCCCTTTATCCGAGCCCAGGCGCTCTCCGCTTGGTCGGCGGTCTCTTCCGTCACCGCCGAGCCCCCGTATCGAACCTGCTCGAAACCGGTCGCCAGACTCCCGACGTCCAGAGGATCGACGCCCGCGAGACGCTCCACCCGCGCCGCATGCCGTCGCGATGTCTCCGAGTCGAGACGACCCACCCCCGCCGCGTCAGCACCATCCTCGAAATCGGCGTAGGCGTTGATCACCCTTGCCGACGGGGAGTTCCCTTCAATCCGGGTGATCGCAGAAGCCCTGGTCGGCGCAGCGGCCAGCTCGAGCACGTCTGGCTCCGAACGCGGGAGACCCCAGTCATTGGCCTTGGCAACCACGGCGATTCGTATCAAAGCTGCTGCGATGGCTGCGGCAATCACGGCGCTGACAATCCAGGAGGCCGCCACGATCGTCGGACTTCGCTCCGCAGCCTCCGTCGCAATCTCACCGCTCAGCTCGGAGAACGTCGCGCCCGTCTCCTCCAGGGCGGGTGCCGCATACCTGTAGATGATGAACAGAAGAACCAGCCAGAGGGCCAAGGTATACAGCGAACGCAGGGAGGGGCCCTTGCCGGGAGCTCCCCTCTTCACGGCGAATACCAGGAGCATGGCTCCGAGGGCAGTTGCAGCAAGAGTCATCCAAACGATGGCGTCCTGGAACCCTGCAGGAAGCTGGAATCCGATGTCCACTAGCGCCTCGTCATCTGACTGGCCCGGCAAGTCACGAGCGGCGACGGCTATGAGGTACCCGATTCCGATCACGACGAGACCGGTGGTCACCATGTGGAACAGTCGACGACTCACGAAACCTCCAGGGCGCCCATCAAGCTGTATGCCACCGGCGCTCCTACGGCTTCCAACTCGTGGGCATGGTGTGATCCGCCGTCATAGAGGACCGCTTTGGCCCCGACATGTGAGGCAGCAGCCGCGTCATCGGGGGTATCCCCAATCACGAGCACCGAACGTGGATCGACTCCGAGAAGCTCGACGTGGGTCTCCAAGTATCCGGCCTTGAGCCCCCCTGTGGCCCCGAGGATTCCGTCGATCCGAAGAAACCGGCCGTCGATCCGGTGAGACGCGACGATCTCCATGAGCTGTTCCTGGGTCGTCATTGACAGCAGCGACTGGGTCCATCCTCTGGTCGACACCACGTCGATCGCATCCAGGGCATCGGCGGCGAGTGGGGCGCGATGTACCCGCGCGAAATACTGCTCATGGAAGGTTTTGTTCAGATGTTCCCATTCCATGTCAGTGATCTCCCGTCCGAACACCGAGTCGTAGAACCTCCTGATGGGCCTGGTGTAGTGATTTCGGTAGGCGTGGTCATCCAAGGGCGCCACCCCGTATCCAACCAGGCCAACGTTCAGCGCCTCTATGACAATGTCGAGATCGTCGAGGAGGGTTCCGTTCCAATCCCAAACGACATGCGATACCTCCATCGGTTCCAGGTTATTGGGACCGGGCGATCATGCGGGTGGCCACTTCTCCCGCTTTCCGCCGGACACAGGCCGAAGATCAGCGTTCAGAGCTCCATCCGCCCCGCCAAGGCTCTCCCCAACGTGAGCTCGTCGGCATAGTCGAGATCACCGCCGACGGGGAGGCCGGACGCGAGGCGGCTCACCTTGACCCCTTCTGGCTTGAAAGTCTTGGCGATGTACATGGCCGTCGTGTCACCCTCCACCGTGGGATTGGTGGCGACTATCAGCTCGGCAACACCCTCTGGAGCAAGTCTTCGTCTCAACTCCTCAAACCGAAGCTGATCGGGGCCGATGCCGTTGATAGGTGACAACGACCCTCCCAGCACGTGATATCTGCCCTTGAACTCTTGCGTGCGCTCTACGACCACGATGTCCTGTGGTCTCTCGACGACACAAACAACGGTGGGATCTCGCCTCCCATCCCGGCAAATGGCGCACTCCGACCCGGCAGCTACGTTGTAACACCGCTCACAAGCCTGGATCTGATCCCGCATGTCGCCGATCGCAGCGGCGAGACGCATCGCATCAGCCTTGTCGACCATGAGCAGATGAAAGGCGAGCCGCTGCGCCGACTTCTGCCCGATCCCTGGGAGTCGGGCCAGTTCATCGACCAGCCGTTGAACCGGACCTTCAAACATCAGCCGAGAAGCCCACCCAGGTCCAAGCCACCGGGAAGGCCACCCAGCTGCTCCGACGCCGCGGCGCCGGCGGCGTCGTAAGCCTGACGCACCGCGGCAACCACAAGGTCCTCCAGTATTTCGACGTCGTCGGGGTCGACGACTTCCGGTGAGATCTCGACCGACTGCAATTCCTGGCCCCCCGACACCACGGCCTTCACCATGCCGCCCCCTGACGTGCCCTCGAAAGTCTGAGTCGCCAGCTCCTCCTGGGCGGCGAGCATCTGCTCTTGGACCTTCTGGGCTTGGCGAAGTATCTCGTTCATGTTTGGCGGTCGGCTCATGAGGTCAGGGTATTGGCTTGCCGGTGCTGAGCGCTGGGTTGTCGACTCAGGTGTCGTCGACCACCTCGGCACCCAGCTCATTGGCCAGTAGCGAAACCGGATCGGTTTCTGATTGGGGCCGCTCCTCGAGCGTGGACAGGTCGATATCGCCATCTTCGGTCTGGTCGCCGTCCCTGAGTGTGAACCTGACCTTGACCGGGGCTCCCAGGAGCTCACTTGCCCTGGTTGAGACGATGTCGGCCACGTCGCCGTCCTCGTCGAGTTGCCCGAGATGGAAATCGTGAGCGACTTCGAGGCGAATCGTGTCACCCTCGACGCCGGCCGGCACGGCCTCCCGAAAGAAGGCCCAGCGCCTAGGGCCCAGAATGTCGCGGAGGCTGCCGAACAGGCCTGGCCAGACCGCTCGGAGATCGTCCAGCGAAAACTCCGCCGGGACTGTTGCAGCGACGGGTGATCCGGATTCGGTTGATTCGGCCGCTGCCTCCGATTCGTCTTCGGCAGGATTCTCCGCTGCGGGCTCTGGCTGGCTGACCTCGAGATTCGGGGCTACCGGGGCGCCGGCCGTAGCCGGAGGTGTGGTCGGGGCTCGTGCCAGTCTTCGCTCAAGCCGGTCGACTCTCGCCAGAAGGGCATCTGGATCAGAAGCAGTCTCGGGACGAGTCAGCTTGATCACTACCAACTCGGTCATGAGCCGCTCCTCACGCCCCTCGCGCAGCTTGACCAGGGCCTCCCCTAGTAGATCAACGGCTCGCAGGACGTCTGCCGCCGAGAGAATGGCTGCAGCCTCGCGCCAGGACTCGTAAACCTCCGGTGGCTCGTCCGCGATTTCGGCCAGGTTTGGCGTGTAGTGGGCGAGGAACGCTCCTCGGAAGAAGCTCACAGCCTCCCCGACGAAACGTCTCAGGTCGACACCCTCGGAAGCCAGCTCGGCGATGAGATCCAGCGCAGCCTTTGCATCTTCATCGGCCAAAGAACGGGCCAATCGCATGAATGCTTCGGAGTCGGCCAGCCCCAGGGCACGGCGAACACCGCCGAGGTCGACGCTTCCGTCTCCTAGGGCCGCCACTTGTTCGAGGAGTGACAGAGAGTCACGCACCGACCCCTGGGCATGGCGGGAGATGGCGAGCAACGACGCGGGATCGGTCTTGTAGCGCTCGCGGTCGGCGATCGTGCTCAAGTGACCTGCCAGCGCCTCGATGGGCACCGGGTGGAAATCGAATCGCTGACTTCGGGAGCGGATGGTGTCCAGCAGCTTGTAGGGCTCGGTTGTGGCGAGGACGAAGTGAACGTGCTCCGGCGGCTCCTCCAGAGTCTTGAGGAGTGCATTGCCCGCGGCCTTACTCAGCATGTGGGCCTCGTCCAAGACGAACACACGCCGGGACGTGGCCGAAGACGCAACCGTCGTCACACTCACCTTGATGTCTCGAATGTCATCTACTGAGTTGTGTGATGCCGCGTCTAGCTCCAAGACGTCGAGAGAAGTCCCGTCGGTGATGGCGAGGCAGCTCTGGCATTCGTTACAGGGCGCTCCGTCGGGACCGAGGTTCTGACAATTGAGTGCTTTGGCGAGAACACGTGCAGTCGTGGTCTTGCCCGTACCCCGAGGCCCGGTGAACAAATACGCGTGAGCCACCTTCTCGTCGGCCACTTCCCGCTTCAGAGTCGTTGTCACATGGGCCTGGCCGATGATGTCGTCAAACGACTGGGGTCGGTACTTGCGATACAGGGCCTGGTATTCCACTGGGGCGCACAGTACATACCGACAACGACACGAGTCCACGTGGGATTGAGCACGTGCCTCCCCTTCGCCGACCTCCGGTCACAAGCTTCGGGTTGGGGGACTCCGGGCGCGCCGCTTCATTTACCCTGCCGACCCGTCGATACTTCCCCTCGTGACCCAGCCGCTAGTTGAAAACTCCCACGTCGAGACTGAGCCCTCGCCGCCAGCGGTATGGGCAAATGGGTTGGTCAGACGCTTCGGCCAGACAGTGGCTGTGGACCACGTCGACCTGGCCATCGAGCCCGGAGAGTTCTACGGGCTCCTCGGGCAAAACGGGGCCGGGAAGACAACCACCATCAAGACCATCGTCGGCCTGCTCCGACCACAAGAAGGGACAGTGGGCATCGGGGAGTTCGACACGTGGAAGAGCCCGACCGAGGTCAAGGCGAGAATCGGAGTCCTTCCCGAAGAGTTCAACCTCTACGAGCGGCTGACCGGTGCAGAGCTACTCGATTTCACGGCGGCTATGCACGGCATCTCCCGGGACGAAGCGGCCACCCGCCGCACCGAGCTGCTCGAACTTCTCGACCTCGTCGATGCCGGAACCAAGCTGATCCGCGACTACTCACGCGGGATGCGGAAGAAGGTGGCCCTGGCGGCCGCGATCATCCATCGCCCTCCGGTGCTGTTCCTCGATGAGCCATTCGAAGGCGTCGACGCGGTCTCGGCGCGACTGATCCGCAACTTGCTCAAGACTGCAGCGGGCCAGGGGACCACGATCGTCTTCTCCTCCCATGAGATGCACCTCGTGGAGAAGCTATGCACCCGGATCGGAATAATGGTCGCGGGAAGACTCACCATCGAGGCCACACCACTCGAGCTGTGCGAGATGACCGGGACCGACAACGTCGAAGACGCCTTCATTGCAGCCGTTGGGGGTGAGGCGGTCAACAGCACATCGTGGTACGCCGGCTAGCGCACCTCAAGGTTCTGCTCCTCTGGAACGGGGTCAAAGCCGACATGCAACGTCGCATCGGACTTCCGGTGTCGATGATGCTTCTTCTCTGGCTCGGCATCTGGCTGGCGAACACGCATTATCGGATGGGCACGACACTGGCGACAAGCGATCCCGAGGCATTGGTCGCCTATCTGGAGTGGACGGCAATCATCGCCTTTGCCGTCTGGGTCACGTTGCCGGTCGTCATATTCCCCCTCGACGAGAACCTCGATCCTCAGCAGCTCGCACTGTTGCCGATACCCGACAAACAGCTTCTGGCCGGTCTGGGCATGTCCAGCCTGATCGCCCCGTCGGCGGTGCTCCCCGCGCTGCTCCTCGGGTCTAACGCGGCTCTTCTGTCTGGAGGATGGTGGATCGCCCTGCCCGCCTCGATTGTGTTCCTGGCGCTTCTGGTCGTCGGGAGTCAGGCCTTCTCCGCACTCGTGTCTGCCATTCTCCGGACGAGAAGAGGGCGAGACATCGCAACCTTTCTCGTTCTTGGTCTGGCAGCAGGCGGGTTCTTTGCCTACCAGGCGATCAATCAGCGGGTGAATCAGCTCGGAGTCGAAGGCGCGGTCTCGGAGGCGCCGTTGGGCGTGTGGAGTCTCCTCATCCCGCCGGCTGCAGCACAACGCTCCATTGTCGAGGCAGCCAATGACTCGCCCTTCGCCGGTGTCCTCTTTTTGGGGGCCGCGGTGGTCGGGTTGTGGCTGCTGGTCGCCGGGTGGCGCTGGCTGATCGGTTGGCTGCTGATCACACCAGAGCAGCAGAGCAAGCCGGCCCGCCGGGCCCGGCGCGAAGGTATGACCACAGGACCCTGGGGGCCTGTCCCCACCCTGGCCCGAAAAGAGCTGCGCTTCTATGTACGCGACCCGCGGCAGAGGCTGGTGTGGACCGGCACCGTGATCTTCGTCGGCCTGGCCGTGGCCGGGGTCGTCATGAACGCAACCGGCTTCCTGTCGATCGGGAATCGGTCATGGGCGCCTCTCATAGCTCCGGTTCTCGTTCTTTTCGTCGGGCTGCCCATCGCTCTCAACCTCTTCGGCTGGGAACGCAACGCCGCCAGCTATCTGTTTGCTCTGCCCCTCAAGGCATCCCAGCTTCTGGCCGGCAAGAATCTGGCGGTCGCCATCGCTCTTGCGGTGGAGACCGGAGTACTCGCCATCGGGCTTGCCTTGGTCAGCGGGTCCTGGGAATGGGTGTGGCTGGTGCCCTTCCTGGCTGTTGCGGCGATTGGGTGTCAGATGGCCATCGGCAACGTCGTCTCGGTACTGACCCCGCTCCGACTCCCCAGGGAAGGGACCGACGTGTTCGCCCAATCGACGGAACAGGGCTGTCTTGCCATCGTCAGCCAGCTGGTCTCGTTCTTTGCAATTGGAGTCCTCATGGTCCCGCCGGCCTCGGTGACCGTCCTCACCGTCGACTTCGGACAGAATGTGCCGGGCTGGTTCGCTGCGGGATTCGCCTTGCTCTGGGGTGTCGTCGCTTACGGGCTGTCGCTTTGGGTGGCCAGCGTGCTCCTGAAACGCCGAATGCCCGAGGTTCTCAAGTGGGTCCAGGTCGTCTGATCTAGCGGCACGGCACCAACACGTGTAATCGGTCTAACCTCCGGCGCGCCCATGGGAGACAGACGGCCCGGAATCGGGTGGATACAACGCGCTCGCCCTTATCCTCCGTGGACCGAGACAGCCCTTCGCCTACTGCTCGTCCTTCTCTTCCTCTACCTCTTTCTCGTCGGGGTCAAGAGCCTGGAGAAGGGCATATCTGCCCTCGGATCCGACTTTGTAGACGACGTTTTTTCCTCGGTATCCACGCCCATCGCGGGACTCGCAGCGGGAGTTCTCGCCACGGTCTTGGTCCAGTCATCTTCTGTGACAACCGCAACGATCGTGGGATTGGTCGGGGCTGGGGTTCTCACAGTGGACGCTGCCGTGCCGATGGTGATGGGAGCCAACATCGGCACCACGGTGACCAACACCCTCGCCTCATTGGGCCACTTGAGACAGGGCGCCTACTTCCAGCGGGCTTTCGCCGCGGCCACGATGCACGACTTCTTCAACATTCTGGCAGTTGTGATACTCCTTCCCCTCGAAGTAGGCACAGGCCTCATCTCCAACATCGCCTCGTGGGGGGCAGAGACGTTCGGCGGCAGCATCCCGGATGTCGAATCATCCAGCCCCATCAAGGATGCAATTGGTGCCCCGGTGGATTGGATTCGAGACGCCATCGACACCCTGGGCTGGAACTCGGCTGAGGGTCCGATTCTACTCGCCCTCGGAATCCTCCTCATCTTCACGGGCCTATTCATGATCACCCGCCAGATGAAGGCAGTGATGTCGGGTCGCATGGAAAACGCGATCAATTCCGTGCTCTCGCGTGGAGCTGGAATCGCGGCAATGTTCGTCGGCATGGTGATGACGGTTGCGGTGCAGAGCTCGAGCATCACGACCTCGATCCTCGTGCCTTTGGTGGCCGCGGGCGTCCTCACCTTGCCCAACGCCTTCCCAGTGACCCTTGGAGCCAACCTGGGCACCACCATCACGGCCCTGCTGGCGTCAGTTGCTGCCGACTCCCCTGACGCTTTGACCATTGCGCTCGCTCATGTCACGTTCAACCTCTTGGCGATACTCATCTTCTATCCGTTGCCGGCGCTGCGCCGAATCCCGATGTTCCTTGCTGAGAGAACTGCTCAGATCGCAGTCAAAAACAAGTCCCTGGTTGGCGCGTACCTCGTGGGACTTTTCTTTGTCGTCCCTATCGCGATACTTGTGATTAGCTAGGAGTAGAAATGTTCTCAATATTCCGCGACGCCGACCAGCTGCAATCCGTCGAGGACCAAATCGATGAGATGCTCGCCAACGCTCGAACCATGTACGACCTGGCGATCAGCTCTCTGTTGGGTCACCGCACGCCAGCGGACGTCAGCGAGGAACTGTGGGAGTTGGACAAGGCTCTCAACAAGGCTGAGCGTCTCATCCGACGGGAGCTCCTGGTACACGGCACCGTTCGAGGAGCCGAGGTCGACCAGGGCCTCATGCTGGTTTATATGTCGATATCGAAGGACATCGAGAGAATCGGCGACTACTGCAAGAACATCTGGGACCTAGCCGATATCAACATCGATCTTCGCTCGGGAGATGATCTACTCGACCTCCAACACCACGCCGGCGAGGTCGCAGAGTTGTTGCAGGCGGGTGCCGAAGCTTTCGTCAATGAAGACTCCGAGGCCGTGCATGAGCTGGTGCCAAGGATCAGGGATTTGGCCGGCCACTTCGACAATCACGTGGACGAGTACGTGACCTCCGACAGACCCGGATACTATGCGGCTCCCCGCGCTCTGCTGTTCCGGCATCTGAAGCGGATCGCCGCCCACCTCTCAAATGTGCTCTCGTCGGTCGTCATGCCGGTGGACCGGCTCGACTTCTACAAGAAGTCGAAGGCCGTAGAAAACCCCGAATAAGGGCTTGCGTCTAGGGATAGACCTCGACGGCGTCGTCGCCAACTTCACTGCCGGTTGGATGCGCTTCTACAACGAGCAGTTCGGAGCCAACCTCGCCGTCGAAGACTCCAAAAAGTGGCATGACCTGGTCGATCTGACCCATTTCAAGGACCTCAACGAGTTCTGGGGATGGTCCGCGAACCTGGACGGACGCTCCATTTTCTGGCACCTGGACACTTTCCCCGGAGCGGTGGAGGCGCTGCGCCGATATGACTCCGAGGGTCACGACATCGTGATCATCACCACCAAGCCGGACTTTGCGGTCGACGACACCCATGACTGGGTCGAGAAGCAGGGAATCCCGACCTCCGAGATCCACATCACCACCAAGAAGTGGCAGATCGACTGCGACATCTATCTCGACGACGGGCCTTACGTCCTCCCCGGCCTCCTTCGCCACCGGCCACACCGAACAGTCTGTCGGTACGTGAGACCGTGGAACCGGCCGCTGACCGGGGCATTGGACGTTCACGACTTCGCCGAGTTCGGCGACATCGTCCACAGCCACGCCTGAGCACCGCCCACATCGCCCGAGAACCGCGGACTACCTTTCGAGAGATTCGCGATAGGTACACCTGATGCCATGTTGAGGCTCGACCGCGCCGAGAGGGAAAGACTGGAGAAGGAGTTGTTGGCGCCGTCCGCGACCAGGGCTGAGGCGACGCGGGGCAGGCAACGCGAGGAAGAACCCGACGAATTCCGCACCGCATTTGACCGCGACCGAGGGCGAGTGGTCCATTCCAAGGCCTTCCGGCGCCTGAAACACAAGACCCAGGTTTTTCTCAACCCCGACGGTGATCACTTCGTCACCAGGATGACCCACACCATCAACGTCACTCACGTGGGCAGGGCAATGTCGCGAGCGCTCGGCCTCAACGAGGATCTGACTGAGGCCATCTGTCTCGCCCACGATGTAGGTCACTCCCCGTTCGGGCACACCGGCGAAGAGGCATTGACCCCTTTGCTCGACCAGCAGTGGCTCCACTCGGCGCATGGCGTGCGCGTTCTCAACGAGATCGAACAACTCAACCTGACCCATGAAGTCCTCGACGGGGTGAGGGCCCACTCCTGGCGGATCGAGGACGGGCCCGAGACGCCCGAGGGGTGGATATGCCGGTATGCCGACCGTATCGCCTACCTGTCCCACGACGTCGAAGATGCCCTCCGGGCAGACGTCATCGAGTATCACGATCTGCCCACACGTGTCCTCACCACGTTTGGCGCCACGGCCCGGGAATGGATCTCCGCCATGGTGACTTCGGTCATCGAGACCAGCCACAACACCGGCCAGGTGGCAATCGACCCGGATCATCTCGAAGTCATGAATCACCTTCGGGAATTCATGTTCGAGCGTGTGTACCTGAGACCCGAGTCCGAAGATCAGAAGAACAGGGCGATCACGATCATCCAGGACCTGGTCGGCTACTTCGCCGAGCACCCGGCCGAGGTACCCGACTCTTCGACGGTCGCCGGAGCAGAGCCTTTGCAACGCGCAGTTGACTTCGTCGCCGGGATGACCGACCGCTACGCCCTACACACCCACGATCGACTCTTCCGGCCACGATTGTTCGACTGAGCGTCACTCCCTGGGTCTTCATTCTCAACCCGTGGTCTCCGCTTGGGTTCTCGCCATGTGCGATGATGTCCGTGGCGGCCGGAGCGCTGGCTGGCCGCCCTGAAGACGTTCTCGGGCCTTCGGATATTCATGGGATACGAACACATAGAAATCGAGGTCGAAGATGGCGTCGGCACCCTGTGGTTGAACCGACCCGACAAGCTCAACGCAGTCGACGCCCAAATGTGGGCGGACATCCCCCAGGCTGTATCCGAGCTCGATCGAGACTCTTCAGTCCGAGTGATCGTGGCCGCCGGACGGGGGAAAGCGTTCACGGTGGGGATCGATCTCGGATTCCTATCGAGCATTCTCCAACTGGAGGGATCACCCTCGATTCGCAGCAAGCGCGTCTACGAAGAGGTACGCAAGCTCCAGGCCACCAACAACGCCTTCGCCAATTCGCCAAAACCCTCCATCGCCGCCATTCACGGCTACTGCCTGGGAGAGGGGCTGAGTCTGGCGACAGCGTGCGACATCCGCCTGGCCACGAGTGACGCTGTCCTGTCCGTGCGTGAAACCAAACTCGGAGTTGTCGCCGATGTCGGGGTCTTGCAGCGCCTCCCTGACATCGTCGGTGCCGGCCACGCGGCAGAACTGGCGATGACGGGCGAGGACATATCTGGTTCGAGGGCCGAAGAGATCGGCTTGGTCAACAAGACGTTCGCCGATCACGCGTCGATGATGGCCGGAGCGAGGGATTTGGCCTTCAGGATCGCATCCAACTCTCCGCTGGCAGTTGGGGGTGTGAAGCAGGTGCTGGCAGCCAACAGCGGAAGAACCGTCGACGAAGCGCTCGATTTCGTCGCTCACTGGAATGCCGCATACTTGATATCGGACGATCTCATGGAGTCGATCGCCGCCTTTGTCGAAGGCCGCGACCCCGAGTTCAAAGGGACCTGATGCGCCTCGGAGTGTCGGCCGCGCTCATAGGTGAGAGGCTGGTTGCAGGCGACCTGGAGGTTGAAGACGGGCGGGTGGCGGAGTTTGGTGTCGGCCGAAGCCAAGGTGCTGCGATTGCCATCCCCGGATTCGTGGACGTCCACTTCCACGGAAGAGATGGCATCGACTTCACAGCCGCGACCCTGTACGACCACCTCCGCATCTCGAAGAACGTCACCAGAACCGGGGTCACCGCCTACCAACCGACGGTCATGTCGGCCGGTCTGGAGAAGATGAAAAAGGCCATCGCTCAACATCCAGGCGTTGTGGCCGGCGGGGCACGAGTCCTCGGTTTTCATCTCGAGGGCCCATTCCTCTCACCCAGACACAACGGCGCCCACTCCAGGGCGGACTTGCTCCCGGCCAGTATCGAGATTGCTCATGAGCTGTTGACCCAAGGCCCGGTCGCTCAGATGACCATCGCTCCCGAGGTGAGGGGCTCCATGGAGGTCATCGAGTACCTGGTCGAGAACGGAGTTCTGGTCTCATTGGGGCACTCTGGTGCCGATACTGCGGTGGTCGAAGCGGCCCGTGCTGCCGGTGCAACGGCCTACACCCACGTGTTCAATGCCATGGCTCCGATGCATCACCGATCACCAGGCATGGCCGGCTACGCGCTGACGGACAGGGAGGCCTACCTAACCGCCGTGTTTGACGGTGCGCACCTCGCGCGAGAAACCGAGTTGCTGGTCGTGCGAGCCGCCGGTCACAACCTCATTGCCATCACCGACGGCTCGCCGGCCGTAGGCCAAGACGAAGGAGAGATCCTTCTGGGCGGCAAGGCAGCAACCGTTAGGGACGGTGCGCCTCGGCTTGCCAACGGGACGATCGCCGGAAGCGTCCTCACCATGGACGCCGCATTTCGGAATCTCTTAGGCCTCGGTTTGTCGCTCGCGGATGCGGCGCGCGCTACTTCGGGAAACCCGGCACGGTTCGCGGGGCTTGCCAACTCGGGGTCACTCGTCCCCGGAAATCAAGCCGACATCGCGATCATCGACGACAACCTCGAGATCACCCGAACTCTGGTGGGCGGGGAGGAGGTCTTCTCCGCCTGAGACCGGCCGCTCAGCTAGCTGAGCGGCGATCCTGACGGAGAAGAGTCCGTGCTGCTGAGTTCTTCCAGATGTTTCGTACCTCTGACCACTGTCGCTTCTTGTCCACGAGATTTGACGTCATCTCCACTTCCGGCTCTTCAGCTCCAAAGTGGGTTGCGACCTGGGTCAGTGTGTGGCGCCAGATCTTGTCTTCGAGCCGGCTCGTGTAGATCCGGAAACTCACCTCGTAGAGCGGATCGTTGGCCCGCACCAAGAGATGTATCCGCGCCACGGAGCCATCTTCTTCGGCCTCGTGAGCGCTGAATGTGATGATCGCAGCCCAGGGATGTCCCTCCGGGGTCATGTACGACCAGGACCGCTCATCGGCGTAGATCACACGGACGCCCGTCGTCACCCGCGTCGGACCTTTGCCACCGGCGATCACGGCAACCTCGCCGGGGCTGATCCCACCTGCGGGGGCGTAGAACTTGTTGCTCGGGTACCAGAACTCCCCGAAGTTCTCTTTCCAGGTGGAAATGACCTCCTCGGGGGTGGCGTTGGGGACGTGGACCTCGTATGTCTTCTGCCACAACTGACCGAAGCCCTGAAGTGGACCGGTCGGCTTCCGCCCTTCGACGTTCCCAGTAGCAGCCTCGGCGTCGACCGAGTCCACGTGGAACTCGTCGACCGGCTTGGCCCAATTCTCAGCGTTGCGGGGATCTCCCATGTCCTGCTCCTTTCCCCCCTATTGGTACCGGTTCCCCGTTCCGGAACCGTTACGGAACCCCGGCCCCAAACCGCGTCCTAAGGAGGAGAGGGTCATATGTGGGACAAAACGGAGACGGAATACGTCGTCGGACGTCCCGACCCCGAGGACGCGAGGCGTTTGGACTCAGGTCTCGATCGAGGCGATTGCCTCAGGTTCGGTCGAGTAGACGCCAATCGCCTCATCGAGACGAGTCAGCTTGAAGATCTCGTGATAGTGATCGGACAGTCCCGACGCCAGAAGCTGATGACCGGACCTCTGGGCGCGGATGAGAGTTGTGACCAGGAGACCGATTCCACCGCTGTTCATGTACTCGAGCCCCGAGAAATTGAGGATCACAGCCGTGGGGTTAGAGGCAGTCGCCGCCTCGTGGGTCTGTTTGATCTGATCCTCGGAGAACGAGGTGATCTCGCCTTGGATGTCGATAGTCACGACACCTTCGGCCGGATGGCGAATGTCGGTAGTGAGATTGGTCGTTGTCATTTTGATCTCCTATGCCCCTGCCCCGGCAGCTGACCTCTGGTCGTCATAGATATGCATGAAATCCGAGAGACGGGTTATCTGGAACAGCTCGCGATAGTGGTCGGAGAGACCGTAGGCGGCGACTGCGCGCCCCTTGGCCTGAGCCGCAGCGAGGACCCCGACGATCAAGGCGATGCCGGTGGAGTTGATGTAGTCGACGTCTTGAAAGTCGAGCAACAGTCGCCCGGGTCCGCCCGACGCCTCTTCCGAGGCCGCCGCAACACCTGCCTCGGCTGCCCGATTCACATCCCCTCGGAGCGTGACAACCGTGTCAGGTCCGGTTGCGTCGACGCTCGCCTCAAATTCTCTGCCTGGCATCAGCCGTCTCCTTCTCTGTTCATCACCAGCTCAACGGTGTGCTTGCCGTCGACGCTGGCCGAATTGACCTGGTCCACCATCTGCCCGATGAGAAACAGGCCCCATCCTCGAGGTGTCTGCTCACCGGCGATCTTGGCCTCGATGTCGGGATCCTCCACCTCATCCAGCGACGTGGCCATCCCGTGATCGGTGACTCGGACGATGACGCGCTCGTCGGTGGAGTGGACGGTGACGGCCACCTCGAGGTCGGCCCGGTACTCGTTGCCGTGCTCGATGGCGTTCATCACGGACTCCCCAACCGCAGTCTTCAGCCGCTCGATCTTGCTCTGAGCCAGACCCAAGTCGGCAACTGCAGCCTCCAAACGATCGATGGCCGATCTCTCATTGCCTTCCATTGACGCCACTGTGAACTCGGCCAACATCTGCTCTGGCGGCTGGTTCTGGAAAACCTCTGCCGATTCGGCAGCCGACGACGTTCTCCGGACGACGACCATGGTTATGTCGTCTTCCTGCACTGCCCCGGGACCGCTATGCCTCTCAACGTCGGAAACGATTGCACTCACGACGTCACCGTCGGGGGCGGGTGCGGCAACACGGCCGAGAAGCCGGGAGAAGCCGTACATCTCACCGTCGGCGTCGTGTGCTTCGGTGATTCCGTCGGAGGTGAGGACCATTACGTCCTCGGAGGAGAATGTGAACGAGCGCTCCTCGTAGTCCATGCCCTTCATCAAGCCGAGCGGCATTCCCGTCGCCCTGAGCTCGATAACACCGTCGCCGGTCCGGACATAAGGCAGATTGTGCCCGGCATTGGCCAACGACATCATCCCGGTCGAGGTGTCGATGATGGCGTACAAGCAGGTCACGAACATCGCCGGTGGGATCTCATCGACCAGGGTGTCGTTCACCTCGGCAAGCACCTCTCCGGGGCGTTCATGGTCGAGAGCAGCTGCCCTGAGCATCGACCGGCAGGTGGCCATCACCAACGCCGCCGGAACCCCCTTGTCGGTGACATCTCCGATGGCAACCCCGAGCCGACCGTTGGGAAGATCGACGAAGTCGTAGAAATCGCCGCCGACTGAACGCGCCGGCCGGTAGAACGCGTCCACCTTCCAACCGAGGCGGGCCGGCAGCTCCTTGGGAAGAAGGGTTTGCTGAATCAGGGCGGCAACCTTCAACTCCTGCTGGATTCGCTCACGTTCTTTTGCCTCGGCCTGTTGCTCCCCCACGAGGCGCGCCACTTGCATCTGAGGTGCCACCTGTGAGGCCAAGCTCGCCAGAAGCTTGCGATCGTCGGTGGAATAGGGCTGGTCGGAGAGCCGACCGCCGAGATACATGGCTCCGAGAAGCTCTCCCTGGGCCACCAGGGGGACAACAACCTCCACCCCTGCGGCCCTGATCTCGTCGAGCACGGGGGAAGACATCTCCAACCCTGCGATCTCCACGGGTTGGGCGGCTCCCACCAAATAGGTCTCAAAGGGATCCCCCGGCGGGATGGATATGTCGGCGATCGCATTGGTAACGGGAGCCGACTCCCGTTCCGGCTTGCCCTCGACTGCTTTCTCTCTACGTCTGCGCAACACTGAGACCATGGCCCACTTTGTAGCGAATCCCCGTTCCGAAAACGTTACGGCCGGTCATCTCTCGCGTACCCACACCCCGAGTGACGAGGGCTGCAAGGAGTCGGTCACCGCGTCTTCCCATATCTGCACCACCTCGGACAGCTCAGTCAGGTTGGACAGAAGGCTATTCAAATGGGAGAGGACCAACTCCGGCGCATACCGGGTGCGATTGAACCTTCGATCTACCCCGGCCAGCACCCTTTTCCGAAGCGGATTGAACAAGTAGGCGACCAGCACGGTCGACGCAGCGACAAACAACGGTGGTGACTCTTGGCCGGTCACCAGGGTCGGCAGCCACACTGCGCCGACGACATAGATCGCCCCCAACGCCAGGATCACCAGCGTGTAGCCAAAGGTGCGGGAGATGATGCGATCGATGTCGTAGAGCCTGTATTTGAAGATCGAAATCAGGATCGCGCCCGGGAGAATGATGAATGAGAAGAAGGCGGCTATCGGGCCCAGCACGTCCTGACTGCCCAGAATCGTCTGGACCAGGTTGGCCAGAATCGCCAGGACGGCGGCGAAGGCAACCCATTTCAACTGGAGCCGCTCCTCCCCTTCGGACCGCCAGAACCGAACAAAGAGTGCCACGAGGGAAGGGAACAAGACCAGGAAGGTCCAGGTCATGATTCCCAGATCGAAGAGTCTGGTGCTGGCCTCGATCGACATCACCTGAATCGGGTTGATCGAGTAAGGGTGAACAGGCTGCAGTGCCTGCGCCATCAGCAGGACCGCCGCGGCCAGATAACTCATCCATATGATCCAGCGCCATCTGTTGCTCGGTGGTGAGCCAGTTGGAAACGTAAGTACCAAGCGTGGGCCGATGATCACCCCGAGGACCACCCAGCCCGTCCCGGCACCGAAGAGGAGGACGGCGTCGCCGAGAGGAAGCGATCCAGGATCAAGGACCAGCGCCTGCTCGGCGTAAATCTCCGCCAGAATGAAAACCACCAGCAACATTCCTGCATACAGCACATTTCGTCCCCACGGGTTGCGGCTGGCGATGATGATCGCCCCTCCCAAGGCGACTAGTCCGGCAGAGATCAAACCCACGACCAGGCCAAAGCCGCCGTCGATAGGCCTCTCACATTCGACCGGGACCGTGGTCTCGTAGCCGGGAGGAAACGCTGGTCTCGAAGGACCGTCACAGAGCGCCACCTCGGCTTCGTCGAGCTCCATCGCCGCATCGAGCTCGAATGTCACGGCCGATGGGGGAAGGCCAAGGGATTCGGCGTAGTCGACCCGCGCCGGGGAGTCATGGATCAGATAATTCGGCAAGGCGTCGTCGTCACTGCGACCGGCTGTCAGCGGGAGTGCCAGAGCGCCGACGGCCACCATCAGGGCTGCCAGCGACCAAAACACCCGACGACTCGGGATTCGCTGCTCGGGTTCCCGGGTGGGTGCCATGACCAAAAGCTAGGGCAACAAGTCAGGCCGGGTAGGCGCGGCTGGGAATCGCAGGCACCTCTTGGGAGAGGGCAAAGGGATCGTGCACCAGCACGATCACGACCATTGCGACCAGCAATACCACCACCAGAACAATGGTTGTCATCTTTCTGATAGTCATCAGCGATGTCACCTCCATGATCCAATAGTGCTGGTGCACCGTTCCGGGATCGTTACCGCTGAATTCTTCGTTGCCCGTCACGAAAGGGAACTCGGCCCGATTTCGTAACTGTGTAGGGTCGGGAAATGCCGGATACCGGGATCCAAATCCTCACACTGGGAACTCCAAGACTCCTCAGAGACGGATCCGACGTCTCACCAGACACTCGGAAGGCAACGGCTCTGGTCTCCTACTTGGCCGTCGAAGGCCCCACCCGTCGCGACACTCTCGCTGCTCTCCTTTGGCCGGAGTCCGCAGACTCTCAGGCGCGGGCCACCTTGAGACGCACTCTGTCAGCCGCTCGCAGCGCATTGGGACCAGAAGCCCTTTCCTCGGACCGGAACACGGTTCGTCTCGGCGAGACCGTGGCATCGGACTACACGCGGTTCCTCGCCGCGATGGACTCCACCCGCGACCACGATCATGGTGCTCAGGAGGTCTGCAGCCAATGTGTCCCACTCCTAGAAAGCGCCATTTCGTTATATCGCGGTGACTTCCTTTCTGGTTTCTCACTGCGTGATTCGGCGAGTTTCGAAGATTGGGCACGAGCCACTGCCGAAGCATGCCGGTTGATGTGCGAGAGCGCGTACGAGAAGCTGGCCGTTGCTCACGCTTCAGAAGGGAACTTCAGGTCAGCCATCACCACAGTGAACCAGTGGCTGGAGATGGACCCTCTCCGCGAGCCTGCATACCGGCAGCTGATGTTGATGCATGCATGGGCAGGTGACGGGCCCGCAGCTGGCGACGCCTACCGCCGGTGCGTCGCCACGCTGGACCGTGAACTTGGGGTGGGCCCACTCGAGGAGACGTCCGAGTTGTTGGAGGCGATTCTCGACAACGACCTGCCGCCGGCGCCGGGGATCAGGAAACAAGTGGTTCCTACAGCGCCCCCTCCGCCTCCCGCTTCGACCCTTCTCAACCGAGAGACCGCATTAGAGGCGATGAGCCGCGTGGTGGCACAGGACCAGAAGCTGTTGAGGATCGAAGGTGGGGCATGGATGGGCAAAACCCGTCTCCTCGAAGAACTGGAAACGATGGCGGGAAGAGTTGGCAGGAAGACGATACGAGCCAGGGCGCACCGCTCTGAGCTCACGCTCCCGTACGGGGTGATAGCGCAAAGCCTCGCCGGTCTCGCCGCGAGTCCGACCTGGGAGACGTTGCGTAATCGGTTGCCGAGTTGGGCGTTGGACGAGGTGTCGCGCATCGCCCCATCTATGGGGGGAAGTCCTGCCGATGTCGACCCCGACCCCTACAGGGAGATCAGGCTCCGAGAGGCCCTTACGGCCATTCTCGGTTCGTTCGACGGGATCCTGATCTTTGACGACCTCCACTACTCCGACGCTGCATCGATCTCCCTTCTGGGCCAGCTCGCCGAGCGGATTGAGGATCTCGAAGTCAGCCTGGTGGGGGCACACCGACCCGACGACACAACGGATTTACAACCGTTCATCGAGATGACCACTCGTCAACCAAAAGCGAGCTTGATGATTTCCCCGCTGGGAACCCAAGACATCGAAGACCTGGCAGGCGATGCCGCCGCCGAGGTTGTGGAAGCCACAGGAGGAGTTCCGGCGCTGGTCGCGGACGCCATCACGTCCGACAGCACAGCCGATTCGCTTTCCAGCATTCGGACCTTCATGGAAGCTCAGCTGACTGGTATCGATGAACTGGCAGGGCAGGTCCTCGCCGCCGCCGCTGTCCTGGGCCGGGGAGCCGGGCTCGACGATCTCCGGGTGACATCGGGCCGGAGCGACGAAGAGGTCACCCAGGCCATCGACTGGCTGATCGCCCGTAGGGTGTTGAAAGTCGATGATCGGGGCGGGGTGGAGTTCGTGCTCGACGCCATTGAGGCCTTGGTCGAAGAGGAAGCGGGCTTCTTGCGGACGCGGCTTCTCCACCGGCGCGCTGCCACAGCATTGCAGGGTCACGGCGCGGCGATCAGCGATCGCAGACTGGCCACCAGCATCGCCCGCCATCTCCGAGAAGGGGGCCAAGACGAGGAAGCTGCCGATTGGTACCACCGCGCCGGAGACTTGGCGATGCGCGTGTTCGCACCGGCGGAGGCAATCGAGAGCTACCGCTCTTCCATGGCCTTGGGGAACCGGTCCAACGACCAGCTCCATATAGCGATAGGTGATGCCGACCTGCTCCTTGGCAGGTACCGGGAAGCCCTCACAGAATTCGAACAGGCCGCAGCCATGTCTGATGGCGAGACTCGGGCTCTGGCCGAGCACAGGATTGGCGAAGCTCATCGGCGGCTGGGGGAGATCGACAGGGCCCTCGGGCACTTCGAGGTGGCCGAAGAAAGCCATCCCGACCCCGTGGCTCTGTACAGCGATTGGGCGTTGGCGCATCTCCGTAAAGGGGAGACGGTTGAGGCCTTGAGCCTCGCCGAGCAGGGGGTGGCGGCCTCCAACCAGGAGCATCCAGCCCGACTGGCGCGCGCCCTGACAGTCTTGGGAACGGTCACAGCCGAGCCGCTCGCAGCGCGTCGTCTTCTTCAGGAGGCCCTAGACCTGGCGGGTGACGATCCCATCCTGAGGGTCTCAACCCTCAACGCTCTGGCTCACGCCGAGTCGAAGAGCGGGAATGCAGACACTGCCATCGCCCACGTAGAAGAGGCCTTGGAACTGTCGACGTCCACTGGCGACAAACACCGGCGCGCCGCTCTCTACAACCACCTCGCCGATCTACACCATGCTGCAGGGCGGACCGAGGAGGCGGAGTCTGCTCTCAAGGAGGCTGTCAGGCTGTTCGTGGAGGTCGAGCCGGGGTCGTGGGAGCCCGAAGTTTGGTTGCTCACCCACTGGTAGAGGTCCCAGAAGCTTCGGGACTTCGGTATGCCCCGACTGTGACATATGCCCCTCCCGAAATCGGGGGCGGAGGGACATCATGGCGGTATTGGCAGTTGATAAGTGATCGGAGGCATGAGATGACTGCCGTCACAATGAAAGAGAATCCAACCGCCCTGACAGAGGCCTCGCCTCGTACCGGGCTCATCCTGCTGATCACAGCGATCTTGTCGCTGGCAGTGGGTTTCGGCTCGGTGGCCGGGGGAGTCTTCGGCTGGTGGTACACCTGGGATCAGGCTGTGGCCCAAGACATCGTCACACCCGACGATGCCGCCATCGCCGAGACCCCGGTTCGCGGACCGTTCACGATGTGGGCCCAAGCCGACATCATCAACGAGCATCAGCTAGACAACACCGATGGGCTGTATTACGCCCAGATGGACCGGTCTGTCCCGTTGTTCGATGAGAACGGCGAGGCCGTACTCGATGAGAACGGCGAGCAGATGATGGTGCCCAACGAGGCACGGGCCTCGTGGTTCAACGCAACATCGCTCACCACGGCTCTGAGCCTGGGGATCGTGTCCTATGCGTTGTCGGCCTTTGCCATCATGGTCGGACTGACCCTGATCATGAGCGGCTGGGTGTTCTTGAGAATCCGGAAGAGAGCGGTGCTGGTCTAAGAACCCTCCGCTGAGGGAAGCCGGGCCCTCAGGGCCCGGCTTTTCTCGTTGCCAGGCCCTCCCGTGCCACAATCGGGTCGTGCCCGAATACGACGCGGTCATCGTAGGAGCGGGGCCGAACGGCCTGACAGCAGCAGCCCACATCGCAGCCGAAGGTGGTCGTGTGCTGGTGGTGGAGCAGGCGGACACGATCGGCGGGGGAACTCGGACTGAACAACTCACCGTGCCCGGCTGCATGCACGATGTCTGCGCTGCGGTTCATCCTCTCGGATTCGCTTCGCCGGCCTTCGAGAGCCTCGGTCTTGATGTGCAGTGGGTGCAGCCGGACATCCCGGCCGCTCATCCCCTTGGGGAGGGAAGATCAGCCGCGGCCATGCGGAATCTCGACGACTCACTGGAGCTGTTCGGGCCCGACGCCAACCGATACCGCGATCTGATCGGCCCCCTGGTGGACGCCAGTGAAGCCGTGATCGAAGACTTTCTACGTCCGGTTCTCGGGCTCCCCCGGAACCCCGGTTCGTTTGCCCGGATGGCCACCAAAGGGGCACTCCCGGCCAGCCGGATCATCGAAAGGTTCCAGACGCCAGAGGTCCGAGGCTTGCTCGCCGGAATGGCTGCACACGCGATCTCGCCTCTGACTTCACCACTTACAGGCGGAGTGATGACGCTGTTCGCCATGACGACGCACGCCTACGGATGGCCTTTGGTGGCAGGAGGCTCGCAGGGCATTGCGACGGCACTGGCCGACGTCATCAGTAGCCGGGGAGGTGTGATCGAGACGGGACATGAGGTGACCAGTCTCTCCGAGCTGCCGGATGCCGATGTCTTCATGTTGGACGTCATGCCCAATGCGGCCGCGCTGATTGCCGGCGACAGGATCGACGAGCGGACCAGGCGTCGCCTCTCCCAACACAAGCCGGGGCCTGCCGTCTTCAAGGTCGATTGGGCTCTGTCCGGACCCATCCCCTGGCTCGACGATTTGAGCCCCCGGGCTGGCACCGTTCACGTCGGAGGGACATACGAGGGAATCAGGAACGCCGAAAGACAGGTTGAAGATGGTCAGAATCCGGAACGTCCCCTCGTCCTCCTGGCCCAGCCAAGCATGTTCGATCCCACCCGAGCCCCTGCCGGCATTCACACCGTCTGGGCCTACTGCCACGTGCCCAACCGATCCTCGGTGGACATGACAGATCGGATAGAGGCCCAGGTGGAGCGTTTCGCCCCGGGTTTCAGGGACCTCATCCTCGAGAGGTCGACGATGGACCCCATGGACATGGAAGAGCACAATCCCAACTACATCGGGGGAGACATCGGGGGAGGCGGCTTCGGGATGCGGAAAGTGCTCGGAGGGAAAATCGGGAATCCCTATCGCCTAGGTGACGGTGTGTATCTCTGCTCCTCAGCCACCCCGCCCGGGGCGGGTGTTCACGGGATGTGCGGTTTTCTCGCGGCAAAGTCGGCCATGAAACGCGAGCTGCGCTGAACGACGGCTCAAGATTCACGGCCTGGCTGTCGATTCAATAGCCATGACTGCCAACGCCGTCTCATTTCAGCAGGATTGGGCCAACCACACTGCAGGAAAGATCCTGAGGATCATGCTTGCGGTCGGCGGGGTGCTCACTGCGACCCTCGTTGTGCTGCTGGCAACCATCGGCGACACCGCCGTATGGGTTCTCCTTCTCCTCGGTCTGGGGCTGGGGGTGTCAGCGGTTCGCGCTGCCATGAAGCCCTCAGTGATCCGTCTCGCCACGACGCTGGCTGCGGTAATCGCCATCCCGCTGATCGGCCTCGTCGTCTGAGCTCAGCGGTGGGCCCATAAGGCTCGCCGCGGTAGGGAGGGCGGTCACCGGGTAACGGTGGCCGCCCGCTCTTCATCGAACGAACCGATACTCCGTCGCCTCGGCCACCTGGTGATATCCAATCCTCTTGTATATGGCGTTCGACGTGGGGTTGGTGAGATCGGTGTGCAGGAGACAGCTGGTGTGGCCCGCGTCGAGAAAGAGCCTGCTTTGGCTTGCCACCAGCGCGGTCGCAAAACCCTGGCCGCGCATAGGAGACGGGGTGTAGACCGGGCCAATCCGGATGGCTTCGGCCACTGGAGGCGAGAACCCCGACATTGAAACCACTTCCCCATCGACCTCCCATAGATGCATCCCCTGTTTCCGTCCCGGCTCGAGTAGGAGGTCGACGCGTTCTTCGGTTCTGCCCGTCCGCGCCCGTTCCTCCGGCAGTGCCTCGGCGTAGAACTCTTCCCACCACCGGATCAGCAGATCCCTGTCTGCCTTCCGGGCGTGGCGAATACCACCCGGAGCCAGAGCGATTTCTGAAACCTCCTCGAGAGAGAACACTCCTTGACGGGTCACCACTTCCGGCCTGTCACCGGTCAACACGGCCCAGGCCGAGGAAAAGCCAGAGATATGCGGCTCAATGCCGAGGATTCCCGGTACCTCCAGAGCCGAATCGTGGATTGTTTCGGCCAGCACAGGAATCGACTCAAGACCTCGAGATTCGGAAAGGAGGAAGTTGTGTGGTGGCGTCTGCGTCGCCGCCACCAGCGGACCGCCTTCGAACACAGCAAACGCGTGGAACTGCGGGTAAACGTCAGGCTGCTCTGCGGCCATCTCGGCCACGCTGAGCAGCACCTGGTTCTGGGCCGGATTCCCGGTCAACAGCTCGCGCGCGTCGTTCAGGAACGCCCGGGCATCGGCATATCTGCGGGTGTCCATGATCCATTATCGCCAGTGCCGCCCTCGCGTCAGGGCGAATTATCCGATCAGAATTGGACTGCGGCCGCCGCCCAATGGAACCCCGACCCGAAGGCGGTGAGAATCACCAAATCCCCGTCCTTGATTCGGGACGACGCCAATGCTTCCGATGTGGCGAAGGGGACCGTCGCCGACCCCGTGTTGCCGTACTCGTGGACGTTCACGTAGACCCGGTCCTCGCTGAGTCCCAGCTTCTTCCTCACCGCGTCGATGATCCTGAGATTCGCCTGGTGAGGTATGACCAATGCAACATCCTCTTTCAGCCTTCCGACCCGCTCGAGCACGGCCATCGACGCCTCACTCATCCGACGCACTGCTTCGGTGAAAACGCGACGGCCATCCATGATCACCCGGTTGTAGTCACCGCTTCGCAGGCTCGACTCGTTGAAGGGATGACGCGTCCCACCTGCCGCCAACGTGAGGATCTCGGCGAACTGGCCATCAGTGCCCGCCACCACATCCAGCACTTCGGCTCTGCCCCCTTCCGGGCCGAGAACCATCGCCCCGGCGCCATCGCCGAAGAGAACGGCCGTGGCGCGATCGTCCTGGGAGATCATCCTCGATATCAACTCGACGCCGATGACGACAATCGTCTTCGGATTCACTGCGATGCGGGCCCTGGCGACGTCGAGGGCCTGAATGAAGCCGGCGCATCCGCTGCCGCCCAGATCGTAGGTAGGCACCGACCGGCATCCGAGTTGATGCTGAACCAGAGCTGCGGTATCTGGGGTCATCATCTCGGGTGTGTCGGTGGCAACGATGATCTCGTCGACATCGTGGGGTGTGAGACCGGCATCCTCCAGCGCAGCAAGGGCCGCGTTGGTCGCCAAAGTCAGCGTGGTCTCATCATCAGCGGCGTAGCGGCGCCGCTTGATTCCCGTCCGTTGAGTGATCCATTCGTCGGTGGTGTCGAGCCGGGCTTCCCAATCAGCGTTGGACACGACCCGTTCCGGCGCGTAGCCGCCAAATCCCAAGATGTGCGCCATGGGGCAACGATAGGGCGTCCGGTCGTGCTTAGCTCCCCCCATGACCTATTCCATTGTTGCCCGCGACCCGTCCACCGGGCAGCTCGGAGTCGCCGTACAGTCGCACTATTTCTCGGTGGGGACCATCGTGACGTGGGCCCAAGCTGGGGTGGGTGTGGTCGCGACCCAATCACTGGCCGAGCCGGCATATGGCCCGCGTGGCCTGGCGCTGATGGCGTCGGGCTTGAACGCCGACAGAGCACTGAGCGCTTTGGTGGCTGAGGATGAGGGCCGCGAAGGGAGGCAGGTGGCTTTTGTCGATGCATCCGGCAACGTCGGAGCACACACCGGGAGTGGGTGCATCGCCGAGGCCGGCCACTTGATCGGTGATGGGTTCAGCGTCCAGGCGAACATGATGGCCAAAGACACCGTGTGGCGGGCGATGCAGGAGGCATACACCGCCAACCAAGGAGACCTCGCCGATCGGCTCCTCGCTGCCCTCGATGCCGCCGAATCCGAAGGTGGCGATATCCGCGGGAAGCAATCGGCTGCGATTCTGGTGGTTTCGGAGCGATCAACCGGAAATCCTTGGGAAGACAGACTCTTCGATCTCAGAGTCGAGGATCATCACGAACCCGTGGCCGAGCTGCGAAGACTGGTGACACTGCGCCGTGCCTACACATTCGTGGATGCTGGCGACGAGGCAATGGGCGCCGGCGACATGGACACAGCCTTGGCCGCCTATGACCGGGCCGAGGCGCTTTCACCGGACGTCGTCGAGTTGCCGTTTTGGAAGGCGGTCGGCCTGGCTGGGACGGGACATCTGGAAGACGCCAAATCGATATTCGATCGCGTGTTTGAAGAAGAGCCTGCATGGAAGGAGCTTCTGCCCAGGGTCGTGGAAGCTGGATTGCTATCTATCGAGGACGAGCAACTGTCACAGCTGCTGTCATGATCCGCGGCGGCTGAGGCCTACCCGCCGGTCGGGGCCATGCCGACGCCCACCGCCCAGTCTTCGACCTCGGCCAGGAATTGCTCGACGTGGCCATCGGTGACGTCTATGGACAAGGCGATAAAGCCCCGTCGTGCCATGTAGAAGCCTCGCAACAGAAGGTGAAAGAAAAGGAGATCCTTCCACCTGGTGTCGCTGCTAGCCAGATCCCGAGGAGACGTCACCGGATTGGCCGTCCCATGAATCGTCATCAACGAGCCTTGTCCCGTCGCTGACATCGGGATCTGCGCACGTCGGAAACGATCGTTGAGACCCTCCCGGAGCCGATCCCCGCGTTGATTGAGCTCACGCAGGATCTCCTCGCTTAGCGCGGCCGCGAGGACAGAACTCGCCGCTGCAATAGTCAACTCGTTGTTGTTGAAAGTGCCGCCGTGGGCGAGTTGGCCTCCTGAGTACCGGTCGAATGCCGACATGAGTTCGCTGCGGCCACCGAAAGCGCCAAATGTGAGACCACCGGCGAGGTATTTGCCAAGCGTTGTCATGTCGGGGACCACATCAAGCAGCTTCTGGGCTCCCCCAGTCGAGAACCTCGATGTCATTACCTCGTCGAAGATCAGAACGCCACCGTGCCGGGCGCATAGCTCACGGGCCTTGGGTAGGAATCCGGGCGCAGCCGGTATGCAACCGGACGCGGCCATCATCGGTTCCACAAGCACTGCAGCGATTTCGCCTCCTCTTGCCTCGAAGGCCTGCTCGAGGCCTTCAGCGTCGTTGTACTCGAGGCGAATCCAATCATGGGGGACCAGCATCGGGTCCCCTCCCTCACCGAAGTAGAGAAGCCCACCGTGATAGCCGCCGTTGAATACGACAACACTCCGCCGGCCGGTGCCGTGTCGCGCCGTGGCGATGGCCATGAGGTTGGCTTCCGTCCCTGAGTTGGTGAAACGGACCTTGTCTATCGACGGGAAACGTGACGTGAGGCGGGATGCCAGCTCTGCCTCACGGGGCGAGATCGCACCAAGGGACCAACCGTCGGCGAGAACGGAGGTAACCGCCTCCTCCACAATTTGCGGACGGTGACCGAGCAGCCCGGCCGAGTAATTGCCAAGCAGGTCGAGATAGCGGTGCCCATCGGCGTCGACCAGATAAGGGCCGTCGACTTCCACCACCCGAAACGGGAAGGGCTCGAAATCCAGAACCGAGCGAGTGTTCCCGGCTGGTAGCCACTCGGCAGCCGCTCGGGCAAGGGCCTCGCTCTGGGGGTGACGCCGTCGGTATTCGGTGTGCGCCTGCTGGAGTAGCAGGTTCAGGTCCGGCATGAACCGGGAACCTACCCGTCGACCAGAAAGACACACGGAGGATCTCCTGTCAATTCGGTCACTGCGCCCAGTGGAGTTCCGCGCAGGTGACCTCGATCAGCAAGTCCCATCCAGTGACATTCTCTGGCGTCGCGAAGCATGGATAGCATGCCAGCGCAACCGCCAGGGGAGGTCACACCGGTCCATGTCGTCGATATTGAAGGCGGCGTGGCGCGTGGTCGTACGCAGGTCCCGATCCGACCTGGCAGTGCTGGTGGCCGTCTTCATCACGACGTTGCTGGCTGTTGGATTGCTCGCGGCCGGACCCATTTACGCGGAGGCCACGACAACCAGCTCCCTGCGTCGCGCACTGGCCGACGCACCCGTCCAAGAGTCTTCGGTGGTCATCGAAACCAGAGTCGATCCTTCGACCTATGAACCGACGGATGAGGAGGTGGGCTCTGCGGTGACCTCGATCTTCGGACCCGAGGGAGCGACCATGCATCGCCGGGGCACAACCGACAGCTTCGCCCTCACCGGGATCGAGACGACATCCGACAACGATCTGGTCGTCTTCCGTAGCTACACCGGCATCGACTCCCGGGTCGCCATCGAGGAAGGCTCTCCGCCTGCGAATGTGGACGGCGAGGTACAGGTCATGTTGTCGACCCCGGCCGCAGAGATGCTCAACGTCTCGGCAGGGTCCAGATTCACCGCCACCAGCCGGCTCGACCCCAGTCTGTCGTTTCCGGTCCACGTGACAGCCATCTATGAACCCTTGGATCGAACTGACCCCTATTGGCTGGGCGACGAACTCGACCTCGAGGGTCGCGTGGAGTCAGGATCGTTCTCGACCATCGGACCACTGGTCGTCACGCCCGAGACCTACTTCGCATCAGTTGGATCTGCCTCCTCGAAGCTCCGGTGGTCGGTCTTTCCCGAGCACCAGGCGATCGAAGTAGAGGATGTACCGGGTTTGACCAGGGGAGTGGCCGGACTGGAAGACGACCTCAATGCAGGTCGCGAATTGGGCAATCAGGTGCAGGTCCACACCGGGCTCGACACGATTCTCAAAGACACCGAGCGGGCCCTGCTGGTGACTCGCACGGCCGTCCTCACCGTGAGCATCCAGCTCGCCATTCTGGCCGCGTACGCCCTTCTTCTCGCCGCCGGTCTTCTCGCCGACACTCGGGAGATCGAGTCGAACATCTTGCGGAGTCGAGGTGCCAGCCCTCGCCAGTTGACAGCAATGGCAGCAATGGAGGGGGCCATTGTCGCCCTCCCGGCCTTCCTACTCGGGCCTTATCTCGCTGCAGCTGCGGTGAATCTCTTCAACGAGCTTGGGCCGTTGGCGGAGATCGGGCTGGAAATCGAGCCGTCGATAGAAGGCGGTGCCTGGACGCTCGCGGCGGTTGCCGCGCTGGGATGCATTGTTGCGCTCGTCGTCCCCGCACATCTAGCCACCCGTCAATCAGGCAGTGTCCGAGCCCGACGTGCGAGGGCCACCAAGCAGGGCCGCCGATACGCGATGGACATCGCCCTGCTGGCGGTGGCCGCGATCGGGTTGTGGCAGCTGAACCAATACGGGACAGCGATCACGACCACGGTCAGAGGCGGCCTCGGCATCGACCCACTCCTGGTAGCAGCTCCAGCCTTGGCGCTCCTGGCCGGCGCAATACTTGCCCTTCGCCTCCTCCCACTCCTATCGCACCTGGCCGAGAGACTCACAGTGCGGCGACGGGGTTTGATGGTTTCTCTCGGCGTATGGCACCTGAGCCGCCAGCCGCGAAGCTACGCGCGCTCGGCGTTGATGCTGATCATCGCCCTCTCAATTGGAGTGTTCGCCGTTTCGTATTCGGCCACCTGGAGGAAGTCACAAAGTGAGCAGGCCGATTTCATTGTTGGCGCGGATATCGACGTGGCGCCATCCCGGGCGGCAGGGGCGGCAATCGCACCCGAGTACCTCATCGACGCCTACAGCAGGCTCCCCGGCTACGAGGGCGCCGCAGCCACACTCCGGTCGAGAGGCGAACTCGCCGGTGCCAACAAGCCGATCGAATTCCTCATGCTCGACGCGACATCGGCCGGAGATCTCCTCCTGTTCCGAGAGGACTTGTCGGCGCAGCCCGTTTCCCAGCTGATGGGCGACCTCGTTCGAGACAGGCCGACACTCGAGGGAGTGACACTCCCCGAAGGCGCCGACGCGTTGGCGGTGACGATCGGATTTGACGTAGAAGAGCCTGATTCTCCGGTCGACTCGATTCCACAAGCGTTCTATGCCTATGAACCCTCCTTGAGGGCGGTCCTCGTCGACGCCCGCGGACTCACCTTCAGGGTCGACTTCGGCGAGATCCCACGCGGATCAGACCGGGTGCAGATGCGGGCGTTCATCAACTCACGCGCCGAACTGGATCTTTCGCCCCAGCAGCCGGTCTCGGTCGTGGGTCTCGAGCTGAGGGGTCTGGCACCAATCGCCGGATTGCAGCAGAAAGCCCGCCTTCAAATCCAGGGCTTCGGCGTTTCGACCACTGGAGGAGCCACCTGGATGGACCTTGACATTCTCGATTCTGATCCAACGGGAACTGTCTCCGACCTCAGGCTCGCGGTTGAGAGCCCGACGATCGGACTCGACGATCGTGACGTTCTCACAATTAGGATCGACACCGGGTCCAGCTCCGCTCAGAACCGCCCCGAGGTCTATCACGCGGTCTGGGTTGGAGCCCTTCCCGACATCACGTCGCTGCCGGTCATAGCCGACACCGAGCTCGTCGCTCTGCTCGATGAGGTCGGCAGTGAGACCGTGCCCCTCGAAGACCTGCCCGAATTCGACGGCGTCGGGAAGCTAGTGGCTGAGGTCGAGGCGTTTCCGACCGTCGATCCGAATCGAAGTCATGTGGTGATCGCGGATCTTGCCACGTACCTGATGGCGACGCTCGCTGCCGGGTCGTCGTCTGCGTCGCCAACCGGGTTCTGGCTTGATCTCGAACCTGACGACCCACTCACCGTGGAACGTGCCGAAGCTGAACTGGCGAATCAGCCTTTCTCCAGCGCTTCGATCTCGACTCGAGACTCGACTCACCGCATGCTGTCCCTGGATCCGGTTGCTCTGGGGATCATCGGATCCCTGTTGGCCGGGCTGGTTGCCGCTGCCGTTCTTGCCGGAATTGGGTTCCTGGTGAATGTGATCGTCACGAGCAGGCAACGACTCGGGCAATTCGCCCTGATGAAGGCTGTGGGCCTGAGAACCAAACAGATCCTGCGGTGGGTCGCGACCGAAAACCTGGTAACCGTTGGATTCGGTGTCACCTTTGGAATCCTTGTCGGGATCGGCCTCGCCAATCTCATCCTTCCCCTCACCGCAGTGACGGCGGACGCCACTGAGGTGGTGCCCAGCCAGATTGTGGAGCTCCCCTGGGCACCGGTAGTCGGGCTCATTCTGCTTGGAGGGCTTCTTGTCACAGCGGCGGGCCTGATTGTGCGACGGGCCGTCCGGGGTCTCGAAGTGTCCGCACTCCTGCGGGGAGACGAGTGATGCAGCGGGAGAACGTGAACAGGCTCTCGCTCTCCACCAAGGCCCTATTTCGGGACCCGACTTCCACTTTGCTGCTGGTCCTCCTCGGCGTCTTGGCGAGTTTCATGGTCTCAGCTACTCCGCGATTCATGAACCAGATGTCGGACGACGCCTTGGACAACGCGGCTTTCGAGGCGTCACCTCAGCAACGCAACATCAGCTTCATCCGGTTCGGCCGGATCTCAGGACAGCCTGCTGAGCCGTATGGGTCTGTCCGAGACGCAGGAAACGTGCTCGAGGGTGAGATCGAAGGACAGCTCGGGGAAGCCACCGAGCCCTCGGCGACGATGATCGACTCGACCCGCTTTCGGGTTCAGGATCTGCCGGTGGACCCCGGCGTTCGAGTGGATCGCTGGTTCACCTTCCGGGGAATCGATGGCGCGGAAGGCGAGGTGAGCCTGCTCCGAGGCTCCTTGCCCGTTCCGGCCGATCCGCTCGAAGTTGTCGTGATGGAATGTGATTCGGGCTCTGCCGAGGAAGACCCGCCGCCCCCAGAGGCCGAGTGTGGCCCGGTCACGCTCCCGCGGTTCGAGACGGCAGTCACGGCACAGACAGCCGACCAGCTGCGTATGGACATCGGCGACCGGGTCTATCTTGTCGCGGAGATCGACAGTCGACACAACCGTGGCCTGCCCCGATCGGGAATCGACTTCGAATTCGTGCTGGAGCTCTCCGGAATAGTCGAATTGAGCCCGCCCGACAACGACATCTGGATGGGCGATCGATCTCTTCACCAAGCGGTGAGAACCCCTGTCGGATTCACCGAATTCGACACGTTTGCCACCGGCCTCCTAGCTCCCGATGACTACCTGCGCCTCCTGGATGAGGTTCTCCCTTCGAGATTTCGCTACGCGTGGAACAACACCATCGACTACGAACTAATCGACTCGAGCAACATCGACGAGGTCGAGGCAGAACACACCAGGCTGGAGCTCCTGCATCAGGGCGCGGACGCTTTCGCCCGGCCTCAAATGATCAGTGGGTTGGACCGGATCATCGACACCTACCGGCAGGAGCGGCAGATCGCGATCACCATGACGGCGTTGATCCTCGTCGGTCTTCTGGGAACACTCCTCGGCGTTCTCGCCGTGTCCGCCGCCCTGGCCGCGAAACGCCGGGAGCGTTCGGTTGTTCTGATAAGAGCCCGCGGGGAGGAAACGATGGCCCTCATCACAAGGGCCTTTTTCGAGGGTGTGGCTGTGTTTCTGCCCGCAGTGATCGGAGGCATTTTCCTTGCGGATCTGGCCGTCGACGGGAGGCCTGGTGACGCAACCCTGGTGGTGGCGGGATCGCTCGTCGTCGGACTTGCGGTTCTAAATGCCTCGGCATCACTGCCGACAACCGCAGGAGATCTCGGCAGGCTTTTGGCCAACGCCAGGCCGAAGCGAAGCGACGTCTTTGCTGTCTTCGTTCAGCTTGCAGTAGTGACCGCGGCCGTCGCTGCCGTACTCATATTCAGACGCAGGGGCCTGGCAGAAGATTCCGTGGACTTGCTCATGGCGTCGGTTCCCCTCCTGGTCGCGTTCGCGGCCGGTGTTGTCCTGCTTCGGCTGCAAGCACCGCTTTCCAGAGCAGCGGGTGCCGTCGCGAGCAAGAGAAGGGGTGTGGTCGGTCTCCTCGGTCTTCGAGCAATGGCTCGGCGCTCTCTTGCTTCGCAGCTCCTCACCGTGGTCGTCGTAATCGGGATCACGACTGCCGCCTTCGGACTCACCTTCACTCACACGGTCGGCGACACTCAGGAAGCCGGTTCGTGGCAAGAGGTCGGGGCCAATTATCGCCTCGAGCCATTCAACCCCATCGGCACGATTTCCCCACAACTCGATGTCAGCAACGTTGCGGGTGTCAGTGAGATCGCCCAGGCTGTGATTCACGACGCCGGTCTCGGCGAGCAAGGAGTGGCTCGAGGCAACATCTCCGTTCTGGCCGTCGATGTGGACAACTATCAGGCGGTGGGCGCCGGAACTCCTGCTGAGCCTGGTCTGGGGGCAAGGCTGGAACCTGACACGCTCATCGACTCCGGCACCGAGTCGAACCCCATACCCGTTGTGGCCTCAATGGCGTGGGCCGAAAAGGGCATACGTGTAGGTGAGATCCTGACCCTCATCATCGACCATCGGCCGGTGGTGGTGGTCGTGGACGAGATCAGGGAGGCATTTCCTGGCTTGCCCCTCGGTCGGGACTTTGCCGTGATGTCCCGCAAAGCTCTGGCCGCCAGTTCAGGGAACATCCCGACGCAGGCCAATCGCCTGTTCGTCCGGGCACCGGATACCTCCTCGGACGCGCTCGCCGCAGCCGTCACCGACCAACAGCCCGGGCTCCGCCTCGTCTCCCGACCCGATCTGCTCGAAGACGTCCAAACCAGGCCGTCGGTAACGGCCATCGCCACCATCACACTCCTGACCATCGGCGCGGCGCTGCTCCTGGCCGCAGTAGTGACTCTCATCGGGTTCTCCCTCACCTCTTCCGAGCGAAACCGTCAGATGGGCTACCTTCGAGCTATCGGTCTCTCTCCCAGTCAGGTGAGTAAGGCAACCTTCCTCGAGCAGGTTCCGACCGCGAGCGGGGCAACGTTGGTCGGCGTGGCAGTCGGTCTCGGCCTTTGGATCCTTGTTGCGCCTTTCATCGACTTGACACCCATC
Organism: Acidimicrobiia bacterium; assembly: GCA_965216725.1. GTDB lineage: Bacteria > Actinomycetota > Acidimicrobiia > Spongiisociales > ZC4RG35 > JACZUI01. Next base: position 21,358 of record CBDCGI010000016.1, on the reverse strand, counting down.
ACCGCGACAGAACTCGACGTCGAGACCTCTGTTCCTTGGGTCCAGATAGCCGGGCTGGCAGCGGCCATGCTTGGCACGGTGCTCGGCTCTGGGGCCATATACAGTTACTTGAACCGCAATACCGACCTCGCGGGTGTTCTACGGAGGGGAGACAGGACATGAGTGACGCACGATCTCTCCGCTCCCTTGAAGACGAAGCCGCTGCCCGACAGCGGCCTCAGTTCGGGCACGACGCCCTAGTGGTTTGCGACAACCTGGTGAAGATCTACAAGGTTGAGGACTTGGAGGTAGTTGCCCTTCAGGGCCTCGACCTGCTGGTTGACAAGGGCGAATTCATCTCGATCGTCGGCGCCTCGGGGAGCGGAAAGTCCACGTTGATGAACATCCTCGGCGGCCTCGACTCCCCCACTGCGGGAGAGGTGAGGGTCGCCGACTACAACCTCATCAACATGAGGCCAGCCCAGCGAACCGAGTATCGACGCAATGTGATCGGGTTTGTGTGGCAGCAGACGGCACGCAACCTCGTCCCCTATCTCTCCTCGCTCGAAAACGTGATGCTTCCACTGATGTTGGACGATGTGCCTCGAAGGGACCGACGTGACAGGGCTTGGGAGTTGCTCGCCACAGTTGGCATGAGCGAGCGCTCGAATCACCTACCAGGGCAGCTTTCGGGGGGCGAGCAACAGCGGGTCGCCATCGCTGTTGCACTGGCCAACCAGCCGTCACTGTTGCTTGCCGACGAGCCTACCGGCGAGCTCGACAGTGCAACATCCGGTGAGGTCTTTGACGTGTTCCGGAAAGTCAACGAGCAACAGGACGTGACCATCATCGTCGTCACTCACGACCCGTACGTTGTAGGCAACGTGACCCGCACCGTGGCCATTCGGGATGGAAGAACGAGCGCCGAGACTCTCCGCTATTCGGAGTACGACGAACAAGGTGCCCAGTCAATGGTCGCGGAGGAGTTCGTGGTGCTCGACAGAGCCGGGCGGCTCCAGCTGCCCGAGCATTACATGGATGCTCTCGAGCTGGAAAGGCGGGTCCGGATGACACTCGACGAGGATCACGCCAACATCTGGCCGGATCGAGAGCCCACATCATCAGATTTCGTCGAGGACGAGGGCCAATCTTGACTGTCACCTCAGAGCTTCCGGCCTCTGACCTCGTTGCCGATCGGTCCGGGCCGATTGTGGTACTCCGCTCTGCGGCCAAGGAGTACACGACCTCCACACACACCGTCAATGCACTGCGGGGAATCGACCTCCAGATAGGTCATGGAGAGCTGGTTGCGGTGCGGGGACGGTCGGGGAGCGGGAAGACGACCTTGCTGAATCTCATAGGCGGACTCGATCAACCGTCAGCCGGAACGGTGGAAGTGGTTGGCATCGACATCACCCGGCTTTCCGAGACCAAGCTGGTCGGAGTCCGCCGGGACAACATCGGCTATGTCTTCCAATCCTTCGGCCTGGTCCCGATCCTCACCGCGGCCGAGAACGTCGAGATACCGCTGAGACTGATCAGAGCCCACCCCGACGAGAGGACGGAGCGGTCACGTGTTCTCCTCGAGTTGGTCGGTCTGACCGACAGGGCCAAACACCGGCCCCATGAGTTGTCGGGAGGGGAACAGCAGCGGGTGGCAATTGCCCGTGCGTTGGCCAACCGGCCCGCCTTGCTTCTCGCCGACGAACCGACAGGCCAACTCGACTCCCATACGGGCCGATCGATCATGAACCTGATTCTCGCCCTGGCCCGGAGCGAGGACGTCGCCGTCGTCGTGGCCACCCACGACCCGACCCTGATCGACCTGGCGGACCGGGTGATCGAGCTGCTCGACGGCGAGATCATCGCCGACACCGGCTGAGGTCAGTCCAGCAGCCGACGGATGTAATCGGGGATGTCGATGCCCTCGCGAAGATCGGGCGCCGGGTCGGGTGCTCCGTAGGAGATTCCCATCGGGATCACCCCCGCCCACACATCGAGATGACCGTCTGTCTCTCCATCGTCTGGATAACCGGTGTTGACCTTGGCCGACGCCTCGTCCACGTCGATGGCGATGACCGCAGTTTGTCGGTCTTCGGGGGGCGACGGGTGGCGGGCGTCTTCGAACCGGCCGGGAAGGATCTGCTCGGTGATCGCCTTGAAAGCCAGGTCCCTCTCGTCAGGTTCCACCACTGGCCGACTCCTCCCGAACACGACAGCCGACCGATACTGCATCGAGTGCTCAAAAAGCGATCGCGCTGCCTTGATCCCGTCCACCAAAGTCACCGTGATGCAGACGTCGATGCCTTCCTTGAGCTCACGCAGATTGCCAGAAGCCTTCGAACCATGGATGTAAACCGTGTCGCCGACCCGCCCGTGAATGGTGGGCAAGACCACCGGTCCGCCATGTCGGACAATCCCAATGTGGCATATGGGAGCGGCGTCCAGGATCTGATAGACCAGGTCGCGATCGTGGCTGCCACGTTCGGGATGTCGTTTGAAATCGGTCCTGGGCACGTCGTGACGGTACCGCCTCGGACCCTGAGTGTGCTGCGTCACGGAGACCTCAGGAGACCGGATGCCGTTGGCCATCAGTGGAGAAGATCGTCACCAAAATGGGCTTGACTCTCCCCCTGCCGGAGGCCCGAAGATGGCGCCGAGGAGGTCGAGATGGACAACCTGATACCGATTGGACGGTTCTCCAGAATGACTCGGCTGACGGTCAAGGCGCTCAGGCACTATGACCGAATCGGTCTGCTGGCGCCGGCCGTCGTCGACGAGTCATCGGGATACCGCTACTACAGCCCGGGCCAGGCCAACAGGGCCGAGGCGATTCGCATACTTCGGGCCGTCGAGATGCCGCTGGAGGAGATCCGGGAGGCGCTCGAGGCCGCCAATGACGAAGTCACCAAGAAGATCCTCGAGAACCACCGGCTTCGACTGGCCGAGCAGCTGTCGGAACAGGAACGAATGCTCGCCTTCCTGGAAAGACTCATCAAGAGAGAGGGAACTGTCATGCCTTACGAAGTAACCGTGAAAGAGGTGACCGATCAGGGCATCGCTTCGGTCACCTTGGAGACGTCATTGCGGACCATTGCCGGAGATATCCAGACCGGTTTCGGAACACTTGTCGGATATCTGGGTTCAATGGGCGTCCAGCCGTCGGGAGCGCCGTTCATCATTTACCACGACATCATCGACGAGAACACATCGGGCAAGATCGAGATCTGCGCTCCGGTGTCCCGGGCGTTGGAGGGAAGCGATGAGGTCGCCTCCGACCTGCTCGGGGGAGGACCCGTGGCCAGCACGATCCACACCGGACCGTATCAGGAGATTGGCCCGGCCTATCACACACTCACCGGCTGGATTTCGGAACACGGTCACGAGATGGCCGGCCCACCCAGGGAGATCTACCTAAACGACCCAACCCAAGTCCCTGAAGAGGATCTGCTGACAGAGGTCCAATGGCCCATCGACCCGGCCTGAGTCGAGCGGATGACCGACGCCCTGCGAACGACCAAGCCTGGACATCGGCCGCAACAGGCCTAGCCTGTCAGTCGACCGGAAACGTAGGCCAACTGGCCGGATCACAAAGGTCTCGGGCCGCCGTCCACAGCGGCAGCTCAATGGAGAAGCCCCAGCGGCGGGAAACCGTCACTGGGGCTTCACCGGGTTTTGGACTCGGCCTCGAGCATCCTCAGATCTCCACGGAGCCGAAGAGACATGCAGCGGTGCCCCTGCTCAGCCCTTTTCTGCCGCCGATTGCGGTCGCCACCGACCCACGAGATATGCAGCCAGCCAGGCGATGAGCCCGCCGAGGGCGGCCAGCAACCAGAGGCCCCTGATGCTCGCCGTCACCTCGCCCACCAACGCCTCGAATGTGGCAGCAGCCCCGGGATCTATGAACCATTGCTGCACCCTGCCCACGAGATACACAATCACGAGGTAGGAGGCCAGGAGTCCCAATACAGCCCCGATCCCCAGGTGCACCACCGTGCGCCGACGATCCGGGCTGACCGCGAGCGCACCAGCTGCGAAAGCCACCGTGACCACTGCCAGCCCCCAGACCAGGCGATTGAGAAGGCGGGCCGAGTTCTGGAGTGTGTCCAGCTGGGCCTCGGTCATCAGAGGTACCTGGCCGGTGCCCTCGGGGATCTCGATATCGATTGCGTCGGAGATCCGACCGATGGCCACCGAGGCCACGGGGTTATCCGAGAGATCGGGGAACGTCAGGTCGAGGTCATCGCCGAGCAGCCTCTCCTCCACGATTCGCTCTGCAAGCGACACTGACAACGAGAGAGTGTTCAGCATCACGACGCCGTCCTGGACATACAGGGCCGGCAGTTCGTCGATGTCCTCGGTTGCAAGCGTGACAAATGCAGCGTGTGATCGTCGGATGAGGGCGTTCACCGATCCCTGCACCGCTTCCGAATCGAGGATGGCTGCAACCGACGACTCCAGTCGATCACGCGCTTCGGAAAGCAGGAATGTCGCCATCTCTTCGAGGCTTGGCACACCCAGGTAGGTGATGATCCGACTCAACACCGGACCGGTTTCTGGAAGATCGAGGTCCCCAACCGCTCCCCTCAACGCCGCCTCCACACCCAACAGCTGCAGAACCGCATCGGTCGCCGTGACGCTGAGGGCGTCGGTGAACTCCTCGCTGCTGAGAACCGGTTCGACCACGTCCATCCAGCCGTCAGTGTCGAGCGCAACCGACTTGTTCCAGTAGGCGGCCACTGTCCCCACCAGAGAGACTGAGGTCAATACGACAAGGATGATCGCCGCGGTCCAGCGGAGCCGTCTCGTGCCCCAGCCGATTGTTTGAGTTGGCTGACCGTGTTCCATGGAGCGGAGGGACATTACCTCCACATCCGAGTGCTGCGGCCAAGGGGCGAAAGCGCTCGGCGGGTACCCTCCTTGTCATGGCCAGGACCTGGGAATGGACGACGCCTGAAGAGCGAACGGCCGAATTCAACCGGCGATACCAGCTGCTGACAGACCCTGTCTTGCTGAGAGCGGAAGCGCACGCGGTGGGCGGCAATTACGGAGCCAGCAGTTACACGACCTCCGCTGAGGCTCGTCTGATGAGCCAAGCTCTCGATCTCGACCCAAGCAAGGTGCTGCTCGAGTTGGGGGCGGGGTCGGGTTGGCCCGGTTTGTACATGGCCGGGATCAGCGGCTGCACCGTGGTCCAGACCGATATGGCCGTGGAAGGTCTCAAGGTCGCCAAGAGCCGCATCTCCAGCGACGAGCTCGGGGGTCATGTGGTCGCGACCGGGGCAGAACGGCTGCCCTTCTCGAGTCACGTCTTCGATGCGGTGACCAGCTCTGACGTCTTCTGCTGACTGCAAGACAAGCTCTCCGTGCTGAGAGCCTCGAACCGGGTCCTCAAGCCGGGCGGGAAGCTGGGATTCCGAACGATCCTCTCTGTGGACACGCCCGACGAGACCAACCGAGAGCTCGTGGAGATGATCTCGCCCATGGCAGACGCCGGGCCGGGCTATGAGGCGTTGCTCACGGAAGCAGACTTCGTGGACATCAGCGTGACCGACATCACCCCCGACTACGCCACGACCGTATCGAGATGGATCGAGGCCTGGGAGCGGGAAGCCGAGGGAATAGCCAAAGTCCTCGGCCAGAAGGAATACGAGGAACGTATGACAAGGAGACGGGGCATGTCACAGGCGATAGAGGAAGGCCTCCTCCGCCGGCAGCTCATCTTGGCGGTGGCTCCCTGACCCGAGTCGGGTCTCCCAAACCCCCGTTGAGTTTGACCACTCTCAGTGGTAGCTTGTCGACCGTGGGTGTGGCTGGGGATAGGAGTCACATGCGGAAACTCGCCGTCGCCACCACCCTTCTCCTGACAGGTCTGCTGATCGCCGCCCCCGCTTCGGCAGCCGACGCCGACCTCAACACCTGGACCGCCTACAACCAACCCCATTCCGGTACAACCATGCCCGCTGACGGGAATTGGGCGGTGAACGGCACCGGATCCATGGCGACACAGCAGGTCAACGGCAAGCCGACCTTCTTCGCATCGCCCAACGATGCCCACGGCTATCGGATGACGGCCACCTTCACCCCGCCGGCCTTCGACAACGACTTCTTCGGCCTCGCATTGGGTTTCTCCACCAATCCGGCCGATCCTGGCACCGACTACCTCCTCGTCGACTGGCGCAAAGAGGACCAGTTCATTGACTGGGGGGACGGCACAGGTCCCGTGACCGGTGAAACCGGCCTGAGGGTGTCCCGAGTGACCGGCATCCCAACACTCAACGAGCTTTGGGGTCATGTCGACTCGCCGGCCAACCCTGGAGGAGGGGTCGACGAGCTAGCCCAAGGTGCCACACTCGGCAACACCGGTTGGGTGGCCGACACCTCATACGAGTTCGTCGTGGAATACACCACAACCAGTCTCGACGTGTGGGTGGACGGCTCGCACGAGTTCAGCCTGTCGGGCACCTTTCCACCCGGTCCCATGGCTCTCTACGACTTCAGCCAGCCTGGCCTCGAAGTGACCGAGGTCAGTTTCGAGAGTCTCAACGACCCGCCCCAGGTCGTTGATGGGGGTGCGGAAGACATAGTCGTGAACGAGGGTGACGTTGGCTTCACATCAGGCTCATTCACTGACCCAAACGGCGACCCGTTGACACTGAGCTGCTCCGGCCAATGTGCTGGTTTCAGCGACGAAGGGGCGGGAGCGTGGTCATGGTCGCAGCCTCTGCCTGAGGGCCCGGACAGCTTCCCGGTCACCGTCACCGCCTCCGACGGTGAACTCGAGGCCGAAGACACATTCGACGTGACGGTGCTGAATGTGGCACCTGTCATCACCGCAACGTCGTCGGTTCCGGCAGTTCACGACGTCAACACCGACCTGACTCTGTGGGCCGATTTCACCGACGTCGGCGTACTCGACACCCACACCTCCGTGTTCGACTGGGGTGACGGGACCACGAGCCCGGCCGGCATCGTCGAGGCCGACGGGACGGGAACTGCCAGCGCGGGTCACACCTACGCCTCGCCTGGTGCATACACCATCGGGGTGACCGTCTGGGACGACGACGGCGACTTCGACACCGCGGTTCTTGGGGAGGTTTTTGTCTTCGACCCTGACACCTTTGTGACTGGGGGCGGGTGGGTCGACTCACCTGAAGGAGCGATGGTCGATGACCCGACTCACAGCGGCAAAGGCACGTTTGGGTTCGTGGTCAGGTACGACAAGAACGGGGCCGTGAAAGGCAACCTGCAGTTCAGTGTGCACAAGGGCATCAATCTCCATGCGACGGGATTCGACTTCCTCTTCATCAACGACGGAATCGCCATCTACGAAGGGAGCGGAAAGGTCAACGGTGTCCCGGGCCACGATTTCCGTGTGGTTGCAACCGACGAGCGATACGCAACCTCGACGAAGGACCGGTTCTGGATTGAGATCCACGGGCCCGGAGGTGTGGTTTACGACGGCTCGACCTACCCCATCGAAGGTCTCCCGATAGTCGGACGGGGAATACAAATCCACGACTGAGAGCAGGGTTCGCCGAACACGATCCGCCTGGGACGTGGACGTCTGTCGGCACCTGCGCGCCGTGAGTTGAGATAATGGGCTCCTGTGAACTCGGTCCCACCACGCGGTTTGGGAGTCGCCCTGTTAGGCCTTTGGGTGCTTGTGGTCGCGTGTGGGCAGCCCTCCGGCGAGACCGAAGCAGACTGGGGAGCGGAGGCCGTCACCTTCTACGAGTCGCTGTCGGCTGAATACGTCGCGGCCGACTACTACGGCGTGCTCGATTTCTACGAGGCGGACACATACCGGGAGATATGGCGAGGCTCAATTCGTGGTGGCGCCATGGTCCGGGATCTCCTTCTCTGGAACGCCGGTGACCTCGGTCATCAAATCGAAGGTGTGTTCCTCGGGCCCAGCGGAGCTCTGACGTTGGCTCGATGGGACGATGGTGGGGGTCTGAGTGTTGTCCTCAGCGGCATAGAAGACGGAAGAATCTCGAGCGAGGTCGTCTACGACCATGGAGCTTGGCTGGACGCATCGTTTCGGGCTTCGGCGCCCGTGCTCGATGTCTACGGCCATCTCTACACGACCTACGCCTCGGCGTGGAGCGCGGACAGGGAGGAATCGCTGCCGGCGGTGTACACCTCGGATGCCCTAGTCCACCTGGCGGACGGATCGAATGTCACCGGCATCGATCGGGCCGTCGCATCGACACCTTTGGCCGTCATTGACGAGATAACCCTGGAAGCGACCGTCAATTCCGTCGATGTCCTCGGTCCCGCGATATTCCTTGGACCCTCTGAGTTTGGGACCGACCCACGCCGTGCAATTGCCCTCTACGACCTCACAGACCGGGAGGATTGCACCCGCCGGGTGGCTGTGGTCTGGGAATTGACCGACGGCACCATCCACAGCGAACGTCGATACGAGGAGGCATCCCCGGGCTCCCCCTCGTGCACGGGAGCAAGCGGGTGGGAGGGATGGTGGACCGGGATCGGGCTTCCGCCGCCCAGTGACGAGATCATCACCGGCACTCTGCGAACTGCCGGCGGACGAGAGATCGACGTTTACAACGGCACCGCGGGTCTCGAGGCGTTCCTCCTGTCGTCATTCGATCGGTTCGCCGCGGCCGGCATCCCGGAACCCCGTTTTGATCTGGTCAAATTCGAGCCCAGTCGAAGTTGCACCAACCGTTCTGGGCGGCTCATCCAGGACCAAGACTCGAGAGACCTGTTCCTGTGCTTGTTCGAATCCGATCTCTGCCCCACACAGCCTGCGTGTGAAGTACCCCATCTCATCGTCCGCTCCTCGGTGTTGCACGAGCTGGCACACGCATGGATCCTTGACAACGTAGACGGCCAAGCACAGGAGGAACTGCTCGAGATGTCGGGTCGTGAGATTTGGGATGGCGAGACCGTGACCTGGCCGGAACGCGGAGTGGAATACGCCGCCGAAGTGCTCACCTGGGGTCTGCTCGAAGAGCCCTCGCGCATGGTTCGCATTGGACAGCCGGATTGCGCCGAGTTACTTCGGGCGTTCCGGCTCCTGACCGGGGTCGATCCGCTCCGAGAGGCCTGCGACGAATCCTGACTCGACGACATTCGGGGCTTTTCCAACGCCTAGTCGCGTTCGAGATACTCCAGTCCGCGATCTGGAGTCCACCTCTCGATGGCAAGCTTCGTAGCGTCGGTGTTGAGACCAGTGACCACCACTTCCTCGATATCGGCGGCGAAGAAGTCACCGTCGACCTCCGCTGCGCCCGGACCCGGACTGACAACGACAGCCCTCCCAGAAATCTTCGCCTCGCCAGGCCATTCCGATTCTTGGCCTTGTGCGGGAGAAAAGGTGGGCCCGTGGAGGGCAAAGCGAGGATCGCGGATCAGATCGGCCCCCTTCCGTGAGCCCGGCATCGAGCCAAACCGAAGCTCTTCTTCGGTGAATTCGCACTCGATGCCGGAGATGCGCGGCGCGCCGTCGTATCTCAAGGTGGCGATGGTCTTGTGGCGGCCCGATTCGAAGTGGGCGCGGACCCTGCCGGCAAATTCGGGTTGCTCCCGGACGATGTCACCCCAAGACGGCACGTCATGAGCCTAGGTGCCCTTCGCTCCCCGTCATCCCCTCGGGGTCGCGGGCCAACTCAGCCTCGTCTACGCCGAATCGCCTTCTCCGCCTCCACCACGCAGAGGACGACCAAAGCCAGGCCGATGGAGCGAACCCATTCCACATAGGTCAAAGCCTTGGTCCTGAGCAGCTCCTGCATGGGCTCCCACGTAGTAGTGACGATTGCGAAGACCACGGGAATACCGAGAATGCCAAGGGCTCGAATGGCAGGCGGCGTCAAGCCACTTTCGGGATCGCGCCTCGTCGCCAGGCCGGTGGCCACCGTGCCGAGGGCCATGACCACGTAGGCCATCGTCATCGAGGTGGTCGCCTCAACGGCAGAAGGCTCATCGGGCCCGAACAGAAGCGGGAGCAGCGTGGCCAAGAAGAGCGAACCGCCGTAGATGAGCCAGCGCCCTACCTCCCGGCCATTGGTCAGCGGAACACTTGGATCCCTTGGCGGACGCAGCATCAGACCCGGATTGACCGCTTCGATCGTGATCACAATCACCGGGGCGGAGGCGATGAAGAAGTTGAGGAACAACACCATCATCGGTGTCATTGCCATCCCTCCCGCAATGTTGAACAGGCTGGCTGTCAGGAATAGGAGCACTAGCGACATCAGCTGCGACATCTGATATCTGACGTAGAGGCTGATCTTCTGATAGATGCTTCGCCCCAGTTCCACGGCGTGGACCAGGGTCCCGAAGTTGTCGTCGGTCAAGATCATCTTCGCCGCCTGCTTGGTCACCTCAGACCCAGATCCCATCGCCACACCGATATCGGCCTGCTTCAGAGCCGCAGCGTCGTTCACCGCATCACCCGTCATGGCAACGACCAGGCCCCTCGCCTGCATGATCTGCACCAGCCGCAGCTTGTCCTCTGGGGTGACTCTTCCAAACACATGAAGCTCATCGAGGTTCGACTCGACTTCATCGTCGGACATCTCGCGGAATTCGGCACCGCTGACGGCGCCGGGCCCGAGGCCGAGGTCCCTGCCGATGGCAAGTGCAGTCACTTTGTGGTCTCCGGTGATCATTCGAACGTCTATGCCCGCCTCACCGGCGACTCGGACCGCCTCTTTCGACGACGGGCGAAGTGGGTCGATGATGCCGACCATCGCCTCGAACCTCATGTCCTCGACGAACGCCATCGGGTCGGCGATGGCCGCACTCTCTTGATCCTTTGGAATGATGCGTGCGGCGATGGCGAGGACCCTCAGACCTTCCGAGCCCAGTCGAGCGTTCGCTGCCTCGATGTCGGCCATCGCGTCCGCTATCGGCTGCCTTTGCCCGTCCCTGGTGGCGGCGCCGCCGCATCGGCTGAGGACCACATCGGGGCCGCCCTTGGTGACCATCACCAAGGTGTCTTGGCCGTCGAGCACAACTCGATGGAGCGTCGACATGAACTTGTAAGAGGAGTCGAAGGGAACCTCTGCCTCTCGGGGGTAGGCACGACGAGTCTCCTCGGCCGAGATGCCCAGCTTGGCCGCCAGGACCACCAATGCCGCCTCCGTCGGGTCTCCGATGACCTCGCCGTAGTCGTTGACAGTGGCGTCGCTGCACAGGACCAAACCCAACGCGAGCCGGGTGAAGTCGTGGTCCGGCTCACCGGCCGCGGCCCGTATCGCACCCGTTTTCTCATAGCCGCTTCCGTCGATCTGATACCAAGAACCCGCGTGGTAGAGCCGGCTGGCCATCATCTCGTTCATGGTCAGAGTGCCGGTCTTGTCGCTGTTGATCGCACTGGTCGAGCCCAGAGTCTCGACATCGGTCAAGTTCTTGACCACCGCCTTTGCCTCGGCGAGCTGGCGAGAGCCGTAGCTGAGCATCATCTGCACAAAGGTGGGGAGGCCGGTCGGAATTGCCGAGATCGCCATCGCAGTTCCGAGGAGCAACAGATCGCTCGTCTCGAGGCCACGGCTCCATCCGATGCCGATGATCACGGCGACGGCACCCCAGGCGATGGTCCCGAGCACTTTCGTGAGCGAGTCCAGCTCACGCTGCAGCGGCGACTTCTTCCTTTCGACCGAGGCGAGCATGTCGGCGATACGGCCCATCTCCGTTGACATCCCGGTTGCGGTGACGACCATCGCGCCGCTCCCCCTGGTCACCGACGTGTTCTGGAAGAGCAGGTTGCTGCGGTCCCCTAACTCGATGTCCTCGTCGGGCAAAGACGACGGGTCCTTGGCGATGGGCGCGCTTTCCCCAGTCAAGGCCGCTTCTTGAGTTTCCAGCGTTGCGCTGCGAATCAGGCGACCGTCGGCGGGCACGAGGTCTCCGGCCTCTACGAGGACAACATCTCCCAGAACGACTTCGGGGACGGGTATCTCCTTGGTGGTCCCGTCCCGAATCACCCTCGCGTTGGGAACTTGCAGCTTGGCGAGGGCGTCAACCGCCTCCCGGGCCTTCAACTCCTGTCGCCCCCCAAGCAGCACGTTGAGACACACCAGAGCGCCAACGAACACCGCCGTCGAGAACTCGCCGATCACGGCACTGATCACAGCGACTCCGATCAGCATGAGGTTCATGGGATCGACGATCTGGTGACGGGCGATCTCCAGCTTCGACGGTGGAGGTTCGCCCTTGATCTCGTTGGGTCCGTGGTCTCTCAACCGGTTGCTTGCTTCCGGGGACGCCAGACCGTCGAGTTGATCCGAGCCGAGATCGCTGACCACCTTTGCAGCGTCGAGCGCATACCAACGGTCGGGAGTTTTGAGATCTGTCGTCATGTTCCTCCTGGGGTGGCCGGAGACTATCGAGACACGTCCAGTAGGGACTTCTGACAGAGGGTCAGCGACGGTTAACCTTTGGATCTCCCTCGCGCTCGTAGCTCAATTGGATAGAGCGTCTGACTACGGATCAGAAGGTTGGGGGTTCGAGTCCTCCCGAGCGCGCTGTAGAGGTCGCAACTTCAGGCGAGAGTTCCCGCGGCCCCTAGCCCGTGACAGCGGTGCCTTGTCCACTCCCAACGTCCAGGTCTATTGCGATGGGAAGCGCTGATTCCCGCCATCCCGTGAGATCGCCGGCATAGCGGACCGAGTATTTGTCGTAGACGGCGTCTCTGGCGAGCCGCTGCTCCGCCGGCTCGGTCAGCACGCGGGCGATCCCACGCAAGACTGAGGTGCCCGACCTCACCTCGACCTCAGGCGTCTTCATGAGGTTGCGGACCCAATCCGATCGATCGCCTCCTCCCGACAGCATGTAGAGAGCCGGACCTCTTTGGGCAAACCAGATCTCGATTGAATGCGGTCGGCCGGTTTTCCTGCCCAACGTTGTCAGGTAGACAACTGGCAACTCGCCAAGGTCGGGCACATCGCTCATGGCCGAAGGCCCATCGTTACCTCCCGGAGGCGGCCATCCTGGAAAGGCCGTCGAGAATCAGATCAAGCCCAACCTCGAACGAATCGCCGAAGTCGTAGCCGGGGCGAAGTACGTGATCCAGGGTCAGCTCCGACAGGAAGGGATACTCGTCAGCGGGAATCAGCTCGGAGATCTCAGCGGCGAGGTCCACCATCTCGGCACCGCCCCCACCGGGCAGGTTCGCCTCCTCAAGCGCAAAGCCGTACACATAGCTGTCGAGGATCGCATAGGCGTGAGCCGTCAACGCGAGCGACAACCCACCGGTTCGCAGGCAGCCGAGCACGGCGTCGTGATGACGCAGTGTCGCCGGGCCAGGAGTGGTCCTCGACTCCATCAGGGGTGGCGCCCACGGATGTCGCTTGAGCACCTCTCGAGCGGACCGGCACCGCACCCGTATTGCTTCTGACCAATCGAGATCTTCAGGAGGAAGCGAGATCTCGGCAAAGACAAAATCCACCATTCCGTCGATGATCTCTTCCTTGCCGGGAATGTGGTGATAGATCGTCATCGGTTTCACATCCAACGCGTCCGCGAGACGTCTCATCGTCAGGGCATCAATCCCGTTCTCGTCGGCCAGCGCCACCGCACCTTGGAGGATCCGTTCCCGGCTCAGTGGCAGACGTTGTTCTCCTCCGGCGGTCAATTCATCCTCACTTTGACCCATCGTACTAAGTACGGTAGCCTGATGCCACTTACCCGTACTTAGTACGACTCTCTATCTCAGAGGTTTCGAAAGGAGACCAAATGCAAACCTTGAAGACACCCGACACTTCACGATCCGACCTCCTCGGGCCGGGTGCCGTCCGGCAGTGGATATCGCCGAAGAGGGCGGGGCGAATCGCCGGCATCTCGTATCTGGCGATGTTCCTGCTCGCCATCTTCGCCAACTTCGTCGTACTCGAGACGATGGTGGTCGCCGACGACGGTCCGGCCACCCTGGCCAACATCTCTGAGTCGTTGGGAATGTTCCGACTGGGAGCCGTGGCGTTCTTGGCCATCGCCCTTCTCGATGTGGTCATTGCCTGGGCCCTGTATGTGGTGTTCCGGAACGTCAATCGCGACTTGGCGCTGATTTCCGGATGGTTCCGGTTGGCATACGGAGCGATCCTGGGTGTCGCCGTGGCTGCCTTGTTTCGAGTCGTTCAACTGGTTTCTGGAGACTTGTGGAAGGGACAGGCCGGTGACACCGACGCCGCGGTGTTGGAAGCGCTGTCGACATTCGAGTCGATCTGGATCGTCGGGTTGGCCGCCTTTGGAATCCACCTCGTCCTCTTGGGAGTCCTTGCCCTTCGTTCACGTCTGGTGACGAAAGTGATCGGCTACTCGCTTGTCGTCGCCGGTCTGGCTTACGTTTTGGACACGTTTGCCTATGGCCTGCTGGCCAATTACCAGGACCTCGAGGGTGTCTTCGAAGCCGCCGTCGCGGTTCCTTCGATAGTTGGTGAAGTGGGACTGGGCGTTTGGCTCCTCTTCACATCCAAGCTCGACCGAGCGGTCGCTAATCCTGGAAAGGCACCGGCATGAGCTCGAAGACTTCGATCGAGAACTGGCCCGCTCCGTCACTGAGATAAGGATGGCCCTCGGTCAACGCCTGTGCTTCCTCGGCACTGTCAGCCTCGACGATGGAATAGCCAGTCAATGCGAGGGCTTCCCTGATCGATCCGTCGTCGACCACCGAAACACCTCGGCCAAACGGCGCACCGACGTCACTGAGTGCATTCCCAACCGATTCCATCCATGCGGCCCACTTGCCAAGAACAGCCGCCGCCTCGTCCTCGGACATGTCGGCCATGTCGGTCGCCTCGCCCCGATAAATCATCATGTAGCTGGCCAATTTCGCTCCTCCTATCGGCTATTTCAGTCTGAACTATATTGCTTGACGCGAGCTATTTCAACGGCAGCTAAAATTGACCCACAATGGACGACCTCCAAATCGTGGCCGAGCCCAGACGACGAAGGATCTTGTCCCTGGTCTGGGACCAGCAGCTTTCGGCTTCAGAGATAGCCGAGCAATTCGACGTCACCTTCGGGGCCGTCTCCCAGCACCTCGGGATTCTCAGGGAAGCCGGCTTCGTCCGCGTCGAGAAAGATGGGAACCGCCGCCTCTACCACGCCGACAAGGAGGCGCTGGGACCCTTGCGACCACTGCTGGAGCAGATGTGGAGTGCCACGCTGGACCGACTCGCCGACGCGGTGGAGACTCAAACCAACCAGCAGGATCCATGACGGACATCATCATCCAGAAGAGGATCTCGGCCCCGGCCGCGGCCGTTTATGGGTTCCTCACCCAGGCGGAGAAGTGGGCACTATGGCAGGGGACCGCAGCCAGCCTCGACCCTCGGATCGGAGGGCTCTTCACCATCGAAATGCCCAACGGGACGCGGTCTCGCGGCCAGTTTCTCGAGATGGTGCCCAATCGGAGGGTTGTATTCACCTGGGGATGGATCGACCACCCCGGTGTGCCTCCCGGCTCGTCCACGGTTGAGATAACCCTCGAGGAGGATGAAGGCGTCACTCTCCTCACCTTGACCCACAGCGGCCTCCCCGAGGACGAGCGGCCGCTGCATCAGATGGGATGGGATCACTATGTCCCCCGATTGGCGGCGACCGCCGAAGGCAACGATCCCGGTCCCGACGCCGGGCTCTGACGATCCCGCCCTCGTCGTCCCCGCTCCTCACGCTTGCAGCGACGGGCCAATCCCGGACCACCATGAGGGGTGAACCAAGACACGGTTTGCGAGGACGTCGCTCGGGACCAGAGTCACGTGAGCATGGGGTCACCGATGTCGGTGGCCCCATACCTGTTGCTGGCTAGTCGTCGGAGCCAGGCGTGTCGGCCTCGGTGCCAACCACGTTGAAGTCCTCGTCGAGTTGAACGTCGACCTGGCTGCCGTCGTCGAGGGTGACCTCGACTTCGTAGTAGCTCTCCTCGTCTCCGACTTCGCTGTCGGAAACCGTCCCCTCTCCGGTGTGAAGCAACGCTGCGATGCTGGCTCGCTCCAACTCGGCCCCGGTGATGGGGACATCATTGTCGTTGCTGTCGCCGGAGCCACCACCGGCCTGGGCTATGGCGGGAACTGCCGCCGCCGCGGCGATCGCGGCACCGAGCAGAAGGATTTTGAGCTTGCGGCTCATTGCTGTTCCTTTCTCTGGACCTGACCGCAAGGTACGAAGGGAGTCCTGACACCAGCCTGACCCCGCCTGACTACGTTCAGCTGAGATTCAGCTTTGGATGGGACAATGGCCAGGTGAAGCTGCTGCTAGTCGAAGACGACAAACGAATAGCAACCATGGTGAAGCGGGGCCTTGAAGCAGAGGGCTATACCGTGGAGGTGGCGCTCGATGGCGATCATGGCCTGTGGCTGGCCAACGAGGGCAGCTACGACCTCATCATCCTCGACATCCTCCTTCCCGGCCGGAACGGTTTTCAGATCTGCGCCGAGTTGAGGGACGCCGGCGATTGGACTCCGATCCTGATGCTTACCGCAAAGGACGGCGACCTCGACGAAGCCGAAGCACTCGACACCGGCGCCGACGATTACATAACCAAGCCATTCTCCTTTGCGGTTCTCGTGGCTCGAGTGCGAGCGCTGATGCGTCGGGCGGGTGGGCGCCAACTCCCGCCGCTCGAGGCGGGAGACCTTCGAATCGACACAGGTCAACGTCGTGCGTGGCGCAACGAAACCGAAATCGATCTGACCGCTCGACAGTTCGACGTGCTCGAGTTCATGATGAGGCGAGCCGGCCAGGTCGTGAGTAAACGGGAGATCCTCGACGGTGTCTGGGAGTATGCCTTTGAAGGCGATCCGAACATCGTTGAGGTCTATATCCGGCGACTTCGCACCCGCATCGATGAGCCTTTCGGTCGAGCTGCCATCGAAACCATCAGAGGCGCCGGCTACCGCCTCGCCGCAGACGGCGGATGATGGCCGCCCGCCGCGGGATCAGAGTCCGGATCACGGTGACGGCGGTAGCCGCGGTGGCGCTGGTGCTGGCCATTTCGGGCGTCCTCCTGGTTGTGCTGCAGCGGAACGCCCTGACCGACAGCATCGACCAGGGCCTCGTTCAACGCGCAGATGACATGGTCGCCCTGATCGATCAAGGCGAACTGCCGTCGACGCTTGCCCAAGGCACGGGCGAAGGTTTTGCCCAATACGTTGGCTCGGGCGGCGAAGTGATAGCAGCGACAGCGAACCTCGTGGGTGTTCCGCCACTTGGTGTCGACGAAACCGGAGCGGCGATTCGCACCGTCGTCGTTCGGGAGGTCGATGACGACGAGTTCCGGGTCCTGACCAGATCCCTCACCGCCGGCACACTCCATGTCGGCACGACCTACGACGTGGTCGGGGAAAGCACGGCCGCCCTGGTGGGCTCTCTCTCCATTTTGGTGCCGGCTCTCATCATCGCCCTCGGAGTTCTGGTCTGGTGGTTTGTAGGCCGAACTCTGCGGCCCGTAGAGAGCATCACGACAGAAGTTGCCTCATTCGGTCCTACTGAGCTCGACCGCCGCGTCCCCCGACCACAAACAGGTGACGAGATCGATCGTCTCGCCGAGACCATGAATCTGATGCTGGAGCGCGTCGAAGAGTCGGTGGCACGCCAAACGAGCTTCGTCGCCGACGCCTCACACGAGCTTCGCACTCCCCTCACCCGGTTACGCGCCCACATCGAGCTTGGCCTCGGCGAAGCCGATGACGCCCAGCAGAGGAAACAACTCCAGCTCCTGCTCGGCGATGTGGTCTCGCTTCAAGAGCTAGTCGACGATCTTCTCTACCTGGCTAGAGCCGATGCCGGTTCTGTGGGCGCGGTCCATCAGCCCTTCGACTTCGATGATGTTGTCCTCGAGGAGGCCAATGCGGTGGCGGCGACCGGGATGGTCGATGTCGATATATCCGGAGTCTCCGGGGCCCAATGCGTCGGCGACAGCGGTCAGCTCCGCCGAGCGGTGCGCAATCTGTTGGTGAATGCGGAACGTCACGCAACCTCCAAGGTGGTTGTCACTCTCGACGAGCACGATGGCCAGGTGTTGCTCTCGGTCGAGGATGACGGTCCCGGAGTTCCGGCATCTCAAGCCGACCGCATCTTCGATCGTTTCGGTCGCCTCGATGAAGCTCGGGGAAGCGAAACCGGCGGCGCCGGGCTTGGTCTTGCCATAGCCGCCGACATCGCACGACTCAACGGTGGGACTTTGGAACTCGTCAATCCGGGTTCCGCTGGTGCCAGGTTTGAGATGAGGCTGCCTACACACACCTGGACGACCTGACCGTCATGTCAGGTGGGGTCAGGAAGGAGTCAGCAAGCAACAGGCAGGTTGAGTTCCATGAGAAGGACCCTGACCTGGATCACCGTTTTGGCGCTAACTATCTCCGCGTGCACCTCGACGTCCGCGAATGAAGGACCTAGCGAGCCTTCGGTCGGCTCAGACGTCTGCCCCACGGAGGGCGGAGAGCTGGAGACGGCCATGCTCTACATCGAGCACAACGCGGCTGACGAAGACACGGGAGTCCATTCCAACGTTGGCGGAGAGCCGTGGGTGCACTTGTGTCTTCGCGACCCTTCCGGCGCCGTACTCGTCGAGGTCAAGCCCCAGGGCCCGCTGGGGGCACTCGGTCTATCCGACTACTTCGCCGAGTCGAACGAGCCACCCAACGACGAGTATTCGATCGCAGACCTACGCAGCGATTTCCCGGAGGGTGAGTATCTGGTCGCCGCTTTGGGGGGAAGACGGAGAGGTCCGAGTCAAGACAGCACAGTTCACCCACGCCATTCCGGCACCGCCGGCCATAACAGCTCCAGACCTGGTCGAGGATGAGGAACAGGCTGGGACAAACCCGATTCCTTCAACAGACCTCGCCGTCAGCTGGGAAGAAGTGACGTCCACGATCGACGGAGATGCCGTCGAGATCACCGGATACCAGGTGATCATCACCAAGGTCGAACACGACGATCCGAACGGCTTTTCCCGTCCGGTCTATGACGTCCACGTCGGGCCGGACGCCAGATCCCTGACCGTCGCCGACGCGTTTCTGGAGCCGGACACGTTGTACGAGCTGGAAGTGCTCGCCATCGAGGTCAGCGGGAATCAGACAATCGGCCTCGGATTCTTCTCTACCGAATAACCCCTGGGCGCTCTAGTCGCGGAGACTCGAAAAGCCGAAGACGGTCGAAACGGTTTCTGCGCCGTCTCCAGCCCGATGCAAACGATGGGGGCCGGCGGTGATCAAAAGCCCAGCAGTGCTTGCCGAGTAGGGGGAACTGCTCACAAACGCCCGCCTGACCAAGGCGAGTGGCAGAACCACCAAGTCCTTCTCTTCGATCACGCCGCTGACCCCGCTGCGAGTGAGATCGGGCACCTTCACCAATTCGGCGGACTCTGATATGTCGGGAACGGTGGTGCCCGGACCAACCAGGACCACAATCGGTAGCTCGAAAACGCCCGCAACGGCGGTGGTGACCTGGATCGCTACTTCGCTGTCGACCTGATCTCCCATAGTTCGATGCCGTCCGGGAGCGGCCACAAGCACCCGCTCCGGTGGCTCGGTCAGACCAACAGCCAGCACCGTGGGTACTGGGGACGCTCCCCCAATGCTGTTGATGGGCCCGCCGAACGCGAGCTCGGACACGCGTCTCGACTCGGGTGCGATCAGGACTATCAACGATGCGTCGCGCTCGGCGACCACGTTGAGCACTGCGCTCTTGACGTCCGAGTCGACTCGTACCAGCCCTTCCGCCTCCGCCCCCGACGTGTTGGCCGCTGCCGTGGCCTGCTCCACCAGCTCTTTGGCTGTTTCGCCGGCGCGGCTGGAGAACTGGCCGGATGGCACCACCACCAACGGTGTCACCGTGCCTGTACTGCTTCGGGCGACGGCACCGGCGGCTCGCAGCGCGTGATCGGGATTGGAACCCAGGGGCACAGGGACCACAACTGAGGATCCAATTGGACGCAGGATCGAATCGTCGGGGGGCACAAGACCCGCGAAAACCTTGGTGAGGACCGACGACAGAAGGACTGTAAAAAGGACAGTCACCACCACCGAGTTCAGGGTCTCGAGGTCAAAGAGCCCGATGTTCACCCCAACCAGCGCAGCCGCCAGAGTGGCAGCGGCTTGGCCCGATGGTCATGGAGAACAGGAGACCGACCTCCTGCCATCCGAATCGGAAGATCCCTCCGCCGATGGCGCTGGCCACCGCCTTGCCGACGACTACCACCAACAAGAAGAGTCCGGCTGTCCGGAGAACGTCGAAATCGATGATCAAAGCCGGATCGATCAGCATCCCCACCGAGATCAGGAAGGCCGGGATGAAGAAGGATGAGCCGAAAAACTCGACCCGCTCCATCAGAGCCGATCGTTTCGGGACCAGTCGGTTGAGCCCGAGCCCTGCGAAGAAGGCTCCGACGATGCCCTCGATTCCACCCCACTCGGCCATCAGCCCGGCCAGCGCCATTGCCCCGACGAGGAACATGAAGCGCAAGGGCCGGTCGTTTCCGGGACCGGCAAAGAACCACTGGCCGACCCTGGGGAACACCCAGGTGGTAACGAACACCAGCACCGCCAGCCCGATGACCAACCTGAGGAGCGTGGACGAGGTATCGGCGCTTTGGAGGTCCACCGCCTCCGCGGCTCCGGAACTGATCACCGCCAGGATCACCAGGGCGAGAGTGTCGGTGATGATCGTGGCTCCGGCTCCGACGGCCACCGCTCGGGACGCCGAAAGACCGGCCCTTTTGACGATGGGGAGCGCCACCAGAGTGTGAGACGCCCAGATCGATCCGAGGAGTATGGACTCAGCGAGCTCGAAGCCAATGCGGTTGCCCGCCCACCATCCGAGCGCAAATGGCACGGCAAAGGTGAGCACACCGAACTGGAGCGCCGCGGTTCGATATCTGTTGAAGGTGTCCATGTCCAGCTCGAGGCCGGCCATGAACATGAGATAGAGAATGCCAATGGCACCAATGCCGTCGAGCTGACCTTCCGCCAGCACGCCTACCCCGAACGGTCCCAGTGCGATTCCTCCGAGCATGAAACCGATGAGACCCGGAAGGCGCGCCTTCTCCGCCAGCAGCGGTCCGGCAATGACGATCAGCGCCAGCACGAAGAGGGTCTCCGAAGCGACGGTTGAAGCCTCGCTCGCCATCACAAACGACATGCCGCGGCAGTGTACGGATCAGGGCCCAACCGGCCGCGGAAGGAAATGAGTTTCGGCGGAGAGGGAGGGATTTGAACCCTCGAGGAGGCTTAAAACCCCCTACTCGCTTAGCAGGCGAGCGCCTTCGACCGCTCGGCCACCTCTCCATCTGGTTGTTGAACCACCAGTGAGTCTTGTCGGTCCGATGCGCCAATCACAAACCAAACGCACGCACTTGTCAATGACACCGAATGGGGTGGTCCGTGAGGGGCGAAGGCGAACGGCGATT